>NZ_QKPO01000096.1 GCF_003258355.1 Confluentibacter sediminis | reverse complement strand
GTCTGACATGTGTGCGAGTCAACGGGTGAGTAAACCCGTAAGGCGCAAGGAAGCTGATTGGCGGGATCCCTCGCGGGTGCACCGCCGACCGACCTTGATCTTCTGAGAAGGGTTCGAGTGTGAGCATGCCTGTCGGGACCCGAAAGATGGTGAACTATGCCTGAGCGGGGTAAAGCCAGAGGAAACTCTGGTGGAAGCCCGCAGCGATACTGACGTGCAAATCGTTCGTCTGACTTGGGTATAGGGGCGAAAGACTAATCGAACCATCTAGTAGCTGGTTCCCTCCGAAGTTTCCCTCATGATAGCTGGAGCTCGGACGCGAGTTCTATCGGGTAAAGCCAATGATTAG
>NZ_QKPO01000095.1 GCF_003258355.1 Confluentibacter sediminis | reverse complement strand
ATCGGCAACGTGGTGCAGGGCACCGGCATCGGCGTGGTCGAAGCCACCACGCTGTCCGAACGCTCCACGCTCTCCACGCTGGAAAGCGAGCCTGAGCGCACCCAGAACTGGAAGGCATTCGCCCCGCGCGTCATCAACACCCCGGCCGGCGCCAAGCTGGTCACCAAGTTCTCCAAGCTCACCGGCAAGCCGCCGGTACTGCTGCCCGGCATGACCCCCACCACCGTGGAACCGGAAATCGTGGCCGCCGCGGCCAACGCCGGTTACTGGGCCGAGCTCGCCGGCGGCGGCCAGGTGACCGCCGAAGTATTCGACCGCCACATCGCTGCCCTCGAAGACGAGCTGGAGGAAGGCCG
>NZ_QKPO01000094.1 GCF_003258355.1 Confluentibacter sediminis | reverse complement strand
CAGTCGCGTGGCGCAATGGGTCAGGTTGGTGATGTTCGCGGAGCCGCCGACGGCATCAACGATGCACGCCGCAATCACTGCAGGCGTTGCGTTCGATGCGTTCGCCACGGTTCCTCCTTGCTGCCGTATGCCACTGTGTTCCATTATCGGCGCTGGGTGCCCCAAAAGCACGGCAATGCCGGCAAAGCATCGCGAAACGGCAACTATGCGCTACGGTGCTCCGCGATAGCGTTCCGCTATGGTGTTCCGCCGCACCCGTTCTCCGTATTTGCCGCAGCGCCCATTCCGACTTCATTCCACCATGCAGAATCCTGCAATCGTTGTCAAAAATCATCGTTTTTTGCCGCCTATTCGGAGTG
>NZ_QKPO01000093.1 GCF_003258355.1 Confluentibacter sediminis | reverse complement strand
AAAGAATTGTATAATTATATCAGGATTTATTTAATAACCTGTATAGTTATTTTAGGACGGGTCAAATATAGGGTTCACCCGTACTTACGCTATGGCTACGCTATGGCTACGCTATGGCAACGGTATGGGAACTATGGGCGAACACCACCGAAGCTATATAGAGATGGTATTAACATATCATAAAACCCTCTAGGTATGGAGTGATGCAAAGACACCTCAACCTCACCTTTTCTAGGGAACAAGTCCATAACAAGTCCATAATAAGTCCATAACAAGTCCATAATAAATATGGACTTGACCCGTCCTAAAATAACTATACAGGTTATTAAATAAATCCTGATATAATTATACAATTCTTTTT
>NZ_QKPO01000092.1 GCF_003258355.1 Confluentibacter sediminis | reverse complement strand
TCATCGATGTCATAGCCCAAAAAATACAGGATGTCCAAACGCATGCTGCAATGCTCTATAAGCTTGCGGTCGCTGGTGATATTTTCTAAATACCCTACCAGGCACAGCTTAAAGAACACCACGGGATCAATGCTCTTTTGGCCACTGCTGCCATAATAGCCCTTGGTTTCCCAATACAGAAAATCTAATGGTAATGCCCCTTTTAAACGGCGGTAGAAATTGTGCTCTGGTACGCGAACACTTAACTGAAAATTGTTGAACAGTTTCTCTTGATAGTCTTTTTTGCCTTGCATCCCTAAAAATAAGAACTTTCATCCAAAACTTAAAATTTTGAATTATATTTGAGAGGTTGTGCAACAGGCACA
>NZ_QKPO01000091.1 GCF_003258355.1 Confluentibacter sediminis | reverse complement strand
CGTTCGTCGCATCCACCAAACACCCGCCCTCCGTGGCCTATTACAAGCGCAAACGCGAACAGGGCAAACACCACAACGCCGCCATCATCTGCCTCGCGCGTCGGCGCTGCGACGTGATCTACAGCATGCTCAAAAACGGAACCCTCTACCAGGAACCAGCCCTCGTAGCCTGAACCGGGCCACACGGGAAAGGACGCCGGACGCCACCGGCAGGGCGAAGCGCGCCCACGACAGCCAACCGGAATCCCGACACGTCAACTCCCCAAGGAGTTGACAAAAACATAGGAACACCCCCCTATTGCAAAAAACTCTCACTGACTCAACGTCAGTGAGAGTTTTTTGCAAATGAGGGGTCAGATACGGCG
>NZ_QKPO01000090.1 GCF_003258355.1 Confluentibacter sediminis | reverse complement strand
CATCGTGTGCTGGATGATCAGCGTGGACAGGGAGCCGCCGAGCAGCACCACGGCGATGCCGACCACAATGCAGTATCGGGTGAGTGTGTTGACGGTGTCGATTTGGTCGGCCAGCGACAAGCCGATGTACACCACGGCACGGTCCTTGCCGTTTTGCTGGAAGGTCACCGGCAGAATACGCCATGGTGCCCTCGCCGTGACGATGGCGGCATGGTTGGCATTGGCAGTGGGGTTGGCCAGTACCTTGGTGATGGTGTCAGAGGAATTGGAGTTTCCGTTGGCCGGATCGTTCTGGCTGTCCGCACTGTCGGACTGCACCGTGATGATCTGCTTGGCCACCGCCTGCGTAGTGAATGCCTGACCGAGCGT
>NZ_QKPO01000089.1 GCF_003258355.1 Confluentibacter sediminis | reverse complement strand
GGCGGTGCGCACGGTGAACAGGTCGCCCAGGCCCTGATCAAAAATGATTTCCGGAGGTACGCGCGAGTCCGAGCAGGAGAGCACCGCGGCATCCGGGTTCTGGCCATCAAGCAGCGTCTGGCGGGTCTCCTTGTCCTGCCATGGGTGGTCGGGCTTGCCCTCGGCAAAGCGCCGGTTGCCTTGCAGCATGCGGCTCCACGTTGCGTTCGCGGTCGATTCCTGTTCAAAGTCTGACTGAGCCATGAAACCTCCATTATCAGCGGACTGCTGATTGCCATATTAGCGAGTATTCGCGCATAGTCGTGATTGGGGCAACGGCCATTTGGGCACAAGGGTTGCGGGTGGTGTGATAAGGCTCATACGTTACACCCGCG
>NZ_QKPO01000088.1 GCF_003258355.1 Confluentibacter sediminis | reverse complement strand
GACTGGCCGGCCTGTTCCGCGCGGATGATCGCCCTTGCTTCGGCCACGCTCGGGGCCTCGGATTCGGCGACGATATCATCGCCGACAGCCGGCACCGGAATCACCCGGGCGGATGGATCGAAGTCGGCGTGATGCAGCACCGGGGTCAGCAGCACGAACGGCAGACCGTAGTGTGAGGCCACATGTGGGTAGGTCATCGTCGTCAGCGACTTGCCGATCAGCAACAGGCGAGGGCCGGACGGGGTGTCGGAATCACGGTTCGGCGAGCCAGCTGCGCCATCGGCCAGCACGGTAGCAGAATCATCGGCGGCAACGCCATCCCCGGAATCACCGGCTTTACCCGCGCCGGACTCGCGCGCGGCGGCCACCCAGCCGTCAATCGCCTGAT
>NZ_QKPO01000009.1 GCF_003258355.1 Confluentibacter sediminis | reverse complement strand
GTGAACTAGTTCACTTACAATTAAGTTCTGCGTATTTTTTGGGAGACATTTTACCTAACGCATTATGTGGTCTATAATGATTATAATCATACATCCATATTTGAGTTTGTTCTCTTACTTGATCTATCGTTTCAAAAATATATCTATTAAGTACGCCTCTTCTGTAAGAACCATTGAAGCGTTCAATAAAAGCATTCTGGGTAGGTTTACCTGATTGTATATATTGAAATACAATACCATGCATTTCACTCCATTCTGATGTAATATTGGCAATAAACTCAGGACCGTTGTCCATGCGTATTTTTTCAGGTCTACCTCGTTTGT
>NZ_QKPO01000087.1 GCF_003258355.1 Confluentibacter sediminis | reverse complement strand
CCGAGTCGTTCAACGCAGCTTTAAAGCGGGAGGTCCTCAAAGATGCGAAGACCTTCGCCAATCAACTGATCTGCCGCAGAGACGTCTTCCGGTGGTGCGTGCGCTACAACACGTGCCGTCGGCACACTTGGTGCGGGTACCAAACTCCCGATGAGTTCGAGTCCCAAGCCGCTTAAGGTCTGATAGGCTTACACTTACTTTTGTTCACCCCACGGTGTCTACTTTCCGGGGGTCGGGCCCGATCGCGTTGCCTGTCGGCATCTGGTTGCCCGACGTGCTCGGCGGCGGCTCGAATCTGATTGATACCGCCGAACATGCGCGCGTCGGCTTGGGAATGCTGTGTCTGCTGTTCGTGGCGAAGATGCTGTTCACATCCACGAGTTTCGGCTCAGGTGCGCCTGGCGGTATT
>NZ_QKPO01000086.1 GCF_003258355.1 Confluentibacter sediminis | reverse complement strand
GCAGACCGAGAAACTGTTGCGCTCCTACGTGGACGTGGAAAGTTCCGGCGCACGCGATCAGATAGCCACGGCACGAATCGAAACCATCGAGGCGCTGCAAGTGCTCGAACAGACCGCCGCCGGCGAACTCAGCCGGGCGGTAAGCGCCAAGACGTTGGGCATTACGGCCGACTCCGACGCCATCCAACGGTTGGCCCGCATGGATGGATACGACGACGTCGCACCTTCGCCTGTGCCTTCCTCGGCTGCTGATGAAGGACGGCATGCACCCAGTCAGACTCCATCTGGCGGCCCGGCTCACCAGTCGGACCAGAAAACGGACGCACAATGAAACTCTCCAAATCAAAAATCATCGGACTGATCGCCCTGCTTGCGGTAGTGGGCGTGGTCTGCGGCACGCTGGTGTGGCGGCAAT
>NZ_QKPO01000085.1 GCF_003258355.1 Confluentibacter sediminis | reverse complement strand
AGACAGCGCGCAAAACCTATCCCGACATCGATTTCCAGCTGTGCGACGTGTCCGCGCGGCTGGACGAGCTGCCGGCCGACTTCGACGTGGTCTTCTCCAATGCCTGCATCCAATGGGTGCCGGACCATCCGCATCTGATTCCCGGACTGCTCGCCCGGCTCAGGGTCGGGGAGTGCTGGCTGTGCAGACGCCGATGAACTATGAGGAGCCGATTCACCGCATCATCGGTGGTATCGTGCACTCGCCCGCGTTTGCGGACAAGCTGCCGCAGCAACGCGAGTTCTACAACCTCACGCCGCCCGAATACTGGGAGCTGCTGCATGCGCATGCCAGCGCCTTCCGCATGTGGAAGGTCACGTACATGCACACGCTGCCCTCGCATGAGGCGGTTATGGACTGGTATCGTGGCACCGGCATGAGGCCGTA
>NZ_QKPO01000083.1 GCF_003258355.1 Confluentibacter sediminis | reverse complement strand
CCTGCGGTCGGTCTTCGCGTCCCCGGGCAGCAGCTGCGCGGTCCTGCGCATGGCCGTGCCGGGAAGGTAGGCAACCGCGATCCCCATGTTCCGCGCCACCGTCAGGGGCAGGGAGCCGATGGTGTTGGGCTGGTCCACGACCAGCAGCACACGGCCATGCTTGGAGAGCTTGCCCAGCATCGTGCGGATGGCCTTCTCGTCCTGTTTCAACGGCTTGTCG
>NZ_QKPO01000082.1 GCF_003258355.1 Confluentibacter sediminis | reverse complement strand
TGGCCTTCTCGTCCTGTTTCAACGGCTTGTCGTACAGGGTGTTCCCGTCATGGTCGAGGGCGTGCGCGTGGTGCGCGCTCTTGCCCACGTCCAGGCCGACCCACACGTCGATGTCGTCCGGGGTCATCATCGTTCCTCCCGTCATGAAGGTTTTCCGGTCGCCGCGGGCTCGGAGGAGTCCGGACGCCCGCGCCGCACCCACATTACGACGAGACCTGCGCCATGCGCCCCTGAAGCGTCCGT
>NZ_QKPO01000081.1 GCF_003258355.1 Confluentibacter sediminis | reverse complement strand
GACGGTTGCGGCTGATGGCACCGTGTCTTGGCCGGTCACGTCCAACGACGACACGCTTGAGGACGGCGCGTCACCTACACGGTGAGCTTCAATGTCAAGCCGACGCAGGCTGCGTTCGACGAGGCTGTTAAGAACCACAAGGACGATGCCAATGCCTCCGGCGACAACAACTTCTACACGAACGACAACTCCAGCGCCACTGTCGACTACAAGACCGTGGTGACCTCCTCGC
>NZ_QKPO01000080.1 GCF_003258355.1 Confluentibacter sediminis | reverse complement strand
CCGCCTACCCGCAGAAGCCGACCATCACCCTTCCGGTCTCCAAGATTACGGTGACGAAGACTTGGTCCGACGACAACGAGAATCACGCGAATGATTCCGTGCAGGTCCAGCTCAAGCAGGACGGCGAGGATTATGCCAACGGTTCAGCAACTCTGAATGCCGCCGGCAACTGGACTCACGAGTTCACGGTGCCTGCCGGCCCTGAGGGGCAC
>NZ_QKPO01000079.1 GCF_003258355.1 Confluentibacter sediminis | reverse complement strand
GCGCGGCGGCACCGGCGGCATAGGCCTGAGCCTGGGCTACGGTGGCGTGCCAGAGTCGGCCGGAGGGCGTGGTGGTTGTTCCTGAATCGGAGCCGGAAGAGCCGGAATTGTTGTTCGTACCGCCGCCGGTGTTACCAGTGTTGCCGGAGTTGCCGGTGTTACCGGTGTTGCCAGTGTTACCGGAATTGCCGGTGTTGCCGGAATTGCTGGTGTTGCCGGAGT
>NZ_QKPO01000008.1 GCF_003258355.1 Confluentibacter sediminis | reverse complement strand
GAAAGTGGGAGAGTAGGTCGTTGCCTTTCTTGGGATCCCCTTCATTTTTTATGAAGGGGATTTTTTTTTGGTTTGTATGTAAGTTGTCGTTTTTGTAAAGACTAAGTGAAAATAATTTTTATACTTATTATTTTTATTTAATTTAGGCTACATGGATATCATTATACGATCTACTTTAAAAACACTTGAAAAGACTCAATATATTCTTGCTAACTTATCTAATCAACAGTTATCTGATATTTCAGTGTCTCCTTATTATTCAAGTGTTGGATCGCATATAAGGCATATTCTTGATTTTTATGATTGTATATTAAATAGAGATTTAGAAAACCGAATTGATTTAACAGCAAGAAGTAGAAATAAGGTTGTTGAAGGTTGTTGTAATTTAGCTGAAGAATACTTAAATCTAATTATTGACAAGCTAAAGAATACAAATTATAATACAAATGAAATGGTAATAGTTACTGATGATTTAGGGTTAGGGAAAATAGAAATGTCTTATACCTTAGCAGCTGCATTATCACAAGCTAATAGTCATGCCATACATCATTACGCTATTATAAGTTATATATTAAATGGTTTAAATATTACTCTAGAAGATTCCTATTTCGGATACAATCCTACAACTCCAAAATAGAAAACATTTGATAAGCAATAAGTTATTTTTTAAACATGCTATTCATTATAATTTTAATGCCTTTAAATATTAAAAATACAGCAAAGGCTGATATTAAACATCCTAGTATCAGAATAGGTAGGTAAAGCGGTTTTTCTTCGTTACTCCAAGCCACACTAAGTAAAATAGGACCCATAAATAAGCTCAGCAGTGCAAAAATTAATGTTTTTATACCTTTTGCTAAAATTTTTTTATCCGTTTTACTTGTTTCCATTTTTATAGTTTTTAATTGCTAATCGTACGCTTTTATAAGCATTTAATAATTTTTCAGCCTCTTTTTCTGAAATATTCAGCTCTGATATTATCATTTTGATACCTCTATCAACTAGTTTATTATTACTTAGTTGCATATCTACCATTTTATTCCCTTTGATATGTCCTAATTGGATCATAGTGGTAGTGGTTATCATATTTAGAACCATTTTTTGTGCGGTGCCAGCTTTCATTCTAGAACTTCCTGTCACAAATTCAGGACCTACAATAACTTCAATAGGGAATTGGGACGTTTTTGATAAAGGACTATCTCCATTACAAGTGATGCATCCAGTAATAATATTATTTTTATTACACATTTCTAGAGCAGATATAACATAAGGAGTTGTACCAGATGCTGCTATCCCTACTACTATATCATTATCAGTAATATTATGTGATTGTAAATCTTGCCAACCAAGCGTTATAGAATCTTCTGCAAACTCAACAGCTTTTCTTATAGCAGTATCACCACCAGCTATAAGCCCAATAACTAAATTATGAGAAACACCAAAAGTAGGAGGACATTCTGAAGCATCTAAAATACCCAAACGTCCACTAGTACCCGCTCCAATATAAAACAAGCGACCACCTATTTTTAATTTAGAAACTATTTGATGAATTAGTTTTTCTATTTGAGGTAATGCTTTTTCAACAGCAAGAGGTACTGTTTTATCTTCATTATTTATATTTACGAGCAATTCAGAAACACTCATTGTTTCCAGATTATTATAATGAGAATCTTGCTCTGTAGTTTTAATAAAGTCCATTTGCCAAAAATACAAATTTTAAGATTGAGTTTGTATTTGAATAATACCCTTTTGTTGAATTATATGTATGTATGTTTTGTGTCTGGATTTTATTCAATAGTATATATGTACTGATCCACTTCAGATACTCTAAAATATCCTAAAGGATAATTATCAGGATTTGTTTTATTAACACAATTACCTCTAATACTAGCAGGCTGGGTTTCAAATGGGCTGCCATTTTCATCCGTTTTTTGTTGAAGTAACAGAAAAATAAATTGATAAAAGCGTTTTGAAACGCCATGGTTTTGTATAATTATTTCGTCTCCCTTATTTAGATCTTCTTTATTGTAATATCCGAAAATTTCGTTACCATTAGTAAATTCATCATCATAAACTTCTAGATCTAGTATAGATTTTTTTTCATTTATAAATTCGAAAAAATAATAGTTTTCTTCATTTATGGGGTCTAAATAATATGCTTTAAGTTCTGTTTCGTCACCAGAAAATCCTTTATTATTTTCTTGTTCTACGCGGGTAATTGGGGTTACAGATTTTAATGTTTCTGTTCCTATGTATGTTTCATTTTGGTATATAATGGTTAAGGTGTAGGTTTCGTCTATTTCTGGTATAAAATTGTTATTTATATACATTCCCGAATTTTGGTCTTCAATAAAAGTAAATATATTGTTTTTAGTATCCCTTATTGTTACCATAGCATTGTTGGCAACAGGAATATCTTTATCAAAATAGGGTGCAGACAACGATAATTTTATTTTTTGAAGTTTTCCAGAGGTTCCTTTAAACCAATTTATAGAAGCATCAATAACTAGTTTGGGTGTAGTTGTAGGAACCTCTATTTGTATAACATCTTCACATGAGATGATTAAAACACATATAAATAAGTAAACTGTTTTTTTTAATATTGAATAATTCATAGTATTAAAACTTAAAATTATAAGATATAGATGGTACTATACCAAATATAGAAAATCGTGTTGCTTCATTAAACCCTGATGCTTCATTGTTTCCAAAATTGATAGAGGCTGCATTTTTTCTATTATAAACATTATAGATTCCAAAAACCCAATAGCTTTGCCAACCTTCTTTTTTCTCTGGTTTTGGAGTATAGGTTGTTGAGATATCTAAACGATTGTAAGATGGCAATCTATTACTGTTTCTTAGACTGTAATTAGGGACACTTATACCATTATATATATATTGCGAATTAGGAAATGTTGTAGGTCTTCCTGTTTGAAATAAAAAATTGGCATTAATTTTCCATTTTTCGGAATATTTATAGCTAGCAGTTAATGAAATATCATGTGTTTTATCGTAAGGCGTATGGTACCAATTACCATTATTAATACCTAATTCACTTGGCGTTCTACCTTTTGTTTGTTGCTTTGATTTTGAAAGTGTATAAGCTAACCAACCATTTAATCTTCCTTCATTTTTTTTAAATAAAACCTCTAAGCCATACGCTTGTGCTTTACCATTTAAGATCACTTGCTCTATAGCATTATTAGCAATTAAATCAGCTCCATCAATATAATCAATTCTATTTTTTAGTGTTTTGTAAAAACTTTCAATTTCAAGTGAGTAATCACTATTGTTGAAGTTTTTAAAATATCCAATAGCATATTGATCTAATAATTGGGGTTTTATATATTTTCCGCTGGGCGTCCAAACATCAAGCGGCGTAGGAGAACTTGTGTTTGATAATAAATGGATATACTGAGTCATTCTATGATAGCTTGCTTTTATAGATGATTTATCATTAAGTTGATAAGCTAAAGACATTCTAGGTTCAAGATTATGGAATGATTTTATAACGTCGCTTCTTTTGAAATTTTCTACATCAATAGGCTCTCCCTTTTCATAAATTTGTAAATCTTGATTAAAAACAACGGCTTGGTCGTTTTCATACATATTGAGTTCATTTTGACCTAAACGTAAAAATGTACTTAGCCTTAAGCCAAACGATAAGCCTAATTTATCCGATAATTGATATTCGCTATCTAAATAGATGGCATTTTCAAAAGCATATTTGTCTATAAGTTTAAAAGGACTAATGCCTGAAGTCTCGGTAGTTGGCTCTATTTTTCCTGGATTAAATTTATAATAAATACTATTTAAACCGAATTGAATTTTTGTTTTATCATTCAAATAATATTTAAAATCATATTTTAAATTCAAATTTTGAATGCCTGAGTTCCATTTAAACTCAACAAAATTAAGTTTTAAACCATAATAGTAATCTGAATAAATTAATGATAAATTGCTGAAAAGTTTATTGGAAAATAGGTGGTTCCATCTTAAGTTAATAATGGAATTGCCATATATATTTTCAAACGAATCAGAAATACTAAAGACATCACGGCCAAAGTATCCTGATAGATAAATATTATTTTTATTATCTATTTTATAACTGATTTTAGTGTTTAAATCATAAAAATAAGCCACATTATTCACATCAAAAAGGGGTAAAAACAAGTGGGCATAGCTAGAACGCCCTCCAAAAAGAAAAGAACTTTTGCCCTTTTTTAATGGCCCTTCCGCTAGCAGTCGACTGGAAACAATACCGACCCCACCATTAACGTGGAATTCTTTGCTGTTACCATCTTTTTGGTAAATGTCTAATACCGAAGATACTCTACCACCATATCGAGCTGGGATTCCTCCTTTGTACAATTTTAAGTCTTTAATGGCATCCGGATTAAAGACTGAAAAAAAACCAAATAAATGTGAGGAGTTATAAATGGTAGCTTCATCTAAGAGGATTAAATTTTGGTCTGAAGCACCACCCCTTACATTAAATCCAGATGAACCTTCACCAGCATTGGTCACCCCAGGCAGTAATGTTATAGCTTTAATAATATCTGCTTCTCCTAAAACAACGGGTATGTCTTTTATGGTGGTAGATGTTAAACTATTCACACTCATTTGAGGTTTCTTAATATCTAGTTTTTCAATATTTCCAGTAATTATTATTTCATTTAGGTTTTCTATGGTTTCTCCTAAACTATAATTTTTAGTGATGTTTTTATAAAGATGTATGGTGTCTGTTATGGTATTATAACCAATGGAGGAAATTATTATTTTATAGGTTCCTTTTGGAAGTGTGATTGAGAAAAAACCATATTCGTTTGATGATGTTCCTAATTCAATTTCAGGAAAATATAGATTAACACCAATTACAGTTTCATTACTTTTAACTTCAAATAAAGTGCCACTTAATGTGAATTTTTCTTGTGCACTTAAAAGAAAAGAAGTAGAAAATGCAAGTAAAAAGAAACAATTGAAAATGTTTTTCATTAATCAAATTTTGATAAATGTAAAAAAAAAGCCTCTTAAATAGAGGCCTTTTGTATAAACTTTATATTAATAATTTTAGCTTAAAATGGTATTGAAGGTTTTACTTGGTCTCATGGCCTCATTCACAAGTTTTTCATTTGGAATATAATAGCCATCAATTTTTACAGGACTTCCTTGAATACTGATAAGTTCATTTAAAATGACAGATTCATTGTTCCCCAATTCTTTAGCAATGGGTATAAACTCTGCCTTTAAACTAGCATCGGTATTTTGATTCGCTAAAGCTTCAGCCCAATATTTTGCAATGTAGTAATGACTACCTCTATTATCCAATTCCCCAACATCTCTAGAAGGTCCATTGTTATTTTCCAATAACTGTTCGGTAGCTTTATCTAGAGTTTCTGCTAAAACTTTTGCTTTGGCATTCTTGTTAACCTCGCTAAAATGTTCTAATGATACAGCCAATGCTAAAAATTCACCTAATGAATCCCAGCGTAAATGATTTTCAGTTATAAATTGTTCAACATGTTTAGGAGCTGAACCGCCAGCACCTGTTTCAAACAAACCACCTCCATTCATTAAAGGCACTATAGACAACATTTTAGCACTAGTACCAACCTCTAAAATTGGAAATAAATCTGTTAAATAATCACGTAACACATTTCCAGAAACAGAGATGGTATCTTTACCTTCTTTCAATCTTTTACATGTAAATAAAGTAGCATCAATAGGGGATAAGATTCTTATATCTAACCCAGTAGTGTCATAATCTTTTAAGTAAGTATTTACTTTTTTAATTATTTCACTATCATGTGCTCTATTTTTATCTAACCAAAAAACAGCAGGAGTTTCTGAAGCTCTGGCACGAGTTACTGCTAATTTTACCCAATCTTGAATAGGTGCGTCTTTTGTTTGGCACATTCTCCAGATATCTCCAGCTTCCACATGGTGTTCTAATAATGTAGATCCAGAAGCATCCACAACTTTAACAGTCCCCGTTGAAGAAATCTCGAATGTTTTATCATGTGAGCCATATTCTTCAGCTGCTTGAGCCATTAAACCAACGTTAGGCACGGTTCCCATGGTCGTAGGATCAAAAGCACCATTTTCTTTGCAGAAATCTATAGTTGCGCTATAGATTCCAGCATAACTACTATCTGGAATTACGGCTTTAGTATCTTGAAGTTTTCCTTCTGGATTATACATACGCCCTGAAGTTCTAATCATTGCAGGCATAGAAGCATCAATAATCACATCGCTAGGTACGTGAAGGTTAGTAATACCCTTGCCACTGTTTACCATAGCTATAGCTGGACGTTTTTTAAATTCTGCATCAATATCTGATTCAATTTCTTTACGTTTAGCTTCAGGCAATTCTTGTATTTTTTCAATTAAATTACCAAATCCATTATTAACATCAACACCAATTTCTTCTAAAATGACGGTGTGTTTTTTAAATACATCACTAAAAAACACTTTTACAGCATGCCCGAAAATTATGGGGTCACTCACTTTCATCATGGTACCTTTCATATGTAATGAAAACAAAATCCCTTTAGATTTAGCATCGGCTACTTGTTCTTCAAAAAAAGAAACCAAAGCCTTTTTGCTCATGATGGTAGCATCAATTATTTCTCCTTTTAATAGGGCAAATTTATTTTTTAAAATAGTTACGTTTCCTTTATTGTCTATATGCTCAATAGTAATACTAGTAGCTTCAGGTAACGTCATTGACTTTTCGTTATGATAAAAATCACCACTAGTCATGGTAGATACATGCGTTTTAGAGTCTTTACTCCAAACGCCCATAGAATGTGGATTCTTTTTTGCGTAATTTTTAACTGATTTAGGCGCGCGCCTATCTGAATTTCCTTCACGTAACACAGGATTTACGGCACTTCCTTTAATTTTGTCAAATCTAGATTTTATTTCTTTTTCTGTATCGTTTTGTGGCTCATCTGGATAACTAGGAATGGCATATCCTTTTGATTGCAACTCTTTTATGGCTGCTTTTAATTGCGGGATGGAGGCACTTATATTAGGAAGTTTAATGATATTAGCTTCTGGTTTGGTTGCTAAAGCACCAAGTATTGCTAAATCATCAGAGACACGTTGTTCTTCTTTTAAAAAATCTGGAAAAACAGCTAAAATTCTCGCAGCTAAAGAAATATCTTTAGTTTCAATTTCAATTCCTGAAGACTTAACAAAAGCTTTTACAATTGGTAATAATGAACGTGTTGCTAAAGCGGGAGCTTCATCTGTTTTTGTATAGAAAATTTTAGACATTAGGGTGCCAGTTTTTAAATTATTAAAGTACTAAATTTCCGAAAATTGCTTATGCCTTTTTCGCGATGCGAATATACAAAAATTGATTTTTAATAAGGGGTAATTAATAATTGAAGTACGTATATTTATTGGAATTATAAAAAAATATCCAGCTAAAAAGAAATTGTTAAAAAAAACAGATATGGATATTAAAAAAACAAAAGCCATATCACATAGAATTTAATCTATTCTGACATGGCTTTCTTCGAAGTAGCATGACTTGATCTATTTAGTATCGCTACCAAATTAACTTAATCTTAGTGATTAAATTTTTCAATCAAAGTATTACTATTTCAACGAAACAATTTAATTGTAATTTTCAAAATGTATTGACATATTACTAAAATGTTCCTCATTATTGCTTTTTTTGATGATTATTAATGTATCAATTGTTTTCACAACTAACACACTTTAAATCATTGTTCTTAGAATAGCAAGGTCTTTCAATCTATACTATTTTTAAGACTTTCCATCATATTAGTTTTCTAACTGTTACACATTTAGAACTCTTTTTATGATTTCATGGTTTTTGCTCACACACGCCTAGACGTGGCACAACAAAACCTCAAAAAACAATTTTTTAAAAGAACGTTGTTTCATTTAGAAATTCAATATAAATTCATTTTTCAGATGAAACCAACCGAAGTTGTTATTTGATTCTTATGCTAAGTTACGTTAAGAAACTAAAAAATAAAATTTTTTATGCAACTAGATATCAACTTTTTATAAACCGAAGTTATTAACTTTTGTTAATAAAAAAAAGCCTTGATATGGTATCAAGGCTTTTAAGTTTCTGTGTAAAACAGAACATGTATTTTTTAGCGTCTACTTTCTTTAATTCTAGCTTTTTTACCAGTAAGACCTCTAAAGTAGAAAATTCTAGCTCTACGTACTTTACCTCTTTTGTTAACTTCAACTTTTTGCAAAGCTGGTAAATTAACTGGGAATATACGTTCTACACCAACAGTACCAGACATTTTTCTGATGGTAAATGTTTCTGATGCACCAGATCCTCTTCTTTGAATTACTACCCCTCTAAAAAACTGAGTACGCACTTTTTCGCCCTCTCTAATTTCATAGTAAACAGTAATAGTGTCTCCAGCTCCAAACTCTGGAAAGTCTTTTTTCGTTACAAACTCGTCTTGAACAAATTTTACTAAAGATTCCATATCTTTAAATTTAATAATGATTAATTCGAAACAACATTCACGATTTTCGCCAGAGGTTAACCCGAAATTGGGTGCAAAGATAATTAAAAAGTTAAAAGTTAAAAGCTAAAATTTAAAAGTTTTTAAAAATTAATATTTAATCTTCCAATAAATCGGGGCGTCGTTCTTTTGTGCGCTCAAAAGCCTGTTCCTCACGCCATTTTTCAATTTTAGGCAAGTTGCCACTAAATAATAGTTCAGGGACTTTCCAGCCTTTGTAGTCTCGTGGTTTTGTGTAAATAGGTGGTGCCAATAAATTATCTTGAAACGAATCGGTTAAGGCCGATGTTTCATTACCCAAAACGCCAGGTATCAATCTTATAACGGCATCACAAAGTACTGCTGCGGCTAATTCGCCACCAGATAGCACATAATCACCAATAGAAATTTCTTTAGTTATAAATTGATCCCTTACACGTTGGTCTACACCTTTATAATGGCCACATAAAATAATAATGTTTTCTTTTAAAGATAAGTGATTGGCCATACCTTGTTTTAAGGTCTCACCATCGGGAGTCATATATATAACTTCGTCGTAATGGCGTTCTGCTTTTAGTGTAGAAATGCATTTATCAATCGGTTCAATCATCATCACCATCCCGGCACCACCACCAAATTGGGTATCATCCACCGATTTATAATTATCTGAAGTGTAATCCCTTAAATTATGGAAATGCACTTCTACTAAATTAGCTTCAATAGCTCGCTTTAAAATAGAGGCTTCAAACGGACTTCTAAGTAATTCGGGTAAAACGGTAATAATGTCTATACGCATGATGTTGTATTAAAGCATACAAAGATAATTTTAAATTCAGAATCCATGCAAAATAGAACCGCTACTTTGTTTTATTGTTCTTGTTTAAATCCAAATTATGCCTTACTTGTAACCAAAACACATTGGTTTGTTTGTAGCTTCTAGCAGTAGTGGTAGAAGCAAATTGACTATTAAAAGTTGGTGAAATCGATAGCCTTTTATTTAATTGAAAGGTAGGACTGATGATAAATCTATTTTGGTCAAAAGTCTGAGTGGGTGTTTCTTTTCCAGTATTAATAAAAATTTCATCACCTATATTTAATAAAAATATACAGTCTGGATTGCTTTTTGATAGTTTAGCTATAGGTACACTTACATTAAAACTGTATCTAAATCGGAAATTAAAGCTGTGATTCGGATTATTAAGTGGATTGAAAAAGCGTTCTTCAATACGAACTCTTTGGCTTATTTTTATTTTATTGTAAGTACTTTTAAATACTAAATCTTGATGTGGTCGGTACTCAATTTTATTTAACGTGTCTTGAGAATAGAAACCAACATAGGTAAATCCGCCTCCAATCCTAAGGTTTGGCGCTATGGAATATCCCAATCCTGTTCTTACAAGAAATTGTGAGTTTTCATTAAATGCTTCTTTCCACCTAAAGCTAGCATCTGTTAATAGTGTCCATGTTTTATTTAATTTGGTTTCATTATAATATTGAATCCATTGTTGGTTTTCATGGGAAACCTTTTTGGTTTGAGCATTAACGATGTTACTTAAAACAAATGTTAATACCATACATACCCTCAGTTTTTTAAATATCATTTTCAGAATTAATATTCTTAATATTTAATGTAGAAATATATATACCTACCGCAAGAGATATACCAATAAATACTAAAGAAAACCATTCTGGGATTTCAAAATATTCTGAAGTTATTAATTTTATAGAGACAAACAGTAAGATGGAGAATACACTATATTTAAGATATACAAATTTTTCCAACATGTTTGAAAGGAAAAAGTAAAGTGAGCGTAATCCCATAATTGCAAATATATTAGAACTGTAAACAATAAAAGAATCTTTAGTGATTGATAAAATGGCAGGAATGCTGTCGAGTGCAAAAAGTAAATCGGTTAACTCTATAGTGATTAATGCTCCAAACAAGGCTGTAAATACTTTTTTGCCATCTACTTTAGTTATAAATTTTCCGCCATCTAAAATTTTGCTAAACCTTAAAAGCTTATTAATACCTTTAGGCTGGTCATTTTCTTTATGTTCTACCTCATTTTTTAGCATTTTTGTAGCTGTGAATAAAAGAAAAACACCAAAAACAATGCTCATGCCATGTATTTTATCCATAAGAACAAGTCCTAAATTAATTAAAATAGCTCTAAATACAATGGCACCTAAAATGCCTAAAAAAAGTAATTTGTGTTGGTGTTTTATAGGGATTTTAAAGGATGCAAAAATGGCAGCTATCACGAATAGATTATCAATGCTTAGCGAGAGTTCAACCATATAACCTGTTAAATAATTTAGTACGGCTTTATTTGGAGATAGATGTGTTGTGTTTTCAATAAGTTCACTATGATAGAACCAATAAATTAGAATGGAAAATAAGAGTCCGTTAGCTACAAAAAAAATAGTTTCAAAAACAGCTTTTTTGGTAGATGATTGTTTATCCTTTTTGTGCAACACAAAAAAATCAAAAAGCAAAAGAGTTATGGCGTAGACTATTAAAATTATCCAAGGGGTGATTTTTTCCATAACTGAATTTTGTTTTAAGATATTGAAAATATAAACGAAATTAATTGATTTCATTTCAAAAACAATACGCGTGTTATAATTTATTTTTATTAAATCAACTGTATGTATTCTAGTTGTTTATGTTTTTTTTATTTATGAAATTTTGACAGATTTTTAATAAGATAAAAGGAATTATTGTCATTAGTTTGTTAATGTAATCTTAAAAAATATGCGATTATCTGTCAGTTTATGATTTGGTACTTTTTTTGTTGATTGTTAGTTGAAAATTGATAAAAATAATGTTTAACTAAAAATTTTTAATTATGAGCAATTTAGCTACAGTAACAAAAAATGGAGGTTTAACAACAACTAATAAAAATAGGTTGTCAAACCTTCCCAATTTATCAACTTGGTTTGAAGATTTTCCTTTAGGGGATTTTCCAACCTTATTTTCTTCTAATTTTAATACAGGTATTTCACTTCCTAAAGTAAATATAAAAGAAGTATCTGATGCTTTTATAGTTGAAATGGCAGTTCCGGGATTTAAAAAATCAGACTTTAACATAGATCTGGATAATCATGTTCTATCTATTTCAGCAGAAATTAAAGAAGAAAATAAAGAAGAGAAAGATGGTTATACACGTAGAGAGTTTGGATATTCAACATTTAAAAGAACTTTCACGTTGCCAGACACTATAGAAGATGATAAAATTAAGGCTACCTACGAAGAAGGTATTTTAAAGATACATCTTCCTAAAAAAGAAGAAGCCAAACAAAAGCCATCTAGAACCATTCATGTTTCTTGACATGGAATTCTTCTGATATTTGACGCATAAAATATAGTAAAAACAGAAAAAGCTGTCTTTAATGAAAGACAGCTTTTTTATATATTATTTAGATTTTATTTTGATGGTTCTTTGGGTGTGATATGACAATTGTCATAGTAAATATTAGCTAATACTAATAATTTTATACTATAAAAATTAGTAGTCATGCAAGTCAAAAAGAACCCAGAAATAGAAATTAGCAGAAACAGTAGTTTGTATTTTGCTATAGGTCTTAATATCATGTTATTTATTACTTGGCGAGCTTTAGAATACAAAACATATGATAAAGCAAACATTGATATTGGTGTTTTAAATTTAGAGAAACAAATAGAAGAAGAGATACCAATAACAAATATAAATACACCGCCACCGCCACCGCCTCCACCTGCTGTAATAACAGAGGCTGTTCAAATTGTTGAGGATATAGAGGATATAGAAGAAACTGTTATTGAAAGCACAGAAAGTAATCAGGAAGATAAAATAGCACAACCTATTGTTAGTGTTAAAGATGTTGCTGTTGCGGAAGTTGAAGAAGAAGTAGAAGTGCCCTTTGCGGTCATAGAGGATGTTCCGATATTTCCAGGATGTGAAAAAGTAAGTAAAGCAGAGAAAAGAGCTTGTTTTGAACAAAAAATGCAAGCCCATGTGGTGAAAAATTTCCAATATCCAGAAGTAGCATTGGAATTAGGAATCCATGGACGGGTTTCTGTTATTTTCACTATTGATAAAGATGGTAGCATTACTAACATCAAAACCAGAGGCCCGGATAAACTTTTAGAAAATGAAGCTGTACGTATTATAAACGCCTTGCCTAAAATGATTCCAGGTAAACAAAGAGGAAAACCAGTGCCAGTACCTTTTAGTATGCCTATAAATTTTGTGATGGCAGTAAATTAATAAAATATCATTAATTGGTTTTATATTGAGTTTGATTTTTTGAACGGCTAACCAGTATGACAACAGGTTGGCCGTTTTTATTTTTAGTAATTTTAGTTCAAATTACAATTCATCTATTGTAAATTACAATTCGGTCACTACCTTTTTTATATTTTTTGTCATCATAAGATCTTTGTTTCATAATTAAAACAAACCTTATGAAACACTTTATTTTTTTTACAACACTATGGATTGTGACATTAACAAATGCACAATCCAATTACGAGCAAGGCATGCAAAAAGCCTTTCAACTTTGGGGAGAAAACAATCCAGTTGGAGCAGCAAATTTATTTGAACGGATAGCCAAGGCAGAACCAGATAATTGGTTACCATTGTATTATGCCGCTCAAGTTAATATTGTAACTGTTTTTGGGGAGACGGACCAAAAAAAATTAACCACCCAACTTAAAAAAGCTCAAGATTTAATTAACGATGCCACCGCCATTTCTAAAAACAATCCAGAAATTTTAGTGTTACAAGCCTTGTTGTACACAGCTTGGGTCGCTTTTGATGGTGCAACTTATGGCATGAGTTTATCAGGAAAAGTAATCGAGTTATATGCAAAAGCCGAAATGTTAGCACCAAATAACCCTCGCGTTGTATATTGTAAAGCTGAATGGAACATGGGCAGCGCACAATATTTTAAACAAGATACCACGCCGTTTTGTAAAGAATTGAAACGCTCAATAGAACTTTTTGCTAACTTTAAGCCGGAGTCAGCATTTCATCCAAATTGGGGTAAAGATCGTGCAGAAACTTTATTACAATCTTGTGGCAAATAAATACAATAGCAATCATGAACAAGTGGATTAAAAACATATATATAACTTTTTTTATTGGATGTGCCGTGTTTGTAGTTGGCAACCTATTCTTTGGTGGATTTAGTTTTAATAGTTTTAATGAAGCTTTGGTTGATTTTATTTTTTATGAGTTATATGCATTTGTTCTTGGATTCTCAAATATGTATTTTTTTAATTTACTTGAAAAACGGATTCCATGGAAAAAAAGGGACAGAATAAAGCGTATTGCTATTGGCATTATTGGTTCAACAGTGATTACTATTATTGGGTTGTTTTTTCTAAGAGCTTTCACGGCTATCACACTTAGAGGCAAAACATTTTCGGAATTTATTGTAAATGAACATATTAAAAACTATCAATTTGGACTTTGGATAACATTAACCATTGTTATTATATTCCATGTTGTTTATTTCTACAATAAATATCAGCAGTATAAAATTAAAGAGCAAAAAGTAATTGCAGGAACGGCCAGTGCTAAGTTCGATGCTCTAAAAAACCAATTAGATCCTCACTTTTTATTCAATAGTTTAAATGTGTTAACGAGTTTGATTGAAGAAAATCCTGCAAGTGCACAAAAGTTTACCACCTCTTTGTCCAAAGTATATCGTTATGTTTTAGAACAAAAAGATAAAGAATTAGTTTCGGTTGATGAAGAACTAAACTTTGCAAAGACCTATATGTCTTTGCTCAAAATGCGTTTTGAAGATAGTATCGTTTTTGAAATGCCAGAACAGGCATCCAATCCAGAAAGCAAAGTGGTGCCATTATCATTACAATTGCTTTTAGAGAATGCGGTAAAGCATAATATAGTAACGAGTTCAAAACCCTTACATATCAAAATTTATGAAGACGGCAACGTTTTGGTGATTGAAAATAATTTACAATTAAAAGAAATAGTCAAAAAAAGTAGTGGCGTTGGCTTAAGTAATATCATGCAACGCTATAATTTATTAACAAACAGAAAAATAAATATAAGTAAGGAAGCAAACAGTTTTGCAGTTGCTATACCCATGCTTACTAAACAAATATCAGTTATGGAAACAAAACAAATACAAAAAGAACAAGATGCTTATTATAGAGCACAAAAACGCGTAGAAGAACTAAAAGGTTTTTATTCCAATATCATTGCTTATTGTGTAGTTATTCCTTTATTGGTTTTTATTAACTATAAAACTTTTTGGGGATACCAATGGTTTTGGTTCCCTATGTTGGGTTGGGGGATAGGCATTATTTTTCATGCCTTTGGGATTTTTGGTTACGGAAAATCTTGGGAGGAGCGTAAAATAAGAGAAATCATGGAAAGAGAGTCTAAATCTAGTAACTGGAAATAATGGAAAACGATTTTCAAAATAACGAACGTTTGGAAAGAGCTACAAAGCGTGTTAAAAGAATAAAGGGTTTCTACACGCATGCTCTAGTTTATTTGGCTATAAATGCGGCTATATTAATCATAAATACAAGAACTTATGGTTTAGAAAATGGTATATTTCAATGGTATTATTTATCAACTCCAGTATTTTGGGGCATTGGTTTATTGGCTCATGGTTTATCTGTCTTTTTGCCCACTATTATTATGGGTAAAGATTGGGAAGAGCGAAAAATAAATAAATTAATGAGAGAAGATAATGAGAAAAAACTTTGGGACTAAAACAAAATATTATGGAAAATTTCAATAAACAAGATGCTTATTATAGGGCTGAAAAAAGACTAAAACAAATAAAAGGATTCTATGCTCATCTTCTTTGGTATCTTATCATAAATATAATTTTAATCGGGATTATTGCAACAAATGGTGGTGATTTATTAGAGTTTAAAACCTACTCAACTGCTTTTTATTGGGGAATAGGAATGGTGTTTCATGCCATAGGTGTCTTTGGTAAAAATCCTATATTCTCTAAAAAATGGGAAGAGCGAAAAATTCAAGAATACATGGACAAAGAACATAAAACTTGGGAATAATGAACGTAATCATTATAGAAGACGAAAAGCCATCGGCACGCAGGTTGCAACGTATGTTGGAACAGCTCGATTTAAAAACTGAAACAATGCTGCATTCTGTTGAAGAATCTCTTGAATGGTTTCAAAAAAACGAACATCCCGATTTGATTTTTCTTGATATTCAGCTAAGTGATGGATTATCCTTTGAAATTTTTGAAAATATAGACATAAAAAGTGCAGTCATTTTTACCACAGCTTACGATGAATATGCCCTTCAAGCTTTTAAGTTAAATAGTATTGATTATTTATTGAAACCCATTGATGATGATGAATTGGCAAAAGCAGTTAAAAAATATCAAGAACGCATACCAAAAAAACAAACTGTAAACATTGATTTTAATGACATAAAAAAATTGTTGGTAAACCCGATAGACCGCGAGTATAAAAAGCGATTTTCTGTTAAAGTTGGGCAACATTTGAAACTCATTAATATAGATGAAATTGAATGTTTTTATAGCGAAAACAAAGGCACATATTTGCATACTACCGATGGCAGAAACTATTTGTTAGATATCACTTTAGAACTGTTGGAAAACGAATTGGAACCACGAACATTTTTTAGAATAAACAGGAAGTTTTTTGTAAACATCCATGCCATAAAAGATATGGTTAGTTATACCAACTCACGATTGCAAATAAAATTGAATTCCTATAATGCAGACGAGGTAATTGTGGCCAGAGAACGCGTTAAGGATTTTAAGGAGTGGTTGGGTTAAGGCTCGGGTTCTTAGGCCTGTTTAATGATTTTTTATAATAAAAATATAAAAAACATCTGCTTGCATTCTGTCAATAATAATTTTTGTTCAATTTATTTTATTTTCATCAATTTAAAGGCATTTTCAATAGCTTCGTCCCCATTCTTTAATTTTATTGACAAATCTTGAATAAACACATCCTCATCTATTGGATAATCAATTTCTATATCTGGAGGAACACCAACACCTTCATAACATTCCCCTTTATAATTTACCTGTATTTCATTAGATAGATATAAATCCCACCCATTAGGCAATTTTTTTTCTAATACATCTGATGTAATCCCCATGGTTCTAGAGCCTATAATTGTTATATTTTTAAACGGCATAGAAGCCATAACCAATGATTCTGGTGCGCTTGAGGTTTGATGACTTGTTAGAAAACATACAGGTTTATTGTATGGTTTGGCTATTGGCGCTATAAAAAATGATTGTGCTTCTGTAAAACCTTTTATAGTCTTGGCTTTTTTGCTAAACACCTTTGCTTTTGCATGGATAAAATGTTTTAAAATTTCTAAAGAAACAACGTCGTAGCCTCCATAATTAAAACGTAAATCTAAAATTATACCATCCGTGTTGTTAAATTCCTTTATAATAGAATCCATAAGACGCTTGATTCCTTCTATCTCATCTTCTTGGTAATTTGGGTTTTTCTTTGACTCTTCTAAATATGCAAATAAAAAATCATAACCAGATAACGTATCTGAAACTTTATAATTTGAAAAGAATATCATATTATTAAGTTGAATATAGCCTATGTTATTGGAGGTAATCCCATAATTGAGAAGTCCGTTACCGTGTAAACTTTTACCATATCTATTTGCGTTTTTTATGTATTTGTTTAAAATTTTTTCCTCTAATTCTGCAATTGTTAAATTTGGGGTAGAATTATTTTCTTCAAGCGTATCCAATATTTTTTCATAAGCATTTCTTATATCTTCTGATGGTCTTACAGATGTGTGTTCATCATCCAACCGGTCAGTTATCTCATTAAAGATTTTGTATAGTTCGAGTTCGCTTGTTAATGTATCTACTTTGGTGTTATACTCCTCATAAATATGCTGCCAATCCAAGTTTCTTTCTTTAAAAAATGCGTAGTTCTCATCTAAGGTGTGCCAAAAAACATCAAAGTTTAGTTTTAGATTTTTTAATTGAATGGAATCATTAATAAATCTTTCTTTAGGGAGTTCTCTAATCTTATGTAAATAGTAATTTGTAATGCCAAGTTTTAGATTTAAAGAGTCTTTATTAATCAGTATGAATTTTCCTAATTCATCAATATCATTTCTATTTATTGTTGATTTAAGAATGCAAGAAATTTTAGTAATGTCAAATGTATTAACCTCATTTTCTGAAATTTCAATTATTTTTCCATAGCCATTCATTTCTCAAAAACCATTTATTGAGTCCGTTTTATCGATTTGTGCGAATGCCAAATGAAAATTTAATATAGAGAAGATGAAACAAGTTAATATCTTAAATTTTATCATTTATGGGGTTTTAAATTATCGCCAACTATCACCTGAAATTGTTTTGATACTGAAACAAGTTCAGTACAGGTGTTTTATATTGGACGTTAAACGAATTTCGACATTTTATTCTACAAAATGAATCTAAAATTTAAATAAAATATAGGGGCTATCTATAAGTTTAATTAAATCAGCTTATCGATTTGATTTTCTCATGTTTCGAAAATCAAATCGAAGTAACATTTAGGTTACTTATATTAATTTAGTAAACTTTTCAGTTGGAGTGAATACTGAGGCACGAGCTATTTTGTATTGAGAACTATCTTTAAAAAACACTCAACTAAGGTATTTTATATTCTATACTTTCAATGATAGTTGCCGTATCAGCCAAGTAATCAAACCACAAAATAGTGTCATTTTTTTTAAACCATGTGAGTTGACGTTTGGCAAAGCGGCGTGTATTTTTTTTGATTTCTGAAATAGCAAAATCCAATTCCCATTCGCCATTAAGATAATGGAACAATTCTTTATAGCCAACCGTGTTTAAAGCATTTAAGTGTTGATGGGGAAGAAGTGTTTCCACTTCTTTCAGCAAACCTGCTTGCATCATGACATCCACACGTTGATTTATACGGTTATAAATAATGGGTCTATCTGCAGTAAGTCCAATGGTCATGATTTTAAAGTTGCGTTTTAATTTGTCTTTATTTAAAAAAGACGAATAGGGATTGCCTGTACCGATACAAATTTCTAAAGCACGAATAACCCGATGTGGATTGTCAATCGCCATAGTATTATAAGATTCTAAATCCAAAGTTTTTAATTGTTCTTGCAAATAGGGCAACCCTTTTGTTTCTAAATCTGTATTTAGTGTCTCTCTAATTTGGCTATCAACTTCAGGGAAATCATCTAAACCTTTGGTAACGGCATCAACATACAATCCAGAACCACCCACCATAATCACCACATCTTTAGTTTTAAAAAGTGTTTCTAAACATTGTAAAGCATCTTTTTCAAAAGCACCAACATTGTAATTGTCGTTTATAGATTTATGATGTATAAAATGGTGTTTTGCAGTCCCTAGTTCATCTTTTGTTGGAGCTGCTGTACCTATATGCATCTCTTTAAAAAACTGTCTGGAATCTGCCGAAATAATTTCAGTATTAAAATGTTGAGCTAGTTTAATGCTTAAAGCTGTTTTGCCAATGGCTGTTGGCCCTACAATTGAAATTAGAAATTTAGTCATCGTTTAATTTATGGCCGCAGTTATAGCAAAATTCGGCTTTTTGCATATGATCTTGTTCTCCGCAATTCGGACAAGGGTTTCGGTTTCCTAATAAAAATAAACTTCCCTTACGTTTATTTTGGGCCAGTTCTGCAGTAACAATACCAGTAGGGACGGCAATAATACCATAACCTAAAATCATGATAAATGATGCAATAACTTGTCCTAATGGGGTTATGGGGTGTATGTCTCCATAACCAACGGTGGTTAAGGTAACAATACACCAATAAATACTCACGGGGATACTAGTGAAACCATTGGCTTTACCTTCAATAACATACATTAAAGATCCTAATAAAATACAAATAACGAGTACAAAATAAATAAATACCACAATTTTAACACGACTTGTTTTGAGAGCCAATTTTAGTTGCGATGCTTGCCCTGTAAAACTTACCAAATTAAGTATTCTAAATAAGCGTAATAATCGTAATGCCCTAACGACTGAAAGCACTTGTGCTCCACCTAAGAAAAATGATAAGTACATAGGCAATATGGCTATAAAATCTATAATGCCATAAAAACTAAAAAGATATTCCGAAGGTTTTTTTATGGAAATAATACGTAATAGATATTCTATAGTAAAGAATATAGTAATGATCCATTCACAAACAAGCAGAATCCGATGGTATTTTTCATTTATAAAATCGACAGTTTCCAGCATTACCATCAACACGCTCAGTAAGATAAGTCCGAGTAATACAAGGTCAAATAACTTGCCAAGCATCGTATTTGTGCCATAGATAATGATGTGCACTTTCTGTCTGAAGATATCGAATTTAGATTTTACAGTATCCATAAAAAAACTATAGATTCAAATCTACAAAATTTATAGATGAACAATCTTTAAATCCTTCTTCTTTCTCAAATAACTTTGGATGATATGCTGGGTATCCCTGTTGTTTTCCATAGTGGTAATTATGGATTCCAAGATTTCCATATTATTGATTTGATAATTCAGATTGAAAAAACCTAAACCTTTAAAAATACCATTTTCAATGAGGATGGCACTACGCTCATCTATATCTCTGCCTTTATCAATAATCACCATGTTTTTATTATTGTAACTATTTTTATTGATTAAGACTTCAACGCGTTTATTATACTGTTCTGGGGCTTCTTTTTGAATACAAGCTCCAGCACATTCTTTTATGTCGTATTTGAAACAACTTGTTTTAGTATTGTAAATACCGGTTAATTTTTGGCACAACTTATACTCTTCAACCATATGAAACATAAAACTTTTGGCACTTTGCCTGTTTGCAAAAGTGGTGATGGGTTTTTTACGTCCGTCTGCTATATCAATTTTAAGATTAAGATAGCCATGATCATCTACAAAACTATATAGGGCGTGCGTAAATATTTTTCGTCGTAATGCTCTATTGTATATAGGGTTGTTGCGTTTTATTTCTTCACTTTCTTTTAGGAGTGCTACCAATTCACTTCCCGTGGTTTCATAAGTTACGGCGGCCACTTGCAGTTGTATTTTTTTAGATTTTGAATTGGTATTGGTAAAATGTTGATTGATGCGTTTTTTAATGTTGTTGCTTTTTCCAATATAAATAATTTCGCCATCAGCTTTATGGATATAATAAACACCCGTTTCTGAAGGTAATTTGGCAATAATATCAATATGTCTGGGTTCTAGTTGATGTTTTGGATTTAAGCGAATAGATTCCTGAATAATGGTTTTGTTGGAATCTTTATCCAATAGCATTTTGAATAATTTAACCGTAGCAGTAGCATCTCCGGAAGCACGATGTCTGTCTGCCACAGGAATACCAAGTGATCTCACCAATTTTCCTAAGCTATAAGATGGTTGATTTGGTATTAAGTCTTTTGCTAATTCAACGGTACAAAGTGACGGACGTTCATATTCAAAGCCTAATCTTCTGAATTCCATGCATAAAATACGATAATCAAATTGCGCATTATGAGCCACTAAAATACAATCATCAGTGATTTCTACAATACGTTTTGCAACCTCATAAAATTTAGGAGCACTACGCAACATCCCGCTATTAATGCCTGTAAGATTTACCACAAAGGGTTGAATCTCACGTTCAGGATTTATAAGACTTAT
Source organism: Confluentibacter sediminis (assembly GCF_003258355.1). GTDB lineage: Bacteria > Bacteroidota > Bacteroidia > Flavobacteriales > Flavobacteriaceae > Confluentibacter > Confluentibacter sediminis. The sequence goes on along the minus strand of NZ_QKPO01000008.1, from coordinate 208,558 downwards.
AAATTGATCAACTATTTTATGACCATCGTATTTGTAGATTGCAATTTCGGTAATGCCTTCTTCATTATACTTGCCTCCAGTCGTTTCTATGTCTAATATTGCGTAAATAAGTTTAAAAAGTTAAAAAGTTAAAAAGTTAAAAAGTAAATTTACCTAGAACCTAGAATTAATTATAATTTCGTTCCCCAAAGATACTGCTTCCAACTCGTATCATGGTACTTCCGCATTCGATAGCTAATTGATAATCGCCACTCATACCCATGCTAATAGTTTCTGGCTTAAAGTTAAAGGATTCTATGGTTTTGAAACTATCAAAAGTAGTTTTTAACAAAGTGAATTCTTTTTTTATTTGGTCGAGTTTTTCAGTAAAAGTTGCCATTCCCATAAGACCAACAATCCTAATGTTTTTTAATTCTGAAAACGCTTTAGATTTAATGAGCTCTTGTGCTTCAGTTATTGTCATTCCGAATTTTGTGTCTTCTTCAGCTATTTTAATTTGAAGCAAACAGTCGATAATTCGATTGTTTTTTAATGCTTCTTTATTTATTTCTTTCAATAACTTAATATTATCAACACCATGTATCAAACGCACAAAAGGAGCCATATATTTCACTTTATTACTTTGTACATGTCCAATCATGTGCCATTCAATATCTTTAGGCATTTGTTCATACTTTTCAACCATTTCTTGGATTTTGTTTTCTCCAAAAACGCGTTGTCCTGCATGATAGGCTTCCATTAAATCACTTACTGGTTTTGTCTTGGAAACGGCGACTAACGTAACATGGGGTGGCAATTCCGATTTTATATGATTGAGATTTTCTTTTATGGACATTTTTGTTGGTTAAGCGGTTAATTGTTTAACTGTTTTTAAGCTTAAACGTATAAACGGTTAAACGAATAAACTTACTTTAAAAATTGTTTGGATATGTTTTCGGCTTTTTTGTTTTCAGCATAATCGTAAAATCCTTCTCCAGATTTGACGCCTAATTTGCCAGCATTTACCATGTTTACCAATAAAGGACAAGGTGCGTATTTCGGATTTTTAAAACCATCGTACATCACATTGAGTATGGATAAACAAACATCTAAACCAATAAAATCTGCTAACTGTAATGGGCCCATGGGGTGAGCCATACCTAATTTCATAACAGTATCAATTTCTTTAACACCAGCAATACTATGATATAATGTTTCTATGGATTCGTTAATCATGGGCATTAAAATACGGTTCGCCACAAATCCTGGATAATCATTTACTTCAACAGGAGTTTTTCCTAAAGTTTTAGAAATTTCCATAATGGTTTTTGTTACCTCTTGGCTCGTGTTGTACCCTCTAATAACTTCAACTAAGGTCATTAATGGTACCGGATTCATAAAATGCATACCAATAACCATATGAGGTCTTGATGTGACCGAAGCTATTTTTGTTATGGAAATGGAAGAGGTATTAGTGGCAAGTATGGTGTCCATTGCGCAAGCTTCATCTAAGGTTTTAAAAATGTTTAGTTTTAAATCAACATGTTCTGTAGCTGCTTCTATCACTAAATTGGCATGTTCAACACCTTCTTTAATATGTGTAAAAGTTGTAATATTTGAAAGGGTTGCGGCTTTTTTAGCTTCGGAAATGGTTTCTTTACTAACCATTCTATCTAAATTTTTAGAAATAGTTTCCAAACCCTTTTTCAAAGCGAGTTCGCTTACATCAATAAGTTGGACTTTAAATCCATTTTGAGCAAAGTTATGCGCAATGCCATTGCCCATGGTTCCTGCTCCAATAACTGCTATGTTTTTCATTGCATATTTTTTTCATTCCTTCGAAGGAAGGAATCCCATTATTTATTTATTTATTTATTTATTCATTCCAAATGCCACCGTTTTGTGTAATTTGGCAATTTTAAAATAGCATATACCAATTGTGTCATGCTTCTTCTAAATAAGTTACTAAAAACAATTTATGATTTGATTTGCCACTCTTAAAGCCTCCGTGCCATCATGTAGTGTAACGGCAGGTTTTGCATTGTTGTTTATGGAATCAGCAAAACTTTCTAATTCATCTAGAATGGAATTGTTTTCTGGTATGGGTGGATTGTCAAAATAGATTTGTTTTTTAATACCTTCCGCATTTTCAAGTACCATATCAAAATCACCAGGATGTTCCGGGGCATCTTTCATTTTTACGACTTCACATTGTTTAGTTAAAAAATCAACGGAAATATAAGCGTCTTTTTGAAAAAAGCGGATCTTACGCATTTTCTTCAATGAAATTCTACTGGCGGTTAGGTTAGCCACACAGCCGTTAGTAAATTCTATGCGAGCATTAGCAATGTCAGGTGTGTCACTAATTACAGCAACACCACTTGCAGAAATGTGTTTTATTTTGGAATTGACCGTGCTTAAAATAATATCAATATCATGAATCATTAAATCCAATACCACAGGAACATCTGTACCACGAGGGTTAAATTCTGCCAATCGATGTGATTCAATAAACATAGGTGCGTTCACTTCGTCTTTTACGGCTAAATACGCGGGATTAAAACGCTCGACATGACCAACTTGTCCTTTAACATGGTGTAAGGCCACTAAAGCTCTAATTTCTTCGGCTTCTTCAATAGTATTGGTTATTGGTTTTTCAATAAAAATATGTTTACCTTTTATAACTGCTTGTTTGGCACATTCATAATGGGATAGGGTAGGAGTCACAATATCGACAACATCAACGGCATCGATGAGTGATTCAATGGAACTAAAGAATTTATAACCAAACTCTGCTTCCACTTTTTTACCGTTAGCTTCATCGGCATCATAAAAACCAACAAGATTGAATTTTTCAGATTGTTTTAGAAGTCTCAAATGAATTTTTCCCAGATGGCCTGCACCAAGTACTCCAACTTTTAGCATAATTATTACGTTTTAACAAAAATAACATAATTAAGATATGATTTTGGTATAATGTCCCTAAATTTTAATTACAAATTATTAAAAAATAAATTCTGTTTAAATAGTTTTAAGCTTTAAAATGTTTGCCTAATTTTAGCATTGAGAAATCATACTACTTTTGAAAGATACATTTAAGCATAAAGGATTACGACAGCAATTAGTTACTGTATTAAAAGACAAAGGAATAACAGATGTGAATGTTTTAAAAGCCATAGGAAATGTACCGAGACATTTGTTTATGGATTCAGGGTTTTTAGATTATGCCTATAAGGATATGGCTTTTCCTATTGCTGCAGACCAAACCATTTCTCAACCTTATACGGTCGCATTTCAAACGGAATTACTTCAAGTAAAAAAAGAAGATAAAGTTCTAGAAATAGGAACAGGAAGTGGCTACCAAACAGCTATTTTATGTGAGCTTGGAGCTAGAGTTTACAGTATAGAACGCCAACAAGAGTTATTTAAAAAAACGAGTTTGTTTTTACCAAAAATAGGCTATCGTGCTAAAAAATTGATTTTTGGAGATGGTTATAAAGGTTTGGTTGAAGAAGCTCCTTTTGATAGTATTATAGTAACGGCGGGAGCACCGTTTGTACCAAAGCCTTTATTAGGTCAGTTAAAAGTAGGAGGTAGGCTGGTGATTCCCGTTGGTGAACACACCCAAATTATGACTCTATTTATTAGAAAAGACAACAAAGAATTTGAACAAGAAGAATTTGGTGAATTCCGTTTTGTGCCTTTGTTAGAGAACAAGAATTAAGATAAACATAGATTATTCTTTTATTTTTCCCCGTTCGTAATCGGATAAAAAAGTTTTAAATGCTTTACTGCTTTTGAATAATTCGTCTAGCAATAATATTCTTTTTTCTTCTTTTAGAAAACTGTCATTAATGTTTTTTGCTTCAAAATATTCGAAAAATAAGGGTTTATATTCTAAAGGTATTTTTAACTCATTTACTAAAAATTTATCATTTAAAAAGTTGTCTTTTGAAAATAGGGAATCCAGTTGGTTGTAATTTATAGGTTCTATAACATCTACTTTAACTTTTTCCTTTATGAAAAGTTTGACAATGAGGGAGGCTATTTTAATAAAGTCTAGGTTCCCACTTGGTGCCGGACTATATAAGTGTGGATTTTTTTTAATGTCATTAGCTATTTGGGTTTTTAAATCCGTAGTGTATGCCTCTTGGTTAAATACTTTATTTTTTGAACGATCCGTCACAACAACTTCATCAAGGTTATTCATTATTTTTTTTAATTCAATAACCACTTTGTCTTCAAAATCGTCTTTGGTGATGACTTCTTTTTTTTGTTCATAAAACAATGAAGAAAAAATGAGCGTATCGTTTGCAGATGCCTTGATTGAGAAATTACCAACATCATCAGAATAGGTAGTTATTTGTTTAGAAATATTAAAAACCTTGATGTCTTTTAAAGCAGATTCAGTATCATAAACAATTCCATTTATGTTTTGGGAATTTATAGCTAATGGTACTAAAAAGATTAGAGCCATTATTTTAGGAAATTTAAAAGGTAGTTTTGTTTTCAATATTCAATTTCTACATTAATTGTTGAAGCTCCTTGTAGTTTGTTCCATTCACCTTGGCTATTACTTCTCGAATAGCCTTTTCCTTTGGTTAAAATGGCTCCTAAATATACTTCAAATGGGGTTTTAAAATCTGGAATAAATTCTAAACCTATAAAAAAATCTTCATCAAGATAGATGTCATTTTTAGTCAAATCTATTTGAATCCAACCAGGTTCTATTCGTTTTTTTTGTATAATATTTTCAAAAACTATTTTTCTCCAGGGGCATCATTCACATTTTTGTAAAAATTTATTCTAATATAACTACTGTCTGCTTTAAAACCTCGTCTTAGATACATATTTACATACCTTACTTTAACTGTTTTTTCTGGGATGTTTATTCTTTGTGCGTTCTCAATGATGTCAAAATCTTTCGATAGCGCACCTAACCATAATAAAGGATTATAGCTTTTAACCCCCACTTTTCTGTGTCTTTTCTTTTTATTAGAGATTATGACTTCGGCAAGTTCATTGGTTTTTGGTTCTAAATAAAGTGTTTTGTTTTTAATGCTTTTAATTGGGATTTTTAGGGTTTCGTAATTGACGTGGCTGATGGTTAAGGAGTCCTTTGAGGATTCTTTTGGAATCCCTAAATGAAACTTCCCCTCTAAATTGGATATGGTGCCCTTATTTTTGTTTTGAATCCCAATATTGACAAATTCTATAGGGGCTTGTGTTTTGGAATCTATAAGCATGCCACTCATTTCAATATCTTGTGAAAATACAAGGGAAACGCCTGTTTGAAGTAAAAAGAATAGGTAGATAGTTATTCTCATACGGATGGTGTATTAATTTAGCTAGAAATCAAATTAACACAATACCCGTAATAAAAAGTTTATGTTTAACACTATTTAACTTACGTATTAATAGAGTTTTAAGAAATTTTATTGAATTATTGTTAATGATGAACCAGGGAACGTATCTGTTCCTTGTTACAATTTACCATTTCGGTCTCTATTGAGTACTTTATACTCTTCATAGCACTCACTTATGGCATCTAATATTTGAAGGTCGTTCGCCGTTTGTATAAACCCTTTTGAGTAGTTGCACTGACTTACAATTTCATCTAAATCAACTTTATCTACTTGTAATAATACGGTAAGCATTTCTCTATCAAAACGAGAAGCAAGCAAGTTTCTAATTTCATCATCTTCCTTCATCTTTTTAAGCTTTCTCAATTCATTTGGTTTTTTACCAAACATACGATGTAAAAAATCTGCAGGATTAAAAATAGATCCTAATACTTTGTTAAGGGCAGATGATTTACCAGCTTCATAACCTGTACTTGGCAACCCGGAAATGCTATATCGATAATTGTTGTTTATGGCAGGAACCTGTTTAATATCAACTTCCAGATAGCCGGTTAATTTTAATTGATTTACAACAACTTCTTCAAGTGCTAACGCAAGTTCTGTAAGATTGATAGTGGTAGCATTACCATATTTTAACCAGTCGTTAGTCACACGTACCTTAATAGATTTGAAACCTAAATAAGAAAAATGTAAGGTGTCGTTAACTTTTGCATTAATTTCAAACTCACCTTTATTATTGGTGCTTGTTCCAATAACTTTATTTAGATTAACGATGTTAACCCCTTCTAAAACTTCACTATTTGAAACATTAAGAACAACACCTTTTACTTTGCCTTCTTCATCTTGTGAAAAGCCATATGCTGAAGATAAAATTACAAAAAAAAGTAAAAGGTATTGTTTCATATAAATAGGTTAATTGTAAATTAAGTTATAAAAATACTAAACTAAACCTTAAAAAGGGGATAGTGAATTTTTTTTGACTTAAAATTAACAAATTCTTTTAACTAGCGTCTTGAACGTCTTGGTCTTGATATATTAGAATCACTTGGTCTAGAGTCGCTTTCAGAACGTCTTGCCCCTTCTTTAGGTTTGAAATCACCAGAGCGTCTTGGTCTGGAAGTATCACTACGGCGTCTGTCGCTTCTGTTTCCAAAATCACCTCTTGGACTGGAACGTCTCTCACCGCCTTTGTCATCACGTCTTCCGCCACCGCTTCTTCTATCGTTACGTCTTCCGCCTCCACGGTTTTCAGAGACTTCAACATTCACAAATCTATCATTATGTTTATAGTCAGTGAAAAAAGCCAATACTTTTTCTTGCAATTCCTTTTCAGTATTAAAGAATGAAAAACTTTCTTTGACTTCCACTTTAAAAACATCGTCTCTGCCAAGTTCTAAAACATCTTTTAAGAAGTCTTTTAAACTCATCCAATCATAGCCATCCTTGCTGCCAACATTTATAAAATAACGTGTGGAATCTGAATTTCCTCCAAAATCACGACCGCGTTCTCTACCTCCTTCACGATCATCACTTCTGCTTTCGGCTATATTTAGGTTTTTAGATTTTTTATAATAATTGAAAAAACGAGTGAATTCAACAGAAAAGAATTTTTTAATTAAATCTTCTTTCGATGAATCAGCAAACAATTCATTGATATTGGTTAGGTATTTATCAATTTCATGATTGATTTCTGTATTATGGATTTTATTGGCAAGCGACATTAATTGCACCTCGCAAATTTCCATACCATCAGGAATCTCTTTTTTTATAAAGTCTCTTTTAATAATGCGTTCGATACTTTTTATTTTTCGAACCTCACTTTTTGAAACGATAATCATGGAAACCCCAGTTTTTCCAGCACGTCCTGTACGTCCAGACCGGTGTGTATAAGTTTCGATTTCGTCTGGTAATTGGTAGTTTATAACATGTGTAATATCATCTACATCAATACCACGTGCTGCTACATCGGTTGCTACCAACATTTGAATTTGGTTTTTACGAAACGAATTCATAACCAAATCACGTTGATTCTGACTTAAATCACCGTGTAAAGCACCTGCGCTATATCCATCTTCAATAAGTTGTTCCGCTACTTTTTGGGTATCACGTTTTGTTCTACAGAAAACAACTGAAAATATATCAGGATTGGCATCGGCCAATCGTTTTAAAGCATCATATCTATCTCTGGAATTTACTAAGTAGTACTCATGAGACACTTGATTGGTACTTTCGTTTTTATTACCAACAGTAATTTCCACAGGATTTTCCATGAATTTTTTGGCAATAACAGAGACTTCTTTAGGCATGGTTGCAGAAAATAACCATGTGCATTTTTCTTCTGGGGTATTTGATAAAATATCAGTAATATCTTCATAAAAACCCATATTAAGCATTTCGTCAGCTTCATCTAAAACAGCGTATTCTATTTTAGAAATATCAACCATACGTCTGCTAATCATATCTTTTATACGTCCAGGTGTCGCTACAATAATTTGTGCGCCCTTTTTTATATCTCTGGCTTGGTCTGTAATGCTAGAGCCACCATAAACAGCCACCACGTTAAGTCCTTTGCAGTACTTACCGTATAATTTCATTTCGTTGGTAATTTGCAAACAAAGTTCTCGGGTAGGCGATAAAATAAGACCTTGAGTGGTTCTGCTATCAATATCTATTTTTTGTAGCATTGGGAATCCAAATGCCGCCGTTTTTCCTGTACCTGTTTGTGCCAAAGCGACTAAATCGGTTTCTTTCTCTAATAAAATAGGGATGGCTTTGCTTTGTACATCACTAGGGTTTACAAATCCTAAATCGGTAATAGCGTGTAAAAGGTCTTCGTTAAGACCTAAGTCTTGGAATGTGTTCATTCTTGTATAAGTATTCGATTTTGTTATGTGGTGTTACATAAGAAGCGAATCGACATACTTAACTTAACCTTCTAGTAACACATCCTCACTCTGAGGAATTTAACTCACTTTCTGAGTTTGAAGCGGCAAAGATACACTAATATTTCGGATTTACGATTTTTGATTTACGATTTATTGTTTGGGCGTTTTAACACGCTTTCAGCTATATTTTTTCATTCTTTAATTCCTGCGTAGACAGAAATTAAAAAATAAAAGCATGCTGCTTCAAATGAAAGTATTCACGAATTCAATAATTTAAAAAATATAAACTAATTTTAGTTTTGGACAGGTTCTTTTAACGGTTTAAGACTTGGCGTAGTGGTGGTCTTATAGTATTACCGTTAATACGATGTTCTAAAGTTCAAATTTAGCAATGAATTTCATACGAAGCATTCACCTGCATTATGCCAAACCTCTTTTAAATGCAACGTTTTTTCTCCGTTTGTCCAAAAAAAATATAAAAAAATGTCCGCCATATGTTAATGTCGAACATTTTTAAAGTCTATTTAAAGCATAACTGTTTAGTACGCTGCTGTAAATCTTGTCTTGTGATGTTTTGGATTTTCAACTTCGTCTGCGATAACAACCGCTAAGTCTTCTACCGACAAAATGCTTCTGTTGTTTTCATCAAAAACAGGCGTGTCATTTCCTAAACGATATTTTCCTGTTCGTCCAGTTGTAATCCCTGGGTGCATTTCAAATGCAGGACTGAAGAATACCCAATCCACATTATTTTCTGTTTTTAAAAAGTTGAGATAGTCTCTTGCAGCGGAAGCTCCTGCATAAAATTCTTTTGGAAAATCTGGGGTGTCAACTGCTTGAACACCTTCTGATACATATAAACTTCCTGCACCGCCAATAACAATGTAACGTTTAACACCTGCAAGTTTTACTGCTTCTTGAATAGCTTTTGAACCTGTAAGAAAGTCGTCATAAAGATTTGGATTTGTCCAACCTGCGTTGAAAGCACTTATAACTGTGTCGTTGCCTTTTAAGTTTTCAGCAAGTTTGTTCACGTCCGTAATGTCTGCTGAAACACTTGTCAAATTGGGTTTTTCTAATGTGTTTACGTTTCTCGCAATTCCTGTAACGCTGTGGTTACGGTTTGTCAATTCATTTGTGATGCTTGTTCCCACAAACCCTGTTGTCCCAATTACCGCTATTTTCATTTTTTACTATTGTTTAAAATTCTGTTACAAAAATACGAAGTATAGTTACAAAAACTATAACTGTTACCTATTGGTAAGTAGTTTCTATTTGGTAAGTAGTGTTCAACTTAGTAATTATTTTTGTAGCTTTGTCGTTATGAAAAAGCAAAAATCAGAACTCACAGGTATTTGCCGTTTGCAAGTTCAAGGTGTAAAAGACACCCAGGATTTGTTGAGCGGAAAATGGAAAACTGTAATCATAGCCGCGCTTTACAATAACGGAAAATTCCGATTTATGGATTTAGGTAGGCATATTGAAGGCATAGCGCCAAAGGTATTGTCAAAAGAGTTAAAGGATTTGGAAATGAACCAACTTGTTAAACGTACTGTCATGGACACAATGCCTGTTACCGTTGAATACGAACTTACACCACATGGCAAAAGTCTGAACAAAGTTGTTGAAGCAATGGGCGAATGGGGAATTAAATACAGAAAGTCGATTTTGAAAAAATAGATTTGTCTGTGTCGGTTGCGTGGTCGCCCCAATTAATGTTAAATAAATTCAAGTTTCTGAGAAAAAAACCACCTTGTTTTTTTAGAGTCAGCGCTATTTCCAGATTAAGATTATTTTCTCAAATTAGTAATCCGTTCCAACAAAGTGGGATGCGAATAATGCATAAACACATAAGCTGGATGTGGGGTTAAATTACTCAAACTGTTTTTAGATAGTTTTTTAAGCGAAGTAATAAGCGGTTCAGCTTTATAGGTGTTTTTAGCATAATCATCGGCTTGGTATTCAAATTTTCTGGAAAACAGGTTCATAATTAATCCTGTGATTTCAGAAATAGGGGCATATAATAATCCGAAGGCAATCAAACCAATATGAAAACTGGGAGTTTCAACACCCAATGCATTTGACAATAAGGGATTGGAGATAAAAAGCGATAGAATATAAAGCATTAACCCCGTCATTAAAATGGAGGCAAATAAGTTAAAGATGATATGCTTCTTTTTGTAATGACCAACTTCATGCGCCAACACTGCAACAATTTCTTCTTCCTCTAAATCATTCATCAACGTATCGTAAAGCGTCACACGTTTTTCACTTCCAAATCCCGAAAAATAAGCATTGGCTTTGGTACTGCGTTTAGAGCCATCAATTACAAATATTTTATCTAATTTAAAACCAACTGTTTGTGCATAAGCAGCAATCTGGTCTCTCAAACTTCCAGCATCTAAAGGTGTTTGTTTATTAAATAATGGCACAATAAGTTTCGAGTAAAACATATTCATGAAAACTGAAAACACGGCTATCAATGCTAATGCGTATAACCAAAAATAACTTCCTGCAAATTGGTAAAACCATATGATGAGTGCTAAAAGACCCCCGCCCACAATTGCCATCATGAGCCATCCTTTTATTTTGTCAAGTATAAAAATTTTAACGGTTGTTTTGTTAAACCCAAACTTGTCTTCAATAACAAAGGTGCTGTAGTAGTAGAAGGGCGTCATGATAATATCACTGCCAATCATAATTATTCCGAAGAAAATAAGGGCTACAATCATGTTGTTGTTGCTAAAACTTCTAGCTATATTATCTACAAATTCAAAACCATCGAAAAGTAAAAAAGCCAATGTTAAAAGCAACGAAAAGGTAGAAGTTATAAGTCCGAATTTATAATTAGTGGCCTTGTATTGCTGTGACTTTTTATATTCAGTATCGTCATAAACATCTTGTAAAACTTCTGGCAGTGCATCATTATAATGTTTAGCATTTAATGCATCTAAAATGGTATCAACTATAAATTTGATGATTAAAATGGTAATTATAATAAAGAAAAGTGTGTTTGCAGTCATATAGTTTATTTAAAGTTGCGTTGTCTTTTGGCTTCAAAAATAAGAATTCCTGCAGCAACCGATACATTCATCGAATCTATGTCACCTTGCATGGGAATGATGATGTTTTGAGTTGAACTTTTTAACCAATTATCACTCAATCCCGTCGCTTCCGTACCAACAACAATAGCCGTTGCTTTGGTGTAATCTTGCGTGTGATACTCCACAGAAGCTTGTAAGGCAGCGCAATAAATTTGCATATTATTAGCCTTCAAAAATTCAATAATTTCAAAAGTAGAACCTGTTGCCATTTGATTTGTAAATACACAACCTACGCTAGATCGAATGATGTTTGGATTGTACAAATCGGTTTTAGGGTTGGCTATAATCACAGCATCTAAATTGGCAGCATCTGCAGTTCTCAAAATGGCGCCAATGTTTCCTGGTTTTTCAGGAGCTTCAGCAATTAAAATTAAGGGGTTTTTAGTGTTGAATTTTAATTGATTTATGTTATGCGCTTTAGTTTTTGCAACGGCTAAAACACCTTCAGTAGTATCGCGATATGCTAATTTTTGATATACTTCAGAAGTCACTTCAATGAGACTTATGGGTTGATTTGTTAGATTGTTAAGCTGATCTGAATTAATGATTTCAGCATTGAATAAAATAGTTTCTATTTCATAACCACCTTTTATGGCAAGCATAATTTCGCGTTCACCTTCTATTAAAAATGAGCCGCTTTTTTTACGTTCGCGTGACTTGTCTTTTAACTGAACCAATTGTCGAATAAGAGGGTTTTGTGTACTGCTAATTTGCTTGTTCATAGTGAATTAAATAGGTTCTTTTTCGAAATAATTAACCAAAAGGGCCACCACATAACTATAGCTTTCCATACCCTTTACTTGGTTGTTGGCTTTTAAAAAATTACTATAGAATATTTTAAACATAGGTTCTAACGGATTTTCATAAGCATCCATAAATTCACGGACTTCTTTGAAATTATTTAAAATGCCTTTGTTAACTGTTTCAAGTAGCTTATTAAATAAGGTTTCATCACGTCTATATATTTCATTTAAACAAAAACGAAGTGCAAAGGTATAACCAGAATATTTAAAATATATGTCATCATGGTTTATAGTGGCCAAACAACCAATAAAATTAGCTTCATTTTCAGCAGCATAGCCTAGCTGATGTGCCATTTCGTGGGATGTGGTTGTTGGAAATAAATAAATAGGAATTAACGCATTTACCTGTGCTTCATTAGTAAACGGATTTAAATAGCCACTAAAACCCATATAAGTCAGGGGATAGCTATACAAAGATTTCTTGTCACTTTTTGGGTGATAATCTAAATCAGGGAATGTCTTTTTTAAATTCTCATATCCTTTTGGAGCAAGTTCTAAAATATCAGATTTATTATAGGGTAAATCTATTTTAGTAGTGTCATCTTGTTTAATTTCCGCATATATAGCATTCGATTTTTTAATTAATTTTTTAGTGACAACAATTAGCTGTTCTGTGGTATAATCCGCTTCCAGCTTTAGGTTTTTGTGTAATGGTAATCGGTAATAATTCATACCCCAAAGTAGATGAAAGGAAAAATATATCATGGATAATGCCGACAATACATCCATAAACCAATGTTTGGTATCTTGTCTTAATCGTTTTCTGTTTTTAAAAAGCCATTGTATCCCATAAACAATAGCAAATGTGTAAACGAAATCTCCAAACGAAAAAGGAATCCAACCTAAACTATATCGAAATATTTTAGAGACAAATTGATAAAAGCCATTGCTGTAATAGTCCTCAATGAATTCAGGGTAATGAGATAACCATTTAATGATGATATACTGCGGAATTATGGAAAGTGACAGTATGGCTTTTTTATTTTTCAGCATGGGTCAAAAATAAACAAATGTTCATTAATGACGGTTGATATGTCAATATTTAAAAATAGGATAACCATTTTGGCATTCTATAGATGTAGGTTGTTTTGGAACATCACATGTTGAGAAAATGGACCATTTAATATTATATTGTTTTTCGGCTAAATTGTAAGCTTCAATTTTTTTCAAAAATTCCACAGTATCAATTTCATTTGAATATGCAATAAAGCCTTGAGGCCCTCCACAAGCTTTGGTTCCGTAGGAAGTAAAGCTCCAGTTATTAGAATCTATACACGAAATACTATTAGATAGTGTAGTAATCTCATTGAACAAATTCATTAAATCTTGATGGTCTTTTTCTTGTTCAGATAATTCCCTTTTAACAGTTAATTGGTTATTGTCAAGTGAAATAATTCTCCACTGTAAATTTTTTGGAAAATTTTCAAGAGACATTATGATAAGTGACTCTTGGCTTTTCCAAGTGCCTTGGTCATCATAAAAAGTTAAAGGAGGCGTTCCACACCAACCAGATGTTCTTTGTATAAAAACAGAATTTTCCTTAAATGATATACCGGGAGCATTTTCGTTTAAACTTGCGGCTCGTTGAAATGTGACAATTTCATTATCATAACTTGAATCAATCCAATTGCCTATTAGTAAATTTTCAGGATCGATACTTATTTCAGGATTATTTTGACAAGCTAATAGAAGAAGGGCAATTAATAAAGTGTATCCAGTTTTCATTTTTTATGACTCTTTATAATTAGATGACAAAAGAATTAAAAGGTTGCGTTAGCTTATATTGATTTTTATGATAGATAGTTAAATTAAATAGTTCGTGAAATTTATAAGATTTATAAAGAAGCTAAATTGTAATAACTACCTTTGTAAAACACAATATGTAATATGATGAATTCAGAAATAAGACAACTTCAACCACAAGCACTTTGGAATAAATTCGCCGATTTAAATGCCGTACCTAGAGCTTCAAAAAAAGAGGCGCAAGTCATCGCTTTCATGAAAGATTTCGGTAAAAAATTAGGGTTAGACACTTTTGAAGATAAAGTTGGAAATGTGATAATAAAAAAGCCTGCAACCGCAGGAAAGGAAAACAGAACCACTATCGTAATGCAATCGCATTTAGATATGGTGCATCAAAAAAATAATGATACGGTTTTTGATTTTACAACTCAAGGTATTGATATGTATGTTGATGGGGATTGGGTTCGTGCTAAAGGTACCACTTTGGGTGCTGATAATGGCTTGGGCGTTGCCACTATCATGGCTATTTTAGAAAGTAAGGACATTCCACATCCAGCTATTGAAGCCTTATTTACTATTGATGAAGAAACGGGTATGACAGGTGCTATGGGTTTAAAAGGCGGTTTGCTTTCAGGAAAGATATTGTTGAATTTAGATACCGAAGAAGATGATGAAATAGGTGTGGGATGTGCAGGTGGTATTGATGTAACGGCCACTAGGGATTATAAAGAAGAAGAAACGCCAGAATTTAAAATTGGTTATACCATTACCGTTAAAGGTTTGCAAGGCGGGCATTCAGGGATGCAAATTCATGAAGGTTTGGGTAATGCTAATAAAATCATGAACCGTTTGTTATTTGATGGCTTTGAGAATTTTGGATTGAGAATTTCAGAAATTGAAGGCGGTAGTTTAAGAAATGCGATTCCGCGCGAAAGCAATGCTGTTGTGGCTATAGATGCAATTCATGAAACTGATTTTTTATCTAAAATGGAGTTGTTGGCAACTATTATTAAAACGGAGTTTAAAACGATGGAGCCGCATTTGAAGATTAGTGTTTCCAAATGTGAACTCCCAAAAATGATTATGGATTTAGGGGTTCAAGAAGGTTTTACTAGAGCCTTGTATGCGGCACAAAATGGAGTTTACAGAATGAGTGCTGATATTCCGGGTTTGGTAGAAACCTCAAATAATATTGCTAAAGTGCATCTAAAAGAAGGTTTAATAAGAATCGATTGTTTAACACGGTCTTCTGTGGAAACTTCTAAAATAGATTTGGCTAATGCCTTGCGTGCTACTTTTGAATTAACTGGCTGTGAAGTAGAATTTTCGGGAGATTATCCTGGATGGACGCCTAATATGAAGTCACCTATTTTAAAAGTAATGACCAAGTTATATAAAGAACTCCATGGTGAAGAGCCACATGTAGCAGCGTGCCATGCGGGACTGGAATGTGGTATTTTAGGTCAGAATTACCCAGGTATGGACATGATTAGTTTTGGGCCAAACATTAAAGGGGCACATTCGCCAGATGAACGCGCTCAAATTTCCTCTGTGCAAAAATATTGGAAATTTGTTTTAGAGATTTTGAAGCATATACCTCAAGATGAATCATTAAGACAAGAATTTTAATAGGAAGTTAACGGGGATTTTAAGCGTATTATATATCAATAATATAACTATAAATCAGTAAGTTATAAAAAAAAATATGTTTTTTGTCGGCTATTTAAGTATTTCACCCTATATTCGTAATATGCATCCCAAACCTAAATGCCAACCTATTTATGCATAGATTCAAAATCTTTACAAAACCAACTTTTCTGGTTTTTGCGTTTTTTTTACTCATCTTAAGTGTTGTTAGTTTGTTTGCTACTCCCGAAAAGCAAGTAGTTGTATCAATCGACAAAATTGACAAAATTCCAGTGGATCAAAATGCAATTAAAATATATAAATGGCATCAGCAAGAATTAAATGATGCGCTTACTACATATTTTGAGAGAGCAATTGCTTCAGGAGATATTATAGGTGCTGGGGTAAGCATCGTAAAGGGGGATTCTATCATAATTTCTGAAGGCTTTGGTAAAAGAAATATTAAACTTAAAGATAAAGTTGATAAAGAAACTGTTTTTCGACTAGGATCTATATCAAAAGGATTTGCTGGCGTTTTAGCTGCCAAGTTAAAAAGTGAAGGTGTTTTGGATTGGACGGATAAGGTGAGTGACTATATTCCAAATTTTCAGTTAGGAGATATTGCTAATACCAATCAAATTACACTTGCTACTATTTTATCCCAGACTTCAGGAGCACCTTACCATAGTTATACCAACCTTGTTGAAGCTGGATTATCGTTAACTGAAATTGCCACACGTTTTAAAGTGATTGCTCCCATTAGTAAACCAGGTAAAATGTATAGCTATCAAAATGCTATGTTTGCACTTAGTGGAGAGATAATGCAGCGATTAACCCATCAAGATATTACTACGTTATTGAATGACAGATTTTTTAAACCCTTAGAAATGAATACGGTTTCAATGGATTATCAAACTTTAGAGCACACAAAAAATGTAGCTTTACCTCATTCTAAAAGCGGTAATAATTGGAAAACCTTAAAGCTTAATCATAATTATTATAATGCCGTTGCAGCTGGAGGTATTAACGCTAGTGCTCTTGATATGGCTAAATGGA
The DNA here is from genome assembly GCF_003258355.1 of Confluentibacter sediminis. GTDB lineage: Bacteria > Bacteroidota > Bacteroidia > Flavobacteriales > Flavobacteriaceae > Confluentibacter > Confluentibacter sediminis. The sequence goes on along the minus strand of NZ_QKPO01000008.1, from coordinate 191,999 downwards.
TGGAGTTATTGTTAGGACATCATAGTGAAATTATAAATAAATCTGCTTTACAGGAAGTTTTTAACCCATTTATAGAAATAAAGGAATACAACAAGTATTATCAGCATTGGCCAGGGCATATCAGTTCGTCTTATGGATTTGGTTGGAGAATCCATAAATTTTTAGAAAACAATGAAGAAAAAACCATGTTACATCATGGTGGGAGTGTTAACAGTTACAGAAATGAAATTGCAGTCTACCCTGATGCCGATTTAGGTATTTGTGTGCTTTTAAATAGCAATTCTAAACTAGCAAAAACGGTGATACCTGATATTTATAAACTTGTAAAGGAGGTTTATAATGAAGCCAATTCAAAAATGATTACAGATTATAGTGAACAAGTAACCTCGAGACTTTAAAACTAAGCTAAAATATAAAACATAGAAAACAGCTCGATAAACGAGGGTGTTTCTAATATTTTAGAATTAAAAATTCCCTAATAGCCACCAGATAATTATAAAAATTATAATAGTACTTAAACAGCCTCCACCCAATTTTTTTGCTCCGTAACCTGCAATTAATGCTTTGAAAATATTTTTCATATGTAATGATTTATGTGATTATAAAATATGAATTATTTAAAGACAAAAATATTATAGATAGTCCGTTAAAACTTTATATAATTAAAATCAATAATTATAAGATTCGTAGTGTATAGATTAAGTTAATTGAGAGGGTATAGTTATTATTGATAAAACTAGGAGCAAGGAATGTACAAATAATGAAAGGAATTAGTAGTTCCGTTTCATAAATAACCAAATGATAAAGGTTGTTGATTATTTGTGAAACTTTTTAAGGTACAGGGTCATAGCCGGAGCCTCCCCAAGGATGGCAACTAAAAATACGCTTTATAGCTAACCAACCTCCTTTAAACAGTCCATGTTTTTGTAATGCTTCTTTAGAATAATGGGAGCATGTTGGTTGATATCTACAGGATGCAGGTGTTATAGGCGATATCAATGTTTGGTACACTTTTATCAAAAACAAAAATGGTGCAATGAGTAGTTTTTTCATTTGTTGTCATTAACTTCATTGAATCATCGCAGAAAAGAGAAAGCTTCTAATTAACTGAAAATGAAGTTCCGTCTTTGCCGTCTTTAAGTTGAATACCAGCCTCAGCCAATTCGTCACGTATTTTGTCAGACATGGCGAAATCTTTATTGGCTCTAGCCTCTTGTCTTAATTTAATTAAAACACCAACGGCCGCCGATAATTTGTCGGTTCCAGATTCGGTTTTAGACACGTTTTCAAGGCCTAAAATATCAAAAATAAAGGTATGTATGGTCTCCTGTAAAAGTACAATATCTTCTGAAGTTAAAGTTTCAGAACCTTCTTTCACTTGATTGATATATTTAACAGCTTCAAATAAATTAGCAATTAAAATAGGGGTGTTGAAATCGTCATTCATAGCATTATAACAAGCTTGTTTCCAATCTGCTATATTGATGCTAGACCTCGTTGATGGTTTTAAACTTTCTAAGGTGTTAAAGGCATCCATCAAGCGGTAAAAGCCCTTTTCACTACCTAATAAACCAGAGTCTGTTAAGTCTAAGACACTTCTATAGGAAGATTGCATCATAAAAAATCGAATAACGCTAGGAGAGTATGCCTTAGACATAATCTTATTGTTACCAGAAAGTAATTCTCCTGGGTTAATAATATTGCCTGTTGTTTTAGACATACGTTGTCCGTTTAACTCTAGCATATTGGCATGCATCCAATAATTTACGGGTGTTTGTCCTTTGGCAGCTTCATTTTGGGCGATTTCACATTCGTGATGTGGAAATTTTAAATCCATACCACCACCATGAATATCAAAATGATCTCCCAAATATTTGGTGCTCATAGCTGTACACTCTAAATGCCAACCAGGAAAACCATCACTCCACGGTGAAGGCCAACGCATAATATGTTGAGGTTCGGCTTTTTTCCAAAGTGCAAAATCTTGTGGGTTTTTTTTGTCGCTTTGGCCGTCCAATTCACGTGTATTATGAATTAAATCCTCTAATTTACGTTTGCTTAATTTACCGTAATCATGAGTTTTATTAAACTTATGGACATCAAAATAAACAGAACCATTAACTACATAAGCAAAACCATTATCAATGATGTTTTTAATCAATTCAATTTGTTCAATAATATGTCCAGTTGCCGTAGGTTCAATACTTGGAGGTAAAAAATTGAACGTATTTAATATATTATGAAAATCTACGGTGTAGCGTTGCACGATTTCCATAGGTTCTATTTGTTCTAACCGTGCTTTTTTGGTTATTTTATCCTCGCCAGCATCTGCATCATTTTCTAAATGACCAGCATCGGTAATGTTTCTAACATAACGCACTTTATACCCTAAATGTTTAAGGTATCTAAATATCACATCAAATGACATAAACGTCCTTACATTCCCAAGATGTACATTACTGTATACGGTTGGTCCACAAACATACATCCCAACATAGCCTTCGTTGATAGGTTTAAATGGTTCTTTTTTTCCTGAAAGCGAATTATATAGATATAGTTTTTGCTGCTGAAAAAGTTGCATGGATGTTGATGAGTTTAGTCGTTGATTTGTTTAGTTGTTAATGAGTAACAAAAATAAACATCAAACTTATTAAAATTTAGTGTCAAGTTTTATATAATCTAAAAATTCTCTACGGGTAGCCTCTTCTTTAAATTTACCACCAAATTCTGATGTTACGGTGCTACTTTCAATATCTCTAATGCCTCGAGAATTCACACATAAATGTTTTGCATCTATAACGCAAGCCACATCTTGAGTGTTTAAAACGTCTTGAAGTTCTTTGACAATTTGTATGGTTAAACGCTCTTGTACTTGTGGGCGTTTAGCATAATAATCTACAATACGGTTCATTTTAGAAAGACCTACAACACTTCCGTTAGAAATGTAGGCAATATGTGCTTTTCCAACAATAGGAAGCAAATGATGCTCGCAAGTGGAATACATGGTAATGTTTTTTTCAACCAACATTTCACCGTATTTGTATTTGTTTTCAAATGTGGAAGCGCTAGGTTTTTTATTGGGATCTAGGCCTCCAAAAATTTCTTTAACAAACATTTTAGCAACTCTGTTCGGTGTTCCATTTAAGCTATCATCCGTCAAATCTAATCCTAAGGTTTCCATGATGTGGCGTACATCATCTCTTATAATGTCTATTTTTTCTTCAACAGAAAGTTTAAAAGCATCACTTCTCATAGGTGTGTTTGATGAAGTTCCAATATGATCTTCACCCAAGGCATCAAAATCCTCAATGTTTTTCTCAATTTTCATGTGTTCAAAAAACTTATTTTTTAGTCAGCAAAGATAGGTAATTCCGTTTTGTTATGTTTTGTATTAACAAACAATTAATGCCGGTTTATTAGTACGATGAGGTTTTGTTTCCTTACAGTACATGAAAAAAAGCCTGAACTACTAAGTTCAGGCCTTATAATAAATGTCTTTATTCTGCTTATATATTGAAGCTTAAAGATAAAGTTATATTTGAATTTGTATTGTCAATTATAGCAGCATCCGTTAACCCAACATTGTATAATGGCGTTTCGGAAGTTCTTTCAAAATAATCATAAGTAACATCCAATTTTGTATTTCCAAAATTATATCCAATCCCTAATGAATAGCCGTTTAAATCACCAACGGTTATGCCGTTTTTATAAGGGCTTTCCTCAAAACGATAACCACCTCTTAAACTAAATTGTTGTATTTTATATTCGCCACCAATTCTATAGGTTGAAGCAGCGGTTAATACATTATTAACATCACTATTTAAACCAGTAAAATCTGAAGTCGGTTTAAATTTAGTAGTACTATAATCTTTGTGTGAATAGTCAAAACTAATTAAACCTTGTGTTCCAAAAACATAAGCTAAACTTCCTGTTATTTTTGCAGGTGTTTGTAATTTGTAATCTGGATAGATATTGACGATTTGTGGATTTACAACAGCTGTAACATTTGAGCCATTATCATCTCTTATGGCAGATAGATATTGTGTGGTTTCTTCTGAAATGGTATACCATGTTGGTGAATCATACGTTAAACCCACTCTGAATTCGTTACTTAATTTTAAAATACCACCTAATTGAAACGAAAATCCGCTACCTGTTGTAGATAGGGTGTTATCGAATGCTATACTGCTAATTAATGAATTATTATTTGAATTATTTTCAAATAGTGATGTGGAACGGTCGTAATTTATAAAATGAGAATTTAAATTTAACCCTAAATATAGGTTATCGCCATATTGAGCGGCCATGTTAAATGCTACTTTGCCATTTAATCCTGTTGATGTATAATAATAATTATGATCAAAATTTCCACTAGCAAGATTTGAGGTATATGTTGTATTGTTGTCGTCATCCACATCTGGTTCAAGTATGTAAGATTGGTATCCTAGGAAGGCTTGTTGATGCGTAAGCCCAAACACATTTCCAATATCGGAATAGGCATCGGTTATTGATTCATTCCCTATTAATGAAATATCTCCCAATTTTACGCCTTCTGAGTAAAGAAAGAAATATCCAGCTATCGAATTTGCTGGAGACCTAACAATATTATTTTGATCCACATAAACATCATCTTTTGTATTTGTTCCAACCGCATTCCAACTATTGTCATGATTATTGGTTTTATCATAAGCCACCCCTAAAGTAAATTTTCTCCAAGGAGAATTTGAGTTGTTATTAGCAAATACAAAAGATGCACCACCCTGATTTATATCGAAATTAGATTCGGTAGTTCCTGTTAAACCATTAAAATATCGTGTGTCATTTTTGGAAGCTAAATTTGAAAGGGTTATCGATGCATGACTTTGTGCAAAGACAGCAGAACCAGCAGGGTTGATGCTTACGGCACTCATATCACCACCTAAAGCTCCGAAGGCACCACTTAAAGCTCTAAAACGAGCGGTTCCTTGAATTTCACTTTGCGAATATCTTACGGCGTCAGAGATGTCTTGGGCATAAAGTGTAGACATAGATAACATGCCTATAAATAGGAATTGTAACTTTTTCATATGTTTCTTTTTTTCTTTAAAAAATATTAACGTCTTCTTGAAGAACCACCAGAACTACTACTGCCACCAGAAGACCTCATTGTTCCAGAGCTACTGCTGCCGCTACTTGATCTTGAGTAGCTTCCAGAATTGTTGCTACTAGAAGATGATCTGCTAGGAGAATACGTAGAATTATTGCTTGTGTTGCTTCTTCTTGAATAGGTAGAATTATTGGATGGATAAGAAGAGGATGTGTTAGCGCTACTATTTCTTCTTGACGAATTACTATTTATAGTAGAGGACGAATTATTGTAACCACGACTTGTCGTGCTATATGGACTAACCGTATTGCTTCTTCTATAAGAGCTGTATCTTGATGTATTACCATTGTTGGTAGAACTGCTTCTATTGCCTATGCTATTTGATCGATAGCTATTTCTTCTGCTGGCACTGTAAGACACATTATTTCTTCCATAATATGCATTTCCGTAATAATAATTATTGTATCCGTTGAAAGCATAGTAATGCCCAGGAAATCTATATGGATTGTACCAACCACCATAGAAACTACCATAAAAGCCTCCATAATAATCACCATAAAAACCAGCATAATAAGGATTGTAATAGCCCCAGTTGTTCCAACGGTTGCCATAATAGCCATAGCTAAAAAACGGTCTGTACCACATGCCTCCCCAGCCAAAACTTGGTTGAACATTGACGGTTACTTGACTATTGGTTTGCCCCCAACCACCATAGCCTTGGTAATTGTTGTTATTGGGGTCTCCTTCATCAGTATAAGAATTGCTTTGGTAGGAATCTACATCCGTGAAAATAGCACCTTCATCATTTATTCTTTCATACTCTAAAGCTTTACTATTAAAATAATTTTGATAATAATCATTAGAATTATTTTGTGTTTCAACAACAACTTGGTCATTTTGAGACATTGTTCTTGGGGCTTCGCCATAAATACCATCATTGTCCACACCAACGTATTGATAAGAACCACACGATGATACCACTAATAACAACATAGCAATTGCTATTAATGACATTTTTCTTTTTAAGTAGTTAATAAATTTCATATCTCTATTTCTTTTTTATTGTTGAACATAACAAAAATAGTTAGTTTTGCCAAACTATTTCTATATTTAACATAGTCACAATTTTTGTGCCAAACCACTTATATGAGCAAAAAACTTACTAGTAGAGCAGAGGATTATTCAAAATGGTATAACGAACTTGTTGTAAAGGCTGATTTAGCTGAGAATTCGGCAGTTAGGGGCTGTATGGTCATTAAGCCATATGGTTATGCCATTTGGGAAAAAATGCAGGCAGAATTGGACAGGATGTTTAAAGAAACCGGGCATCAAAATGCCTATTTTCCTTTATTTGTGCCAAAAAGTTTGTTTGAGGCCGAAGAAAAGAATGCCGAAGGTTTTGCGAAAGAGTGTGCTATTGTGACACATTATAGGTTACAAGCAGATCCTGACAAACCAGGTAAATTGCGAGTAGATCCAGAGGCTAAATTGGAGGAGGAATTGATTGTAAGACCAACTTCGGAGGCCATTATTTGGAATACTTACAGAGGATGGATTCAATCTTATAGGGATTTACCATTGTTAATTAATCAATGGGCTAATGTCGTGCGTTGGGAAATGCGTACACGTTTGTTTTTGCGTACCGCAGAATTTTTATGGCAAGAAGGGCATACAGCACATGAAACAAAGGTTGAAGCTATTACTGAAGCAGAATTAATGAATAATGTATATGCGACATTTGTTGAAAATTTCATGGCCATTCCTGTTATTCAAGGATTAAAAACAGAAAGTGAACGTTTTGCTGGAGCCGATGAAACCTATTGTATTGAAGCATTAATGCAAGATGGGAAGGCATTACAAGCTGGAACATCTCACTTTCTCGGACAAAATTTTGCCAAAGCCTTTGATGTTAAATTCGCCAATAAAGAAGGTAAGCAAGATTATGTTTGGGCAACGTCTTGGGGTGTTTCAACACGCCTTATGGGGGCGTTAATTATGACGCATAGTGATGATAATGGTTTGGTTTTACCGCCAAGTTTAGCACCAAATCAAGTGGTCATAGTGCCTATTTATAAAAGTGACGATGAATTTAATGCTGTAAGTGAAGTAGCCCATAGTATTTTAAAAGAGTTAAAAAGTAAAAATATATCTGTTAAATACGATGATAGGGATACACAACGTCCTGGTGCGAAATTTGCACAATATGAGTTGCAAGGTGTTCCATTGCGTATTGCAATAGGCCCTAAAGACTTAGAAAACGGTACTGTTGAAATAGCAAGGCGAGATACCTTAACAAAAGAAGTCATTGCTTTAAAGAATTTAAGCAAAGTTGTTGAGAATTTATTAGCAGATATTCAAAAATCGTTATTTGAAAAGGCGTTAAATTTTAGAGATAATCATATAACCGAAGTAGAAAATTTTGAAGAATTTAAGTCTGTTTTAGAAAATAAAGGCGGTTTTATCTCGGCGCATTGGGATGGGACCATTGAGACAGAAGAAAAAATAAAAGAGCTTACAAAGGCAACAATTAGGTGTATTCCATTGAATAATAAGCAAGAAGCAGGTGTTTGTGTGTATACTGGAAACCCTTCAAAAATGAGAGTGTTATTTGCAAAGGCATATTAATTTAATTTTTTTTCAAAAAATATTAAGTAGGTATTGCGACATTTAAAAATAGTTGTATTTTTGCATCCGCAATGGAAACGTTGCAAGTTATTTGAAAAGTGTTGCAAGTTTAAATTTTATAATTATATTTGCGCTCTCAAAAAAATCCTTGGCCCGTTCGTCTATCGGCTAGGACGCCAGGTTTTCATCCTGGTAAGAGGGGTTCGATTCCCCTACGGGCTACAATTTTAAAAAAAACAAAAATTAGAAATGGCAAATCACAAGTCATCGTTAAAAAGAATTAGAAGTAACGAAACTAAGCGTACAATAAACAAATATCAGCATAAAACAACTCGTAATGCTATTAAAAAATTACGTGAATTAACTGATAAAAAAGAAGCTGAGACGTTATATACTTCTGTTGTTTCTATGTTGGATAAATTAGCTAAGAAAAACGTTATTCATGCTAATAAAGCTGCAAACCTTAAATCTGGGTTATCTAAGCATATAGCTGCACTTTAACATAAACTTATTAAAATATCAAAAGACCTCTCAAGTATTTGAGAGGTCTTTTTGTTTTAAATTGTTGTGACAAAACTTAATTATAAAGGCTCATAAAAAAAGCCTTAACAAATAAATTGGTTGTTAAAGCTTTTTATGTTTAATGTTTGGTTAGAATATTTTATCCATTCATGGATATTAAAAACTCTTCGTTATTTCGAGTCTGTTTAAAACGTTCGTTAATGAATTCCATAGCTTCAACAGGATTCATATCAGCAAGATATTTACGCATTACCCACATACGTTGTATGGTGTTTTCGTCCAGTAATAAGTCGTCACGGCGTGTGCTTGATGATGTAAGATCAATAGCAGGGAAAATTCTGCGGTTAGAGATTTTTCTATCCAATTGAAGTTCCATATTACCAGTTCCTTTAAATTCTTCAAAGATAACCTCGTCCATTTTAGAGCCCGTTTCTGTCAATGCAGTAGCAATAATAGTCAAAGAACCACCGTTTTCAATATTTCTAGCGGCACCAAAGAAACGTTTTGGTTTATGCAATGCATTGGCATCCACACCACCACTTAATATTTTACCAGAGGCAGGTTGAACTGTATTATAAGCTCTTGCCAAACGTGTTATGGAATCTAAAAGAATCACGACATCATGTCCACATTCTACCAAACGCTTTGCTTTTTCAAGAACAATATCGGCGATTTTAACATGTTCATGTGCTTCTTTATCAAATGTAGAAGATATGACTTCCCCACGTACATTGCGTTGCATGTCTGTAACTTCTTCTGGGCGTTCATCTATTAATAAAATCATTAAATAAACTTCAGGATGATTGGCTGCAATAGCATTTGCAACATCTTTAAGCAACATGGTTTTTCCTGTTTTAGGCTGCGAAACAATCATACCACGTTGTCCTTTTCCGATAGGGGAAAATAAATCCATAATTCGTGTAGAAATGGTACTTTGTTTCTCTGCTAATTTAAATTTCTCCTTAGGAAATAAAGGTGTTAAATGTTCAAACGATACACGGTCTCTTACCACATTTGGATCTTGACCGTTAATTTTAATAACTTTTATTAAAGGAAAATATTTTTCACCTTCTTTTGGAGGCCTTACATGTCCTAAAACTGTATCACCTTTTTTTAAACCAAATAAACGTATTTGGGATTGTGATACATAAATATCATCGGGTGATGATAGGTAGTTATAATCAGAAGATCTTAAAAAACCATAGCCATCAACCATAATGTCTAAAACACCTTCGCTTTCTATAATGGCATCAAACTCAAAATCTGGCTCGCGGTAGCGGTTCCTGTTGTCTTTATTTCCAGCATCCACATTGCCGTTTTTTTGATTTGAATTTTGATTAGGATTTTGGTTTTTATTTTTGTGTTGAGGATTGTTATCTCTCTTTTGGTGAGGTTTTTGAACGTCTTTTGGTCTAGGGTTTGGAACATTCTTTGTTTTTTGTTCTTCCTTATTCTTGACTTCAGCGACAGGCTCGGTAGGAGCTTCATTCGTCATAGTCTCTACTATAGGTTTTTCTTCTTTCTTTGGTTGGGGTGTGTTTTTAATAGGTTTTTGTACACGCGCTCTAGGCTTTTTTTCCTTATTATTAGTTTTTTCAGTTTTATCCTCACTAAATAAGGTAGGCTCAGCTACTTCATTCACAACTTTTGGGTCAGCTGCTTGTGTATCTAATATTTGATAGACTAAATCTTGTTTTTTTAATGAACGATATTTTGGTATGTTCAATTTTTGTGCAATCTCTTGTAAATCAGAGAGTTTTTTGTCCTTTAACTGTGAAATTTCAAACATTTATGTTTAATTGAATATTTTATTTTGAAAAAAAATTTGAATTGTTCTGAAAAAATGATTTTTAATCTGAAGAATTAACAACTTACTACTGTGGTTGTTGTGAATTGTTACTGCAATTATACAACTTTATTTTAATTTTTAGTACTAATTTTATGAAGAAACTGTTATTTTTGCTTCCAAGTTTTTTTTTAACAACATGTTACAACGCATACAAACTATATATTTATTAATAGCCGCCATTATTTCTGGAGGTTTAATATTTATATTTCCAATTTGGAAATTAAATGATGGTTTAGAAGTATTTGCAACAAGCAGCCTTTTGTTTTCATGTTTGTTTTTTGGTTCAGCTATATTTTCATTACTAGCTATATTTATGTTTAAAAACAGGAAGCTTCAATTTGTATTGGGACGACTTGCCATCATATTAAACTTTATTTTACTAGGATTTTTTGTGTATCAATCTCTAACTGTATCTGGAGAAGCTGAGGCTTCTGAGAAAGGTATTGGGATGTTTCTTCCTATTGTTTCTATCGTTTTTTTGGCATTGGCCAATAAAGCCATCAAAAAGGATGAAGATCTCGTAAAATCTGTAGATCGATTGCGATAAACCTAACATCTTAGTAGTATTAGTGCGTTAGCCCAAGGTGAAGATCTTGGGCTTTTTTTATTTCAATAAACAGAAACTTTTTTTAAACTTTTATTGAGTAAACCCATTGCAACATATAGTACTGGAGATATTAATATTTCTTGAATTGTAAGGGCGAACTCTTTCAAGTTTAAAGGGATTGGAAATATAAACCAGCTGAATAGACCTAAAGAGGTTATGATACATAATCCAGATATGTGCACTATGTGCCAAAGGGATGACATCCACCGATCTTTTAATTTTCCAAGGTGAAATGTTCCTATAAAATACACAGCAATTGTGGTTGTGAATCGAAAAAGCGGAACCACTATTTTTGGTACTATATTGAAATACTCATTTTCAAAAAAGATATAATAGCATGAATAAATAATTATAATAAATACAAGTCCCGCTATAAAACGAAACTTATCCGATTTGTATAAGTTCATTTTTTATTTGAATTTTTCGGGAATAAAACATCCATATCAAAAACGTAGTTAAATAAACCGTAATCTTAAATAAGTAATGATGCGCAAATTCAAAATAGGCATGAAAATATTCACGTAAGTATATGAGTCCAGTACATCTTAGAATATTGACGATGTCAAGAATTATTATACCTAAAATGATATAAAGTATTTTACGCCAAATTTTGGAAGGCATACAAACTATAAAGCCAATATATAAAACCATTAACTCTAAACCATTACAAGCATCTGCTATATATAAAACTGGTGTGTTATTGTGATATATTTGGGAGGCTACTTCTTCAACTTTCTCTCCATTATCAGCAAAATTTGTAACAACTCTTTCAGTTGTAAATCCTGATAAAAAACCTAGGCTATTTAAAAATAGAGTAGAAGTTTCAGCAACATGGTTTGTTAATGGATGATCTAACAATTTTGAATCATATAAAAAAATGCCATATATGATTTTCCAGATAAAGAAAAAAAGTAAGGCCTTTCCTAAAAAAAGCCTTACAGATAATGGAATTTCTTTAAAAATTGAATTAAATTTCATTTTTTTTATTCCCGTGTAGTTTTTTAACACCAAAAGCAGCTGCACCAAATAATAAGATACTAAGACCACCATCTAATGGAATTTTATCTCCACCTCCTGGTTTATTAGGTTTATTAGGTTTTTTTTTATTTTTCCCAAAAAGAACTGAGAAAGAACTGTCAAAGGATAAAGGAGTGGTAGCAGCATTCATATTCGCTGAAAATGTCAAAGCAAAGACTATTATTATTGCTCTGATGTTTGTAAGTAGGATTTTTTTCATAAGTATTTATTGAAATGGTTAATATCTGTCCAAAAATAAATACAATCTAGTTTGTAACCTATTTTTTTCGATAGGACACCATTTTTCTCTATTAAAAGCCAAAATAAGATTATAATTGAAAATTATTTTTGAAATTCAATAACCTCTAAATCATCAATTTTGCTTCCATCAATGCTAAAGCGTAGCATCGTTCTAACTTTATGAAACCCGTGTTTCCCAACGGCTCCAGGATTCATATGTAGTAAATTTAACTTCTTATCGGACATCACTTTTAAAATATGGGAATGCCCGCAAATAAACAGCTTTGGTGGATTTAATCTGATTGCTTCCCGAATTCTGACATTATAGGCTCCTGGATAACCGCCAATATGTGTTATCCAAACATCCACATCTTCACACATAAAACGATTATTTTCTGGAAATTCCATGCGTATGTTGGTGTCATCAATATTACCAAAAACACCTTTTAGGGGTTTTAGTTTTTTTATGACATCGGTCACTTTTAAATCCCCAATATCGCCCGCATGCCAAACTTCATCAGCCTGTTTTACATATTTTAGTATGTCATTATCTATATAACCGTGGGTGTCAGAAAGTAATAATATTTTTGTCATAAATAGGTTCCGTGAAAATGGATATATTTAATATTTAATTAAGAAAGCGAACTTCGCAAGATTAACAAATCTGTCTATCTTTGTCGTTTTAACAAAAGTATTAAAATAGCTTGAGGTATTTTATTGAACTTTCTTATAATGGTAAAGCGTATCATGGTTGGCAAAACCAGCCTAAAGCAATTTCGGTACAGGAAGTTGTTGAAGACAGTTTGTCCAAATTATTAAATGAAAGTATCGCTATTGTTGGTGCAGGTAGAACAGATGCTGGCGTGCATGCGTCACAAATGTTTGCCCATTTTGATACCAACATAGTTTTTAAAGAAGAAGATTTGATTTTTAAACTCAATTCTTTTTTGCCAAAAGATATCGCTATACATGATATTTTTAAAGTGAAAGCAGAGGCCCATGCTCGTTTTGATGCGTTAAGTAGAACCTATTTATATAAAATATGTTTGAAAAAAAATGCCTTTACATTTGATAATGTGTTTTATGTGAAACAAGATTTGAATGTTGATAAAATGAATGAAGCCTCAAAAATTTTATTTCAGTATAAAGATTTTCAATGTTTTTCAAAAACTAAAACAGATGTGAAAACTTTCGATTGTGATATTATGAGAGCGGAATGGTTTTTTAAGGACCATGAACTTCATTTTATAATAAAGGCAGATAGATTTTTGCGAAATATGATTAGAGCCATTGTTGGAACCATGATAAACATTGGAACAGGTAAATTAAATAGTCAGGATTTACATGCCATAATAGCATCTAAAAATAGGAGTGAGGCAGGATTTTCTGTTCCTGCCCATGCTTTATATTTAACAGAAATTATATATCCAAATACCCTAAAAATATAAATGGCAGATACAAACGAAAAGAAGTTTGACGTTAATTTATTCGCACGTCTTTTTAAGCACATTAAACCTTATAGATGGGTGTTTGCCGTGGTTTTATTTTCTGTATTAGCTATTGCTGTTTTAGGTGCTTTAACTCCGGATTTATTACAAAGAGCCATTGATGAAAATTTGACGACGAAAGATTCAAAAGGGTTTTTCTATTATATCATTTTAATGATATTTCTTTTAATTCTAGAATTCGTTTTTCAACTTGTATTTACATATTACTCAGGTTGGCTAGGACAGCATGTTGTAAAAGATGTGAGGTTAAAATTATTTAACCACTTACTTCGTTTTAAAATGAAGTATTATGATAATTCGTCTGTTGGTGTGCTTATAACAAGGTCTGTCACAGATATGGAACGTATAGCAGATATTTTTGGTCAGGGTTTGTTTACCATTTTTAGAGATTTGCTTACCATGATTGTTATTTCTGGATTTATGTTTTATAAAAGCTGGAAATTGAGCTTAATTGTTTTTGCTGTTTTACCTTTAGTCATGTACGCGTCAAGATTATTTCAAAAATATATGAAAATAGCTTTTGAAGATGTGCGTAATGAAGTGTCGAATTTAAACTCTTTTGTACAAGAGCGTTTAACAGGTATGAAAATACTTCAGCTTTTTGTTAGGGAAGATATTGAAAGTAAAAAATTTAGAGAGATCAATGAACGGCATAAAAAAGCTTGGTTAAAAACCATTTGGTATAACTCCATATTTTTTCCAATAGCAGAGTTGTCGTCGTCTATAGCTATAGGTTTGGTTGTATGGTATGGAGGTTTGACTATGGTTTTAAGTGATGCAGCAACTCAAGGCGTTATGTTTGCTTTTATTATGTACATTCCTAAATTATTTAGGCCTTTACGCCAAATTGCAGATAATTTTAATGCTTTGCAAATGGGTATGGTGGCTGCCAATCGTGTGTTTAATATATTAGATACTAATTCGCAAATTGATGATAAAGGAACAAAAGAAATAACCCATTTTAAAGGCGATATTGTTTTTGAGGATATTTATTTTAGTTATGTTGAAGATGAAACCGTTTTAAAAGGGATTTCTTTTAGTGTGGAGTCAGGACAAACAGTTGCCATTGTTGGAGCCACAGGAGCAGGAAAATCTACTATCATTAATTTATTAAGCCGTTTTTATGAAATAGATAAAGGTGTTATTACGGTTGATGGTATTGATGTGAAAGATGTGACTCTGTCTTCGTTAAGAAATCAAATTGCAGTGGTTTTACAAGATGTCTTTTTGTTTGCAGATACTATTCTAAGTAATATAACCCTTAATAAAGCTCACATCACTGAAGCGGAAGTACAACAAGCAGCTAAAGACATAGGAATCCATGATTTTATTATGAGTTTACCAGATGGTTATCATTATAACGTAAAAGAACGTGGAGCTATGTTATCATCTGGTCAGCGTCAACTTATTTCATTTTTAAGAGCTTATGTGACTAATCCGAGTATTTTGGTATTAGACGAAGCGACATCTTCTGTAGATTCATATTCAGAACAACTTATTCAAAATGCCACAGATAAAATAACAACGGGTAGAACCTCTATTGTTATTGCTCATAGATTGGCGACTATTAAAAAAGCTGATAAAATTATCGTTATGGATTCTGGTGAAATTGTAGAGCAGGGCACGCACCAAGAACTTCTGAAAAAAGAAAATGGCTATTATAGAAATTTATATGAAGTTCAGTTTTTAAAGGAAGATGTAGCTTAAAGTTCTTACTTATTTTTTTTGAGCCTCAATAATGGATTGTAAATCACCATTAAGATACATAACAATCGCCATCATTATAGATAAAATGATAAATACAATTCCTAAAATAACTAAAAATATAATGGTTCTGAGAATAATAGTTTGAAAATTTAAGTTATACAATCGTTTGAGGCAGAAAGCTGTAAATATAATCATTGGAGGTATTAGAAATAAACTCATTTCTCCTTGTGTAATGCCAAATACTGATAAAAAAATACCCAATATGGCACTAACAATTGAAAGATGAGCTTGGATATACATAAAAACAACAAGTAGTTCGGTGTAATTGTATTTATTTAAACCAATGAAAGACAATCTACACATTATAGCATATACAGGAACATACAGCATCATGAAAATAGATTGATACTCTTGTACATAACTCAAATTTTTCCTTTGGAATTCTTCCTGACCTGGGCTAACAATTGTCGAAAAATCCATTGCTTCAGGAAAAAATTTGTTCAATATAACGATGTATAATCCCGACAAAGTTATTGCCAACGCAAAATAACTGACAACATTTGCATATTTTTTTCTTACCCCATCAATATAGCTGCCAATAACATCTTCTGGTTTCGTAAAGAGAGAAATAAATGTTCTAAGAAATGTATTGTCGTAATTAAGATACGATTCACTAAAATCTTGAAATAAATTTTTTAGCGTTAATCTATTACTAATCACCTTTGCACCACAAAAATTACAGTAATGACTTTCGTTGATTAATGATATGTTACAATTTTTACATTGCATTAAGCCAGATCATTTTTAATAATTTCAATAAGCTCAGCATTATCTTTAAACAACACAAATTCCCCATCTTTAAAATAGGAAATATGACCTGTTTCTTCGCTTACGGCTAATGCTAGGGCATCGGTTTTTTCGGTAACCCCAATGGCAGCTCTGTGACGTAAACCAAAACGTTGCGGAATCACTTTATCATTATTCACAGGAAGGATAACACGGGTTGCTTTTACTATATTATTGTTTATTATAATGGCACCGTCATGCAGCGGACTATTTTTAAAGAAGATACTTTCTATAATAGGTTGAGTCACTTTAATATTCATTTCATCACCTGTGGCCGTTAGGAAGTCTAAATTATTATTGCGTTCAAAAACAATTAAGGCCCCTGTTCTAGATCCAGACATTTTATTGCATGCAGATATAATGGTTTCTACATTGGTTTCATCTCCAGTTTCCGTTTTTAAAAATTTAAATTGAGCCAAAAGGTTTCCTTTTTTACTGAAATTTGTGGAGCCAACCATGAGCAGAAATTTTCTAATCTCTGGTTGAAAAACCACAATAAGAGCAATAATCCCAACTTTCATAAACCCACCAAGGATGCCGGTCAGTAAAGCCATATTTAAAAAATCTGTCAGTCTGAAAACGAGATAAATAATGATGATGCCAATAAAAATATTAATGGCCACAGTCCCTTTTATGAGCTTGTAGATATAATAAAGTAGAAGTGCTACCAAAATAACATCTATAATATCTATAACTGTAAATTTTAAAAGGTCTTTAAAGATTTCCAAGGGTGTGTGGTTTTGGTAAATTTAGTAAAATATGGTTAATTATGAAGGAACTCTTGATTGGATATTTTTAGATGCTTAAAACCAGATTTTAATAGCATGGATTTATATGTAATATAATCTTGAAAAGATAGCATTTTATTGAAATTTAAATACAAAGTACTTTCAATAGTGTCTAGTTTTTTTAAATCAATTAACAACTCATTTTTGTTTGTCATAATTATAAATGGCTCAGAATTAGGATTGATAATGGAAATTTGCCCATCTAAATTAAAGCTGATGGGTTTTAAGTTTTGTATGTCTTTAAATTCTGGAATATTTGACATGTAGGTTTCAGAAGAGTCTTCATGGTAAACGACATTAGTAAACTCCACAAATCCCAGATTTTTTCTACTCAAGTCATTGCATGTAAAATAATTTTTGGCATTTTCGTTTTTGTGCTCCGAATTTTGCTTTTTATTTTGAAGAAATTTTATTTGTGGAATCACTTGTTTAAGTGTTAAACGTTTATCGACATTTACTAGCCAATTTGTGGTGCTTATTAAGTTTTTTCTGTTTAATTCAATGCCTTCGGGTTCACTTTCGTCATAAAATAAATAAGCTGCAGAGACATCCTGTATTTCAGAAATATCTGAATGATTAATTTCAGGAAGTTGAACCACTTTGTCCTTTCCGCAGGAAATAAAAAACAGTATAATAATGAGTAGTGATATATGTTTCATAGATTATTAGAGAGAGTTATAAATTTAGATGGTTACACGATTCAACAGATAAGCAGCTAACACCTTAACGCCTCAATTAATTTAATGCATTCCATGGCCTCTTTAACATCATGAACACGCAATATGGACGCTCCTTTTTGTAAAGCAATCGTATTTAAAATACTGGTGCCATTTAAAGCTTCATTGGGTGTAGTCTCCAAAGTTTTATAAATCATAGATTTTCTGGAAACACCAACTAAAATAGGTTTCTCAAGCATTTTTAATAATTCTAAATGATTCAGTAATTCAAAACTTTGCTCACGTGTTTTTGAAAAACCAAAACCAGGATCGACAATAACATCAATAATTCCCAATTTTTTAGCAGCAGCCAATCTTTCAGAAAAATAAAATAAAACATCTTTAACGACATTATTATAGTCAGTTTGTTTTAGCATGGTTTGTGGTGTGCCTTGCATGTGCATCATAATATACGGAACGTGTAAATCTCCAACAGCCTGCAACATATTCTCGTCTAATTTCCCAGCCGAAATATCATTAATTATGGATGCTCCAGCTTCAACACATTGTTTCGCCACATGACTTCTAAAAGTGTCTATGGAAAGTAAGGTTTCAGGGAATGTTTTTAAAATTACATGAACTATTGGCAAGATGCGTTTTAATTCTTCATCTTCACTAATATGTTCGGCGTTTGGTTTAGAACTGTAAGCGCCAACATCAATAAAAGTGGCGCCTTCATTCAGCATCTTTTCAACTTGAAGCAACACATCTTTTTCATTTTTATACTTTCCGCCATCATAAAATGAATCAGGAGTGATATTTAAAATACCCATGATTTTTGGAGACGATACATCAATAAGTTGTCCTTTACAGTTAATAGTCATAAGAAAATTTAATATTCCATGTTGAGAATCCAAAGTTAACGGAATTATGTAAAAGTCTTTTGGTTTAGAACTTTGAACTTTAAACTATTTAAGCGAAATTTACGCAAAATTCAATTTATTTAAATGCAAGATACTTCAAAACAATATGATGCTGTTATAGAAACCTGCAAAAATTTATTTATAAAGAAAATGAGCGATTATGGAAGTGCTTGGAGAATTTTAAGGCTACCATCTTTAACCGACCAGATTTTTATAAAAGCCCAACGCATTCGTAGTTTACAACAAAATGCTGTTAGAAAAGTAGATGAAGGAGAAGTGAGTGAGTTTATTGGCATTATTAATTATTGCATCATGGCATTGATTCAGTTGGAGAAAGGCGTTGTTGAACAACCAGATTTGTCAACTGAAGAAGCTACTAAATTATATTCTGAAAAAGTGGCCATCACTAAAAAATTAATGGAGGATAAAAACCATGATTATGGTGAAGCTTGGCGCGATATGCGAGTAAGCAGTCTAACCGATTTAATTTTACAGAAACTGTTGCGTGTTAAACAAATAGAAGATAATGCCGGAAAAACCATAGTAAGTGAAGGTATTGATGCTAATTACCAAGATATGATCAATTATGCCATTTTTGCACTAATACATTTAAACGAAAAACCATGAAATTCATTATTAACATTTCAAGAATCTTAGTAGGAGCCTTGTTTATTTTCTCAGGATTTATAAAATTGAACGATCCACTAGGGTTTTCTTATAAACTCCAAGAGTTTTTTACCCCCGATGTTTTAAATCTTCCTTTTTTAGAACCTTATGCTTTAGGTATTGCTGTTTTTGTAGTAATTTTTGAGGTGGTTTTGGGCGTGTTTCTGTTAATAGGTTATAAACCAAAATTCACGGTTTGGAGTTTGTTGCTTATGATTGTGTTTTTTACATTCTTAACATTTTACGCTTGGTATTTTGATAAAGTCAAAGACTGTGGTTGCTTTGGAGATTTTTTAAAGTTAAAACCCGTAGAAAGTTTTATCAAGGATGTTATTTTATTGGTTTTTATACTCATCCTGTTTTTTGGTGTTACATATATAAAACCACTATTTGGTAAATTGCCAACAACGGTTTTGGCTTTGTTAGGTTTTATTATCAGCTTATGGTTTGGTTATCATGTGTTGATGCATTTACCGTTAATTGATTTTAGAGCTTATAAAGTTGGAGATAATATTAAAGAGAATATGCTGTTACCAGCAGATGCTCAAAAAGCAGTCATAGATTATCATTGGACGTACACTTTAAATGGAAAAGAAGAAGAATTAACCGATAGAGGAAGTGGTCCAACAAAATATGATAAAATAATTAAAGTTGAAACAACTATAATTGAAGAGGCAGACATTCCAAAAATTCAAGATTTTTCAATAGAAAGTGACGATGAAGACTTAACAGATTATTTTTTAAGTGAAGACAAACTCATTATGGTTGTTTCTTATAGTTTGGAACATATTGATAGAAACTGTTTAACTGAATTAAAAAAAGTGACCGATGAAGCTATTAGAAAAGGCTACACAGTCATTGGTTTAACAGCTTCAGGAGAGGATGCTAAAAAAAGTATAAAAGAAACCTATAAATTAGATTTCGATTTTTATTTATGTGATGAAAAAGCACTTAAAACAGTTGTTCGTTCTAATCCAGGGATTGTAAAACTTAGTAAAGGAACAGTGATTCAAAAGTTGCATTATAATGATATGGATGATTTGGAGTTGTAGTTATGAGTCATAGTCACAGAGCGTCAGTACGCAGTTAAACAAATAACGCATACAAAATAAAATTTAAGAATCTGATAAACTATTTACTAAATAAAACGTTTTATGCATTACTGACTTTATTTGGAGTGGTAACAGTTATTTTCTTTTTATTTAGTGTGCTTCCGGGCGACCCGGCCCAAATGATGTTAGGCCAGAATGAAGATAGTGAGCAATTGGCAACTATAAAGCAAAAATATGGGTTTGATAAACCTATCAGTACTCAATATTTGTATTATTTAAATGATTTGTCTCCTATTTCATTTCATTCAAAAAATTCCGAAGATTATACTTATTTGAACCCTGATAAATACAATGCGGTAGTGTTGTTTTCTATTGGAACTATAACAACGGTTCTAAAGTATCCCTATTTACGGGAATCGTTTACCAAACAAGGTAAAAACGTTAGTGAAGTATTGGCAGAAACTCTGCCAAACACCTTTGTTTTAGCAGTGACAGCTATTATTATAGCGATGCTTATAGGAGTGTTTTTAGGAATTGTTTCAGCACTTTATAAAGACACTTGGTTAGATAAAACCATACAGATTTTAAGTACCTTTGGAATGAGCATCCCATCATTTTTTAGTGCTATTTTATTTGCTTGGTTTTTTGGCTATGTTTTGCATAAACTAACAACTTTAGAAATGACGGGGAGTTTATATGAACTTGATGACTTTGGAGAAGCCATGCATATTAAATGGAAAAATTTAATATTGCCAGCTGTTGTTTTGGGTATTCGTCCGTTGGCGGTTGTTATACAGCTTATGCGTAATTCGTTGTTAGAAGTTTTTAATCAAGATTTTATTAGAACAGCAAGAGCCAAAGGTTTAAGCGAGTATCAAATTATTTGGAAACATGCGGTTAAAAATGCATTAAATCCTGTAGTGACAGCTATTTCAGGTTGGTTTGCATCTATGTTGGCTGGTGCTGTTTTTGTGGAATATATTTTTGGTTGGAACGGACTTGGTAAAGAAATTGTAAATGCTTTAAATACCTTGGATTTACCTGTTATTATGGGTGCCGTATTGATTATAGCCTTATTATTTATAATTATTAATATTTTAGTAGATATTATATATGTTTGGTTAGATCCGAAAGTAAAAATCGACTAACAGGCTAATTATAAAAATTTAAAAATGAAAAAAATGACATACGTATTAATTTTAATAATGAGTTTTTTCAGTTGTAACACAGAAACTCCAACAACATTTTCAAAAGAAGCTTTAAGTGATACTTTTATAGACTTAAAAGGACATTCTATTCTATTTAAAGATATTTTAGAAGCAAATAAAGGCAAAACCATTGTTATAGATGTTTGGGCATCTTGGTGTAGTGATTGTATAAAAGGAATGCCAAAAGTTAAAGCTTTACAAAGTGATTTTAAAGATGTTACTTATCTGTTTTTGTCATTAGACAAAAGCGAAGAGTCATGGAAAAAAGGCATCAAAAAATATAAAGTTGAAGGACAACATTATTTTATGCAATCGGGTTGGAAAGGTGCTTTTGGAACTTTTGTAGAACTGGATTGGATTCCACGTTATATGATTATTAATCCAGATGGAACCATAAAAGTATTTAAAGCGATAGAAGCTGATGATAATAAGATTATAGAAGCATTAAAATAACTATTTTTGTATTAATAAAATTTAAACTAATAATTATAATAAAAGTCCCTTCCCATTAGGAAGGTTAAGAGTGTAATGAGAAAACAAATTGTAGCAGGAAACTGGAAAATGAATAATGATTTAGCGCAAACCGAAGCGTTAATAACAGAATTAAAAAAATGGACAAAAACATCGGATGCTTCTATCATGGTAGCACCAACCTTTACAAATTTGTGGCAGGCATATCAATCTTTGAAAGATACCCATATTGAAGTGATTGCACAAAATATGCATTTCGCTAAAAATGGTGCTTACACAGGAGAAATAAGTGCTACAATGCTTAAAAGTGTGGGTGTGGAAACTGTTATTTTAGGACATAGTGAACGTCGTGAATATTTTAATGAAACGGATGAATTGCTAGCTAAAAAAGTAGATGCTGCTTTAGAAAATGAGATGACTGTTATTTTTTGTTTTGGTGAAGTATTGGCAGATAGAAAGTCTAACAATCATGAAAAAGTTGTTGAGAGCCAGATTAAAAATGCCTTATTTCATTTAAAGGCATGGGACTTTAAAAGAATAATTTTAGCTTACGAACCTGTTTGGGCCATTGGTACCGGGGAAACAGCAAGTCCAGAGCAAGCCCAAGATATGCATGCTTTTGTAAGAAAAACATTAGCGGATAAATATGGCTATGAAATAGCAAATAGTGTATCTATTCTTTATGGAGGCAGTGTAAAGCCAAATAATGCCCAAGAAATTTTCTCTAAACCAGATGTTGATGGTGGTTTAATAGGAGGTGCCGCTTTAAATGCGGAAGACTTTTTCGCAATTGTTAACGCATTTTAAAAATTATACCATTACTAATAAATACAATGGTACTATAATAAAAAATGTCAAATACAATTTATATAGGTTACGAATTCAAGGTAAAGCCACTCGAACCAGGCGTTGAAATATTAATTGCAGAACTGGGCTATGCGGGTTTTGAAAGTTTTGTTGAAACTGAAGAAGGCGTTTCAGCATACATACAAAAAAGCGAATGGAACGATGCTATTTTAGATGATATTCAAATACTAAACTCTGCTGAATTTGAAATTAGTTATGTTTTCAATGACATTGAACAGGTTAATTGGAATGCGGAATGGGAAAAGAACTTTAATCCTATTATCGTTGATAATATGTGTTCGGTTCGTGCACCCTTTCATGAAAAGCCAGAGACACAATACGATATTATTATTGAGCCAAAAATGAGTTTTGGTACGGGGCATCATGAAACGACTCATATGATGATTCAACATATCTTAAAAACTGATTTAATCAATAAATCGGTTTTAGATATGGGTTGCGGCACAGGAGTTTTGGCCATTCTGGCGGAAATGAAAGGAGCAAAATCTATTGAAGCTGTTGACTATGACAACTGGTGTTATTTGAACAGTTTAGAAAATGTTGAAAGAAATAATTGTGAACAAATAACGGTTATAGAAGGTGATGCCTCGGTATTAAAAGGCAAAAGCTATGATGTGATTATAGCTAATATAAATCGTAATATTTTGCTTAATGATATGGAAGCTTATGTGTCTTGTTTAAATAAAAATGGCTTACTGTTCTTAAGTGGTTTTTATAATGACGACATACCTGTAATTCAGGCTGAATGTGAAAGACATAAGTTAAAATTTGAAGAAAAGTTAGAAAGAAACAATTGGGTGTCTCTAAAATTTTTATATTAGTATAATAATATTTTTCATCAGGAAAACTCTCAAAAAAAAACAAATTATGAGTACAAGAGAAAAAACCTCAGAATTATTACTTGAAGAAGAAGTAAGCACTCAAAATGAAATTGTTCTTTATAATGATGATGTAAATACCTTTGATCATGTTATAGAAACACTTATTTATGCTTGTGATCATTCTGTAGAACAAGCTGAGCAATGTTCTATTATTGTACATTATAAAGGTAAATGTACTGTAAAAACAGGATTGTATGATGACTTAAAACCACGCTGTTCCATGCTATTGGAAGCAGGGTTGAGTGCTGAAATTGTTTAGAATTATTTTTTATTTTTACAAGTATTTATTCCAAGCGGTACGTAAATTGGACAAAAACCAATAAAGCTAGTTAGTACAAAAATAATAGCAAAAGCCATTAAAATGTAGGCTAGCGTACCTTCAATTACATTTGTATAAAATAAAACAGCAATAGCTATAGCAATTATAATCCTGATGCCTTTGTCTAAATCACCCATGTTTCTTTTCACTATATTTCATTTAAGTTCGTATTATAACGTTGTTGGGCATACATAATCTGTTAATGGAACATTGGTGTTTTTAAGGGCTTGCATACCACCAGATATGTCAATTAAATTATTAAAGCCTCTAGCTTTTAATATAGAAGTAGCTATAGTAGAGCGGTAACCACCAGCACAATGAATATAATAGGTTTTAGACTTGTCTATAGCATTCATATGAGTATTAATATAATCTAAAGCAAAATGTTGGACATGTTCTCCTTTAAGGTGTATGGATTTATATTCCCCATCTTTTCTCACATCCAGTACATTTAAATCTTCTTTTTTAAATTGCTTGGAAAATGCTTCCGCAGAAATAGAGTCTAAAGTTTCAATGTCTTTCCCAGAAGTTAACCAAGTATCAAAGCCACCTTCTAAATAGCCCAGTGTGTTATCATAACCTACACGAGATAATCGGGTAACGGTTTCTGTTTCTTTGCCATTGGGAGCAACTATTAAAATGGGCTGTTTTAAATCGGTAATTAAAGCACCCACCCAAGGAGCAAAACCGCCATTTAAACCAATGAAAATAGAATTAGGGATGTGTCCTTTTCCAAATTCTTGTTCAGTTCTAACATCTAAAACCAATGCATTTTCATGATTGGCAATCAATTCAAATTCATTAGCACTTAAAGGTGTATTTCCTCTTTTTAAAACTGTTTCAAAGGCATCATAGCCAGATTTATTCATCATGGCATTTTTGGCAAAATATTGTGGAGGAGGAGGAATACCATCTAAAACTTCTTTTACAAATTCTTCTTTAGTCATGTCGGCTCTCAAAGCATAGTTGGTTTTCTTTTGATCCCCAAGAGTACCAACGGTATCTTTACTTAAATTTTTGCCACATGCAGAACCAGCCCCATGAGCAGGATATACAATAACATCATTAGCCAGAGGCATGATTTTATTTCGTAAGGAATCGTAAAGCATGGCGGCTAAATCTTCTTTTGTCAAGTCTGATTTTATAGCCAAATCCGGCCTGCCAACATCGCCTAAAAATAAAGTGTCTCCAGAGAAAATAGCATGGTTTTTTCCATTTTCATCAATCAGCAAATAGGTTGTCGATTCTAAGGTGTGACCAGGAGTATGCAGGGCTTTTATGGATATATTTCCTAATTTAAATACTTCATTATCTTTTGCGATATAGGCATCATAATCTGTTTTTGCAGTAGGGCCAAAAACAATTTTAGCTCCTGTCTTTTTTGCTAAATCGATATGACCGGAAACGAAATCTGCATGAAAATGAGTTTCGAATATATATTTGATTTTTGCTTTTTCAAGGGTTGCTTTATCGACATACTGTTGTGTTTCCCTTAAAGGATCAATAATGGCCACTTCGCCATGTGATTCTATATAATAAGCACCTTGTGCCAAACATCCCGTATAAATCTGTTCAATTTTCATGTTTTTCATCTGTGAAATAGGGTGTAAAATTACGAAAATAAGAAAAGGTTGTCTGTAACTTATGTCACATTTGATGGCTATATTTCTTTATAGATAATATAAATAGCCATTATTAAAGTAAAGTACCCAAATCCTTTTTTTAAACTCTTATTAGAAACATATTTTGAAAGGTTGCCACCAATAATAATTCCCAAAATGGTTAAAAAAGAAAAGAACAATAAAAAACTCCAATTCACTTTAAGATTTTGCCAATCTCCTATAAAACCTATCAATGAGTTTAGTGTAATAATAACTAATGAAGTGCCAACCGCTTTTTTCATAGGAAGGTTTGCCCAAAGAACTAAAGCTGGGACATAAAGAAAACCACCGCCAGCACCAATAATACCAGTAATAGTTCCAATAATTAATCCTTGAATAAAAGTTTTATAATAAGACTGATTTATGTTTATAAGATTCTTTTCTTTGGTGTTTTTTATCATGGAAACTGAAGCCAGAAGCATGATTAGGGCGAAGAAAATCATAATTGCCATATTTTTTGTAATGGTGACAGAACCAAAAGTGAAAAGCGATTCTGGAATAGAATGGACTATATATCTTCTTGAAATATAAACGGCTAAAAACGAAGGGAAGGAAAATGCTAAACCTGTTTTAAAGTCTACAAGTTTTTTACGATGCTTTTGAATAACACCTACTAAAGAGGATGAACCCACCACAAATAAGGAATATGCTGTAGCAATAACAGGACTATAACCCAATAAATATACCAACAAAGGCACTGTTAAAATAGAACCACCTCCACCTACTAATCCTAGAACTAAGCCAACAATTAAGGCTCCAATATATCCAAGAATTTCGGTAGTTTCCATTTTAATGTGGCAATTTGTTTTTTAAAATACCATATATAAAAGTTCCTAAAATGGCAGATGCTATTACAATAAGCATGGAATAAACACCTGTGCCTAATAATATATACATAGGGCCTGGACATACACCAAGGAGTGCCCATCCTAAGCCGAAAATAATACCGCCAACAATATATCTTGTAAATCCATTTTCTTTTTTGGGAACGAATATATCTGAGCCTTTTATGGTTTTTATAGAACCCTTTTTAGAAATCTGGAGGAATAAAATTCCAGAAGCTATGGCAGTTCCTATAATACCATACATGTGAAAGGATTGAAACCGAAACATTTCGTAAATACGATACCATGAAACTGCTTCAGATTTTACCAAAACGATTCCGAAGACAATACCAACCAATAAAAATTTAAGATGTTGCATAATTAAAATAGCAGGGGTAAAACAATATTAGTCATGATTAATCCACCGATAAAAAAACCTATTACAGCTATTAAAGACGGTTTTTGTAAACTGCTTAATCCCGTAATGGCATGTCCTGAAGTGCATCCATCGGCATATCGTGTTCCAAAACCAATTAAAAGTCCGCCAATAATTAAGATGAAAAGACCTTTTCCAGAGGTTATAGATTCATAATCATATAGCTCATTCGGAACTAAAGTTTGGCCAGCGTTATTAAAACCTAGTTCACTTAGTTCGGAAATGGTTTTAGGATTAAGATTTGTAGTAGCATCATTGGAAAGAAAATGAATGGCAATATAACCACCAATAATTGCACCAACGACAACCAACAAGTTCCAAGATTGTTCTTTCCAGTCAATTTTAAAAAAACCTGAAAATTTATCGGCACCTAGCATAGTACACATGGTTTTTAGGTTTGATGACATACCAAATGTTTTTCCAAAGTAAATAAGTAATGCCATGACCAATGCAATTAAAGGGCCAGAGACATACCAAGTCCATGGGTTCAAAATAAAATTCATACCTAACAAATTAGTGTAAATGTATATTTAAGTTAAAGATAGTTTTGTAATAAATGTTACTTAGTT
This sequence comes from Confluentibacter sediminis, assembly GCF_003258355.1. GTDB lineage: Bacteria > Bacteroidota > Bacteroidia > Flavobacteriales > Flavobacteriaceae > Confluentibacter > Confluentibacter sediminis. The sequence goes on along the minus strand of NZ_QKPO01000008.1, from coordinate 164,671 downwards.
AAATCAATACTTCTATTTTATTACGGCTTATCTTGATTTTGTGTTCGTTTTCGAGTTGTTTTAAAAGTCTAGAAATAACAACCCTAGAAGTATGTAAATCTTCGGCTATATCTTGATGTTTGGTATCAAGTGTATTAGAATTATGGAGAAGTGTTTTGTCTTTTAAATATTTGAAAAGACGTTCATCCATTTTCATAAAGGCTAAAGTATCAATGGTTTCAAGCATTTCATTGAAACGGCTTTGATAACTTTCTAAAATAAAGTTACGCCAACTTTCATTGGAATGAAACCATTTTTGCATGTATTCAACAGGAATCATAACCAGATAGGACTCCTTTTCCGCTACGGCTCTAATTTTACTTTTTGTAGTGCCCATGCAGCATGTGAGTGACATCGTACAAGTTTCGCCTGCTTCTAAAAAATAAATAAGTAAATCGTATCCTTCGTCGTCCCCTCTTAGTATTTTGATACTTCCACTAAGTAATAATGGGATGTATTTTAAAGATTGGTTGACATCTATAACGATATCGTCTTTTTTAAACTTTTTAAATTCACCAATTTTTAAAATTTCTTTGATGAGCGTTTCATCTAAAACATGCTGAAATTTTTGATATACCAAGTCGTTTGTCATACTCAAAGATAATCATTTTATAAAATTGAAATAAATTGTTTGGTAGAGAATTAATAAAAATACTATATTTGCACCCACAAAAAAGGCCTCGTGGCGCAACTGAATAGCGCACTTGATTACGGCTCAAGAGGTTACTGGTTTGAATCCAGTCGAGGTCACTAAGTAAACTTGTAAAAAGTTAGAAAACCGTGCAAATCATAGGATTTGCACGGTTTCTTGGTTTTTAGACCATCATTTAAATTGATTTGATATGAAATGGTCACAAACCGTCAACAAAAATGTGGATCATCAACATTGTTGACGATTTGAATAGTGAACATATTAGGTACTCAATATAGTTGATTTGACTTTCGTCTTGTAAAATGTTTAATTTAAAAGACAACAACTATGAGAACATCAAACACATTTGCAATCCTTTTTTGGGCATACTCTTCTCGTGCCAAGGATAATCTAACTGGGATTTGCGCAAGAATCACAGTAAATGGAAAAAAAGTCAACATTAGTTTAAAACTGCAGGTTGATATTAGATCATGGGATTCCAAAAGGCAGAGAGCAAAAGGAAACAGTGAAACTTCCAGAGCTCTAAATTCTTATTTGGACCAAGTCCACTCTCAAATTATAAAACTTTACCAGGATTTAAAATTTAAAGGAGGGCTAATTACAGCGGAGTTAATAAAAGCTGAATATTTGGGGGAAAGTGATAATTCCAAGACCCTTCAAAACCTTCTTGAATATCACAAAAATAAAACCGAAAAAACATTAGCTATTTGTACTCTAAGAAATTTTAGTGTGACTCAAGGTTATTTAAATAAATATTTAAACAATGTAATGAATACCCCGGATATTTATTTAAAAGAACTCGATTATAAATTTATTTGTGATTTTGCGAACTTTTTATATTGCTTCTGGCCAAAAGGCCACCCTAAGGCAATGGGGAATAATACGGTAATGAAACATATTCAAAGGTTTCGAAAAATTGTAACTTTAGGATATCATATAGAATGGATAGATAGAGATCCTTTTGTTAGATGGAAGCCAACTTATGAAAAAAGAGAACGTCTATTTTTAACAGAAAATGAGTTGTCAAATATTGAGACCTAAAATTTTTCAATTGCTTGAGTGGAAAGGGTTCGTGACCTATTTATTTTTAGCTGTTATACGGGAATTTCATACATTGATGTTATTAATCTGACTAGCAACAATGTTCTAAAAGGCATAGATGGTAATGATTGGATATTTACTAATCGTCAAAAAACTAAATCACCAGTCAAAGTACCTCTGCTTAAAAAGGCAAAAGATTTACTTATTAAGTATCATGACCATCCTATGACCCAGATAACAGGGACATTGCTTCCTGTCATATCAAACGAAAAAATGAACCTATATTTAAAAGAAATAGCAGATGCTTGCGGATTAAAAAAGAATCTTACTTTTCATATGGCTAGACATACGTTTGCTACCACTGTAACACTTAGTAATGGTGTGCCAATTGAAACTGTTTCTAAGCTTTTGGGGCATACAAAAATAGCTTCTACACAAATATATGCAAGGGTAGTAGAAAGAAAGGTAAGTGAGGATATGCAGGTACTAATGAATAAAATAGATGTGTCTGATGATGATAGAATAAACCAAAAGAAAAACTGAATAAGAAATGTTTAAAATGCTTTTGAAAAAGATCTCAAAAGCATTTTTTCTTATTTAAAGTTTAGAATTTAAAATCAAACTTCTATTTCTTTTCAACTTTTTACTATTACCAAGAATGTATATTGGTGATATAACTAGATGGAAATAAATGAAGCATATGCTAAAGGATGATTTTCCTACTACCATTGGTCTCTTTTAGTTCAAGTACCAACTTTTCATTGTCCCCTAGAACAAACTTGGGAAGTACATATATAAAGCGTTGTGATCGTCCATTTACAATGGTTTCAGGTGTTTTGTGTTTATAGATGACCTCTTGTCCTAACCTTTGATAGGAAGCTTTCCGTTTGTTGTTGCCATTGGTTCTATAGACATTGAGATAATCGATTTCAAAATCGATTCCAGACCTGTTCTTGATCTCAATAACCAGATATACTTCAGAAGTATTATAGACCATTTTTTGTAATTGGATTTTAATACCCTTTTTACGTTTGGTTTTAATTCGTTCAAAGGAGGACTTTAACAAATAGTCACTCAATTTTTGAAAATGTGCTATCCTATTGGCATACTTGTTTAGGGAACTAGAGGCAGGTTTCTCCTTTATTTTTTCAGGTATCTCTTTGCCAATACCTTCTTTTTCATTGATAAAATATGTCAGTTTGGCAAGTTTTTAGGAATACTTTAGAATATAGGAGTAAACCTTTCCATCATTTGTGATTGTCAAAAGGTTACTTTCTGTTCCAGGCTTTGCTTGCAATAGCCCAAAATATTGTTCTTTCTCACGGTTGTAGGTGAATACAAAATGGGAAGCCCCTGTTATACCTTGCCGTATGGGTTTTGGAAAAAACAAGGCCACGTTTTTCTGGTCATTGGCGTAAATGGTATCAATGGCCTGTTGAGCTGATATTGACATTGAATACATCCATACTAGTAATGTGATATATATTTTCATTGGAATTTTGTTTTAGGAATCCTTAAAATGAGTTTGTAATTATCGGTTATGGTAACCTTTACTTTTTTATGGTTACGTTGGAATATTTTCTTAAAACCACTTACCTGTGGTACACCGGCAATGTTAATGTCGTCCACCATATCCCCAACGATTTCATTGCTAACTTCAGCCCTAAAACTGTTTTCAACATAAATCCCTTCACTACCATCCTGAAAATCAAAAGCGACTAGCTTAACAGGGCGATGGTCAATGTTACTAATGGCAATTATTGCCCGATTGGGTTTAAAATTGACAAACCCATAAATGGGCGTGTTTTTAGAATAATGCTGTCTATAAACGGTAGCCTCTTTTAGCAACCGCATCTGCAAGCGATAATTGGTCTTGACGGTCTGTGTGCCATCTACTCGGACATATATAAAATCATCGGTGTTTTTTGAATTCAAATCATCATTTTCGATAGGATGGGACGCAAAAAAGAGTTGGTGCTCCAAAGCACTTTCCTTAGCAGCAACATCCGTTTCCTTTTGTTCTATAGCATCCGTGACCGTGGTGTCTTCTGTTTTTTTAAAGGATGGTTTTGGAGGCTTGTTTCCCGGTTCTATATTTTCAAAGGTTCTCTCTGAATATTGAATCCGCCCCTGTTGGTAGATACTGTCCACAAGTTGCATTTTTTTCTTGTCCAATAAATCGGGATCATATACACCTGTGGAATCCAACAGACGCTCATCATAAATGCTTGGGGCATTGGTTTCCCGAACGTCCTTTAAATCGTTTAAGGCATCCAATTTGGAATCGTACTCCTTTTGGCCGTTCTCCAGTTGTGGTAAGGGAATCTGGTTGTTCTCAATGGTAGGTTCTTCGTTCCCGTCCAAGAACAACATAACATAACCACCTAATAAAAAGGAGTATGCAGAGCATTCCAACGGAAAAAATGAGTTTACTCTTTTCTATCTTCATATTAATACTGTTTATGCCCATTATGGGCTCTCATATTTTTAATTTATTGTTCACTATGGACCTTTCGTAAGGTGTTTTCAAAAAAGTTGGTGATTAGCAGACCGTGGGTGTTGTTTGGGAAATTCCTGTCAACCTTGATAAGATTTCCTGTTGTCATCAGCTCATAAGTATCGGTTACCGACCCCCGGTTAATCTCAAATACGGTTTTCGTTTCAAACCTGTAAGGTTCGTTTTGAATATCAACATTGGATTCAATGCTCAGGACTTTTTGAACCAGTGAGTATTGCAACAAACGGTTATAGACTGCAAAAAACAGTCATAGTATACCACTCGAAACGGAAAAAAGTGAGCATGGTAAAATCACAAATAAGTGACTGATTCAGATTTAATTATAGCTACAATTAAGGCGGTTCAATTTATCCGTTTTTAGTGGTTCTCATTATCCGTCCCATCCAACATATCCAACAAAAAGAGTGTGATTTCTCCAAAATTAGAGGACAGGACAACTCTTATTGTCGGTTTCCCTAAAAATCCTAGTGCCTTCCATTCTTAAACGTATATGTTTTTAAAACTGTCATTGGTCGAAATGGTAACAGCAAAATAATTAATTTACTTTAATATTATAACGTTGTTAGTTAATCGATAAATAAATGACATCTATAACATTATGAGAAATATTTTTAAAGTATTAAGTTTTTTATGCATAATTATTTTTAATAGCTGTAAAGAGCCTGTAATCCCTCCTAGTGCATTTGGACCTATACCGACACAAAGACAATTAGATTGGCATGATATGGAATTTTATGCTTTTATCCATTTTACTATAAATACATTTACTGATAAAGAGTGGGGTTTTGGAGACGAGTCTCCAGAACTTTTTAACCCTTCTCATTTTGATGCTCAACAAATTGTGTCAACAGCGAAAAATGCAGGCATGAAGGGTTTGATTTTAACAACCAAACATCATGATGGGTTTTGTTTATGGCCAACCAAAACAACCGAGCATAACATAAGCAAATCGCCTTATAAAAACGGGAAAGGTGATATTGTTAAAGAAATTTTTGATGAATGCCGTAAACAAGGTTTAAAAGTAGGCGTTTATTTATCGCCTTGGGATAGAAATAATAAAGCTTATGGAACCCCAGAATACATTAAAATTTTTAGAGACCAATTAAGAGAACTTTTAACCAATTATAGAGACGTATTTGAAGTTTGGTTTGATGGGGCTAATGGTGGTACTGGTTATTATGGTGGTGCTAATGAAGAACGAAAAGTAGATCTTACAACATATTATGATTGGGAAAACACATGGGAAATGATTAGGGAATTGCAGCCTAAGGCAGTCATATTTTCAGATGTAGGTCCCGATGTGCGTTGGATAGGTACAGAAGAAGGATATTCTGGAGATCCTTGTTGGAACAGGTATACTCCAAAAGGACGAGAAGAGGGGCAAATCCCTGCTGGTGGTCTAACAAAATATTGGGAGTCTATTAATGGGCATCGTGATGGGAAATACTGGATGCCTGCTGAAACAAACACATCTATTAGACCAGGGTGGTTTTATCATAAAAGTGAAGACGATAAAGTAAAGACTCCAGAACAATTGGTAAAACTATATTATGAAAGTATAGGACATGGCACGTCTTTAATTTTAAACCTTCCGCCAGACAGAAGAGGTGTTATTCATGAAAACGATGTAAAGTCTCTTATCGAATTTAAAAAAATAATTGATAAAACATTTTCTGTTGACTATGCACAGAATTCAAAAGTAACCGCTAGTAATGTAAGAGGGTATTCAAAAAAATATTCAGCAGAAAATGTGCTAGATAATGATGATGAGACCTATTGGGCAACAAATGATGAAGTAAAAAAAGCAAATTTGGTTATTGAGTTTCCAAAAGAAACATCGTTTAATGTGGTGAACATTAAAGAATATATTCCGCTTGGGCAACGTGTTTGGGGGTGGGCGTTAGACCGGTGGGAAAACAATCAATGGATTGAGTTTGCCAAAGGAGAATCCATTGGCCATCGTAGGTTATGGCGTGGTTCTTTACAAGTTACCAACAAGATGAGGTTTCGTGTTACTGAGGTAGGTGCTTGCCCGCTCATATCAAAAATATCAGTATATCAAGAGCCAGTACGTTTATCAGCACCTGTAATATCAAGAAGTATAGATGGCGATGTAACCATTAAAAGTACAGGGACTATTCATTACACTATTAATGGAGATGAGCCTACAGAAAAATCACCAATATTTAATGCACCATTCAGCTTTGTTAGTGGTGGTACTGTAAAAGCTAAAGCGTTTTTTAATGGCAAATCAAGTGGTGTGTCTACCGCTTATTATGGTTATTCAAAAAGAAATTGGAAGGTCATTTCTGTTGGTTCTGAAGACGTAAATTTTATTGGTAAAAATACTATTGATGAGAATGAAACAACATACTGGAAATCATCCATAGGGGAACAGGATAATATAGTAATCGATATGGGAGAAACGCTACCTGTAAAATCATTTATAATGCTTCCTCGTACAGATGACAGTAAAGAAGGTTTGGTAACGCATTACGAATTTTATTTGAGTAACGATAACACTAAATGGGTACTTGCTGCACAAGGGGAGTTTTCAAATATTTACAATAACCCTATACAACAAGTGATTAATCTTGATAAAATCTATAATGATAGATATATAAAATTTGTTACTAAAGAAGTAGTGAATAATGGTAATGGGATCATTAGTGAGATAGGAATAGGGGTAGATTGATGTTTTTATTATAATACGATAACAGTAATAAGACAATCCAGAGTTAGCCTTTTTCGAAAATTAAATATATAACGATTGGTTCAACCTTTGCCGATGTACATTTGTTATTAGTCGAATTTTTAATTGTAGATAAAAGCTTATTAGTAAATTTATTTTTATAAACAAAAACCATCAATAGTTAAATGATTACAGGAGATATCAGCTACAAGGAAAAAGAAGGAATTAGCTATAAAGAAGCGGGTAAATTTGAAGAGACACGTTATGAGAAAATTCATAATGTTATTTTTAATTCTTCTCTAGAAGCTTCTGTATTGGTGGCGCAAGAAATAGCAAATTTAATTCAACATAAGGAAGAATTAAATGAACCTTGTGTTTTAGGTTTAGCAACAGGGTCTTCACCTATAAAAGTATATGAAGAGCTTGTTAGAATGCATAAAGAAGAAGGTTTAAGTTTTTCAAATGTAGTAACCTTTAATCTTGATGAGTATTACCCTATGGATAAAGATAACATTCAAAGTTATTTTTACTTTATGCATGACCATCTTTTTAATCATGTTGACATCCTACCAGAGAATATAAATATTCCAGACGGAAAAGTTAGTCCAGAAGAACTTCACCAGTATTGCATAGATTATGAAATGAAAATAAAATCCTATGGTGGGTTGGACTTTCAGCTTTTAGGTATAGGAAGAACAGGTCATGTAGGCTTTAATGAACCAGGGTCTCATATCAATTCTGGAACAAGAAGTATAACTTTAGATCATATTACACGTGTTGATGCAGCGCCCTCATTTTTAGGAATTGACAATGTACCAAGAAAAGCCATTACCATGGGTATTGGTACGGTAAGAAATGCAAAACGAATTGTGTTGCTAGGTTGGGGAATTAGCAAAGCAGACATCCTTAAAAAAACGATAGAGGGAGAAATTTCTTCTCAGGTGCCTGCGACCTATTTACAGGAGCATAACAACACCACTTTTGTTTTAGATAGTGAAGCCTCTTCAGAATTAACCAGAGTAAAAACACCATGGTTAGTAAAGTCAAGTGTGTGGACCGATGAGTTAAAACTAAAAGCTGTTGTTTGGTTGAGCGAATTAACCAATAAACCTTTTCTTAAGTTAACAGACAAAGATTATAATGATAACGGTATGGCAGGTCTTTTAACAGAAGAAGGTACCGCCTATCATTTAAACGTTAAAATGTTTAATAAATTACAGCATACCATTACAGGTTGGCCAGGAGGAAAACCAAAAGCAGATGATACTTATAGACCAGAACGCTCAACACCAGCAAAAAAGAGAGTCATTATTTTTAGTCCACACCCAGATGATGATGTGATTTCAATGGGGGGGACTTTTGACAGACTTGTAGAGCAAGGGCATGAGGTACATGTGGCATATCAAACATCGGGTAATATAGCCGTTTCTAATGAAGAAGCTTTGAAATTTGCTGAAGTTTCTATGGTTTTGAATTCAAAATCAACAGAGTCAGAAGGGATTATAAATTTTTTAAAGAATAAATCTGATAATGATATCGATTCCATTGAAGTTAGAAAACTAAAAGGAACGATTAGAAGAAGTGAATCTTTAGGAGCTACAAGATATTTGGGCGTTCCAGATGAAAATGTTCATTTCTTAAACCTTCCTTTTTACGAAACAGGTACTGTAAAAAAAGGAAATCTTTCTGAAGAAGACATAGAAATTATGTGTAATCTTATTGAAGAAGTAAAACCACACCAAATTTATGCGGCAGGTGATTTGGCCGATCCACACGGTACACATAAGGTGTGTTTAGATAGTTTGTTTGAGGCTTTAAAAAGATTAAAACAAAAACCTTTTATGAATGATTGTTGGGTATGGTTATATCGTGGTGCATGGCATGAATGGGAGACTTATCAAATTGAGATGGCTGTACCCATGAGTCCAGACCAAGTACTTAAAAAACGCCATGCTATTTTTTATCACCAATCCCAAAAAGATGGGGTTATGTTTCAAGGAGACGATTCTAGGGAGTTTTGGGTGAGAGCAGAAGATAGAAATAGAGAAACCGCCAAAAAATATAATGATTTAGGATTAGCAGAATATGCTGCGATTGAGGCTTTTAAGCGTTATCATTTTTAAAAAGAATAAATAGAATAGTGTTGGTTAATAGCATTATAATGTTTGAGTTTAGTTTGTTTATTAAGTATTGATGGTTATCTCTTTAAATAGATGATAGCCATCATTTTTTTACAGCTTTTTTAAATGGAAGAATTTAAAATTTTCTGTTTTACATCTTCTAAATAAGATCTACCAATCACGTATCTAAGTCCTTCAATTTCTACACTGTTTCCTTCAACGGCATCAATTTTATCAACTGCTACTGTATACGACCTGTGTATGCGTATAAAATCTCTTGAAGGTAATAAATTTGTGAAATCGGTTAGAGTACTGTGTACAATATATCGGCCTGTTAGAGTGTTTATTTTTAAGTAATCTTTCAAGCTTTCAATGACTAAAATTTCGTCTAGAAAAATTTTCTTCATTTTTTTCTTATCAATCTTAACAAAAACAAAAAGACGTTCTTTAATACTTTCTAGGGGTGTTTTATTGCTTATGTCAAGCCTTTTTTCAACCTTATTTAGAGCTTTCATAAACCTAGGGAATTCAACAGGTTTAACCAAGTAATCTAAAACATCCAGTTCATAAGTTTCTATGGCAAACTCATCATAGGCAGTAGTAATTATGAGCAACGGAGGTTTTTCTAGGCTTTTAATGAAGTTTATACCATCAAGGACAGGCATATTAATATCTAAAAAAACTACATCAACGGTGTTGTTTTTTAAAAAGTTTAAACCATCAATAGCGTTATTAAATGAATTTAGCATTTCAAAATTATCAATGTGTTCTAAGTAATTTTTAATAATATTAATTGCTAAGGGTTCGTCATCAATGATTAAACAACTTATGCTCATGTTTTTTGCTATTTATCAATAAAAGTAATTCTAATAAAATTACTAATAAGTGTTTTTAATTTTAACCTACTTTAATTTTAAGTTTAACAACAAACTTTTTTTTATTGCTTTTTATTTTAAGATCATAATCGTTTTTATCGTAACCTAAAGCGAGTCTTTTTTTAACGTTTTCTAAGCCAATCCCGCTAGACTCTTTGAAATGATCTTTATGCCTTGTAATTAAGGGCATGGGGTTAATTATGGTAAAGTAAAGAAATTTTTCAATGATTTTAAAGTTAATAACAATTTTAACGTCTCCAATGTTTTTATTGGCACCGTGTTTAAAGGCGTTTTCTACAAATGTTAGCAATAAAATTGGGGAAATTTCTTTATCTTCAATATCTCCAGATATATTCATACTTACTTCTAGGGAATCATTATACCTTACACGTTCTAGATCGAGGTAATTTTGAATACACAGTATTTCATTTTGTAAACTTTGTCGTTTGGCTTTTGTTTCGTAAAGCATATAGCGCATTAATTCTGATAGCTTTAAGATTATTTTGGGTGTTTTGTTTGACTTTTCTACTGCTAAAGAGTAAATATTATTGAGAGTGTTAAAGAAAAAATGGGGGGATATCTGATTTTTTAAAAAAAGAAGTTCGGTTTCTAACTGTGTTTTTTCCAGGTCTGCAACACGTTTATGCTCTTTTAAAAAATCAAATGTAATCTTTATTGCTGCAACAAATCCAATAACATAAAGTTCTCCAATCATCATTTCTATGATGTAATTTAGCGTTAGTTTGTCAATAGGTTCTGGACCTTCGGGCCATACATTATGGCTTATTAATAAATAGGTTAAATTATACTTTACCATAACCATAATAAATATGGTAGATAAAATGGTAATAACATATAGAACATACTTTTTTCTATATATCAAAAAAGGCATGAAAACAAAAATATTTAAGTAACAAGACACCATGTGTATTGGAAAACCCAATAAATTACTCTTTAGTGAATACAAATAATCATTAAAATACCTACCCCAGCGAAATGTGTTAAATAAAAAATATACACCCCAAAATATAACGTGATATTTTCTTGATATTAGATAAGATTTATTAGTATTAAAATTCATTATTAAAAAAAATGGATTGTAATTTTTGTGGTGTTTAGGCTTGTTTATATGTTATCCGTCTAAATTACTTTTGAAATCAGTAAAATTAATGAAAATTTAAACTTAAATTATGATGACACCTATGAAAAACTTTTTACCCCTTATCTTATTTATAGTTTTAATTTCCAGTTGTAAAGAAAGAGCTCCTGAAAATAAGGAACTTAAAGAATATGTGACAAAATTTGTAGATCCATTTATAGGCGCCGGAGGTCATGGACATACTTACCCAGGGGCAACTGTGCCTTTTGGGATGGTACAAGTGAGTCCAGATAATGGTATTTCAAGCTGGGATTGGTGTTCAGGATATCATTATTCAGATTCTATAATAGCTGGCTTTAGTCATTTGCATTTAAGCGGTACAGGCATAGGTGATTTAGCCGATGTATTATTTATGCCAGCCAATAAGCAAGTGGATTTAACCATTGACACAAAAAACAGAGATTCTCTTCCTTATAAATCATCCTACAGTCACGCTAATGAAAAGGCTAGTCCTGGATACTATCAAGTGTTTCTTGAAGACCCAAAAGTAAACGTAGAATTAACGACCTCTTTAAGAACAGCGTACCATAAATATACATTTACAAAAAATGATGCACAATCAGTAGTTATAGATCTTGGTTTTGCCATTAATTGGGATAGCTCCTTAAAAACAGCTATCACCATTGAAGACGACCATACAGTAAGTGGTTATCGTTTTAGTACAGGCTGGGCAAAAAACCAAAAAGTCTTTTTTGTTGCTAAATTTTCTAAACTTCTTGCAAAGCACGTATTGGTTTCAAACCAAAGTATTGTAGAAGATATAACTGCGGAAGGAGAGAAAACCAAAGCACAATTGTTTTTTAATGCAGAAGTAGGCAGTGAATTACTTGTAAAAGTAGCCGTGTCATCAGTTAGTATTGACAACGCAAAAGATAATTTAGATGAAGGAGATTTTAATTTTGAAAAAATAAAAACCGAAGCTGAAAGCACTTGGAATTCAGCATTATCAAAAATTGAAGTTGAAACACCTGTCGATTCCCTTAAAACGATATTTTACACCGCCTTATATCATTCGCAATTGGCACCTGTAACTTTTAGTGATAAAAACGGGCAGTTTAGAAAAGAGAATGATAGTATTGTAACAGCTACAAATTATACAGCGTATTCTACCTTATCACTTTGGGATACATTTAGAGCAGAAAATCCTTTGTTAACTTTAATCGCTCCAGATAAAACATCAGATATTATTAACTCGATGTTAGCCTATTACGAGACTAAACACATTTTGCCGGTTTGGACGCTTTATGGCAATGAAACCAATACCATGACGGGCTACCATTCCATTCCTGTAATTGTAGATGCTTATAAAAAAGGCATTACGGGGTTTGATGCAGAAAAAGCATATCAAGCCATGAAAACAACCATGATGCAAGATGAACGCGGTTTGGACTTATATAAAAAGTATGGATACATTCCTTATAATTTATTAGATGAATCGGTTACCATTACCTTAGAATATGCTTTTGATGATTGGTGTGTTGCACAGATGGCAAAAGCGTTAGGTAAAGATGATGATTACACATATTTTATAAACCGATCAAAAGCATATCAATATATATTCGATCCTGAAACATGCTTTATGCGTGGTAAATCTGATGATGGTAAATCATGGAACGAGCCTTTTGATCCCAAACATTCCAATCACAGAGAACATACTGATTATACCGAAGGTAATGCATGGCAACACAGTTGGTTTGTGCCACAAAATGTGAAGGATTTAATTTCGTTACACGGAAATGATGATGTTTTTACCAGCCGTTTAGAACAACTGTTTACCGAAAGTTCTGAAATTACTGGAGATAATATATCTGCCGATATTTCTGGGCTAATAGGACAATATGCTCATGGTAACGAGCCTAGCCATCATATTGCTTACATGTTTAACAAAGCCAATAAACCTTGGCGAACACAATATTGGGTACATCATATTTTAGAGACCCAATACAATACAACACCAAATGGTTTGAGCGGTAATGAAGATTGCGGACAAATGTCCGCTTGGTATGTGTTTAGTTCCATAGGCTTATATCCTATGAATCCCGCTTCAGGCGAGTACGAAATTGGAAGACCTATTTTTGAAAAATCAACAATTCATCTGCCCAACGGGAAACCCTTTGTGATTGAAGCAGAACATGTTTCAGATAAAAATATATACATTCAGTCTGTCACACTTAATGGTACTGAATTTAATCAAACATCTATCTTGCATCAACAAATTATTCAAGGAGGTGTCTTGCATTTTGTTATGGGATCCGAACCAAATAAAACATGGGGTTTAACTAATAACAATTTGAACTAATATGGATATTATTGATTTAAGTATTATTATAGGTTATATCCTGTTAACCATAGGTGTTGGTATTTGGATTTCTAAAAAAGCGTCAAACGGATTGGACGATTATTTTCTTGGTGGAAATTCCATTAAATGGTACTACTTAGGATTGAGCAATGGTTCTGGAATGTTTGATATTTCTGGAACTTCCTTAATGGTTGGATGGCTTTTTCTATATGGCGCTAAAAGTTTTATGTTCATGTGGCTTTGGCCCATTTGGAACCAAATTTTTGTGATGATGTTCTTAGCTATTTGGATACGTAGATCTAAAGTGATGACGGGGTCTGAGTGGATTTTAACACGCTTTGGAAATGATAAAGCAGGTAAAGCATCTCATATTATTGTAGCTGTTTTTGCTATTGTTTCTGCCATTGGATTCATTGCTTACTTTTTTGAAGGCATAGGTAAATTTATGACAGTTATTTTGCCTTGGGATATGACACTTCAATTTGATGACACCCTTATCTTTAATTCAGATCAATCGTATGCCTTGATTATTATTTTATTAACGACTATCTACACCGTTAAAGGAGGTATGTTTTCTGTAGTTGCTACCGAAGTGTTACAATATGGCATTATGGTTATTGCGGGGGTACTTGTTGCAGGATATACCCTTATTTATTTTACAGATGTTCAAATAAATGCTGTGATTTCAGAAGAATGGAGAAATATTTTCTTTGGCTGGGAGCTAGACACACATTGGAGTTCTAAATACCAAGCCTTTAATAATTTAATTGATTCTGAAGGCTACAAAATGTTTGGAGCTTTAATTGGGATGAGTTTATTCAAGGGGTTTTTCGCAAGTATTGCAGGGCCTACGCCAGGTTTTGATATGCAACGAATACTTTCCACAAAATCGGTTAAAGAAGCAGCTTATATGAGTGGGTTTACCAACCTAATTTTATTTATCCCAAGATATTTGTTAATTGCTGGTATTGTCGTTATTGCACTTGTTACGTTAGCTCCAGAAATGGCTGCGAACCCATCACTTAATGGTTCTGATTTAGAAATCATATTACCAAGAATCATCAATTTTCATGTGCCCGTAGGTATTAAAGGGTTGCTTCTTGCTGGTCTTTTGGCAGCGTTTATGTCAACGTTTTCTGCTTTTGTAAATTCTGGGCCAGCCTATATAGTAAATGATATTTATAAAAAGTATTTTAAGCCTAAAGCTACGAGTGAGCATTATATTAAAATGAGTCACATAGCATCGTTTTTGGTTGTAGGCTTGGGTGTCTTTATGGGCTTTTTTGCAGATTCTATTAATTCACTAACACTTTGGATTACAAGTGCTTTGTATGGTGGCTACGTAGCAGCTAATTTTTTAAAATGGGTGTGGTGGCGTTTTAATGGTTGGGGCTATTTTTGGGGCATGCTCTCAGGACTTTTAGTGGCATCGCTTCAATTTGTATTAGATCAAAATAAAGGAAATTTTGAAGTGGGATCATGGTTATATAATTTGTCAGAATTACAAGCCATCTATTTATTTCCAATAATATTTGGGGTTTCTATTATAGGATGTTTGTTAGGAACATTATTGACTAGGCCTACAGATATTTTTGTTTTAAAAGATTTTTACAAAAATGTAAGACCATGGGGTTTTTGGGCTCCTGTTTATAAAACATTAAAATCTGAAGATAAATCTTTTACAACAAATAATCATTTTGCAGGTGATATGTTAAACTGTGTTATAGGAATTGTGTGGCAATCAAGCATGATTGTGTTACCTATATTTCTTTTAATTAGAGATTATTCAAAAACACTGGTTTCATTATCTGTTTTTTTGGTGACCACAATCATCTTAAAATATACATGGTTAGATAAAGTTAGAAGATTAGAAGATTAATAAATTAAGTTCTATATTAATCCACTCTATCTTAAATTGAAGAAAAAATCAAATGAAGTTCAATAATAAAAAATAATAAAAGTGAGTAATATTCCTTGGCAAGATAAACCTGAAAATTGCAATGACGTCATGTGGCGGTATTCTGAGAACCCCATTATAAACAGATATGCAATACCATCCTCTAACAGTATTTTTAATAGTGCTGTTGTGCCTTTTGAAGATGGCTTCGCAGGTGTTTTTAGATGTGATAACAAAGCGGTGCAGATGAATATTTTTGCAGGTTTTAGTAAAGATGGTATCCATTGGGAGATCAACCACGAACCTATTGTGATGCAAGCAGGAAACACAGACATGATAGAGTCTGATTATAAATACGATCCGCGTGTTGTGTTTATTGAAGACCGCTATTGGATTACCTGGTGCAATGGGTATAATGGACCAACAATTGGCATTTGTTATACATTCGATTTTAAAGAATTTTTTCAGTGTGAAAATGCCTTTCTTCCTTTTAACAGAAATGGGGTATTGTTTCCGCAGAAAATAAATGGGAAATACGCCATGTTAAGCCGTCCGAGTGATAACGGACATACACCTTTTGGCGATATTTATATTAGCTATAGTCCAGATATGAAATATTGGGGAGAGCATCGTTGTGTTATGAAGGCCGCGCCTTTTGTAGATAGTGCATGGCAGTGTACTAAAATAGGAGCTGGACCCATCCCAATTCTTACTAATGAAGGTTGGTTGATGTTATATCATGGTGTTATTAACACCTGTAACGGATTCCGTTATGCCATGGGAGCAGCTATATTAGACGAAAACAAACCCGATACTGTAAAATATAGAACTCAACCTTATTTATTGGGGCCAGCCGTATCTTATGAGCAAAATGGAGATGTGCCCAATGTGGTATTTCCATGTGCAGCATTGCATGATATCAAAGAAGATAAATTAGCCGTTTACTATGGTGCTGCCGATACGGTTGTTGCCATGGCATTTGGAAAGCTAAGTGAAGTTATTGAATTCACAAAAAACAACAGTTTATAAAATTATGCAGTTACAACTGAGGTTATTAGTAATAGCAACTTTTTGTAGTTCTTTATTGGGTTGTGCCCAACCTAGTAAGGAACTAATTCCAAAACAATATATAGCATATAAAACTGCTAAAAATATTGTTATTGATGGAGATGAGTCTGATGCATCTTGGGATAAAGCCCAATGGTCTGATGCTTTTATTGATATTGAAGGTGTAAATAAACCTAAATACAATACAAAAGTAAAAATACTTTGGGATGATACGTATTTTTACATCTTGGCAAAACTAGAAGAACCTCATGTCTGGGCGACTTTAAAACAGCGGGATACCATCATTTTTTATAATAATGATTTTGAAGTGTTTATAGATCCAGATGGCGATACTTTTAATTATTACGAATTAGAAATAAATGCGTTAAATACCGCTTGGGATTTGTTTATAAACAAACCTTACAGAGAAGAAGGCAATGTGGTATTGAATGATTGGACGCTTACAGGGTTAAAATCGGCTGTTAAAGTAAATGGAACAATAAACAATCCTAATGATATTGATAAAGGATGGGTACTGGAAATGGCCATTCCTTGGGCTGCTTACAAAACATCGTATTTCCATGATAATGTTCCTAGAGATCGCTTTTGGAGAGTAGATTTTTCTAGAGTGAATTGGCAACACACCATAACAGATGGACGCTATGCCCGGAAAAAAGATGCTAATGGCAAGTTTCTTCCCGAGTACAATTGGGTATGGTCTCCCATGGGCGTCATCAATATGCACGAGCCAGAAAAATGGGGCTATGTCTATTTTTCTTCAAAAGAAGTTGGTGCTAAAGATAGCTTTGATATTCCGCAAGACGATAAAGTTAAATGGGAATTGTATAGTCTGTACAGGCGCCAAAAAGCTTATTTCAAAACACATGAATCTTGGGCAACGTCTATAGATAGTATTTCAAAAGAACCCATTTCTGTTGATGGTAACCTATTAAAGCCTTCTTTAGAAAATCATAAAACGGGGTATACTATTTCAGTAAAAAGCCCTTTTTCAAATAAAACTCTAATCATTAAAGAAGATGGTACAATTATTTCAAAATAAACAAGCAATGAAACTCATAAAACTAAGCCTTATTGTATTTACACTTGGTATTTTTTCATGTGTGAATAAAGAAACAGAAGCAACCAGTACTGAGCCATCAGAAACGACAGAAGCAAAAACACCTTTTGACTTTGGCGTTTGGATTTCGGCCGATGCCAAAAAAACTAATGAAGCGTACACCAAAGAATTTGAAAAATACAAAAGTGCTGGGATAGATGAGGTTTTAATAAACACAGGAACAGATCCAGAGTTATTAAAACGATTAGTACCAGTTGCTACCAAGCAAGGTTTAAAAGTACATGCTTGGATTATGGCTATGAATAGACCAGGAGATTCCATAGCACTGCAACATCCAGAATGGTATACCGTTAGTAAGGAAGGGAAATCGTGTTACGATACACGCCCGTATGTAGATTATTACCAATGGTTATGTCCAACAAGAAAAGAATCAAGAAACCATGTGTTAAGTTTGGTTGAAGGTTTGGCAAAAGTTGATGGTATTGAAAGTGTACATTTAGACTACATTCGTTTTTCAGATATCTTTTTACCAATAGGATTGCTTCCAAAATACAATTTGGTTCAGGATACAGAATTACCACAATTTGATTTTTGCTATTGTGATGAGTGTGTGAAAGCATTCGAGAAAATTCATCATAAAGATCCTAGAAAAAGCAAAAACACATCCATAGATATGGAGTGGAAAAACTTTAGGTTAAATGCGATTAAGTCTGTGGTGGATGATGCTTATAAAATTGTACATAAGTACGATAAAAACTTAACAGCTGCCGTATTTCCTTATCCAGAAATGGCAGATCATATGGTTCGTCAACGTTGGGATAAATGGGATATTGATGAGGTGTACCCAATGATTTACCATGGGTTTTATAATGAAGAAGTAGATTGGGTTGGTTATGCAACAAAACAAGGCGTAACAGATTTAGAAGGTAAACGAACTAAAGTAAATACAGGTATTTATTTACCAGCATTTAAAACTGAAGAGGAACTAAAAGAGGCTATTGTGTTGGCAAAAGAAAATGGAGCTAAAGGCATTTGCTTTTTTGATGGACCTGCTTTAACCGAAGCAAACTTAAAGACGATTAAAGAAACGAAAGCTAGCTTAAAATAAAGAACGTAATGAGTAAATATGGTTTTATATATTTAGTATGTGCATCGTTATTATTTAATTGCGGGCAATCTAAAAGTATAGATTCTATAACGTTAACTCATTACGTAAACCCTTTTATTGGTACAGACGGCCCAGGGAATACCTATCCTGGAGCTACTGTTCCTTTTGGAATGGTGCAATTAAGCCCCGATATTGGTATTCCTGGTTGGGACAGAATTGCAGGTTATTTCTATCAAGATTCAATTATTACCGGTTTTTCACACACCCATTTGACAGGGACAGGTGCTGGCGATTTGTACGATATTTTAGTGATGCCTAAAAATAGCAGGTTTTCTAAACGAATTGCAGCCAATAATTATAAACCATTTTCTAGATTTTCTCATGATAAAGAAAAAGCGTCACCAGGATATTATCAAGTAGATTTATTGGATTATGGCATTAAAGCAGAACTTACGACAACCGCTAGAACAGGCATTCATAAATACACCTTTCCAAAAGATAGTTTATCACAAATTCATATCGATTTAGGCTATGCCTTAAATTGGGATGCACCAACAGATACTTATATTCATGTGGTGGACAGTACAACTCTTGAGGGTTATAGAAAATCTACAGGTTGGGCAAAGGATCAACGCATCTATTTTGTTATACAGCTTTCAAAACCTTTCAAATCGTACCAGATTTTTAAGAACGATACGCTTGCAACAAATCCAGTTGATGCTAAAAATTCAAAAATCATTTTAAATTATAAGACTTCTGATAATGAAGTTATTATTTTAAAAACAGGACTTTCAACAGCATCCATACACGGTGCTTACAAATCTCTTGAAGTAGAAGCACCCGATTTTAATTTTGAAGCCTACAAAGAAAAAGCAAATGACATTTGGGAAAAACAGCTGGAAAAAATAACGATTGCAACACCCGATGAAAATAAGAAGGTTATTTTCTATACCATGCTATATCAATCTATGTTAGCACCAACCTTATTAAGCGATTATGATGGCGAATACAAAGGTGCTAATGATAGTATTATGAGAGCAGATGGTTTTGATAGATACGATACTTTTTCATTATGGGACACATATCGAGCAGCTCACCCATTATATACCATAATCCATCCAAAGTGTGTATCGGATATGGTGAATTCGTTACTGGCACATTATAAAGAAACAGGCTTGCTTCCGGTTTGGTCTATGCAGGGTAATGAAACCAACATGATGATTGGCAATCATGCCATTCCTGTGATTGTAGATGCTTATTTTAAAGGCATTAAAAAGTTTGATGTGGGTTTAGCCTATCAGGCTAGCAAAGAAAGTTCTATGGTCAATTCAAGACAGTTAGATGTTTATAAAACCTTAGGTTATGTTCCTGCTGATGATAAAAATGAAAACTGGTCGGTTTCAAAAACATTAGAATATGCTTACGACGATTGGTGTGTTGCTCAATTTGCAAAAGCATTGAATAAAACAGATGACTATAATTACTTTTTAAATCGTTCTGAAAATTGGAGAAACGTTTACGATTCAAAAAGCACATTTATGCGTCCAAAATTGGCAGATGGTCATTTTATAAAGGAATTTATTCCTAAAGAGTATACGCCTTATTTCTGCGAAAGCAATGCATGGCAATACTTTTGGTCGGTGCCTCAAAACATTGAAGGTTTAATAGAATTAGTTGGAGGAAGTGATGCTTTTGAAAAAAAGCTGGATTCTATGTTCTCTTTAAATCCATTACCAGAAGACAAATTGCCTATTTTCAGTACAGGAATGATTGGCCAATACGCACATGGAAATGAGCCGAGTCATCATGTAGCCTATCTATACGACTATATTGGTAAATCTTGGAAAACCCAAAAATTGGTCAGAGAAATTTTAAAAACGCAATATAAAAATGAACCTAATGGACATTGTGGAAATGAAGATTGCGGACAAATGTCGTCATGGTATATATGGGGTTTTTTAGGGTTTTATCCTGTAAATCCAGCTCAAGGTGTATATGCTTTTGGTTCTCCTTTGTTTGATGAAGCAACCATTCATTTAGAAAATGGTAAAACGTTTGTGATTAAAACAATTAATAATAGTGATAGTAACATCTATATAGAATCCATAAATTTAAATGGAGAAAAAATAGATAGACATTATATCACACATAAAGAAATTATGCAAGGAGGCGTTTTGGCTTTTACCATGGGAAATTCCCCAAATAAAAATACTAAAAACAAAATGGCATTATCCTCTAAAATTTATAATTAAAAAATAAGCATATGTCAAACAGAAGAGATTTTATAAAAAAAACGGCTTTAGGAACTATTGGAGTAAGTACACTGTTAAGTTCTAAAAATATAGAAAAAACTGAATCAGTAGAAACATCTGCAATCATAAAAGCTCAAAAAAAACCATTGATTATTTCTACATGGAATCATGGTTTACCAGCTAATGAAGAAACTTGGAAACAATTAAAAAACGGAAAACCAACCTTAGATGCCATTGAGGCAGGCATGAAAATACCCGAAGCCGATCCTAAAATAAGAAGTGTTGGTTATGGTGGTTATCCCGATAGAGAAGGCAAAGTAACACTAGATGCATGCATAATGGATCATAATAGTGATTGCGGATCGGTTTGTTTTTTAGAAGGGATTATGCATCCTATTTCGGTAGCGAAACGAGTCTTACAAAACACACCACATGTCATGTTATCTGGTGAAGGAGCTCTTCAATTTGCATTAGAGGAAGGCTTTAAAGAAGAAAATTTGTTAACGCCAGAATCAGAAGCAGATTGGAAAAAATGGTTGGAAGAATCTAAATACAAACCCGTTATAAATATTGAAAACCACGATACCATCAGTATGTTGGTCATTGATGAAGATGGAAATATATCAGGAGGTTGTACCACAAGTGGTGCCGCTTGGAAAATGCATGGTCGTGTGGGCGATTCCCCAATTATTGGTGCAGGATTATTTTTAGATAATGAAGTTGGTGGAGCTGCAGCAACAGGTTTAGGCGAGGCGGTAATAAGAACAGCAGGAAGTGCCATGGTGGTCGAATTAATGCGTCATGGAAGAACGCCTTTTGAAGCTTGTAAAGAAGTTGTAGAGCGCATTTATAACAAGCATAAAAATCATAAAGATATGGAGTATTTGCAAGTTGGTTTTATAGCGGTCAATAAAAAAGGAGAACATGCTGGATACAGTTTAAGGTCTGGTTTTAACTATGCCGTTTATGATGAAGATAAAGGAAGCAGAATGGAAGATGCAAAGTTTAAAATGTCTTGGTATAATTAAAAAAATGAAAAACACCGCTTACATCATTGGATTTTTAATAGCATCATTAACCATTAAGGCTCAAAACAGCGAGCCTTTTTGGTTAAATGAAAAGATTAATGAAGACAATAGAATGACTATGCATGCTTCGTATTATGTATATGAAAACGAAGCGCTAGCAGAAAAGGGCGACTGGAAACAATCAAAAAATTATTTAAACTTAAATGGTATCTGGAAATTCAAATATTTAGAAAGTCCAAATGATCTACCAAAAGACTTCGAAAAAACAGATTTTAAAGATGTATCATGGGATGATTTTAAAATCCCAGCCAACTGGGATGTAAACGGCTATGGCTATCCTGTTTACACCAATACAACGTATGATTTTGCACATTGGATGACTGTAAATCCACCGTTTGTTCCTGTTGAATATAATCCTACGGGCGTTTATAGAAGAGACATTACTATTGATGAAAATTGGAAAGGCAAAGATGTCTTTCTTCATGTTGGTGCCGCAAAATCGAATCTTACCGTTTGGGTTAATGGTGTTTATGTGGGCTATGGTGAAGATGGAAAGTTGCCACAAGAATTCAATCTTAGTAAATTCTTAAATGTTGGTAAAAACACCATCGTTTTTAAAATTATGAAATGGAGCGACGGGTCTTATTTAGAATGCCAAGATTTTTGGAGAATGAGTGGCATTACAAGAGATACGTATTTATACACAAGAAACAAATCGCACCTAATCGATTTTGAAATGCGTCCAGATTTAGATGCTTCTTATGAAGACGGCACTTTAAAAATAACAACGCAATTTTCAGATTTTAAAAAGAAAGATCATTATACATTAGAGGTTCAATTAAAAGATAAAGAAACACTTATTACTTCAAAAAGTTTAACTCTAAATGAATCAACTCACAAAGAAACTTTTAATTTTTCAGTAAAAAACCCAAAAAAATGGAGTGCAGAGATTCCTAATCTATACCAAGTCAACTTCATATTAAAAAATAAAAAAGGTAAAGTTGTTGAAGTCATTTCGCAAAATGTTGGCTTTAGAAAAATAGAAATTAAAGACGGGCAACTTTTTGTAAATGGATTAGCGGTTTATATAAAAGGCGTGAACCGTCAAGAAACAGATCCTACCACAGGGCAGACGATTTCTAGAGCTAGAATGGAAGAGGATGTAAAGTTATTGAAGCAATACAATATCAATGCGCTTAGAATGTCACATTATCCTAATGATGAATATTTCTATGAATTGTGTGACCAATACGGTATTTATCTTGTAGATGAAGCCAATTTAGAATCGCACGGCATGGGGTATGAACTTAATAAAACATTGGGAAATAAACCTGATTGGGAGTTGGCTCATTTTCAAAGAATAAGCCGGATGGTTGAACGGGATAAAAATCATCCGTCTGTCATTATTTGGAGCATGGGTAATGAAGCAGGTAATGGATACAATTTTTACCGAGCATATTTGTGGTTAAAAAACAGAGACTCATCAAGACCAATACAGTACGAAAGAGCTTCTTATGCGGGTTGGGATGGGAAAAGCATGAAATTTGATTGGGATTCCGATATTATCAATCCGCAGTACAGTGCGCCTACGGGAATGGAAGACTATATTGTTGCTAACCCAAACCCTAGGCGTCCTTATATTCTTAGCGAATATGTACATGCTATGGGAAATTCGATGGGTAATTTTAAAGACTATTGGGATGAGTTTAGAGCACACAAAAACTTTCAAGGTGGTTTTATTTGGGACATGATCGATCAATCCATTTATAAAACAAAAGAAGACGGTACGGTCATTTTTGCTTATGGAGGAGATTTTGGGCCAAAAGATGTTCCGAGTGATAATAACTTTTTAAACAATGGCGTTTTTAACCCAGAGCGTCAGCCCAATCCACATGCTTTTGAAATGCGAAATGTATATCAAAACATTTTAACTTCTTGGGAAAAGAAAGAGATAGCAAGTATAAAAGTTTTTAATGAATTTTTCTTTAAAGATTTGTCTAATGTGAGTTTACATTGGCAATTTGTTTTGGATGGTGTTGTAGATAGTAAGGGCACTATTGAGCATTTGGATATTAATCCACAAGAATCCAAAAATTATGTTTTGCCAATTCAATTAGAAGGGAAAAAGTTTCAAGAAGCATTTATCAATGTCAGTTATCAGTTGAAAAAAGAAGAACCCTTTTTGCCTAAAGATTTTGAAATTGCTACCGAACAATTACATTACAAAGGCCAGTGGAAAAATGATATAAAAACGGAAGGTTTAGCAAAATTTCTGGTTGATAAAACAGCAAATAGCATCACATTTAAAAGTGATAAATCAGAAATAACCTTTGATAAAGAAACAGGATTTATTTCTGATTATACTTTCGAAAATCAAGCTATTTTAAAAGAAGGCTATCAATTGCGACCAGATTTTTGGAGAGCACCAAATGATAATGATATGGGAGCAAATTTGCAAATAAAACTGAGGGCTTGGAAAGAAGCTATGGACAATCCAACGTTGATAGATTGGGCATATACAACCACAAAAGATCATAAAACCAATATAAAAGCAGTTTATAATTTACCTCAAGTATCTTCAAAATTGACATTAAATTATGAAATAAATAGCAATGGTGAATTGTTGGTGAAACAATCATTAAAAATGAATGAAAACAAAGAAACACCCATGTTGCCTAGGTTTGGTATGGAAATGATATTGCCAAAAACATTCAATACTATAGCGTATTATGGAAGAGGACCTTATGAAAATTATATCGACAGAAATTACAGTGCTAAAGTTGGGCTTTATAATCAAACTGTTTCAGAACAATATTACCCGTATATCCGTCCACAAGAAACGGGTAATAAAACCGATGTTAGATGGCTTGACTTATCAAACAATAACATAAAATTGCGTGTGGAGTCTAATGATTTGTTTGGCATGACGGCATTGCATTATTTAACCCAGGATTTAGATGACGGCTTAGAAAAGCACCAAAGACATGCAGGAGACATAAAAGAAAGAGATTTAACAAGTTTCAAAATTGATTATAAACAAATGGGAGTAGGAGGGATTGATAGTTGGGGAGCATGGCCTATGGAAAAATACTTACTTAAAGCAAAAACATACCAGTACCAATTTAAAATTACGCCATCTTTAAAATAAATAAAATGAAGACATTACATCCAATTTTAATCGCAATTTTAGTCACGGTTTTTTGTTCATGTGCCAAGCAAAAGGTATTTACAGAAAAGGACATTCAAATAATTCCTAAACCAGTAGAGTTAAAACTTTCAGAAGGGACTTTTGAGTTTTCAGAAGATACCAAGTTTGTCGTTGCGAATGCCTTTCAAGAGGAAATCTCTGGGGTTTTAATTTCAAAATTTGAGGCGGCTACTGGTTGGGAACCAGAAATGACCCATGTTGCTCCAAAAAGCAATTATATACAATTTAATGTTGATGATACTTTAAAAGAGGAAGCGTATCAATTAACGGTAACTAAAGACCGTGTTATCATAACGGCTAAAGATAATGCAGGTTTTATTTATGGATTCGAAACTATCAGACAATTGCTTCCCGCTGCTATTGAAAGTAAAGCTGTTGTTTCAAATATAGAATGGGTCATTCCAGCTTTAACGATTAAAGATCAGCCACGGTTTCAATATAGAGGGTTGATGTTGGATGTATCACGTCATTTTTTTAATGTTGATTATGTAAAGAAAACTATAGATCGCTTGGCAATGCTTAAATTGAATGTATTGCATTTGCATTTAGTTGATGACCAAGGGTGGCGAATTGAAATAAAAAAGTATCCTAAATTGACAGAAGTGGGTGCTTCTAGAAACGGAACTATAGTAGGACATTATCCAGGAATTAAAAATGACAATAAAATTGAGAGTGGGTTCTACACACAGGAGCAAATAAAAGACATCGTTGCTTATGCTACAAATAAGAATGTTACCATTATTCCAGAAATTGAATTGCCAGGTCATAGTAGTGCAGCAATTTCAGCATATCCTTATTTAAGTTGTTTTCCAGATGAGCCAACCAGTGTTCCACACAATATGATGTCTAAAGCTTCAAAAGAACTACAAGAGAAAGGTCAGGTAAAAATTGTACAAGAATCATGGGGTGTATTTAAAGATATTTATTGTGCGGGCAAAGAAGATACATTTTTGTTTTTAGAGAATGTGTTAAATGAAGTTTTACCATTATTTCCATCAAAATATATTCATATTGGAGGTGACGAAGCCATAAAGCCTCATTGGAAGATTTGCCCCAATTGCCAAAAAAGAATCAAAGATGAAGGCCTTAAAGATGAGCACGAACTACAAAGTTATTTTGTAAAAAGAATAGAGAAATTTATTAATTCAAAAGGGAAAAAAATAATAGGATGGGATGAAATTTTAGAAGGCGGTTTAGCACCTCAGGCAACGGTAATGAGTTGGAGAGGTACGGCAGGAGGAATTGAAGCAGCAGAACAAGGGCATGACGTAATAATGACACCAGGAACATATTGCTATTTTGACCATTACCAAGGGCCTCAAAACGAAGAGCCTTTGTCAATTGGAGGCTATCTTCCTATAAGTAAAGTCTATGAATTTGATCCTGTTGTAGAGACTATGACACCCGAAGAAGCAAAACATGTGCTAGGAGGTCAAGCTAATTTATGGGCTGAATACATACCAACAACAGAGCATTCTGAATATATGATTTTTCCAAGATTAGCTGCTATGTCTGAAGTTTTATGGAGTCCAAAAGAATCGCGCGATTGGGATGATTTTTCTTCGAGAATTGAAACCATGTTCAAACGCTATGATTATTTGGGTATCAACTATGCTAAAAGTATGTATTTAATAACCTCTAAAGTCAGTGTGGATTTAGATAAGAAGGCTGTTTATATATCGTTAAAAAATGAATTTCCAAACGCAGATATTCGTTATGTTTTAGGTGATAAACCTATGGATGAAACTGCTACAAAATACACAGATTCAATAGCACTTAATGAAACAACTATTGTAAAGGCGTCATTGTTTAAAAACAATAAACCAGTTGGTAAGGTTTTTACAGATACTATCAAATTTCATAAAGCGGTAGCGCACAAGGTTACTTATTTAACACCATACAGTGATAATTATAAAGGAGCTGGTGCTTTTGGAATGGTCAATGCATTGCGTGGAACCGAAAATTTTCATGATGGGCAATGGCAAGCATGGTTGGGAGATGACATGGGAATTATTATAGATTTAGAAAAAGAACAAACAATACATCAAGTAACTGTTGGTTCAATAGAAAGTCAAGGGTCTGGTATTTATTTTCCAACATCTGTAAAAGTATATGTTTCTGAAGATGGAGAAAGTTATAAAGAAGTTGGATATATTGAACGCCCATTTGCAATCAATTCAAAAACAGAGTTAAAAGATTTTAAAATTGATTTTGACCCCATAAAAGCAAAGTTTGTAAAAGTGATGGCAACCAATTTAAAAACGACACCAAGTGGAGGTGATGCTTGGTTGTTTGTTGATGAAATATTAGTCAATTAAAAAGAATGAAGAGTTTAAAGATTATATTGATTTTATGTTTTCTAACGATACATCAAGTTGTCGGGCAGGAAAACGAATTGCCCAAAGACCAACGCTTGGCATGGTTTAAAGATGCCAAATTAGGGATCTTTATTCATTGGGGAATTTATGCTGTAAATGGGATTGATGAATCATGGTCTTTTCATAATAATTACATTTCATATGAAGATTATATGAAACAATTAGAAGGGTTTACTGCTAAAAATTATAATCCCGAATATTGGGCTAAGTTAATCAAAGAAAGTGGCGCAAAATATACCGTAATCACCACAAAACACCACGACGGTGTTGCCCTTTGGGATACCAAACAAGGTGATTTAAGTGTAGTGAAAAGAACACCTGCAAAAAAAGACGTACTAACACCATTTGTAAAAGCCGCTAGAAAAGAAGGCTTGAAAATAGGCTTATATTATTCGTTGCTTGATTGGTCAAACCCTAATTACCCTAATTTTTTAAGAGATGAAAAACGATATACAGATGATGCAAAACGATGGGCAAAATTCACCAAATTTAATTTCGGACAAATAGAAGAATTAACAAAATTTAACCCTGATTTATATTGGTTTGATGGTGATTGGGAACAATCGGCCGAAAAGTGGAAAGCCAAAGAAATCCGTAATTTATTATTAGAAAAAACGCCAACAACCATCATCAATTCTAGGTTGCAAGGCTATGGTGATTATGCCACACCAGAACAAGGCATCCCAATAACAAAACCAGATAGTAAATATTGGGAGTTGTGCATGACCATGAACAATTCCTGGGGCTATCAACCAAACGACACCAATTACAAATCTGTCAATCAAATTATTCGCATTTTGGTTGATTGTATCAGTATGGGCGGTAATTTACTATTGGATATCGGCCCTAAACCAGATGGCACTATTCCACAAGAACAAATAGATATTTTAAAAGGTCTAGGTAGATGGACTAACAAACACAAGAGTGCTATTTATGGTACACGTGCAGGCATTCCTTTTGGACATTTTAATGGTTATACAGCGTTGTCAAAAGACAAAACCATTTTGTATTTGTATGTTGATAACAAACCCAACGGTCCCTTGTTAATAAAAGGCTTGAAAAATAAAGTAAACAGAGCTTGGGTAGTTGGTAATGGTACAAAATTAAAAACTAATGTGGTTGGGAAACAATACTGGAGTGACGTGCCAGGGTTGTTATATATAGATTTACCCGAAGATGTACAAGACCAAGATGTGACCGTTATTGCCATACAATTGGATGGAGAAGTTGATTTATACAGAGAAAAAGGACAAGTAATAGAAAGTAATTAAATGGAAGGATTAGATAACAAGATTAAATTATTAGTGTGTTTTATGGCATTACTTAATATGTCATGTAATCAAGTAAAGGAACAGTCCAATGCAAATTGTATGGTTCAAAATACTGATTTGGTAGATTTTGTAAATCCATTGATGGGAACCGATTCAGATTATAGTTTATCCAATGGAAACACCTATCCGGTTATTGCAACACCTTGGGCAATGAATTTTTGGACACCCATGACATCTAAAATGGGAGATGGTTGGACTTACAAATACGATTCCAATAAAATCAGAGGCATTAAACAAACTCATCAACCCAGTCCTTGGATTAATGATTATGCAGCGTTTTCGTTAATGGCGGTTACGGGCGATTTGAAATTTCAAGAAGACGAACGTGAATCGTGGTTTTCACATAAAGCTGAAACTGTAAAACCCTATCATTACTCGGTTTATTTAGCTGATTATGATGTAACAGCTGAAGTTGTTCCAACAGAAAGAGCGTCGCAATTTAAGTTCACATTTCCAAAATCTGAAACATCATACATTCTTCTTGACGCGTTTTTTAAAGGGTCAATGGTTAAAATTATTCCTGAAGAACGTAAAATTATAGGCTATTGTAGAAACAACAGTGGTGGTGTTCCCGATAATTTCTACAACTATTTTGTAGCCGAATTTGATAAAGATTTTGAAATCACAGATACATGGACCGATGGCTGGAAATTAATCGAGAATTCAACTGCAAGTGAAGGAGATCATGTTGGAGCTATTATTGGATTCAAAACCAAAAAGGGTGAAGTTGTTCACGTTAAAGTGGCATCATCATTTATTAGTCCAGAGCAAGCAGAATTAAATTTAAATAGAGAAATTGGAACAGATACGTTTGAACAAACCAAAGAAAAAGCAAAACAAACATGGGAAAAGGAATTAAATAGAATTCAAATAGAAGACGATAATATAGACCATATCAGAACATTTTATTCATGTTTATACCGTGTTTTGTTGTTTCCAAGAAAATTTTACGAGTTCGACAAGAACAATGAAGTTGTACACTACAGTCCATATAACGGGAAAGTACTTCCAGGCTACATGTTTACAGACAATGGTTTTTGGGACACGTTTAGAGCGGTGTATCCATTTTTTAATATGATGTATCCAGATTTGAATAGTCATATTATGGAAGGTTTGGCAAATGCGTATAAAGAATCTGGTTGGCTTCCAGAATGGGCAAGTCCAGGTCATAGAGACTGTATGGTTGGCTCAAACTCGGCGCCTATAGTCGTTGATGCCTTTTTAAAAGGCAATGTTAAAGAGAAAGATGTAAATATTTTGTTTGAAGCGATTTTAAAAAATGCAACGGTTGAAGCAGGACGACCTGTAAAATCTGTTGGTAGAGAAGGGTTAAACTATTACAACACGTTAGGCTATGTGCCGTACAATGTAGGAATCAATGAAAATGCAGCACGAACTTTAGAATATGCTTATGCCGATTTTACTATTGCAGAAATGGCAGAAAAACTTGGAAAAACAGAAATAGCAGATAAATACTTCAAACAAGCCATGAATTATAAAAATGTGTTTGACCCTTCAACAAATTTAATGCGTGGTAAAAATAAAGATGGTAGTTTTCAAGCACCATTTAATCCTTTAAAATGGGGCGATGCGTTTACCGAAGGGAATAGCCTGCATTATACGTGGTCAGTATTTCAAGATGTTCAAGGGTTGATAGATTTAATGGGAGGCAAAAAACAATTTGCTTCAAAATTAGATGAAGTTTTTGAAATGCCGCCAACGTTTGATGATTCCTATTATGGACAGACCATTCATGAAATTAGGGAAATGCAAGTGGTTAATATGGGAAATTATGCGCATGGCAATCAACCCATTCAACACATGATTTATTTGTACGATTATGCAGGAGAACCTTATAAAGCACAAGAGAAAATACGAGAAGTACTTACCAAATTATACGCTGCAACACCAGATGGTTATTGTGGTGATGAAGATAACGGACAAACCTCCGCTTGGTATGTGTTTAGTGCTTTAGGATTTTATCCAGTAACTCCAGGGGTTAATCAGTATGCGATTGGGAGTCCTTTATTTAAAAAAGCAACACTTCATTTAGAAAACGGTAATACTTTTGAAATTGATGCAAAAAACAATTCAAAAGATAATTTTTACATAGAGTCTGCAAGTTTAAATGGGAAACCCTATTCTAATAGTTTTGTAACGTTTGAAGATATTCAAAATGGGGGAACATTAGCATTTCAATTAGGAAGTTCGCCCAATAAAAATTGGGCAAGCAAATCTGAAAACGTACCATATTCTTTAAGTAGTCAAAAGAAAAAAAGTAATTAAATAGTAACAATAATTAATAGCATTAAAAATCACAAAAATGAAGAATAGAATAGCAATTATCATCATGTTATTTACTGTCAAGATGTTTTCGCAAGCCATTTACGAAGATGAACGATATGTACCTGAAACAGATCCATTAGTTTTAAAAAATTTAGATGAATGGCAAGGAAAAAAATTTGGATTGTTAATGCATTGGGGAACATACAGTCAATGGGGTATTGTAGAATCGTGGTCCATATGTCCTGAAGATTATGGTTGGTGTGAGCGTAAAAAGGGAAGCAATCCTCAAAACTATTTTGAATATGTAAAAGAATACGAAGGCTTAAAGAAAACCTTTAATCCAACAAAATTTAATCCAGAAAAATGGGCTAAAGCTGCTAAAGATGCTGGGATTAAATACATGGTATTCACAACAAAACACCACGATGGCTTCAATATGTTTGATACAAAGTATTCAGACTATAAAGTTACAAATCCTGAATGTCTTTTTAGTACAAATCCTAAAGCAAACATTGCTAAAGAAGTTTTTAACGCATTTAGAAACGAAGGTATGTGGATAGGGGCTTATTTTTCTAAACCAGATTGGCATAACGAAAACTATTGGGATCCTTATTTTCCTCCTTTTGATAGAAATGTGAATTATGATCCAATATTATATCCTGAAAAATGGAAAAAGTATGTAGATTTTACTCATAATCAAATTTTAGAATTACTTACAGATTATGGTAAAGTTGATATTCTATGGCTAGATGGTGGCTGGGTAAGAAAAAGAGATAGTTTAAATGTCAAACAAAATTATGACGAGAAATTTGCAGAGAATACATCTGGAAATGGATTTATAAAACATAGAGTAGTTGAGCAAGATATTAAAATGGACGACTTGGTGGTAGAAGCACGCCAAAAACAACCCGGTTTAATCGTTGTTGATAGAGCGGTACACGGCAAAAATCAAAATTACCTAACACCAGAAAATCGCGTTCCTGAAAAAACATTGCCTTATCCATGGGAATCTTGTATTACCTCTGGCGGCGGATGGTCTTACACACCAGATGCTAAATATTTAACAGGTAGACAAGGCATTCACATGCTTATTGATATTGTTGCAAAAGGCGGAAACTTATTGTTAAATGTGGCTCCAGGACCTGATGGCGAATGGCAACAAGGTGCATATAACTTATTAACAGATTACGGAGCTTGGCTGAAAGTAAATGGTAGTGCTATATACAACACAAAACCTATAGAACCATTTAAAGAAAACAACATTTGTATGACGCAAAATAAAGAAGGTAATGTGTTTTTATTTTATATGGCGAAAGAGGGTGAAGATAAAATCTCTTCTGAAGTTGTTGTAAAATCTATCAATCCTAAAAAAGGGACTAAAATAACCATGCTTGGTTCTAAAAAGGCATTAAAATGGACAAAATTAGAAGACGGTTTTAAAGTCATTATTCCAGAGGAATTAAGAAATAATTTGCCTTGTAAAGAAGCTTGGGCCATAAAAATTGAAAAAATTATCAGATAGATAGTTTTCAAAGAACAAATTGAAGACAACTCAAAATAAATAGTTTAAATAGCATATAAAAAAATGAAGTATTTAACTATAATAATATTCAGTATGTTTTTCCAATGTATATTGGCACAAACAGGTAGTGTTTATGAACCTGTTCGCTATATAGGTGGGGAATTTATTGATCCGTTTACACACGAAGCAGGTCTTCGTTATGCCATTGGTGTAGAAAACATTCAAACCGTGCGAGCCAATCGTACACATCCAGAATTAAGTGATGGGTTTGGCTTTACATACAATCATGCATCTAATTTAGCATATTGGAACGGGCAGTTTTATCAGCAGTATATTAGCGGGGAAGCAGACGAACATATGCCACCAGTACAAACAATGTTAACGACTTCAAAAAATGGTAGAGATTGGAGTTTTCCTAAGGTCGCTTTTCCTCCGTACCAAGCTCCAGAAGGAGTGGCTATTCCAAAAGGCTCCACAGGTTATATGATGCACCAACGCATGGGGTTTTATGTAGCACCAGACGGAAGATTACTTACTTTAGCATTCTACGGTCACACCGAAAATCCATTTGGAAAACAAGGTATTGGTCGCGTTGTTCGCGAAATTTATAAAGATGGTAGTATGGGACCTATTTATTTTATAAGATATGATAGCCAAACAGAATGGAATGAAACGAATACTTCTTATCCTTTTTATAAAAAGTCAAAAGATAAAGGCTTTGTTGCTGCTTGCGATGCTTTGTTAAAAGATACATTAAGAACACTTCAATGGTTTGAAGAAGATAACGGTAAAGATGGGTTCTATAGCTTTAATAAATCTGAACAAGCTTTTAATTGGTACAAACGTAAGGATGGGAAAATTGTAGGGCTTTGGAAAAAGTCTTACACAGCGCTTTCCGACGATGGTGGAAAAACATTTTCAGACCCAATTAAAGCAAATACCTTAGTTATGTCTGGAGGAAAAATGTGGGGGCAACAGACCGAAGATGGTAAATATGCAATCTCATATAACCCAATAGACCAAACACAATACCGTTTTCCAATGTCTGTTATTACGAGTAACGATGGTATTATTTATGATAATCTTTTGTTAGTGCAAGCAGAAGTTCCTCCAAGACGCTTTTATGGAAGATGGAAAGATTTTGGACCTTGTTATATGAGAGGAATTACTCCAGGAAATGGAGATGCTCCAGGTACTGATATGTGGATGACTTACAGCATGAACAAAGAAGATATATGGGTATGTCGTATTCCAACGCCAATTAAATATGAGGTTAATGAAGATGTAAACGATGATTTTGAAAATATGGCTATTGAAGGCACCATTACAGACTGGAATACCTATTCAACAAAATGGGCCAAAACAAGACTGGTTAAAGAAAGCAATGGTAATAAATGTATTCAATTAATTGATGAAGATCCTTGTGATTACAGTCGCGCCATTCGAGTGTTTAAAGAAGGAACAAACATTGCCTTAAGTGTTAAAGTGAAAGTTGCTGTCATAGATACAACTCAATTTGACATTAACATAACAGACCGTTTTGGGAACGGCCCTATACAAATAACATTCGATAATGATAATTTTATAAAAACTACCGAAAGTTCAGGTATGAAACCGTTAATGCGCTTTAATATAGGAGATTGGTACACTATTAAAATTAACTTAAATACACATAACTTGGGTCGTTATTCTATAATGATAAACGATAAACTAATTGCAGAAAACGTACCTGCTTTAATGGCTGTGAAATCTGTAGAAAGAGTATCGTTTAGAACAGGTGCTTATCGTAATTTTCCAAATAGAAAAACACCAAACGAAGTTAAATCACCACCATTACCAGGCGCAGATGAGAAGCAAAACCTTTCAAACTATTTTATTGATGATGTTTTTGTTATATCAAGAACTGGTTTAAACTTTTTTGATTGAAGTATAAAAGAACCATTTTTTAGCCAATTATGAAAAGTTTAAACGCATTCCAAATAAAGAATGATGATTAGTAAGAGAAAATTGTTCATAGAATTAAAGTATATGTTTTTGAAATTAAATTTCAGAAAAAATACCATTGCCCTTTTTGTTATTGGAAGTACACTTTCTATGGCAATGTTTGCGCAACAGCCAGCAGATTACGTAAATCCATTTATAGGTACCTCTAATTTCGGAACAACCAATCCTGGCCCTATTGCTGTTCGGGGTATGGTAAATGTATCGCCTTTCAATGTTTCAGGTCTACAAAACCTGCCTTTTGAGAAAGATAGTCGTTGGTGGTCAACGCCCTATGTAAATGAAAACACTTTTTTAACTGGTTTTAGCCATGTAAACCTTAGTGGTGTTGGTTGTCCAGAATTAGGTGTCATATTAGCAATGCCAACAACAGGAGATATTGAAACCAATCATGTAAAATATGGTTCAACGTATTCCAATGAAATTGCTTCAGTAGGATATTATTCAAATATAATAGATAAATATAATGTAAAGGTTGAAGTTACAGCAACAACAAGGGTTGGTGTGAGTAAATATCATTTCCCCGCAGGTAAATCGAATATTTTATTGAATTTAGGTTTGGGTCTTACCAATGAAGAAGGTGCTATGGTAAAAGTAGTTTCTCCAACCGAAATTGAAGGGATCCGATCTGTAGGGTCTTTTTGTTATTATAAAGCAGAAGAGGCTTATCCAGTATATTTTGTAGCTCGTTTTTCTGAAACCGCAAAAGAATTTGGCGTATGGAAAAAACCTAGAAAATATAATGGCTTAGAAGCTCAATGGATGGATTATAATGGTAAAACAAGATTAAAAAAAGGTTATACAAAAGAAGTTGTAGGCGATAGTATTGGTGCTTATATGCGTTATGATTTTAAAAAACCAACTACTGTTGAGTTAAAAATTGGTGTTTCTTATGTAAGTATTGAAAATGCAAGACAGAATTTAGAAAAGGAAACCAATGGTAAAACTTTTAATGATATTTTATCTGATTCAAAAAAAGAATGGAATTCTTATTTATCAAGAATTAAAGTAGAAGGTGGATCGGAAGATGATAAAACGATTTTTTATACAGCTCTTTACCATACATTAATTCACCCAAATACTTTAAATGATTACAATGGCGAATATCCTAAAGTAAAAACAAGAGAAACATTAAAAACAAAAGGGACACGCTACACTACGTTTTCTTTATGGGATACCTACAGGAACTTAAACCAATTGATGAGTTTGGTATATCCTAAACAACAATCAAATATGGTAAAAAGTATGTTGCAAATTTATGATGAGTCTGGCTGGTTGCCAAAATGGGAGCTTAATGCAACCGAGACAACCACAATGGTTGGTGATCCTGCCGGAATTGTAATTGCAGATACTTATTTGAAAGGAATTAGAGATTTTGACATTAATAAGGCCTATAGTGCTATGCTAAAAAGCGCTACGCAAATTGAAGATAATCCTTTAAGACCTGGATTAAAAGATTATATAACTAAAGGGTATTTAACTACAAAAACAACGCAAAGTGGTTCTGTATCAACCACACAGGAATATAATGCAACAGACTTTGCTATTGCGCTTTTAGCTAATGAGTTAGGTAAGGAACAAGATTATAAAATGTTTTCAAAACGATCTATTTCATACCGAAACCTATTTGATAAAACGTTTAATCTTTTGCGACCCAAAAACGATGATGGTACTTGGTTAACACCTTACAATCCAGATTATGGTGCTAATTTTCAAAAAAACTTAGGTTTTATTGAAGGAAATGCATGGCAATATACATTTATGCTTTCTCATGATATTAATGGGTTAATTAAATTAATGGGAGGTTCAAAAAAATTCATAAATAAGTTACAAGAGGTCTTTGATAAAAATCAGTTCGATATGGCAAACGAACCTGATATTGCCTATCCTTATCTTTTTAATTACGTAAAAGGTGAAGAATGGAGAACCCAAGAAATGGTACAAGCTTTAGTTAAAAAATATTTCCAGAACAAACCCGCTGGTTTACCAGGAAATGATGATACAGGGACCATGTCTGCATGGTTGGTTTATTCTATGATGGGAGTGTATCCTTTAGCTCCAGGTGAACCAAAATATACAATTACAACTCCAATGTTTAACAAAATAACCATCACATTAGATGCTAATTACTATAAAAACAAAAATATAGTTATTGAGCGCGTGTTAAATAATAAAGGAAAAATTAAAAGTATTGAGGTTAATGGAAAAAAGCATAATAGCTATTTCATTACTCATGAAGAGTTGGTAAATGGAAACACTTTAAAAGTGATTCAGAATTAAAAAAAAATATAATAATGAAAAAGAAAATAGTTGCTTTAGTTTTATTCTTAGGATTGTTAAACATAGGATTTGCTCAAAAAAAATACCCATATCAGAATACTGAATTATCAGTTGAAGATCGTGTTTCAGATTTATTAAGCAGAATGAGTTTAGAAGAAAAAGTACGCCAAATGGATATGTATAAAGGCGAGTATTTTAAAGAAGATGAAGATTTTTCCAAAACAAAATCTGAAGCAAAACTTGGCAATCTAGGTGTAGGTGCTATCCATGACCTTTATCCACGCTCTGCAAAAATGATTAATGACCTTCAAAAAGATGTCATTAAAAATAGCAAATGGGGAATACCTGCGCTTATTATGTGCGAAATGCTTCATGGTTATTTAGATGATGGCAGTACCGCTTTCCCCATGAATATTGGGTTAGGTGCCACTTGGGATACCGATTTAATGGAAAAAGTAGGCGCAGTTATAGGTACAGAAGCCAGAACACACGGTGTTCATTTCGGGTTGGGACCTGTGTTGGGTGTCGGTAGAGAACCACGATGGGGGCGTGTTGCCGAAACCTTAAGTGAAGATGTGTACTTAGCAGGCGAGCTAGGGTTATCAATGGTTGCAGGCATGCAGGGTGATACATTAGCTTCTGATAGGTCTATTATTGCAGAACCAAAACATTTTGCTGTACATAGTTACCCGCAAGCGGGCGGAAATTCATCGCCAGTTATTGTTGGAGAACGAACTGCTCGTGAAGATTTTTTACCATCATTTGAAAAAGTATATACAAAAGGCGGTGCGTTAGGTGCCATGTGTGCGTATTCTGAGTTAGATGGCATTCCTTGTGCTGCCAATCACTGGTTATTAACCGATGTTTTACGAAAAGAATGGGGCTTTAAAGGGATTGTGGTTTCCGATTTAGGTGCTATAAAATATATTCAAACCACACATTATGTGGCAGATTCTCCTAAAGAAAGTATCAGGCAAGCCGTATCGGCAGGTGTCGATATGCAATTCTATGATTTTTCAAATGAATTTTGGCAACAAACCATTATAGATTTAGTTAACGAAGGTAAATTGTCTATGGACGATATAGACCGTGCAGCAGGTGGTGTTTTACGACTTAAATTTCTATTGGGGTTATTTGAAAATCCGTTCACAAATAAAAACCTAATCAAAGAACGATTTCATTCTAAAGAAAATCAAGACATTGCTCTAGAAGCTGGGCGAAAATCCATAGTTCTATTAAAAAACCAAAATAGCATACTTCCGTTAGATAAAAACATAAAAACAATTGCAGTCATTGGCCCAAATGCAGATGCTTCAAGATTAGGAGGTTATTCGGTTAAAAACAAAGTAGCAACCACAGTTTTAGAGGGGGTTAAACAAGTTGTTGGTGCAAATACCAATGTGCTTTATGAGGAAGGCGTTCCTTTAATTGTAAAAGGACAAATTATTCAATCAAAGTATTTGTTTACACCAGATGAAGCTCAAAACGGCTTAAAAGGTGAATATTTTAACAACAGAAATTTAGAAGGAAGCCCAGCATTAACGCGTATTGATAGTCAATTGCAATTTGATTGGCCATGGTCGCCAGGTGATGGCGTTACAGATGATGATTTTTCTATTCGTTGGACGGGTTATATTAAATCGGACAAGTCATTTGATGGTTGGTTGGGATTAAGTTCAGACGACGGTATTAGAATGTGGGTTGATGATGTATTGGTTATTGACAACTGGACAAAAGGGGCTACAAGCATCGTTACAACTCCTAAAAATATTGAAGCAGGTAAAAAATACAAAGTCCGCATCGAAATGTGGGAAGGTGGATGGGGAGCCAGAGCTCATTTACGTTGGAATTTAGAAAAAGTAAACTTTCAGCCAGCCATAGAAATTGCTAAAAAAGCAGATGTTGCTATTGTTGTTTTGGGAGAATCGAATGAATTAGTGGAAGAAAATAGAGATGTTGCTACCTTAGATTTACATGGCATGCAAGAAGAGTTAATAGAAGCCATTCAAAAAACAGGGACACCTGTAATTTGTGTACTATTAAATGGTCGTCCGCTTTCTATTAATTGGATAAACGATAATATTCCTGCTGTTTTAGAAGGGTGGTTTCCTGGTGAAGCTGGCGGAAAAGCAGTAGCCGATGTCTTGTTTGGAGATTATAACCCAGGAGGACGACTTCCTATTACGTTTCCTAAATCGGTTGGACAATTACCTATTTATTACAACCAGAAACCTTCGGCAATTCATCGTTATGTGAGCGAAAGCGAGAATCCGCTCTATATGTTTGGTTATGGATTAAGTTATACGACTTTCGAATATTCAAACCTTGCATTAAATACCAAAGTAATAAAACCAGATGGCAACGTTAAAGTTAGTGTTGATGTTAAAAATACAGGAGACTTTGATGGCGATGAAGTGGTTCAATTATATATAAATGATGTTTATAGTAGCGTAACAACACCTTTAAAAACTTTGAAAGGCTTTAAAAGAATCTTTATTAAAAAAGGAGAAACAAAACATGTTGAATTTGTTCTGACTTCGGAAGAACTTGCCATTTGGAATAGAGAGATGAAACATGTTGTCGAACCTGGAGAGTTTGAGGTGATGGTTGGAGGGAATTTAGCAGATGTATTGAAAACTAATTTTACAGTATTAAAATGAGAATTATATTCATTATTTTCCTAATAACACTCATAAGTTGCAATAATACTAAAGTATTAAAAGTAGTTTCTCCAAACAGTAAAATTGAAGTGACTATTGATGTGGAAAGCGAATCTGCTCAATACTCAATTAACTATAAAGATTCGCTTTTTATTAAGCCTTCAAAATTAGGGTTTGAACTAAAAGGAGCTCAATCATTGAATAAAAACTTCAAAGTTATAGGGGTTCAAAAAAGCCATTCAAATACAGTATGGTCTCAAGTTTGGGGAGAAAACAAAGATATAGTCGATAATTTTAACAAATTGACAGTAAACTTGCAAGAAAGAGGTCATTTAAAAAGAAAAATGAATCTCATTTTTAAAGTTTATGATGATGGAGTTGGGTTTCGATACGAAATACCTGAACAAGAAAACATAGATAGTATTTCTATTTCTAAAGAGTTAACAGAGTTTAATTTTTCAAAAAATGATACGGCGTGGTATACACCAGCTAATTTTGATTCTTATGAAATGTTATATAAAAAAGCACCATTATCTGAAATTGCTTCAGCAAATACGCCAATAACTATTGAAACAGTTGATGGTTTTTTTGCAAGCATTCATGAGGCTAACCTAACAGATTATGCAGGAATGACTTTGTTGCAATCAAAACATAAAGCGTTATCATTTCAATGTAACTTAGTGCCATGGCCAGATGGGGTTAAGGTAAAAAGAAAAGCGCCTATGTTGTCGCCATGGAGAACCATACAAATAGCGGATAGTGCAGATAAATTAGTTGAATCTAATTTGATTTTGAATTTAAACGAACCCAATAAGATTAAAGATGTATCTTGGATAGAACCCATGAAATATATAGGTGTTTGGTGGGGAATGCATTTGGGGACACAGACATGGACTTTAGGAGAAAGACACGGTGCAAATACTATCGATACAGAAAGGTATATTGATTTTGCTCACAAACATAACATACAAGGTGTTTTGGTAGAAGGTTGGAACACTGGTTGGGAAAATTGGGGCAAAAAGGATGCTTTTGATTTTGTAACGCCTTATGAGGATTTTAATTTAAAAGAAGTTACACAATATGCAGCTGCTAAAAACATAAATTTTATAGGACATGTTGAAACGGGTGGAGCAGCACAGTCTTTTCAAGATCATCTTGATGAAATTTTTTCAATGTATCATAAATTAGGTGTTAAAACGGTTAAGACAGGATATGCTGGAGGTATACAAACCAAAGGGCAATATCATCATGGTCAGTATATGGTAAATCATTATAGAGAGGTGGTTACAACTGCAGCAAAATATCATATTATGATTGATGCCCATGAACCCATAAAAGCAACAGGGATTAGACGAACCTATCCAAATATGATGACAAGAGAAGGGGTTCGAGGGATGGAATGGAATGCTTGGAGTTCTGGAAATCCGCCAGATCATCATACAATATTACCATTTACCAGAGGATTAGCTGGTCCTATTGATTATACTCCTGGTACTTTTGATATATTGTATAGAAACGCTAAAAACAGAGTTAAATGGAATGATTTGGACGATGGTACTTCTAGGGTAAACACAACATTAGCAAAACAGTTGGCGTTATTTGTAGTGCTATACAGTCCTTTACAAATGGCTTCAGATGTCATTGAAAATTATGAAAACCAACCTGCTTTTAAGTTTATTGAAGATTTGGGTGTCGATTGGGAAACCTCAAAAGTCTTAAACGGTAAAATTGGTGATTATATTACTGTGGTAAGAAAAGATAAGCATAGTGATAATTGGTTTTTAGGGAGTATAACCGATGAAAATAAACGGAACATAAAAGTAACATTATCATTTTTAGATAAAGGCAAAAAATACCGTGCCGAAATTTATGCAGATGGATTAAATACCGATTGGAAAACCAATCCACAAGAGATAAATATTTTTCAAGAAGAGGTTGATTTTAAGAGTAGTCTAGAACTTAAATTGGCCCCAGGTGGCGGACAAGCTATTCGATTTATAGCAATAAACCAATAAGATATGAAAAACACGATGTGTTTCATTTTAGCTTTTATAAGTCTTTCATTAACAATGAATGGGCAAACGTATAAATTTATCACCTATAATATTCGATATGATAATTCGGCTGATGGAGAAAATCAATGGTCAAAAAGAAAAGATTATTTATGTGACCAAATTGCTTTTTACAGCCCCGATGTCTTTGGGATTCAGGAAGGCTTACATCATCAAGTAGCTTATATAGATAGTACATTTGTTGATTATAAGTATGTAGGCGTGGGTAGAGACGATGGCAAAACCAAAGGAGAATACAGCGCTATTTTTTATAATTCAAAAAAGCTAAAACCTATAAAACAAGCTACGTTTTGGCTGTCTGAAACTCCAAATAAAATATCAGTTGGTTGGGATGCTTCCATGGAACGAATTTGTACCTATGCTTTGTTTGAGAATATAGTTACACATCAACAATTTTGGGTATTTAATACTCATTTTGATCATATTGGTGACGAAGCTAGATTACAGAGTGCTAAACTTATTCTTAATAAAATTAATAAATTCAATAAAAAAAACTTGCCAATAGTGTTAATGGGAGATTTTAATTTAAAACCAGAAAGTACTCCAATACAATATCTATCCCAAGCTTTAAACGATTCGAAAACCATTAGTTCAGCAAAACCCTTCGGACCTTCAGGAACTTATAACGGTTTTAAATATAATAAACCTGTAACCGACAGAATTGATTATATTTTCACAAGTAAAGAAAATATAAAAGTACAAAAATTTGCTGTTTTGAGTGACTCTAAAGATTGCAAATATCCTTCAGATCATTTACCAGTTTTTGCAGAAATTGAAATTAAGTAGTTCTACATTATGAAACGTCGAAATTTTATTGTTCAAAGTTCATTGTTTACAGTAGGAACATTTGTAATGGCTCAAAATATGATAATGGCTTCACAAAACAAATTTGAGAGTAAGAGGCCAAAACTAGCAGATAGAAAATTTGTAAGCGAAGCTGTAGAACAACGAATTAAAGAGGTGAAAGCCGTTATTAAAGATGACGAAATTGCTTGGCTTTTTGAGAATTGTTACCCAAACACGTTAGATACAACCATCGATTTTGAAATGATTGATGGCAAACCAGATACCTTTGTTATTACAGGAGATATCGATGCCATGTGGTTGCGAGATTCTACAGCACAAGTTTGGCCATACATGCCGTTAATTAATAAAGACGAAAAACTTAAAAAGCTTATACAAGGATTAATTAACAGACAGGTAAAATGTGTGTTGTTGGATCCGTATGCCAATGCCTTTTATAAAGACACAACTAAAATATCGGAATGGAAAAGCGATCAAACCCTCATGTTGCCAGGAGTTCACGAACGTAAATGGGAGATTGATTCTTTATGCTACGTGATTAGATTGGCTAATGAATACTATCAAATAACAAAAGATACTTCCATTTTTGATGATGATTTTGACAAGTCCATGCGGTTGATTGTTAAAACCTTTAAAACAGAGCAACGCAAACAGAATGAATCTAAGTATGTGTTTAGTAGAGAAACGACCTCGGTAATAGATTCGCCGCCATTTGGAGGAACAGGAAGACCTGTAAAACCAAACGGTCTTATTTGTTCTATGTTTAGACCTTCAGACGATTCAACACTATTTCCTTATTTAATCCCATCAAATATTTTTGCGGTATTGTCTTTAAAACAGCTAGAAACTATTTATATAAAGGTATTTAATAACAATGAGTTTGCAAGGACATGCTCACAAATGGCAGAGGAGGTTGATAACGCTATCCACGAGTTTGCAGTTTCAGAGCATTTAAACTTTGGTAAAATCTATGCCTACGAAGTCGATGGTTTTGGTAATAAATTATTTATGGATGATGCTAATGTTCCTTCATTAATGTCATTAGCTTATTTAGGAGCGCACAAACCACAGGATGAGATATATAAAAACACACGGCTATTTTTATTAAGTGATAATAACCCATACTTTTTAAAAGGAAGTTATGCTGAAGGACAAGGAAGCCCTCATACAGGGAAAAGTAAAATTTGGCCAATGGGCATCATTTTAAGAGCCTTGACAAGTACAGATACCAATGAAATTGTTAAATGTCTAAAAATGTTAAAAACGACCCATGCAGAAACAGGTTTTATGCATGAAGGTTTTGATAAAGACAATCCAACTAATTATTCTAGAGACTGGTTTGCTTGGGCAAATACATTATTTGGTGAATTGATTATAAAGATTCACCAAGATAATAGAGACTTGCTAGCATCTAAGTTTTAAACATTACTATTTGAATTATTATTGTTAAAATGGCTTTGTGTATGAAAATAATATTCAATTTTTTATAAAAAGCCCTTATTTTATTCAATAATTTATTAGAAATAAAATAAATTCACCCCAACGCCTTTTTAAATCTGTTATTGGTCGAAATAATAAAAATGATAACATTTTAGATTTTTATATTTAGTAGATAATTAGATTTTTGATTCAAGAAGTACTAAAACAGATGTTTGTTTTTTCAGGTTTCATAATACCAAGGTACAAACTACAGTAATCTTAGTAATTACAAATCTTAATTGAATTTCATTACCCTTGGGTGCGTAGTTGTTTGTAAAGGGATAACAAAAAAAGTCCATTGCAGGAGTTCTAATTGAAGATACTGGTGGCTCTGAAATAAACCATTAACCCTTGTTAGTTTATGTTCCATTATAGAAGGGATGTTACAATCTCAAGAAGGTTAACTTATCCACCCAGTGAAGTGGGTGTAAATACATAAAGTTATAATACCGTTTTAGCTGCTCAGAGGGAAGAGGTGTTCACGACATGTATATGGTGGGATATTGAATAATAATAATTAATTAAACATAGATAATGAATAATCAAAGAAGAAATGTATTGCGTACCATAGTTACATCGGTATTTGGATTAGCTGGCGCAGCTGTATTTGGTAAAAATCTCGTTGTTAACAGTTCAAACACTGGTACTGGTGAAATAGTAAGAAACAGAAGGGAAGAAGACAAGGATCAGGAAATCCCACTTTTTTCAAGTTCTGTTGTACACAATGGGCTGGTATATGTTGCTGGTAAAGGAGCTCACTTTGAAGGAGATATAAAAGATCATACGGAATTTGTGCTCGATGAACTAAAAAAGGAGTTAGAAAAGGCAG
Source organism: Confluentibacter sediminis (assembly GCF_003258355.1). GTDB lineage: Bacteria > Bacteroidota > Bacteroidia > Flavobacteriales > Flavobacteriaceae > Confluentibacter > Confluentibacter sediminis. Next base: position 120,016 of record NZ_QKPO01000008.1, on the reverse strand, counting down.
GGTCTTCAATGGAAAAAGTACTTAAGGTAAATGTATATCTGGCAGACCTGCATGATTACAAGGCCATGAATGAAGTGTACCTTGGGAAATTCGGAAAAAACCCACCTGTACGTACCACTGTGGCCGTTTATGGAGGGGTTCCTGGAGATTCTTTGGTAGAAATTGATTGTATCGCTGCACTAAAATAAACTTATGGGAACTAGAAGAAAACTTTTAAAGCAACTGGCAGTACTGCCAGTTGCAGTGGCTGTTTTGCCTAAAAATGTGATGGATTTTTTGGTTGAACCTGCTGAAAATGAATATAATGTAGAGGCTAACGCAGTTAACAGGGATTATTTTAAAGAATTGGGCGTTCGCACATTCATCAACGCAGCAGGGACCTATACCTTTATGACCGGGTCATTGATGCGCCCTGAAGTTGTGGAGGCCATTCGAAATACATCTGATGATTTTGTAAACCTTAACGAGCTGCAGGATAAAGTAGGTGCTCGTATTGCAGAACTTTTGGAATGTGAGGCGGCTACCGTAACTTCTGGTGCAGCATCAGCAATAACCTTGGGAACAGCCGGTACACTTACAGGTACAGACCCTAAGAAAGCTGCCCTGCTACCACATATAGAAGGCACAGGGCTTAAAAGTGAAGTAATCATGCAACGCAAACACGCTATTGAATACGCCCATGCTATTGAAGTAAGCGGGGTTAAAGTGGTTTATGTTGATACTAAAGAAGAGCTTGAAAAAGCGATCAACAAAAATACGGCCATGTACTACTTTGTTAATTTCTTGAACTATGAAGGCGAGATACAGTGGGCTGAAGTTTTAGAAATCTGTCAGAAACACGGCATTCCTACGATGATAGATTGTGCTGCTGATGTCCCTCCGGTAGAAAACCTTTTCAAATATCAAAAAATGGGATTTGATATGGTTTGTTTTTCGGGCGGTAAAGGATTAAGGGGACCTCAAAGTGCGGGGGTCCTTTTGGGCAAAAAGAAATATATCGATGCAGCTCGCTTAAACGCACCTCCATTTGGAGAAACGGTGGGTCGTGGTATGAAAGTAAATAAAGAAGAGATTGTAGGAATGCTTGTCGCTATTGAAGATTTTCTCAATAGAGACCACAAAAAAGACTGGGAACTATGGGAGAATCAGATAAACCATATCAAAGCCAGTGTGGATCCTATCATTGGTCTCAACTCAAAAACTGTCGTACCCGAGTTAGCAAACGTTGTTCCTACTTTACATCTCGATTGGGATAACAAAAAGGTTAAAATTACTGGGGATGAACTTAAAGAGGCCTTACGTAAAGGGCATCCTTCCATTGAAATTGCTGGGGGAGGTAAAAATTCAGTCAGTATAACAACTTGGATGCTTAAGCCTGGTCAGGAACGTATCGTTGCGTCCAGACTTTTCGAGATATTAAATAAAAAAACATAGAAATGTATCTAAGCCTAAAAAATAAGAATCTTAATAGCTTCATTTGTTTTATGCTTGCAGTATGCATGCAGGCTTATAGCCAGGATTATGATTTATTGCTTCAAAAGGGAACTGTGATCAACCCCAAAGACGGGATCGGGGAAAAGGTGTTGGATATCGCCATACGAAATGATTCTATTGTAGCGATAGCAACTAATATTGCACCTTCAAAAGCTAAGAAAGTAATCAATCTAAAAGGGTTTTATGTAACTCCGGGTCTTATAGATTTGCACAGCCATCATTTTTTTGGGACTAAAGAAAATCATTACTTGAGCGAAGGTTTTGAAGCCCTTCCTCCAGATGGCTTTACATTTAGATCTGGTGTAACCACATCTGTAGATGCTGGGAGCCCTGGCTGGAGAAATTTTGAAACATATAAAAATACGTTTATCAAACATTCAAAAACCCGTATCCTTGCTTTTTTGAACATTGTTGGAGAAGGCATGCGCGGTGGTGTATGGGAACAGAATTTAAGTGATATGGATGCACAGATGACTGCCTTGACCATTCAACAAAACCCAGAACTTGTAGGTATAAAAGTAGCACATTATTCTGGAGCGGAATGGATTCCCATTGAGCGCGCTGTACAAGCAGGGGAATTGGCGCATGTTCCTGTGATGATTGATTTTGGAGGCCATAACCCGCCTTTGTCTCTTACCAAGCTTCTGCTTGAAGAATTGCGTCCAGGAGATATCTTTACCCATATGTACGCCAACTTAGGCAGTGTGCGTATGACGCTCATAAATCCTAAAACCCAAAAGTTATACGATTATGCTGTGAAAGGAAGAGAACGGGGCATTATATTCGACGTTGGTCATGGCGGTGGAAGTTTTGCCTTTGCTCAGGCAATTCCTGCCATTGAGGAAGACTTTTACCCCGATACGATAAGTACAGATCTGCATACGGGCAGTATGAACTCAGGCATGAAAGATATTCTTAATGTGATGTCAAAATTCTTAAACCTGAACATGCCTCTTTCGGATATTATTAAAGCTACAACTTGGCGTCCAGCGCAAGTGATCCATCATGAAGAACTAGGTACATTAGAAAAAGGCAGTGTCGCAGATATTACTGTTTTATCTATTCAAAAGGGAGATTTTGGATTTATAGACAGTTCGGGTGAAAAAATGAAAGGAGATAAGAGGATTCAATGCGAAATGACCATAAGAGCAGGTGAAATTGTATATGACCTGAATGGATTGGGCAGTACGCTTTGGGATCAACAAACACGATAAATTAAGGATATGGTACTAAAAAAATGCATTTGTCTTCTACTTTCTTGTGTGTCATTCAGTTTATGTGTTAAAGCGCAACAAATAAATAAAGAAGAATTAATCTACTTAACAAAAGCTTGGGAAGGAGTACGATTTGAAAATGGGCGCCCTAAAATTTCAGATGATTTATTAAAAAGAGCAGAAAGCATATCGATAGATGTTGCTTGGCAAATTTTAAATAATGAAGGTTATCCTTCTCAATATGAAGGTGACTGGCAAGCACTGAACACGACTCCTATTGTGGGACGTGCAGTAACAGCCTTTTACTTGCCAAGCCGTCCAGATGTAGCCACACAGATTAAACAAAGGGGCGAAAAAGAAGGTAGACAAGGCAATACAAATTCTTGGCCTATTGAGGTGCTACAAAACGGGGATGTATATGTGGCAGATGCTTTTGGTAAAACACTAGATGGCACTCTTATAGGTGATAATCTAGGGAATGCTATTTATGCTAAAACGGGACAGGGAGTTGTTTTCTATGGAGCTTCAAGAGACAAAGAAGGCTTGTCGGAAATAGATGGGTTTAATGCCTTTGTCAAAGATTGGAATCCTACTTATCTTAAAAACGTGATGCTCGGTGGTTTAAATACGCCTATACGTATTGGCCATGCTATAGTTATGCCAGGCGATTTGGTTTTGGCAAAAGAAGAAGGCGTTATTTTTATACCTGCGCATTTAGTTGAAAAAGTAGTTTTAACAGCAGAGTTTATAGCTCTCAGGGATGAATTTGGTCAGTCCATGTTAAAAAGAAATATATACGCTTCGGGTCAGATTGATAACGAATGGACTCCCGCCATAAAGAAGCATTTTTTACAATGGATCAAGGATACTAAAAGTGACATCCCTATGGGAATGAATGAGATCAACCAATTTATGGAAAAAAGAACGTGGTAATTTTTAAATTATGAAGCGACGACACCTACTAAAAACCTTAACGGTACTACCTATTGCTGGTAGCTTGATTCCCTCTAGCTTTATTTTAAATGCTAGCCCTTTAAATACGACACCAGTAAAAACAAAACCTGTAGATTATTTTGAAGAATTGGGCGTTAAGCGAGTCATTAATGCGGCAGCAACAATGACTTTTTTATCAGGCTCTTTGATGCTTCCAGAGGTTCTTGAAGCCATCAATTCAACAGCGCATGATTTTGCTGATATGTACGAACTTCAGGATAAAGTAGGTGTAAAAATTGCCGAAATGTTAGAGTGTGAAGCCGCAATGGTTACCTCAGGGGCGGCATGTGCATTGGTCTTAGGAACTGCAGCAGCAATTACAGGAATGGATGCTGAAAAAAGAAAGCAAATTCCAAATCTTCCTGGTCCAAGACCTGAAGTTATTATGCAAAAAAATCACCGTTATGTTTTTGATCAGGCAATTACAACTACTGGTGCAAAAATCATAGAGGTAGAAAACGTTCCGGAAATGGAAGCAGCTATAAATGAAAATACGGTCATGGCTCTATTTTTTAATGCAGCAGAATCTTGGTACGGTATTGAGGATAGTATTACGCATGAACAATTTATTGCCATTTCAAAAAAACACAGCATCCCAACTTTTATTGATGCTGCCGCAGATGTTCCTCCCGTTGAAAACCTTTTTAAATATCAAAAAATGGGTTTCGATTTAGTAACTTTTTCAGGAGGTAAAATGATACGAGGACCACAAAGTTCTGGCTTGCTTTTTGGTAAAAAAGCTTTAATAGACGCTGCGAAACTTAATTATAGTCCGCACGAAGCTCCTATAGGAAGACCTATGAAGGTTAATAAAGAAGAGATTTTTGGTATGTATGCCGCTCTTAAGGCTTATCTGGCAAAAGATCATGAAGAAGAATGGGGCATGTGGTTAAAGCGCACACAACAAATAAGTATGGTTCTAGAAAAGGTTCCAGGAGTAAAAACCGCAGTTTACATCCCAACTGGAAGAGCTAATGTTTTCCCTACGGTAGATGTGTTTTGGGACAAGGAAAAATCTTCATTAACTGCTGATACTATATATAACCAGTTGAAAAATGGAACTCCTAGTATTGTTTGCAGTAAAACAGAAAGAAACGGAGATAAAATCATAAACATTGGGGTTGTATTATTAAAAACTGAACAGGTGAAAATTGTAGCTCATCGTTTGAAAGAGATTTTAACTGGTCAATAGCTCAAAAAAAAAATCAATTCACATAACTATCCATCCAGACATTGCTACGTTTGATGGCATATCCTAAGCCACATAGTTCTTGATCAAAATAGTCATACCTGTGTATATTTTCATTATGTTTATAAAAGCAGATGTTGATATCTTTCGCTTAAAGTGTTTTCTAAAGTCTTTTGAATCAAATGGCATCTATAATTAATAAACAGTAATCTTCTATATATCATCCCGCTCCAATTTAGCTATTACTACTTTAAAATGGAACTTAATATCCTACAGATCATTATGATTTCTGAATAAAGACGTAAACATGATAAATGTTAGTCCTTCCCTTTCGTTAATTTAAAATACTTTGTTAGTATTTCTTTTCAAGTTAAATGTTAAACACTGCATTTTTATTGTAGTTACTTTTGTTTCTATAAATGTTTTAGTTTTGTTGCATGTTCAACTGATGAGATAGATGGTTCAGGAATATCTTGAACTAACAAGTAAGAACTCAATATAGTAAAAGGGAATTGAATACTAGAGTCGTTTTGAAAAAGAATTGCATTATTTTGTTAAAAACTATGGATTTAAAATCCATAGCGGTCTATTCTTTAAAAAGTCAAAAAAACACTAAAATCTAGAAAAAAATTAAATTAGGGAAACTAGTTATATTTGATTAGGTTGTTGAATTTGAGTAGGATTTTGCAACGTTTTTGAATGATTTTAATAATGGCATTCATCTCAATTTATATTGCAGAAAAAAGAAATTCATCCCAACGCCTTTTTAAACCTGTTATTGGTCGAAATAATGCTAATTATAACCTTCTAGGTTTTTAGATTTAACATACTATTAACTTAAAGTTAACGTGTTAAAACCAAAATTATTAACTCAAAAATGAAATTTATGATTCAAAAAGTGCTAAAACTGCTGTTTGTTTTTTGTTTATTCTCTTTTCAGAATGCCAAAGCACAGACTACAGTAACAGGAACGATTACTGATGCTTCTAGTGGAATTCCATTACTTGGAGCAAGTATTGTTGTTAAAGGAACATCAACCGGTGTTTCGTCAGATTTTGATGGGAACTATAGTATTCAAGTTCCAAATAGCGCTACAGCTTTAGTCGTTACTTATGTTGGATACGCTATGAAAGAAGTGTTATTAACTGGTTCAACAACTTTAAATATCGCTTTATCGGAAGATACAGAGGCTTTAGATGAGGTTGTTGTAACAGCATTAGGTATTAAGAGAGAAAGTAAAGCACTTGGGTATTCTCTTACTGAAGTAGGCGGAGAAGAACTCTCTAATGTGAAGCAGGTAAATGCCATTAATTCTTTACAAGGTAAAGTTGCTGGGGTAAATATCACTGGTTCTGCGACAGGTCCAGCAGGTACTAGTAATGTTGTTATTCGTGGCGCTTCTTCAGTTAGTGGAACTAATCAACCTTTATATGTTGTTGATGGTATTCCAATTAACAATCAAAATCTTGGTTCTGCAAGTAGATGGGGAGGATCAGATTTTGGTGATGGTATCTCAAGTATTAACCCAGATGATATTGCAAGTATAAGTGTTTTAAAAGGTGGTGCAGCTGCTGCATTATATGGGTCTGCTGCGTCTGATGGGGTGATTTTAATTACTACAAAAACAGGTAAAAACCAAAAAGGATTAGGAGTTGAGTATTCAGGTTCTGCTTTAATGGAGACAGTTAATACAGGTCTTTATGATTTTCAAAAAGAATATGGACAAGGTAATAATGGTCTAAAACCAACTAGTCAATTAGAGGCATTAGATGCTGGATTGTATGCTTGGGGAGGTAAATTAGATGGTTCTAGCGTACCTCAGTTTGATGGGGAAAGCAGACCCTATAGTTATACTGGAAATAATATAGATAAATTCTATAGAACAGCCAGTACATTAACAAATACGGTAGCTATTAGTAAAGCAGGAGAAGGTTTTAATTTAAGATTTTCTGGAACAGATTTAACTAATAAAGATATTACGCCTAATTCTGGACTAAATAGAAAATCGTTTTCTTTAAATGGAGGTGTTCAGCTGACTGATAAATTAACTTTAGATATTAGTGGAAAGTATATTTTAGAAAACGTACATAATAGACCTAGGTTAGCTGATTCTCCTGGTAATAGCAATTTTACAGTGGCTTTATCACCTGCCAACATAAATGTTCTGGACTATAAACCAGGTGTTTATGAAGAAGGGACTACTGTAAATGGACTAACTCCTAAACCTGGTTATAACCAAGTAGGTTCAGAACTTTTAATATCTACTGGTAGCAACTACCACCAAAACCCATATTTTGTTGCTTACAGATTCAGTAATGAGAGTAAAAAGAACAGATTTATTGGTTCAAGTACATTAAGGTATAATGTTACAGATTGGTTATATGCTTTAGGTAGAGTAGGTATCGATCAATTTACCGCAAGAATAACAAATATAGAACCTTATGGAACTGCCTATAAAAATTTAGGAGGCATGACCGAAACGACCTATAATGTTAAAACGATTGATGCAGATTTCATGTTAGGAATTGATAAAGATTTTGGAGATAAGTTCTCAACAAAAACTATATTAGGAGCTAATAGCAATTCATTTACAAATGAAAGACTAGAATTAAATGGTCAAAATTTTGTAATAACAACATTAGAAGATGTCTCCAATGTTGAAAATAAAAATTACAGTTACAGTCTAGGTCAAACAAAAAAAGGTTCATTATATTTTTCTACAGAGTTATCATATGATAATTACTTGTTTTTAACGATTACAGGTAGAAATGACTGGTTTTCAACGTTGTCACTAGCGGGTAAAACGGCACCAAATTCATATTTTTATCCATCAGTAAGTGGTAGCTTCTTGTTTTCTGATGCTTTTGAAATGCCAGATTGGTTATCTTATGGTAAGTTTCGTGCTGGTTATTCAGATATTGGAGGTGGCGCACGTGACCCATACTCACTGTCTTTAGCTTATGGTATTACAGATACTTATACAGCAACAGGACCTAGCATATCTTTAGGTAGTATTTCGAAAAGTCAATTACCAAATTTAGACTTAAAACCTTATTCAAAATCTGAATATGAGTTTGGTTTAGATCTTAAATTTTTCAATAATAGATTGGGTCTTGATTTAGCATACTATTCAAATAAAACAACTGATGATATTGTTCCAATTACAGTTTCTAATACTACAGGGTATAGTTCAGCGGTTGTTAATATTGGTGAAGTAACAAATAAAGGTATTGAATTTTTATTAAAAGGAACTCCTATACAAACAGATAATTTCGGTTGGAATGTTACATATAATCTTGGTTATAATAAGAATGAAGTTGTTAAAACTGATGATGATGGTAATCCATTCTTTTCAGGAGATGAATCTTATGGTGTAAATTCTCAGTCTGGTGCTCTTGTAGGAAAACCAATGGGGGCTATTTATGGAACAACGTTTGTAAGAAATGATCAAGGACAAGTACAGTATGACAGTGATGGAACTCCAACTGTTGGTCCAAACGCATTTTTAGGAAATGGTGTTGCGCCATATAGTATGGGTCTTACAAATAATTTCAATTATAAAAATTTCAATCTTAATTTTTTAATTGATGCAAAATTTGGAGCTGATATTTTTTCTGGAACAAGTGCTTATGCTAATTATTATGGATATAGTAAAAACACATTGGTTGGTAGAGAAAATGGTTTGGCAGTTAGTGGAGTAGATGAATCTGGAAACAGTTTTTCAACGACTATCCCAGCTGCGAATGTAAATACTTATTATCAAAAACTTTATTCTATTGCTGAGGCAAATATGCAAGATGCCGATTTTATCAAATTTAGAGAAGTTAGTTTAGGGTATAATTTCCCATCTAGTTTATTATCTAATACATCTATTTCGAGCATCAATATTTCTTTTATAGCTAGAAACTTATTCTACATTATGAAACATACAGAAAATATTGATCCAGAATCTGCATTTAATAATACTTATGGAGCAGGATTAGAGCGTTTTGGTCTTCCTTCTACAAGAAGCTATGGATTAAGTTTAAATGTTAAATTTTAAAAAGAATACTATGAAAAAAATATTTTATTTAGCAATATTTTCAATATTCATGATTACCACGTCATGTGATAAGGGATTTGAAGATATTAATATAGATCCAACTGCTGCGACACAGATAGATGTGAAATACAAATTTCCAAAAGCTATTTTATATACGGCAGGTCAACGTTACGAAACTTGGAGAGGAAATTTTATTTATTGTTCCGTAATGATTCAACATTTGGCTAGTACACAAGGTTACTGGAATGGAGATAAATATACTTTAAGTACAAGTTATGCAGGCGCTTATTGGGAAGCACAATATCCACAAACTATTAAATCAATAGAGGATATAAAGGCGCAATTGGAAACTGATGAAAAAACCGATACGCCAGAATATGCCATGGTAAGAATCCTTAGGGTATTTGCTTATCAAAGACTAACTGATTTGTATGGAGATATTCCATATAGTGAAGCTGGTAAGGCATATATAAGTGGTATTTTGAGACCGGCTTACGATAGTCAAGAATTTATCTACAATGATATGCTGAATGAGCTTAATGAGTCTGCTGCACTTTTAGGTAGTGGAACAAGCGAATTGGGTACTGCAGATATTCTTTATAATGGAGATGAAGCTAAATGGAAAAAATGGGCTTATTCTATGATGTTACGTTTAAGTTTAAGACTTGTAAAAGTTGATCCAGCATTAGCACAACAATGGGCTACAACAGCTATATCAGGAGGTGTTATGACATCTAATGATGACATAGCTTATGTAATACATCAGCAAGGAAACGGAATCGTTCAAAATGCTAACGGAGAAGTATTCTCTGCAGATCGTTCTTCAAGAATAAGCAAAACATTCCTAGACTTTTTACAAGGAGACCCTCGTATGAGAGTTTATGCGGCTTTACCTGATGGAAATGATGATCCTGCAGTACAAAAAGGATTGCCTAATGGGTATGATTCTGCAACTTTAGTTGGTTATTCAGGAGGTGCTGATATGACGACATACTCTGAGGTAAATTCAAACTTCCTTCAAGGAGAAGATGCACCAATGTTCTTCCAAACGTATGCAGAGGTTGAGTTTATGTTGGCAGAAGCAGCTGTTCGTTGGGGACTTGCAGGAGGTGACGCAGCAAGTCATTACAATGCTGGTGTTACTGCAGCAATGAAATATTTAGAGCTATATTCACCAGATGCAGCTATTAGTGATACTGAAATTTCAGCTTATTTATTAGCTAATCCTTATGATTCAGCTAATGCATTAGAGCAAATAAATACTCAGTATTGGGCAGCTGTTTTCTTAGATGAATATGAAGCTTATGCTAACTGGAGAAGAACAGGATTCCCTGTATTAACACCTGTAAATTACCCAGGTAATGTAACTAACGGTACCATACCAAGAAGGTTGACATATTATACTGCTGATGCAGTTACAAATACAGAAAATTATAATGCAGCTGTATCTGCCCAAGGGCCAGATTTATTAACCACAAGAATGTGGTGGGATGCTGAATAATAATTTTATTAAATGTTCAAAGCTAATTTAGTATTTATATTAGCTAATTTTATGATAATGTTGATAGGAAAAGGAGATATATCTCCTTTTCCTGTTAATATAGACAAGAGGTTTTTTTTAATGTTCTTATGTCTTCAAAAAATTGTGATATAATAAAATTGTTTTTGTAAAGTAAAAACTGGCCAGTATAAAAAGTTTAATAATTATGGATATGAAAAAATTTATAATAATATCTTTTTTAGTCATAACTAAATCTATAGGACAAAATGTCCCCCTTTTTGAATATGTATCTCCTAGTGAGTCTAAAATAAATTTCGAAAACAAATTAAAGGCCACAGAAGATGAGAATATTTTTATGTATGATAATTTTTATCAAGGCGCTGGTGTAGGCCTTGGTGATGTTAATAATGATGGACTTCTCGATATTTATTTTTGTGGTAATCAAGAAAAGGATAAGCTATATATAAACAAAGGAAATTTTGTATTTGAGGATATTACCAAAAAAAGCGGAATAGCAGACTTAGATACAGGATGGTCTTCATCAGTTTCAATGATAGATATCAATAACGATGGATTATTAGATATTTACGTTACTAAAGAACTATATGATGATAAACCAGAATGGAGAAGAAATAGATTATATATAAACAAAGGAAATAATAAATTTACTGAAGTAGCTCAAAAGGTTGGTCTTGGAGATACTACAAGAACACGTGGAGCAGTCTTTTTAGATTATGATTTAGATGGCGATCTAGATGTTTTTTTACTACGCCAACCTCCCAATCCAGGGATGTATTCAAAATACAAGTCCTTATTGGATAAAGGAGATTTAACATCTGCTCAATATGCACCGCGTTTGTATGAAAATAAAGACGGAATATTTTATGACGTGTCAGAATCTGCTAGCGTAATAAGTCCATCATACGCAAATGCTGTTACTGTTGGCGATTTTAACAAGGATGGATATCCAGATATAGCCGTGGCTAATGATTTTGATGCTCCAGATGTCATATATATAAATCAAGGTAATAAAACTTTTAAGAACACATCTAATACCGCATATAAGCATACCTCTTATTATAGTATGGGGATTGATGCTGCCGATTTGAATAATGATTTACTGTTGGATCTTTATACAGTAGATATGGTGGCAAATGACAATTTTAGGCTAAAGTCTAATATGAGTGGAATGAATCCTGATAAATTTTGGAAGGTTGTTGACAAGGGTTGGAACTATCAATACATGTATAATGCATTGCAAATAAATAATGGCAATGGAACTTTTAGTGAAATCGCACAATTAGCGGGGGTTTCAAGTACCGATTGGAGTTGGACACCATTAATGGCAGATTTCGATAATGACGGTCTAAAGGATATTTTTGTAACAAATGGTCTATTAAGAGATATAAGAAATACCGATGCCGACTATAAAATTAAGTTATATATAAGTAAAAAATTACAAGAGTATTTAAAACTCAATGGTAATATTGAGTATTCAAAAATATGGGATGTTGTTGATTATAAGGAAATGGCAAATATGTACCCATCCACTAAATTACAAAATAAGCTATTCAAAAACATTAATGGTTATCAGTTACAAGATGTATCTGATGATTGGGGTATTGATAAAAAAACGTTTTCAAGTGGAGCTGCTTATGGTGACTTAGATAATGATGGTGACTTAGATATTGTAGTAAACAATGTTGATGAAATAGCCCATGTTCTTAAAAATAATTCAAAAAATAATTTCTTAAGGGTAATATTAACAGATAATAAAAAAACCTCTGTTTTCGGTGCCAAGGCGACTATTTATTACGGATCTGGAAAAAGCCAATTTGTAGAAACTACAAGTGCAAGAGGCATGTTTTCTACAAGCGAACCATATATACATTTTGGTCTAGGTAGTAATAAAACTGTAGATAGTTTAGTTGTTGTTTGGCCTAATTTAAAACAATCTAAGCTTTATAATCCGTCAATAAATCAGACCATAAAATTATCTAACGACAAAGCAATAGATGCAAAGGAAAGTTTAATAAAAGAGGAAAATCAGCCTATTTTTACTGATTATGCAGAGCTTTCAACCATTAAATTCAACCATAAAGAAAATAATTTTGACGATTATAATTTTCAGGTATTATTACCGCATAAGTTGTCTGAAATTGGTCCTGCACTAGCAGTTTCAGATGTTAATAATGATGGTTTAGAAGATGTTTTTATTGGAGGAGCATTTGGTTATAATGCTGTTTTATACATTCAAGATAAAGATGGGAATTTCTCAAAGAGTTCTGAAGCACTTTGGGAAAAAGAAAAAGATTATGAAGATGTTGATGCTTTGTTTGTTGATATTAACGGTGATGGATATCAAGACTTATATGTTGTTAGTGGAGGAAATCAATATGAAGAAAATGATCCACATTACTTAGATCGTTTATATATAAATGATGGTTCTGGAAATTTTAATAAAGTAGAATTTAATTACGCAGATGCCATAAGTGGATCGGTTGTTAAAGCAATTGATTATGATAACGATGGAGACATGGATCTTTTTGTTGGAGGTAGGCATACACCACACAAATACCCAATGCCAGCGTCTAGTATGTTTTTTAAAAATGAAAACGGAAGATTAGTCAATAAAACAGAAGAGTTAGCTCCTGAACTAGAAAATATTGGAATGGTTACTGATGCTATTTGGGTCGATTATGATAATGATGGCGACACAGATTTGATAGTTGTAGGAGAATGGATGCCAATAACTGTTTTTAAAAATACAGAAGGAAAACTCTCAAAGACCATTTTGGAAGATTTTAAAAACACATCTGGTTGGTGGTTTAGCATTAATAAAGGAGACTTTGATAATGATGGGGATATAGATTTTATTGTTGGAAATTTAGGTTTGAACAATAAGTATAAAACATCTGAAGAAAAACCATTTGATATTTATTATTCTGATTTTGATAAAAATGGAAGTAATGATTTAGTTTTAGGTTATTACAATAAAGATAATCACTATCCATTAAGAGGTTTTTCATGTTCTTCACAACAAATACCTAATCTTAAAAAAGAATTTAAAAAATATGATGTATTTGCTTCATTGAAAATAGATGAAGTATATGGTGAAGACAATTTAGAAAAGGCATTACATTTTGTGACAAATACTTTTGCATCCTTATATGTAGAAAATTTGGGCAATGGTCATTTTAAACTAACACCATTACCTGTACAAGCCCAGGTTTCTAACATTAATGATATTTTGATAAAGGACTTTAATGACGATGGAAATTTAGATGTACTTACAATAGGTAATTTATTTTGTTTTGAAATTGAAACTCCTAGGAATGATGCTGGAACAGGGCTTTTAATGGAAGGAGATGGAAAAGGTGGTTTTTCACCAAAAAGTGTTAGTGAAAGCGGACTTTTTATTAATAATGATGCTAAAAAAATAAGAACATTAAAAAGTGGAAATAATGAATTTATGGTAGTAGCTAATAATAATGATAAGTTACAGATTATTAAAATAAACAAGTAAAAAATAAATTAATAATAATATAATAAATATGTCGAATAATAGCCAAGCATCAGTCCAAAAAAAAAATAACACCTTAGTTCCTATAATGATTATAGCAGGACTATTTTTCATTTTTGGATTTGTCACATGGATTAATGGAGCGTTAATCCCATTTATGAAAACCATAAGCGAATTAACCTCTGCTCAATCATTTTTAGTAGCCTCGGCTTCTTATATTTCTTTTGTCGTTATGGCCTTGCCCGCATCCTATATCTTATCAAAAATAGGTTATAGAAAAGGTATGTCTTTAGGCTTGTTTATCATGGCATTGGGTGCGCTGGTATTTATTCCAGCAGCAGAAGCCAGAACCTATTGGATGTTTCTATCTGGAATCTTTATTCAAGGAGCGGGAATGACCTTATTACAAACTGCTTCAAACCCATATATTACCATATTAGGTCCTATTGAAAGTGCTGCAAAACGTATTGCTATTATGGGTATAGCCAATAAAGTAGCGGGCGCTTTAGGCTCATTGATTTTTGGAACGCTTCTATTATCGGGTATAGACGAAATTAAAGAGAAATTAAGCACTGTTACTACGTCTGAGAAGGTGCAATTACTAGATACTATGGCAGATAGTGTTGTAACACCTTATATTGTTATGACTGTTGTGTTGGTTGTATTGGGCTTATTAATATTAAAGGCGCCTTTACCACATGTAGAAGCTGAACCTATTGAAGAAGCCAAGGATGGAGCTATCGCAAAAACCAGTATTTTTCAATTTCCACACTTGTGGTTGGGTGTTTTAACATTATTTATGTATGTTGGTGTTGAAGTTATTGCAGGAGATACCATTATAGCTTATGGGATTTCTTTAGGAATTCCTGCGGCAGATGCTAGATTTTTCACAACATATACCTTAATGGCTATGGTAGCAACCTACGCTTTGGGTGCTATTTTAATTCCAAAGGTTATTAGTCAGACTACGGCTTTAAAGGCAAGTGCTATAACTGGTATTGTCTTGTCTTTTTGTATTGTGTTTACAACTGGATTTACATCTGTTTTATTTGTAGCGGCCTTAGGGGTTGCAAATGCATTGGTTTGGCCAGCTGTATGGCCTTTAACATTAAAAGGTCTAGGGAAATATACCAAAACGGCTTCAGCCTTGTTAATTATGGCTATTTCTGGAGGTGCAATAATCCCACCATTGTACGGAAGATTGGTAGACGGAAATAAAGCAGATTTAATAGCTCAAGGTATGAGTGAGGTTTTAGCAACTGCTCAAGCTGCCACTAAAGGCTATTGGATTTTATTGCCTTGTTACATTATCATTTTGTACTATGCTATTTCTGGACATAAGTTAGGGCTAAAAAAAACTAAGGGTATTCACCATGTCTAATCTATCCAAATAAGCTTAATTAGACATTTAAATTTACTACTTAACACAAAAAAATCGAATCTTTTAAGATTGCTTTTTTATATATATTTGTACTAGGCGATATATTAAAAAGAAACATTGAGTATTATATAGAATTCACAATTCGTCAACATAAAACATAGAATTTAGCATAGTCCCTTTAAATATTGGGATAAAATCGTAAGGTTTGAATCCAGTCGAGGTCACTAAGTAAACTTGTAAAAAGTTAGAAAACCGTACAAATCCTATGATTTGCACGGTTTCTTGGTTTTTAGACCATCATTTAATTTGATTTGTTTTGAATTTAAATGGTAGCTATTCGACAGTTAAACTTCAAAGTGTCAGTTCGAACGGACACTTTTGAAAATTTTGTTTATTGAATTAGTATAGTTGATTTGACTTTCTTTCTGATAATTTTTTTATAATTTAAAGACGACAACTATGAGGAACACAAACACTTTTTCCATACTTTTTTGGACGGACAAAAAAAATATGAGAGGTGGACAGGCATTACTTTATGCCAGAATTACTGTTGATGGTAAACGAGTGAACTTAAGCCTTAAGCGAAAAATTGATATATCCATTTGGGATGCTACAAAGAAAAGTGCAAAAGGAACTTCCAGTGAAGCCAGACAAATAAATTTATATTTAGACCAAACGCACACTCAATTATTTCAATGTTACCAAGATTTGAAATTCAAGGGAGAATAAATCACTGCCCGATGACTAAGTAAATTTATAAAAATTTATAAAGCATTGATAATTATAGGATTTGTGCGTTTTTTTGTTGTTAAACCATTATTTAAATTAATTTGATAATGAAATAATCATAAAGTGTTTTGTCTCCATTCTTGTTCTCATAATGTCTTGACTTTAGGTGTCTTCAATATTGATTTTCATGTCTTTAACATTCACTCCAATAATGCTAGCACGTTTGCCCAAGTGTTAAACCTATGCCAATGAGTATCAATTACCCTTTTTTCCACTTTTTGGGGTTGAGATGGTTGGCTATAATACCAACAATACCACAGAGGAGAACGATTACGCCTCTATCGGTACTATAAACGCTTTTGTGAATACCAACAACAATGCACCTGCCAATATAAAAAACCTGTATAACGGTAATATCAAACAAATGGCGACCGATATAGCTGGTCTTAACGCATTAGCACTGGGTACACAAATAAACAATTATGCTTACGATCAGCTTAACCGTATCAAAGCCATGCAAGGCTATGATGCATCTGGTAATGAAAACTATAAAAGTTCTTATAGTTATGATAGAAATGGAAATTTAGATAGTCTAAAAAGAAGTGCCGTAAACAGTTCGGGGACAGTTATCCCCATGGATGATTTTGACTATAAGTACCATGTAGATTCCGAAGGTAAAAAACTGAATAACAGACTACGTTCTGTACAAGAAGTAAGCTCCGCTTTAGATGGTAATTTTAGCACGGATATCGATAGCGGACAAGCCTTGGATAATTATGTGTATGACGATATAGGGCAATTAATATCCGATGCCGCTGAAGGTATCGACCTGATAGAATGGCGTGTAGACGGCAAAGTAGCCAGCATTACAAAAAATGGCGGGGCACAAGTAATTAAATTCACTTATGATGGTTTAGGCAACCGTATCGCCAAAACCGTATTACCCGATGATATTACTACGCTGTATGCACGCGATGCCCAGGGCAATGTATTGGCGGTTTACGAAACCAATGAATCTAATATTAGTAATGTTACTGCCAATAAAACGGTGACCCTTAAAGAACACCACATCTATGGCAGTGCGCGTTTGGGTATAGAAGATAAAAACTTGCAAGGCTCGTTTAATGAGACCTTGTTAAATGGGACGCTGAACACTACAAAACTGGTTCAGGCCCAACAGGATATTGTGGTTGCCGGTAACCCTGCTATTTATACGGTAGAAAAAACAGGAGATCTTGTGTTAAAGGCAGGTAACATCATTTTGTTGAAACCAGGGTTACACATCAAACCTGGAGGCAAGTTATTAGCTAAAATAGAACCATTTAGTGCCACGCCAGAAGCACCAAATACCTATGCCAGACTGGTGGGCGATAAACGTTACGAGCTGAGTAACCATTTAGGCAACGTATTAAGTGTGGTAAGTGATCGAAAAATTGTGGCAGACCCACTTAATTTTACTAACTTTACTGCGGACGTTCTTACATATAATGATTATTACCCCTTCGGTATGCTGCTGCCCAATAGGCATGACAACACGCCTGAATACCGTTACGGTTTTCAGGGACAGGAGAAAGATGACGAGATTAAAGGGGAAGGGAATAGCTTGAACTATACTTTTAGGATGCATGACCCTAGGGTGGGGAGGTTTTTTACGGTTGACCCGTTATCTAGAAGATATGCTTATAACTCTCCATATGCATTTAGCGAAAACAGGGTTATTGATGGGGTTGAACTTGAAGGACTTGAGTACCAGCCATACCCACTTGGAGCAATTAGACAAGGGACAGAGGCTGTAGCTGATATAAGAGGATTAGAAGGTGCTCAAAAGAGAGAGTTTGTAAATAATGAAATGCGAATTCATCAAAGTGGAGCAAGTGATGGTGCAGTAATAGGTATATTAGCTTCAACAGGTATTGCAGCATTATACGAAGGAGGTGTAGCCTTTTTTACTTGGGTTATGTTGAATCTAGCTACAGCAACCGAAATAGCTAATGAAACTACTGCTATTACATGGAATATATTGTTAGATGAACCGTATCCGGGGCCAGCAGTGGGTGATGATTTAGCTAATGGGGTTAAACTTGTAATAAAAGGAATAACTAATTCTAGAGCTGTCCAAAAGTTTGTTATACCGATTGGAAAGCTAAATTACGCTCTTGGAGAAGGAAGTACTGTACTAAAAGATTTGTCAAAGATGAGTATGAGAGAAATTGAGAATATGGCTAAATCACTTATAAGAAGTAAAAGGGTTAAAGAAAATGGGCTTGAAACTACTGAAGATATGGCACGATTAGCAGTTAAAGCTTTTGATGAAGGAACTGAAGTTGGCAAAAGAATAACTAATGAGTTTGGTGAAATATTTAAAAAACAAGTAACATTAGCAGACGGAACAAAGGTAAACGTTAACTTTATAATAGATAAAGGAGAAGAAATTCCCCGTTTGACTTCTTTTTCCATTCCTGAAGTAAATAAAAAAGAATTAGGTCCAAAAATAAAAGAGCTAGTAATTCAGGCTGTAGAAGCAGGAAATGAGGCGTTAAAGAAAACAGACAAGTAAAAGTTATGGAATATAGTTTTGAAGAGACAAAAAAAGAAATAGATTACAATTATGATTTTCTTTTTTTAAATAATAGTAAACAAGACGATTATCACTTGCTATCTATTAATGATAAGAAGTACCTTTTTGAAGGTTATTCCTCAGCAATTCCTTTTGAAAAGGATGGTGTTGTAGTAGTTAATATGTGGTGGATGATAGTGATTTTTTCCTTAGTAGATGGAAAATTATTGTATTCTAGTGGATTAAATGAATCTTTTGTTGGTATAGAATCTTTAGATAGTGATTATTTAGTTGTAACAGATGTGAGCTTATTTATGATAAACAAAGCTAGCTTTTATCCTTGGGGTTACAAGACTTTTATCGACCATGTCCAAGATTACGAATTGTTAAAAGAAGACTATGATGTAAAGTTATATTTTGAAACAGAGGAAGACGTTTTTGTGAAATTAAACAGTATATAACCAGCTGTGCATTCTATGACTTCGAAGCAATAATAAGACAAAAATAGAAAGCTTCGCCAGCTCTTCGAAGTTTGCAACTTCGAAGCATATTAAATAATAAAAGTAATTCAATAAAACAATACAAGCTGTATTTAAATAAAATTAAGTACGGCTTATTATAAAGCTTTTAAAAAAGTTACTGGTCAGACACCAAATGAATATAAAAATACCAGCAAATAAGTGCCATTTTATACATTTTTAAGTTTTTGAAACCTTTACTGATTTTTCTTATTTGAATTTTGTATTTAAATAATTAAAATCACTTTTTATGAAAAAAATTTTATTACTAGCTGTTGTTACAGTTTTAGGATTTACAAATGTTAATGCCCAAAAAATTAAATTTGGTGCTAAAGGAGGTTTAAACTTTGCATCTGTCAGCGGAGATAATGTCGAAGGTACTGATATCGTAACATCATTTAATTTTGGTGTTTTGTCAGAAATTATCATTTCCAAAAAATTTTCTTTTCAACCTGAATTAATGTATTCTGGTCAGGGATTTGGTTCCAATGAGAATACGATTCCCTTAACTGCATTAAGTTATCTAAACATTCCTTTAATGGGAAAATATTATTTAACAAAAGGATTGAGTGTTGAAGCTGGACCTCAAATAGGTTTTTTACTTTCTGCTAAAAATAATAAGACAGATGTAAAAGATTCGTTTAATACTTTTGATTTTGGTGTTAATTTTGGCTTAGGCTATAAACTTAACAATGGACTTAATTTTGGTGCAAGATATAATCTGGGATTAACTGATATTAATAAATTAGATAATTCTTCTAGTAAGAATAAAAACGGCGTATTTCAACTATCTGTTGGTTATTTCTTTTTCTAAAACTTAACCCGTAGTGCATTTATATTGTTTAGTGGTTACTATTATTTTGCAGTATACATAACTTTTTATAAATGCACTACGGTTTTTGCTCTGTATTTTTAAATAATCAATAAAAATCAAACAATATTTTTTTAAATTCGTATTCTTGTTTTAGAGTATGACAATTGTCTGAATTGTTGTTTTTTCTTTAATTTTTAATCAATCGAATTTAGTTTTGAAGTCTAGTCAATTACTAATAGCAATTATTTTTTATCATTTATTGGTTGTAGTATAAAGCCTGAACAATCTGCTTTAAATATTTTATCAAAAACCAAAAAGAGCAGTCTTATGTTAAAGACAATCCTATTGATAAGTCCAATTCTTTTGAGTCTAAATATTCCACTGAGCAATTAGATAATACAAATGGTCTTTCCAACAGTTCTGTAAACACTATTTTTCAAGATTCTGAAAATTTGTTATAGATTGGCACTTGGGATGGATTGAATAGATATGATGGACATGGTTTTAAGAGGTTACTAAGTAAATTTATAAAAAGTTATAAACCTTGCAAATCCTATGATTTGCAAGGTTTTTTGTTTTGTCCTGTCCTATCTTATTTCCATTTGAAGCAATGGAGAGGTAGAAGGTATTGTATATAGAATAAAAAAGTATTTAAGAGCCGATTTTGATCTCTTAATAAAAAATGTGTGTTATCTAAATTGCATAACCTAAAATTTGACGAAGATCCTTTTAATCATTTTTTGCAAGCTATTAGGTAGTTAAAAATATTTTATTTAAATAAACTACAAAATAGACGCTATCGTATACCGTTTGTATACCATTTGTATACCATTAAAGTTTTATTTCTTTTAATTATGGACTTAGTTTTGAAAAAATTATAAGATTTTAAAAATAAATGAAAAAAAATATGATAAATTTTAAATTAGTTTTAATAAGTATGCTTTTATTGTTGATTTTATTATTTCTAGTAGTAAAATATTATTTATTTTACTCATCATATAGTAGTAAAATTAAATCCTTCAAAAAATATGTGTATTATACACGCTACGATATAATTAATTCAAGAAATTTAAAATCAAAAAGGAACAAAATCATTCAAAATAAGTTAACACTATTTATTGTCTTTTATTTCGTTCTGCTATTCTTTATAGCGATTATATTTTAATAAGTTTTATTGGTGTTATATCCTTTTTAAAAGGTAAGTAATTTAATAAAGGCAGGATGGTTAACCTTCATTACGGCTTGTTATTTTAATGTATTAACAAAATTTTCTAAAGAGTCATTTTTAGTTAGTTTTAATTTCTTTTTTAAGCGTTGTTTTTTGATGATAACACTTCTGTATTCAATATTTAATATTAATGCAATTTCTCTATTTTCAAGGTTAAGTTTAATAAGTGAACAGAGTTCTATGTCAGAACTGGTTAATGATGGATATCTCGATTTTAATAATGAAACAAATAGAGGGTTTAAGTTATTGAATTTATCAATAAATATTTGCCAGTGAGGCTCTAATAGCTTGATGCTATGTTCGGAGGTAATGTTTTGATCTGTATTTTTTTTAAGTAATTCTTCTTTAAGTTTTATATTTCTTAAATCAAGTTCTATTAATTTTTTACCGTTTTCAAATTTGTTCAAATCATAATGATACAATTGTCTAGTGTATTTTTCATTAATGTTTTTTTCAACAGTACCTAAAGCTTGTTCTAAAGAGTTAATTTTTTTGGTTAAACTTTTTATTATTAATATAGATCCGATAATGGTAGATACTATTAAAATAATACCAATGCGTTGTCTGAATAAGAAGATTTGTATATCCTTTTTGCTGTCATCTAATAGTTTATTTGTTAGAGTTTGCCCCTTTTTTATTACGGCTTTATTTTTATTATTAATGGTTAATGTAGAATTTAAATCAGCAGCATCAGGTGTTTTTAAAAATGAAGTTTTATCAACTAAAATTTTGTGTTTATAAATAGAACCTACTTTAATTCCATCTTTAGAAGCTTTTATAAGCTCTTTACTATGATGAGAGATGTTTGGAGAGAGTAAGAAAGTCTCCAACTTTGGTATGTAAGTGTTTTTGAAGGTTGAAGATTGTTTGTGATTTCTGAATGTTAAAATTAAAATAAGGAATATAATTATGTTGGGGGTTTTCATGCTGCTATTTGTAATATATACAACTTTATGTTTATTAACACAAATATTTATTAGGTTAGTATTCGCTCTATAGTATAATAGTAAATTGACTAATCGAACTATTATTTATGCTTTATAAAGAGTATTCAGCATAATCATTTTTTTAAGATTTTATGAAAATGTTTTATTGGTATAGAGAGGGGAGGATATATGAAATTCATGGGATTAATTTTGTATATGCTTTTTATAAACAGGGGCTTTATATCTCCCATTTATTATTTAAATTAAAGGATTAGAGATGTTAAATGATTATAAGAACATCCGTTTTTTTAATATAATTTAATTCTGATTTTTTAATAAAAACACATTGTTTTGAATGACACTAACCAGGTGGGTGTAATTAAATTGTTTGATTTTTAATATTTTTGATTGGTCTATTAAAGATGGATTTATTGATATACTGAATCAATGTCAATGCTGTAGTTTTTGCTAAAATACTTGTTTTAAAACCTTCAAAAGTTTTGGCATTATTGTTTTTCTAATCCTGAATTGCTCACATATTGTGGAAAATAATGTTTCAATCTTTTTCTTGATTTCCTAAATAATATAATAAAGTTGTAGTTTATAATCTTTTTGATTGGGTGTTTTTGGCGTTTCCCATTTGATGTTTCCAATTTGGAAGAAACACAATTGAATGCTTTGCCACAAGTAATCTTCATCTGCAAGCAATATATAATCGACATTTGTTGTTTTATGTTTTTCAAAAAATGAACGTAGGGAACATCTGCTTTAGTGATATCCAAACAATTTATTTCACATCAAATAATTACCTCAAATAGTTAATATTTGAAATAATCCCTTAAAGAGAGAAGAGCAGAGTTATTTATTAAAAAAATTAAACCATGTTCTCTTTCTGTTTTGTGAGTTGTAGCCATAACCGTATCCGTACCCATAGTTATAACCATAACCATAACCATAACCATAACCGTAACCATAAGATTTGTTATAATTAATATCATTTATTACATATCCTACATTATTAATATTTTTATCTTCAAATAATTTTGATGAATAGTGTATAAGATTTTTTTCAGTAAAGTTAGAACGCACTACATATAAAAGAGTATCTGAATATTTTAAAATAGTTAATGTATCTGACACCAGTAAAGTGGGAGCCGTATCAAATATTACATAATCATAAAAGTCTCTTAACTCATTAATAAGAGTTGCAAGGCGTTGGGACGATAATAAAAGAGTAGGGTTGGGCGGTATAATTCCTCCGAGTAAAATATCAAAACTATCTAAGTTTTTAGGTTTTCTAATAAGTTCTTTCCATTTCAAACTTTCGTCAGCTAAATAGTTTGATAAACCCGCCTCATTTTTAGTATATTGTGTATAACGGTGTAATTGTGGATTTCTAAAATCTATACCTACTAATAGCACCTTTTTTTGTAGTTGAGCATAAGATTTAGCTAAGTTATAAGCCACGAGGGTTTTCCCTTCTCCTTTTATGGCTGATGTTATATAAAGAATGCTTCCTTTACCGTTATTAGTTGCAGGAGAAATAAATTGTGTACTATGTGTTAAAGTTCTAAAAGCCTCGTCTAGTTGTGTGTTTTTATCATTACTCTCTGTCTTAGCACTTACATCAGATAATGTGGGTAATTCCACTAAGATGGGAGTCTTTTTATTTAGGGTTTCTACATCTTTAGATATAATTATTTTCGTATTAAACATAAACATTAGGTATAGAACTCCAAAGGGTAAAAAGAGAGCTATCAAAGTAGCTACTGCATATATTATTTTGGGTTTAGGAGCTATAGCTATGGGATTGGTTATGGCGTAATCTATAACCTTTAGGTTTGATACAGTAATTGCTAGATTAATAGCGGCTTCTTCACGTTTTTGTAATAATAGGAGGTATAAACTTTCTTTTAGGTTTTGTTGCCTCTCTATGTTACGAAGTATCAATTCTTTTTGAGGAATAGTTTCAAAAGATCCTTTAGCTTTTTTTTGTGCTAAGGTTTCTTGTTTTAAGTTCGTTTCTAGTTGTTGTATGTAACCACTTATAGAATTGGCAATATTGTTTTTGACTTCTAATATGTTATTTCTTAAATTTTTTAGATTAGGGTTATTGATGCCGGCACTTAGCTTTAATTTATCATATTCTAAAAGGGTGGTGTTATAGCTATCTACAAGCTGGTTGATTGTTGTGTTTTCTAGACCTATGTTGGCTGGTAGAAGCTTAAAATCCTTTTGCTCTGTAACATTGGTCTGTAATGTTTTAGCTAGTAATAATTGTGTTTCTGCTACAAATAAAGCTTCTTCCTTTAAGGAGCGTTTATTCAGTGTTGCTCCAGCATCAGCTTCAATATAACTTAAATTATTTCTTTGCTTAAACTCTTTTTTAGATCGCTCTATAGAATCTAGTTCGGATAGCAAAAATTCAAAACGCTCGTCCACAAAGTTAATTGTACGTTTAGATACTTCTTGTCTGTCTTTTATACCATCTTCTTCATAAACTTTTAAAAGGGTATTAAGTATGAGTTTAGATTGGTTACTATTAATACCATTAATGCTTAATTTTAATAAATCACTATTTTTTCCATCCGGAGTAATTTGTATTGAATTGATAAGTTTTAAGGTGGTTTTTTCAATATTGTTAATGGCGACTATATATGTTTTACTTGACTTTGTCAACCTACTTTTAATAGGTTCAGGCTCTAATATTATAGGGAAATCGTGGTTAGTTTCATTATAGTAAAGGTTTTTGGTATTAAAAGTTTTACCATTAGTTGTGTTTGTGATTTTATAACTGTTTTTTAAAACCTCAATTTCAAAATTATAGCCAGATAAACTGTCTGTAATAGGAGAGAGTTTAAAAGGGACGGAAAACACTTGTCTTGTTTTTATATTTCCTTCTTGATAGAACGTTATATGTAAATTTAAGCGCTTTACCACTTGTTCACATAACCTGTAAGATTTAAATAAGGCTATTTCGTTCTCGAGATTTACGCTCGATTTATTAAATAGTTTAGTTATATTTAAATCAATTTCCTGAGAATTTTTATCATCTAGAATTTTTACTTTGGCTTCGCTAGTATAGATAACATTGGCATAGCGCAGATATAAAAATGTGCTTATAAGGGCTATCAGTGTGGTGGCTAAAAACCATGGCCAAAAATTCAAATACTTAAAGAACACCGCTTTTAAATCTAATTGCTCTTCATTGTAGTCGTTATCTGTAAATTGAGAATTCGTCATTACTTGTTTATAGCTATCGGGTTAATAAAATGGTAGTGCTTAAAATCACAGAAACAATACTTAGTACGGTTCCAGCATTCCCTATAATACCAGCACTTTTAACTTTTGCTTGATTTGGGTTTACTACGATCACATCATTGGGTTTAATAATATATCTTGGGTCATTCATCCAGTAAGTGCTAGTGATGTCTATGTGAGTAATGTGCCTAATTCCATCAACTTCTCTAATGAGAAGGATATCATTACGTTTTCCATTAATCTTTAAATCGCCTGCATAACCTAAGGCTTGCGGGAGCGTTATAAACTGTTCGGTAAAATTATATGTTCCAGGAGAATTAACTTCTCCTAATACAGTAACTTTAGCATTTAATACACGTATCTTTACGATAGGAGCTATTAGATGTCCACCAGTTTCTAAAGTATTCACAAGCTTAGCCTCTAAAGAAACAGGACTTTCCCCTGCGACTTTTATAGTGCCCAAAACAGGTAAGTTTATAGTACCCTCAAGGCTTACCAAATATCCCTGAAGTCTTAATATATCTATAGATGGTGTTTGAGTTGTATTTCCACCAAAAGAAGTGTTATAAGCAGCAGCACTTTCAGGTACTAAAGCACTTATGTTAACACTTAAAATATCATTAGCTTGTATAGTATTAGAAGTGTAATTAATTGGTGTGTCATTATAGTTACTGGCATCTTGAAAATAGAGTAGGTCTTTTTGTGTGACACAACTGCTTAGTAATAATAAGTATATTAAAGATTTTATCTTAATTGCTTTGCGGTTCATTATAAGGAAGATTTAAGCTTTTTGTTTTATTTGTTTTAAATGCGAAATTAGATTAAAAGCATGACTATTTTATTTAAAAAGTACTCGGTGTAATAGTTGTTTGTTTTTGAGTATAGATGTGGATTTTATTTAATAAACTGTAAAGTATAATTGTTATGTGTTTTTAGCTTTTATAAGTTGTCAATAGTATTTCTATAGCATTTCTAGTCTTTATAAAATTGCGTGATTTATAGGGATGTGTACCTTAAATTATAGATTTTAAACATGTAATTTCTATTAATAATAATTAGTTTTTCAATTCGATTCCGTATTTATTTTTGCTGTATATGTGTTTAATGAGACACAGATATCAATACACGAAAGATTTCTTTTAGACTTTAGGTTTAAAGTGTAAGATTTTAAAATATAGT
The DNA here is from genome assembly GCF_003258355.1 of Confluentibacter sediminis. Taxonomy (GTDB): domain Bacteria; phylum Bacteroidota; class Bacteroidia; order Flavobacteriales; family Flavobacteriaceae; genus Confluentibacter; species Confluentibacter sediminis. The sequence goes on along the minus strand of NZ_QKPO01000008.1, from coordinate 93,467 downwards.
AAACTAGGTATTATTAAACCTCCTAAGGAGTTTAAAATAATGTCGCTGCTATCGGCCACACCAATATGACATACATACTGTATACTCTCAATGCTAAAACTAGATAACAATACAATATATAGGCACTCCTTAAACTTAAAATCTAAACCTGTTAAGTGTTTTAAGGCAGACGTAAAAGGTAAGAATAGAAGCAAATTGGCAAAAGGCTCTATCATATTAGTATTTTGTATAAAGTCTTTTAAAGAGCTATTTTGAAGTAATAACATATAACGTTTAAATGGGATAATTTGTAAGCTTCCATTATAATGGGTGGTAAATCTTATTTTTAAAAAAAAGACTAAATAAAATAACACTAAAAAATAGACGATACTAAATACTTTTAAAACTATTTTTAATCCATTCATATAGGGGTTAGGAAGTGGTAAAAACCTCATGGATATTATAAACTTTTTAAGTGTTTCATATTGCTGTCATCTTGTTTTTCTTTGAGTGAACAATATTTAGAATGAATAATATTATCTGTTTTTAATTCTTTAAATCTTAATAAAATGAGATGCTTTAATTATAGAATACTTCTGTTAAAAAATTTGTACCAAAAGCATTCTAATAAAAATTTTGGTGCAGAAACAAAATTTCTGTAAAATAATCTTCTTGGTTCTTTTAATAGTCGAGGGAACCATTCCAATCCTAAATCTATCCAAATAGGAGCAGAGCGCTTTACAGTTCCTGCGTAAAAGTCAAATACGGCACCTATTGATGTAATGGTAATAGCGTCTATGGATTCTTTATTGTTATATACCCATTTTTCTTGTTTTGGAGCCGTCATTCCCACAAACACAATAGAGGGTTTAAAAGTATTTATTTTTGAGAGCATAGTATTGGTGTCTTCTTGTGAGAACTCCTGTTTGTAAGGTGGAGAATAACTAGCAACTTGTATGTTTGGAAACTCTTTTGCTATGCGTTTTTCTATTAAATTTAATGTGCTTTTTGAAGCTCCTAAGTAAAATACTTTTTGTTTTTTTAAATCAGCTTGTTCTAATAAAAAATGGTGTATATCTGCTCCAGCAATTTTATTTATTTTTTTACCTGTCAATATTTTGGTAGCTAAAACAATGCCAGAACCATCTGGTAGTAACACATCACTATTTAATAAAGCTTCGGCAAACACGTTATCTTTTTTTGCTTCACAATACGAATGTGGGTTAATGGTATTTATAATATGCTTCTTATTTATTTGTATTTCTGAAAGTGAAGCTGTGTAAACATGACGTTTTACTATTTCTTTTAAATTCATTTTTTTTAAGGTTTACTTGTATATAATTTTTTGTCACTCGATTTTTTTTATTTATTAAGTGTTTATAAAGAGTAGGTTTAAATATTTAAACTATAGGTGGTATTTGTTAATGTTTGCCATTAATGATCTTTATGAATTTTTTGTTATATACTGAAGCAGCTAATAATTAGAGTTATACCATCAGTTTCACAATTAGAAAAGTGATAGATTGATGTTTGTGAAAAGAGATTCCAGTTAGAGCTTGGTTATAAAAATAACATAAAGGAAACGTCCTTTTTAGGTATTGATATATGCCTATATTCCGCTTAAGTGGAATATAGATTTGTAAGTTTTAATACTGCTGTTATTTATTAAATCAGATGTGTTTTTGTTGGTATGAAATAGAATATGTTTTTTTTAGATTTGTTTTAACAATTACTGGGGAAAGGATAACAACATTTAACAATTTTATATTTTTTACTGATAAATATTTTATCTGGTAAAAAAATGGACTAAAACATTAGAACATATAAATAAAGTATCTAATTTCGATATAATTTTAATTCGTGTTGATGGATTTGATCTTGGTCAAAACGCATTGAAATTAATTTCGCAGGATTACCGCCAACAATTGTATATGGTTCAACATCTTTGGTTACGACACTTCCTGCCGCAACTATGCTTCCTTTTTTAATTGTAATTCCCGATATTATAGTTGCTCCATAACCTATCCAGACATCGTCTTCAACAACTACTTTAGAATTTAGACCTAGCCAATTATAATCGTTATCTCTTATTTGTTTGGCCAACCTGATTGGCACCCCAATTTGAGTATAATTATGGTCGTATTTGCCAATAAAAGCGACATTGTTCCCAATAAGGACATTGTTTCCTATGATGGAATCACATTCAATTTGTGAATAGCGACCAATATAAAAATTGGTTCCTATTTTGATTTGGTTCTTAGCCCAAAATACTACTCCTCTTCCTGCATGAAAGTTTTCTCCAAATTCGTATCTCTTCCAAAGAGTTTTTTTTAATAAAAACAATATAATTTTTTTAAGTATGTCCATTATTTAAAAATTTTTGTTTTTATTTCTGTTGTTAGTTTTTTTACTCCACCTCTGGATGATAACATTCTTAATCGATGAAGGAATTTATGTTTTTTAGAAAAATATTTTAAAAAACGAGAGTCTGTTTTGTTTAATATAATTGTTTTACTAAAATCAAAACTAGTGTAGTGAGAGTTGTCTAATACAGAATAATAAGCAGATATACCCCCGCTATAATTAGTAGCTTCTTTTGTATCTCCTATGTTCTGAACCTTAGATAAAACAGGGAAAATAGATTTTTTATTTTCTAAATAGTTATTAAAAACCCACCTAATGTACCAAGAATTAATTTTATTATTTAAAGTTTCTAGTAACATATAGCTAGCATCATCACCAATATATTTATCAAAATTTGGTAAGACATTTGAATTTAAAGAAATATGTTTTCTAATGTTCTCTTTATCAAAATATGCTTTATTCCAATTTTTTTTCCAAGTTGCCCATCCCCAAGGAAAACATCTACTATGCAAATAGAAAGTATCTAAGTCCATGTTTTTAATCAAAGGAGAATACCCATTTATGGTATAAATTGTATCATCAGCTTTATAATATTCCAGAGCTTGATTCATAAAATCTAAAAAGTTAGGGGTGGTAATTAAATCATCCTCTAAAACGATTACAGATTCATGTGTTAAGAGTAGTTTTGTTACGCCATCAATTATAGAATTGGCTAAGCCTTTGTTTTTTTTTGACTCAAAGAGTGTTACCGATTTAAAACCTGAAATGTTTTTTAAAAAGGTTCTAACTTCTTTTATTTTTAACGTACCATCATCAATCTTTGCTCCATCTGAAAATATAAACAGATCACTTTCTTTAGCTAAAAAATTTTGTTGTAATGCTGCTACGGTTTGTTGGGTTTCACTTAATCGATTGTACGTAAATAGGCAAATGGGAGCTAAGCGTTTCATTTGAATCATTAATTTGCTATTAACTTAGATATTATTTAAGATGGATTATATGGTAAAAACCATTAATGGTTATTTGTTTTCAATAAACCTATGCTTTATGAATTTAGCAGGATTACCTGCCCATATTTGATTATCAGGAATACTTTTGGTAATAATAGAACCTGAACCAACTATTACATTGTTGCCGATTGTTACTTCATTTGTGATAATTACATTTGAACCAATAAAAGTTGCTCTACCTATTTTAACGTTACCTTTTCTAAATATGAACCCAGGATTTCCATTATTTGGTATTAGATAATGTGTTATAATTTTGCTGCCAGCAGCAATCGTTGTATAATTTCCAATTTCAATATTTTCAGGATACAATGTATCGAACAAAACACCGTTACCTATAAAAATTTTGCATTTTTCATTTTTTTTGAGAACATATTTTATTGGACTAAAAGAATATAATATACCACGCATATATCCAGACATTGGAAGCCTCGAAAAAAATTCACATAATACTATTCTAAATCTGTTCATATTTTTATTTTTAAGAAAAAGATTATTTATTTAACGATAATTTATAATAGATTTTAGGTAATAACATTTTGAAATAAGCTTTGATGATTGATTTGTAATAGGATTTCGGCCAAAACCTTTTTCTAAATATTTTATATTCTTTAATATTTAAGCCCAACGGGGAATTGAAATGAGACCATCTTTGTTTAAGTTTTTTATTTGGATTACACCAAGTAGGAATGCCTTTATTTATAGCACAAGTTGCTACATATTTTTCAGATATAATAACATGTATATTCTCTTCTAAGGCTCTTAATCCATAGTCATAATCACCCATTCCATGCGTATAATCTTTATTTAGATTGCCTAAAATATGAAAAACTGTTTTAGAGACTAAAACAAAATTGCCATTCATGTATTTTACATTTTGTAATTTACCATTAGGTATAACTATTCCTTTATCGGTGTGTCCACCATAAGAAAAGCGAGTAGAGGTTTCATTATTTTTGCAAGACCCCACAATAATAGCTTCTGATAGGTTTTCTTTTTTAAATCTTTCATAGCTAGATACTAAATGGGTAATAGCATCATTTTCAATAAATGTATCGTCATTTAACCATACATAAAAATCATAATCTTTTATGTTATATGCAGATTTCCAGGCTAATCGCATGCCCTGGTTCCAATACAAATTGCCATTTCCTGTAATGATATGTACTTTAGGGAAATATTTTTTTACAGCTTTGGATGTACCATCGGTTGAACCATCATCTACCAGAATGACTTCTAAAGAATGATTTTCAGGTAAAGATGTTTTAAATAAAGCATCTAAACACATTATGGTTTTATCTTTTCGGTTGTGGCAGGTAAGTAATACTGCTATTGTTTTTAGTTCTATCATTATTGTAATATACTAAGTACTGATATGTGTTTTTGTAATTGTCCATCATGTTAAATACACCATTAGAAATGAAAAAACATCTTTTCCAGTTTCCCATTTTTAGTAGAACTAAAGTTATTTGTGATACACATATTTGTTTTTGGTGTCTGTAGTTAAATATGAACTACTAAAAAAATAAGCTTTATGAAGATTGTAGTAATGAATAAATCTTTATTTATTTAGGCTAATACTCTGTTTAGAGCTTTTGTTAAAAATATTTCTAACCCAAAGTTTTATTTGACTCTCATTCATGCTTCTGAATTGTTTTGATGCTACCAACCCCATAACCAGCCAAAAAAAGTAAAAATTAAAATTAAACTGAGTAAATTCCTCTATAAAAAATAATAAGTAGCGACTTAGTAATAAAAAACCTAAAGTGATAGCCAGTTTATTATTGGATTTAAAAATGCCATAATATGACACACTTATAACTAAGATGACCATGAGCATGCAACCTACTAAACCAAAATATAGCATAAGGTTTAATATATTAACCTCTGAGGAATAACGAATACCATTCATAGCTCCTCCATTATTGTAAAAAAAATATGATTTATACCCTTGAGATGGACTCTTTCCAAATAGTAAGTTGTCTGTACTTATTAAATCTTCTAAAACTTCTTCGTATAGAAAAGATCTCGTATCAATATTTTGTTTTTGAAGTTTATCTCCTACTTCTATTTTATATTCTAAATCTTCATTTTCAGATAACTTCTCGAAAATGTTATAACTCCCAATTATCCCTAAAGTAAGCATTATAATAGGTAGTGCTAACATGGTTAAAAATATGATGCTTTTTACGGTTTTTGAATTTAACAATTTGGTATAAAGACCAATTAGTAATAGTAGAGAAACCCCTATTTTTATAAACCCTGTTCTAAATCCTGGTTCAGAAAGTATAGAGATTATCATAATGACTGTTAATATAATAATCCATTTTTTTTTAATATATGGAATAAAAAGTAATAAGATTGTTACAGGAATAGCCAATCTGGAAAATAACTGATTCGCTACATTATGAGTTAATGGCAATAAAACTATTGCTATTGGTAAAATGGCATATAAATATTTTTGAAAAATGTATTTTGTTATGTTTAGGTTATTTCCTAAAAAGAAAACTAAGCTAATCAAGGTAAAAGTTAAGGAATTGAAAAATAAAAGTTTATATTCCCAATAATTATTTGCAATTAAAGCACCTCTTATTATTTGTAAAATAAACCAAGAAATTAAAAGGCGGTATACAATAGAAAGGAATTTAGGAACGTGTTTTAAACCAACATTATATGCAAATTTTGCAAAAATAATAATTGAGACATACATTATTACTATTGAAGCATAGGTGCCCAAACTAAAAAGAATACCAGCTTTTGCTAATATATTAGTGCTAACTACTATTAAAAGCCCAAATAAAGTAAATAATAGTGCATATTGTTTTAGCTTTTGTTTTGTTAAAGTCATTAATTAATTTGTATTATTGAATTGGGAACATATGAATAAAATCTTTTCAATTTGATTTAAAAGAAGATAAGTATAATATATATGTGTTATTCAAAATAGGATAATATATCTTCCAAATGTAATGACCACCAATGTGACTTGTTTAGCTGATTAATTTTATCCTTTTCAAATCTCATTTTAATTAATTTAGCAGGAATACCACCTACTATTTCGTAATCCTCAACATCTTTAGTTACGATTGCTCCGCTTGCTATTATGGCTCCATTGCCTATTTTAACACCGTCAAGAATAATAGCACGAGCACCAATCCAGACATCGTTCCCTATTTCAATTTTTTTGTATTCAACGAAAGTTTTATCGTCTTCTACTAATGCAATTTTAAGAGGGTTATTTTTATTATAAAAAATTGGAGAAGTTGAAAATCTATTGATAGGATGACAACCTAAACCGATGAATACATCATTGGCAATAGAACAAAATTTGCCTATACTGGTATTTTGAATGAGACAATTTCTACCGATGTATGAATAACTTTCTAAAAAGACATTATTTAATATGCACCCGGATGAAACTTTTGAATTTTCTTTCAAGATGGTCTTAGGGTTAAAACTAGCACCTTTCTCAATTATAGCGTCTTTAAACCTTATTTTATTTTGAATGTCTCGAGCTCCATCATTTGCAATTTCAAATAATTTAATTAATAGACCAGGAACTAAATAAAAAATTCTAAATAATTTTTTCATATTGACTACCAATAACAAGATCCTTCAACTTGTTGTGAATTTTTAGGTTTTAAATTATCACCAGGTCTAACCCAATGTTCGTTTACCAAGTTACTGTAACTCCCTTTTGGAATTCCCCATTCCTTAACACCATAATTAGGGTCATCCCATCGCTTACCTCGAATACCAAAAAGTAATTGCAAGCTCCCTCCCATATGTACTGCTTTTTTTCCCATTCGTTTTACATGTGCCGCTAAGGGAAAACCATAAGCACCAGCTCCAATTAGGCAAATGTCGTAGTCTTGCTCATTGATTTTGGCTTTCATGAAGCTTAAAGCTTCAAACCAATCCGAAAACCGAGGATCTGCAGCACCTAAACTTTGTATGGCTTTTATACCAGCTATGGATGCAAACGTAGGTAAAACATCCTTGTTGTTAAAAAGAAGTGTTCTATTTTGGTATTGACTTATCATTAATTCTACAAAAGGATGAACTATCAATATTTTTTTGTCTTTTAATGCTGCTGTCCATGGTGTTTGCGTTTCAAACCCAAAAGGGTCTAAAAGCCTAAGATGTACCTTTTTGGCCATAAGGCGGTCTTCAAAATAATACTCATTTGCTATCCAAGAACCTAAAATATCAACTTCTTTTATGTCCTGAAGCATTAGTTCGCAAAACTGTTCAATTTTGTCTTTTGTTGGGGGGAAAAAACCACTCCATTGTTGCATTTGATCGATTATGTTTTGTTCCCACCACCATGGCAAACCGGTTTTTATATACTTCCATATATTCTTATCTTGTTTTTTTACTTCCAAATAATTAATCAATGTTGCAAGTTCTGTGCTACCAAAACGAGCAATCATAGATGGCTCATCTGATATTAAAGTATCGTAGATGAGTTTTGAAGCTTGATGTGGATTTTCTATACATTCTGGTATTTTTTTTATAGGAATATTAAAAAAAAAGCGTATATATATTTTTCTTAAAAGTTTAATTATAATCATATAGTTGTTATAGAAATGGTGTTAGTAAGAAGTAAAAATGGGATAGCCTCTTAAACGCCATCTTACTTTTGTAATATTTATTGTTAATTTTGATAAAAATTTTAATTTTTTTCTTTTGTACATAAATCTTTCAATAAAGTGAAATTCTTTTAACAATTTTAAATCCAAGTTTCTAAAAAAAGAGTCTAAAAAGTCATATTCATTTTTAATTATATGTACTTTGAACTGATGTCTCAATTCATATTTAGTGAAAATTAAAAAATCATTTTTAGTCTTATTTGACTGAATCCAATTGTTGTAAACCTTATTATGTCTTGATATTACTGAGTTTAATGTTTTCATAGTAAAACTACTTGTAGCTTGATTTGGTACACCTCCAACATAGGTGCTTAAAGGTATGTTGCAATAGCAGACATCTGAAATTAAGGCAATGGAGAAGAATAAAGCATAATCTTGATTCCTTAACATGCCAGGAGGAAATCCTTTTGCTCTATAAAACACATCTTTTTGAACCATTGTAGCACTCGTGTGTAAAAAAACATGTGGGTTTTGGAAAAATGAAATTTTAGAATATTTTTCAGTAATTTTATTGTTGATTCTCTTAAAAATTGAACCATCTGCATTTTTAATAAATCCAGCACAACAATACATTCCGGCATTCGGGAACTTTAAATATATGTTGTGCATGTTTTCTAAATAAGTAGGCTCCCATAAATCATCCCCATCTAAAAAAGCAATTAAGTTATATTTAGAATTCTCTACTCCAGTATTTCTTGCGACACTAACTCCCTGATTTTTTTGAGATACAATTTTAATACACTCATTAGTATTAAAGGTGTTTTTTAATAAAGTTATACTTTTGTCCAATGAACCATCGTCTACAATAATCAACTCAAAATCAGTATATGTTTGATTTAGTACTGATGACACAGTTTTTATTATTGTTGTTTCTTTATTGTATAAAGGTATTACTACAGATATCATAACTTATGTAAAAGGTTTTTAAAATTAATTTGTTAGAGCATCAATTAAAAATAGTTTACTTTTTTCTCTACTTGTTTCAATTTGTTTGTCTACGTGATTCCAATCAATTTTTTTTTCTATTAGAGTATCTATGTTTTGTTTGTTGAAATCTGTAATAAAATGATTTTCTAGATTCACTAATTTTAACAAGGACATAATTCTTTTGTTGATATATGGAGAAATAACAACAAATTGTTTGTGGAATACCAATGAAAATACTACTGCGTGAAAGGATGTGCAAATATTTATTTTAGACATGCTAAAATACTTTAACCATTCACTTGGTGTGACTATAATATTTTCTGCGTCTTTTATCCTAATACATGTTCCGGGATTTCTTAAATTTTTAATAGGTAGGCTTCCTAATTTATTTTGAATATAATTAACCATCGCCTTTTCCTTATCGTTATAGGCCGTTAAGGAATAACATACAATAAAGCTTTCTTGTTTTAATTGTAAATCTTTTGAAAATATTTTAGAAAAAATACTTGGTTCTACTAATAATGTTGGGTCTATTGCATGAAAAATGTCTTTTTTATCTCCAACCAAATTTTGAATATATTTTACACCCGAACTTTCACGAACACTTATTGCATCAAATTTAAGTAACAAATCTCGCATATCTTTTTCCATATATTCTGGCACTATGCATTGACCTAAACTTGCTGCGTAAGAAATTCTTTTCACTTCTTTAAATCCAAAATCTAAGTAAAAAGGGCGCCTAACTTTTTTTCTGCTAGCAACTGTCCAAACTTGATCGCTACCTGTTATATAAACATCAAATTTAGGAGGGTTTTTTTGTAAGTCCTCTAAGGTTTTATAAACAGTAGTCGTTCTTTTAAGTAAATTGCCAAATTCACCTTTTCTCTTATATTTTTTCTCATTTAACCTGTCTTTCCAAAGGTTTAATGTTATTGAAATACGTTTTGAAAAATAATTTCTATATTTAAAAGGGTAAGGTTCCTCATAGTTAATAAACTCTACGTCATGCCCTAAGCTTTCCAGATATGTTTGTAAAGAATATGCTTGTAAAACAGCACCATTATTTAATGATGAATGGGTTGTCATTATACCAATTTTCATTTTTTCATTTTTTGTATGTATCTTAAAAATTTCCTCTTTAAACGTAAGCTTAAACTTGGCTTGTTGGCTGCAATGTATTTATTTACTAAAGGAGCCATTTCTTCTTTAAATATGTTTAAGTTGTTTTTTTTAAGTGCATTATAAAATTCCTTATGACTTTTAATTGCAATATCTTCCCTAAGGTTGTAGATTTTCTTTCTTTTTTCAGATAAGTTAAATTCCCCAGGTACCACTCTTTTCTTAGGATACCATTGTTTGTTTTTTTCTTTATGGGATAATCTTAATGATAAGCCTTCTCTACGATGCCTAAAACCTCCTAATTGAGATTTGCCGGTTTCTTCTGCAGTGATCTCTGTTAATTTTACTTTATTTTTTTCAGATGCTTGCTTTAATATTTCTAAAATATTTTTGTTTCGAACAATTGCCAGTGAGGTTCCGTTAGGATCATCTCTAAAATCTCTCAGCCAAGCATCTCCAATACTTATATCTGCTAGTTCACCCACTACGTCATCACAAAAATCACATGCTTTGGGTTTAAAAAAACCAGAACCATAATCTGTTCCATAAATCTCATTAGCATTTTTGTACCGTTCTATAGAATCTTTATTAGACCAGACTTGATATATTTTCTGACTTGCTGGTCTGTCTTTATATTTTCTTCTAAAGTCTATATTTATTAAGTTTTCTGGTTCAACCCCTAGCTCCCAACCAATCATTTTAGATTGATTTGCACTCTTCATTCCTCCACATACAATTCCTATTGTGTACTTTATTCTCTCTCTTAAAACAATATCTTCTAATGATAATAGACGTAATGTTTTAATAAAGCAAGGAACACCAGTTATTGCAAAACGAGCATCTGTTTTGTTTATTTTTTTTATAACATTTTCTAATGTTACTGGATAATAAGAAGATTTAGATCCATTTAAGACCTCTTCAGGATCACTAAAATATCCATAGTCAAACAATGGTGCAGAAGAGTCATTTGATTGATTTGGTATTAATTGAACAAAATAATCTACTTCATTATTTTTTAATAATTGATATCCAATCCATTTCGCAATTCCGCCAGAACTCCCTTTTTTTCTAAATTCTTTTTCTTTTACATACCCAGCAAAGGTTTTTTCATACTTTCCTATTCTATCATCAACTTTTTCGATGTCAGAAAACACAATATCTGCCAATTCAGTTTCATTCTTAGATTTTCCAGAAAAAGGGCAAATATTTAATACATCAACAGAGCTTAGACTTAAGTCTGATGAAGCTTCAGCAACAATGTTTCCATATTTATCCATTTTCATTTTAAAAGGAGAGTCTTTTTTTGCTGCACATGCTCCACAACCAATACAATAACCATTTTGGATTACTGTTTTATCTAATATTTGAGGTTCTGTCATAATATATGTAAAAGTGAAATTTTCTTTTTATTCATTAAGCTTTAATTATTCCTAACCGTTTGATGATAGGTAATATTAATTCATATATGATTTTTTTCTCGTTACTTTTTAATACGATAAAAGCTAAACCAAGAAGATTAAGGATAGAACATATTATAATGACAAGAGACAGTCTTAAATATCCTACTTCTAAAAAAATATGTAATAAACTACCAATTATAAAGACTATCAGTGCAACACTTAAACATCTGAAGACCACATCATTTAAAAACCCTGAAATTGACAAATTAAGGTTTTTATTTGCGTGATATAAAGTGATAAAATAAGACCTTGCCGCACTTTGTATAATGAAAACAATATATAATACATAGGGTTCATAGCCCATTGAAAACAAAATGGCGGTAATAATTAATGGTGTAAAAGCTAAAAGAGAAATGTATATTTGATATTTCTTAATATTTCCCACAGCGGCTATTGCAGGTGCTAATGTGACAAATAGTTGGTCGTGTAAGTTTTTTATCAATAACAATCTACAGAAAGTTACAGCATAATCAGGTACATCTTTTAACCATAAATTTAGTATTAAGGGCATTTCTATAATTACGGGTATTGCAAAAAAAGAAAGCAGAAAATATGAAAATTTACTACCTAATTTAACAGAGCTTATCAGCATTTTTCTATTACCAGCTCCTTCACTTTTTGCAATTACCGGATTTAGAGCTTTTAACATGGTATTAGAAAATGAGCTTAATTGCCCATTAACTTGATTCGAAATTCCTTGAGAAGCATTTATCAAAGTCCCAAAATACATATTCAGTACAATACCTTGACCATAGTTAGATAGCATTCCTGAGGATGATCCTAAAAGTGACCACCCAGCAAACCTTGACATTTCTTTAAATAATAATTTGTCTTTATATTTTTTTAAGTTAATATCTACTTCTTCATATTTTATGTGACAATATAATTGTCTACAAACCAAAAGTAAAATAATAAGAATTGCCATTAAAAAACCATAGCTTATAAGTTTGTCAAAAACAGTATAAGTAACATAATATGCGATAGCTAACTTAAGAAAAGCTTCTATAACACCAATTATGGCAACAAAAAGCATATTCTCATTTGCATTTATAACAGCATCGTATGGAACAGATATTATTGTAAAAAAAGTACTTACTATTAAAAATTGATATATAAGTTTGGCTGCATTAATTCGTTCAGGATTGATTTCTAATACACCATTAAAAAAAAAATATCCAGCAACTTCTAAAATTACAGTAATGGCTATGGCTATTAAAAAATGAAGAATTAAGCTTACATTGAATATGTTTTTTAGCTTCATATTATTAGCTTCACCCTTAGCATAAGACATAAAACGTTGTGTTGCAGAGGTCATTGCTGCATTCAAAAATGTAAGCATTGTTATAGCTCCCCCAACAACACTAAATATTCCAAAGTCTTCAGTTCCTAAAGCTGCTAGCACTAACCTTGTTACATAGAGTGAAATAAAAACGGTGATGACCATTCTGAGATATAAAATACCAGTGTTATTAGCTACACGTTTCGCGTCTTGCATTTATTTAATTTGAAAAGATTTTTGACTAAAAATTTTTTTGCCGAAAAAATGGAGAATAGGATGCTATGATATAATGCTGAAGTTTAAAATAATAATATCTTTAAACAAATCTTATTTTCCAATAGTATAGCTTTTGAATCCTATTTTATTTAGCTTATCTAAATCTAGTAGATTTCTCCCATCAAAGACAAAAGCCGGTTTTAACATTTCTATATATATTTTTCCCCAAGGGTATCCTAAAAACTCATCCCATTCTGTTAAAATAGCAATAGCATGTGCATTTTTTACAGCTTTTTCGTAAGAGTTATAGACTACCAGTTGTTTTAGTTTTTGTTCTATTTTATTCTCATTTAAACCTTTTAAAGACCATAGGTATTGCATGTCTGATATTATTTTAGCTTCCGAAACTTGAGGGTCATATATATGTATTTCGGCACCATCTTCTATTAAATGTTCAGCGACATATATGGCGGCAGACTCACGGGTGTCATTGGTATCCTTTTTAAAAGCCCATCCTAGAAAAGCAATTTTTTTACCGTTTACTGTGTTGAATAATGTGGTAATAATCTTTTTTGCAAATCTATATTTTTGATAGTCATTTAATTTGATTACTTGTTCCCAATAGTCGGCAACCTCAGGTAAATTAAAATATCTACAGAGGTAAACCAAGTTCAGAATATCCTTTTGAAAACAAGAGCCTCCAAAACCCACAGAAGCTTTTAAGAATTTTGGTCCAATACGGCTGTCCGTGCCAATAGCATGTGCCACTTCATTAACATTAGCTTCGGTAGCTTCACATAAAGCAGACATGGCATTTATAGAAGAAATTCGCTGAGCTAAAAAAGCATTTGCTGTTAATTTAGATAATTCGGACGACCAAACATTTGTAGTTAAAATTTGACTTGGCTTTAACCAGTGTGCATAAACTTCTACCAATGCAGCTATTGCTTTTTGCCCCTCTGGCGTTTCGTTACCACCAATTAAAACACGATCTGCATTAAACAAATCATCCATGGCAGTGCCTTCAGCCAAAAATTCAGGATTTGACAATACTTCAAAATGAACGCCATTACCTGTGTGGTCTAGAATCGTTTGTAATGTTTCAGCAGTGCGAACAGGTAATGTTGATTTTTCAACAATGATTTTATCAGACTTGGCTACTCTTGCGATTTGTCTGGCTGAAAGCTCTACAAATTTTAAATCGGCTGCCATGCCTTTGCCTTCTCCATAGGTTTTGGTAGGTGTATTAACGGCAATAAAGATCATGTCAGCTTCAGCAATAGCAGTATCCACATCCGTAGAGAAAAAAAGATTACGACCTCTTGCTTTTTCAACGACCTTGTCAAGTCCAGGTTCATATATTGGTAAATTTTCTAGATTTTCATCGTTCCAAGCAGCGATACGCGCTTCATTTAAATCGACGACAGTTACTTTTATTTCGGGACATTTTAAAGCAATGACGGACATGGTTGGTCCTCCCACATAGCCAGCTCCTAAACAACAGATGTTTTTAATAGTCATATTTTGTTGATTGTGAATAATAATTTAAAGTACCTTGTAGTACGTATTATTATTCATTATAAAGTTATTTGTTTAAAACTATCTTGGTTTTTTAAAAACCAGTCATAGGTGTGTTCAATACCAGCTTTAAGGTCATAACTAGCATGCCAGCCTAAAGCGTTCATTTTAGAACTGTCCATTAATTTGCGGAGGGTGCCATCGGGTTTAGTATTATCCCAAAGGATATCTCCTTGATGCTCAGTAATAGTTTGAATAGTTTTTGCGAGTGAGTTAATAGTGACGTCTTTACCCGTTCCTACATTGTATAAATACTCTGGTAATAAATGCTCTAAGGCAAATAGTACGGCTTGAGCTAAATCGTCAACATGTAAAAACTCTCGCATGGGTGTACCTGAACCCCAAAGAGTCACAGGCGCATGGTTATTTATTTTAGCTTCATGGAACTTACGCAACATGGCAGGTAAAACATGCGAGGTTTGTAAATGGAAATTATCAAAAGGGCCATACAAGTTTGTAGGCATTAAACTAACAAAGTCTTTGCCGTATTGTTTGCGTATAGCTTCGCAGGCCTTTATGCCTGCAATTTTTGCCAAGGCATACCATTCGTTGGTGGGTTCTAAGGACCCTGTTAGTAAATAGTCTTCTTTAAGTGGTTGTGTTGCTAGTTTTGGATAGATACACGAACTGCCTAAGAAAATAAATTTTTCAACGTTGTTGTTATGTGCACCATTAATGAGGTTATTTTGTATTTGTAAGTTCTCCATTAAAAATGGATATGGGTAGTTATTATTAGCTAGGATACCTCCCACACGAGCGGCAGCATCAATAACTACACTTGGTTTAATATCCTCAAAAAAATGATTTACAGCTTGTTGATTTGTTAAATCAAGTTGTTTAGAGGTTAATCCTATTAAATTGGTGTAGCCCTTGGCATCTAGGGCTCGCCATATAGCGGATCCGACCATGCCTCTGTGACCAGCAATATATATTTTTGTGGAGTTATTTATTTTATTAATCATTTTATTAATAAATTTAGTTATAAACGATTTAGTTTATAAGTTTTACAAATCAGTTTAAAAATACATCTACTAGTTCTCTTACGAAGTGTTTGTTAGTTTGTATTTTTAATGATGTTTTCTACTCAAAATAGTTTAAAATTTTATAGCCATTTTCTTTTAGGTGCTGTTCTTTTTGCATCAGTTCAATATCGCTAGCCATCATATCTTTTACTAAATCTTGTAAGTTATACTGGGGTATCCATCCTAATTTTGTGTTGGCTTTTGTAGCGTCTCCTATTAATAAATCAACCTCTGTTGGTCTGAAGTATTTTGGGTCTACATTAAGAACTTCTTTACCTTCGGGTAATTGAAATTCGTTATTGGTACACGCCACCACATAAGCTTTTTCATTAATCCCTGTACCTTCAAAATTAACTTCAATACCTAATTCAGCAAAACTCATACGCACAAACTCCCTTACAGGTGTTGTTTTACCTGTGGCGATGACCCAATCTTCAGGTTGTTCTGCTTGGAGTATCATCCACATCATTCGTACATAATCTTTAGCATGACCCCAATCTCGTTGGGCATCTAAATTTCCTAAGTAAAGTTTGTCTTGAAGACCTAAGGCGATTTTAGATACGGCTCTTGTTATTTTACGAGTGACAAAGGTTTCGCCTCTTAGAGGGGACTCGTGATTAAAAAGTATTCCGTTACAAGCAAACATATTGTAAGCTTCACGATAGTTAACCGTAATCCAATAGGCATACATTTTAGCCACAGCATACGGAGAACGAGGATAAAATGGGGTGGTTTCTGTCTGTGGGACTTCTTGTACCTTGCCATAGAGTTCGGATGTAGAGGCTTGATAGATTCTAGTTTTCTGTTCTAAACCCAATAAACGAATGGCTTCTAAAAGTCTTAGTGTACCAATCCCGTCGGCATCAGCTACATATTCAGGCATTTCAAAGGACACTTGCACATGGCTCATTGCCGCTAAGTTATAAATCTCGTCTGGTTGAACTTGTTGTATCAAACGTGTTAGATTGGTGCTATCTGTCATATCGCCATAATGGAGAATGAAGTTTCTGTTTTCTGCATGTGGGTCTTGATACAAGTGGTCAATTCTATCGGTATTGAATAAAGAACTACGTCTTTTAATACCATGGACAATATAGTTTTTTTGTAATAAAAATTCGGCTAAATATGATCCATCTTGCCCTGTGACCCCCGTGATTAGTGCGATTTTTTTCATAATAAAGTTTTAAGATATTGTAAATTGTTTTTTTATACAGCTACTTATTTAAGTAACCAAGATTATGACTGTATTTTACTACCCAAACCGTCTAAAAGAGTCATGTCTAAAGCTTTGCAAATAGGGCGTTCGGGTATAGTATCGTTGTTTTTGATCTCCTCCGTTACAAAAGCTAAGTCATAGTGTTTAGAAAAAGCTCATGAATTTTGGTGATGCTGGTAGTAACCGTGCGATCTTGATCTATAGATAAAAAGCATTTATCTACTACTTTTAGATTTCCTATAATAAAAAGACGTTTGTCTTGTAATAATTTTGAAAGTATCTATTTGGCATTTGTGAAGTGGGTTAAAATAGCCACTTACAATGACTGCTTTTGATTTCTGCATAAAATAATTTTTTTTATTTTACTATAAATATCATGATGGTTTATAATATCATCTTTAAAAGTAAATGACTGTATAAATACCTCTTTAGTATTGAATGATTTTAATGTGATTTTTATGCCTCAAAGTACCTAACTAATGTTCTTTAGCTTCTGTATCTAAATTGATATTAGTTTAGATTTGAACTAAAATATAAGACTCCGAGTGTTTTTTAATAATATTGGTAACAATGTCCTTGGTGAAAGACTTCAATGCATTTGAATTTGTAAAAGAGTCATTATACATGACATTATAATGATTTAATTGGTAGTTATGAAAAGACATAAGCAGTATAAAATTTTTAATAATTTAAGCTTTGAAAAGGGATTTTATTCTACTGTAACTGACTTTGCTAAATTTCTTGGTTGGTCTACATTTTTCCCCAATAATACAGCAATATGATAAGATAGTAACTGTAAGGGAATAGTGGTTAATAGTGGTGTTAAAGCTTCTAACGTTTCAGGAACTTCAATCACATGATCTGATAGCTCTCTAATATCAACATCTCCTTCAGTGACAATAGCAATGATTTTACCTTTTCTAGCTTTAATTTCTTGAATGTTACTGACTACTTTGTCATAATGTCCTTTTTTTGTTGCAATGACGATTACCGGCATATGTTCATCAATTAATGCAATAGGCCCATGTTTCATTTCTGCAGCAGGATAGCCTTCGGCATGTATATAGGATATTTCTTTTAGTTTTAGGGCGCCTTCAAGGGCAACGGGAAAATTATATCCTCTTCCTAAGTATAAGCAATTAGCTGAGTTTTTGTAAATATCAGCAATCACTTTAATTTGAGCGTCTGATTCTAATGCTTTTTCAACTTTTTCAGGAATCATTTCAAGCTCATGTAAATGATGTTTGAAATCTGAATTTGAAATATTGCCTTTGAATATGGCTAAACGTAAGGCAATAAGTGTTAGTACGGTAACTTGTGTAGTAAAGGCTTTTGTTGATGCAACTCCTATTTCTGGACCTGCATGCGTATAAGCACCTGCATGAGTTTCACGTGCAATAGACGAGCCTACGACGTTACAAACACCAAAAACAAATGCTCCTCTAGATTTAGCTAATTTAATAGCCGCTAAGGTGTCAGCAGTTTCACCTGATTGTGAAATGGCAATTACGACATCTTTTTCTGCAATTATGGGATTTCTGTATCTAAACTCCGAAGCATATTCTACTTCTACAGGGATTCTTGCTAAATCTTCAAAAGTATATTCTGCTACTAAAGCTGCATGCCAAGAGGTACCACAGGCAACGATAATGATACGGTTAGCATTGTTTAATTTTTCTAAATGATCTTCGAGCCCAGCCATTTTGATAAAGCTTTGATCGACTAGTAAACGGCCTCGATAGGTGTTTTTAATGGCATGAGGTTGCTCAAATATCTCCTTGATCATAAAATGATCATAGCCTCCTTTTTCCATCTGTTCTAAATTAAGCTCTAATTCTTGAAGGTAATAATCTATTACAAGACCATCTTTAATGTTTTTTATTTTTGGTTTTTTTCCCTGTTTTAATATAGCCATTTGATGATCTTCTAAATAAATGGCTTTGTTCGTAAACTGGATAAAAGGGGAGGCATCGCTAGCAATAAAAAACTCACGGTCTCCTATACCAATAGCTAAGGGACTTCCTAATTTTGCTACGACTAATTCATTGGGTTTTTTAGTATCAAATACAACAATAGCATAGGCGCCAGTAACTTGGGTTAAAGCCATTTGTACCGCTTTACCTAATTTATAATTGTGTGTTTTTTGCACATCCTCAATTAAGTTCACTAATACCTCTGTATCGGTGTCCGATTGAAACGTATAGCCTTTCTTGACTAAAACTCGCTTTAAAGCGTCGTAGTTTTCAATAATTCCATTGTGTACTAGTACTAGCTCTCCAGAACTGGAGGTGTGGGGATGTGCATTGGCATTAGATGGAATACCGTGAGTCGCCCAACGTGTATGTCCCATGCCAATACATTGAGAGGCTGCTGCGAAATCATTTAAAGTTTCTAACTCGGCAACTTTGCCTAGTGTTTTATATAGATTAACAGTTCCTTTAGCATATAAAGCAATACCTGCGCTATCATAACCACGGTATTCTAGTCGTTTTAATCCTTGTATAATAATTGGGGAAGCTGGTCTACTTCCTATATAGCCTACAATACCACACATGTTTCTTTAGTTATTAGTTGATTAGTGCTAATTGAGTTTAAAAAAAAAAGAGTTATAATTTTTTTAATGATCTTTAAAGAGGTAAGTTGACAATCTTGCTCTTTTTTAGTTATAGTTGGTAATTAGTTGAGAAATAATGTTAAGCTTAGAATAATTATGTCAGAAAATAGTTCTTAGCGGGAACGACTATTTTCGGAATGGTTTTAAATATAAATAATTGAGCTATTAATTCTTTTTTTTGTACATAAATCGCAAAACTGCAATCAACACCTAATTGGCCTGATCCTCTATCTAATTAAGGAGTTTTACCATTAAAATATCTTGAGTATAGGAGGTAAAACACATCTATTTTTAATAGGATGTTTAGGAATAGTCATTTTCTTTAAGATTAATTTTTTTGTATAAATCAGTTTTAGATTTTTTTTATTGTCTACTTTTAAATGTAATTTAATGCTTTCATTATTAATTATTTTGATGTCTTGATAATGTGTAAGAAAAACATTTGTGTTCTCGTTTGTTATAATATAGTTTAATACCTTTTGTTTTGCAGTATGTGCGCCTTGTAAATTTTTTAATTTATACCCATCTCCAACAATTCGTACATCACCTTGAAGCTTTGTAATATATCTTCTAAATCTTGTTTAGTACCTTAGGGGATAATTTCATCAATATACTTACAGCCTTTGAGTTGTATATGGCGTTCCAAAAGAGTTTGTCCAGGTTTGTTTTTCTGGTCTATCAATCGTAGGATCTATTTTTAAGTCTACTATATCATTATACCTATATTAGTAATTTAATAAAAAATTAGTGGTTATACGTTCTAAAAAAAGGGAAAAACAAATTTGCTTGCATCCTCTTTTCTTTTAATAAAGAATGGTACTAATAAAAGAATAGTACTTAACAATGCTACAATTACTAGATGTGTATTTATATTAAAATCTTGAAAAATAAATGTTATTGATGTAATAAATATAGTATATAGTGTAATGAGACCTGTTGCTTGTAAATGAGATAATCCTAAATCGATTAATTTATGATGTAAATGATTTCTGTCTGCTGAAAATGGATTTTTTTTGTTTTTTATTCGAATAATAAAAACCCGAAAAGTGTCAAATAAAGGAAATGATAGTAAGGCTAGAATAAAAACCGGTGTATTGTGAATTTGATACAATAACTCTGTATTTTTTTGCATTGAAAGTAAGCTAACAGACTGATAAGCCAATAAAAATCCTATGGTCATTGATCCGGTATCTCCCATAAATATTTTTCGATGATTTGATATATTATATTTTAGAAAAGCTAGTGTGGCTCCAATAATTGCAAAAGAAAAAAAGCCATCAACAAAATTTTTATTAAGTAAGTGATATACCCCAAAAAACAAGCTAATAATAATTGTTAAGGATCCAGCTAAACCATCAATACCATCTATTAGGTTAAAAGCATTAATAATTAGTGTAAAAACAAATAGTGTAAATACTATTGAAACAAATCGGTGCAAATCATGAATACCTATAATACCTTGAAAGGATGAAATTTTTATTTGCGAACAAATTATGATTAATAAAGTAGATAAGCATTGCGTTGCAAATTTTTTACGAGACGATATTTCTAAAATATCATCTTTAATTCCAACAAAAAATAATAGAACAAGGGAAATATTTAAAATTAGAGCATTAGACATTTCTTTCAAGTTACCAATAAGTGCTGTTAACAATGTTGTTGTTACAATAATACTTATAAAAATAGGGATGCCTCCAAGAGTTGGGATGTTATTAACATGAGAGCTTCTGTTATTTGGTTTCTTTGAGAGTTTTTTTGTTAAGTTAAGATAAATTATAACAGGAAAAACACTTAATGAAATAAAGTATGAAACCAAAATGATCATCACCGTAGCCAGAGGTATATACTCATTTAAAAATTTTGAAATTATATTCATAATTTTATTTTTTACTAGTTAAATAATTCTATCATAATTGTTATGGTATTGTTTTTTGCGTATTTCTTGAAGGTTTAAGAAATTAGCAGATTAATGTAAAGTCTCAACTTTGACACTCTTACTATATTCTTTGATTTTGAGTTTATTTGGATGGTTTTTAAATAAATCCATTCAGATGAAAGCATCTGAAATTTCACGGCTTCGCCGCTATTAGTCACATTTTTTGTGCTAATAGAGAAATATTACTAATTGTATTTTTATTTATTTTAGAGTTACTTTAATTGTAAAGCCTAAAGTTTCTAAAATAATCCAGCATACATTGTTTGATACTTTTTCAATAATGCCATTTGCGTCAGAAAACCCAAATGGTTTTAGGTTTATCGTCTTTCCAGGTTTTAGTACTTCAACTTCATGAGAAACTATATCTTTGTGTTGAGATACAAAACGTAATTGTTCTATTTCAGTTTCTTTAACAATGGCTGGTTTTCCTAGCCAAAATAAATAGCGTATAGTACCTGGTATTGAAAAAACTTTATCTCTAAGAGATTCTTGGGTTTTTATTAAAATAATTGAGGGTAAAATGGGCACGCTAACTTTCTTTTTTCTATCACTCCAGATTCTTGTTTCTATTCGTGATGGACAAAAAGCCTCTATATCAAAGTCTGAATTATTAATATGATCTTCAATTTTAAATTCTTGTTTTGCTCTAACGTACAATACATGCCAATTTAAATTGGATTTTTCTTTATTAACTAAAGACATAGTCGCTTTTTTGAGGCAAAAATAGATTGATTACATAGTTTACCGCAATGTTTGTAATAAGTGCTTGTTATTTGTTTTAATGAACTGTATTTTTAGAGGAATTGATTTTGATTATCTTTTTTTAACAGTCTAACTTATTGTAGTTTCTTTCAAGTGTATAAATTATTATTAGTGAAGAATTAATATAAAAGAAATAAAATGACTGATTGAATTACTAATATACTCTAAAAAGACTTAGTATATGATCATTATAGCTTATAGAAAGCGTGGATTATAAAAATATCAAAATTTATAATTCAATAAAAAAGAAAGTTTGAGTCCTATGTACATGCAAAAATTTCCTTTTGGAAATTAGGAATTATATACGCTTCTGAAAAACAATAATATTGTTTGTAGGAAACCTACCTAATTATTGTATCGGTTCACTAACAAAACTTTTGTTATACGCAAAGTGATTATGTGTAAACAGCCATTCTTCATAATTTATGGTTTTTTTTGTACTTTTTTATGTGAAGTGATTTGTTTTCTAAATCATTATAAAAATTGATTAAATCAAAATATATATAAAGATTTTGTTCTTCTAATTTTGCTTTTTTAATATATTTAACACAGGCAATTTTATCTTTGTAAGTTTTTAATAGTTTTTTCTCGAAACCATTATGGTCTGAAATAAATTTAGTTCTATTGATTAGATTAAGTTCAAAGATTCGCCTTATTACATTAAAAAAGTTATTGACTTTTAATTTATAGGCTAAATTTTTTTCTATATTATTGTTAGAATTAATAATTTGATAAGATATTCTTGATTTTGCGTTGAGGTTATTGGTGATTTTTAAGTAACAATAGATACTTTGTTCTTGAGTTATATCTAAGTTAACAGTTGCATCTAAATTTTTCAAAAAATTTTTATGGGTTTCTTCAATAAATGTTTTAATGAGTTCAGTAATAATTGATGCTTTAACGTTATCTGTATTAAAATAATCAACTACTTTTTTTGAAATTAGTAGAGCAGCTTGTTTAGTTTCTTCTTTCACTAAATCATAACGATCAATTTGTCCGTTTTCTATAGCAAGATAAACAGTTTGAAATAATTCTCTAGTATTATACTTTAAATATAGCTTGTGTAAAATTAAGTGGTAGTCAGAAATTTTTAAATCGAGGAGGTTACATATATCTTTTTCAGAATATCCCAACGCATACGTCTTCAAAATAGCAGATTCTAAAAATTCTAATTTTAAATTTACATAATTAATTTTTTTTTTATTTAGCATAATAAAAGTTATGACAAAACAAATTTATAAAAGTGTAAATCTGTATCGTTCTAAATGGTTATAAAAGGCTTTTACTTGTTTTAAATGCTAAAAAAAATAAATAAATGTTTTTTTGTTGAATAACAATAGAAGACGGTAAAATAAACTACTTAAAATAGATAATGCAAAGTATTATAGACTATTAAAGAAAAAACATACTTGTGATAATTTTGTTATACTTACTTTTATCGGTGCTATGTTTGAAAAGGATTAAACGAATAAAGCTTAAGAAGATGTTTCTATCTTAACATACTAAAATTTGATATATTATTTCCATTAGCTATTATAGTTTTATTGCATTTAAAACATCATTAAAAGGTATGTTTGAATAAGTGCATTTTAATAGAAACTCTGAAAGTTCATTTAAATTGCTATTAAAAAAACCAACTTTAAGACAGTACTTTTTCAAAATAGTTTCTATTTTATCAGTAATAATATAATTTTTAGATACAGAATTGTAAAAGGAATAGAGATATTCAAATTGAATATCAAAGTCGTATTCAAATTCAATGATATCTTTGGGATTTAATAATTTATTTTGAATTACACATGGGGTAATTCCTAAATCTTCACCAAATTTTTCTGAAATTTCTTTCTCTAATTCAGTAAAAAAAGGATCACTAAAGGTTTTGTGATGGTAATGATGAAATAATGCTGAGAGTTGCACATTGCCCATTATGCTATAGATTAATTTAATATATAAGCAAAAATAATTTATTTTTTAAGAATCTATGCTCGTTTTATCATATTTTTTAACATTAAAACACTGAATATTAATGTTTAGACTTTTTTTTTAGCAAAAACTAAAAATACTTATTTGTCGATAAGTAGCAAATATTATCATCTATTGTGAATAGATGTCATTTATAATAAATATTTTTAATGCTTTAAATGTAATTGCCATGCAGAATATATGTGAATAAATTATTCTAAATTTTACCTAGTTAGATATATGTGTAAGTGTTTTCTTTGGGGTTATATTTTTTTGTGTTTACTTATAGAGTGTTTGCTCTTAATAAATTAGAATAGTCTTTTAAAAGAACATTTGTTTTTTATAAAAAATAGTATTTTACAAGTATAAATAATGGAAAAAAATAAAACTCAAAACGATTCGAAGGCAACATTAGAGCATATAGCAATCAATACAAAAGAAAATATAAAAATAGTAAAGGCCTCTAATATATTATATTTAGAAGCCTCTAGGAATAGTACAATAGTATATTTACAGAATAAAACTAGTTTTAAAGCGTTTAAAAACTTAGGATATTATGAAAAATTATTTAAAGAGATTCACTTCATAAAAGTACATCGTAGTTATTTGATAAATGTGGCACATCTTGAAAATATTTTTAAAGATAAGGGTGGATATTATTGTGTTCTAAAAGAAAATTGTATTGTTCCCATTTCTAATAGAAAAATTCCGTTTATAAAGAAATTTTTGCACTTTTAATTAAAAATGAATTTTCCATTCTATTTGTTTATTAATAAAAACCACATCTTTTATGGTGGTCATGTTTAAAGGCTATGTTATTTTTTAGGTATCTAAAACTTTTTAATATGAGTAAATCCATAAAATTAACATATGTGTCTTACTAATGTGACTATCACATTGTATTTAGTTTCAGGTATCGTTTTTGGATACTATAAGGCATGTACAAAATGATTAGTATAAATAGAACTTGGAAAAATGTATTAATCTATTTAATCTACATATTATTTAATAGGGGTAATAAATCGGAAAAAGCAACATTTTTTTTAGCGTTGATCAATAATGTCTTTGATAGTTTATCTATATTACTATTATAAAAACCGATCATTAAGCAATATTTTTTTAATATTTCCTGTATGTTTTTTTTTATTACGTAATGTTTGCTTACAGAAACATGTAATTTATATAAAAACTCAAAATTACTTATAAAGGATTCTTCATTTTTCAAATCTTTTTGAGATGATAAGAACTTCTCTATTTGTTCTTTATTAATTCCTTCATCTTTGGCATAATTTTCTAAAATTTCTTTTTCTAGCAATGTTGAATCTTTATTGGAATAAACCATGTCGTAATAATGATAAAAAATCGAAAGAGAGTTAGTATTTTTCATATAGGTTAATTTTAGGACTCATAGTTATGAGTATTTAGTTGTTTTGATCTGGATGGTGTAAAATTATTAATAAAACATTATAATTCATGAATGTTTAATGGTGGCAAATAAATTTTACTGTAAATATTATATTGTAAGTTATTAATTTTTGAGAGTTTTGTATTAATAATACGCTGTTTGTAAGTCATTATCATGCATATTAACATATTAATGGAGTTTATTTAGTTTAATGTCTATGGCTGCAGATTACAATTGTCCTGATAACTATCGGGATTAGACTGTTAATTTATATACCATATCCGGTGTTTTAAAATCTAAAGATAAGTGTAATCTTATTTCGTTGTATAAATTAATTGCATTTTTTGTAGCTCTTTTCGTGTTAGTTGTATTTGTAAAGGTTTGGTATAGATAAAATTCATCTTTAAGAATCTCGTTAACCTTTTTGCCAGTGCATTTTCGTAACAAAGATTTTCTTTAGTCTTACTAACATCTATTTTATTTTTTTTCAGAATGTATGTGTGTGTTTTCAGTTTAAAAGATTTTAAATACCGTCTCATTACTTTATCATTTCTATACATAATGCTCAAAATTATGCACCCTTATTTCAGTTCGTGGTACAAGAATAATATGCATTTCGTTTTTTAACATAGCCATTTTGTATGAGCAACTTTAATGAGCTGAAAATTTACGATCATACTTTTGTTCATTTGAAGTTTTCGGTTTATATATTAAAAATTTTAATTAATTCATTTTTATGACACTCGTATTAATATTAAGTCACTTATTACGATTGCAAGTCATTTATAACGTGTTCTGTACTTTTAATTGTTTTCATAGATAAGTTTGTCATAAAATATATTTTAAAAATGATAAAACCTACTAAGGAGTTGTGTATAAGTGATAACTTGAGTTTAAAAGCTTTAAAATTGAATTTTTCAGAATCTGCAATACTTAAAATGTATATTTTAAATTATTCTGAATTTGAAATTCAGAAACTTTTAGAAATTGAGGCAGATGAATATCACTTAGTCATTGATAATCTGTTTTTTAAATATAGTTCTTTAGATTTATTTGAAACAGCATTGTTGGGTATTAGTTTTGGTCAAATTGATCGTTATGATTTGGTTAAAGATGAAATTAAAAAATTAGCCTTAAAATATTCAGAATATATATACGATTATTTGGTTGCTTCAGATTATATAATAAAGAAAGAAAACTTAATCCTTGATGTTTTGTTAAATGAATTTATTGTAAAAGCGTATATGGTGTTTATTAAAAATAGAGATTTTAATGCTAGTATTAAATTAACTACGAAAGAAATAACTTACTGTAAATTCAGAATTTATAATATTGGGTCAAATAATTCTGAAGAAATGAATCAATTTGTCACAGCAAACAAGAATATTGAAAATATATTGAAAGATAAATTGGAAGTCAGTAATTTTTTTAATGTTATAAGGAGTATTTTTGAGCTGCAATTGGTAGAAAGAACTACTTTTTTTAAAAATTATAATGATTTTAGTAAAATGGTTAAAACAGTAATTTATGATAAAATTGTTTCAGTTAATGCTATGAATAAAATTACAGCTAAAGAGAAAAGGCTATATATATATTTTGATCTCTTAAATTATTACAACATGTTAGAGGATAAACTGCTAAATATTTAAGTCGAGTTTAATTCCAGGATTGAATTAAAAGAATAACCTTTTGTTACCAAAAAAAATATAATTTATGCCAAAGTACATCGCTATTAATTCTCATAAAGGAATTAAGGTTTTAGAAGTTTCTAATATAGTCTATTTAAAATCCTCAGGACGTTACACCTCTATTTATCTTCAAAATAAAACGAATACCTTAGTTTGTAAAAATTTAGGATATTATGATAAATTATTTCAAGATAATGATTTTTTAAGAGTTCATAATAGTTACATAGTTAATGTTGCTTATCTAAATAATATTGTTAGAGATAACGGAGGGCAATATTGTATATTGTCAGATAATTATATCGTTCCTATCTCAAATCGACGATTTTCTTCTGTAAAGGAGTATTTACATTATTAAAAGCTATTTAATATGATTTAGTAACACTATAAAATAATCCAGTATTTTATATATAAAGTAAAGTTTATTAAATACATTATAGATAAGTTTTTTTTTGCCTATAATGTTAAAAAACAATCTTTTTAGTTTGATAAATCTCCAGTTAATACATTTTCAAGCCAGTTATTACAAATTTTGAAGACGATTGGTTCTTACATCTATTTTTGCAAATTAATCATAGGCTTAAAGCCATTTGTATTGATATATTTTAAATATGTGATTATATACTGGGATTTAAGTTTAAAGTAATAGAATATAAGTATATAAAAATTGTTTTGAATCACATCAACTGGAGGTGATTGTTTTAGTTAAGTATGCCTTCTGTGATGTAATGTTATAGCCAAATATATTAAAGAAAGTATGAGTTTTATCTAACTTCTTTTGTTTTTCCAAACATTAATTGTGTTAAAAAAAGTGATCAAACAAATGTGTTGGAGTGTTTTTAGAAGCTTTAATAAAAACTCTTAAGGCAGCTAAGAAACATAGATATAAATTATTAAAAGTATTCTACCAATCAGAATTTTGTGACTGGTAGTGGCGAAGCAATCGAACAAAATGAGTTTATGGCTTTATTATATTCAATAAAAATAACTCAAATATTAAATAAAGATGAATCAAGATAAAGGAAATACAACTGAAGTGTTTAGGATTAAATAAATTCATTATATTTTATGTTTTGCATGCAGAAAGAAGATGCTAAATCTAAAATTTATTAGATTCTATATTAGGAGCCTTTGGTAAATTATTTATTAAATCTTGCGAAAGTGTTGGTTTTGCTGCCTAGAAAATTTTGATAGGTTTCAAAATAAAATGACCAATGTTTTATTAAGCGGTAAAATACTTGTAATTGACTTGTTGTAAGGTAGTTAAATAAATAAAACTACTTGTAATTGTATTATTATAATAACAGTTGCAACAGTTTTATTGTAAGATAAGTTCCTGATTTTAGACCTCTCAGATAGAAGAACATGCATTATGAGTTCTACTTTTTACTAAAAATTTACCAGCTTATTCATTAAATTTTTTCAATAACAAAAAACAAAAATAAGGATATGTCATTTATGATATGAACTATCCTTTGGCTATAACTATGTTGTTATAGATTAAAGAATAAATGATCCTTCTTCAAAAATAAACCTTAAAAACAATAGTCACATGAAAACAAAAAACTTATTAATTATCCTACTATTTATAATATCAATTGATGGTATAGCACAATCCCTCGTTTTGAAAACTGTTGAAAATTATTCTTTTAATTTAGCCTTTGGAGTTAATTTAATAGACAATAGTAATGAAGGTCCAATTCCATTTGATGTGGACAGATGGGATTTTAATACCCCTTTTTTTATAACGGCAGAAAGATCATTTACAGATAATTGGACGGCTTCACTTACACTTTCATCTAACAAAATATTACTAAATGGAGAAACTACTAAATATTATTATAGTGCAGATGTTTTAGCAAATTTGTATTTGGATAAATTACTTTTTGATAATGAGGACTTTAATGTTTACTTAGGACTGGGAGGGGGAGTATATAACATAAACCATATAACAAAAACTAATTTTGACCTAACGGCTGGTTTTAGATACTGGATTTCACCTAGAGTTGGCGTTTTAATAAATATGATTGGAAAAGTTAATAAAACCAGTGTTGAAGGTATTGGAAACCATTACCAGTTAAATACAGGATTGGTTTGGAGAATAAAGGGCATAAACCCAATAGCAAAAAGGAAAACTAACTTATTTGAAAAAAATGTGGTTTCTCGGCTCGAATCAATAGAAGATATGCTTAAATCTGAGGCGGAAACTAATAAAGAATCTATTGATAGAGAATTAAAAAACCAAAAAGCTTTAAGCAAAATTAAAGATTCTATAAATACTTCCATTAAGGTATCTCAAATAGAAATTATTCAAAAAATAGAAGAAATAGAATTAAAGCAAAATAAAATTATTGATTCAATTAATAAGAAAAACAACAAAAAAGAAAGAGTTTATACCTTAGAAAATCCAGACGACTCATCTATTATAGAGAAAGGTTACTATGTTATAGTACACGTGCTTAAAAATAAGGATAATGTGGATAAGTTAGAGAAATATTTGACTCAGCGTAATATTCCTTTTCAAATTTTTAAAGAACATAGAACGGGTAGGTATTATGTAAGTGCAGGATACTTTAAAACGTTGAGGGAAACACTAGATTTTAGAAACACTAAATTAAATACAGACGTATTTAAGGATAGTTGGATATTTATGCAAAAATAACATTCAATCAATATATAGATTAGAAATAAACTCTACTAGATGGTTCTTAGTATAGTTTGTCTATAAAAAAAGTACGTATACATTATATGCGTGCTTTTTTTATTTAATCAAAAAGAATTCCTCGAGGCTCTGTATCTGGATTTTCGTTGAAATTGTTATTCTATTGAAACCTAAAGGTTCAGGTGTACATGTCTCTAAAATTTTAAATAATGAATAAAACGGGAGTCTAAATAACAGAATTTATTTTTTTGACTGCTTCTTAGTCAAAATGAAACAAGCGAAAAAGCTCTATCGATCTGTGTGGAGGATAGTGGGTTTCAAGAAATTCTTTTATTTTTAAAAAACATAATGTAGTTTAAAAGTTAAAAATTCTTTTTTAACTAATTTCAGAAAAGTCTAAAGATACAATTGTTAGTATCTTCCTATGGAGTTTTTACATCCTGGCAGCTAAAATGACATTGCTAATTGTAGCTTGTTTCTTTTGCAACCTTTGTTTGAACAGAATTTTGTAAAGGTTTAAAACTTATGTTTGACCAAATGAGTTTTAAATGTTTCTTCATTTGGTAATTCTTTAATAACTACTTAAAAATATAGAAACTAAATGGCTAACCTAATAAAAAGATATTGAAATAAGAGTTGAAGTGTAAGCAATAATTTAATCTAATTTATAGCTTACAATAATGTCTTATACAAAAGTACCAACACCAACAATAATAAGTTCTCTAATTTTAAAAACTATGTAGTAAGCATTAGTATTAAAAAAGCAGACTACGAATAGTCTGCTTTAGCCCCAAATCTTACCTTAATTACTACTCATAAAAAGATAATGGTGCGAATATAAATCAATAGGTAGTATGTGTTGGTTGTTTTGTAACATGTGTGATTATAGTGTTTTATTCGATTAAAAAATCTTATGTTTTAGCTAATCATTTATGGTTTCTAAGACCGAGCGTTTTCTGAGCAATATTTTGTCTCTCAAACTCATTGTGCATTTTTCATGTTATATATAAGGTTAATGGCAGTATATTGAATTACATTAATTCAACAAAACGATTGTATGAAACTGTATTAAAAAATCTTCTTGAAGGTTTTTTGTAAATATCAGGGATATAGAAATTTTTAAAAGTCTTATACTACTTAAATGGAATAAATCGGCAATGTGGAATTTATAAAAGGCAAAAAATAAAGTGTTAATTTAGTTTTCATTATTAAATAAGGCTGAAAAATTAATTGAAAATATAAAAAGTATCTAATGACTCAAATGGCTGAGATGTTGCTCTTTTTTATTACAAAGGAAAAACTAAACCTATTAGGAGTCCAATAGTTATAAATAATGGTTTAGTAATTGAATTTAAGTCTCTTTATGAGACTTGTCTAATTTTTTGTTTCTACAACATCTTTATGCCTAAGTAGGTATAGTAATTCCAATGTCACTTTGTCTTGCTTAAAAGATAGGCCATTTTTAACCTTAATACATTTGATTTTGATATGAATTATATCATCTATTACAGTTTTTAGTTGTTTATAACATATAGTCTGTTTTAAATGTTTTTAATAGATTTCTTTGTGTTCAGTTTTTTAAATCGTAGAACGTATTTATCAATTATGCTTAATTTATTAAAGCTATTTTTAAAATCTTTAAAGACAACCTACTTATTATATGAGAGAAAAATATATTTTTTAACCTGTTGGGTGTAATTATTGGCAGCAAAATAAATTGCCTAGATATTTATTAATATAGTGAATTTTATAATATTGAAATTGAAAAACAAACCAAGTGTTCTATGCTTCTCAAAATAACTGGTTCTAAGGGTATAAATTGCTTATAGTTTGTTCCATAAATGGAATTTTCAATTCGTTGGATATTATAAAAACAGAAGTTCAAGATGTTCATTTTTTGAAAAACATAAAACAACAAATGTCTGATTGTGTTTTATCTGGGTGTCAGAGGTTACTTATCTCAGAGTATTCAATTGGATTTGTTTCAAACTGTAAATGTCAAATAGAGCTAATCAAAAAAATATAAGATACATCCCTATATTCTTATAAAAGCAAGAAAAAAAAATCAATATTATTTCACAACTCTGCGACCATTCCAGAATCAGAAAAAATTATGCTAAAACTTTTCAAGTTTTTAAAACAAGAATTTTGGAAAAGATAACAGCATTAACATTGGTTCGACATATCAATAAATTCATCTTTAATAAACCAATCAAAAATATTAAAAATCAAACAATTTAATTACACACAGGTTATAACATAGTAAATAACCATTAAAAACCAATTTTATGAAACAAAAATTACTTGGAAAACAATTTTTAATGTTGTTTTTTTTATCGCCACTCTGGCTATTCTCCCAAACAACGATATTTAATCATACGGGAGCAATGGAAAGCTACACCGTTCCTGCGGGAGTAAGCAAAATTAATATCACCGCTTTTGGTGCTCAGGGAGCATCAGGAGACACAGGATATGTAGGTGGTAAAGGTGCTAAAATGTCTGGGGACTTTGATGTAAACCCAGGTGATGTCATTATAATTGCTGTTGGAGGCAAGGGCCAAGGTCAAAGCAGCGAATCAAACGGCGGCGGTGGCGGTGGAAGTTTTGTCGTTATTAGCGACCCTACTTCCCCTTATGTAATTAGTGCCGGTCCATTTTCAGGCACAGCCGTTACTCCACTAGTTATTGCTGGCGGAGGCGGAGGAACGCGAGTTGTTGTTCTTCAAAACGGTAACCCAGGGGTTACTACTCTTCTTGGAACAACTGGATCTATTGATGTTGAAACTGGAGGAGGAACACCAAACGCAGCAGTAGAAGGCGACGGAGGTTTTGCACCTTCAGAAAGTTGGGGATCCGGCGGTGGCGGATTCATAGGAAATGGAGCCAATGACTATATCTATGGGATTGGTGGAAGTTCTTTCCTAAACGGAGCAGCCGGTGGTACCGGTGGAGACCCTGAAGCTGGTGATAACGCAGCTGGTGGATTTGGCGGTGGCGGTCAAGGTCGTGGATACTACGGCGGCGGCGGCGGCGGCGGCTATACCGGAGGTGATAGTGGCAGGGTAGCTGGTGGTGGTGGATCCTTTAATACTGGTAACAACCAAGTTAATGAATCGGGGTTTCAGTCAGGAGATGGACAGGTAGTTATTACCGTACTTTGTGAACCTTTAATTATTTCCCCTGTTGATACTGTGGTATGCTCAGGAACTTTGATAACATTAAGCGCAATTTCTAATCACGGAGGTACTGTTACTTGGGATAATGATATCACAAACGGTACGCCTTTTACAATTTATACTACAACAACTTTTACAGCTTCAAGCTCATCAATTGATGATTGTGATACTGAGATAACTATAAATGTTTCAGCACCCACGGTAACTGTTACTTCACAAACCGATGTTACTTGCAATGGGGAATCTAGCGGTGCAGCAGCGGTTAATGTAACAGATGGAACAGCACCATACACGTATTTATGGGATAATGGAGCTACCACAGCCTTAATAACAGGGCTTTCAGCAGGTACATATAAGGTAACGGTAACCGATGCTATTGGTTGTACAGCAACCGTCTCGGCAACAATAACCGAACCTACTGCTTTAGTAGCTTCAAGTGTAGATGCTAACGTAAGCTGTAATGGCGAAAGTAATGGATCAGCTACGGCTTCAGCTACGGGTGGAACAGCACCATACACTTACTTATGGGATAATGGAGCTACCACAGCCTCAATAACAGGGCTTTCAGCAGGTACGTATAAGGTAACTGTAACCGATGATAATGGTTGTACAGCAACCGCCTCGGCAACAATAACAGAACCTACTATTTTGGTAGCTTCAAGTATAGTAGATGCTAACGTAAGCTGTAATGGTGAAAGTAATGGATCAGCTACGGCTTCAGCTACGGGTGGAACAGCACCATACACTTACTCATGGGATAATGGAGCTACCACAGCCTCAATAATGGGGCTTTCAGGCGGCACGTACAAGGTAACTGTAACCGATGATAATGGTTGTACAGCAATCTCCTCGGTAACAATAACCGAACCTACTACTGCTTTAGTAGCTTCAAGTGTAGTAAATGCTAACGTAAGCTGTAGTGGTAGCGACGGATCAGCTACAGCTTCAGCTACAGGAGGAACAGCACCATACACGTATTCATGGGATAATGATGCTACTACTGCAACTATAACAGAAGTAGAAGCAGGGACATATATTTGTACTATAATGGATGCAAACGGCTGTACCCAAACAACTTCAGTAGAAATAATATTGCTTGACAAAACACCACCAACAGTGGTAATACAAGATATTGTAGTACAATTGGATGAGATTGGAGCAGCAACAATTGTACCTAGTCAAATAGACAATGGTTCTACAGATAATTGTTCCATTAAAACCATGACTCTTGATAAGGATACCTTTACTTGTGACGATTTAGGGGTTAATACAGTAACCTTAACGGTAACCGACTTTTCAGGGAACAGTAATACGGCAACGGCCATAATTACGGTAGAGGATAATATAGCACCAAAAATCATTGCTAAAGATGTTACCATAACATTAGACGACACCGGTTTGGTTAGTGTCACAGCAGAAGAATTTATTGATGAAAGTTATGACAATTGCAGTATCTCAAGTTTAAGCATTGACCAAACAAATTTTGACTGTGCTAACTTAGGAACGTATACCATTACTTTAACAGCAACAGACCTTAGTGGAAACACCACTACAGAAAAAGCGATACTTACCTTGACAGGATTGGACACAGATGGAGATTTAATAGCAGACTCTTGTGATGATGATGATGACAACGATGGCATTTTAGATTCAGATGATTACTTTCCTAAGGATAACACACCGCTATTAGTTCCGGCACAGGCATTTACTCCAAATGGCGATGGCATAAATGACAGTTGGGTAATTCCAGGGATTGATAATTATCCTAATTCAGTTGTAAGGGTTTATAATCGATGGGGTCATGAAGTCTTTGCAACCAATGGTTATAAGAACAATTGGAACGGAACGTTTAAGTCCAATTCTGAAAAATTACCATCAGGGTCATACTTATATGTGATTGATTTAGGAACTGGTTCAGCACCATTACAAGGTTGGATATTTATCAATTATTAATAAAACAAAGTCAATAAAATGAAGTCAATATATAGAATTGTTTTACTCTTAGTATTAGTAACGGTTACTAAAGTAGAAGCACAACAAGACCCGAATTATACGCTTTACAGGTATAATATGAATTTGATAAATCCAGCTTACGCAGGATCAGAAGGGACTACCAATCTTGGTATTAATATCCGTAGCCAATGGGCCAACGTTAAAGGCGCACCAGAAACGCAAAGTTTTCTTTTTGGAACTCCGATAGGTAAAAATGTTGGATTGGGATTGTCAATAATTAGCGACAAAACCTTTATAGAAAAGCAGACTTCGTTAGCCCTTGATTTTTCATATCATTTAAAATTGAATGA
Organism: Confluentibacter sediminis; assembly: GCF_003258355.1. Taxonomy (GTDB): domain Bacteria; phylum Bacteroidota; class Bacteroidia; order Flavobacteriales; family Flavobacteriaceae; genus Confluentibacter; species Confluentibacter sediminis. The sequence goes on along the minus strand of NZ_QKPO01000008.1, from coordinate 58,143 downwards.
TGTCTATGACCTGTATTTTGGAATTAAGGGCAGCTTTAATTCCTATATTGCCAATGCAAATGGTTTGGTTACTTATGGTGTTTCACAAGACCCAAAGTTGATGAATCTAGATGGACGTTTAAATCCGAATTTTGGAGCAGGTTTATATTTGAAGCATAAAGATTATTTTTTATCTTTTTCAATACCAAAAATCTTGAACTCAGACAGACTTGAAGAAGAAAACGGTGTTGCAACTGTAGACGCCAGTAAAAGACACATGTATTTAGCAGGAGGTTACAACGTTAAATTAAGTAACGATATCGTGTTGAAACCAAGTGCCTTATTACGTTATGTAGAAGAGTCCCCGCTATCCATAGATTTGACGGCGATACTTGAATTCAATGGTAAGATTGATTTAGGGGCAGCATATAGGATTAATGAAAGTGTTAGTGGTTTGGTTATATTTAATTTATCTAGAACGATGCAGATAGGCTATGCTTATGAAACATCACACGAAAGTTCTGTGAGGAGTATGGATAATGGAAGTCATGAAATAATGATAAATTTAAAATTTTAATGCCTATATAGGGTTAATCTGTTTTCAAGTTAATGCAAGAGGCTGTCTGAAAAGGCAGCCTCTTTTTTTTGGAACTTTTGAAGTATTAGTTAAAATCAATAATACGCTGAGAAGTATAATCAAGATTAGTTAAGCTTTTTGTCTCTAAGCTATGATTATTTAATTCTGGAAAACCATACCATTCATATTGTCGATATGATTATCGTTCATGTTGATATTAGTGCTTTAGTAGATAGGGAGAGCAAGATGTACCATCTAATAGGACATAAAAGTGAGCATGTTATAATTAGCAAATTACCTCTCTTAATATAGCTTATAGATGTTGGAACCTAATAAAATTTTCATAACTCAAGTTTATGCTAAAGTCATAGAAGAGAAAGTGAGTGTTTATATGAAAATGTTAAGAAGTAAATTAAATGGTATCGTAAATAAAAGCATCTATATTTTATACCATATATCAATTTTGTATTTAATTTTTATTCTTCTTATTTATTCGAATATCAACCTTTTGAACAATGGAAAATTGATTGTAGAATTATCATATTTTTGTCTTCCTTAATTATTTTAAAAGTCTATAAATTCAGGGAACGAAGGCTTTAAAAAACCAGATTCTAATCTTTTGAGTATATAAACATCGTTTGAGAGCAAAAAAAGTATCATTCATTGTATGTTGATTGGTATCTATAAGTTTAAATTCACATTAAATTTGATTGATAATTGTATTTCTTTCGATTTTGCAATCGCAATGGCAATTAAAATTTTAGTTTTTAGTTTAGTTGGAAAAGAGTTGGTTGGTTTCAACTCTTTTTATTTTATATTTATGAATTGGATATGATTACTATACTTACTTTTAAAATATAGAATTTAATATTTTATAGAATTTAATATTTCATTTTAATCCATAAGTTATATGAAACTTCATTTATTAAACAAGACTAAATTTGATAATACGTCTTTTTCTGTTAATATAAATGACTATAGATATTTTTTAAAACTTTGGCATTACCACCCTGAATTGGAGCTTGTGGTCATATTAAAAAGTACAGGTACAAGGTTTATTGGTGATAATATTGAAAAATTTGAAGAGGGAGATGTGGTATTAATAGGGAAAAATTTGCCTCATAAATGGCTGAATGATGATGTTTATTTTCTGGAGGACTCAAAATTAAACGCTAAAGCAGTGGCAATTCATTTTAGGGAAGAGTTTTTAGGAACCATATTTGAAAAGGCTCCTGAGATGATGACGATTTTAAATTTATTAAAAAAGTCTTCACAAGGAATCCAGTTTATTGGTCTTGAAAAAAAACTAATAGATAAAATCATAAATTTAAATATTAACGACGTTTTCGAAAGAACGATTAAGTTTATTGAAATTCTTTATGCTTTGTCAAATCATAAACAAATCAAATTATTATCGAGTGAAGGATTTAGAAGTCCTGAAGTAAGCATTGGTAATAAAAGTTTAGACAAAATGTACGATTATATTTTTGATAATTTTAAGAACGATATCAGCTCTAAAGATATAGCGACTATATTGTTTATGAACCATGCATCTTTCAGTCGTTTTTTCAAACGTATACATAAAAAGACATTTACTAGATATTTGAATGAAATAAGAATTGGTTATGCTTGTAAATTGATTTTGGAGTCAAAATATAACATATCAAGTATATGTTACGATTGTGGCTACAATAACCTGTCAAATTTCAACAGACATTTTAAAGATATTAAAGGTATGTCTCCCACAGATTTTATAAAGGCACATTTAAAAAAGGATAAGGCAAAATAAGTATTAGTTTATGTTAGTTTTAAGGTAGTGCAGTTTTTCTAAAACTGTTAATTTTAATTTTTATTAATAGTTATTAGATGAATCAAAACATTATTATTACAAACATACAAGTAAAAGATGTACGTTTTCCAACCAGTCGGTCATTAGATGGTTCTGACGCTATGAATCCAGACCCAGATTATTCTGCAGCCTATGTTATTTTAAAGACAAATCATGCGGAGGGTATGGAGGGACATGGATTAACATTCACCATTGGGAGGGGCAATGAACTGTGTGTAGCCGCTATTCAGTCATTGAGCCATTTAATCATTGGCAAGTCCCTCCAAGAATTTACAAATGATATGGCCGCATTTTGGCGCATGATAACCGGAGATAGTCAATTACGTTGGTTAGGCCCAGAAAAGGGAGTCATTCATTTGGCAACTGGAGCTATTGTGAACGCCGTATGGGATCTTTATGCTAAAGTAGAAGGAAAATCATTGTGGAGACTTTTGGCCGATATGAGCCCCGAACAATTGGTTTCTTGTGTTGACTTTACCTATATAACCGATGCCATAACTCCAGGGGAAGCTTTGGCAATGCTTAAAGAAAAGGAATCTACAAAGAAAGACCGTATAGCCTATTTGGAAGCAAATGGTTATCCTGCTTACACAACCTCGGCAGGCTGGTTGGGCTATTCAGATGAAAAGATGCGTAGATTGTGCCAGGAAGCTAAAGCTGAGGGCTTTAAGCATATGAAAATAAAAGTGGGCTCCGATCTACAGGATGATATGCGTAGAGCTGCCATCATCAGGGAAGAAATAGGAACAGAGCTGAAATTAATGATGGATGCCAATCAAAAGTGGGATGTCAATGAGGCCATAACTAATATGGAGTGGCTTAAGATGTTCAACCCTTGGTGGATCGAGGAACCAACAAGTCCTGACGATATTTTGGGGCATGCAACGATTGCAAAAGCTATAGCTCCAATAAAAGTAGCCACGGGAGAACACTGTCAGAACAGAGTAGTTTTCAAACAACTGTTACAGACAAATGCCATAGGAATATGCCAAATAGATAGTTGCAGAGTGGGTGGTGTCAATGAAATACTTGCTATATTATTGATGGCAGCCAAGTTCAATGTACCAGTCTGTCCACATGCTGGAGGGGTTGGTCTTTGTGAATATGTTCAACATCTATCCATGATAGATTATATAGCCATTAGCGGTAGTTTGGAAGACAGGATCATTGAATATGTAGATCATTTACATGAGCATTTTTATGATCCTGTAATAATTAAAAATGGAGCTTATATGCCACCAACATTACCAGGGTATAGTATCACTATGAAGGAAGCTTCATTAAAAGCATATGAATATCCTAAAGGAAATATATGGGAAGAGATTATAAAATCAAAAAACGTTTAAGAATAAGATATGAAATTTGATCTTACAGGTAAATCAGCTGTGGTTACGGGAGGAGCAAGCGGTATTGGACATGCCATATGTGTTGTTTTGGCAGAATATGGGGCTCATGTACATATTTTAGATATGAACCTAGAATATGCCCATGGCACCATACAAGAAATTCAGGAAAAAGGTGGAGTAGCAGAAGCACATATTTGCAACGTAGCCAATAAGGAAAAAGTCAATGAAGTCATCAATTCAATAGCCAAAAAAGTAAAAATAGATATTTTGGTCAACAATGCAGGTATTGCTCATGTTGGCAATTTAGAAAATACTAAGGAAGAAGATTTGGACAAACTTTACCAAGTCAACATCAAAGGGGTTTATAACTGTGCGCAAGCTGTTATAGACACCATGAAACAAAATGGAGGTGTTATAATAAACATGGCATCAGTAGCATCTTCTGTTGGTATTTTTGACCGATTTGCCTATTCCATGACAAAAGGAGCAGTGCTTGCGATGACCTATTCAATTGCTAAAGATTATATTAAATATGGCATACGCTGTAACTGTATTTCTCCAGCAAGGATACATACGGCTTTTGTTGATGGCTTTATAGAAAAGAATTATCCAGATAACAAAGCCGAAATGTTCGAAAAATTGTCGAAGACACAACCCGTTGGACGCATGGGTAGTCCTGAGGAAGTTGCCAATTTAGCATTGTATTTATGTTCCGATGAAGCCTCTTTTATAACAGGATCTAATTATGCTCTTGATGGAGGTTTTGTAACATTGAACGGAAACTAACAAATTTTAATATAAATAAAGATAGATGAAACTAATACGATTTGGAGAAGCGGGAAAGGAAAAACCGGGATTGGAAATAGGTAATGGCGTAAGAATCGATGTGAGCGATTTTGGTGAAGATTACAATGAATCTTTTTTTGGATCAGATGGAGTTACCAGATTACAGAATTGGCTGGATAAACATGGAGAAACTTGTAAAATAGTTAATCCAAATGTTAGACTGGGGACACCTTTTGTACGCCCATCTAAAATAGTATGCGTAGGATTGAATTATGCACAGCATGCTGCAGAGGCAGGTATGGAAGTCCCAAAGGAACCTGTTTTGTTCTTTAAATCCACAACGGCTTTAATTGGACCCAACGATGATGTCATTATTCCTAAAGGGAGCAGCAAAACAGATTGGGAAGTAGAATTAGCAATTGTTATAGGTAAGAAGGCATCCTATGTGGAAGAGGCTGATGCTTTTGACCACATTGCAGGTTATGTCTTGCATAATGATATAAGTGAGCGCGCCTTTCAAATAGAACGCTCCGGACAATGGTGTAAGGGCAAGGGCTGTGATACATTTGCACCTATGGGACCTTTTATGGTCACAAAAGATGAAATACAAAATCCTAACAATTTAAACCTTTGGTTAAAGGTGAATGGAGAGATGATGCAGAACAGCAGCACGTCCGATTTTATTTTTAACGTGCAGCAAGTGGTGAGCTATATAAGTCAATTCATGACCTTATTACCCGGGGACATCATTTCCACAGGAACACCTTTTGGTGTCGGATTAGGCTTAAATCCACCGGTATATTTAAAGCAGGGAGATGTCATGGAATTGGGAATAGAGGGGTTAGGAATCTCTAGGCAACATGTTAAAGCTTATGGTGCATAGAGAGGAAACTTTTACTCAAATTTCTAAATTCTTAAGGAATGCTAGGAAATTAGATGCCATTTTATAATATTATTTATAGGTAATTAAATTAGATGGATTTAGGACTCAAGGATAAGATAATCATAGTAACAGGAGGCTCCAAGGGTATTGGTAATGGCATGTGTAATCTTTTGAAAGAAGAAGGTGCTATACCGGTAATAGTAGGAAGAAACCATCAAAATATATTTCATGCTATTAAGGCTATACATGTTAAAAATCAAAGGGCATCCTATGCTTTTGTTAAACTTACCAATCATGAACAATGCAAAAATGCCGTAGAACGAGTTATAAAAGAATTTGTAAAAATAGACGGATTAGTAAACAATGCAGGAGTAAACGACAGTGTAGGTTTGGTATCTGGGAATTATGATAGCTTTATGGAATCCATAAAAACGAATCTAGTGCATTATTACTTAATGGGCCATTATGCCTTGCCAGAACTGAAGAAGAGCAATGGAGCCATTGTTAATATGGGATCTGAGACTTCAATGATAGGACAAGGAAGGACTTCTGGCTATGCTGCTTCAAATGCAGGTAGAAACGCTTTAATAAGAGAATGGGTCGTGGAATTGTTACCATATATTATGGTCAACACAGCCCAATGCTAAAAAAGGAGAGAAATGGGTATTGATGAATTGTGTTTTTAAGTCATAACGAATTGTATAAAGTTTAATATAGGTTAACTAAAAATGAAAGTCGGGTTATTTATTCCATGTTATATTAATCAATTATATCCTCAGGTGGGGATTGCAACATTAGAGTTACTTGAAAAATTAGGACTAAATGTCGATTATCCTATGGGACAAACCTGTTGCGGACAACCATTGGGGAATTCCGGTTACGAAAATGATTCCAAAGGTATTTGTAGCTTATTTGTTGAAAATTTTAAAGCATACGATTATATTGTGGGGCCATCAGGGAGTTGTGTGTACCACGTAAAAAAACATTTCGATATTTTAGAGCAAACGGAAGATGTGAAACGGGTTAGAAAAAACACCTATGAATTATGCCAATTTATACACGATGTATTAGGAAAAACCGATTTAGGAGCATCTTTCCCTTATAAAGTAGGCATTCATAAAAGTTGCCATGGTTTACGAGGATTGCGTTTAGGGTCATGTTCTGAACGGATGGACGCACATTATTCTACTGAAGAAGATTTACTTAAAAATGTAAAAGGTTTGGAATTGAAGACCTTGAAAAGAGTAGATGAATGCTGTGGTTTTGGGGGTACATTCTCCGTATTTGAAGAAGCCATTTCAGTAAAAATGGGAAACGACAGAATTAGAGATCATATAGATAGTGATGTTGAAGTGATTACAGGAGCAGATCATTCGTGTTTGATGCACCTAGAAGGTTTGATTAATAGGAATAAGCAACCTTTAAGAGTGATGCACATTGCAGAAATTTTAAACAGTAGCATGTAATTATGGCACACGCAGACGAAGCAGCAATATTTAATAAAGACGAAGAAAAAGTAGACTGGCATGATAAAGCCTTATGGTTTGTTAGACAAAAACGAGACAAATCGGCGCACAACGTAAAAGGCTGGGAAACGCTCAGGAATTTAGCATCGGCCATTAAAGCGAATGTCATGTCTAATCTTGATAATTATCTGATTCAGTTTGAAGAAAACGCACAAAAGAATGGAATAACCGTGCATTGGGCTGTTGATGCTGATGAACATAATAAAATTGTGCATAGTATTCTTCAACAAACCAACGTAAAAAAAGTGGTTAAAAGTAAATCGATGCTTACAGAAGAATGCCATTTAAACCCGTATTTGGAAGCCCATGGCATAGAAGTGGTTGATACCGATTTAGGGGAACGCATCGTTCAACTAGCAAAAGAACCGCCAAGTCATATCGTCTTACCCGCCATTCATAAAACAAAAGAAGAAGTCGATGTCTTGTTTCAGAAGCATCTAGGTACAAAACCCAGCCATGGCGATCCTCAATATTTAACCAATGAGGCTAGAAAACATTTACGTGATAAATTCTTAAAAGCCGATGCAGCCATAACAGGTGTTAATTTTGCAATTGCAAATACTGGAGGTATCGTTGTTTGTACCAATGAAGGCAATGCCGATATGGGAGCGCATCTAGCAAAAGTTCATATTGCTTGTATGGGAATGGAAAAACTGATTCCAGAAGAAAAACATTTAGGAATCTTTCTTAGATTGTTGGCAAGGAGTGCCACAGGACAACCTATAACCACTTATTCTTCACATTTTAATAAGCCAGCTTCAGGAACAGAAATGCATATCATTATTGTTGATAATGGTAGAACTGAGCAGCTAAGTCGAGAAGATTTTAGGGCATCCCTACATTGTATCCGTTGTGGTGCGTGCATGAATACCTGTCCGATTTATAGACGCAGTGGAGGTCACAGTTATAAAGCCACCATTCCAGGGCCTATTGGTTCTATTTTATCGCCAGGAAAAGATTTAACGAAACATAGCGATCTCCCATTTGCATCGACCTTATGTGGATCTTGTTCTGATGTTTGCCCCGTAAAAATAAACATTCACGAACAACTTTATAAATGGCGGCAAATAATCACTAAAAACGTTCCTCAACCTGTTGTAAAGAAAACCATTTTAAAAATGGCTGGGCGTGTATTGGCAAATACTAAACTGTATGATTTTGCTGGAAAGTCAGCACGTTTTATGTTAAAATATGCGCCTCGATGGGTAGTGTATTCTAAATTAAATACATGGGGAAAAGCAAGAGATTTGCCTGAAATTAAAGATGGTAATTTTGATCAATGGTATAAAAAAAGACAAAGACATGAGTAGAACCTCCATTTTAAACGCTGTTAAAAAGAACAAACCTGAATTATTGCCCTTGCCAGAAATTAATTTAAATGTTTTTTCTGAAGATATAGATTTAGTAAAAACCTTTATTGAAAATGTTCAATTTGTAGGCGGCAGAGCCATTCTATTGGATAGTATCAAAGACATCGATGCAGAAATAAAAAATCTATATCCCCATGCTGTAAAAATGGTATCATGCATAAAGGAATCTAGCTTAGGAAGCATATCTATTTCTAAAAACACAGAGCCTCATGAATTAGAAACTATTGATTTAGCGATTGTAAAAGGAGAATTGGCTGTTGCCGAAAACGGTGCGGTTTGGATTGCCGAAAATAATTTCACCATTCGTGTTTTACCTTTTATAACGAATGATTTGGTTTTAGTAGTAAACAAAGAAGATATTCATTTGCACATGCACAGTGCTTATGAGTCCATTTCAAAAAGAGACAGAACTTTTGGATTATTTATTTCAGGTCCATCAAAAACAGCAGATATAGAACAATGTTTGGTAATTGGAGCCCAAGGAGCTATAAGTTTAACGGTTTTTATTATTTGAAAATAATAAATTGATTTTAATAGTTGAAATGATACCTAAGAATAAATTACTGATACTAGCTGTTTGCTTTTTTATAACTAGGGGTTGTAAAAGACAACCGTCTGATAAACTTGAAATGATTCATTCCCAGATAAAACTATTTCAAAAAAAGTATTAGATAGTCTCATTCAAAACCCTCCAGGAAGCTTGGCTTGGATACCAAGGGGTGTTTTTTTACAAGGTGCGGTGCCACAAGACAACATGGCGATGAGGCATGAAAAGCCTCAACACCCAGTAAAAGTAGACGGATTTTTTATGGATATTACCGAAGTGACAAACGCTCAGTTTTCAAAAGCGGTTAAACAAGAAATGAAAAAGTAACGATTTAAAAATTATTTGACTTGTTAGTTTATAGATGTTAGGGATTGAATTTATTCTAATCAAAAAAATAATGAAAACATAAATAGGAGGTAGTTATTTTATAATTAATTTACGGATTCAGCATATAATAAAGGCAGTATTTGTGATTTTCTCTTAATAAAAAATAAAAAAATGACAAAATCAGTTTTATTGAATATTCTCAAAAAGAAAGAGTTTTGTAAAGCAACAACTTTAATATTGTTAATCTATGGATTTTTTTCCTGTTCTAAATCTGTTGCACCTCCAGAACCAATCTATCCATTACCTTCAGAAAAACAATTGGCTTGGCACGAGTTGGAGATGTATGCATTTATACATTTTACAACTAACACGTTTACTGATTTAGAATGGGGTTATGGGGATGAAGACCCTAATGTTTTTAACCCTGGACCAGAATTTGACCCGAACCAATGGGCGAAAGTCATCAAAGATGCTGGCTTAAAAGGTATCGTGTTTACTTGTAAGCACCATGATGGTTTTGCGCTGTGGCCAAGTAAATACACCGAGCATTCTGTTAAAAATAGCCGTTGGATGAACGGCAAAGGGGATGTTGTAAGAGCTGTGAGTGATGCTTGCAAAAAGTATGGATTAAAATTTGGAGTTTACCTATCCCCATGGGATAGAAACCGCGCAGACTATGGAAGCCCTAGCTATGTAGAATATTACAGAAACCAGTTAAAGGAAGTGTTTACTCTATATGAACCCGTATTTGAGATGTGGTTTGACGGAGCGAACGGGGGTGATGGTTACTACGGAGGAGCCAAAGAAAAAAGAGAAATTAATACAGGGTATTACAATTGGCCCGAAACAATTGATTTAGTTGAGGAATTAGAACCTGAGATTATTTTATTTAGTGACTTTGGACCAGATGTAAGATGGTGTGGAAATGAAGAAGGCTATGCTGGAGATCCAAATTGGAGTATGATTAATAAAGATTCAATTGAAAAGAAGCTCATTACAGGAAAAGAAAAGAAGGCTTATCTTAATAAAGGTAGACCTTATGGAACCTCTTTTATTCCTGCAGAAGTAGATGTTTCTATACGTCCGGGATGGTTTTACCATGCCAATGAGGATACTCAGGTTAAAAGCCCTGAAGAACTATTTGATATTTATTTAACTTCGGTTGGCAGAGGATCAAATCTCATACTGAATATTCCTCCTGATCGTAGGGGATTAATCCATGAAAATGATGTGGCGTCTTTACTGAAATGGAAGGAACTCATTAACGAACGTTTTGCTTCGAATTTAGTAGGTCAAGGAAAAATTTCGGTTAGTTCTTATCGAGGTGGAAAAGATACATACAGTGCCCAGAAGATGGTAGATGAAAATAAAGATACGTATTGGGCTACCGATGATGGAGTACAAAAAGGAATAATAGAAATAGAATTCCCAGAAGATAAAAAGATTTCCTATCTACTGATTCAAGAGTACATCCGATTGGGACAACGAGTAAAACAATTTAATGTGGAAGCATGGGAAGAAGATAAATGGGTAGAAGTTGGTAATGGTGCTACAATTGGCTATAAAAGGATTGTGAGATTGAATTCCCCTAAGTTGACTAAAAAAATTAGAATTAATATCCTAGATTCAAAAACTTGTCCACTTATTTCGAATATAGAGATCTATTAATAGTATATAGATTAAAAAATTAAATATTGTAAATAGACTGTTCCACGGCTCCAATTATTTGGATATAGTATTGTTGATGATGACTGGAATCCAATATTTCGTAAATATGATGTTGGGAAATTATCAACACAAACTATCCCCGTTTTGAGTCACCCTATATTAAATCTGGTAGGAAAGCTAAAACTTTAAAAATGATGATGGGCGATAAATTGCTTTTTCTTGACTTTGAAAATTTAGTCAGAGAATATTAATGCAAGAAAATAAAATTCAGTCCATAACACTTCATATACCTAATGACAAGTTTGGTGCGGCAATTTGAGTTTCACATCTCGCTAGTGTTTCATTCAATTATATAATAAAAACTTACGCTGTCTGTAATGTTCTGCGTAAGTTGAAAAAACTTGTACTAAAAAAGGAACAGAGTAAATTTTCGTGATTTTATTAAAAAAGCCGGTGAGGTAATAAATATAGGGTTGGAGTAAAAGTTCAAATCCAGCGAAGTCATTAAAATAAAATATAACTTACTGATTTTTAGTTCTTTGTGGTTTTTTGGTTTTCTATTATGCCAATTTATCACCATTATCTATCTAAAATTGACATGATTGAAGTTCTACAACCTCATTTCAGTTTGTAATAATAATTTAAATATAGCAAGAATATCTAGGGTTATCAATTAATAAACTAATTTTTAGACCATTATTTCCTGTGCTTTTGATAATTGATAGTTTTTAAATTTAATGCATCATATGTGAAATAATGGTATAGCTTTTACGACAAACGTATATTATATTTGTATTTTTATAAAATAAAGAAGTTTCAAATGGAGAATACCCCACAAATTGAACTACCAGTATGTTTTAAGATTAGCTTTAATAAATTGTTATCGCAATACGAAAAATTGGTTGATGATAATAACGAGTTAATAGCTGATAATGCAAAAAGAATCTTAAAAATTGGGGCGGACTATCCTAAGCTTAGAGAAGGGTTCACAGACTTGTCTTTATTGGAAATCTACAAAAGCCAAATAAAAACCATCCTCCATGATTCTTTCAATCCTATTTTAACACATAACGAAATAAAGGCAGCATCAATACCGTTTGGAAATACTATTTTTAATTTATCTGAAAGGTTCAAAAAAATCATTGGAGATGCGGGTGAAGGCTTTGAGCTAAAGATAAAAAACATGCCCATAGCCGACATTTATATTGTGGCATGTAGTATTATACTTAACACCTGTTATGGTTATGATATCAATTTCAAAAGGCCTTTTTATTATGAAATCCCCAATAAACAAGGTGTATTGGAATATTATAAAATTCTGTATAATGCAGATTTTTCTGAAATAATCCCTACAGATTTAGCAAAACCAATATCACAAGAAGATTATGATGAGTTGCTAGATAATTTTAATAATATAGATTTATGGAAAGAAAAATTTCCACCAAACAGCTACATTTTTAAAGGGTTTGTTATTTCCAATATTTTTAATGTAACTGATGACCAGTCCATTTCTAACATTAAGTCGGCATTGATATCTAAAAAAGATACCAACAAAGATTACTTAATGAAAGATTTTTATAAGATATTTCAATCTTTTCTAGGAATAAAAGATTTAAGAGTGGGCTTTTCCGCTTACAATGAAGCAGAAGATTCCTTTGAACATGTTTATGGTGAAGGTATTACTAGTTTTTTGTTAAACGATAGAGAAACCAATAATTGCAAAAATCTTCTGTGTGATGGTTCTTATAATTACCTATTAAAGGAAAATAAGTTTTATACAGTTTCAGATGTTGATAGAATGTATGAATTATCTAAAGGAAATTCACCTGAGATTACTGCGTTAAAAGAACAAGGTATAAAAAGCGCCATATTGGCACCTATTGCCAATAATGATGAATTACTAGGTATTTTAGAATTGGTTTCTAGCAATCCTAAAATTTTGAACAGTATAAATGCCAATAAGCTTATCGATATCATGCCTTTTATAGTTGCCTCAGTTTTAAGGTCAAAAAGGGAAGAGCAAAACTTAATAGAAGCCGTTATACAGCAAGAATGTACATCTATACATCCAAGTGTTTATTGGAAATTTGAAAGAGAAGCTAAAAACTTCATTAAAGCGCAATTTAAAGGACATAATGCTATATTCAATAAAATTTCATTCGAAGATATTTATCCTTTATATGGACAAATAGATATTAAAGGGTCTTCTGAAGCTAGAAATTGGGCCACTCAAAATGATTTAACCTTACAATTAAAAGCAGTAAAGAACATCATAGAAATAGCCTTTTCTAAAGAATCCTTACCCATTTATGAACAATATATTTTTCAGGTTACGGACTACTTAGAAGCTTTAAATAATTATTTTAAAGTTGATAGCGAACAACAAATACTAGGCTTTTTAAGATACGAGATTAATCCGTTATTTGAACATTTAAGGCATGTGGATTATTTGAAAGATCCGATTCATCATTATATGGATAGCATCGATAATAAGCTGAAAGGTATCTATATTTACAGGAAGAATTATGATGAAACAATTTCGTTAATCAATAAAAGAATGGCTTCTATTCTTGATAAAAAACAAGTAGACGCTCAAAACATGTATCCGCATTTTTTTGAACGATTTAAAACCGATGGAGTTGAACATACCATGTATATCGGTGAAGCGATTGCCAAAGAAGAGACTTTTAACATTATTTACTTGTATAATTTAAGATTGTGGCAATTACAAGTAATGTGTGAGATGGAAAATGAATATTACCAAATGAAAAGTGAGTTTCCTATGCAATTAGATGTGGCATCTATGATCTTGGTGTTCAATCAACCGTTATCCATAAGTTTTAGAATGGATGAAAAACAATTTGATGTAGATGGTACATATAATGCACGTTATGAGATTGTAAAAAAGCGTGTTGATAAAGCCTTTATAAAAGGCACAAAACAACGTGTTACTAAAAAGGGTAAAATAACGATTATTTATTCCCAAAAGGAAGATGAAATAGAATATTTGCGTTACATTAAATTTTTGCAATCCAAAAATTATTTAGATGAAGATATTGAAATATTGGAATTGCAAGATTTACAGGCAGTAACAGGTTTAAAGGCTATTAGAGTAAGCATATTATACCATAAAGACGATAGTAAAAAAGAGTTTTATACCTATGACGATCTAATGAAAGAATTAAAGGCTTAATTTTTAATTCCAGAAGATTGAAACGCTATATAAAAGGCAATGACACTTAAAACAATTCCTATCATAAAAACTGTATAGGTTATTCTTAAAATGTTATATTTTCTATTTAAAACCAATCCCAGAAAATAAAGATCTTTGGTCATAGAATTATATAAATAATCTTTATCATTCATAAGTTCTTTAATGGCCCATTCAAATTCATCAAGTTTCATTTTGTGAAAATTTCCAAAAAAAAGTAAATTCACTTTTTTGTTTTTCACATCTTCTTTAGTGAATTTTCCGCTGGTCACATTTGGTCTCGTTGCTATTACAGATAAAATCATGGAGGTAACCGTAAATAGGGTGAAAATGACTGTTGGATAGATCAAATATTGGTTGGAAGGATTGTCAAGTTTTGGTATTAAGTTAGATAGTACCAAGGATATAATTATGGCATTTACTGAAAGTAAAATATTTGCCTTAGTATCTGCAATATTGCTTAAAGTAATATGGTTTCTTAGCGTGACTCTAAACATGGTATCTATACCACGTTCAGGCAGTTTAGCTTTCTTTTTCTTAAAAGCTAGTGCTTCATGTTTCGCCATATTCTTTTGCTCATCTTGCTGTAGTTTTTTTTGAATTTTAAACAGAGATACTAAATTTCTATCTTTTCCATTTTGCCAAGTGTTTATGGCATAATTGGTATAAAATTGGTGTTGTTTGGTTAAAAAAGATATGTTTTCTTGAGTCCATTCACTGTCTGTAAATAATTTATCTTTAGTCTGTTCCCATTCATGTCTTAAAAGCTCACTAATTTCAATAAAGTTTTTATCTGATAAATGCGCGCAATCTGCATCACGTATTATTTGTTCAGCTAAATTTTCAGGTTCATAACCCATTTTTGTTGCCAAAATAATTTTAGAAATAGCATGTATTTTTTCGGAATCTATGTTTTTACTTTTTAAAAATTCAGTTGAAATAGTAACGCTTTCTTCTTCATGATTATCAGTACCATTTATATAGCCTGAGTCATGAAACCAAGCTGCAATTAATAGGTTTTCCGTCTCATTTTCACTTATGGCCTCATTTTCAATAAGTTCTTGTATGCATTTTATCACCCGATGCGTATGGCTCAGGTTATGGTAAACAAATACATGCGATAATTTTTTTCTAAGTAAATTAGATACATAATTCTCGACCTCTATAAGTAATTCATTCATTTAAAATATTATTTTTACTAAGATAATAATTAATCCATTATCGTGACTTTTAGACAAACCATCATTTTAATTTTTATATCTTTTTTTTCGGTGTCTTGTGCTACTTATAAAGCCCAATATTCAGACGAATTCAAAGAAAAAAACTTTCCAGAGGATAAAACGATTGCACAGTCGTTTTATTTTATAGGCGATGCAGGAAATTCGCCTATCGATAATGAGACAAATGCATTAAAGCTTTTGAAATCACAATTAAATAAAGCCTCTAAAAATAGTACGGTCATTTTTTTGGGAGATAATATTTATCCAAATGGATTGCCTAAAAAAGATGAAGACGGAAGGGGCTTTGCCGAACACCAATTAAACGTTCAGATGGATGCGGTAAAGGATTTTAAAGGGAATGCTATATTCATTCCGGGAAATCATGACTGGTATTCAGAGGGGTTGAAAGGGTTAAAACGTCAAGAAAACTTTATAGAAGACAAATTAGGAAAAAACACATTTTTGCCTGAAAATGGTTGTCCAATCGATAAAGTGGACATATCTGATGATATTGTTTTGATTGTTGTTGATTCAGAATGGTATTTAACCAATTGGGATAATCATCCAACAATAAATGACGATTGTGATATAAAAACCAGAGATAAGTTTTTTGAAGAACTGGAAGGAGACATAAAAAAAGCACGAGGTAAAACAACCATATTGGCCATTCATCATCCTATGTTTACCAATGGGAGTCATGGAGGGCAGTATTCGTTTGCAAGTTATCTTTCCCCTTTACCCATTTTAGGAACTTTAAAAAATGTTGTTAGAAAAACGAGTGGTTTAGCTTCGGTTGATATACAGAATAAGCGTTATAATGAGTTGCGAAAGCGTATTATAACGATGTCTCAAGAAAATGATAAAGTCATTTTTGTGTCTGGTCATGATCATAATCTGCAATACATTGTGCAAGATAATTTACCTCAAATTATAAGTGGTTCTGGTTCCAAACTGTCTGCTACCAGAAATGTGGGTGGTGGTCAGTTCTCTTATGCGTCTCCAGGGTTTGCAAGATTGGACGTTTTTGAAGATGGCTCCTCTCACGTTCGTTTTTTCTCAGTTAATGACCAAAAAGTTGCTTTTGAAAGTCAGGTGCTTTCAGAAAATAAAAAACCTGAAGAAACAACCCAATTTGAAACACCATTCCCAAAGGAGGAATTAGCTTCTATCTATTCAGAAAAGGAAACAGAAAAAGGTGGTCTTTATAAAGTTTTATGGGGTAATCGCTATCGAAAATACTACAGCACCAAAGTAAACGCATCTACTGTGAACCTTGACACCTTGTTTGGAGGTGTCGTCCCTATCAGGATGGGAGGTGGGCATCAATCAAAATCATTGCGTTTAGTAGATGAAAAAGGCAAGGAGTATGTGATGCGTGCGCTTCGTAAAAGTGCCGTTCGATATTTGCAAGCTGTGGCGTTCAAAGATCGTTATATTGAGGGACAATTCAACGATACTTATACAGAGGGATTGTTAATGGATGTGTTTGCAGGTGCGCACCCTTATGCACCTTTTACTATTGGAACATTATCGGACGCCGTTGGAATTTACCATACAAATCCCAAATTGTATTATGTACCTAAACAAAAGGCTTTAGGCGAATTTAACAGTGAGTTTGGTGATGAATTATATATGATTGAGGAACGTGCCGATTCAGGACATGGAGACCTAGCAAGTTTTGGTTTTTCCAATGAATTAATAAGTACCGACGATTTATTGAAAAAACTAAATAAAGATGAAGATTTTGTTTTAGATGAACCAGCCTATATCAAAGCTCGATTATTTGATATGCTTATTGGAGATTGGGACAGACATGAAGATCAATGGCGTTGGGCAGAATTTAAAATCAATGGAAAAAAATGGTATCGTCCAGTGCCTAGAGACAGAGATCAGGCGTTTTCAATCATGGCAGATGGCGTTTTGTTAAGTTTTGCAACAAAAGCAATTCCCACTTTACGATTAATGCAAAGTTATGGTGAAGAGCTGAAAAATACAAAATGGTTCAATTTAGAACCGTACTCATTGGATATGGCATTAATCAATCAATCAGGAAAAGAGGTTTGGGATGAACAAGTCAATTATTTAGTTAAAAACATAACGGATGAAGTTATAGATAAAGCTTTTTTAAATTTTCCAAAGGAAGTTAATGATGCAACCGTAATGGAAATTAAACAGAAGTTAAAAGGAAGACTAGCAAATCTACAGACAATATCAGATGCTTATTATAAGCATATCAATAACTATGCTGTTGTAAAAGGAACCAACAAAGATGACTGGTTTGAAATAGAGCGCTTACCAAAAGGAAGTACTAAAGTAACGGCATTTCGAATTAAAAACGGGAAAAAGGGAGATGTCTTTCATGATAGGATATATCATAATGACGAAACTAAAGAAATTTGGGTGTATGGTTTAGATGATGACGATGTATTTAAAGTTTATGGCGAAGGGGACAAACCGATTAAAATTCGTTTAGTGGGAGGGCAGAATACAGATACCTATGATATTGAAAATGGAGCTAGAGTGAAAATTTATGACTACAAATCCAAAACTAATGAGTTTGTAACCCATAAGGGAAGTCAGAAATTAACTGATGATTATGAAACCAATGTATATGATTATAAAAAGTTAAAAAATAGTTCCAATCAATTTATTCCAACACTTGGAGCTAACCCAGATGATGGATTTAAAATAGGAATCTCAAATACCTATAAAAACTATGGTTTTGAAAGAAACCCATTTACTTCGCAACACACATTTAAAGGAGCCTATTATTTTGCAACTAATGGTTTTGAATTGGCTTATCAAGGGGAATTTGCAAAAATAATAGGAAATATGAATTTAGGTTTTGATGCTGTTTACACAAGTCCAAATTATGCTGTAAACTTTTTTGGTTATGGGAATGAAACGTCAAACCCTGAAGCTGATGATAGTGATGGACTTGAGGTTGGTATGGATTATAATCGAGTGAAAATAAGACTCTTAAAAGTTGCTTCAAGATTAATTTGGAGAGGTCAAATGGGTGCAAGCTTTAAAGTAGGATTATCTTATGAAACTAATGAAGTTGAAGAAACCCAGGGACGTTTTATAAACCAATTTATAGGTAATAATGTGGAGGTAAGCAGTAGTTTTTTTGGAGGAGAGGTTAAGTATGCTTTTGAAAATTATGACAATAAGGCTTTTCCAACGTTAGGAATGTCGACTAGCTTGGAAATAGGCTATAAATCGAATGTCAATAATTCAAATGATTTTATGTATGTCATGCCACAATTAGGGATTGATTATAAATTAGTTTCAAGCGGCAATATCGTTTTGGCATCAAACTTAATTGGGCATATTAATATTGGTGAAGGCTATGAATTTTATCAAGCAGCCACTATTGGAGCTAGTAATGGCTTAAGAGGGTATAGGAATCAACGTTTTACAGGAAAGAATTCATTTGTTCAAAGCACAGATTTAAGAGTAAATGTAAATAAAGTGAAAACAGGATTATTACCACTCCATATTGGTTTTTATGGAGGGTTTGATTATGGTCGTGTGTGGTTGGAAAATGATTCATCACGAAAATGGAATACATCCATGGGAGGGGGTATTTTCGCCAATGCGGCAGACTTTATGACTTTTAATGTGTCTGCTTTTCATGGACATGATGGTTTAAGGTTAGCTTTTAAAATGGGCTTTGGGTTTTAAATTAAAAAACTATAAAATAAACACTTTTTCGCCAGAATGACTCTTATTTATAATATCTGCTGAGCTTATATTTTGAGTGCTTTGTATACATCATAAAAAACGATATGTCTATCAGCTAGAACAATTAAAGTGTCTTGTGCTTCTATTTTTGTTGATCCATTTGGGGTGATATAGCTATTGTTCCTGATAATCATGGCTATTATTGCGGCTTTTGGAAATCCCAATTCCACGATTTTTTTATCTACGGCAAAGCTCTCTGTTGTTATTAAAATTTCTTTCATCTCAGCTTTTGGGCTTTCTGTCAATAGCAAATCCGTTGCAGTTAGTTTCTTTGCTTGTTCTGGCAATGCCACTCTAAGCCATTTCGCAATAATGGACAGTGTGGTGCCTTGGATAAGAATGGAAGTAACCGATATAAAGAATACAATATTAAAAATCATATGAGCTTTGTCAATTCCGGCTAATAGAGGATAAGTAGCAAATACAATGGGGACAGCACCACGTAATCCAACCCAAGAAATATATAATCGCCTTCTTAATTTCATTTTGAAAAACATTAGACTTATAAATACGCCTACAGGACGCGCAACAAGTATTAAGAACAAAGAAATAAGAAGCCCAATACCCATATATGGAATAATTTGAGAAGGAAAAACAAGCAATCCTAATGTAAGAAACAATACGATTTGCATTAGCCAGGCTAAACCGTCATACATTTTTAAGATGGTTTTTTTGTGTATTAAGTCTTGATTACCCAAATAAACGGCACAAATGTAAATAGCTAGAAAGCCATTTCCGCCTACAAAGTCGGTTGCAGAAAATGTAATGAACATTAAAGCGATAACCAATACAGGATAAAGTCCTTCAAAGTCGAGTTGGATTTTGTTAATAATGAATTTGCTTAATTTCCCAAACCCAAAACCTGCAACTCCGCCCAAAATCATTTGTTGGAGAAATAAAGGGATGATAGAAAAAATGTTTTGGTCTTGATTGATTACCAGTGTCAAAAATGCAATAGTCAGCACGTAAGCCATAGGATCGTTACTACCACTTTCTAACTCCAACGTAGGTCTTAGGTTAGTTTTTAAAGCTAGGTTTTTAGAACGTAGAATTGAAAATACGGCAGCAGCATCTGTTGATGAAACAATGGATCCCAATAGCATACTTTCATAAATTGTAAAGTCCGTAACGAACCAAACAAATGTCCCCAATGAAAGAGCTGTCAATAAAACACCAAAAGTAGACAAAACAAGGCCTTCCCTTAAAATTGGTTTTACAGAAGTCCAATTGGTATCCAGACCCCCTGAAAATAAGATGAAGTTAAGAGAAACTATGCCAACAAATTGAGCAATTTGTGGATTGTCAAAATTAATACCCCCAATGCCATCAGAACCTGCCAACATCCCAATGGCCAAAAAAAGTAATAATGTTGGAACGCCAAATTTATAAGATGTCTTACCTGCAATAAGGCTTAAAAATAATAATAAAGAGCCAACGAATAATATGTTTTCGATTGTTAAATTCATTCTTTTTTCTTTTATACTTTATGTAAGGATGACTTTAAACCGATAGGCTTCAATCTAAAATTTCTATATGTTTGGACACTATTATTGGAGGATCTGTATCTAAAATTTCTTTTATTTTAATACGAATGTTATCGCCCTCATTAACTTTAATAAAGTTTCCGTTGGGAATGCTAATAATTGTAGTGTAGACCTTATTATCATTATCTTTTAGAAAAAGCGTTTGTCCATCTTTTTCTTGCTGAATTTTAGAAATTGTAAACATATTACTTTCTTTTTTTACAGCAGTGCAGCCCATTAAAAGAGCCAATATTATTATAGTTAAGGGTGATTTCATGTCATAGATTTTGAGTAAATTTAAGGATTTGTTATTAAATTTCTATAAATAAGGAAGATCTAATGGCTTCTTTTATATTTTTTGTTTTGTGACCTTTGCCAGTTGTGTCTTCTAACAATAAAATATCTCCTGATGTGAATTTACGTTTAGCACTCAATGAGGTTTCTATTTCAATGCCGCCATCCAATAACACCACATATTGGCGTTTTGGAGCTGGGTGGAAATCAAAGTCATAAGTAGCTGCTACTTTTCTAAAAACCAAATGTTTGAATTTTTGGGATTCAGACAGATAACCAATATCATCATTATCATTTAAGGGTATCATTAAGTCTTAAAATGTGTATCGCCATTAGCATCGGAATGTACTTTAGTGATGTTAGAATTCATAGCATGTTTTTTAAAATAATTTATGAAACCATTTAACAGCTAATGCCATATCTTCTTCAATTAAATTATGTCCCGCATTTAATTGATTAAGTTCTACCTTAAAGTTATTTTCTTGTAATATATTTTTATAAAATTCAATGTCTTCTGTCCTAACCATAGAATCGGAATTCCCAGAACTTATAAATACAGGCACATTGTTGTTAGTTTCAAAATCAGGCATCTGTTTGTAAGGCAGCATAGGTCTAAATAAAATAGCTCCAGATAAAAAGTTAGGGTAAAGTACTAATAAGGAACCAGCCATATTAGCTCCGTTAGAATATCCTAAAGCTATCATCTTTTCAACATCAAAACCTTCTTTGATGGCTATTTCTTTTAAGAAAGCGACCAATTCGTGGGTTCTAAATTTTAAATCGTTTTCATCAAAAATGCCCAAGCCTAAACGTTTAAAAAAGCGAGGCATGCCATGTTCTAAAACGTTTCCTCTTACGCTTAATATATTGAAAGTATTTCCAAAGTTTTTAGCTAAAGGAATTAAATCATTTTCATTTCCACCAGTCCCATGAAGCAGCAATAAGGTGCGTGCTTCATGGTTTCCAGCAGATTTGTATATGTATTTTAAAGGTTGAAAATCCATAATTCTATTAATTAAGTTTTACCAAATGATTTTCCAATTCACTTCTACGAGATTCGTATTGAGCTGGTAATTTTAGGTTTTTACCTAAATCTTCAACAGATTCATCTACTGTAAATCCAGGATTATCTGTTGCAATTTCAAATAAAACACCACCTGGCTCTCTAAAATAAAGGGAGTGGAAATAGTTTCTATCTATTTGTGGCGTAATATTTAAACCAGCAGCTTCTACTTTTTCACGAAAATACATTAATGTTTCATCGTCTATTACTCTAAATGCTACATGATGCACCGTGCCATTAGCAACATGTCCTCTTTTTTCTTCAGGTAATTCTACCAAATCAACTATGGAAGCATGTTCTACGGTATCAATAACATATCTGTATCTATTAATTTCCTTTGATACTAATTTGTAACCAAAAATATCTGTAAGAACATGTGACGTGCCTTTAATATCATTTAAGGTAATGGTAATGTTATGGAATCCTCGGGTGGCATGCTCTATTGCGACTTCATTGGTAATCCAAGGTTTTCTGTTGTCTTCAACTTCAATGAGTTCCAATTTTAACCCATCAGGGTCTAAAAATGTTACATATTTTTCCCCAAATTTGGTAGCAGGTTTGTTGTATATAACATTATGTTCTTCAAAACGTTTTATCCAAAAATCCAAACTTCCTTTTGGTACAGAATAACCAATTTCAGTAGCCATGCCAGAACCTCTTCGTCCTTGTGGGATTCCGGCACCCCAAGGAAAAAATGTTAGTATAGTTCCTGCACTTCCTATTTCATCACCAAAATAAAAATGATAGGTATGTGGGTCATCAAAATTCACTGTTTTTTTAATAAACCGTAAACCTAAAACTTCCGTGTAAAATTTAAAATTTGTTTTTGCATCACCAGCAATAGCCGTAATGTGATGCAAGCCTTGAAGAACATGTTCCATGATGTGTTTGGTTTTTATTTATGAAAGGGAACCAAAAATTTATTGTTTTACAAATTGTAATTCAATAACTAGTTTTACTTCTTCTCCTACCAAAACGCCACCAGCTTCAAGAGCAGAATTCCAGTTAAGTCCCCAATCTTTTCTATTGATTTTTCCAGTAATCCCGAAACCTGCTTTTTTATTTCCCCAAGGGTCTAATGCTGTTCCGTGAAATTCAATATTTAAAGTAACAGGCTTGCTAACACCTTTTAATGATAAGTCGCCTTTTAATTCATATGCTCCGTTTGAGACTTTCTTATAAGAAGTAGATTTAAAAGCTATTTCTGGATAATTTTCTGAGTCAAAGAAATCTCCACTGTTTAAGTGGGCATCTCTATCAGGATTTCCCGTATTTACAGAACTTGTTTTTGCTGTAAATTCAAAATTTACGTTTTCAAATAATTCTTCTTCGGTTTCAGCAGTAGCTTCAAATTCTTGAAATTTTCCTGAAACGTTTGTAAACATCATGTGTTTTACTTTAAAACCAATTTCTGAATGTGTTGGATCGATTGTCCATTTTGTAGTTGCCATAATTTTAATGTTTTATTTTAATTATTATTTAAGTGATTTTAATTGAGCATTATTTAAATGCTTTATTATTACATTACAAATTTGCGGCTTATATAAACCCTGTGCATTGAACTAGGACAAGAAAAATAAAATCCGCAAAAAAATTAAATTAATAGCATGGATAAATAAGACATACTTTATATGTTTACAGAAGGCAGAAATTGTTATAAAGAAAAATTTACAATTAAGATTTAGCCAATCTGGTTCTTACTTTGCTTAAAAACTCGGCAGAAATACCTAAATAAGATGCAATATAATGTTGAGCAACTCTTTGTGGAATGGTTGGGTAATGTTCTAAAAAATCAAGATATTTTTCTGGAGCAGTTTTGGCAATGGTATTTACTAAGCGATCTTGCGTTACAGAAAGATGGCGTTGTACAAGTATTCTAAAAACACGCTCAAATTTAGGAACTCTGGAAAGTAATTCTTCTTTTTTAGATGGTGTTAGTATAAAAAGCTCACTATCTTCTAATGTTTCAATAAAAAAATGACTTGGTTTACCATTGGAAAAACTAGCAATATCACTTATCCAACCATCTTCAATGGCAAATTGAACAATAACTTCGGCACCTTTTTCATTGATATAATATTTTATCAAACAACCATTAATAACAAACGCTTCAAAATCGCAAATATCGCCCTCTTGAAGAAGATATTCCTTTTTTGAAACCGTTTTTATTTCTAATAAAGAATGGAATATATTTAATTCTTCTTCAGTAAAAGAAACGTATTTGGATATGTTTTTATTAATCTCTGAATACATGTTTTAAAATTAGAAAAAAATCAAGAGATTTTGATTTAATTACAGATTAATCTAAAGCATTTTTTGTAATAAACCATCTCCACCCAATAATAGCCATTTGTAGTTTACTGGCTTTAGCTAAATCTAATTGTTTTTTAGAATAACTGGGCAAAACTATTTTATTGATTTTTGCTAAAATCTTGAATACTTGCTTTTTCATTTTTAACATCCTTCTTAAAAGACAAAAGTAGTAAAACTTATTCTAGACTAAGTTTTACGTTTTTTTTAGAATATAATTGAAATGATAAATTCAATTACAAGTTCGGCAAGTGTGATCATAATTTTAGGTTTTATAGTTAGTAAATAGTTTCAATTATAAATTGTTTATTGAAGATAGATATTTGCCCATGTTTGCTATAATACTTTCACTAAAATCTATGAAATTGACTATAAATATGTAACTAAAAAAATCATATTTATAATATATTTAATTAATATTACTTCATTAAAGTTTAAATTATTAACTAATAAATATGTTTATTGTTATAAATTATAATAATTATAGGAGGTTTTTGAGATGTTTTTAAAAGTTATAGGGAATAAATACTTTAAAAAGCCGCTATTTTGAAGTTTTGATTATTTTTAAAATAAAAAAGCACCCCTTTTGGGAGTGCTTTAAAATTATAGAATAGCTTGCAATTTACTTTTTGGTGGTAATCTCAATAACATTATTTTCAATTTTTTTACCGTATTTTTTTGTTGCAGTTTCAGCTTTTAAAATGGTCATAGTTTCTATTTTGTCTGGATTTAATTTTTCAAAATCTTCTTGTGGTATTTCTTTACCATCAACAATTACTAAAGGGTGTTTATCTTTTCCAACATCCAATTTATGTCCAATTCTGATGGTTTTAGTTGAATCAGACATAGTACCATACCCAACTACTGTCACATTGTTCATTGTTTTTCCTTCAATTTTAGCTTTTTCTTTGCTGGTAATTACTATAACCCTGTCTTTACCTTTTTCACCATATAAACTTTTGGCATTTTCATTTTTTAGAACATCTATGGAGTAAATGTCATCTTGTTTAATGACCTCATTTAAATTTTTGTTTGGTATTTCTTTTCCATCAATAACAATTAAGGGTGATGTGCCATTTGCGTTAGATACGCCTTTCAAAATAATTTGTGATGTGCTAGCAGTTTTGTCTCCATATCCAACTACTGTAACATCGGCCGTAGTTTTTCCAAAAATAGATTTTGTTTCCCATGCGGTTCCAAACCCAAACCCTTCATCATTTTGACTGTAAGCGAATGATTTTATGGGTTCTTTTCCGTTTAGGTTAAAAGTTCCTGAGCCATTCTCGTTTGTAAAGGCAGCGTCAATAGAAATGATTTCGTTTTTATCATTGCGCTTAATGTTTGTAAAAGTAAGTTTGATGCCTTGCTCTTGTGCTTCAGCAATAACTCTTTTGAAGTCTTCATCGGTAAAATCTTTTGTAATAATGATATAGATATCTTCAGGAATTATTTTTTTTGATGTTTCTATTAAGTTTGATTTTCTAGGATTTTGTTTTTCAACATAAATTTCTTTCGTATTAAAACCCATTAAAAATAGAGCCACAAAAGGAATGACCAGCGCATACTTCAATTGATTGATTTTTTTTGATTTTGATTTTTGTAACATAACGATTCGTTTTTTGATTAATGAATTATAAAAATTGTTACTTAAAGCCATTTGATGAGATGGCATACTTGTTTTAAGCAACGTGTATTGATAGCTTTTTTTGCAGTTGTATTCTTTTATTGTTTTTTTGTCTGCAATAAACTCTAAATTCTGTTTCAAATCTTTATGGTAAAACCATATAAACGGATTGAACCAAAGTAGAATACAACTTAAATGCATTATTAAAATATCTAGAGAATGGTATTGTTTGGCATGTACTTTTTCGTGTGTGATGATTTGTTCTAGTTCAGTTTGGTTAAATTTTTCAGGATTGTAAACTATCCAATTAAAAAATGAAAAAGGCAATATATTAGTTTGTGTTTCAATAAAAACAAAGTTTTCTTTTTTAAGCCCTTTGTTTTTGAAGATCAATGTTGCTAACGACATAAACTGAATAGAAAAGCGGACAGAAAAAAAGGCAACACCTAGACCATAAAAAATTGCTAAATAATCTAAAATATTAAAAGCCTTCTCAGTAATTTCTGTTGAAATTTGTTCGTTAATAGTGAAATTGGATAGATCAACAGGTGTATATTCAATATAAATGGGAATTACTAAAAATGGAATCACTAAAGAAGATATCAGACCAAGAATTAAAAACCATCGGTTTGATTCAAAAAAGGTATCCCGTTGCAAAAACAGTTTATAGCTTAGATAGAAAATCGCTACAACGGCACTCACTTTTAATAGATATTCCATATTATTTTTGTTTTTCTATTAATGCTATAATTTCCTTAAGTTCCTCCACACTTATTTTTTCTTCTTTTGCAAAAAATGAGACCATATTTTTATAGGAGTTGTTAAAGTAATTGTCAATGGCTGTATTCATAAAGCCTTTTCTATACGTTTCTTTGCTAACAATAGGGAAGTATTCATGCGTTTTTCCGTAAGCTTTATAAGATACATAGCCTTTGTCTTCTAGATTTCTTATAATGGTTGATAAGGTGTTGTAATGTGGTTTATCATTTTTTATTTCTGCCATCACGTCTTTTACAAAACCTTTTTCAAGCTTCCACAAAATGTGCATGATTTCTTCTTCTTTGTTTGTTAGCTTTTCCATATTTATTATAAATATATTTTTATTTTCTTTTTTCATCCATAGTTTTGGTTATCCAATCATTAAAAACAGAAACCCTAGTCCAACCCATAAGAGTACCATAATATCCATTTTTTTTAAGGTGATTTAAATCTATTTTACCTCCGTGAACTATTCCAATTAGATTCCATGAATTTCCATCTTGTCTAAAAAGACCACCTCCGCTATCGCCAGCAACAGGCAAGTATTCCAAAGGTCTAGGTAAAGCACTACCCATAAGGTTTAAAGAAGGATCTTCTGAACTATCAAAATCACAATATAATATGGTGTGAAGGTTTTTTATTTTTAATCCACCAATACTGTCAATAACATTTTCTCCCCCAATTTTTTTATGCTGTAGAGATAATTCGTTAGGCTTATTTGCAACACCAGACATACCATATCCAACACCAACAACATTTTCGTTTAATTCGTTTAAGGATTTATTGAGAGTTGCTGGGATAACATTTTTGATTTCTTCTTTAAGTTGTATAAGTGCAATGTCATATCCTCCGTTTTTAAAGTTTTCAGAATAATTTGGATGAAGAACGACAGATTTAATCTTATATTTTTGGTTGTTAAAATTTAAATAGAATTTTGAAATGTCGGCAAGTTTAGCTTTTGAAGGTAGATTGACTACTATTTTTTGACCGTTCATTTTAATTGTATCTGGAGTTGTTTCAAATTCTGCAAAAACATGAGCCGCCGAGAGCACAAATTTTTTGTCTATAAGAACACATGATCCTTCTGTTTTATTAGTACTATCTTTAATAACCTCTCCAACAGACTCAAATTGTTTTAGGCTGCCTAATTTTAAGTATTCCGCTTCGTTAACATCATGTCGCATTATTCCAGATGTAAAAAATAATAAACCTATAAAAATTGTAAAAAAAGCATAAATTTTTCTTGATAGTGAATACATTTTATATTTAATTTTCAGTAAACATATAACTATTTTTGTAGTTATACAACTAAATATATCGTTATTTAACGAAATATTTAGTTTTTAATGCAATAAAAAAGGCACTGTTAAGTGCCTCAATTTGTTTTGGAAGGTTTATGGTATTGTTATTTTGTGGTCGCTATAATAGCGCCATCTTTAGCTTTGTCACCATATAAACTTTTAGCAGTTTCAGGTTTTAAATCATCTACAGCTTTAAGTTTGTCTGCTTTTGCTAAATCATTTAAGTTTTCAAAATTAGATTCTTTACCATCAATAATAATGAGTTTGTTCAAATAAGGCTTATCAACAAAACTGTAATGGTTTTGGGAATTATTTTCTGAATCAAAAAACCACGAAAAACTATTGGAATTCATTCCGCTAGACTCCATTTGTTTTTTTATTTGCTCTCTTATTTGGTCAATATCCATAGGCTTTCCGTCAAAGAAAAAGCTGTTGTTGTCATCATTATTAAAAAAGTCATCAAAATTAAAGTTCCCGAATTGACTTGCTATAGAATCATTTTCAGAACCAAATGGTAACATATTTGGCTGATTAAAGAAACCAAACGCGCCTTGTTCGGTGTTGCTTTGCGATATAAATAGCAAACCATCTTTTTTTCCAAATGTAATCTGAGCGATTGGAGATGAGCTAGAGATGTTGCTTGCTGCTTCTTGGTTGTTATTATTGTCGTTCATTACAATTTTAAGACCCGTAAGTTCTCCCATGTCATTACGCTTAATATTGCTAAAAGTTGCCGTTATACCATTTTCTTTAAGCATGTTTTTAATGTCATTAAATTCTTCTTGAGTGGTTTTTTTGTCGATAGTGACAATCACATTAGCATCTTTGCTAATTTGTTTTGTTGGCTCCGCTTTTGTGTTTTTATGTGCAAAACTTTTTAAAGAAACGAGGCATAAAATCACAATGATAAATAGGCCAGTACCTATTTTTAATACATTTTTAGATTTCATAATTATTTATTTTTAAAACTGTTATATAAAATTATTATATAAATTATTTGATTAAAAAAGTTTAACTAAACTTTAAAACTACTACTTAAAAGAGTGTTAACAATTACTGATTTATTTAACATAAAAAGTAACGAAACACTATCTTCGTAAAAAAAAATAGTTATGAGTATTATTTTGGTTATTCTAGGGTTTGTACTATTAGTAGTAGGAGGTGAGTTTTTGGTAAGGTCTTCAGTGGCGTTATCATTCAAGTTCAATATTTCAAAAATGGTTATTGGTATGACGGTTGTATCATTTGCTACGTCTGTTCCCGAATTGTTAGTGAGTCTTCAAGCAGCATTGTCTGGTTCTCCTGCCATAGCAATTAATAATGTGGTAGGCTCTAATATCGCTAATATTGGATTGGTTTTAGGCATTACAGCCATAGTAAGTTCTATTGCTGTTGATACATCGTTCTATAAGCTTAATTGGCCCGTAATGATGGTTTTTTCTATAGTATTATATTGCTTTCTATATAATGACAATTCGCTTTCTAGTATAGAAGGAACTGTTTTATTTATCGGTCTTATTCTATTTTTAATCATATTAATTAAACAATCAAAAAAGTATGATATTGTTGAAGAGGTTGATGAAACCTTATCTGTGGTTTCAAATTTTAAAATAATTATTTGGTTATTAATAGGGGCCATTTCGTTGTATTTTGGAAGTGAATGGTTGGTAGAAGGCGCTAAGGATATTGCATTATCTATAGGTGTTAGCGAGGCCGTTATAGGAGTGTCTTTAATAGCTGTTGGGACGAGTGTGCCAGAATTGGCGGCATCCATTATTGCGGCGGCTAAAAAAGAGAAAGCTATTTCTTTAGGGAATTTAATTGGCTCTAATATTTTTAATATTGGTTCTGTTTTAGGACTGACAGCCATTATAAAACCTATTTCTGTAACTGAGCCGTCCATTCTTTCAAGGGATATTTTTTGGATGCTTGGATTTGCGGTCATACTATTGCCACTGGTATTGCTTCCCAAAAAATTTGAACTAAATAAGCTTAAAGGTTTTTTGTTGGTTTTAGGGTATGCTGTTTTTATGTACCTAATATTTTAATCCGAAAAAAAAAGATAAGTAAAACAAATAAGGCTTACATTTCTGTAAGCCTTATTTGTATGAATGAAATCTATATGTTTTAATTAAATCTTAGCAGATTTAACGGTTTTAACAATTCTAGCAGCAATTTTGTATGGATCACCATTTGAAGCTGGACGTCTGTCTTCTAGCCAACCTTTATAACCTTTTTTAACGGCAATTAAAGGAATACGGATTGAAGCACCTCTATCTGAAACTCCCCAAGAGAAATCATGGATCGATGCAGTTTCATGTTTACCAGTTAAACGTTGGTCATTAAACTCACCATACACGGCTATGTGTTCTTCCACAACAGGACGGAAAGCTTCACATATTTTAGCATAAACTTCTTTGTCTCCACAAGTTCTTAAAACGGAGTTAGAGAAATTAGCATGCATACCAGAACCATTCCAATCCATATCTTTACCAAGTGGTTTTGGATGGTACTCAATATAGTAACCATATTTCTCAGTTAATCTATCTAATAAATATCTTGCAACCCATAATTCGTCTCCAGCTAATTTAGCGCCTTTTGCAAATAATTGGAACTCCCATTGGCCACAAGCAACTTCTTGGTTAATACCTTCAAAATTTAAACCTGCTTGAATACATAAATCGGCATGTTCTTCAACTAAATCTCTACCATGTGTATTTAAACCACCAACAGAACAGTAGTACATACCCTGTGGTTTTGGATATCCATTAATTGGGAAACCTAATGGTAAGCCAGTGGCAGTATCCATAATAAAATATTCTTGCTCAAAACCAAACCAGAAATCATCATCTTCATCATCAATAGTAGCTCTACCATTAGAAACATGAGGCGTTCCATCAGCATTGTAAACCTCTGTCATTACCAACCAACCATTAACACGTTCAGGATCTGGGTAAATCGCAACAGGAACTAAAACACAGTCGGAAGACCCACCGTCTGCTTGTCTCGTTGATGAACCATCAAAAGACCAATTTCCTATTTCTTCTAATGTGCCTTTAAAGTTTTCATGTTCCTCTACCTTAGTTTTACTTCTCAAATTTTGAGTTGGAAAATAACCATCTAACCAAAGGTATTCTAATTTAATTTTTGCCATAGTGAATGTTTTATAATTTTGATAAGTTAACACAAATATAATTTTTTAACCAATACTTACCATTTTACAGGGGGGTTTTAATAAAAGTCTATAGTATTTTTATTTAAACCCCATTTTTTTGCGGTATATTTTAAAAAAACCTTATTATTTTATATTTATATTATAAAAATGCTAATAGTGGTTTTTTTGGCAATAAGAAAATTTCTATTTTAATTATTTATTATAGACTTTGATACTTATTTTTGTGTTGAAGTTTTTATGCTTTAAAATATAATTAATACTCTAAACTATGTCTATATTAAGATTTCATGCCATCAAAGAATCTTTGGCACATAAGCCCATTCTAATAGAAGAGAAAGAACGTCGTTCAGATATATTTGGTAAAAACGTTTTTAACGAAAATACCATGCGTCAGTATTTAACAAAGGATGCTTTTAAAGGTGTTATGAACGCTGTAAAACATGGGAAAAAAATTGATAGAAATATTGCGGACCAAGTAGCGTCTTCTATGAGGGATTGGGCACTATCTAAAGGTGTTACACATTATACACATTGGTTTCAACCTTTAACAGGCGCAACCGCTGAAAAGCATGATGCTTTTTTTGAAACTATTGGAGAGGGTATATCTGTTGAGAAATTTGGAGGAAGCCAATTAGTGCAACAAGAACCTGATGCCTCTAGCTTTCCGAGTGGAGGTATAAGAAATACTTTTGAAGCTAGGGGTTATACGGCTTGGGATCCTACCTCTCCGGCATTTATTTATGGTACAACATTGTGTATTCCAACCATATTTGTGGCTTATACAGGCGAGGCTTTAGATTATAAAACACCTTTGTTAAGAGCATTGCTAGCGGTTGATAATGCGGCCACTGAGGTATGTAAATATTTTGATAAAAACGTTCGAAAAGTAACGTCTTCACTAGGTTGGGAGCAGGAATATTTTTTAATAGACAAGGCACTCGTAGCTAGTCGGCCAGATATCCTTTTAACAGGCAGAACTTTGTTGGGACACTCTTCCGCCAAGGGACAACAACTAGATGACCACTATTTTGGTTCCATTCCTAATAGGGCATTAAATTTTATGCGTGACTTAGAGATTGAATGTATGTATTTGGGAATTCCAGCAAAAACAAGGCATAATGAAGTCGCTCCTAATCAATTTGAATTAGCTCCTATTTATGAAGAAGCTAATTTAGCTGTTGACCATAATTCATTGCTAATGGATATTATGGGGCGTGTGGCTTCTAGGCATAATTTTAAAGTATTGTTGCATGAAAAACCATTTGCAGGGGTTAATGGCTCTGGAAAACATAATAATTGGTCATTGTCCACAGACACAGGAGTTAATCTTTTGGGACCGGGTAAAACGCCTATGAGCAATCTTCAGTTTCTAACCTTTTTTATAAATACCATCAAAGCGGTTCATGAAAATGAAGAACTTTTAAGAGCAACTATTGCTTCTGCTGGAAATGATCATAGATTGGGTGCAAATGAAGCGCCTCCCGCCATCATTTCAGTATTTATTGGGGAACAATTAACTAAAGTTCTTGAAGAATTGGAAGGTGTCACCAAAGGAAAACTGTCTCCAGAAGAAAAAACAGATTTAAAGCTTAATGTTATTGGGAAGATTCCTGATGTTTTATTGGATAACACAGACAGAAATAGAACATCGCCTTTTGCTTTTACGGGTAATAAATTTGAATTTAGGGCTGTTGGTTCTAAAGCAAATTGTGCTAATCCTATGACCATTTTAAACACTATTGTTGCCAAACAATTAAAGGATTTTAAAGTTGAAGTAGATGAACTTATTGATGGTAAAGGTTTGAAAAAAGATGAAGCCATTTTCAATATATTAAGAGAATATATAAAAGGATTGAAAAACATTCTTTTTGAAGGTAATGGTTATAGCGAGGCTTGGGAAAAAGAAGCTAAAAAAAGAGGTTTAAGTAATAATAAAACAACTCCTGAAGCTTTAAAAGCCAAAATATCCAAAAAATCGATTGCTTTATTTGAAGAAATGGAGGTTCTGAGTAAAATAGAAATGGAGGCGCGTTATGAAGTGGAAATGGAAGATTATGTTAACCATATTCAAATAGAAAGTCGCGTTTTAGGTGATATTGCACGAAATCACGTAGTGCCTACAGCTGTAAAGTATCAAAATATTTTAATTGAAAATGTAAAAGGATTAAAAGATATTTTTGAAGTAGATTATAAGAAATTGGCTAAAGAACAACTGGTGTTAATGGAAGAAATATCCACCCATATTGAGAGTATAAATGCGAATGTAACCAAAATGACTAATGAACGTAAGAAAGCAAATAACATACAGGATATAGAAAAGAAAGCCCATGCTTACTGTTTTAATGTGAAACCTTTGTTTGATGATATCCGTTATCATTGTGATAAATTAGAGTTACTGGTCGATGATGAGATTTGGCCATTAACAAAGTATAGAGAATTAATGTTTACAAGATAGTTCGTATCATTTGGAAAATCCTGCTTTAAAAAGCGGGATTTTTTAATTCAAAAAATTAAATTTGCAGCACAATATGATACTATGGGTCAAGAAGTAAGTAAACGTTATGCGGAGCGCGGTGTTTCGGCATCAAAAGAAGATGTTCACAATGCTATTAAAAATATAGACAAAGGATTGTTCCCAAAGGCATTCTGCAAAATTGTTCCTGATTATTTAACAAATGATGACGATTATTGCTTGATTATGCATGCCGATGGTGCTGGAACAAAATCGTCTTTAGCCTATATGTATTGGAAAGAAACTGGGGATGTTTCTGTTTGGAAAGGCATTGCTCAAGATGCCTTAATCATGAATATTGACGATTTACTATGTGTAGGGGCTACAGATAATATTATGTTGTCGTCAACCATAGGAAGAAATAAAAACTTGATTCCTGGAGATGTTATTTCAGCTATTATTAATGGTACTGAAGAGTTGATTTCAGAATTAAAATCATTCGGGGTCACCATTCATTCAACTGGAGGAGAAACTGCAGATGTTGGAGATTTAGTTCGCACTATTATTGTTGATTCTACGGTAACGGCTAGAATGAAACGAAGTCATGTTATCGATAATGCCAACATTAAAGCAGGCGATGTTATTGTGGGGTTGGAAAGTTTTGGACAGGCAACTTATGAGACATCATATAACGGAGGGATGGGCAGTAACGGCTTAACCTCAGCTCGCCATGATGTATTTGACAACTATTTGGCAAAAAAATACCCAGAGAGTTTTGATGCTTCAGTCCCTGAGAACTTGGTGTATTCAGGACACATGAAATTGACGGATACTGTAAAAGACTCGCCCATTGACGCGGGTAAATTAGTATTATCGCCAACCAGAACCTATGCGCCTATTATAAAGGAAGTTTTATCAAAATATACTAGCGACACTATCCATGGTATGGTTCATTGCTCTGGTGGGGCACAAACAAAAATTCTTCATTTTGTCGATCAGTTTCATATTGTTAAAGATGCTATGTTCCCTGTGCCACCATTGTTTAAATTAATACAGGAGCAGTCTAAAACAGATTGGAAAGAAATGTACCAAGTTTTTAATTGTGGGCATAGAATGGAGTTGTATGTGTCTCCTGAAGCAGCCAATGATATTATTTCAATCTCAAAATCTTTCAATGTAGATGCTAAAATTATTGGTCGTGTTGAAGCATCAAATACCAAAAAGCTTACAATAAAAAGTGAGTTTGGGGAGTTTAACTATTAAAATTATTTTAATAGGCTAAAACGGAATAGTTTTTGGTAGAAAGAATGTTTTTTAGTTAAGCCTTAATTTTTATTTGTATCATGCAAAGTTCTCAATCAACCATGAAGAGTATTTTTTTTATTTTATTTTGCTTCATTTTCAACTTTTCCAATGCGCAACCAGATTCCCTGTTTTTAAAAGACAAGAAAGAAAAAGAAATAAGACCGGAGTGGATTCAAAAAAATAAGTTTAGTGTAGATTTAAACGAGGTGACCTTTGTGAATTGGAATGCGGGAGGTAGCAATTCTATTTCCGCATTATTGGGCTATCAGTTTTCTTATGATTATACTGATAAATATTTTTTTTGGAAAAATAGTCTTGTGGCTGGGTACGGTGTGAATGGGCAACAAGGAAGAGAAACTAGAAAAACAACGGATTTACTAGATATTAATTCAAATTTCGGATTTAGTCCTGATGAAAAATCGAATTGGTTTTATTCTGCACGATTCAATCTTAAAACCCAATTTGCCGAAGGTTATCAATACCCCAATACAGATAATCCTATATCTAAGTTTATGGCTCCGGGCTATTTGTTTTTTGGAGGTGGTATGGAATATGGTCGTAATATTGATGAATTATCATTTTATTTATCCCCCATTACATTAAAAACCACCTTTGTTTTAGATGACGATTTAGCTAATGCGGGTAAGTTTGGGGTAACACCTGCGGTTTATGATACAGATGGGGTTTTAATTAAAAAAGGAAGTAAATCAAGAACTGAGGCCGGTATTTTAATCACTAACAGTTACCAAATGGAAATTGCTCAAAATATAGTTGCTAAAAATCTATTAACTCTGTATTCTGATTACATAAATAATTTTGGCAATGTAGATGTTGACTGGAAAGTGAATTTTGACTTTAAAGTAAATAGTTTTGTTAGGGCTACTTTAGAATCTCATTTAAAGTATGATGATGACGTAAAAACGTCGGTACCTTCCGCTGTTGCGGGAGAATTTGATGAAGCTGGTGCCAAAGTTCAATGGAAACAGTTTTTAGGTATTGGGTTTGCGGTAGATTTTTAAATTATATATTTTTTATTATTTCAATAATTTGTTAACTTTTTAGTGTTGATAAAAAATTAAGTAATTAAAAATGAGTATATTAACAGGTGTTTTTTGATAACTTCATGATATTTGTCATGTTTTAAGTTCTTTATTTTTTGTTATTTTACGGTTTAAAATTATTAATTCATATCAAAAAAATAACAATGAAAGCAGATGTATCCAAACTACCACCTAAAACTTACACACAAGATGACGCATTTAAAGCATCTTTAGAATATTTTAAAAATGATGATTTAGCTGCTCGAGTTTGGTTGAATAAATATGCTTTAAAAGATTCCCAAGGGCATATATATGAGTTAACACCAAACGATATGCACCGTCGTATAGCCAAAGAATTGGCTAGAGTAGAAAAAAAATACACCAATCCTTTAAGTGAAGATGCTATTTTTAATTTAATTAAAGATTTTAAATACATTGTTCCGCAAGGTAGTCCTATGGCTGGCATTGGTAATCCATATCAAATAGCGTCGCTTTCAAATTGTTTTGTAATTGGAAATTCTGGCAATTCCGATTCTTATGGTGGCGTTATGAAAATTGACCAAGAGCAGGTACAGCTCATGAAACGCCGTGGGGGAGTGGGGCATGATTTATCGCACATTCGTCCGAAAGGCTCTCCGGTCAATAATTCAGCGTTGACTTCTACAGGTATTGTGCCTTTTATGGAACGCTATTCCAATTCCACAAGAGAGGTTGCACAAGATGGTAGGCGAGGAGCTTTAATGTTATCGGTCTCTATTAATCATCCAGATTCAGAAGATTTTATTAATGCAAAACTAGAGCAAGGGAAAGTTACGGGTGCCAATGTATCGGTTAGAATAGACGACAGTTTTATGGAAGCCGTTAAAAATGGCACAGCATATGTTCAAAAATATCCTATTTTTAGTAGCGAACCTAAGGTTTCTAAAACCATTGATGCGAATGCTTTATGGAAAAAAATAGTTTATAACGCTTGGAAATCTGCAGAACCAGGTATTCTGTTTTGGGACACTATTATAAATGAATCCATACCAGATTGTTATGCCGATTTAGGATATAAAACCGTATCGACAAATCCTTGTGGGGAAATACCATTATGTCCCTATGATTCTTGCCGATTGTTGGCAATTAATTTATTTTCTTATGTGGAACGTCCGTTCACAGAAAAGGCTAGTTTTAATTTCGATTTATTTAAAGAACATATTGCCTATGCCCAACGCATTATGGATGATATTATCGATTTGGAATTGGAGAAAATCGATGCTATCATGCAAAAAATCGATGCCGATCCTGAGCTAGATGAGGTTAAGGCTATAGAAAGAAATCTTTGGAATAACATAAAGAATAAAGCGGAGGAAGGAAGAAGAACAGGTATTGGTATCACGGCAGAAGGAGATATGCTAGCAGCCTTGGGTATCCAATATGGCAGCGAAGCTGGCAATGCATTTTCTTTAGAAGTGCATAAAACCATAGCTATTGAAGCTTATAGAGGCTCTGTGCATTTAGCAAAAGAGCGGGGCGCCTTTTTAGTTTTTGATGCAGAACGCGAAAAAAATAACCCTTTCATTCAACGTTTAAAAGAAGCAGATAGTAAATTATATTATGATATGTTGGAATACGGCAGACGAAACATTGCCTTATTAACCATTGCGCCAACAGGAACTACTAGTTTAATGACGCAGACATCATCTGGTATTGAACCCGTATTTATGCCCGTTTACAAACGAAGGAGAAAAGTGAATCCGAGTGATAAAGAAGCACGTATTGATTTTGTTGATGAAGTAGGCGATTCTTGGGAAGAATATGTGGTTTTCCATCATCGCTTCAAACAATGGATGGAAGTAAATGGTATTGATACCTCGATTAATTATTCCCAAAAAGAAATAAACAAATTAATTAAAAAATCACCTTATTATAAAGCAACGTCCAATGATGTAGATTGGTTAAGTAAAGTATCTATGCAAGGAGCTATTCAAAAATGGGTAGACCATTCCATAAGTGTGACCATCAATTTGCCAAACGATGCTACGGAAGATTTAGTAGGTTCTTTATATTTAAAAGCTTGGGAAGTTGGTTGTAAGGGTGTTACCGTTTATCGGGATGGTTCTCGTTCAGGGGTGTTAATTGCGAATGATGAGAAGGAAGATAAAAATCAAAATATATTAACCCCATTTCCTAAAAAGCGTCCAGAGTCTTTGGAGGCCGATGTAGTTCGATTTCAAAATAATAAAGAAAAATGGATTGCCTTTATTGGTTTGATAGAAGGAAAACCTTATGAGATTTTTACAGGTTTAGCTGATGATGAAGATGGTATTTTAATTCCAAGATGGGTGAATGAGGGTGTTATTATAAAAAATAGAAATGCCGATGGCACATCTCGATACGATTTTCAATATAAGAACATACGAGGCTATAAAACTACTATTGAAGGATTATCTCATAAGTTTAATCCAGAGTACTGGAATTATGCCAAACTTATTTCTAGTACCCTTCGCCATGGCATGCCCATCGATAAAATTGTCGATTTAATAAATAGTTTACAACTGGATAGTGAATCTATCAATACATGGAAAAATGGTGTGGTACGTGCCTTAAAACGCTATGTTGAAGACGGTACTCAAGTAAAAGGGCAGGTATGTGATAATTGTAAATCTGAAAACTTAATTTATCAAGAAGGCTGTTTAACCTGTAAAGACTGCGGGTCTTCTAAATGTGGATGATAATTTTATAATAAGTATTGAAAAAGGAAGTTAATGGGTTAATTAACTTCCTTTTTTTTTGTATTAGAGGTATTCTGTGCTCATTTATCTTTGGTGCTAAAAATGGTAGGGATGAACGGCTGCGTTCGTATTTAGCCTTATTGATATTGGACTATTGGAAGAGACACTATGTTGCGCCACCTATTGTACCCGCAATTATTCTTGAAAGACATTTGTTAGTTAATTTTGAAAACTACCGATGTTGCAAAAGGCATTTTATCAGGACATGTAATTACAAGTCCATCGGCTTCTTGTTTCCAATTTAATTTGCCATCATAACCGATTAGCTTCACCGTTTTCACAGGTTTGCCCAAGTTTTTCCCATCTTGGTCAATTGATTTTATTTTCAACTTTGTGCCAGGTTCTGGAACAGTCATACAGAATGCATAAAGGGAGCTGTTTTTACCAATTGTAAAGCGAAAATCCTGCGGACTAAATTTAAATTCGGCATGTTTGCTGTCAAGTTTTCCTCCTGGAAACATTCTTAATTTTCCATTGACTATTTCTCCTTCACCGGGTATGCTCCAGGCATGACTTCCGTAAACGGCCTCACCATTTTGACGCATCCATAAGCCAACAGCTTTCAACATCGAAATGGAACCTTCGTCTAACGATCCATCGGGTAGAATAGAAATACAAAGCGCGGCATTACCATCTCTGGCAATGGCCTCAATAATGTAGTGAATCATCATGCCAGCATCATAAGTAAAGTCAGGGGCATAAAACCAGTCACCAACAGGTGCTTCGGCAATCCAAGGTTGATCGGTTTTAATATCGGCAGGAATACCAAATTCCTCAGTATTTACAGTGCCATTTGTATTGTGACGGAACTTTACAATGCTAAAAGTATTCACCTCTCCACGCTTTTGAAGGGTGCGATTATAATAATCGGCCATAACTAGCGGCATGGCATTAGCTTTAATACCGGTTCCTGTACCATCGCCAGTGAATGGCCCCTGAACCGTACCGTCGGTGTATATGAAATCAGGATCATAATGTTCTACCACATCCATCATCCTTAAAGCCCATTGGGTCGTGTACCATTTGGCATAATCCAAGTGATTCGAGAATATACCTGCGGGAGGAGGAGACCATGACGAATTTGCTGCGTCTCTTACACCGTTGTATTCTCGTAAGTCGATGCCGTAAAGCATGCGGGGATCGTATCCTTCCCACCATTTGCCTTTCCCATCAGCAAGTGTCAGGTTACCATCGTAAGGAACCCCCATTTTGTTACCATCTACATCGGCTCCAAATGCAGTTTGCCACCACCACCAGGTATATTCATGATGGAACGTTACACCAAAGTGCATATTGTTGGCACGGCAAGCTGCGGCCCATTCACCGATTAAATCTCTTTTAGGTCCGATGTTGACGGAATTCCATGGTTGATATTTTGAGTTCCACAAATCGTAGTTATCATGATGTACTCCTTGAATCATGAGGAAACGGGCACCAGCATCTTCATATATTTTAGTGAGCGCAGCAGGGTCGAGCTTTATGGGATTCCAGTCGCGTAACACTTCCTTATAACCCACTTTAGAGGGGTGCCCAAAATTTTTAAGATGGTTTTTATAGGCTAAATAATCTGATTTGTACAGATTACGAGCGTACCAGTCACCACTTTCTCCAGCTGATTGTGGTCCAAAATGCACCCATATTCCAAACTTTGCCTCGCGGAGCCAAGAAGGTTCTCCTGGATAATTTTCCTCGATGGATTCCCATGTTGGCTTAAATGGACCATCAGCTATGGGGATATCCAAAATCATTTCTGGAAATGTTTTCCAATCTCCCATTTCAACACTGTTTATGGCTTGCTTTTCTCGTGTTTCTGGAAACGGGGGGAGCAAATTGGGTTTGTCGGATTGCATTTTACCTGATGCAGGTAACTGACCAAAAGCAATTGTTTGAACGGTAATAAATAATACAGCTAATATTTTTTTCATAGTTTACAAATATATTGTTTTAAAGGCTGGATGTTTCTTGTCTTTGAATGTGGGAAGCAAAAATAAAATAAATCATCCTTTAAATGGGACCATTCTACCAATAAACAATGTACCAATTTAGTCAATTCTTTTTTTGTGATTATTTTCAACTTTCTTACATCGTATCCACTTGACATGTGGTACCATCCCATGAATACAACGACTTGATATGAAATCCTTTTAATATTTTATATGTTATGTTAAACGAAGATTGTCCTTTTTTCGGATAAAGACAAGCTAAAAAAAGTAAAAATGAAAAATTATTTCTCAGTCTAAAGCTCCAATGCTTAAATAGCTATAATCTTCAAGTGCTTTTAGGTTTTCAATAAGCTTGGTACTGCCGTTTTTTATAAGATACATGGTATCTGAAATTGAAATTATATGTCGGTACATATGATCGGTAATTATAATTGCCTTTTGATGTTTTTCAGTTTCAATTAAATCTTTTATTTTTTCAATATATAAAGGCGCTATATGAGAAAAGGGTTCATCTAATAAGACTATTTTACTTGAGGATTTAAGTATGATATAGATTTCAATAATCCGCCGTTCACCACCAGAAAGTCTGTTGAACTTTGAATGTTCGAATAAAATGAAAGACTCAAAGACTTTTATAAAATCATTCCAGTTCACCTTAAAAAGTTTAAATACCGTTTTAATTTTTAGGTTATTTGGTATAAAATGATGTTGAGGTAAGTAAGCTACTAAATGGGTTTGATATAAAGGTTTTAAAATAGGTTTGTTATCAACTCGTATTAATTTGTATTTTGAATTTAAATCCCCAAATAAAATTCTTAGCAAACATGTTTTTCCACAGCCATTGCTTCCTAAAATCCCTGTGATGTTTCCTGTTTCAGCTTTTAAATAAATGCCATTTAAAATGCATTTTTCTTTAAAATATAGTTCTACATTATCTATCTCTACAATCATATAAATATTTTAATAGTAATGAGAAGGAGAATGGTCCATACAAAATCGATGACAAAAAACATAAAAAACAACATGAAGGTAGATATCCCTAAATTTTTATAGAATATTAGTTTTTGTTTGAATGAAGAAGCATTAATAAAATAAGCCAAGGATGAAATCAAGAAAATCTTAGCTATAATTATCAAAAAAACTTTGTGACCGAAAAGTGGGATGTTTTGATTGAAAAGTATAAATAAGAATATGGTTATCCCCATAGACCAAAAAAAATAAGGTTTGTAAAAGGAAAATATGGAGATTAGTTTTTGCATAATATGTTGATAACGACTTAAAACTAACATTATTTTTAATATCCATTTATAAGATGTTTTAGATAATATATAGAATTCATAAATTATCGTATTTTTGCCTCACAATTTAAACAGGTAGATGTTAGAGAAATTACAAATAATAAAACAACGTTTTGATGAGGTGAGTGATTTAATCATTCAGCCGGATATAATGACCGACCAGAAACGTTATATAGCTTTAAATAAAGAATATAAAGACCTAAAAGTTCTTATTGATAAGCGTGCAGAATATATTGAAGTCACTAATAACTTAGCAGAAGCAGAAGAGATGCTTTCAGATAAAAGTGATCCTGAAATGGCAGACATGGCCAAAATGCAGTATGAAGAAGCCAAAGCACGAATTCCCAAATTGGAAGATGAAATAAAATTCCTTTTAATACCTAAAGATCCAGAAGATACTAAAAATGCCGTAGTGGAATTACGTGCAGGAACAGGTGGTGATGAAGCCAGTATTTTTGCTGGTGATTTATTTAAAATGTATTCTAAATATTGCGAAAGCAAAGGTTGGAAAGTAGATACGGTAGATTTTAGTGAAGGCACCAATGGTGGATTTAAAGAAATCCAGTTTGAAGTATCGGGTGAAGATGTGTATGGTACTTTAAAATTTGAAGCAGGTGTTCATCGTGTACAGCGTGTGCCACAGACCGAAACCCAAGGACGTGTCCACACCAGTGCAGCAACCGTCATGGTGTTTCCGGAAGCTGAAGAGTTTGATATTGAA
Organism: Confluentibacter sediminis; assembly: GCF_003258355.1. Lineage (GTDB taxonomy): Bacteria > Bacteroidota > Bacteroidia > Flavobacteriales > Flavobacteriaceae > Confluentibacter > Confluentibacter sediminis. The sequence continues at coordinate 15,522 of NZ_QKPO01000008.1, read as the reverse complement.
ATCAATCCAAAAGACGTACGTATCGATTTTTTCTGTTCTTCAGGACCTGGGGGGCAGTCTGTAAATACGACTTATTCAGCGGTACGTTTAACGCATATTCCAACAGGATTGGTGGCGCAATGTCAAGACCAAAAATCGCAACATAAAAACAAAGAAAAAGCCTTTAAAGTATTGCGTTCTCGTTTGTATGATATAGAGTTAGCTAAAAAGAATGAAGCCGATGCAGCGAAACGTGGCTCGATGGTGTCTTCAGGAGATAGAAGTGCTAAAATTAGAACCTATAACTACCCGCAAGGACGTGTCACAGACCATAGAATTGGATTGACACTTTACGATTTAGGAAATATTGTAAATGGCGATATCCAAAGAATTATAGACGAATTACAACTCGCAGAAAATACTGAGAAATTGAAAGCTAATAATGATGTAATTTAAAAAAAATGCCACCAATTCACGAATATTTAGCTTGTCATTCCTGTTTTCATAGGAATGTATCCAAAACAAAAAACTTAACATTCGTGAATTAGTGGCAAAAAAAATATGACCCAAAACCAACTCATTTCAGAAATAAAAAAAAAGAAATCCTTTCTATGTATTGGGTTAGATGTCGATTTAAAGAAAATACCTTCCCACTTATTACAAGAAGAAGATCCTATTTTTACTTTTAACAAAGCCATTATAGACGCAACACACCAAGTATGTGTGGCTTATAAGCCAAACACGGCCTTTTATGAAGCGTATGGTTTAAAAGGTTGGAAAGCCCTTGAAAAAACAATTAAGTATTTAAACGAGAATTATCCTGACATTTTTACGATTGCTGATGCCAAACGAGGAGACATTGGTAATACAAGTAGTATGTATGCAAAAGCTTTTTTAGAGGATTTAGCATTTGATTCTATAACTGTCGCTCCATATATGGGAAAAGATTCCGTTGAACCTTTTCTGGCTTTAGAAAATAAACATACTATTTTGTTGGCTTTGACATCAAATGAAGGGGCTTTTGATTTTCAAACTAAAACAATTGAAGGTAAAGAACTTTACAAACAAGTTTTGGAAACATCGAAAACATGGAACAATTCAGAGAATTTAATGTATGTGGTTGGAGCTACAAAAGCTGAATATTTGGTCGATATAAGAAAAATAATTCCAGATAGTTTTTTATTGGTTCCTGGTGTTGGTGCACAAGGAGGAAATTTACAGGATGTTTGTAAATATGGAATGAATTCTAGTGTAGGGTTACTCATAAATTCTTCTAGAGGCATTATATATGCTTCCAATAAAGAGGATTTTGCTCACATTGCAGCACAAAAAGCCTTAGAGCTTCAACAGGAAATGGAAGCTATTTTAAGTAAATAATACATTTACTTATTTAAAAATTAGCCTTTAAACTTTCAGGATAGTCAATTTTACTGGCATCTTCAACAAAATTAAGTATCATATTTTCCAGCTCCATAAGGCTAATTAATTTATTTACGTTTGGTTTAATTTTACCAACTCTACAAAAATGGGGACTCATAACTTGATTTTTTATACTATAAATTACGAGCTTTTTTAAGATTTGGACGTAAGCTATAAGTTAAAGAATTGATAAAAAATTCTAAAGGATAGGTAATGTTTTTTCTCTGGACAGATATTTAAGTCTATTAAGCTTATTGAGAAGTTTTATGGCTTTAAATTCTGATATATCACTAAGAGCAGAATCAATCTGGCGTAAATTATAAGCTTCTTCAACAAGTTCTTTGTATCGCTTGTGGAGTTTAACTTCATGATTCCTTATAATATCAATTCTATTCATCTAATTACTGAATAAGAGATAATTAAATATACATTTTTTATTTTAAAATTAAAAATAAATGATATTTTTTTGAAATAATGCTAATCTTGTAATGCAAAGACCCTTTTTAATAAATCGGTGGTTCTAGACGAATATTTTGTTCTAATATCTTTTTCTTCAATAGCAATCATGGTATAAACGCCTTTTAATGCTTCATTGGTCACATAATCTGTTAAATCAGGATTTACATCTGCAGTAAACGGTAATGCGTTATATCTAGTGATTAAATTACTCCAAATTTGGTCTGCTCCAACTTTACTAAAAGATTTTTTAATAACAGGATGGAATTTCGCATATAATGATGTTTCAGTTTTGCTGGTTAAATACTGTGTGGCCGCATTATCGCTGCCCAGTAAAATATTTTTAGCATCAGCAAACGTAATGCCTTTTACAGCATCAACAAAAATAGGAGTTGCCTCTTTCACAGCATCTTCAGCAGCTCTATTTAATACTTTTAAGCCTTCATCTGCCAAATTGCTTAAACCAACATCTCTTAAGGCTTTATCTACTTTTTTAAGTTCATCTGGTAATAAAATCTTGACCAATTCATTTTTAAAAAAACCATCGGTTTGGGTTAGCTTACTTACTTGTTTATCTATTCCAAAATCCAAGGCTTGTCGCAGTCCAGAAGCAATCTCATCATTGCCTAGAGTTCCTTGCGGTAATTGATTGACCACTTGTTGTAACTCAGCACATGCAGTAAGGTTAAAAATGACTGCCAATATTAAAAATTTACGAATCATAATGTATTTGATATGGGATTAGTAAAACAAATTAAGAAAAAATAACGGTTTTATTATTAAAAACCATCACTTTTCTATTGGTATGTAATTTAACGGCATTTGCCAATACAATTTTTTCTAAATCCCGACCTTTAGCAATTAAATCTTCAATTGAATGAGTATGGGATACTCGAGCAACACCTTGATCTATAATAGGGCCTGCATCCAATTCTTCCGTAACATAGTGGCTAGTAGCACCAATGATTTTAACGCCTCTTTTATAAGCGGAATGATAGGGTTTTGCGCCAACAAACGCAGGTAAAAAGGAATGGTGGATATTGATGATTTTGTTTGGATATTTTTTTATTAATTTTTCTGAGATTATTTGCATATAGCGAGCCAAAACGATAAAGTTTATTTGATGTTTTTCTAGAAGTTCTAGTTGTTTGTTTTCAGCTTCCACTTTAGTGTCTTTAGTAACAGGAATATGGTAAAAAGGAATATTAAAACTATCGGCAATTGGTTTTAAATCATTGTGATTACTTATTATAAAGGGAATCTCTAGATTAAGTTCGCCAGAATTGTAACGTCCCAATAAATCATACAAACAATGGTCATATTTTGAGACAAACAATGCCATTTTTGGCTTGATTGCAGTAGAATATATACGCCATTTCATTTCAAATTTAGTAGCCAAATGAGTTTCAAAAGCTTCTTTAAAAATGTCTGTAGAAAAGCCATCTACTATAAACTCACTTTCTAAACGCATGAAAAATATATTTTGCTCCCTATCCACATGTTGATCGATGTATACAATATTACCTCCTTTTTCGGCGATAAAGTTGGTTATCGTAGCAATAATATTTCTTCTGTCTTTACAATGTATTAAAATGGTAATTTTATTCATGTTGTTTAAAATAATTTCAGTTCCTAAAAATACCCAAAATTATTTAACAATAACCATAGAATATGATTTTACAGAATTGACTAAAATTCAATGGATATTTCATCGCTCATTTTTGCAAATTCTTGTACGTCATAGAATTAATTGAACTCTTAAACTAATAAAGTTTAAGAAAATAGTTAGACTAAATATCTAGCATTAATTTTACAGTGTTAATCCCAAACAATTTAACTTTTTTCAGCTATGAAAACTACTTTAAATTATAATTTTAAAAGACAGTCTAAGAACCACTTAGATTGGTTGATAAATGTTATTAAATCAGAAAAATATTATCAAGTTGAAGGTGACATCATTAATTTTACACACAGTGCTTATATAGATTAAAACGATCCATTTTAATAGTCAAGCAAAATCCTTGTAGAATAACATCTATGAGGATTTTTATTTTAATAATATTCCGTTGTACATGTTAATTTATCTAATATCATGGAATGTTAGTTCGAAAAAAAAATTGTAAAAAATTTTATGTCGAGACCTCCTATAAAGTATAAGTGTTTCTATATGAATTGGTTCAGTATGATTCCCAAATTCAATCGAAATAGCAAATTTCATTCAAAATGCACAACATGTTAATTATAGAGTAAAGTTACCCTAAAATTGACTTGTCAATTATAGAAATTTATATATTTTCGTGATCAAAATATCCCTCATGCCTAATAAAAAATACAATCATTTTTTTACTATAGCTCTACTAAATTCAATTTACCCTTTATCAAAACCACTCAATAAGTTTTTCACTAATGTGCTCATTTCGTCAAAATATAAGAAAGGGGATTATATTGTTAAGAAAGGTGAAGTGTGTGATAGAATACACCTTATTAGACAAGGTTTGGTAAGAGGTTATTTTAATCATAATAATACCGATATAACAACCTGGGTGAGTGTAGATAGTACATTGGTTACTTCAATCTCTGGATATTTTAAAAACGAACCTGCTTTAGAAAATATACACTGCCTTGAAGATACATTTACTGAAAGTTTAAGTTTTAAGGATATGCATTATGCCTTAAAAAACTTTAGTGAAATGAGCCATCTAAATAGGATATTGATGGAGGATTACTATCTGCATGCTGAGTACCGTGCATTTATGGCAAGAATTCCTATAGCTAAAGATAGATATGAATATTTTTTAAGCATCACAAGTCCCGAAATCATTAAACGGTTGCCTAATAAATACTTGGCATCACTTCTTAATATGAGACCAGAAACATTGTCGAGATTGAAGTCACAATGAGGTTTCAAAAGAATCATAAAGATTGACATATATCAATAATAGATGTCCTTTTTTTAATATATATATATTTAAAATAATATTTTAGCATCGCTATTTATAGTGCAATCTATAAATGTAAATTGCTTTATATCAACAATAAGGTTTATTGTTTTATTACTAACCATATAACCTCTAACTAAAAAACATATGTCTTTTGATGTATGTTTTTTTTATTTATAAAAGTAAACGTTTTTTGTTGATTATAAACTCAACATCCAACTACGTTGTAGCTTCTTGAACTTTCTTAATTCAGCACGTAAAATAGGGAGAAAATCTTTACCATTGCTGTTAGAACGCTCAAGTCTATAAGAGTTTTTGTAAAGCAAATTGGTAAGACGTTTTAGGGAAGCAATGTGTTTGTGCTTTCTTTCGGAATAACGTTCCAATTCTGCATTCACGATTTCGGGAGCTAGCGACACAGATTGCTGTATGATATCTCCTGAGAAATAGATATTGATATCTTCAGACCCATCATCTTTTAATCCGGATAAATCATGATTTAAATACACCGAAATATTTTGAGACAGGGCAAATATTTCCATTGCCTTTTTATATATAGGCAAGTCATACAAATGAGTAGGTGTATTCGATAACATTTTCCTAAGCAATTTTACTCAAAATTACTCACTAAAAATGGTAATCGTCTTTAGGTTTTAAAGTAAAATCGTATATTTGGTTTAATAATTAATTTTTTAATGTTAATTTACTTTAAATGAATATAGATGGTCTTAATTGGAAAATTTTAAAGTGCTTACAGCAAAATGCCAGACAGTCTAATGCCGAAATTGGGAGACAGGTTGGGATTAGCTCGCCAGCAGTTTCTGAACGTATCAAAAAAATGGAAGATTTAGGTGTGATACAAGGCTACAAAACCTTGGTGTCTCCATTTGAAATCGGGTATCAATTGAAAGCGATCATCACCATGAGGGCTTTTATGGGGAAATTAAAACCTTTTCTTGAAAAAGTAAAAACCTATGATGAAATCGTTAATTGTTATCGCATCACGGGTGATGAAAACTTTGTAATGGAAGTAGTTTTAAAAAACCAAAAACATTTAGAACAGTTTATAGATCAACTTATTGTATACGGCGAAACCAAAACCCAAATTGTATTATCCCATGTGGTGAAACAAAAAGAATTAAAACCTATAATTTAGTTTTTTCAGAGATATGTTTTGCTATTAATTCGGCATGCACTCTGGAGTTTTCAATAAACCACTTATGGGTTTCTTTCCCACCACAAATTACACCAGCTAAATACAGACCTTCAATATTAGATTCCATGGTTTCTGGATTGTAGTTGGGTATTTTTCTACCATCATCCGATAATTCAATACCACTCTCCTTCAAAAGGTCAAAGTTTGGTAAATAGCCAGTAAGAGCCACCACATAGTCATTTTCTATGGTCTTTAATCCGTCAGGCGTTTGAATATCAACACTATGTTCACCTATTTTTATTACTTCAGAATGATAATAAGCCTTAATACTGCCTTCTTCAATACGGTTTACAATATCGGGGCGAACCCAATATTTTACACGTTCACCAATACCTTCACCACGAACCACCATAGTAACATATCCACCCTTTCTATAAATTTCCAAAGCGGCATCAACAGCCGAATTGCTTGCGCCAATCACTACCACATGTTGCATCGCGTAATTATGGGCTTCTTTGTAATAATGAGTTACTTTAGGGAGGTTTTCACCAGGAATATCCAATAACTTAGGGATATCATAAAACCCCGTAGAAATAATGACCCTCTTGGAACTGTAATTATTTTTACTCGTTGAAATTGAAAAAACATCGTCTTCTTTTTTGATAGAACGAACCGTTTCATACAAATTGATAGGAAGGTTATTTGAAATAGCCACCCGTCTGTAATACTCCAAAGCCTCATCTCTATTGGGCTTTGGATGGTTACTTATAAACGGAATATTATCTATTTCCAATTTCTCTGAAGTAGAGAAGAAGGTCATATTCCTAGGGTAATTAAAAAGGGAGTTGGTGAGTGCCCCCTTTTCGATAACCACATAATTCCAATGTCTTTTTTTACATTCTAAAGCACAGGCAATTCCTATAGGGCCTGCGCCAATAATGATGATGTCTTTTTCTATTGTCAAGGTTTAAGTTTTATTAAATTCCTATTTAAACTAAATAATATAAGGGCACATACCAGGGCAATGCCCGCAATAATATCCCAAGTCATGCTAAATCCCAGCACATTCGTCATTTGTAAGCCGGCGTTATGTCCAAAAATATGACCTATGGAGAACGATATGGAATACAATGCCATATATTCGCCTTGATTTCCTTTTTTGGCTCTATCAGCTGCAAAGGCGTTCGAGAAAGGGAACGCTATCATTTCCCCAAACGTCATAAGGAGCATCCCAATAATTAAAATACCCGACCAACTTGTTAAGTTAAGCACTAACAAGCTAATGCCTGTTAAGAGCGCTCCAAAAAACATAAGACCTAACTTGGTAAATCTCGTATTTTCCAACCATTTTATCAATGGCATTTCAAAGATAAAAATAAGAAAACCATTTAAGCCTAATATAATCCCAATTTGTAGTTCACTTAGTTTATGAACGTCTTTGTAATAAATGGGTACGGTTGAAAAATATTGTAAAAACACAATCCCAAATAAAGTCATCGCGACTAAAAAAACTAAAAAAGCTTTGTCTTTATATGCCGAAATAGGATTTTCATTCACAATAGCATCCAATACCTTTGCCTTTTTAGGGTTTAAAACCTGTACCATTAATAAAGATGCCAAAATACAGGTAATACCATCTACCCAAAATAAACCGCCATAACTTAAGCCAGTTATAATAAGCCCGCCAATAGCGGGTCCCGCTGAAAACCCTAAGTTGATGGCCAGCCTTATTAAGGTTAAAGAACGTATTTTGTTTTCAGGTTTACTATACGCATTAAGTGCCACAAAAATAGCTGGTCTAAAGGCATCTCCAGCAAGCATTACTATAAATACACCCAAGCATACTGTTGTAAATGTATGGGCTATTTGCAAGGCTATAAACAAAATACCACTGATAAAAAGACTTCCAACCATCACTTTATAATAGCCTATTTTATCCGTTAGTTTGCCGCCTAACCAAGAACCTGCTACCGAACCCAATCCAAAAGCACTCATAATCCAACCCACATCACTAATGGTAAAATGTAAATCTTCTTTTAAATACAGAGATAGGAAAGGGATTACCATGGTGCCAGCCCTATTGATAAGCGTAATTAAAGCAAGCCACCAAACCTCAGTTGATAGTCCTTTAAACGTGTTTAGATATTTATTGAATAATAGTTTCATTTTTTGGTTAGTGATTCGTTTTTTTGATTGATTTTTTAGCTGAAAACAAAAAAGTCCGACGGTGAAGTCGGACTTTTTAAATATTGTAATATATTAATTCATATCACCACAATATATAACAAGCCCAACTCATCTCTTTTAAAGAGGTTGATCGCTTCATACAAATTGTGACGTTATGGCGCATAATTGTTTTTAATTTTTTGATGTCTCAAATTTATAAAAATATTCTTTTGAAGTTGTATTTTTGGAACAAATATTTTTAAATGAAACTATTAGTCACTTTTTTGATAGGTATGTTATGCTTAACCAGTTGTGCCCAAAAACGACCTATACAAGGCGACACGGAATTTCAGCGTGAGTTGAATGCCGAATATAAAGATGCCAGCAAATCGCCTTTAAAAGATAAAGACCGAAAAAAGTTTGAAGGATTGGATTTTTTTAAAGTTGATTCTACATACGTTGTAAAAGCGCAGTTAGAGAGAACCCCAGATTCTAAATGGTTTAATATGCGAACCACCACCAGTAGAGTATCTAAAGAACGTGTTTTTGGTATTTTGCATTTTGAATTAAAAGGAAAAACCTATCAGCTAAATGTGTATCAAGGGCAAGAGACCATGAAGAAAGAAGGCTTAGAGGATTATTTGTTTTTACCTTTTCTAGATGAAACAAACGGCTTGGAAAGTTATGGTGGCGGACGTTACATAGATTTAAGAATCCCTAAAGGAGACAGCTTAGCTGTTGACTTTAACACCGCCTACAACCCATATTGTGCTTATAACGACAAATATTCATGTCCCATTGTACCACGTGAAAATTATTTAAAAACGAGAGTAGAAGCAGGAGTCAAGGCTTTTGGTAAGCACTGATCTTAGGTAGTTTGTTTGGTGTTTATGAGTAAATAGTTGCATGTACAGACAATTCCTGGAAACCTTTCAAACTTTAGTCTGGAATGCTTTAGTATTTTATTGGTCTCAAAATTAGTGAAAACTATGCCTTTAGTACATTTCGCTTTAGCTTCTAAAAAATCTCCTTTGTTTTATGTCAGAGCAAATAATAATGGATATACATTTTCCCGCTTAACCGCACATATAGTAGGAGTACTAAATGCCATTACCCTGTGTCACTGGGAGATGTTCAAAAAGAATGCAGAAAATTTTTGATACAAATTATTGATTCAGAAGGTATCAATATTCAAAAAGGAGTTGTGGGTAAATACCAAGTTCACATTTATATAGTGTATGGTCCATCACAAAATATAAGTAGAATTGTTAAAAAATAGAAGGGAAGGAGCTCTCTAAAATTATAAGAGAAATTCCCCGAGATAGGAAGGAGTTATTGGGTCAGGCATGTTTGGTCTAAAGGCTTTGGTTGTTAGTCTATAGTGATTTATTTAGTTATCATCACATAAGTTTAGTTGGTATAAATAGTTTGAATTTAAGCTTTTAAGGCTATTCAAATAATAGCGCTTAATTTCTGCTTCACTTTTTTCTGAAACATCCATGTTTTTATCTTCTAGTGTAATTAAGTTTTTATCACAATTGCAGGCTTTTAACGCATTATTATAACTTTCGATGTTAGAAGATATGGCACTTTTATAGGAATTGATCATTTCTTGCTTTTTAAGCTTTAATGCCATGGCATTCTGTTCAGCCATTTTTATTTTAATTTCTTCAGATTTGCGTTTTAGTTCTTCTTGTTGTTGCTTCAATTTTTCTTGCTCCATTTGTAAAGAAGAAAGTTCTTGGTTATCAGCATTAATTTGAATCTCTTTAGTTGAAATGGTACATCTATCAAGTTCTGTAACGCTTTGTTGCGCTATGTCTCTTGCTCTTTTAACAAAAAAACGACCGTCTTCAAAAGATTCAGCACTTTCCACTTTACTTAAAAGTTGAGCGGCATCATAAGCTAAGTCGTAAGCAGTTTCACAACCACATTCCTTTAACTTTTTCTTAGAACGTTCAAACGCTTCCAAAGATCTGTTTGCATAATATTTTAAATGTGATATATTATTGGAATTGTAAGAGGACTTTACATGTGAATAAGCATAAATCAAATCTGAATTAGCACCTTCACAAGAGTTTTGGGCAAAAAAGAGATTATATGACAGTATAAATAATAAAAATAAGTAATGTTTTACCATAAAATTCGGGTTAAGTTAATAAGTAGGTTAGGTCAAATATATTAAAACCATAATTAACAAGAATGTCGTTCGTCGAATTTATGGTTTTAGTATATTTAGGAATTATTATCCAATAAACATAAAAATATGAAGTCTGTAAACATAAACGATTTTAAAATCCCTGCAAGCATATCCTTAAAAGATTCAAAAACTAAAGTAGTTATAAAAAATGCCGATAAGGAATTAGAAGATATTAGAAAAAAGCTTGGGGAACTTCAAGACACTATGTATGCCCATGGAAAATATGGCGTTTTGGTTTGTTTGCAAGGGATGGATACTGCTGGTAAAGACAGTTTAATTAGAGAGGTGTTTAAGGACTTTAATGCTAGAGGTGTTGTGGTACACAGTTTTAAAGTGCCTACTGAGCTAGAATTAAGACACGATTATTTATGGCGTCATTATATAGCTTTACCAGAACGTGGTAAGTTTAGTATTTTTAATAGAACACATTACGAAAATGTTTTGGTAACACGTGTACATCCTGAGTATATTTTGGGTGAAAACCTTCCAACCGTAAATTCGGTTGAAGATGTAAATGATGCTTTTTGGGATAAGCGTTTTGAAGAAATAAATAATTTTGAAAAGCATATTGTCGATAACGGAACTATTATTTTTAAGTTCTTTTTAAATCTTTCAAAAGATGAGCAACGTGATAGGCTTTTGAGAAGATTAGATAAACAAGAAAAAAATTGGAAGTTCTCTCCTGGAGATTTAAAAGAACGCAAGCTTTGGGATACCTATCAAGGCTGTTATGAAGATGCCATTAATAGAACATCAACACCTTATGCGCCTTGGTATAACATTCCTGCAGATGATAAAGATTCTGCGCGTTACATGGTAGCCAAAATAATATACGACACATTAAAAGAATATAAAGACATTCAAGAGCCCGATCTTGATGATGCCATTAAAGACAACTTGAAAATGTATGAAGAGCAGTTAAAAAATGAATAAAGGATCCTGTTTATAGAGTTTTATCTCTAATAACCTATAAAGATTTTTGGTATTGCGGGCAGTATATAACATTAAACTCACCCTAAATTGTGATAAATAATATATCACACCGTCGGGTATAATATTGTTTACAGGTAATTATGTTAAGTTTATCACACTGCGTACAGGAGAAGTGCTTGTTTACGAGGTCTTCGACTTTCAAGATACTTATCGATACAGAGATATTTTATTTCTAACGGCCTCAATTTATCATCAAAAGCATTTCTAGTTAATTACACCCAACGGGCCATTCAACTTCACGTCCTTTTCACTTTCACTGACGTTCCAAAAGAACACTTAAACAATCAAATATTTTTTCAATGAAGCGTTAGGTGGATTAACCCCGAATTCGAACTAAAGATTGACTATAGAATGAAATGCATTACTCATCCTTATTATGCACCTACAATATTAATAAGCCAGTCTTTATTTTTTTCTATCCTAAAATATTGGTATTTATTTAAATTGTATGTATTTGCTTATTTCTTGTGTATAAATGCGATTAAATGCATGATAATTCGATTAAAAACATTGTTTTATTGATATATGTCAATGTTGATGATACTTTTTTATTTTTAAAAATCAGATTAAATGTACGTTTGCTTCGATAACGTGTTATTTTTTGTAAAAAAAATCATATGTTATTTTAAATAAAATAAGTTCATTTTTTCTTTTAACAAAAAAACAGCTGACCAACATGCACAGATTTTCTTTATGGAGTAAAGTATTACTCTTATTTTCGTTTTTTAGTTTGTCCCTAACGTATGGACAAATTAGCGTCGGGGGTACACAGGATACTAGGATTATTCTTTCTAGTACCGCTGAGATTGTAGCTCCGGATTTAACAGTAAATGCGCCCCAAGTTATCACAAATTTTACGGTGTCTATTACCAACTCATACAGTACCAATGATGCTCTGGGATTTACAGGTTCATTACCATCGGGAATTACAACAAGTGGCTGGAATGCCAATACGAGATCTATAGTGTTTTTAGGCACTAAAACAGCCGCCGAATGGCAGGGTTTTTTACGGAATGTAACCATTACCACAGGTAGTGTATGTTCGCCCGAGACACGGCAAGTTTCTTTTGTGGCCGGACAAACATTTTACAATCCATTAAACGGGCATTATTATCGCCTCACCACTACTGCCTCCAGTTGGACATCCGCACAGGCTTCGGCTGCCTCTATTTCGTATTATGGACGGGAAGGGTATTTGGTAACCCTAACCAGTGCAGCAGAAAATACATTTGTAGCCAGACTCGTGGGAGAGAATTCTTGGATGGGGGCTTCGGATGATTATCAATTGATAAACCAGGCTGTAGGTTATACACTCTATGCGGACCAGAGTGCCTCAGAAGGTAAATTTTATTGGGTGACCGGACCAGAAAAGGGAACGCAATTAACCACCACCAATGGGGATAGTGGATGGATGTCGGGAGTTTATCTGAATTGGAGAAATGGAGAACCCAATAATTTGGGTTCTGAACACTATGGACATGTATATGCAGGCGCCGCAGGTGATTGGAATGATTTTCCTAACTCACAAACCATTAAAGGTATTATGGAATTTGGGGATATGCCCACCGATCAGACAGCTGCATCCCCACATTTTACAAAAGATATTTTCGTTCAGGGATCATCTAGCGGAAGTATCACGGGAGGTAACGTAAATGTTTGCCCAGGGACAAATTCCACAACACTTACATTAACTGGTCTTCAGGGGTCTGTTGTGCGTTGGGAAAGTTCCGTGGATAATTTCATAACTGTAGGAACGACTATCAATTCTACATCGACCACCTTGACGGTAACGAATATAAACGAGACCATGTATTATCGCGCCGTAGTGAATTCAACGTCGCCAAGTACCTGTAATGGTCTTGTAACCTCAAGTATCCCAATCTATGTGCAAGAAGTTAAGCCTGGAAACGTCTTTGCGGAAAACACAACTATTTGTTCAGGATCTGATGTGGAACTTTATGTCTCAGGTCAGGTGGGAACAGTTAATAAATGGCAACGCTCTACGGACAATGCTACATGGGTAGATCAAACGGGTACAGCAACTACATTTACCCAAACCTTGCCTTCTACTGGAACGTTCTATTATAGGGTTCTAGTTGAAATTGCTGGCTGTGGTGCACCAGTAGCTTCGCCTTCCAAACAAATTACAGTGACCAATGGAACGCCCCCTGAAGGAGGTCAGATAAGTTCGGTAACGCATTCCTCTGCAACAAATAGTGGAACACTTACCCTTATTAACTATACAGGAACCATAAATAAGTGGCAAATGTCAACAGATAATGGTATTATCTGGACAAATATTGCGAATACTTCCAATACCTATCCTTATTCAAATATAGCAACTACCACTTTATTCAGGGCAGAGTTGAGTAATGGCAGTTGTGGAACAACTTATAGCGAAGTAGGTATTGTGACTATAAGCTTAGACTCTGATGGAGATGGCACACCTGATGTGGATGACGCCTTCCCATACGACCCGAATGAGGATACGGATACAGATGGCGATAAGGTTGGGGATAACAGCGACCCAGACATTGATGGAGATGGCACTCCAAATGACCAGGATGCCTTCCCATACGACCCAAAAGAAACTACGGATACGGATGGTGATAATGTTGGAGACAACAGCGACCCAGACATAGATGGAGACGGGACCCCAAATGACCAGGACGCCTTCCCATATGACCCCTCGGAGGATACGGATACGGATGGTGACGGCGTTGGCAACAAAGCGGATGCCTTCCCGAACGACCCGAATGAGGATACGGATACAGATGGCGATAATGTTGGGGACAACAGCGACCCAGACATCGATGGAGACGGGACCCCAAATGACCAGGACGCCTTCCCATACGACCCCGCGGAGGATACGGATACGGATGGTGACGGCGTTGGCAACAAAGCGGATGCCTTCCCGAACGACCCGAATGAGGATACGGATACAGATGGCGATAATGTTGGGGACAACAGCGACCCAGACATCGATGGAGACGGAACCCCAAATGACCAAGACGCCTTCCCATACAACCCAAAAGAAACTACGGATACGGATGGTGATAATGTTGGGGACAACAGCGACCCAGACATAGATGGAGACGGGACCCCAAATGACCAGGACGCCTTCCCATACGACCCCACGGAGGATACGGATACGGATGGTGACGGCGTTGGCAACAAAGCGGATGCCTTCCCGAACGACCCGAATGAGGATACGGATACAGATGGCGATAATGTTGGGGACAACAGCGACCCAGACATCGATGGAGACGGGACCCCGAATGACCAGGACGCCTTCCCATACGACCCAAAAGAAACTACGGATACGGATGGCGATAATATTGGGGACAATAGCGACCCAGACATAGATGGAGACGGGACCCCAAATGACCAGGACGCCTTCCCATACGACCCCGCGGAGGATACGGATACGGATGGTGACGGCGTTGGCAACAAAGCGGATGCCTTCCCGAACGACCCGAATGAGGATACGGATACAGATGGCGATAATGTTGGGGACAACAGCGACCCAGACATCGATGGAGACGGGACCCCAAATGACCAGGACGCCTTCCCATACGACCCCACGGAGGATACGGATACGGATGGTGACGGCGTTGGCAACAAAGCGGATGCCTTCCCGAACGACCCGAATGAGGATACGGATACAGATGGCGATAATGTTGGGGACAACAGCGACCCAGACATCGATGGAGACGGGACCCCAAATGACCAAGACGCCTTCCCATACAACCCAAAAGAAACTACGGATACGGATGGTGATAATGTTGGGGACAACAGCGACCCAGACATAGATGGAGACGGGACCCCAAATGACCAGGACGCCTTCCCATACGACCCCACGGAGGATACGGATACGGATGGTGACGGCGTTGGCAACAAAGCGGATGCCTTCCCGAACGATCCAATGGAAGACACCGATACGGATGGCAATGGTGTTGGGGACAACAGCGACCCGGACATCGATGGAGACGGGGTTCCAAATGACCAGGACGCCTTCCCATACGATCCAAAAGAAGATACGGATACGGATGGTGATGGCATGGGCAACAATGTGGATCCAGATGATGACAATGATGGCACGCCCGATGACCAGGATGCCTTCCCATTGGATCCAATGGAGGATACGGATACAGATGGCAATGGTGTTGGGGACAACAATGACCCGGACATCGATGGAGACGGGGTCCCAAATG
>NZ_QKPO01000078.1 GCF_003258355.1 Confluentibacter sediminis | reverse complement strand
GAACCGGAATCGGCCTTGCCGTTATCGGCGGAGTCGGATTTCTTATCGGAACCTTTATCGGTATCAGACTTGGCGGCGCCTACGGCGATGATCTGGTCGATGGCCATCGAGGTGACGGTCTCCGATTTCAGCGTCTCCGATTCGGCCACGCCATCCACATAGGTGACGTCGTACACCTGCGTCTTCTCGCCGTTGACGCCCTGCTGGCGCACATCGGCCTG
>NZ_QKPO01000077.1 GCF_003258355.1 Confluentibacter sediminis | reverse complement strand
GCACAATCATGAAAATCGCGAAGCCGCCAACCAAGTAGGCGAGCAGAATCGAGGGGCCGGCCAGCGCGATGGATTCGCTGGAACCATAGAACAGGCCGGTTCCGATGGCGCCGCCCAGTGCAATCAGCTGGATATGACGGTTCTTCAGTGACTTGCGCAGCGTGGCCGGCACCGGCACGTCGTCGGTTTCGCGCGGCTTCTTAGGCGCATCAGCAGTACTCATTGTGCCCTTCTCTCACATTTCTTGGGTTTTGGCGCACGCGGGGCTTGCCGCGATGCGCAACGTTCGTTATTCTATGCCGCCGTATCGTCTCAGAAATGGTCAATCGTCTATTTGTGCGCTATCGCAAGCGCGGGCGTGGGCGCGGCCGGTGAGCAGGCGAAGCTATAGCGAGCGATGCTTATGAAACCGCACGCTTCACTGAGTTCACTGAATTCACCGTGTTCACTGCGTGGCAGGCATACACATGGTGAAGATGGTGTGGGACACC
>NZ_QKPO01000076.1 GCF_003258355.1 Confluentibacter sediminis | reverse complement strand
CTCCCGATGACCAGGATGCTTTTCCATTGGATTCAAGTGAGGATACCGATACGGATGGTGATGGCATAGGTGATAATATAGATACGGATATCGATGGCGACGGTACACCGAATGATGAGGATGCCTTTCCGTACGACCCGACCGAGGATACCGATACAGATGGCGATGGCATAGGAGACAATGCGGATCCAGATGATGACAACGATGGCATTTTCGATGTCGATGATGATTTCCCTAAAGATACCCAACCATCCTTGGTTCCGGCAGAAGCCTTTACCCCAGATGGTAACGGTATAAACGATACGTGGGTGATCCCAGGGATAAACAATTACCCGAATTCTTTGGTAAAGGTTTACAATAGATGGGGTCATGAGGTTTATGCAGCCAAAGGGTACAGGAATGATTGGGACGGTACCTATAAGTCCAATTCGGAAAAACTGCCTCCGGGATCCTATCTATATGTGATTGATCTAGGGAATGGCATGGCCTTATTGAAAGGTTGGATATTCATC
>NZ_QKPO01000075.1 GCF_003258355.1 Confluentibacter sediminis | reverse complement strand
ACCGAAGATGAAATTCAGGATCCCAATTGGGAACGTTCCGGTCATTATTTCAAGGGGCGCGACGGTTGCCGCGTACCGCTGCCGTGGCAGTCAGACGGCCCGGCGTTCGGTTTCAATGCCACCGGTGCTTCGTGGCTGCCCCAGCCGGCATGGTTTGCGCAGTATGCCACTAATCGTCAGATTGGTGACGGGGCTTCCGTCCTGCACCTGTATTGTGCTGCTGTCGCATTGCGCAAACAGTGGGTGGCCAACGGCACGGACTTCCAGTTCTCGTGGCTTACCA
>NZ_QKPO01000074.1 GCF_003258355.1 Confluentibacter sediminis | reverse complement strand
TGGTTGGCGCTTGCCGTCCGGCATGGTTGTGATGGCGAACTTCTCTGACAGTCAACCAGTCGCCTTGCCGCAGCCGATGACCGTGCTACTTGTGTCTGACGCGACTGTGCAGGCGAACACTCAGGTCGAGAGCGTTCCTCCAGCTGCTACCGTCTGGGCCTTGCCAGCATAATCTCATTGAAGAACACCAAGGAGTTACGCCAATGATTGCCGAAA
>NZ_QKPO01000073.1 GCF_003258355.1 Confluentibacter sediminis | reverse complement strand
CAAGGTATGTGACGTCCGCTGAAGAGGACAGTTGCGGTTCAAGCGAGTCGCCAAACCGCAACACAGTATGTAGGAATAAATAGAAAATTAAAGAAGGAGGAACCCTATGGAGGGTCCCGAAATCAAGGCCGTTGAGGCCGTAATCGACAATGGATCGTTTGGTAAGCGCACGCTGCGCTTCGAGACCGGCCGCCTCGCCCAGCAGGCCGATGGCGCTGTGGCCGCCTACCTCGACGACGATTCCATGATTCTGTCCACCACCACCGCCGGTTCCAGCCCGAAGGAGAACTACGACTTCTTCCCGCTGACCGTCGATGTTGAAGAGAAGATGTACGCTGCCGGCAAGATCCCGGGCTCGTTCTTCCGTCGTGAAGGCCGCCCGAGCTCCGAGGCCATCCTCGCCTGCCGTATCATCGACCGCCCGCTGCGTCCGCTGTTCCCGCACACCCTGCGCAACGAAGTGCAGGTCGTCGAGACCGTGCTCGCCGTGAACCCTGATGACGCTTACGATGTCATCGCCCTGA
>NZ_QKPO01000072.1 GCF_003258355.1 Confluentibacter sediminis | reverse complement strand
GTTATTTGTACAGAGTTTTCAAAAGTAAAAAAGAATGATAGCAGTATCATTCAGTGCCAATTTAATCATTTATGATTAATTGGTATCTACTTTAGTATTCAATATTAACTTCTGGCGAAGTTAAACTGTCACAAAACAAAGACCCGTTTGGGTTGTATGGTTAAGTGACTAAGCGTACACGGTGGATGCCTTGGCAGTTGGAGGCGATGAAGGACGTATTAACTTGCGATAAGCCTAGTCAAGCTAGTAAAAAGCACTTGAGACTAGGATTTCCGAATGGGGAAACCCACCTGCTTGCAGGTATCGTTAACTGAATACATAGGTTAACGAGGCGAACGCGGAGAACTGAAACATCTAAGTACCCGTAGGAAAAGAAATCAACCGAGATTCCGAGAGTAGCGGCGAGCGAAATCGGAACAGCCCTTAAGCTTATTATGTGTTAATGGAAGGCTCTGGAAAGTGCCACGATACAGGGTGATAGTCCCGTACATGAAAACGCATTTTAAGTGAAATCGAGTAGGTCGGAGCACGTGAAACTTTGACTGAATAT
>NZ_QKPO01000071.1 GCF_003258355.1 Confluentibacter sediminis | reverse complement strand
ATGGCAATGGTGTTGGGGACAACAATGACCCGGACATCGATGGAGACGGGGTCCCAAATGACCAGGACGCCTTCCCATACGACCCGACAGAAGATACGGATACAGATGGTGATAATGTTGGGGACAACAGTGACCCAGACATCGATGGAGACGGTACCCCAAATGACCAGGATGCTTTTCCATTGGATTCAAGTGAGGATACCGATACAGATGGCGATGGCATAGGAGACAATGCGGATGCGGATGATGACAACGATGGCATTTTGGATGTCAATGATGATTTTCCTAAAGATACCCAACCATCCTTGGTTCCGGCAGAAGCCTTTACCCCAGATGGTAACGGTATAAACGATACGTGGGTGATCCCAGGGATAAACAATTACCCGAATTCCTTGGTAAAGGTTTACAATAGATGGGGTCATGAGGTTTATGCTGCCAAAGGCTATATGAATGATTGGGACGGTGCCTATAAATCGAATTCGGAAAAACTGCCTCAGGGATCCTATCTATATGTGATTGATCTAGGGAATGGCATGGCCTTATTGAAAGGTTGGATATTCATC
>NZ_QKPO01000007.1 GCF_003258355.1 Confluentibacter sediminis | reverse complement strand
TTTTCCCAATTTAACCCTTAAATACGATATCGTTTTATTATCCTGAAACCCTTTTATGGCATTGTCTAAAACTAGCCTAATGGAAGTCTCCTCCTTGTTATTATAAAAAC
Source organism: Confluentibacter sediminis (assembly GCF_003258355.1). Classification (GTDB taxonomy): domain Bacteria; phylum Bacteroidota; class Bacteroidia; order Flavobacteriales; family Flavobacteriaceae; genus Confluentibacter; species Confluentibacter sediminis. The sequence continues at coordinate 239,927 of NZ_QKPO01000007.1, read as the reverse complement.
AAAAGATGTAACAACCACAAAACAGCTCACCAAGCGAAGTCACACTAATAAAAAATCAAGAAGTCACACTAATAAAAAATCAAAATGATAACACCTATATATAAATACCTATATATATATTGTGTGTATTTGTATATACTACTATATTTGCACACTGAATTTAATTTATTTTAATGATACATATAACATTGCCAGATGGAAGTGTCAAGGAGTTTCATGAGAACGTGACTCCTATGGATGTTGCTAAAAGCATCAGTGAAGGATTTGCAAGAAATGTCATTTCTGCTAATTTTAATGGTACAACTGTTGAAACAGTAACACCGTTAACAACCGATGGCTCTTTGGTTTTATACACATGGACTACTGATGAAGGCAAAAAAGCATTTTGGCATTCGTCTGCCCACGTATTGGCTCAAGCTATTGAAGAATTATACCCAGGCGTTAAACTAACCATAGGTCCCGCTATTGAAAATGGATTTTATTATGATGTCGATTTTGGAGACTATTCAATTTCCGACAAAGATTTTAAAGCTATCGAGGATAAAATGATTGAGATTGCTAGAGGCAAACACGACTTTAAAATGAGGTCTGTTACAAAAGCCGAAGCTTTATCTATATATAAAGGTAATGAGTTTAAAACAGAGCTTATTGAAAATCTTGAAGATGGGACTATTACTTTTTGTGACCATGCTACCTTTACTGATTTGTGTCGCGGTGGACACATCCCTAACACAGAGATTATAAAAGCCGTAAAAATCTTATCTATTGCCGGTGCTTATTGGAGAGGTGACGAAAAGAATAAGCAATTGACAAGAGTTTATGCTATCTCATTCCCAAAACAAAAAGATCTTACAGAATATTTAAACTTTTTAGAAGAAGCTAAAAAGCGTGACCACAGAAAACTAGGAAAAGAACTTGAGTTATTCGCTTTTTCAAAAAAAGTTGGGCAAGGCTTGCCTTTATGGCTACCTAAAGGAGCTGCTTTACGTGAACGTTTGGAGAACTTTTTAAAGAAAGCTCAAAAAAAAGCAGGTTATGAAATGGTGGTAACACCTCATATCGGTCAAAAAGAACTGTACGTTACTTCTGGGCATTATGCTAAATATGGAGCTGATAGTTTTCAACCAATACATACCCCAAAAGAGGATGAAGAGTTTTTGCTAAAACCCATGAATTGCCCTCACCATTGTGAAATTTACAATACAAGCCAATGGTCTTATAAAGATTTGCCTAAGCGTTATGCCGAATTTGGTACCGTTTACAGATATGAGCAAAGTGGTGAATTGCATGGATTAACACGGGTTAGAGGGTTCACTCAAGATGATGCTCACTTATTTTGTACACCAGACCAATTAGACCAAGAGTTTAAAAACGTTATTGATTTGGTTCTTTATGTATTCGGTTCTTTGGGTTTTGATAACTTTACGGCTCAAGTATCTGTTAGAGATCCTAAAAATCCTGATAAATATATAGGAGAGATAAAAAACTGGGAGAAAGCAGAACAAGCCATCATTAATGCTGCTACAGATAAAGGGTTAGATTTTGTTATTGAAGAAGGTGAAGCTGCTTTTTATGGTCCAAAATTAGATTTTATGGTAAAAGACGCCCTAGGAAGGCGTTGGCAATTAGGCACTATCCAAGTCGATTATAACCTCCCCGAACGATTTGATTTAACCTACAAAGGCAGTGATAATGAACTACACAGACCAGTAATGATTCATAGGGCCCCTTTTGGAAGCATGGAACGTTTTGTCGCATTATTATTGGAACATACAGGCGGAAACTTCCCACTTTGGCTTATGCCAAAACAGGTTGTCATATTATCTCTTAGCGAGAAATATGAAAAATACGCAGAAAAAGTTTTAAATTTGCTAGAAAATGACGAAATTCGCGCCCTTGTTGATAATAGGAATGAAACGATAGGTAAAAAAATTCGGGAAGCCGAAATGCAAAAATACCCTTTCATGTTAATTATTGGAGAGCAAGAACAAGAACAAAACAAAATAACAGTGCGTAAGCACGGTGGAGACGATTTAGGAATGATTACTGTTGAAGAATTTTCTAAAATCATTGAAACAGAAATAAATAAAACATTAAAACAGTTTTAAAAAAGTTTAACTTAAAAAAGATAAAGCCATAGCAATTAGAAGAAGAAGTCAGCCCAATTCAAGGGTTTCGCAAGAGGATAAGCACAAGATTAACTCTAAAATCAATGCACCAAACGTTCGTTTAGTTGGTGAAAACGTTGAAATAGGAGTTTATTCTACTAGAGATGCTTTAAAAATAGCTGAAGAGCAAGCATTGGATCTCGTAGAGATTTCACCTAATGCCGACCCTCCTGTTTGTAAGGTTATGGACTATAAAAAGTTTCTTTATGAACAAAAGAAACGGGATAAAGTCATAAAGGCTAAAGCAACCAAAGTGATTATAAAAGAAATTCGTTTTGGTCCCCAAACAGATGACCATGATTACGAATTTAAAAAGAAACATGCTGAGAAGTTCTTAAAAGAAGGTGCAAAGTTGAAGGCTTTTGTGTTTTTTAAAGGACGCTCCATCATATTTAAAGAGCAAGGTCAGATATTATTATTAAAACTAGCTCAAGATTTAGAAGAGTTTGGAAAGGTTGAACAAATGCCTAAATTAGAAGGTAAGCGTATGACCATGTTTTTAGCTCCAAAAAAATAAATACCCTGAAATCAGGATTTAAAAATAATTAAGCGAATTAATTAAAACTAGGAGAAAAGATGCCTAAAATGAAAACAAAATCTAGTGCCAAAAAACGTTTTAAACTAACAGGTACTGGTAAAATTAAAAGAAAGCACGCTTTTAAGAGTCACATCTTAACAAAGAAGTCTAAAAAGCGTAAGCTTGCTTTAACGCATGATACATTAGTAAACAAGGCGGATGAGAATAATGTTAAATTGATGTTACGTTTAAAGTAACAACCTTTTAACCGGTTAAATAAATTATAAACCCTGGAGATAGGCCTATAAAAGAGTTGAAAGTTGAAAGTTGAAAGTTGAAAGTTGAAAGTTTCCAATCTAAATTCAAAAATGGATTAGACTAAAAACAACCAAAAGCTATAAACTAAAAAACCGCCTACTACAAAAACAATTAAAAAATTATGCCAAGATCAGTAAATTCTGTAGCAAAAAGAGCCAGAAGAAAAAAGGTTCTAAAACAAGCAAAAGGCTTTTTCGGACGTCGTAAGAACGTTTGGACAGTAGCAAAAAACGCGGTTGATAAAGCGATGTTATATTCGTATAGAGACCGTAGAAACAAAAAGAGATCATTCCGTGCTTTATGGATTACGCGTATAAACGCAGGAGCCAGAGCGTATGGATTATCGTATTCTCAATTTATGGGAAAATTAAAAGCTAATGATATTGAACTAAACCGTAAAGTTTTAGCCGATTTAGCTATGAATAACCCAGAGGCTTTTAAAGCTGTAGTAGAGAAAATAAAATAAGGCGTTTCGCCTATTGTAAAACATATTATTCGCTTAATAAAAATCCGGTTCTAATTGAATCGGATTTTTCATTTTAAACAAATTAACATTTTAGAGACGTCTGTCAAATACAGTAATCTTAATATTGCACTTTAATAATACATTTATATGGATTTATCCCAAATCAAGTTAGTTGTATCGGATATGGATGGAACTTTACTTAATTCAAATCATGAAGTTAGCAGCTTATTTTTTGATTTATTTAAAGAACTAAAAAAACACAACATTCTTTTTGTAGCCGCCAGCGGAAGGCCTTATTATAGCATCACAGAAAAGCTAGACTCTATTAAAGACGAGATCATCATTGTAGCAGAAAACGGAGGTATTGTCATTGAAAAAGAAAATCTTCTATTATCAACGCCTATAAGAAAAGAATATTTATCGCAGGTTGAATCGCTAATAAACTCAAACAATCATATTCATCCTGTTTTTTGTACCAAGTTAAAAGCATATTTTAAAAACGCTTCCAATGGATATATCAAACTATTATCTGAATATTATCCCAACTTTACAGTCATTGACAGTATCTGCGAAGTTGAGGAGGACATTATAAAAATTGCGTTATATCATGATATAGATTCTGAAAAATACATATATCCCCATTTTAAACATTTAGAACCAAACTATAAAGTAAAAATTTCAGGTAAGCATTGGGTAGATCTTTCTGATGATTTGGCTAATAAAGGACATGCTATTGAATTGCTTCAAAAAACCTATAATATCTCTTCTAAAGAAACATTGATTTTTGGCGATTACAATAATGATATCGAAATGCTAAAACTTGCCACTTACAGTTTTGCGATGGAAAATGCACATGAAAACGTCAAGGAAATTGCAAAATTTGAAACTAAAAGCAACAATAACTTTGGTGTAGAAATTATTTTAGAAAAACTTATAGAAGCTAAAAAAAGTTATAATAATTAATTTCCAAAAGCTGTAATTACAAGTTCTCTGCCACCTCCGTTATTTCTATGTTCGCATAAATAAATCCCTTGCCAAATTCCTAAATTCAATTTACCATTGGTAATGGGTATGTTGACAGAAGCTCCAAGCAATGATGCTTTTATATGAGCAGGCATATCGTCACTTCCCTCATAAGTGTGTACGTAATAAGAAGTGTTTTCTGGAACCATCACATTAAAATGTCTTTCAAAATCTCCTCTTACCGTATAATCGGCGTTTTCATTAATCGTTAAACTAGCCGATGTATGTTTAATAAATACCTGCAATTGTCCTACATTTATATCTTTGATTTCAGATAAAGCTTCTACAATGTCATTGGTAATTAAATGAAATCCTCTTGAGTGTGGTTTTAACTTTAATTGTTTTTGATAAAATTTCATTGATATACTTATTAAAAAATTAAAATTTCAACTATAATTTCTAATAGAATCTATATTTTTAGGTTTTAAACACGCAACCTTTTTTATTTTATTCCATCTAGATAAAAAACAAGTATAACAAAATCTTAATAAAAATAACATGAAATATTCTTTAATAATCGCTTGCATTAGTTTTTTTGCTTTAACAAATTGTTCCCTTGATAGTGTTGATAATGACATCCCTAAAGTAACAAGGGTACTTTGGCATTTAAAAAATGTTAGTGGAGGTGTTTCTGGTGTTGATAATGATTTCCCTGCTAATAAAATAGTCTGGGAATTTAGGGATGCAACTTCCACACTCACTGTTTCAAATACAAATACCGATACTTCTATTGAAGATGGGTTAGATTCTGGTACTTATTCCTATACTATTGTTGAAGTTGGTAGTGATGCATACATAAAAATAAATTCTAATGAGGTTGGCAAAATAACTATTACAAATTCTGGTAATACCTTAACCATAAATCAAAATTTAAAATCTAGTGGCTCTGCTACAGATGGTTACATCTACACTTTCAATAAAACAGTTATTGTTGAAAATTAAATTATGTTTTCTGTTTCTTTTTTCTTGCGGCAGGAAATAATATATTATTTAATATAAGTCTATATCCAGGAGAGTTAGGGTGTAAGTCGAGTTCTGTTTTTGCATCCCCTACCCTATGTTGGTAATCTTCTGGATCATGACCTCCATAAAACGTAAAAAAGCCTTTCCCTTTAATACCATGAATGTATTTGGCTTCACCATTAATTTTGCTCTCACCCATTACTAATACGTTCGATTTTATTTCATCTCTGGTAAAAGATGTGGTTTGTCCCATAAATCCCTTTACCAATGCTGTATGGTTTTGGCATAACATGGTGGGAATGGGATCCCATTTTGCAGAAAATTCCATTAAAGAAAAATAATCGCTAGTAGATGTTATCATTCTTTTTTGAGTCATGTCAATGGAAGAAAACTCATAAACCATGGGGCTTTGTTCTAACGTGAAATTAGTAAATGCAAATGTTTTATTATAATCTACTTTGTTTTGATATCCCGGGTCACTGGCATCTCCATCAAACATAGGTTCACAAATATCTAATCCTTCGGCGGCTAATGCTATATCAAAACTGTCAGCGGCACTGCACATAGCAAACATAAATCCACCACCAATCACATAATCTCTAATTTTTAAAGCTACCGCTAATTTTTCCTGAGATACTTTGTTATAACCTAATTTTTGAGCTAATTCTTCAGCTGCTTTTTTTTCTTCTATATACCATGACGCAGCTCTGTAGGATCCATAAAATTTGCCATATTGTCCCGTAAAATCTTCGTGGTGTAGATGCAACCAATCAAAAGCCAAAAGTCCGTCATTTAAAACTTCTTCATCATAAACAGTTTCATAAGGAATTTCGGCATATTGCAACACCATAGTTACAGCATCATCCCAAGGTTGTTTTCCATTAGGTGTATACACTGCTATTTTTGGGGCTTTTTCCAAAACGACCGCTTCCATATTTTGACTTGGGCTACTGATGTCTTCTAAAATACTTTCGGTTTTTGAATCTGAAAGTACTTCAAACGAGACCCCTCTAATTTGACATTCTTTTTGAATCTCTGAAGTATCTGGCAACAAAAAGGAACCACCTCTGTAATTAAGCAACCATTTTACCTTAAGCTCTTTACTAAGTACCCAATAGGTAATACCATAAGCTTTTAAATGATTTTTTTGTCCCTCTGTATCCATAGGAATTAACACATACGATGCAAATGTATGTATGGAAAAGAATAGAAATAATATGATAGATAGGGTTTTCTTCATAAACCGAAAGGTAATGAAAAAATATATTCACTTGAAATGCTTTAGGGAAATATTAAGTTTTATGTTTTAAAACGGCACATCACTATCATCGTCATCATTAAATGAACTTCCAAAAGCTTGATCCGGACTAGCTTTAAAATTATCAGTTTTAAAGGTATCATCGTTAGCGGCAGCATTCATTTTAGAATGGAATTCAAAAGGCGAATCAAAATTATCCAGATTATCAAATTTACCTAAATGTCCAATAAATTTTAAACGGATGTTTTCTAAACCACCATTTCTGTGTTTGGCTACAATAAATTCTGCTTGCCCTTCGGTCGGCGAACGCTCTTCATCATCCCATTCATCAATTTTATAGTATTCCGGCCTATAAATAAAGCTTACAATATCAGCATCTTGCTCGATGGCACCAGACTCACGTAAATCGGAAAGCAATGGCCTTTTACTACCGCCTCGGGTTTCTACCGCACGCGATAATTGTGATAATGCAATTACTGGCACATTTAATTCTTTAGCCAATGCTTTTAAGTTTCTTGAAATCATAGAGATTTCCTGTTCACGGTTTCCACCATGGCTACTGCCGCCCGTCATTAATTGTAAATAATCAATCATAATCAATTTAATACCATGTTGCGATGATAAACGTCTCGCTTTGGCTCTTAAATCGAAAATAGACAATGATGGTGTATCATCAATATATAATGGTGCTTTTTCAAGACCTTTTACTTTGACATTCAATTGTTCCCATTCGTGTTTTTCAAGCTTTCCTGTTCTTAATTTTTCCGAAGACAATCCTGTTTCACTAGAAATTAAACGGGTAATTAATTGTACAGAAGCCATCTCCAAAGAAAAGAATGCCACTGGAATATTCAAATCGACTGCAATGTTTCGTGCCATAGATAGCGTTAAAGCCGTTTTCCCCATACCAGGGCGGGCCGCCACAATAATCAAATCGGATGGTTGCCAGCCTGATGTTAGTTTATCTAATTTTGTAAACCCTGTAGGAATACCACTTAATCCTTCTTTATTGGATATTTCTTCAATTTTTTTCTTAGCCTGAATGACTAAATCTTGAGCTGTTTCACTGGATTTTTTGATATTGCCTTGAGTGACTTCGTAAAGTTTTGATTCGGCATTATCCAGTAAATCGAAAACATCTTTAGTTTCATCATAGGCATCTTCAATAATTTCACTAGAAATTTTTATTAAACTACGTTGAATGAATTTCTGTAAAATGATACGTGCATGAAACTCAATATGGGCAGAAGATGACACTTTTTGGGTTAGTGAAATAAGATAAAAATCACCACCCGCCAACTCTAACTTTGAGTTTTTTTTGAGCTGTGTTGAAACTGTTAATAAGTCTACTGGCTCACTATTTTCAAACAACTGATAAATAGCTTGAAATATATGCTGATGGGATTCTTTATAGAATGCATCGGGGCTTAGAATATCAATAACCTCATCAACCCCTTTTTTATCAATCATCATAGCCCCCAACACAACCTCTTCTAAATCAAGTGCTTGAGGAGGTATTTTTCCTTTCTCTAGACTTATTAGTGTGCTTTTATCGACTTTATAGGATTTTATTTGTTCAGGTTGTTTCATAACTGCGAAAATAACTAATTACGAGAGTTTTTAAACATTATATAAAATATCATTGTTAACCAGCCATTAACAATCGAACTGTTAACAACTTACGATTATTGTGGATAAGCATAAAAAAATCCGAAGCCAAAGACTTCAGATTTTTTTATGCTATGATTTTAAAAGGATTATCCTTTAAACACTCCCATATTAGCATATTTTTCCATACGCTGATTTACCAAATCTTTTGGTGATAAGTTTTTAAGCGTATCATAATATTTTACAATGGCATTGCTTACAGATTTAAATGTTTTTTCTCTATCTCTATGAGCACCTCCTAAAGGTTCTTTAATTATTTCATCAATCAACTTTTGTTTTTTCATATCAGTTGATGTCAATTTTAAAGCCTCGGCTGCTTGTTCTTTATATTCCCAACTATGCCAAAGAATAGAAGAACACGATTCAGGTGAAATAACAGAATACCATGTGTTTTCTAACATCAATACCACATCTCCAACACCTATACCAAGAGCTCCACCTGATGCTCCTTCCCCAACAATCACAGTAATGATAGGTACTTTTAAACGTGTCATTTCTAAAATATTTCTAGCAATGGCTTCTCCTTGTCCACGCTCTTCTGCCTCTAAACCAGGGTAGGCACCAGGTGTATCGATAAGCGTTACTACAGGAATTCCAAATTTTTCAGCAGATTTCATTAAGCGTAATGCTTTACGATATCCTTCGGGGTTTGCCATTCCAAAATTTCTATATTGGCGTGTCTTTGTGTTGTAGCCTTTTTGTTGCCCAATAAACATAAAACTTTGATCTCCAATTTTTCCCAAACCACCAATCATTGCTTTATCATCTTTAAAACTTCTATCTCCGTGAAGTTCTAAAAATGATTCACCACAAATAGCACGAATATGATCTAGTGTATAAGGTCTATCTGGATGTCTGGATAATTGAACGCGTTGCCAAGCCGTCAAATCTTTATAAATCTTGGTTTTTGTGTCAATAAGTTTCTTTTCAATTTGTGAACAAGTTCCAGACACATCAACATCACTTTCTTTTCCAATTACTTGACATTTTTGAAGCTGTTCTTCTAGCTCTTTAATGGGAAGTTCAAATTCTAAATATTCCATAAGAATTTATGATTCTATTTTTAATTAGCTTACAAACCTACATATTTTTTTCAATTTAACTTAAGTAAAATTACGAAATATAGGTTCTCTTTGCCCGAATTACAAAAATAATAACATCTAAGAAAATATAAAAACTTTAATCCAGATTGAGAGCTAAGCATGTTTTCTTTTCAGCCTCCGCATGTTTTTTAACACGGCGTTTAATAGAACGGTAACTATAATGATTGATGCACCATAGTAAAATGTAGGACTCATTTTTTCTTTTTCAGGAAAAAGAATAATGGCCATCATAATACCATAAATAGGCTCTAAATTATAAGTAAGAACAACGGTATATGGACTTATATGCCTCATAACATAAATTGCCGCTATAAATGCATAAGCAGTACAAATAGACCCTAAAATGAACAAATACCAAAAATCGACAGTGCTTATATCGAAAAAATACCATGAAAAACCATCTTCAAAAATGAGTATAAAAAGCGTGATAAATATTACACCACTTATAAATTCATAGAATGAAATGACAGTTGCCGTATGCTGCTTTAAAAAATCACCATTTAGCACAGCAAATAATGATGAGAAAAAGGCTGCTAAAATACCAAGTACAATTCCTTTAATATGGCTAATCTCACTTTGGGTGATTACAAAAACTCCAAGTATTACAAAGATTCCAAAGAAAATTTCGTACCAAATAATACGGCGTTTATATATAATGGGCTCTATTATAGATGCAAAGAAAGTTCCTGATGAAAATACCGCCAAGGTGACGGAAACATTGGATGCATCAATAGCGCCAAAAAAAGTGATGCAATGCAATAATAATACCTGCAATAGACAGTCTTAAAACTGATTTAAGAGGTATTTTAATATGAATTTTGGCTATTTTAATATAAATGAATATTAAAATAGATGCAATAGTCATTCTAAACCACACCAACGGTACTGCATGTATTGTAATTAGTTGACCTAAAATGGCAGTAAAACCAGCTATAAAAACCAAAAAATGTAGATGCAGGTAATTCTTGAACCTATCGTTTAGCATTTCGAAGAAGAAATAAAGCTATTATTCCAAAAATAACATTGGGAAACCATGTGGCTATTACAGGTGAAAAATCTGATTGCTCTGCCATGACGCCAAAAATTTTATCAAAAAATACAAAAACCATAGCAATACAAATACCTAAGGCTAAATTTATCCCCATACCGCCTCGTCGCTTTATAGACGATACCGCAACAGCAATAATCGTTAAAATAAATACAGAAACAGGCAAACTCCATTTTCTGTAAAGCACTAATTTATATCGACCTACGTTAGAAGATCCTCTAGCTTCTTCTTTATCTATAAATTGTTTTAAATCGCCATACATTTTGGTTTCAGCAATGTATATCACAGGTGTTAAATCTTCTGCATCAAAAGCAAACAGTGTATCTTTCTTTCTTTCAATTTCTAATTTATCTGTAGTATTGCCAATAATACGTTTCGTATAATTAGTCAAGGTATATAATGTGTCTTCATCATTATATTTTATAATATCAGCCGTTATTTTATGAGTCATAACATTATCTTCAAAATGCTCTAAAATAAAATTTGTTCCTTGTTTATTGTTAGGATCAAAACTACTCACATAAATAAGCTCTTTAGCATTAATTTGTCTAAAAACGTTGGAGTTTTCAACAGCACTTCTTCCTGTTTTAAAATACTTATAATCAAATTCATTGAAACCTTTACTTGCAATAGGTGCTAAGTATAAACCTAATACTAAAGCAAAAATAGCTGCAATAGATGCTCCATAGATATAGGGTCTTAGAAATCTTGAAAAAGACACGCCAGAACTTAAAAAGGCGACCACTTCTGTATTATTGGCAAGTTTAGAAGTAAACCAAATAACCGATAAAAATAAAAATAAGGGAAAGAGTAAATTGGCAAAATATATAGTAAAGTTCAAAAAATAAACTAGCACTTCACCAATTGGCACATTATTGTCTAAAATCTTTCCTATTTTTTCGGCAAGATGCACGGTAATACCAATAGGGATGAACAGCAATAACATTGCAGAAAATGTAAAAAGATAACGTTTTAATATGTACCAGTCTAGTATTTTCAATTTTGATATTTGGTATTAGATTTTTATTGACGATTTATAATTGAAGTAACTTTTAACTTTATAATCTATTATCCATTTGTTTGACCATTTTATCTTTCCAATCTTTAAAATCTCCTGCTAATATATGTTTTCTGGCTTCACGTACCAACCATAAATAGAATCCTAGATTATGAATGGTCGCAATTTGTTTTCCTAACAACTCGTTAACAATAAATAAATGCCTCAAATATGCTTTTGTATATTCTGTATCTACAAAGGTTATTCCCATATCATCAATAGGCGAAAAATCGTCTTCCCACTTCTTGTTTTTAATATTTATAGTGCCATAAGCCGTAAATAACATCCCATTTCTAGCATTTCTTGTCGGCATCACACAGTCAAACATATCTATACCTAACGCAATATTCTCTAATATATTTATTGGTGTACCAACCCCCATTAAATACCTAGGTTTGTCTTCTGGCAAAATGTTGCAAACAACTTCGGTCATAGCATACATTTCTTCAGCTGGTTCTCCTACTGATAAACCACCAATAGCATTACCAACAGCTCCTGCATTGGCTATATATTCAGCGGATTGTATTCTTAGGTCTTTATAAGTGCTTCCTTGAACTATGGGAAAAAATGCCTGACTATAATCGTATTTAAATGGTAATTTTTCTAAATGATTAATACATCTATCTAACCAACGGTGGGTCATATGCATTGAGCGTTTTGCATAATTATATTCACATGGATATGGAGTACACTCATCAAAAGCCATAATAATATCCGCACCTATACTTCGTTGAATTTCCATCACATTTTCTGGCGTAAAAACATGATAACTCCCATCGATGTGCGACTTGAATTTGACTCCTTCTTCTTTTATCTTTCTATTAGCTGACAACGAATACACTTGATAGCCTCCAGAATCTGTTAAAATATTTCTGTCCCAATTCATGAATTTATGCAATCCCCCAGCCTTTTCTATAATATGGGTTTGCGGACGTAAATACAAATGATAGGTATTGCCAAGAATAATATCTGGATTAATATCATTTTTAAGTTCACGTTGATGCACACCTTTTACAGTAGCTACTGTCCCAACCGGCATAAAAATAGGCGTTTCAATCACACCATGATCTGTTTTCATTACACCTGCCCTTGCTTTACTTTGTGTGTCTTTGGCTTTTAATTCAAATATCATATTGAGAAATAATAAGTCGGCAAACCTACATATTTTTTTAATTTTAAAATGATTTTATACAACTTAACTAGGCATAATTATTACTATTTACAAAATGAATGGTATAGACACAAAAGTAACCATATATTAAGTACATTCCTTAATAATTTAAAATAACTAGAGCCCTTTTAAATTTTTTTTAAACTCGCATTTTACTTAAAAATAGAACATTAATCTTTTGTAAAACTATCTTAATAGCCTATTTTTGTCAAGCAAAATTAACAAATTAGATATGCCAAACACTAAACATTTAGAAGATTTAACTATTCAAGTTCGAAGAGACATTTTACGAATGGTTCATAAAGTAAACTCTGGTCATCCAGGAGGTTCATTAGGTTGTACAGAATTCTTGGTTTCATTATACAATGAAATTATGGAAAGAAAAGAAGGTTTTGATATGGATGGTATTGGTGAAGATCTTTTCTTTTTATCAAATGGACATATTTCACCGGTTTTTTATAGTGTTATTTCCAGAGCAGGTTATTTCCCTGTTGAAGAATTAAATACATTCCGATTATTAAACTCTCGTTTACAAGGTCACCCAACTACTCACGAAGGGTTGCCAGGGGTAAGAATTGCTTCTGGATCTTTAGGGCAAGGTATGTCTGTAGCATTAGGAGCGGCTCAAGCAAAAAAACTTAATGGTGATAAACATTTAGTTTATACCCTACACGGTGATGGTGAACTTCAAGAAGGCCAAAATTGGGAAGCCATTATGTATGCTGCTGCCAAAAAAGTTGACAATATTATTTCTACCATAGATTTAAACGGACAACAAATTGATGGTTCTACGGACGAAGTATTACCAATGGGAAGCATTAAAGCTAAATTTGAAGCATTTGGTTGGGTTGTAGTCGAAATAGAAGAAGGCAATAATATTGACGCTATTTTAAAAGGCATGGCAGAAGCTAAATCTAAAACTGGAAAAGGCAAACCTGTTTGTGTGTTATTAAAAACCATTATGGGTCATGGTGTCGATTTTATGATGTACACGCATGCTTGGCACGGTAAAGCACCAAACGACGAGCAATTAGCTAAAGGTTTAGCACAAAATCCAGAAACTCTAGGAGACTATTAAAATTCCCTCCTAACCTCCCCAAAAGGGAGGAATGTTTAGACAACCTATAAAAAATGATTACTAAATTTAAATAATACCTGAAAAAAGTCCCTCCTTTGGAGGGATTAGGGAGGCTTATGAAAACATATACATATACAGAAAAAAAAGATACTAGAAGTGGTTTTGGAGCAGGTTTAGCTGAGCTAGGAAGGACAAACCCGAATGTGGTGGCTCTTTGTGCCGATTTAATTGGATCTTTAAAAATGGAGAAATTTATTGAAGAAAACCCCGAGCGTTTTTTTCAAATAGGAATTGCAGAAGCTAATATGATGGGGATTGCTGCTGGTTTAACCATTGGTGGCAAAATACCTTTTACAGGTACATTTGCAAACTTTTCTACAGGTCGTGTTTACGACCAAATTCGTCAATCTATCGCCTATTCAGATAAGAATGTAAAAATATGTGCATCGCACGCTGGCTTAACATTAGGTGAAGATGGTGCAACCCATCAAATTTTAGAAGATATTGGCTTAATGAAAATGTTACCTGGCATGACCGTTATCAATACGTGTGATTACAACCAAACCAAAGCAGCAACTATTGCTATTGCCGCTCATCACGGCCCTGTTTATTTACGTTTTGGAAGACCTGTAGTGCCTATATTCACACCAGAAGATCAGAAATTTGAAATTGGAAAAGCTGTCATGCTTACGGAAGGTACCGATGTTACTATCGTCGCTACTGGACATTTGGTTTGGGAAGCTTTAGAAGCTTCTAAAGTATTGTTTGAAAAAGGCATTACTGCTGAAGTTATCAACATCCACACCATTAAACCTTTAGATGAAGAAGCCATTCTTAAATCGGTTGCAAAAACTGGATGTATTGTAACTGCTGAAGAACATAATTATTTAGGTGGTTTAGGGGAAAGTGTTGCTAGAGTTTTAGCATTAAACAACCCAACCCCGCAAGAATTTGTGGCTACTAATGATACATTTGGAGAATCTGGTACACCAGCGCAACTTATGGACAAATACGGATTAAACAGTGCTGCCATTGTTGAAAAAGCTCTTAATGTTATAAAAAGAAAGTAATAAAATTCGTTTGGCAACGTTTTTGATTAGACATATATCGAATGTCAATTAATATATCAATTTCATTTTATCGAATTATATAATAATCTGAAAAAATTATATAATAGGTAACTATAAAGGGATATATATTTTTGAAAAATCAAAAACTCAAGTCAAATTTAAAAACGAATTTTATGAAAAATTTAAAGAACAAATTATATGCTAGTAAAAAGACCATTTTACTAGCATTATTTTTAGTATCGATATCATCATTTACTTTTGCGCAATCTGCTACAGGTTTTGGTATTAAAGGAGGTTTAAACTACAATGCCAATGGTGACTATTTTGAGTCTATAGGCAGTAATGCCAAACATCCAGATAGAAACGTTGGATATCATATTGGTTTATTTGGAAAAATAGGAAATCAAATATATTTTAAACCAGAGCTAGTATACACCAGTACCAAAAGTGATTATGATAATGATAGTTTTAAAATGCAAAAACTAGATGCGCCTTTATTAGTTGGTATTAAAGTATTAGGGCCTGTTAGTGTTTTTGCCGGCCCTTCATTTCAATATATTTTAGATTCCGATTTTAATGGCATTGCCATTAATGATGTGAAAAATGATTTTACCGTTGGATTAAATTTTGGTATTGGACTTAACATCAATAAACTTGGTATAGACCTAAGATATGAAAGAGGTTTTAGTGATAATGAAGCCACCTTTATTGGAAATAATGGCATAGGAACAAGTAGATTAGATACTAGACCAGATCAACTTATTTTAAGTTTATCACTGCTATTATAATAGAACCGTATTCTACACATATATTAAAAAGCCTCACTGAAATAGTGAGGCTTTTTAATATTATTAGTTATTTTTATCTAAATAATCAAAAGGTTTAACACCATCTGTATCGGTAAAGGTAATTATAGTTCCTGTATAGCTATTATCTTCTTCTTTTTTTATTTTATTTAAAAGCACTTGATTGTAGGCTAAAGAAGTTTTTATATCTAGAACTTCTTGTCTAGTTAGCTTGTTAACTGTTGTAATTTCAATTTCATCTTTCGTTAAAATACCATCACCATCATCGTCTGTATCTAAATAATCATATAATGGATATATATAACCAGAACTTGTATAAGTGTCATCATCAGTATTCTCTGTCGTTCCTTCTAAATATGTAGGAATGCCATCTCCGTCATGATCTTTTTGAAACATTTGTAATAATTCAAACTTAAAGATTAAGGGAGAATATGCAGGAATCCCCCTTTGAGCATTAGAAAAATATGCTAATCCAGAAGGCAAAAACATAACACCCAATCCATGGTTCATAAAGCTAACACTACCATCATCACCAACAACAAAAGACTCAGCCGTATTGAATTCTGGAAAAACTTTTCCCCACCCAGAAATAACTGATAGTAAATCAAACGTTACTGGTGTTACTGCGCTATCAAAAACATTATCATCTAAAGTAAAACCCTCATAGGTCACAAATACATCATCAGCAAAAGTTGGAGAATCTCCACCTCCTTGATTTAAATTAAGAACATAAAACTCATATTCAGTTTCTGCATAAGTTGTTTTTTTAGAGCTTCCTACCGCATCTTTCAATAAAGTTTTTCCATCTGGCACAGCTTCTCCATCATTTAATTTGGTAATGATAAGATCTGATATGCTTGGATTTGGATTTGATACAAAATCATCAGAATTATAATAATGGCTTTCTAAATATCCAATCAAAGAGTCTTTGTCTCTTATCTGCTGTTCGCCTCGATCTCTAGGAGGTGTTGGAGGTGTAACTTCGTCGTCATCTTTTTTACAAGACGTTAAACCTAGGGTCAAAAATAAAATAAGCAATCCTATTTTTTCTAAATTCATTTGTCTTTTTTTATTGTTTTTTTCTAATTTCATACCATACAATATATAATCTTTCAACATTTACAATTTTAAATAATAAATGTGACATTATTGTTTATTTTTGAGGTCGCAAGATACAATTTTAATATAATCTTGTACAAGAACATTAACGTAGTTTTTATAAATAATTATATGCGAATTGATAAGTATTTATGGTGTGTGAGGTATTATAAAACAAGAACTTTAGCGACAACTGCTTGCAAAAAAGGGCATATCAGGATTAATAATGATATTGTAAAGCCTAGCAGAGATGTTTATCCTCAAGATAAAATTGAAATACGGTTAAATCAAATAAAATATCAAATTACGGTAAATGACCTACCCGAAAGCAGAGTTGGAGCCAAATTAGTTGATATATATAGAACGGACCATACCCCTAAAGAACAGTTTGAAGCACAGGAACTTTTAAAATACGCTAAAGATTATTATAGAGAAAAAGGTGTTGGAAGACCTACCAAAAAAGACAGAAGGGATATAGAGGACTATAATGAGGAAGCGTCTAATAGTGATATTTAATTTTATTTTCGTATGTGATTTGAAAAAAACAATCTAAACGGATAAAAATGAGTAATTTTATGCTTTTAATTTTTTAACCAAAACTTATGGAAGTTAAAAACAACATTATACTTAACCATGATGAAATCAATCATAAAATTAGACGCATTGCATTTCAAATTTATGAAACAAATGTGAATGAAAATGAAGTGATTTTAGCTGGTATAGAAGGCAATGGCTATATTTTTGCAAAAAAATTAAAAACAGTTTTACAAAAAATATCTGATTTACATGTGATTCTTTGTAAAGTTAGTATTGACAAAAAAAATCCCTGGTTAGATATTAAAACCTCGCTTACTAAAGAAGATTATAAAAATAAATCTTTAGTTTTAGTGGATGATGTTTTAAACTCTGGCACTACTTTAATTTATGGTGTTAAACATTTTTTAGACGTACCATTAAAACAATTTAAAACAGCTGTTTTAGTAAACAGAAACCACAAAAAATATCCAGTTAAAGCCGATTTTAAAGGCATCTCATTATCTACATCCTTGCAAGAGCATGTATATATTAATTTAGAAGGTAAAGTTTTTGAAGCTTTTTTAAAGTAGAGTCGCCATCAACTCTTCTACAATTTCTGTTCCTGCTTTACCATCTGTAACAATTTTTGTTTCAGCGAGATTGTAATACTGGGAGCGCTCAAACAGATGTTTTCCTATAAATTCTGCAAGTAAATCATCCGTTTCAATATGAGCAATTAAAGGGCGTTTAGATTTTTCATTCTTTAATCTACTCACTAATGCTGCAATACTCGTTTTTAAATAAATACTTATGGAATTAGCATCATTTAAAATTAGATTCATATTATCTCCATAGCATGGCGTACCACCTCCTAAAGATAAAACCACATGATTTTCGTTTTCTAAAATAGCTTTCAAATATTTTTTTTCTAGCTTTCTAAAATATATTTCACCTTTAGATTTAAAAATATTCCCAATAGATATTTGCTCCTTTTTTTCAATATAATCATCCAAATCAATAAAATGATGATTCAACTTTTCAGCTAAAACCCTACCTATTGTGGACTTTCCTGAAGCCATATACCCTATTAATATTACATTCATTTTTTAGCTTTTAAATTGATTATTAAAAACATAGACATTAGTTCCGCAAAAAAACAAAAAAATCTACAAAAAAAGCATTGTTTTATTAATTAAACATTTTATATTTGCACCCTCATTAAAGAGACAGACCTGGTAGCTCAGTTGGTAGAGCATTTCACTTTTAATGAAAGGGTCCTGGGTTCGAATCCCAGCCCGGTCACTTTAATTAACTTTCAACAAGTTGTTACAAAGCCTTGAAAATATTAAAATTTTCAAGGCTTTACTTTTTTAAGAACTCAACTTTCGGAGTTCCAAATTAGGGATTAAGCCTAATTTCTGGATATTTTGAAAATTTATGTAAATAATTGAGTTAACCTAAAGAGGAAGAACTTTGTATTTCTTACACCTCTGAACTGCGCCCTAAAAACTTTTATTTTTGTATTGAAGAAATCTGCCGATGCATTTGTATTTCTGTGAACCAGGAACAATTGTTGTCAATCGATAAAGAATAATCACTTACCTAAAAAAAATCATAAAAAAATCATAAAAACACATCACACACTCTTGTTATTCAATCCCATGCAAAAATTTAAACAAGTTTTAAAAAATATTTAAACTTTAAAAGTGTAATATTTACACTTTATTCAATATATTTATTAATTGAATTTTTACCATCTAAAACATAACTAAGAACATGAAGAAAAGCTTAACCATCTTTTTATTTCTAATTGGAATTTCAACATCAGGATTTGCTCAAGACACAAATACCATGAAATTATGGTATAATGCACCCTCTGGAAAAGTTTGGGAAAATGCGCTACCTATTGGGAATGGTTTCCAAGCAGCCATGGTTTATGGCAATGTTGAAAAAGACATTTTCCAACTTAATGAGCATACTGTTTGGAGTGGAAGCCCGAATAGAAACGATAATCCTAATGCCTTAGAAGCATTACCTGAAGTTAGAAAACTCATTTTTGAAGGAGAATACAAAGCAGCTGAGAACTTAGCGAATGAAAAAATAATCACCAAAAAATCTCACGGCCAAATGTTCCAACCTGTTGGCAATTTGGAATTGACGTTTGCGGGTCATGAAAATTATTCTAACTATTATCGGGAATTAGATATTGAAAATGCCATTGCCAAAACTACGTATACGGTTGATGGTGTCACATATGTTAGAGAAGCTTTTACTTCCTTTCCAGACAGAGTAATGGTTGTTAGACTTTCTGCAGATAAGCCTGAAAAGATTTCTTTTTCAGCATCACTAACCACACAACATGTTAAACAGAAGATTAAAATTAATGGAAACAACGAGTTATCTCTTTGGGGAACTACCAGCGACCATGAGGGTGTAGAAGGTAAAGTAGAATTTAATGCACTGGCCAGAATAAAAACGAATGGTGGTAATATGAGCCATACCGATAATTCAGTAGATATAAAGAATGCAAATTCTGTAACTATATTTATTTCTATTGCTTCAAACTTTAATAATTATCATGATATAACTGGCGACGAAAATCAGCGTGCTAAAGATTATATGGACAAAGCTTTCAATAAGAATTACGAAACTATGAAAGCTGAACATATAGCCGCCTATCAAGACTATTTTAATCGAGTAAACCTAGATCTAGGCTCTACAGAAGCAAGTAAATTACCAACAGATGAACGGCTTAAAAACTTCAATAATACTGAAGACCCTTCATTTGTCACTCTTTATTACCAGTACGGAAGATATTTGTTAATTTCTTCATCGCAACCCGGTGGTCAACCCGCAAACCTCCAAGGTCTTTGGAATGGAAATATGAAGCCTGCATGGGACAGTAAATACACAATCAATATTAATGCAGAAATGAATTATTGGCCTGCAGAGAAAACCAATCTATCAGAGATGCACGAGCCGCTTTTGAAAATGATTATG
This sequence comes from Confluentibacter sediminis, assembly GCF_003258355.1. GTDB lineage: Bacteria > Bacteroidota > Bacteroidia > Flavobacteriales > Flavobacteriaceae > Confluentibacter > Confluentibacter sediminis. Next base: position 219,599 of record NZ_QKPO01000007.1, on the reverse strand, counting down.
GAACTTTCTGAAACAGGCAAGGAAACAGCAAAAGTGATGTACGGTGCCCATGGTTGGCTGGCACACCATAATACAGATATATGGAGAATAACAGGCCCCATAGATGGTTCTTTCTGGGGCATTTGGAATGGCGGCGGCGGCTGGTTAAGTCAACATTTATGGGAACATTATTTGTATACAGGTGACAAAATATATCTAGAATCTGTATATCCTGCTATAAAAGGTGCCGCTCAATTTTATGCCGATTTTTTAGTAGAACACCCAAAATACAAATGGTTAGTAGTTGCCCCTGGAAATTCTCCAGAAAATGCCCCCAAAGAACACCAAGGTGCTTCCATAACTGCAGGATCGACCATGGACAATCAACTGGCGTTTGATGTTTTCAGTGCTACTATTAACGCAGCTAAAGCACTTGGAAAAGATAAAGATTTAATTGAGAAATTAGAAGGCCTCAAAAAAAGATTACCTCCCATGCAAATTGGCAAACACAATCAATTACAAGAATGGTTAGACGATGTTGATAGCCCAACTGACAATCACCGTCATATTTCCCATTTATATGGGTTATATCCATCAAACCAAATTTCGCCTTATAGAAATCCTAAACTTTTTGCAGCAGCAAAAAACACACTTTTACAAAGAGGAGATGTATCAACTGGCTGGAGTATGGGCTGGAAAGTAAACTGGTGGGCAAAAATGCAAGATGGTAATCATGCCTACAAATTAATTCAAAATCAATTAATGCCACTTGGAACTATTCGTGGTGGTGGTGGCACATACAACAACCTTTTTGATGCACACCCTCCTTTTCAAATTGATGGTAACTTTGGTTGCACTTCTGGAATCACAGAAATGTTAATGCAAAGTTCAGATGGTGCCATACAATTAATACCAGCATTACCAGATAATTTTAAAAATGGTATGATTAGTGGTTTAAAAACAAGAGGTGGTTTTACAATTGATAATATGACTTGGGAAAATGGCGAATTGGTATCTGTGAAAATCACATCAACTTTAGGTGGTAACTTAAGATTAAGAACCCCCAATGAAATGAAATCGAAATCCGGAAAAAAACTAAAAAACGCCTCTGGTGAAAATCCTAATGACTTTTTTGTAGTTAGTAAAATTAAAGACCCTATTATTTCTGACGCATCAGATATTCAGCCGTTACCATTAAAACAAACATTTCTATATGATATGCCTACTCAAAAAGGCAAATCATACACCTTTGTTATGAAATAGAGAAAAACAGACGAACGATAAAATTAAAACATAATTAAATGCACGTTAAACATTTTAAAAAAACCATTCCCTTTCTAGTTAAAAATTCGAGCTATTTGTTTTTTTTACTTATTTCCTACGCTGGATTTGCCCAAATGCAAACTTTTAAATTACAAGAGGTAAGAATTACAGACGGCCCGTTCAAAAATGCTCAAGATGTGGACATGAAATACATTCTTGATTTAGAACCAGATCGTCTTTTAGCCCCTTATTTAATTGACGCTGGATTTCCAACAAAAGAAGACCGTTATGGTAACTGGGAAAGTATAGGATTAGATGGCCACATTGCTGGACACTATCTATCGGCTTTAGCCATGTTATATGCTTCTACAGATAACGAAGAGCTTAAAACACGTTTAGATTATATGCTTTCTGAATTGGAACGTTGCCAAAACAAAAATGGCAATGGTTATGTAGGCGGTATTCCGCAGGGCAAAATATTTTGGGAGCGGATTCATAAAGGCGATATTGATGGTAGCGGATTTGGTTTAAATAATACTTGGGTGCCTCTTTATAATATCCATAAATTATTTGCAGGCTTAATTGATGCTTACCATTTTACAGGTAGCGAAAAAGCTAAAACTATTGTCATTAAATTAGGTGATTGGTTTATTGACTTGATTGCCCCACTTTCTGACGAACAAATACAAAACATTTTAAGAACAGAACATGGCGGTATTACAGAATCCTTTGCCGATTTATATACTATTACAAAAGATAAAAAATACCTAGAAACCGCTAAAAAATTGACTCATAAAAGTTTCTTAGAACCTTTATTACACAAAGAAGACAAGTTAACAGGATTACATGCTAACACCCAGATACCAAAAATTATTGGCTATGAAAAAGTAGCAGAATTAACCGATAACAAAGAATTATCTGAAGCTGTGAAGTTTTTTTGGAGAGATGTTGCGCAAACTAGAAGTGTTGCTTTCGGAGGTAACAGTGTTGCTGAGCATTTTAATCCTGTAGACGATTTTAGCAGTATGATAAAATCCAATCAAGGACCCGAAACCTGTAATTCTTACAACATGGTTCGATTAAGTAAAGCATTGTTTCTTGACAATAATGATGTGAGTTATTTAGATTTTTATGAGCGTACGCTTTACAATCATATTTTATCAAGTCAGCATCCAGAAAAAGGTGGTTTTGTATATTTTACATCCATACGCCCTAATCATTACAGAGTGTATTCGCAACCTGACACCAGTATGTGGTGTTGCGTGGGTTCTGGATTAGAAAACCATACGAAATATGGTGAATTAATTTATAGCCATAACGAAAATGATGTATTTGTGAATCTTTTTATTCCATCTACTTTGAATTGGAAAGAAAAAGGCATAGCGCTAACTCAAAACACCAAATTCCCTTATGAAAATCAGTCGGAAATAGTTTTAAACCTTAAAAAGAAACAAGTTTTTGCAATAAATATTCGTCAACCAAAATGGGCTGGAAATTTTGAAATTTTAGTGAATGGAACCCTTCAAAAAACACAAGAAACGCCTTCTAGTTATATATCAATAAATAAAAAATGGAAATCTGGAGATAAAATAACTATCAAATTTAAAACTTCAACACATTTAGAAAATTTACCTGATGGTTCTAATTGGGTTGCTTACGTTGATGGTCCTATAGTACTGGCAGCAAAAACCTCAACAGAAAATTTGGACGGTTTATTTGCTGATGATAGTCGTATGGGACATGCTACTCATGGTAAATACTTTCCCTTAGATGAAGCCTACGCTTTAGTTGGTGATAAAGATAGCTATCTTTCCAAACCCAAAGATTTAGGAAAACTTCATTTCAGTTTAGATTCTTTAGAACTTCAACCGTTTTTTGAAGTTCATGATGCGCGTTATCAAATGTATTTCCAAACGTATAGTACAGATGAATACAAAGAAAAGCAAGCCATACTGAAACAGCAAGAAATGGCTGCAGCCGCTCTTGAAGCTAAAACCATTGACAAAGTAAACTGTGGGGAACAACAACCTGAAGTCGGTCATTTATATAAAGGAGAGAAAAGTAACTCCGGCTATAGTGATGACAAATTTTGGAGGAATACTCGAGGCTATATGTCTTATCAACTTTCGAACAAAAATTCAGAAGGTAAATTTTTAGATATTTCAGCATTAGATGAATTGAAATTAGATGCTATTGAAATTTCTATTAATGACCAACCTGCTGAAATCATTTCAACAGAAAACAAAACCATTCGGATAAAATTGAGGGATACGGAAATTGTAAATGTAAAAATCACTTCAACCAATGATAGACCAACGCCCAGATTTTACGAATTAAGAATTTTGAAAAAATAATGAATAGTAGAATAAATCAGAACAAGTTATCTTTAGTAGTAGCTATATTAACTATAGGAATTAATCTAGCCAATGCCCAGCAAAGCAAAAAAATCAGCCCATACTTATTTGGCCTATTTTTTGAAGACATCAATTATGCAGCAGATGGCGGATTGTATGCCGAGATGATTCAAAACCGCTCATTTGAATATTCCCCAACAGACAATCCACAATGGCATTCATTCACCTCTTGGGAGTTTGTTAAACAGGTGTTTTCTTACGGCTCTTTAAACATAGAAACCAACGATCCCATACATTCAAACAATCCACATTATGCAGTGTTGGATATTAAACATGTGGGGGAGCATGCCACTGGAGAATTTGCAAACATTCCTGAAAACAAAGGTATACCTGGAGTTGGAATTAAAAATTCAGGCTATGATACTATGATTGTGAAGGCTAGTGAGAAATATGATTTGTCTATGTTTGGCCGTCAAATTTCAGATCATCCTATTCCAATAACCATTATTTTACAAGGAACTGATGGTAAAATATTAGCTAAAGAAAACATCTCTGTAGACTCAAAAGATTGGAAAAAATACAACGTAACGTTAACTGTTTCAGAAAACAGTGATGCAGCTTCTCTTTTGGTTATAGGAACTTCAGAAGGAAAATTAGCCATTGATGTGGTTTCACTTTTTCCTCAAAAAACCTTCAAAAATCGTAAAAATGGTTTGAGACCAGATTTAGCAAAATTATTGGCCGATATGACACCAGCCTTTGTTCGTTTCCCCGGCGGATGTTTAGCGCACGGTGACGGCACTGATAATATGTACCGTTGGAAAAACACAGTAGGACCTATAGAACAACGCATTGAGCAAAGAAATCTTTGGGGCTATCATCAAACGATGGGTTTAGGCTATTATGAATATTTTCAATTTTGCGAAGACATTGGTGCCAAACCAGTCCCTGTATTGCCCGCAGCTGTTAGTTGTCAAAACTCGGGAGGCACTTGGCGAATAGGTGGCACAGGCCAACAAGCATTACCTATGGAAGAGATGGAATCATACATTCAAGAGATTTTAGACCTTGTGGAGTGGGCAAATGGTTCTCCTACATCAGAATGGGGGGCTATTCGTGCTGCTGCTGGTCATCCTGAACCTTTTAATTTAGAATTTATTGGCATTGGAAATGAAGATAAAATTACACCAGAATTTCAAGAGCGATTTAATATGATATCTAAAGCCGTTAAGGCAAAATATCCCGAAATTCAACTTATTGGCACATCTGGCCCTTTTTCCGATGGAGAAGACTTTGAAAAAGGTTGGGAAATCGCCAATGACAATCACATAGCTCTTGTAGATGAACATTATTACAAACAACCAGAATGGTTTCTTTCCAATCTAAACCGCTATGATTCTTACGACAGGAAAAAACCGGGGGTTTATTTGGGTGAATATGCTTCTTGGGGAAATAAATTAAAAAATGCCATTGCTGAAGCTGCTTATATGACAACTCTAGAACGCAATGCCGACATCGTGAAAATGGCTTCGTATGCTCCATTATTTGCTAAAAAAAATCATACACAATGGACAACAGATATGATATTTTTTGATAATGAAACTTATAGCCTAACCCCCAATTATTATGTTCAAAAAATGTTTAGCACCAATTATGGAGACACTTATTACAAAAATATCATTTCAACAAAAAAAGATTCAACCCTGAGTGCTTCCTGTTTAAAAGATAGTAAAACTGGTGATATTATTTTAAAAATGGTAAATACAGGAACTAAAGAAAAAAGTATGAAAGTGAATTTGAACAAGTTTAAAAACTTGCTATTTGATGCAGAACAAATTATATTAACTGGAGATGCAATAGCCGAAAACACTTTAGAAAATCCAAATAATATAGCTCCAATAAATTCGACTATTAAAGTAAGTAAATCATTTGATTACATAGCCCCTCCCACATCTTTAACAGTTATAAGAATTAAAACCAATTAAAGCTAAAACAAAATATTAAACTAATGAATAATTTTTTTAAATCCATCATCTTAAGCAGTATAATTATTTGTACAACAAACGCACAAGAAAATAAAGCACAAAACCCTATAATATATGCGGATGTCCCAGATGCCTCTATGGTTCGAGTGGGCGACACATATTATATGAGTAGTACAACTATGCATATGAGCCCAGGATTACCTATCATGAAATCTAAAGATCTAGTGAATTGGGAACTTATAAATTATGCTTACGATACGCTTGGGCATAATGATGAACTTGATTTAGAAAATGGAAAAAACATGTATGGCAGAGGCTCATGGGCTAGCTGTTTACGTTACCACAACGGTAAATTTTATGTAAGTACATTTTCAGCAACATCGGGCAAAACACATATTTTTATTACTAAAAATCTTGAAAAAGGTCCATGGGAAATTATAGAATTTAAACCTGCGTATCACGATCATTCTATATTATTTGATGATGATGGTAAAATTTATATGGTTTGGGCCGCTGGAAAACTTAATATAGCAGAACTTAAAGAAGACCTTTCAGGTATTAAAGAAGGAACAGAACGTGTTTTAATAGAAAATGCGAGTGCTCCCGCTGGAGACAACATTATGCTTGGTGCAGAAGGTTCCCAACTTTTTAAAATCAATGGAAAATATTACCTATTTAATATCACGTGGCCAAGAGGTGGCATGCGCACCGTCATTATTCATCGTGCAGATAATATCAATGGACCTTGGGAAGGACGTGTTGGTTTACAAGATTTAGGTGTGGCACAAGGCGGACTAATTGATACTCCAGACGGCAGATGGTTCTCTTATTTATTTAGAGATAATGGTGGCGTTGGTCGTATTCCATACATAGTTCCTGTAACATGGGAAGATGGTTGGCCTGTTTTGGGCGAAAATGGTAAAGTGCCGCAATCATTAGATTTACCAGCTAACAAATCTTTAATTCCAGGCATAGTAAATTCTGATGACTTCAACCGCAAGAAAAAAGAAAAAGATTTACCCCTAGTTTGGCAATGGAATCATAATCCTGATAATTCACTTTGGTCTGTTAAAGAACGTAAAGGCTATTTAAGATTAAAAACGGGTAGAATTGACACTACATTTTTTCAAGCTAAAAACACCTTAACCCAACGTACCATTGGGCCAGAAAGCACGGGTTCCACGTTACTGGACGTATCCAATATGAAAGAAGGCGATTTTGCAGGTTTATGCTTATTACAAAAAGAATTTGGATTGGTTGGGATCAAATTAGAAAATGGCACTAAAAAAATAGTTATGATGAGTGCTCCGAAAGGAGAACCAAAAGAAGTGCAAAGTGTTCCTTTAAATCAAAATAACATCTATTTTAAAGCTGAATGTGATTTTAAAGACAAAACGGATAAAGCTAATTTCTTTTATAGTCTGGACGGAAAATCTTGGACACGTATTGGAGATACCATAAATATGCCTTACACGCTACCTCATTTTATGGGTTATAGATTTGGACTCTTTAATTATGCTACCAAAAATGTAGGTGGGTATGTGGATTTTGATTATTTCCATATTAGCGAACAAATATCTAGAATGAATTAATATTAATAAAATTGACATTAATGTTTCACTATAAAAATTAAGAGTTATGAACTCTCAAACTAAACTACCAATTAAATGCCTATGGATATTTTTCATAAGCTTATTGGGTTTTCTAAACTTGAATGCCCAACAGTTCCCTTTTCAAAATCCAGAATTAAGTTCTGAAGACCGAGCTAAAGATTTAATATCTCGCCTATCCATTGAGGAAAAAGCGACCTTGATGTGTGATCAATCCGATGCCATACCTAGATTAGGAATTAAAAAGTTTAATTGGTGGAGTGAAGCCCTTCATGGTTTTGCAAATAATGATAATGTGACTGTTTTTCCCGAACCTATTGGAATGGCAGCTTCATTCGACAACGAATTAGTCTATCATATTTTTGATGCGGTTTCTGATGAAGCACGTGCGAAATACAATCAATGGATTCAAGACGGCAATGAAAACAAACGCTTTTTAAGTCTGTCCGTTTGGACACCAAATGTGAATATTTTTCGGGATCCGCGTTGGGGTCGTGGACAAGAAACCTATGGGGAAGATCCTTATTTAACATCGCTTATGGGTGTTTCGGTTGTTAAAGGCTTACAAGGGCCTGAAGATTCCAAATATCGTAAGCTGTTAGCCTGTGCTAAACATTATGCTGTGCACTCAGGTCCCGAATGGAGTCGACATGAATTGAATTTAAATGATGTCAATCCTCGTGAACTATACGAAACTTATTTACCCGCTTTTAAATCATTGGTTCAAGATGCTGATGTGCGTCAAGTTATGTGTGCCTATCAAAGGCTGGATGATGAACCGTGTTGTGGCAATACCAGATTGTTGCAACGAATTCTTCGAGATGAATGGGGTTATAAATATATGGTGGTATCAGATTGTGGTGCCGTCACTGATTTTTTCACGACTCATAATGTATCATCAGATGCCACACATGCCGCATCAAAAGCTGTATTAGCTGGAACTGATGTAGAATGTGTATGGGAAAATTATCCGTTTAAAACATTACCAGAAGCCGTTGCACATGATTTGATAAAAGAAGCCGATGTTGACAAAAGTTTAACCCGTGTATTAAAAGGGCGTTTCGATTTAGGTGAGATGGACGATGATTCCATAGTGCCTTGGGCTCAAATTCCAACATCTGTTCTGAATAGTAAAGAACATCAAGAACTAGCCCTTGAAATGGCCAGAAAATCTATGACACTGCTTCAAAATAAAAACAATGTACTTCCTTTAAATAAATCAGCAAACAAAATTGCCATTATTGGCCCAAATGCCGATAATGAACCAATGCTTTGGGGAAATTATAATGGCACACCAAATCAAACCATCACTATTCTGGATGGTATAAAATCAAAAGTTTCAGAAAGCAGTATTTTTTATGATAAGGCTTGCGATTTGGTAGAAGACAAAGTAACAACTACCTATTTCCCTCAAATTACTTTCGATGAAAAAAAAGGATTCAAAGCAACCTATTGGAATACTCCAGACAGAACAGGTGATATCGTCGCTACTACACAAATAATTAATCCTTTAAAATTAACTACTGCTGGTCAACATGAATTTGCAACAGGCGTAAAATTAGAAGGATTTTCTGGAAAATATGAAGGAACATTTGTCGCTACAGAAAGTGATGACTTGGTTTTTAAAACAGGAGCCACTGGAACATTTGAGTTATTAGTTAATGGTGAGTCATTAAGTAAATATACCAACTGGCGAACTATACCTGCTAGAATTCCCTTTAAAGTTGAAGCTGGCAAAACCTATAAAATTGAAATTCTTTTTGCGCAATCTAATAATTGGCAAGCCAATCTTGAATTTGATTTTGGAAAAGAATATGATATTGATTTTAGTGGATTGATTCAAAAATTAAAAGGCATCGATACCGTAGTATTTGTTGGGGGATTATCAACATTGCTTGAAGGCGAAGAAATGCCGGTTTCATACCCAGGATTTAAAGGAGGAGACCGAACAAATATTGATTTGCCTGCAGTTCAAAGAAAATGCTTAAAAGCATTAAAAGATGCTGGTAAAAAAGTAGTTTTTGTTAATTGCTCTGGTTCAGCTATTGCCTTAGCCCCAGAAACAGAAAGTTGTGACGCTATACTTCAAGCTTGGTATGGCGGCGAAGCTGGCGGACAAGCCGTTGCAGATGTTCTTTTTGGAGATTATAACCCTTCTGGCAAACTGCCTATTACATTCTATAAAAATTCTGATCAATTAAAAGATTTTGAAGATTATTCTATGCAAGGTCGCACCTACCGTTATATGGATAATGCATTGTTTCCATTCGGATTCGGGTTGAGTTATTCAAAATTCAATATTGGCTTAGCTAAACTGAATAAAACCAATATTAAAACTGATGAGTCTGTTCAATTAACTATCCCTGTAACGAATTCGAGTAAACGCGATGGTACAGAAATAGTTCAAGTTTATGTGCATAAGTTGAATGATCCTGACGGTCCTTTAAAAACGTTAAAAGGTTTTAAACGCGTTGATGTTAGAGCTGGGAAAACGCAAAGCGTTACTATTGATTTACCTTCATCTTCCTTTGAGTTTTATGATTGGAATAGCATGGGAATGAAAGTAACTGCTGGCGAATATGAAGTTTATTATGGAGATAGTTCAGATGCCAAAGATTTGAAAATGACTAAAGTTGTAATTCAATAAAAATATGTTACATAAACCCAAAAATATATTAATACAATTTTTTGTTTTTTGCTTATTCCTTGCGCCTAAAGTTCACTCACAGGAAAAATTGTATCCGAACGAATTTCCTTTGGAAGACGTAACATTATTTGATGGGCCTTTCAAACATGCTCGCGACCTTAATATTGAGGTTCTTTTAAAGTATAATGTGGATCGATTTATGGCTCCCTACAGAAAAGAAGCGGGTTTAAAACCTAAAGCACCATCATACCCAAACTGGGAAGGACTTGATGGTCATGTTGGTGGCCACTATCTGTCGGCTATGGCTATGAACTATGCTGCCACTGGTAATAAGGAATGTAAAAAACGAATGGATTATATTGTTTCTGAAATTAAAGCATGTCAAGAAGCAAATGCCATCCTTCATAAAGAATGGGGTGTTGGTTATGCCGGAGGTTTTCCTAATAGTGATAAATTATGGCCAGCATTTAAAAAAGGAGATTTTAGCATTTATAATTCAGCGTGGGCACCTTTCTACAACTTGCACAAAATGTATGCAGGTTTAAGAGATGCTTGGTTATACGGTGACAGTGAAGAAGCTAAAACCATTTTTCTAAAATTCTGCGATTGGGGTATTGCTATTACTTCTGCCCTTTCTAACGAACAAATGCAATCCATGCTTAATATGGAACATGGCGGTATGCCAGAAGTTTTTGCTGATGCATACCAAATAATCGGTGATGACAAATATCTGGTTGCCGCCAAACGGTTTTCGCACAAAGCATTACTTGATCCCTTATCGCAAGGAATCGATAATTTAGACAACAAGCACGCTAATACCCAAATACCCAAATTTGTAGGTTTTGAAAGAATAGCTGAATTGAGTAATGATAGTAAATATAACAATGCAGGAAGCTTTTTCTGGGAAACTGTCATCAATAATCGCACGTTGGTTTTTGGTGGGAACAGTAGAAAAGAACATTTCCCCAGTAAAGCCGCAAGTATTGATTATATCAATGAAGATGATGGCCCAGAATCTTGCAATTCATATAACATGCTCAAATTGACTGAAGATTTATTTAGAGTACATCCAGAAGCCAAATATGCAGATTACTATGAAAGAACATTGTATAATCACATTCTTTCTACACAACACCCCAAAAATGGTGGTTATGTATATTTTACCTCTGCCCGTCCTCGCCATTATAGAGTATATTCCGCCCCAAATGAGGCAATGTGGTGCTGTGTAGGTACAGGAATGGAAAACCATGGCAAATACAATCAATTTATTTACACTCACTCAAAAGATTCTTTATATCTAAACTTGTTTGTGGCTTCAGAATTGAACTGGAAAGAAAAAGGTATAAAAATTAAACAAGAAACAAATTTCCCTTATGAAGAGCAAACCAAACTAACGATAACTCAAGGCAAATCAAATTTCAATTTATTAGTGCGTTATCCAATTTGGGTCAAAGAAGGAGCTTTAAAAGTTCTGGTCAATGGTAAAAATGTCAACTATTTCAATAAACCGTCTTCATACATAAGCATTCATAGAACTTGGAAAAAAGGCGATGTGGTTCAAATCATGTTGCCTATGCAAAATACCGTTGAACAAGTCCCTAATGTCTCTCAATACATTGCTTTCTTACATGGCCCTATTTTATTGGGAGCAGAAACTGGTACAGAAGATTTAAAAGGACTTATCGCAGATGATAGCCGTTTTGGACAATATCCAAGTGGTGAAAGATTGCCCCTGAACAAAGCACCTATTTTAGTTGAAGATGATATCCAACATATTGCAAATAAATTGGAGCCAGTAAAAGGCAAACCTTTAAATTTTAAACTCAATGTCAACATGCAAAATCCTATTGAGAGTCGTTTAAAACCTTTTTACAAAATTCATGATGCAAGATATATGATGTACTGGTTATCATTAACCAAGTCAGGGTATAAGACCTATATAGATTCTTTAGCAACTCTTGAAAAAGAAAAGTTGGAACTTGAAAAACGTACAATCGATTATGTAGGTACAGGCGAACAACAACCAGAAAGCGATCATTATATGGAAAGTTCCAATTCAACCACAGGGAATTCACAAGATGAATTTTGGAGGGCTGCCAGAGATGAAGGTTACTTTAGTTATTTAATGTCAACCCAGTCTGCTATCAACCTAAATCTTATTGTTCGTTATTGGGGATTTTATTGGGGACCAAAAAAGTTTGATATTTATATCGATGATGAAAAATTAACTTCTGTAGATACTTCCAACTACAGCAATATTAGTCAGTTTATTGAAACAACTTACCCCATACCAAATAGTATGGTAAAAGGGAAAAATAAAATTAGAGTTCGTTTTCAGGCACTTCCAAAAAACAGTACAAGTGATATTTATTCTGTTCGATTAACAAAAACAACAAACTAGGATTTATGAAATTAAAATTTATTACCACTTTATGTTTCTTTACAGTAATGTTAAGTTTTGCCCAGAAAACAACTGTGGTATCACCTAATAAAAAAAATAGCGTATCTGTATTCAATGATCAAAACAAAGATACTGGTAATTGGTATCTTCAAGTTACTTATTTTAATGCTGATAACCCGTCTGAAGTTATACAGAAGATTGATTTAGGAATTTCCAGAAACGATCAAGATTTCTCTAAAGACCTTAAATTTCTTAAAGCAAGCAAACCATTATCAGTAAAGGACCAATACACTTCTTTGCATGGAAAACGATCGCAACGCACTAATTCCGCTAACGAGATAGTTTTATATTTTGAAAATCCTTCAAAAGCTAAATTAAATGTAATTGTAAGGGCCTATAATGATGGGATTACTTTTAGATATGAATTTCCAGAAAAAAATGGAACATTCACAATCAAAGATGAATTAACAGCATACAAGGTGGCTGATAGTACTAAACGTTGGTTGGAAAAATTCGATCTTTCCAATGAAGGACTTTATGATACCATGAATGATGCGAGCATGCAACAAGACTGGTGTTATCCCGCACTTTTTAATACAAAGGACAATTCTTGTTGGTATCTTATCCATGAAGCAGATGTAGATAGAAGTTATACAGCAACAAAACTAAGTAACACAATTACCAATTCAGAATATAAAGTAACACTTCCAGGTAAAGATGAAGGTGTTGGCGAGCCATTACCAATTATTAATCTGCCTTGGAAATCGCCTTGGCGTGTTATTATTATGGGAAGCCTTGCCGATATTGTGGAATCAACATTAGTTGATGATGTGTCTTCACCTTCGGTTTTAACAGATACAGATTGGATTCAGCCGGGTGTGGCCTCATGGAATTATTGGTCAAATAATCATGGCACAAAAGATTATAAAATAGTTACTGAATTTGCCGATTTAGCTGCAGAAATGGGTTGGAAATATACCCTTTTGGATTGGGAATGGGATCAAATGGCAAATGGAGGCAATTTAGAAGATGCGGTAAACTATATACATTCCATTGGAGTAAAACCTCTTATGTGGTACAATTCAAGCATGTTTAAATGGATCACCTCGACCCCAGTTGACCGTATGAAAACTCACGAAAACAGAGTAGAAGAATTTACAAAACTGAACAAACTTGGTGTTTACGGGGTGAAAATAGACTTTTTCCTTAGTGAGAAACAAGAGATGATAAAGTATTATCTTGACATACTTGATGATGCCGCTAAATTTAAAATAATGGTTTATTTTCATGGTTGCATCGTACCTCGTGGTTGGCAAAGAACCTATCCACACCTTATGACGTATGAGGCCGTTAGAGGAGCCGAATGGTACAATAATGGTCCAGAACTAACTACAACTGCTCCAGAACACAACAATGTTTTACCTTTTACAAGAAATGTAATAGGTTCTATGGACTATACCCCTGTTACTTTTACCAATTCACAATTTGCTCATATTACTTCTTACGGGCATGAATTAGCTTTAAGTGTGGTTTTTGAATCTGCCATGCAACATATGGCAGACAGACCTGAAGGCTATCAAAATCTGCCGGATGCCCCTAAAACGTTTCTCAAACATGTTCCGAGCACATGGGACGACACCAAATTATTGGATGGCTATCCAGGTAAGTTTACCGTTATGGCTCGTAGAAAAGGTCTTGATTGGTATATTGGAGCCATAAATTCTGATGGTAGAAGGGAAAAAAATCAAAATTTAAAATTTGACTTTTTACCTGAAGGAAAATCATATAAATTAACATTAATTTCTGATGGAGAACATGATAAAGCATTTTTAACCAAATATATGGTAATTGATACATCAACCACTATTGATGTAAAAATGCTTCGTCGTGGTGGATTTGTAGCATACATACATCCTATTGAATAAGAAATATGACGTTTAAACCATTATCTATATCATATGTCAAAGAAATAGCATTTCGCTGTTACTTAAAAAAACTTGTTTTCAAAATAATTATCAATAATATATTAACTCATGAAATTTAAAATTATTATATCTGTTTTTACAATTGCGGGCTTTATTTGTAATGCCCAAAAACCAATTATTCAAACCAAATACACAGCAGACCCTGCCCCTATGGTCTATAATGACACCGTTTATTTATATACATCTCACGACGAAGATGATGCCAAAGGTTTTAAAATGTTAAACTGGCTACTTTACACATCGACAGATATGGTGAATTGGACAGAACACGGCGTTGTTGCCTCTTTAAAAGATTTTAGTTGGGCCAGACAAGATAACGGAGCCTGGGCTATTCAAACAATTGAACGTAATGGTAAATTTTATATGTACTGCCCCATGCATGGTGGCGGCATAGGGGTTTTGGTTTCTGATAGCCCTTATGGACCTTTTAAAGACCCGTTAGGAAAAAGGTTAATAGACTCCGATCATATTTGGAATGACATTGATCCAACCCCCTTTATTGACGATGATGGACAAGCTTATTTGTATTGGGGTAATCCAGACATCTATTACGTTAAATTAAATGAAGACATGATTTCTACTTCGGGAGACATTATAAAAGAATCCACAAAACCAGCAAACTATCAAGAAGGTCCTTGGGTTTATAAGCGTGACGGACATTATTATCTGGCCTATGCATCCACTTGTTGTCCTGAAGGAATTGGTTATGCAATGAGCGACTCCCCAACGGGACCTTGGGAATATAAAGGAATGATTGTGGAAGCAAGTGATAAAACGAGGGGCAATCATCCTGGAATTATTGATTACAAAGGGAAATCATATTGTTTTGGACACAGTTACGATCTTATAAAAAGTAAGACATCCACTTTTTATGAAAGACGTTCCGTCGATATGGATGAAATAATTTATAATGAAGATGGTACCATCCAAACACTTCCCTATTGGTCTAATGGTGGTCCAGAACCTGTTGACACCATTAATCCTTTTAAACGTGTAGAAGCAGAAACCATGGCATGGAGTGAAGGTGTAAAATCTGAAAAAAACACCGAAACAGGAGTGTATGTTACAGATATCAATAATAAGGATTTTATAGAAATACAATCGGTAGATTTTGGCAAAGGAGCTAAAAAATTTGAGGCTATTGCCGCTTCAATGAATAGCGGAACTATAGAGATTCATATAGATAATAAAGATGATGCTCCCATTGGCATTTGTAGAATTAATAGCACTGGCGGTTGGAATACTTGGAAAACATTCACAACTAAAATTAAAAAAACCAAAGGGGTACATGATGTATTTTTCGTGTTCAAAGGAACTACAGAAGACGAATTACTAAATCTAGACGCTTGGAAATTTAACAACTAAATATATAAAAATAACATGAAAAAATTAATTGTTCTATACTGCTTATTAATTTCAGCAATCGCTATCTCACAGAATGCAGAAGTTGTAAGTCCTGATGGAAAACTAAAATTAAAGGTAGCTGTTGAAAATGGCAACCCAATATATTCGGTAACTTATAATAATAAAGGGATACTGGAAAACTCACCTTTAGGTTTAATTACCAATGAAGGTGATTTTACAAAAAACATGAGTTTTGTGGAATCTACACTTGGAAAGGTCGATAAAAGTTATGAGCAAGAAAAAATAAAACAATCTTCTATAAACTATAAAGCCAACACTTTAAAATTCACGATTGTTAATACTGACAAAAAACAAATATCAATCTTATTTCAAGTAAGCAATAACGACATTGCTTTTAGATACGAACTTCCTATTTGGGGTGAAACCATGGCCTGCGTGGTAGAGAAAGAGGCTACAGGTTATAAATTCCCTTCTCAAACAACCACCTTTCTTTCCTCTATGATGAAGTCCATGACAGGATTTGCACGTACCGCTCCTAGTTATGAAAGTGGCTACACTTCAGATTCTCCAATGGAAACAAACACAGCGGAAGATGGTTATGTATTTCCAGCATTATTTCATGTAGGAGAAAATGGTTGGGCCTTATTATCAGAAACAGGGGTATCAAGTCTTTATTGTGGCTCCCATTTAAGTAAATATCGTAATGGTATTTATAGTGTAGAATACCCAAACATAAAAAACAACAATGGCTTTGGTAGCACAGGAGCTCAAATTGGTCTTCCAGGGGTTACTCCATGGCGCACCATTACCGTTGGAGAAACATTAAAGCCTATTGTAGAAACCACCATCCCTTTTAGTGTAGTAGAACCGCTTTATGAAGCTTCTCAAGATTACACATATGGACGAGGAAGTTGGAGTTGGATTGTTTGGCAAGATAACAGTATGAATTATGAAGATCAGGTGAAGTATATAGACCTGGCCGCAGCCATGAATTTTGAATATATTTTAATTGATGCATGGTGGGATAAGAATATTGGTTACGACAGAATGAAAGAACTTATTCAATATGCCAAATCTAAAGGTGTGGATGTTTTTCTTTGGTACAATTCCAACGGAAGTGCCAATGATGCTTTCCAAACTCCAAAGGATAAAATGAATACCGCAATAACCAGAAAAAAAGAAATGAAATGGCTCAAAGAAGCTGGTGTAAAAGGTTTAAAAGTTGATTTTTTTGGAGGAGATAAACAAGAAACCATGCGTTTGTATGAAGATATTCTTTCAGATGCGAATGATTATGGTTTAATGATAATTTTCCATGGGGCTACTTTACCTCGTGGGTGGGAACGCATGTATCCTAATTTTGTTGGAAGTGAAGCTGTTACAGCTTCAGAAATGCTTATTTTCTCCCAAGATGTTAGAAATAAAGAAGCTTTTTATGCTACATTACACCCTTTTATCCGTAACTCGGTAGCCAGTATGGAATTTGGAGGAGTTTTACTAAATAAATTTCTTAATAAAGGAAATGAAAAAGGTCAAAAACGCTTAACAACGGATGCTTTTCAATTGGCAACGAGTGTGCTTTTTCAAAACCCAGTGCAAATGTTTGGATTAACGCCTAATAATCTTGAAGACGTACCGGCATTTGAATTAGATTTTATTAGGAATGTACCAACCACTTGGGATGAAACGGTTTTTATTGATGGCTACCCTGGCAAATATAGTGTCGTGGCTCGCAGACATAATCAAAAATGGTATATAGCAGGAGTGAATGCAGAAGAAACTGCAAAAACACTAAAATTAAAACTTCCTATGCTTACGGGAGGCAAAGCAACCCTTTATAACGACGACAAAAATAAAAACCCGCTTATGGAGGATGTGAAAATTTCTAAAAAAGGAGAAGTTTCAATAACAATACAACCAAATGGAGGATTTGTATTAACTAATTAGGAGTAATGAAAAAAATAATAGTCATCCTTATAATTCTTTTAAGTTATTCTATAATAGAGGCACAAAATCCTATTGTACAAACCAATTATACTGCCGATCCAGCACCGATGGTATATAATGGGAAAGTGTACCTATATACGAGCCACGATGAAGACGAATCCACTTGGTTCACTATGAACGATTGGCGATTATATACTACAGAAGATATGGTCAATTGGACGGATCACGGAGCTGTATTGTCTTATAAAGAATTTAGTTGGGGAAAAATGAATGCTTGGGCTCCTCAATGTATTGAGCGAAAAGGAAAATTTTATATGTACGTACCCATTACCGATCGCGAAGGAAAGAATGGAATTGGGGTTGCTGTAGCCGATAGCCCGTATGGACCATTCATAGATCCTTTAGGGAAACCTTTAATTTCCAATAGCAATGCCGATATCGATCCTACTGTTTTTATTGATGATGATGGACAAGCCTATTTATTTTGGGGAAATCCCGTATGTCATTATGTAAAGTTGAATGAGGATATGATTTCTTTTAATGATGAAATTAAACAAATACCCAACACAATAGAATCTTTCGGCCAACGTACTGTTGAAGATGCTAAAAGGCCAACAACTTATGAAGAAGGTCCTTGGCTCTATAAACGCAATAATCTATATTACTTATTTTTTGCCGCCGGCCCCATATCGGAACATATTGGTTATTCAACCAGTAAAAGTATAATGGGACCTTGGAAATACCAAGGTATTGTCATGGCTACACAAGGGGGTGCTTTTACAAACCATCCAGGTGTTATCGATTTTAAAGGGAAAAGCTATTTTTTCTATCATAATGCAGCATTGCCAGGTGGTGGTGGTTTTACCCGTTCCGTATGTGTAGAAGAACTTAAATTCAATAAAGACGGTTCTATTGTACAAATGAATATGACCGAAGGTATCAAACAAAGTTTGAGTCCACTAAACCCCTATGCTAAAAATGAAGCAGAAACGATTGCTCGGTCGGAAGGCGTAAAGTCTATGAAGAACGATGTCGTTGGTAATTTTATAACAGCAAAATACAATGACGCATACACCACAGTCAAACAAGTAGATTTCCGTAAAGAAGGAGCTTCAAAATTTACTGCAAGAATTGGCACAACGCATAACGGGAATGTATCCATGGAAATACGAGCAGATAGTAGAAATGGAGAGCTACTTGGAACGGTAAAAGTACCAATGACAGGTGGTAATGACCGATGGGCACTACGAACAATTGATATTAAAAGAATCTCAGGAGTTCACGATTTATACTTTATTTTCAAAGGGAAAGCTGCAAGTCAAATAATGTACTTTGATTATTGGATGTTTTCTAATTAAAAAATGAATCAATTGAATTAAAATGAAAAATATGAATCAACATCTAAAAAGTGGAATATTACTGATTTTTGCAATCGGTTATTCTTTTGGACAAAACCCAGTCATTAGAGATCAATTTTCCGCTGATCCTTCGGCAAGGGTTTTTGGAGATCGAGTGTATTTATTTCCTTCGCATGACATTTTAGCAACCGAAGGCAAAGGGCGTAAAGATTGGTTCTGCATGGAAGATTACCATGTGTTTTCATCTGCAAACTTAACAGATTGGACAGATCATGGTGCTATTGTACAACAAAATAAAGTACCTTGGGTAAAACCAGACAGCTACAGCATGTGGGCTCCGGATTGTATTGAAAGACATGGCAAATACTATTTTTATTTTCCTTCTACAGTTAAAGATTCATTAACAAATGCAAGAGGCTTTACCATTGGAGTTGCTATTGCCGATAAACCTGAAGGACCTTATACTACGGAACCCTTGCCTATCGCTGGTGTAAGGGGAATAGATCCTAATGTGTTTATTGATAAAGATGGACAAGCTTATTTGTATTGGTCCCAAGGAAATATTTTTGCGGCTAAACTAAAAGACAATATGCTGGAGTTAGATTCTGAAGTGAAAACACTTGGAGAACTCCCAACTAAAGGATTGAAAGAAGGTCCCTATCTGTTTGAAAGAAACGGGATTTATTATCTAACCTATCCACATGTTGAAAATACCATAGAACGTTTGGAATATGCTATTTCAGATAATCCACTTGGTCCTTTTAAAGTAACAGGGGTTATTATGGATGAATCGCCAACAGGTTGTTGGACCAATCATCATTCTATCCTCGAATTCAAAAACCAATGGTATCTCTTTTACCATCATAATGATTATTCACCAAGTTTTGATAAAGCCCGGTCGGTTAGAGCAGATAAATTAAACTTTAATGCCGATGGTACGATTCAAAAAGTGATTCCTACTTTAAGAGGCATTGGTATTACAGACGCTAAAAAAGAAATCCAAATTGATAGATATAGTGACATAAGTGAACAAGGTACTTCTATTGCTTTTTTAGATACTTTGAATACTTTTAAAGGTTGGAAAACGGTATTCAATAAATCTGGAGCATGGACAAAATACAATGATGTTGATTTTGGTAAAAAACGATTAAAATCCATCATTGTAAAAGCGAAATCTGATACTGGTGGCATGCTGGAAATTAGAAGTCAAGCTATAAATGGTCCTGTTATAGCTGAAGTAAACATACCTAAAAGCACCGATTGGAAAGAAATAAAAGTACCTTTAAAAAAATATGAATCTAATAATCAAAACCTTTTCACTATTTCAAAAAATGATAATGAAATAGAAACAGACTGGGTAAAATTTGAATAAAATTATAAAACAATTACTAATATATTAAACAATGAAAAAAACGCAACTAATACTATTATCTTCATTTATGGGGTTATTATCCTTTACTGGAGTAAATAGTCAAACAAAAAAGACATCAAAAAATCCAGCCATTTTTTCAAATGCTGTTTATGAAGGAACTGATAAAGTGTACATAGACAATCCATTAAAACCAGATGAGTTTTACAACCCTATTTTACAAGGTTGCTATCCAGACCCTGCCATTACTAGAAAAGGTGATGACTATTACATGGTTTGTTCTTCATTTGCTATGTTTCCGGGTGTGCCAATTTTCCACTCAAAAGATTTAGTTAACTGGACAGACTTAGGAGGAATATTAAATAATGTTGATGAATTCAATCCTCACGATACTGGCATTAGCCAAGGTGTTTATGCTCCTGGCATTACTTACAATCCTCATAACGATACCTTCTACATGATTGTAACAGCATTTTCAGGTGGTCTTGGAAATATTATTGTAAAAACAAAAGACCCTATGAAAGGCTGGGGAAGCCCAATTAAACTCGGTTTTGGCGGTATAGATCCCTCTATTTTCTTTGATGATGATGGCAAAGGCTACATTGTGCATAACGATGCCCCTGATCAAGGAAAAGAGCTATACAATGGGCATCGCGTCATTAAAGTTTGGGAATATGATCTTGAAAATGACAAGGTGATTCCTGGAACAGATAAAATTATTGTTGATGGTGGTGTTGATCTTTCAAAAAAACCAATTTGGATAGAAGCACCTCATCTTTATAAAAAAGATGGCAGCTATTATTTAATGTGTGCCGAAGGTGGCACTGGTGGTAATCATACGGAAGTTATTTTCAAAAGTGATAGCCCTAAAGGTCCTTTTATTCCAGCACCAAGCAACCCTATTTTAACACAAAGATTTTTTCCTAGAGACAGAAAAAACAAAGTGGATTGGGCTGGACATGCCGATTTAGTTAAAGGACCGAACGACAAATATTATGGTGTCTTTTTAGCGGTTCGACCTAATGAAGAAAACAGAGTAAACACAGGTCGTGAAACTTTTATATTACCAGTAGATTGGTCTGGAGAATTTCCTGTTTTTGAAAATGGATTAATTCCAATAGAACCCAAACTTAAAATGCCTAAGGGTGTTGAAAACAAAACAGGACAAGACGGATTCGTACCTAATGGCAACTTTACAATTACAGATAACTTTACTTCCGACAAACTAGATTATCGTTGGATTGGTTTAAGAGGGCCACGTGAAGCCTTCATTTCAACAACAAAAAAAGGCTTACAAATCAATCCGTTTGATACTAACATCAAAGAGTTGAAACCTACTTCTACTCTATTTCTTAGACAACAACATAATAGTTTTTCATTTACTACAACTTTAGAATATAAACCAAAATCAGAAAAAGATTTAGCTGGTATTGTAGCTTATCAAAACGAAAATTCAAACTATGCTTTTGGTGTAACAAAAAAAGGCAGTGATTATTTCTTATTGCTACAAAAGAACAATAGAAAACCTAGAAGTCGTGATACAGAATCTACTATTATTGGCAGTACTAAAATTGATTTAAAAAATCCTATAAAACTTCAAGTAAAAGCGAATGGAGATAAGTATGAGTTTAGTTACTCAACAAATGGAATCGATTTTGTAAATGTAGGAGGTACTGTTTCTGGTGATATTCTTTCAACAGATGTTGCTGGAGGTTTTACAGGCGCTTTATTAGGTCTTTATGTTACTTCATCAAACGATGCTGTACCAGAATAGAAATGTAAAAAATAATTAAACTGAATAAATATGAAATGCATTTATTGGATAGGTTTACTGTCATTATTTATAGTTAGCTGTGGTACAAAAGCTTATGACAAAACAGACTTAGGGTTAAAAACAATTATTGATTCTACTACTGTAGACATTCAATTTTTTTCCCCTAAAATTATTAGAGTTTTAAAATACCCACAAGATTCAGTCATTGATAAAAAAAGTCTTTCGGTTATTAAATCTCCAGAAAAGTTAGATTTAAATATTTCTGAAGATGACAATTTTTTCACTATAAGTAGTAATAGCTTAAAAGTAAGATTAAACAGAAAATCGGGTGAAATTTCATATTCTGATTTAAATGGTGATTTACTATTTACTGAAGCACCTAGTTACGACTTTACTCCTACCAGTGATGCAGGAGAGAACACTTTTAAAGTGACTCAATCATTCAAATTAGAGCCAGATGAAGCCATTTATGGCTTAGGTATTCTTCAACAAGGTAAAATGTCTCAAAGAAACCAAGAAGTCTTCATGGTTCAAGGCAATACTCAAGACTACGTACCCTTTTTCCAATCGGTAAAAGGGTATGGTCTTTTTTGGGATAATTACTCACCCACTACGTTTAAAGATGATGAGAATGGGACTCAATTTAGTTCTGAAGTTGGCAAATGCATTGATTATTATTTCATGCTTGGTGGTAATGCAGATGGCGTTATTGCTGAAATGAGAAATCTTACGGGTCAGGCACCTATGTTTCCTTTATGGACATTTGGTTTCTGGCAAAGTAAGGAACGTTACAAAAGTCAAGATGAAACTGTTGGTGTTGTAGAAAAATATCGTGAATTGGGTGTGCCTCTTGATGGTATTATTCAAGATTGGCAATATTGGGGCGATAATTACCATTGGAATGCTATGGAATTTTTAAACCCGAATTTCCCAAATCCACAAAAATTCGTCAATGATGTTCATAATTTAAATGCCCATATGATTATTTCCATTTGGTCTTCTTTTGGTCCTGAAACTAATGAATATAAAGAATTAAAAGATAAGGGTATGTTGATGGATTTTGGCACGTGGCCCTTATCGGGCAAAGATGTTTGGCCTCCAGATATGAATTATCCATCTGGCGTTGTGGTTTACGACCCTTATAATCCTGAGGCAAGAGATATTTATTGGAAATATCTTAAAAAAGGTCTATTTTCTTTAGGCATTGATGGCTGGTGGATGGACTCCACAGAACCTGACCATATGAATGCCAAACCTGAAGATTTAGACAATAAAACCTACCTTGGTTCTTTCAGGAAAGTACGTAATGCCTTTCCTTTAATGACCGTTGGTGGTGTTTACGATCATCAACGCAAAGAAACATCTGATAAACGTGTTTTCATCCTAACACGTTCAGCTTTTGCAGGACAACAGAGATATGGATCCAATACATGGACTGGAGATGTTACGTCTTCTTGGGAAGCTCTTAAAAATCAAATTCCAGCGGGTCTCAATTTTTCAATGACTGGGATACCTTATTGGAACACAGATATTGGAGGCTTCTTCCTATCAAAATTTCCAAAAAAACTGGACGACCCAAATTACAAGGAGCTTTATGCGCGCTGGGTTCAGTTTGGAGCCTTTAGTACTATGATGCGTTCACATGGAGCCGATGCCCCACGTGAAATATATCAATTTGGAAAAAAGGGGGAACCTATTTATGATGCTATCGATAAGTTTATCAACTTACGCTATAGCCTATTACCATATATCTATGCGACTTCATATGATGTAACGGCGAATCAGTCCACTATAACTCGGGCTTTAGTAATGGATTTTGCTGAAGATAAGAACACGCATGATATTAATAATGAGTATATGTTTGGAAAATCCATATTAGTAGCTCCTGTGACAGACCCTATGTATACAAAAGATGTTAATGAACATAACAAAGTTCAAGATTTTAGCACAACGAAATCGACTGAAATTTATTTACCTGCAAATACTACATGGTATGATTTCTGGACTAACGAAAAATTGGTAGGCGGTAAAACCATTAGTAAAGAAACACCTATTGATATGATGCCGCTATATGTTAAAGCTGGTAGTATCATCCCTTTTGGTCCTAAAGTCCAATTTGCTGAAGAAAAAGATTGGTCAAATCTAGAAATACGAGTTTACACTGGAGCCAATGGTGAATTCAGTTTATATGAGGATGAAAAAGACAATTATAATTACGAAAAAGGAGCATTTTCTCTAATCAGTTTTGAATGGGATGATTCCAATAAAAAACTTACAATAAATAAAAGAGAAGGCACTTTTGATGGTATGTTGAAAAACCGATCTTTTAATATTGTTTTTATAAATTCACACAATGAACCCTTATCTAAAACTATTGATTACAACGGTGAAAGGTTAGAAGTAAAGTTGTAAGAATTTTGATTCTTACAACTTTTTTTTCAATATGCAATTACTCATAAAAAGCCTATAAATATGATTCTAAGCTTATATAAAATTGTAGGGTGATAAACCTTTGTGATCTCTTTTTGATTACAAAAAACGTAATGGTATCATAAAACATACATAGCAAAATTATTGATAGGTTAAGCTATAAAACATACTTAAAATTTGATTTACCAAGACAAAGTGTCTCGCTCATCCAATTAACTTGGTAAGTTTAAATACCTACAATAAATAATTAATTTGTTAAAATTCAAGAATTAAAATTGACTTTTATTAAAATTAACAGTCTAATATATACCATGTCTTAGCTACCTACTAAATATTTTTGGATTTGCTATTAGAATTGAATTCAAACGATAATTAATTAAAAATTTTAAATGAATTTCTCAAAACAAATTATCTCTTTATTTACAATCATAGTTTTATCTTTTGTTGGTCATTCAGAAAACGGCCATGATGCATGGCTTCGTCCAAAAAAAGCAAAAACAGTTAATGTCATAACCTCAAAACAATCACCTACCATTTCTATTGCTAAAAATGAACTTATACAAAGTTGGCAAGGAACCGAAGGTGCGACGGTCACTTTAAGGATTAAACGCAATAAATCTCTAAAATCTGATGGTTTTAAAATCAGTGAAAATAGCATCCAAGCCAATACAGATTTAGGACTTTTATATGGTGTTTATGAACTTTTAAGAAGACAACAAACAGGTGTTTCCATTAAAGAAGAAATAATTAATCCTTCTTACGACAGACGAATTCTAAACCATTGGGACAACCCAAATGGAAGTATAGAACGTGGTTATGCTGGAAAATCCATATTCTGGCATTATGGTAAAGATTCTTTAGCTGTCACAGATGGTGACATAAAATTATGGAAAGAATATGCCAGAATAAACGCTTCAATTGGTATTAATGGTGCTGTTCTTAATAATGTAAATGCATCTCCCATGATGCTAACTGCTGGGTACTTAGAAAAAGTGAAAGCTATTACTGAAGTGTTACGTCCATATGGTGTTAAAACCTATATATCCATTAAATTTTCTTCACCTTCTTTAATTGGTGGTTTAAAAACCTCAGACCCATTGGATACAGAAGTCATTACATGGTGGAACAATAAAATAAAAGAAATCTATAAATTAATTCCAGACTTTGGTGGTTTTTTGGTAAAAGCTAGTAGCGAAGGGCAACCAGGGCCACAAGATTATGGTCGTACACATGCCGATGGTGCCAATATGTTGGCAGACGCTTTTAAACCTTATGGAGGTATTGTAATGTGGCGAGCATTTGTTTATAGTTCCAATGATGTAGATAGAGCAAAACAAGCATATACAGAGTTTGTTCCTCTTGATGGTCAATTTCGTGATAATGTGATCATTCAAGTTAAAAATGGTCCTGTTGATTTTCAACCTAGAGAACCATTTAGCTCGCTTTTTGGAGCACTTAAAAAAACAATCATCATGCCCGAACTACAAATTACTCAAGAATATTTGGGACACTCCACGCATTTAGCTTACTTAGGTACCATGTGGAAAGAGTTTTTAGAAAGTGATACATATCAAAAAGGACCAGGCAGCACGGTTGCAAAATCTACAGATGGTAGTCTTTATAATCAAAAAATATCTGCTATCGCAGGCGTTTCAAATATAGGTCTAGACACTAATTGGACGGGGCATACCTTTGCACAATCTAACTGGTATGCGTTTGGTCGTTTGGCATGGAATCATGAATTAACAAATGATCAAATTACCGAGGAATGGATTACATTAACTTTCTCTCCTTTTGATGTTGAAAATAGTCAAGTAAAAATCGATTTTTCAAAACAAGATTGGAGCAATCATTTTCTTAAACCAGTAAAACATATGATGCTTGATAGCCGAGAAGCCGTTGTAGATTATATGATGCCACTTGGTTTACATCATATTTTCTCAGCAAATGAGCATTATGGCCCAGGGCCTTGGTATGCTCCAGCTAGGGTAAGAAAGGACTGGACACCTCCTTATTATCACAAAGCTGATAGTTTAGGAATTGGTTTTGATAGAACTGAAACTGGGAGCAACGCCGTTAGCCAATATGAAGAACCACTTCGTTCAGAATTCAATAATATAGAAACTTGTCCAGAAAATCTACTACTTTGGTTTCATCATGTATCATGGGATTATAAAATGAAAAATGGCAAAACACTTTGGGATAATCTGTGTTATCATTATGATGCTGGATTACAAAAAGTTAGAGAATTTCAAAAAATATGGGATAAGACAAAGCCTTATGTAGATAGCGAACGGTTTTATGAAGTTCAAAGCAAGCTTCGTGACCAAAGCAGAAATGCCCAAGTATGGAAAGATGGCTGTTTATTGTATTTCCAAGAATTCAGTAAGATGCCCATACCATATGATATTGAACGTCCTATACATGATTTGGAAGATTTAAAAATCAGCACCATGAAAAGACCTTTAAACTATAAATAACAATACTAAGCAAGTCTGTAAAACATTATTTTAAAATGAAAAAAAATCTAAAATCATTCATATTTACGTTTTTGCTAGCATCAGTTAGCACCATGTATTCCCAAGACACAAATTTCCAGATCTATTTAAGTTTCGGACAATCTAATATGGAAGGAAATGCACGTATTCAACCCCAAGACACTGTAAACATCAATGAGCGTTTTCAGGTTCTAGAGGCTGTTGACTGTCCTAATCTAAATCGAGAAAAAGGGAAATGGTACACAGCAGTTCCTCCTTTATGTCGTTGCAGAACAGGCCTTACCCCTACTGATTATTTTGGCAGAACTATGATTGAAAATCTTCCGGAAAATGTTAAAGTTGGTGTTATCAATGTATCCATAGGAGGTTGTAAAATTGAATTATTTGATAAAGACAAGTATAAAGAATACTTGACTGATGTACCAGGATGGATGACCAATATGGTAAATGAATATGATGGCGATCCTTATGGACGACTTGTTGAAATGGCTAA
Source organism: Confluentibacter sediminis (assembly GCF_003258355.1). GTDB lineage: Bacteria > Bacteroidota > Bacteroidia > Flavobacteriales > Flavobacteriaceae > Confluentibacter > Confluentibacter sediminis. The sequence continues at coordinate 192,141 of NZ_QKPO01000007.1, read as the reverse complement.
AATAGCGCAAAAAGATGGTGTTATTAAAGGCATTCTTTTGCACCAAGGAGAATCAAATACCAATGATACACTTTGGACCAAAAAAGTGAAAATCGTATATGATAATTTAATTAAAGATTTAAATCTTAATCCAAAAGACGTTCCCTTATTAGCTGGTGAAGTTGTTAATGAAGACCAAGGTGGTGTTTGTGCTAGCATGAATAAAATTATAGCAACATTACCAGAAACTATTCCTAACTCCTTCGTTATTTCTTCTGCTGGTTGTCCCGATGGCCCTGATAATCTTCATTTTAATGCGGAAGGTTATAGAATGTTTGGGAAGAGGTATGCTGCAAAGATGTTATCTTTATTAGGTTACAATAACATTACCACAGACTAGAATTAAAACATTTAAAAACTACCACCTAAAAAACCAACTAAACTAAAAATACCACCATGCAAAAATCGGCTAACATTTCCATCAGCAAGCAATCGGTTGTTTTTATATTTACTGTTTTATTTTTATTTACATGTAAATTGATTCATGCTCAAGAAATCATCAATCTATATCCTTCAACTATACCAAACTCAAAACCTTCAGATATAAAAGAATCTGGAGAGGGCATGTATAGAAATGTTACCCATCCCACACTAGAATATTTCAAACCAAATCCAGAAAAAGCAACAGGCACTGCCATTATTCTTGTGCCAGGTGGTGGTTATAGTGTTGTAGTTTATCAAGGCGAAGGTGTTGTCAATGCGAAAGCTCTTGCGGAAAAAGGCATTGCTGCCTTTGTATTGAAATATCGCTTGCCTGACGACAACATCATGATTAATAAAAAAATTGGTCCCCTACAAGATGCTCAACAAGCTATAAAATTAGTTAGAGAAAATGCTGAAAAATGGGCATTAGATAAAAATAAGATAGGCATTATGGGTTTTTCAGCTGGAGGCCATTTAGCATCTACTGCTGCGACTCATTTTGAAAAATCATACATTGAAAATTCAAATAATACTAGTTTACGTCCCGACTTTCAAATTTTGGTATATCCCGTAATTAGTATGACCGATAGCTTAACACATGGAGGTTCTCGAGATGCTTTATTAGGTAAAAACCCAAGTAAAGAAGATATTGAACTTTTTTCAAATGAATTACAAATAAATAAAAACACACCTCCTGCTTACCTAACACATACCGCAGATGATACCACAGTTGATGTAGATAACACTATTGAATATTTTGAACACCTGAGACACAAAAAAGTTGATGCAGAAATGCATATTTATCCAAAAGGTGGACACGGCTTTATTTTTAGGCATCAAGGATGGATGGATCCTTTGTTTTCATGGTTGAAACGAAATAACTGGACGAATTAAAAACTAAGAAGATGAAAATATTTAATAAAAATATCTTTTCAATATTTATAATATTCACTTTAAGTTCCTTAGTAGTTACTTCGCAAAACAAGGCTGAGTCAACTTTTAAAAATGTTAAATATAAAAATCTCTTTTTAGAAGCTGGTTACAAAAAATCTGATATTAATAAAAAACTCTCAAAAGCTTATTATGATATTTTTGAAGGACCAAACCGTGTCTACTTTGAGGTTGGTGATTCCATGGCTTACGTATCGGATGTCAAAAATAAAGATGCTAGAACGGAAGGCATGTCTTATGGTATGATGATTGCCGTGCAACTAAATAAAAAAGAAGTTTTTGATCGTATTTGGAGGTTTTCCAAAACGTATATGCAGCACCAATCGGGACCAAGAGAAGGCTATTTTGCATGGAGTTTTAATCCCGTAACCATGAAGAAAAATTCACCTGGCTCAGCTTCTGATGGGGAGTTATATTATATCACTAGCCTCATTTTCGCTTCAAACAAATGGGGAAATAACACTGGCATTAATTATTATAAAGAAGCAAGAAGAATATTAGATGCTATGTGGAAAAAAGATGGCACTGGAAACATCTATAACCTTATTAATACGGAGCATAAGCAGATTTCATTTGTTCCAGAAGGCAACAATTATAATTGGACAGATCCATCGTATCATCTACCTGCTTTTTATGAAATTTGGGCAGCCTATGCTAAAGATGGTCATGAAGAATTTTATAAAGCATGTGCCGATACTTCTCGCGTATTTTTACACAGAGCTACACATCCAGTAACAGCTCTAAATTCTGATTACACGGAGTTTAGTGGAGAACCACATCCCACTCGTTGGATGCCGGCGGGCTTTCGTTACGACTCTTGGCGTGTTCCTATGAATATTGCAATGGATTATGTTTGGTTTGGTAAAGATAAAGACTGGCAAAAAGGGTATGCTAAACGCTTTCAAAATTTCTTAAGATCTAAAGGATTAGACACTTATGAAGACCAATTTAACTTAGATGGCTCACGACCTGAATTCATACTTAAAGCTGGTAAAGAACCAAAACTACGACATTCTATTGGTTTAGTTTCTACTGCAGCCACTACGGCTCTTATAAGTAATGATAAAAGTAGTCTAGATTTTGTGCATGCTATATGGGATGCTAAACTGGAGCCATATGAAGACGGTTATTTTGACCCCTACTATGATGGTTTATTATATCTTTTTAGTTTAATGCACTTAAGTGGTAACTACCAAATTATATTGCCTAATTAAATTTCGCACTTAATAAAATGAAAAAAACTCTTTTAATACTAATCACTTTTATATCGTTTTTTGAAAGCTATACCCAAGATAATGGCATATCAGCTTCAACCAATGTTCAAGGTCGTGAGTACCCTAAAGTATTACCGGACCATCGTGTCATCTTTCAAATCAATGCACCAGATGCTAAAGGTTTACAGATTGACTTAGGCAAAAAATATGATATGGTAAAAGATGATAAGGGGATTTGGACCGTAACCACCGATCCTATCGTTGAAGGTTTCCATTATTATTCATTAATTGCTGACGGAGTAGCCACAACAGATCCAAATAGTAATACCTATTATGGAATGAGCCGTTGGGCTAGTGGAATTGAAATTCCTGAAAAAAATGTAGATTATTATCTTCCAAAAGATGTTCCCCATGGTGATATCAGAATTAAATATTATTATTCAAAAATTACCCAAGATTGGAGGAGAGCCTTTGTATATACACCACCTGGATATGATAAAGATCTCAATAAAAAATATCCAGTACTTTATCTTTTACATGGTGGTGGTGAAGATGAAACAGGATGGGCAAATCAAGGTAAAGTCAATTTTATTTTAGATAATTTAATTGCTGAAGGAAAAGCAAAACCTATGCTGATTGTTATGGATAAAGGCGCAGCTACCGATCCAAATACAAAACCTGTTGAAGGACAAAGATCTGGTATTAGTTTTAATTTCGAAACGCTAGAAAAAGTGTTTATAAACGACATTATCCCCATGGTTGAAAAGGACTTTAGAGTTATTGCCGACAGAGACCACAGAGCTATGGCAGGACTCTCTTTAGGTGGTTTTCAAACATTCCATACCACAATGTACAATCTTGATAAGTTTGCCTACATAGGTGGTTTTAGCGGCCCTGCCTTAATGAGAGGCCCTGATACTACTATCCAAAATGTATATAATGGTATATATGCAGATGTAGATGCGTTTAATAAAAAAGCTAAATTAGTGTATATAAGCACAGGCACCGAAGAACCTGCTGGTATGTATCAAACGGTCAATAATGTTCATAAAGAATTTGAAAAAGCAGGTATTCAACATATTTATTATGAATCCCCAGGAACAGCTCACGAGTGGTTAACATGGAGACGATCGCTCAATCAATTCGCACAATTACTTTTCAAATAATATAAAACTAAACTTAAAAATGAAAAACGTATTTTTAATCATAACTTTTTTAGGAGTTATAAGTTCTTATGCTCAAGAAAACACATTTCCTGAAGGCACAAAACCCGCATCAACAAATGTGATTGGTGCTCAATATCCACGTATAGACTCAGAGCGCAAAGCATACTTTAGAATTAATGCTCCTGCCGCTGATAGTATCTCTGTCAGCTTGGGAAACCTTGCATTAACAAAAGATGAAAAAGGTGTTTGGACAGGAGTAACAAAACCTTTAGACCCTGGTTTTCATTATTATACTTTAAAAATTAATGGTGTCGATGTTGACGACCCTAACAGTGAAACCTTCTATGGTATGAGTCGTATAGCAAGTGGTATTGAAATACCAGAAGATGGTGTCGATTTTTATGATATTAAAGATGTGCCTCATGGGAATATTGAGTCTCATTGGTATCTAGCAAAATCAACTGGAAACATGCGTTTGGCATATGTTTACACACCACCTGGATATGATAAAAACACCAAAGAACGTTACCCTGTTTTATATTTACAACATGGTATGGGTGAAGACCGCAGAGCTTGGGGTAATCAAGGACGTGCTAATTTTATTTTAGATAATTTAATTGCTGAAGGCAAAGCCAAACCTATGATTATTGTTATGGAAGATGGTGGTATAGCCCAAGGATTCGGTAGCCCAAAACGACCTCAAGACAAAAATTTCTGGGATAGTTTTGAGGATATCATGATTAAAGATCTTATCCCAAATATTGATAGCCATTACCGTACACTTAGTGATAGTTCACATCGTGCCATTGCTGGTTTATCGTTAGGAGGCACTCAAACCTATCAAATTTCACAATCAAATCTTGATAAATTCGGCAACATTGGAATTTTCAGTGCCCCATTTGGATTTCCGGGTATTGAAACAGGTTATAATGGTTTGCTTAAAAAGCCTGAAGAATTTGCTAAAAAAGTGAAATTATTCTATGTAAGCATGGGATCTAAAGAAGGAGCGCGTTCGGGTAGAAGTACCCATGAAGAATTGGATAAAGCGGGTATTAAAAACGTTTACTATGAAGCTCCAGGAACGGCCCACGAATTCCAAACATGGAGAAAAAGTTTGTATGGTTTTGCCCAACTTCTTTTTAAAGATTAATTTAATATCATAAAACTTCTAAACTAAATTAAAAATAAAATGAATTACAAATCTTTAGTAATTATTTATTCATCGTTACTTATTAGCGGAATAAGTTTTTCACAATCAACAGTCGTTGAAGATTTCAAAAAATCTGCAACGACACAAGAAGGCAAGGAATATCCTCAAGTAAATTCCGAAGGACGTGTACGTACTCAAATTTTAGCTCCAGAAGCCCACAAAGTTCAATTGGACATTGGTGGTGTAAAATATGATTTAACAAAAGATGAAAAAGGTATGTGGATAGGACAATCTGCGCCTCAAGATGAAGGATTTCACTATTATCAACTAAACATTGATGGTGCTTCTGTACCAGATCCAGGAAGTCTTTATTTTTATGGTGCTAGTCGCTGGGGAAGCGGTATTGAAGTTCCTGCAAAAGATCAGGATTTTTATGCATTAAAAAATGTACCTCATGGAGAAGTACGCGAACATCACTATTTTTCTAAAACCAATAACGCGATGCGTCGTTGTTTTGTTTATACACCTCCAGGATATAATCAAAACCCCAACAAACGTTACCCTGTTTTATATTTACAGCATGGTGGTGGTGAAAATGAAACAGGTTGGGCAAGTCAGGGACATGCTGATTTAATTATGGACAATCTTATAGCAGATGGTAAATCCAATCCTTTTATAATTGTTATGGATAACGGAACTTGGGCAATGCCAAGACCTGCCGGTGCTCCACAACAAGGAGGTGGTCGTCCTGCAGGTAATTGGCCTCCTGACGGTTGGGCTGATGGATTTAAAAACACACTGCTTAATGACATCATTCCAATGATTGATTCCAACTATCGTACGGTGGCAGACCAACAACACAGAGCCATGGCAGGGCTATCTATGGGTGGTATGCAGACTCGTGCTATTACATTAGCAAATCCAGATGCATTTTCACAAGTTGGTATTTTTAGTGGGGGCAGTATCAGTATAGAAGATATTGAAAAAGTACCTGATTTTAAAGATAAGATTAAATTATTATTTGTTAGCTATGGTAGTCGTGAATTAGAAAACCCAAGACAAGGTAGTACCGACCCAAAAGTAAATACAGAAGCCCTTAAAAAGGCTGGTATGAATACACATTTTTATGTATCTCCTCAAACAGCTCATGAATGGCAAAGTTGGAGACGAAGTTTACATGAATTTGCGCAATTAATATTCAAATAAAAACAACTAAATTAAACATTATGAAACAATTAGTATTACTACTTGCTTTGTCTGGATCGCTTTTTTTAGCACAGGCACAAGAAATTAAAGAAGATTTTAAACCATCGAGTAAAAACCAACCTGGACAAGAATATCCACAAGTAAACTCTCAAGGGTATGCGCGTTTTAAAATTGTAGCTCCTGCTGCTGATAGCGTTAGAGTAAGTCTAGGATTAGGCGGACAAGGCGGTACCAAATTAGAAAAAAACGCTGAAGGTGTTTGGATGGGAACTACTGCTGGTCCTATGGATGAAGGATTTCATTACTACCATATTAATATGGATGGTGGAACATTTAATGATCCAGGAGCTTTAAATTACTATGGTTCTATCCGTTGGGAAAGTGGCATTGAAATACCTGCCCACGATCAAGATTTTTATGCATTAAAGAATGTACCCCATGGTCATGTTCAGCAAGTACTTTTCCCATCGCCAAGTACAGAAACATCAAGACGTGCTTTTGTATATACCCCACCAGGATATTATGAAAATCCATCTAAACGTTATCCTGTATTATACCTTCAACATGGCTGGGGCGAAGATGAAACTGCTTGGAGCAACCAAGGACATGCCAATCTAATTATGGATAACATGATTGCAAAAGGCGAAACTAAACCTTTCATTATTGTTATGACTTATGGAATGACAAATGAAGTGAGAATGGGTGGTATGAGAAATTTCAAAATTGATCCATTCCAAACCGTGCTGGTAAAAGAATTAATTCCTTACGTAGATTCTCATTTCCGCACAATCGCAGACCAACCACACCGAGCTATGGGAGGTCTTTCAATGGGTGGTATGGAAACTAAAACGATCACCCTTAATAATCCAGATGTATTCTCTCATTATGCACTTTTAAGTGGTGGCACATATGCTCCTGAGGATATCAAAGATAAATCTAAAGTAAAACTTATTTTCTTGAGTTGTGGTAGCAAAGAGAGACCTGATGGCGTTAAAAGCGCTGCTGTTGCTCTTAAAGAAGCTGGTTTCAATGCCGTTTCTTACGTTTCTGAAGGTACGGCTCACGAGTTTCAAACTTGGCGTCGTAGCTTACACGAACTAGCTCCTCTTCTTTTTAAAGAATAAACTTTTCCAACTAAACTAAATTTTTTCTAAAACCCGCTTTGTGAAGCTAAAAAAAAAACTAACAACTAAACCATTTCACATTGCGGGTTTTTCTATTATCTAAAATCATTTCTATGAATTATAAGTGCATCGCTTTCCTTGTATTAATTCTATTAACCTACAATGTCAATCTTGCTCAATCAAACCAATCCAAAGCCATTGAAAATTTTAAACCTTCATCGGTAAATCAACCTGGTAAAGAGTATCCTCAAATAAATTCTGAAGGTCGTGTTCGTGCTAGTATTTCTGCTCCCAATGCCAATAAAATCCAACTGGATCTTGGTGGTGTAAAATATGATATGGTAAAAGACGACAAGGGAGTTTGGACAGGAGAATCAGAACCTCAAGACTCAGGTTTTCATTATTATCAACTTAATATTGACGGTGCATCAGTTCCAGATCCTGGCACATTGTATTTTTACGGTGCAGGCCATTGGGGTAGCGGGATAGAAATCCCTGCTTCAGATAGCGATTTTTATGCTGTTAAAGATGTCCCTCACGGACTTGTAAGTGAAACTATTTACTTCTCCAAATTAACAAACTCTTTTAGAAGGTGTTTTGCTTATACACCAGCTGGCTACACTAATGATATAAAAGCCCGCTATCCTGTTCTTTATTTACAACATGGTAGTTTTGAAGATGAAACAGGATGGGCATCTCAAGGGAAAGCCAATCTAATCCTTGATAATTTAATTGCTACAAAACAAGCTGTTCCAATGATTATTGTGATGGACAATGGCTATGCTTATAAACCTCAAGAAAGTAATGCGCGCCCAGTTTCAGTATTTGAAGAAGTGATTATTAATGAAGTGATTCCTATGATTGATTCTAAATTTAGAACCATCCCCGACCGTGAACATAGAGCAATCGCTGGACTGTCTATGGGAGCTAACCAAACCATGCGTATCGTCATCAACAATCTTAACACATTTACGTATTATGGTGGATTTAGTGGTACATCAAATTATCCAAGTTCAGAGGTTATCGATCCTTCTTTATTTTTAAATGGAGCGTTTAACGACGGTAAAATAGTAAACAAGCAACTTAAAGTTTTATGGCTTGGTTTAGGGACCAAAGAACCAGCTCCTTTCCCAGAATCAGTGGGTGCTTTTAAAGCTATGCTAGACAAACAAGGTATTAAATATATATATTACGAGTCGCCTAATACCGCTCATGAATGGTTAACTTGGAGACGAGACCTCAAAGAATTTGCCCGTTTATTATTTAAATAAATAAAACATATCTAAATGGCAAAAAAGCCTTGATGCATTTTCAAGGCTTTTTTGTCATTTAAAACTTTTGTTATTCTTCTCCATTTACTTCTTATCTTTAAAAAAGCAGAAATATCTTAAATATGTTGCTTAACCAACATTTGATTTTAAATAATGTTTTGGTTACTGATTTATTTTGAAAATCACTAATGGTCTATCATTGTTGGCAATAAATAAATAAGGACTATTTTTTAAATTTATCAATTGCATGTGTTTTGCATTTAGGTCGTTATAAAAACTAACGTCTTTAAGAGAGGGTTTCGACCGCGCTCAACCTGACAGTTCATTTAAGCATACATGATTTATTGTAAATATTCAAAACTTAATTACAGCTTAAGTTAAACTTAAATATATCTTTAAAAAAAATTGGGGTTACATACAAATGTTATGTAACCCCAATCCTATTTAACATAAAATATTGATTTATAATTAATACCCAGGATTTTGGTAAGCTTCTTTTTCTGCATCAGTAGCTAGCATTTTATCCATTTGACCTTGTGGTATTGGTCTTAAATAATGATACTTCTCTATGGTTCTACTAACCGTCACTGGCGAATGATCCGTGTCATTAGTACCTGCTATTTCATAGCTAGATGCATATTCAGTCCATTTTTGAGTACGAACTAAATCAAACCATCTGTAACCTTCACCAAAGTATTCACGAGAACGTTCTGCCAAAATATAGTCAATATCTACTACCGCAGGTGTTGCTAACACCATTGCTGCACTATTATCTTCTAATTTTGGTACATTTCCGTTATGGTCAAAACGCCATTTACCCGCACGAGCACGAATCACATTAATTAACTCTCTTGCACTTTTTCCACCTTGTGTGGTAGCACCTTTAACAGCAGCTTCTGCAGCTATGAAATAAAATTCAGAGAATTTAGCAATTGGGTAAGGTCGTGTTACAGCACTGTTTGGCTCTCCTAAACCACCATTATTATCGGTACGATAGGTCCCTAATTTCCATAAGCCAGGATAGTTTTTTCTGTTAATTTCATTTAGGTTTATAACATAATCTGCTCTTCCAGGTAATACACCTGCACCAACACCGGCATTATCACCATAAACTACTGCTGGATTGTAATCTATGTATGAAAGCACAGCTTCACCAGGAGCTATAGATAAACCATTTGCACCTGTTGCTGAATTTGTATCTCCTGCTTTATCCCAGTTTGCTCTATAAGTAGATACAAATGTACCATCATAGCGAGAGTCTAAAGTTTTATCTGCAAACGTCTCTTCAAATACATTGATAGTTGGTGCCATACGTGTCCATGGACGACCATAATCTTGTGCCGCTTCACGTTGTATAGATTTCCCACCTACACTTATACGTGTGTAGTTAGACGTTACCATCCAAACCGATGTATTAGTACCAGGATCAGTTCCATTATAACCTGAGGCATACCCACCATATTGTGTACTTGCTTCAGTATGATCTGCATATAACATCATTTCTGCATGGCGATCATTAGTTGCTACATGAACGTCGTAAAAATAATCCAATAATTTATAATCACCTGGATTATCAATTCCTTCTGCAGCCAAATCATAAGCTTGTTGAAAATACCAAGCAGCATCATGCCCGTCAGGATCTGTTCGTGGAGTATCTGGGTAAGTTGGAATATTGTTTGGATTTTGCAACCACCAGCCATATGTTAAATAAGCTTTAGCCAAAAACAATCTGGCAACATTTTTAGTTACAGTTCCTGTTAAACGGGCAGTAATTGGCAAATCGTTTACAGCCTGAATTAAATCAGGGAATACACCTATAGTATAAACCTCTGGCACTGTGTTTCGCACCGAAGTTCTTGATACCGACGTATTAAATTTTAAGTTACCTGCACCCAAATCTAATGGCACACCTCCATAAGTTTGTACTAACAAAAAGTAATCGAAAGCACGGAAAAATCTAGCTTCTGCAATTAAAGCATCACTAAGTCCAACTGCAGCAGCATTTTCTATGATACCACTTGCTGTGTTAATAGATGGAAAACAATTATCCCAAGGAATACTACTTGGGTGACTATCTGAATTGATAACACCCACACCAGACAAATCACTATCCTTAAAATTTCCATCAGCACTTTGCGCATAAGTGTACTCATCAGTACCTGTTTCAAGCGAATTGTAATAATAAGGTTGTCCATATATATACCTTAATTGCGAATATAAGTAAGTAATACCTCCCTGTACACCCTCTTCTGTCTGGAAATAGTCTGGAGTATAAGAACTTCTTGGCGATTCCTGCAAGATATCTTGCGTACAGGAAGCCATTAATAATGACACAGCAATTAATACCGTGGCAAAAATTTTAATTTTAAATATTTTTTTCATATCTTTTTTTTAGAATGTTAAGTTTAATCCTATCATATAGTTACGTGTGGTTGGTGTGTTAGTACCAATCGTAGGAATACCTTTTGAAATAGTACTATCAGTATTTACTGCAACATTTTGTCTACTTCCATCCCAACTGTTAACTCCAGAGTTCGTTTCAGGATCCATTCCAGATTCTTTTTTATATGGTGAAAACAATACAAATGGATTTTGAACAGTAGCATATAAACGAAGTTTTTCCAAACCAATTTTACTAAGTACATCTTGGGTAAAGTTATACCCTATAGTTATTGTACGAACTTTAAGATACGACGCATCAAAATATCCTAAAGTAGTAGCATATTTTTGGTTATCACTACTTTGGACTCCACCAGGCGCTGGATATTTAGCCCCCGTGTTGGTTGGTGTCCAGTAATCTACATTCACATTGTTTTTTCTACCTGTAAGCAGGTTAAGATACCCATTAGAACTATATAGTGTACTAACCAATATACCTCCGCTTTTAAAGGTTCCTACCATACTTAAATCAAAATTTTTGTAAGTCAATCGGGTATTGAAACCTCCTTCAAAATCAGGTGTGGGATCTTGTACTATTCTATCATCTGCTCCTATTAATCTAGTGGGAGACCCATCAGGATTAAAATCACCCGTATATTGTACTTTAATCATTCCTGCATTACCTCCTTGCTCATATTGTTGCAAGTATTGGTAATCTGGATCTGTTGTGTTCCAAAGCCCTATTTTCTTGTAGTCATAAATTACGTTAATAGGACTGCCTACGAACCAAAGATTACCAACATTTTCTGTTTCACCACTAGCTAGGGATGTAATTTTATTTTTATTGGTATACAGATTAATTCCTGCTTCCCAAGAGAAACCGTCAGGATTATCAATAATAACTCCATTAAGAGTTATTTCAAGACCTTTATTTTCTGTTGCACCAATATTACTTGAAACACTACTTACACCAGATGTGATGGGAAGCCCCAGATCATAAAGAATATCATTTGTTTTGGTAGTATAGTATTCAACCGTACCAGAAAGTCTGTTTTTGAACAATCCAAAATCCAAACCATAATTGTAGGTCTCAGAAAATTCCCACCCCAATTCTGGATTGGGTAGTTTACTTACATAATAACCTGTTGCAAATGTATCACCGAAGTTATAGTCTCTTGGTTGTAATGTTCCTTGAACAGAATAAGCATTAATAGCTTGGTTAGACGTTTGTCCGTAACCTGCACGTAATTTTAATTGGTCAATAAACCCAACATTTTTCATAAACGATTCGTTAGCTATATTCCAACCTACAGATACCGCGGGATAAGTAACCCATTTATGTCCTGGTGCTAATCTAGAAGACCCATCAGAACGTATTGTACCAGTAATCATATAACGATTATCATATTGATACATGGCTCTAGCCATATAAGATAGCAACCCTGTTTCTGATAAATCAGTTCTATAACCAGTAATATCTTCCGCTAGTGCAGCATCTAAGTTGTAGAACAAAAATTGTTCATTTGGAACATTTCGAACACCTAAATATGAACTATCATATTTGGACTTCTGAGAAGAAAATAGACCAACAAAATTTACTTTATGCTTATCTGCAAATGTTCTATCAAAAAGCAATTGGTTTTCAATAACATAGTCTTGTGAAAGAGAAGTACCATAACTAGCAGAAGATGGATTGTTCTCGTTATAATTAAATACTCCTTTACCCGTAAAGTCACCATCTCTAGATACACGTAAATTCAAACCAATATTCATTCGGTATTTTAACCCTTCAACGCCTGGTATTTCAACCTCAGTATATATGTTATTGTAAGTACCAAAATCTAATTGCTCGTTTACTCTACCTAGTCCAACACCATTTATTACGTCTCTTGTAGGAATCCAACTGTCTTCTGCTTGTGTTTGAAAACGCTCTTGTATTGTTCCATCAGAATTGTATGGATTAAGAAGCGGTGATGCACCTAGTATACTTCCAACATCTGCAATAGAACCAGCTTTGCTAAAGCTCATTACAGAGTTTAAACCAAAGCGAAACGCTCCAATTTCCTGATCAACCTGTGCACGTAAAGAATATCTTTCATAATATTGACCAGGTACAACTGAAGTTTCTTTAAAATAACCCATACCTAAATTGTATGAACCACCTTCCATACCACCTTGCACACTTATATCATGACTGGTTTGAAATCCAGGGCCGTAAAATAAATCTTGCCAATCAGTATTAGTATTAGGGTCTTCATCTTTTGCAGTATCATAAATAGGGCTACCTCCTCGATCAGGGTGATTAGCAACTGCTTGACGTAAAGCTAAAAGTTGTGGTCCATCCATCATAGGATACTTGGCAAAAACCTCTTTAGTTGCATAATATGTATTGTACGAAAATCTTGCTTTTTGACCTTGTTTACCAGACTTTGTTGTTATTAAAATAACACCATTTGCACCTCTAGAACCATAAATAGCTGTAGCTGATGCATCTTTTAATATGTCTAGGCTTTCAATATCATTAATGTTGATATCACTAAGACCTCCAGAAAAAGGAATACCATTAAGCACAATTAAAGGGTCATTAGTTGCTGATAACGAACGCACACCACGAATTCGAATTTGGGGAGCAGCTCCAGGTTTGGTATCAGTTGTTGATATTTGTACACCTGCAGCACGACCTTGAAGTGCCTGTTGGAAGTTAGCAGATTGAACTTCTCCCAATTCTTCTCCTTTAATAGAAACCACCGAACCTGTTACAGATTCTCTCTTTTGAGTTCCATAACCAATCACAACCACTTCGCTAAGTGCTGCAACATCTTGATCTAAAGCAATGTTAATGACGGATTGTGCTCCAACAGTCATTTCCTTGGTTATATAACCTAAGTAAGAAAACACTAACACAGCATTATTACCAGACACATTAAGAGAATAATTTCCGTCAAAGTCTGTGTTGGTACCTGTACTGGTACCCTTAACGATAACGTTAACCCCAAGCATAGGTATACCTGAATCGTCTTTTACTGTTCCAGTAACAGTTTTCTGTGCATTTGCACTAACAATCATAGTAAAAAATACGATTGCTGAACAAATGATTTTGAGAAACCAAGGACGGCTTCTCTTTGAATTAAATAGTAAAATTACATTTTGCATAAAATAAAATTTAGTTAATATTAATAAAGTTTAGTTAAAATTCAATTTTAAAAGAGTCCCATAAAAGTTAATAAAATCACATTATTTAAAATTCAGATTTAATTTTTACAATATAATTTCAAACAAACCTTCACAAAAACTCCTACCGTTTCTTTAATTTTTAGGTGGAATAAATTTTAGAAACAAAGGCTACCAAATATCATATATAACATTGGTTTGCATTATCAGTAAATGAACATTCTCTTTAAAATTTAAAACATAGATGAGAATTTGATATAAAAAACCCTGTTAAATACGTTATTGGAATTTATAGCGTTATTTTTTATTAAAATAACATTCATAACATCTTACTATTAGAGTCCAAAAAAACAAGAAAGAAAATTTTTTAATCCAAATAGCTGTTAAAGATTTTGATCTAAATATTCAGATGGTGCTTTACCATATTCCTCTTTAAAAGATGTAGTAAAATAGGAAGCAGAATTAAAACCTGTTAGATAAGCAATCTCTGCAAGGGCATATTTTTGAGTATCCATAAGCTTTAAAGCTTGTTTAATTCTAACCATTCTGATAAAATTAACAACCGACTTACCCGTAAGCGCTTTAATTTTTCTATAAACTTGCATACGGCTTAAATTAAAAAGATCGGCTATGGAGTTAACTCCTAATTGAGGGTTTTGTATATTTTCAACAATATAATCAATGGCCTTTTGAAGGAACTCTTGGTCCATTTCATTTTGTGCCACTTTATTAGGCAGCAAATAAACATCTTTACTAAACTGAGAATATAATTTTTGACGAGATTCAATAATTTGGTTTACTTGTGCTATCAAAAAACGAATACTAAAAGGTTTAGTAATATACACATCTGCTCCAGTCTCAATTCCTGTAATTTGGTCATCAACTGTTGTTCGTGCTGTTAAAAGAACAAAGGGAATGTGACTAGTTTTTAAATTAGTTTTTATATCCTTACACAAATCAATTCCATTCTTTATCGGCATTAAAATATCACTAATAATTAAGTCTGGACTTATTTCCAAAGCCATGTCTAACCCCTCTTGGCCATTATTCGCTTCTATAACATGAAATTGTTCCCTCAACTCTAAAGCCAAATATGTTCTTAGTTCATCATTATCTTCAACAATAAGGATTTGTGGCTTATCATGACTTTCATCTTCTTGATATAAATTATTATCAGGAGCATCTTCTGTTTCCATATAACTGATTGGCTTTGTAGCCGTATCAATACATTCTGAAATTTCACAAATACAATCATCTGCATATATTTCTTTATCGATAGGAATTAAAATAACAAATAACGTTTCATGGTTAGGTTTACTTTCAACTTTAATAGTTCCCTGATGTAATTCTACAAGCCCTTTTGTTAAAGATAGACCTATACCTGTTCCTGAATTGGCTATAGCTGCCGAAGACTTAGCTTGATAAAATTTATCAAAAATATAAGGTAATTCCTTTTCCGATATACCAATACCATTATCAACAATACTAAGTTCCAAACAGCGTGACTTCTCTCCACTTGCTATAATCATAGCTTCTTTTGAATTAATAATGATATTTATTTTCCCTTTGTCTGAAGTAAACTTAAAAGCATTTGAAAGGATGTTTACCAATATTTTATCAAGTTTATCATGATCGAACCACCCATGAAGCGAACCTACCATACTGTGAATCCCAAAATGAATATTTCTTTTTTTAGAAATATCATTAAAAGTACCTGCAATGTTTGTAATGAATTCAACTAATTCACCTTGTTGTATTTGAAGTTTTAATTTGGTATTTTCTAGTTTATTAAAATCCATTAATTCGTTAACCAAACGCAGCATTTTGTCTGAACTCGATCTAATTGAACTTATTCTTTCTTTAACGCTAGTTGGCAACCCCTCCATAGCACTTAAGCTTTCTAAAGGCATGGAAATTAAGCTTAATGGTGTCCTAAATTCATGTGAAATATTGGTAAAAAATTGTGTTTTTGATTCACTTAGTTCATGTTCTTGTTCACGAGCTAAACGCTCCATAATCAATTGGTTCTTCATACGAACACGCTCCATACGTATCCTGAAAAGAAAAAAGATAATTCCAGCAATGAAAATAATATAGATGAAGATGGCCCACCATGTCTTCCACCATATTTGCTTTATTTTAATTTTTAAAGGCTCTGTAGTATTGGTCCACATACCGTCTGAATTAGATGCTTTTACCAAAAACACATATTCACCTGGATCTATATTAGTGTATGTCGCCGTATGATTGGCCCCGACACAATTCCAAGTTTTATCAAAACCTTCCAGCATATAACAATACTCATAAGGAGAGGTCTCACCATAATTAATGGCAACAAAATCGATAGCAAAGGATCGTTGATTGTAATTAAGCTTTATACTGGATGTAAGGCTAATATCTTTATCTAGAGGTGATCCTGTATCCGTAATGCCCATGGACTTGTTATTAATTTTTAGGTCTGTTAAATAGACCAATGGTCGCCCTAAATTAGTTTGAACACTATCTGGATAAAATGCATTAAATCCATTATTGCTTCCAAAAAATATTTTTCCTTTGCTACTTACAATACTTGAGCTTGAATTATAATTGTTTGATGATAGACCGTCTGATTTATTATAATTTGTAAATTTATTTGTTTGAAGATCTAACTTGGATATGCCCATATTACTACTAATCCACATATTGCCAATCGAATCCTGTAATATGGATCTAATAGTATTACTTACCAATCCATCTTTCTTTTGAAAAATCTTGAATTCGTTACTGTTTTTAGGTTTTAAAATCAAACCATTGTCTGTTGTTGCAAACCATATGTTCGCTGAGGAATCCTCATAAATATATTGTATATTGTTACTGCTAAAATTTCCATACTTTGCATCCTGTCTATATAGTTTGTAATTGAACGAACCTTTTCCAGTTCTTGTCAATTTATATAAACCATACATCGTACCCACCCATAAAACACCCTCAGAATCTTCAACCATTGAACTAACATAGGATGTCTTAGTTATATAATCGGTCTTATCTTTTTCAGTAAGAAGTGTAAATTGTTCCTTTTTATCATCAAAATAAAATAATCCGCTCCCATTGCTTCCTGCCCATATAGTCCCCTCTTTATCTTCATACAAAAAGTATGTTTTGTTATCACCAAATCCACCAGACTTCAAATAATACTTAATAGTTTTATTAGTTTGTAAATTAACTTTATATATACCATCAGCCCATGAGGCAAACCAAATATCCCCATGCTTATCAAACGTCATAGCTGTAATAGATTTGGTTTCCAGTTTACTGTTAATGTCATCACAACGTTTTAATTCATTTGTTTTAGATTCTAATTTAATAACTCCAATGCCATCACAAGCAATCCATATGTCTCCTTTTTTGTCTTCAACAAATCCTCTTATTTCTTTACCTTCAAGATCACTTTGCTTAAAATCACCTAATTGATAAGAATCAAACTTGCCCACATTCTTATCTATTAGGTAAGCCCCCTTATTAAAAGTTCCTATCCATGTAAGTCCGTTTTTATCAACAAAAACCGATCTTATAGAATTAGTTTGTATACTTTGGGGATTTTTATATTTATTATCGAAATAAGTAATTTTTTTAGTCTTTGTATTGAAATAACTTAACGCTGAGTTTTGCCCACCAACCCAAATATTTCCTTTATCATCAGTAGCCATCGTTAAAATTTCACTCCATCTCACCTGTGGTGAAGAATCTTTAGAAATTATTTTTTCAAATGAGTAATTTGAATTGCTTTTTTTTATTTTAGTTATATCTCCCCCTAATGTTGAAAACCAGATATTTCCATAAATATCCTGAACTAATTGAGTAATTTGTTTATCTGGTAAGCTTTCCGTAAAAAGCTTAGCTGTTACTTCCGCTTTTTTTTTAGGGTCAAAAACCTCAAGGCCCCCTTTAGTTCCAAACCAAATAAGTCCGTCTGCATATAAAACGGAAGTTGCATAGTTTTTTGCAAGAGGACTGTTATGAATATCAAAACCCCCTAAATAAAAAAACAAGGAGTTTTTCTGATCATATATATTAATACCTCCACCATAAGTACCTATCCATAGTTTATCTTCCCCATCAAATGCTAAGCTTGTAATATAACCATTATTTAAGTGATTTTTGTTGGTTGGTATTGAATCAACGTTTGTAAAATTATCTGTTTGCCTATTATAATTACTAAGACCTTGGGCAGTTCCTATCCATAGTTTATGTTGTGAATCTTCTATAATGGTATTTATTGTATTATTGGATATTGTTTTATTATTTTTTGGGTCATGCACATAATTATAAGTATTAACTCCATCATAGCGTATCAGTCCATCATTTGTACCGAACCACATGTACCCTTTACTATCTTTAAGAAAACATCTAACTAATGAATTCGATAGCTCCTCAGGTGCTACAGGAATGAACTTAGTACGCTCAGATTGCGAATAGACATGTAACCCCAAAGACATAAAAGTCCACAAAACCAATCTTAACAACGAGTGCTTTCTTTCCAATTTAAAGATCATTATGATTATTATAAAAATTAAGTTAAATGATGTTTTTAATATTGCAATATAGTATAAATATAGACAATTTATTATATGTCAATCTTGACAAATATCATATTACAAGAGTAAAAATTAGTGTTTTAAAGTGAAAAATAAAAAAACAAGTTTAATTAATTAACTTTTTCTATTTTTGCCGAAATCTTAATGCGCACGTGGCGGAATTGGTAGACGCGCCAGCTTGAGGGGCTGGTATCCGTTTAGGATGTGGAAGTTCGAGTCTTCTCGTGCGCACTTACATAAATTCAATTTTTTCTTAAATTAATTTTAATTAATATTGTTCAACTGTTATAAGGTATAAATGAACAATATCCAGGTAAATTTTAGCATAAAAGATTTAGAAAATCTAACAGGGATAAAAGCACATACGATTAGAATCTGGGAAAAACGCTATAATTTACTTAAACCAAATAGAACCGATACTAATATAAGACATTATAGTTTAGCGAGTTTTCAAAAACTATTAAACATTTCTTACCTAAACAATCACGGCATTAAAATTTCTAAAATTGCCAATTTAACAGAAGATGAAATTCCTGCAAAGGTTAGAGAAATAGCGTCTAGGTCTAAAATTGAAGATCATGCTCTCAATGCCTTAAAAATGGCTATGATGAATTTTGATCAAATTTCGTTTTATAATACCTACAATCAACTGATAGAAACAAAATC
Source organism: Confluentibacter sediminis (assembly GCF_003258355.1). Taxonomy (GTDB): domain Bacteria; phylum Bacteroidota; class Bacteroidia; order Flavobacteriales; family Flavobacteriaceae; genus Confluentibacter; species Confluentibacter sediminis. Next base: position 172,807 of record NZ_QKPO01000007.1, on the reverse strand, counting down.
TTTTAGCGAGATATTCTATACAGTGTTTTTACCTTTGTTAAATGAGATTGGTTTATTATGGCAAACCAATACCATTACTCCTGCCCATGAACATTTTTTGTCTGTACACATCAAACAAAAAATATTAATAAATATTGAAAGGATACAAAGTCTTGAACCTAAGCCCTCATCAAAAACATTTGTTCTTTTTTTACCAGAAAACGAAATTCATGACATCGGATTGCTCTTTATAAATTATCAATTAAGAAGCAAAGGCTATCATACTCTTTTTTTAGGAGAAAGTGTACCCATGGAAAGTCTAAAAGATTTGCTGGAATTTTTTAAGGACATAACATTCATATCCTATTTCACGGTATTTCCTGAAGCAGAAGATATTCCTGATTATATAAATAAATTTAATCTGTTGCTTCTTCATAAAGAAAATACCAAATTATTTCTTTTGGGCAATAAGCTTATAAATCTTGAAACTTTAGTTCTTCCTAAAAAAGTCACTACATTTAACTCTATAGAAAACTTAGTTAAAGATTTATAAATAAATTATTTTTGTTTAACTTTTTTTTATATTTGTTAAACAATATGAAAAAATCAGTTATAATAATCGGTTCAGGTTTTTCTTCTCTAGCGGCATCATGCTATTTAGCTAAACAGGGCTATACTGTAACCCTATTTGAAAAAAATAAAACTATTGGTGGAAGAGCCAGGCAACTAATTAAAGAAGGGTTTACTTTTGACATAGGCCCAACATGGTATTGGATGCCAGATGTTTTTGAACGCTTTTTTTCTGATTTTGGAAAATTCCCTTCAGATTATTATCAACTTGAAAAACTGAATCCAGCATACCGTGTTTACTTCGGAAAGGATGATTACATCACTATTGAAGACACTTTAGAAAAAATAATTGTTGCTTTTGAAAAAGAAGAACAAGGAAGCTCTAAAAAACTAAGGACATTTATTGAAAAGGCAAAAAGTAATTACGATATCGCTATAAAGGATTTGGTTTACAATCCTGGAATGTCTCCATTAGAATTAGTGACTCCTGCTACTATTAAAAAACTAAATCAATTCTTTAGCAACATTCAAAAAGATGTTAGAAAAGAATTTAAAAATGAAAAATTGGTAAAAATCCTTGAGTTTCCGGTACTTTTTTTAGGTGCAAAACCAAGCGACACACCATCATTTTATAATTTTATGAATTATGCCGATTTTGGTTTAGGTACCTTTCATCCAAAGAAAGGCATGTATGAAGTCGTTTTGGCGCTTGAAAATTTAGCTGAAGAACTGGGGATTACCATAAAAACCAACGAATCCGTAGAAAAAATTATTGTCGAAAACGGCACATCAAAGGGTATTATTTCAAACGGAAAAACCTATCATTCAGACATTGTCATTAGTGGTGCTGATTACCATCATACCGAAACGCTTTTAGATAAAACTTACAGGCAATATTCAGAAAACTATTGGAAGAAAAAAACATTCGCACCTTCATCCCTACTTTTTTATATTGGGTTTGATAAAAAATTAATCAATGTAAATCATCATACCCTGTTTTTTGATGTCGATTTTGATGTCCATGCAGAAGCTATTTACGATAACCCAAAATGGCCGGAAAATCCTTTATTTTACGCAAGCTTTCCCAGCAAAACAGATAATCATGCTGCGCCTGAAGGCAAAGAAGCTGGTATTTTTTTAATTCCGTTAGCTCCAGGATTAAATGATACTCCAGAACTTAGAGACGTATATTTTGACAAAATAATAACACGTTTTGAGACTTTAACATCGCAAAAAGCAAAAAATCATATTATATTTAAAGAGTCCTTTTGTATTAATGACTTTATTAAAGATTATAACTCTTATAAAGGAAACGCCTACGGAATGGCAAATACATTAACACAAACTGCCTTTTTAAGACCCAAATTAAAAAGTAAAAAAGTAAAAAATCTCTTTTTTACAGGTCAATTAACGGTTCCTGGTCCAGGTGTGCCTCCATCTTTAATTTCAGGAAAGTTAGTAGCCGATTTAGTATTAAAATATCATAATCAAACCTTATGAAAACACTATTCGACACCGTTTCTTATGATTGCAGCAAGCTGGTAACAAAAACTTATAGCACATCCTTTTCATTGGCTACAAAAATGTTATATAAATCCATTAGAAGTGATATTTATAATATTTATGGTTTTGTCCGTTTTGCAGATGAAATAGTAGATTCATTTCACGATTATGACAAAGAAAATTTATTCAATGATTTTTCAATTGAGTTAGAAAAAGCTTTAAAAAATAAAATTAGTTTAAACCCCATTCTTAATTCGTTTCAATATACATTTCATAAATACAATATCGACAAGGCTTTAGTCGATGCCTTTATGAAAAGTATGACATTGGACTTACACAAATCAAAATATCTAACTGAAGAAGAGTTTAAAACCTATATCTATGGATCTGCAGACGTGGTTGGTTTGATGTGTCTAAAGGTATTTGTAAACGGTAACGATGAAAAGTATAATGAACTAAAGGATTCAGCAATGGCTTTGGGTTCTGCATTTCAAAAAGTTAATTTTTTACGAGATTTAAAAGCAGATTTTGACGATTTGAACAGAAGCTATTTCCCAAAAGCAGATTTAAATAATTTAGATGAAAATTCGAAACAAGATATTATAAACGATATTGAATCCGATTTTGAAAAAGGTCTAAGCGGCATAAAAAAATTGCCCATTGAAGCTAAATTTGGTGTTTTTATGGCCTACAGATATTATAGTCAGTTATTGAAAAAATTAAAAAAAACACCAGCATTACATATTAAAAATACGAGGATTAGAGTTTCAGATCCTAAAAAAGTAGAACTTTTAATGCGTAGTTATGTAAAATATCAATTAAATTTAATGTAACTTATAAATCAAAAATGCAAACCATATTCTGGATACTTATTTTTTTAGGAACATATTGCTTTATGGAGTTTATGGCTTGGTTTACCCATAAATACATCATGCATGGTTTTTTATGGAGCTTGCATAAAGACCATCACAAAAAAGACCATGACGGTTGGTTCGAACGCAATGATGCTTTTTTTATTTTTTATGCCATAGTAAGCATTGGTTTCTTTTTACTATGGAAACACACCAGTTTTTGGCCTGGTTTACCGATAGGCTTAGGCATATTTGCTTATGGTCTCTCCTATTTCATGGTACATGATATTTTTATTCATCAACGCTTTAAAATCTTTAGAAATGCCAATAATTGGTATGCGAAAGGTGTAAGGCGTGCCCACAAAATGCACCATAAGCATATTGGAAAAGAAGATGGAGAATGCTTCGGTATGCTTTTCGTGCCTTTTAAATATTTCAAGAAATAGATTTTTCTAACTTTAGAATGACAAACTACACCCATTTCGATTATATCATTATTGGAAATGGTTTGGCAGGTTTACAACTAGCCCTAAAATTTGCGTCCGATTCCTTTTTTAATGACAAGAAAATCGCTTTAATTGATCCTTCTAAAAAAAACAGCAATGACAAAACATGGAGCTTTTGGGAAAAACTTCCATCGCAATGGGATAGTATTGTTTACAAATCATGGTCTCGTGCCACAATAAAAACCTCAAAGAAAACAATAGCATTAAATCTCCAACCTTATACCTATAAAACCATTCGAGGTATTGATTTTTACAACCATGCCAAAACGCTGCTAAACCAACACAAAAACATTCATTTTATTTTAGAAACCGTTGAATACACGGAAGAAACTTTCCATGTGCTTGTAAAAACCGATAAACATATTTACACAGCTTCGCATGTTTTTGATAGTCGAATCCCTGAAACCTTCCTAAAAACTGCTTCAAAACACACTAGCATCAAACAACATTTCAAAGGCTGGATAATTAAAACTAAGGCACCCACTTTTGATAAAGATTCTATCATTATGATGGATTATAGATTAAAGGATGGCGAACAAACTACCTTTACTTATGTATTACCTTTTTCTGAAACCGAAGCTTTGGTGGAGTTCACTTATTTCACGGAAAACATCGTGAATGAAACTGTTTACGACCATTTCATAAATACATATATTAAAAATTTCCTTAAAATTGATACTTATACTATTACTGAAACCGAAAAAGGTATAATCCCCATGACGAATTTCCCATTTGAAGATTTCAACACCAAAGGCATCACAAAAATTGGCACTGGTGGAGGTTGGGTAAAAGGCTCTACAGGGTATTCATTTAAGCATACTGAAAAAAAGGTTGCTTTAATTTTAACGAACTTGAAAGCAAACAAAGATGCTTCACATAAATTATTCAAAAGAAAGTTTAAATTTTATGACAAAGTATTCTTGAAAGTTTTAAAAGATGAAAATCACAAAGGCGAATGGATTTTTCAACAATTTTATGATAAAAATTCCACACAAACTATATTTCGCTTTTTAGATGAAGAATCTACTTTTACAGAAGAACTTAAAATTATGTGGTCCTTATTTTCTTGGTCCTTTATAAAAGCCTTTTTTAAAACACTTTAATTTATTTTATAACATTTACGGGCGTTCCGTTTATATAGGCTTTCAGATTATTAGTAACAATAGCCATCATACGCGTTCGCGATTCCTTAGTGGCCCAAGCAATATGAGGTGTGATGATGCAATTTTTCGCTTTTAGTAATGGATTGTTTTCAAGCATTGGTTCGGAAGACACCACATCCATCGCAGCCATCGCAACTTTACCGGAGTTCAAAGCATTTTTTAAATCTTCTTCAACAATTAAACCACCTCTAGACGTGTTGATGAGCATCACTTCGTCTTTCATCTTGGAAATATTTTGTTTATTGATGATGCCTTTTGTGCTTTCAGTCAAAGGACAATGTAAACTTATAATATCTGATTTTTCAAATAATTCTTCCAGTTCCACGTACCTACAGGTATCAGATTCCAAAGAAAAATCCTTACTTCTATTATAGTTAAACCAAAAGCCTGTGCCAATTTTGCTGTAGTCTGACCTATACGTCCAAATCCAATAATCCCCATCGTTTTTCCCGCAAGTTCCATAAGTGGTGTATTCCAGAAGCAAAAGTCCAATGATTTTGTCCATTCTCCCTCTTTGACCGCTCTGTTATGATCGCCAATGTGATGGCACATTTCCAGCAATAGACCCATTGTAAACTGTGATACAGAAGCGGTGCTATAATCGGGTACATTTGTAACTAAAACATTTAATTTATTGGCGGTTTCCATATCTATAATGTTATAGCCAGTTGCCAAAACCCCTATGTATTTAAGGTTAGGAACTTTGTCAAGGATCTCTTTCTCCAGAGGCACTTTGTTGGTAAATACCACTTCGGCTTCACCAATAGCTTCAATGACTTTTTCGGAATTAAAATCCATACGATCGTAAACTTTTAAATCACCAAATTGTTTTAGGCCATCCCACGTTAAGTCGCCCGGATTTAAAGTGAACCCATCTAAAACCACTATTTTCATTGTCTTAACTTTTATATAATTACTGCTTTAGAGAAATATTCTAATAAAAATTATTTCAATAAACCATCAATGGTATTTCTAACGATATCACTACTCCAATTAACAGCACCACTTTCGTCGACAATGATGTTTCCTTCTTTATCAATTAAAAACGTTCTAGGAATGGAAGTAACATCAAAAATTTCAGAATAATTACTGATGGGACGATATGTGTCGAAGGTATAACCGTGCTTCCCTAAAAAAGGATTGATTTCATTCAATCCATCATTCGTCACAAAAAGAAATACTATTTTGTCTTTATAATCATCATAAAGCTTTTGTAAACTGGGCATTTCGGCAATACATGGCGGACACCACGTAGCCCAAAAATTGATTAATATAATTCTCCCTTTGGCTTCTTTGAGATTGTAAATCGTATTATTTCCATTCCTTAAGTTCCAGTTATAGTCTGTTAACCTAGCTGTTGTTTCTTTTTCTTCAACAGAAGGTTTGTTGATTAGCATCATGCCTTTTTGCAACAACACTTGAATGGGTTTTCTCGTCTGCGGAATGATTAAAACAACCAAGATGACCAAAAAAACAATGTTTTTTATTTTGCTTTTGTCCATAATTAGGCATCAGATTTTTTAGCTTCTTCCCAAAAGACATCCATTTCTGCCAACGTCATATCCTTTAGTGATTTGTTAATCGCCTTAGCTTTTTCTTCAAGATATTGAAACCGCTTTGAAAACTTTTTGTTGGTGCGTTCTAAGGCGTTTTCTGGGTTTATTTTTAAAAATCTGGCATAGTTAACCATAGAGAACAACACATCACCAAATTCACTTTCCATAGCGTTTTTATCTCCCAATTCTACTTCTGTTTTAAATTCATTTAGTTCTTCTTGTACCTTTTCCCAAACTTGTTCTGGTTGTTCCCAATCAAACCCAACGCCTGCTACTTTTTCTTGAATCCTGTTGGCTTTTACCAATGCTGGCAAACTTTTCGGCACGCCTTCTAAAACACTTTTTTTACCTTCCTTCAATTTTAAATTTTCCCAATTACGTTTGACATCTTCTTCATTTTCCACTTTTACATCACCATAAATGTGAGGATGCCTGTGAATTAATTTGTCGCAAATACTATTGCAGACATCGGCAATATCAAAATCGTTGGTTTCACTGCCAATTTTAGAATAGAATACAATGTGCAATAGCACATCACCCAATTCCTTTTTAACTTCTTCTAAATCATTATCCAAAATCGCATCCCCCAATTCATAGGTTTCCTCAATGGTGAGATGACGTAAGGTTTCCATAGTCTGTTTTTTATCCCATGGACATTGCGCCCTTAACTCATCCATAATGGTTAATAATCTGTCGAAAGCTTTTAGCTGATGTTCTCTTGTATTCATAAAACGTGTTTTGGTAAAAATACGATTATATAAATTTATTGAATTATTTCACGCAACCAAATTCACATTAAACCATCTAATAATAAACACATTAAAATGAAAAAAACTTCCACACTTATTTTTTTGTCAATTCTAATGCTTAATTGCAGTTCCAGTGATACTTTAGAAACAAAAAACGAAATTATATTCGGTGAAATTTCCGGACTATGCGGTGGAGATTGTCGAAATTTATTTTTATTAACCAATACAAATATTTATGAAGACTCTAACACCGATACATTTGGTGAATTTATAGAACTCAGTGATTGGGAAAATACGACTTTTGAAAAAAAACCCTTGCCAAATGAAAAATTTGAACTTGCTAAGGTTCTTTTAGAAATTCCTGAAGGCTTATTCAAATTAGAAAACACCGTACTTGACCAACAAATTTATGCAGATGTTGATTTTTTTATTCATATCAAAAAGGGTAACAAAACCCAAACCCTCGTTTTTGATAAACCCCACGATAAAGCAGATAATACAAGTAAATTATATTTAGAAAAATTAATTGAAATTAGCTTACAATTAAGAGATTAGTCAATATAAATCTTATACATTATAAATTAAAAAATCCAGCTTAAGGCTGGATTTTTTCTAATTTATAACATCATAAATCTATGATGCATTCTGTATTTTAATTAAATTTAAAGCAGATCCTTCATTATACCAACCAATTTGAGCATCGTTATATGTATGGTTTAGTTTAATTAAATCTTTACTTCCATCAGCATGTACAGCTTCCAACGTTAATTGTTTATCTGGAGCAAATTCATTTAAATCTAAGAAGTTAAATGTATCATCTTCTTGGATTAAATCGTAATCAGTTTCATTAGCAAACGTCAATCCTAACATCCCTTGTTTTTTAAGGTTTGTTTCGTGGATACGTGCAAACGATTTTACAATAACCGCAGCAACCCCTAAGAATCTTGGTTCCATTGCCGCATGCTCTCTTGAAGACCCTTCTCCATAGTTATGGTCACCTACAACAATCGTTTTAATGCCTTTCGCTTTATATTGACGCTGTACATCTGGCACACCACCATATTCTCCAGTTAATTGATTTTTAACAAAGTTTGTTTTTTGATTGTATGCATTTACAGCACCTATCAAACAGTTGTTAGAAATATTATCTAAATGTCCACGGAAACGTAACCAAGGTCCAGCCATAGAAATATGGTCTGTGGTACATTTTCCAAATGCTTTAATTAATAATTTAGCACCTGTAATGGTATTCCCAATAGGCTCAAACGGCTCTAATAATTGTAATCTTTCAGAATCTTCTGCTACTTTTACCTCCACATGACTTCCATCGGCCTCTGGAGCTAAATAGCCATTATCTTTCACCTCAAAACCTTTTGGTGGTAATTCCCATCCAGTTGGTTCATCAAACATCACTTCTTGACCATCTTCGTTAATTAACTTGTCAGTCATCGGATTAAAATCCAAACGACCAGCTATAGCAATCGCAGCGGTGATCTCTGGAGACGCTACAAACGCATGTGTGTTTGGGTTTCCATCGGCACGCTTCGCAAAGTTTCTATTGAATGAATGCACAATGCTATTTTTTGGTGCATTTTTAGGATCGCTATATCTCGCCCATTGACCAATACATGGCCCACAAGCATTTGTGAATATTTTAGCATCCAATTTTTCAAACACTTGAAGAATACCATCACGTTCAGCAGTATATCTTACCTGTTCAGAACCAGGGTTGATACCCAATTCAGATTTCATCTTAATACCTTTATCTAATGCTTGTTGTGCAATGGAAGCTGCACGAGATAAATCTTCGTAAGATGAGTTGGTACAAGACCCAATTAATCCCCATTCCACAGCAATTGGCCAATCATTAGCTTTAGCTTTTTCACTCATATCTTTACCAACAGTCGTTGATAAGTCTGGAGTAAAAGGACCGTTCAACAAAGGCCCTAATTCCGATAAATTGATTTCTATAACTTGATCGAAATACTGTTCTGGGTTTGCATATACCTCAGCATCCGCAGTAAGATAACTTTTTACTTTATTAGCAGCATCAGCAACATCGGCTCTATCCGTAGAACGTAAATAACGCTCCATAGAGTCATCATAACCAAATGTCGATGTGGTAGCGCCAATTTCAGCACCCATATTACAAATGGTTCCTTTACCAGTACAAGACATCGCTGTGGCACCTGGTCCAAAATATTCAACAATAGCACCCGTTCCACCTTTAACAGTAAGAATTTCAGCTACTTTTAAAATCACATCTTTTGGTGCTGTCCAACCAGATAATTTTCCCGTTAACTTCACACCGATTAATTTAGGGAATTTTAATTCCCAAGCCATACCTGCCATCACATCAACAGCATCTGCTCCACCAACCCCAATAGCAACCATGCCTAAACCACCAGCATTTACTGTGTGAGAATCTGTACCGATCATCATACCTCCAGGGAAGGCATAATTTTCTAACACCACTTGGTGAATAATACCAGCACCTGGTTTCCAGAAACCAATACCATATTTATTTGAAACGGATTCTAAGAAGTCAAAAACCTCACTACTTACGCTGTTAGCATGTTTTAAATCTACCGCCGCACCTTCTTTAGCCTGAATTAAGTGATCGCAATGTACTGTAGTTGGCACTGCTACTTTACTTTTACCAGCTTGCATAAATTGTAATAACGCCATTTGTGCTGTAGCATCTTGACAAGCAATACGGTCTGGAGCGAAATCCACATAATCCTTTCCTCTAGTAAAAGCCTTCGTTGGAGTTCCATCCCATAGGTGATTGTATAATATTTTTTCAGAAAGCGTTAGCGGTTTTCCTACTACTTCACGGGCTTTATCTACACGCTCTGCCATTTTGGTGTAAACACCCTTAATCATGTCTATGTCAAATGCCATAATTCTATATTATTTATTTCGGTTTTTAATATTGCAAATTACAAAATTAATGTAAAGTTTTAAAAATAAACGCTTCAATACAAAAAGCTGCCATATTAATTTATTATAGTAACATAATAAATTAATATGATTAGGTTTTTAATACTTTTTCTGGGGAAATAATGATTATTATTTAAAACAAACTCTTTATAATTTGTTCTTCAGTAACGCTTTCTGCTTCTGCCTTGTAGTTTTTTATAATTCTGTGCCTTAATATACTATGTGCTACAGCTTGAACATTTTCTATATCAGGTGAAAACTTCCCGAGGATAGCCGCATGAGTCTTCGCAGCCAATATTAAATTTTGTGAAGCTCTTGGGCCTGCTCCCCAATCAATATAAGTTTTTACTAAATTATTTGCTGCATCGCTATTTGGTCTTGTTTTACCAACCATGGATACGGCATATTCAATCACATTATCTGGCACAGGAATACGACGTATTAAATGCTGAAATCCCACTATTTCTTCAGCTGAAAACAAAGCATTTATTTTTGATTGTTCATCGTTTGTTGTTGCTTTTACCACTTGAACCTCTTCTTCAAAAGAAGGATAGTCTAAATTAATAGCAAACATAAAACGATCTAATTGCGCTTCAGGTAATGGATAGGTTCCTTCTTGTTCTATAGGGTTTTGTGTTGCCAACACAAAATAAGGCAAGCTTAATTTATAATGGTGTCCCGCCACAGTAACCGAGCGTTCTTGCATAGCTTCCAACAACGCTGCTTGAGTTTTAGGTGGAGTTCTATTTATCTCATCTGCTAAGATAATATTAGCAAAAATAGGGCCTTTTATAAACTTAAAATGTCGGTCTTCGTCAAGAATTTCGCTACCAAGAATATCACTTGGCATTAAATCGGGTGTGAATTGAATGCGTTTAAAATCTAAGCCCAACGCTTGAGCTATGGTGTTCACCATTAAGGTTTTCGCCAAACCTGGCACGCCTATAAGTAATGAATGTCCACCAGAAAATATAGAAATTAATATTTGGTTTACTACCTCATCTTGACCAATAATAACTTTGGCTATTTCTTTTTTAAGTTCTTTATATTTTTCTACAAATTGTTTTACAGCAGTGACATCTGACATATGCTTACTTTTTTAACCAATTACTAGAAAAATCACAATCTTTATAGCTATCGCCAATCTTAATATAGGTATCCATGATTTTCTCTTCCTGCCACTTTTCAATCGCTTTGATTCGTTTCTCATTAAGAGCAAGTTCTTTAATTTTCAAATAATCTTTAGCATAGTCTGCTTCATGATCATCTATTCTATCCGTTACCGTTAATATTTTAAATTTCACTTGACCTGTTCTTTCGGTTTCTGTTACCACAGGACTCACCTCATTATCCTTCAAATTCTGAATTTGAGTGTACAATTCTGTATCCATTTTAGTCAACTCAAATTTATAATCTTGAGTTTTCGGATTAATCATTTGTCCGCCATCGCCCCTGGTTTCTTTTCTATCGCTAGACTCTCTGGCAGCTTCAGCAAAAGTAATATCTCCAGAAACGATACTTTGTCTTATTTTATCAATACGTTCTTTCGCTTCTTTTAAAGCCTCATCAGACACTTTAGGAATCAAAAGAATGTGGCTTACGTCATATTCTTTTCCCCTTACTTTCTCAAGGTATATAATATGAAACCCAAACTCTGTTTCAAACGGGTCTGAAATATCTCCCTCTTGCATTGAAAATGCAACTTCCCTAAACTCTTTAACCATTCTAGGTTTATCCCTGTTCATGGTACCTAATTTACCTCCCAATCGAGCCGATTCTTTATCATCAGAGTACAATACGGCTTTTGTACGGAAACTGGCACCATTTTCAACAACATCTTTTTTAAACTCATTTAATCGGTCAATAATCTTTTGCTTCTCTTCAGCAGATATTTTGGGTTCTACAACTATTTCAGCAACTTTTAGTTCGGTACCAAATGTTGGTCTTTGTTCTTTTGGAATTTTATTAAAAAACTGTCTTACTTCTTCTGGTGTTATTTCAACCTCTTCTACAATTTTCTCTTGCATTTTACTAGAAAGCTTGTTGTTTTTTATAGCTTCAAACATTTCTTCTCTGAGCGTTTTTTCATCTTCCTTTTTATAAATTGCCAAAAGACGCTCCATAGATCCGTTTGTTGACTGTAGAAATCGTTCAAGCGTATAATCTACTTCTGCCCGAACTTCAGCATCAGAAACTATAATACTGTCTTGAATGGCGTGATGTGCGTATAGTTTAGATTCTAATATTTTTCCAAATAATTGGCAATCTGTTACATCTTCTAAATCTGCACCTCCAGCTATTAATTGTTCTCTTTCTTTCGGCACATCGGATTCTAGAACAATAAAATCACCTACCACAGCCGCAACGCCGTCTATTTTACGAGGTTTGAATACCTCTGAAGAATCTACTTTTACCTCTACAGGCTTTTCAACCTTTTCATCCTCAATAATTTCTTGAGCTGATATAACATTTATAAAGAACAATGTTAAGCTTAATGTGATTATGTGTTTCAAATTAATTGTAAATTTCAAATTGTTTATTTTTAATAGCATCTTTAGTAATGTCCTTTTCTAATTCTCTAATTATTTCCAACTTCCTTTTATTAATAACGATTTGGTCTATAGTAGGTTTTACGTATTCTAATGGAGCGGTATCATTACGCAATAATACATCATTAATTTGCATCAAATATACTCCTAATGAATCTTTGAGCTGTATAAAATTAGATTTTTTTAACAGTTCGTTTCTGTTTTCTGGTGTGATGACTGAAATTTTGGCAACTACCTGGCTTGCTTTAACCCAAATAGAATCTTTTAAAGAATAGGATTTAAACTGAATGGATAAAGAATCCAACTCTTCTCTATCTTTTAAATTAAAGCGTTTAAACTTTTGCTCAATATCTTTATAATTAATAATATTTTCTTTTACATGAATATAACGAAACTTAAGAAGATCTTCATTTAATTTAAAAACATCTTTATTTAAATCATAATATTTCTCAGCTTCTTGTGTTGTTACCACAGTATCTATACTTCTTTTAACCAAAGCTTCAATATAGGCTTTTGTGTATAAATCGTTTTTATACTGCACGACTAACTTATCGAACGCTTCTTGTTTTTCTTCACTTAAATTTCGCATGGCACCATCTACAAATAATTGTTGGGTGGCCCATTTATTAATAAAATTTTGAACTAAAAGAATACTGTCTTCTTTACTGGTATCTTCAGATACTAAATCTTTAATATCATCAAAATATAAATAGCTATCATTAACTCGCGCAACAACTTTTCTGTCGTCAACTTTTTTAAAAAAGTGACAGGATGTAACTAATACAAATATTATAATGATTCTAAAACGCACCTACTTGTTGTTAATTTGATTTTTTACTTTATTTAATGATTCTTGATTCACTATTACTTTATATTTTGCTTTTAATTCATCAAGCCAGTTGTTCTCTTTAACAACTTGATAATCTGAAATCACTTCACCTCTAGCTTCCTCAAAACTTTTTAATCGTTTTGGCAGTATATCTTTAACTTGAACAATAACGAAGGCATCATGATGTTTATATATTTTAGAAATGCCTTCTTTAAATTGAAAATTATCAGGAAGTGCTTGATGTCTGGCATCCATAACATCTGCAGTAAAAAGCACCTGAATTTCACCATTATTATTTACAAGAGTTTTTATATCTTCCAAACTCATATTTGAAGCCAATAATTTAGAGACTCTTTTTATCACATTTTTTTTTGCGGAAGATGCTACAATAGCCTCTATTCTTTCTGGAAAAAAGTATTTTTCTTTATGGTTTTCGTAATAATTTTGAATGGCCAAAGAATCTGATTTTGAAGTATTCCAAAGAGCATTTTCCATCAAATCAAACAATAACAACCCATCTCTATATTCACTAACTATATTGGCAAAATCCTCGTTTTCATATTCCAGGTTATCTTCTTGGTATTGCACCAAACTGGCATTCAAAAATGAATGATATGCTTTTGTAATAATATCTATATACGTTTCTTTTATAGACGCATTATGTTGGTTTTTTACTAAAAAATCGCCAAAATCTTTATACGTGATTTGTTTGTTTCCAATTTTAAATAAAGGTTTCTCTCCATCAAAACCTTGCGGCAATTGCCAAGAACGCTTAAAATAATGTCCATCTAAAATAGAAGCAAAATAAGCTAACGCAGGTTGCTCGTCGCTAACATGATACTTTACTTTTAGTTTATTGTATAATGCTTCATCAATTATTTTAGAACGGTCATCCCGTTTTACTTGAGCTTCTAATTGGGATTTTAAATTTTGAAAAGTCTCTACTGGTTTTTTGTCATAAAGCTTAACAATATGCCAACCAAAATTACTTTTAAATGGTTTTGACACGTCTCCTACATTAGTTAAACCAAAAGCTACATCTTCAAATTCTTGAGAGCTTAACTGACCCGCAGTAAAAGGCGATAACAGACCTCCCTTGGAAGCTGAACTTGTATCATCGGAAAATTGTTTTGCCAATGCTTCAAAAGCTTCGCCTTGATTGAGCTTTTTATAAATTTCTTGAATTCTAATTTCAGAATTATTAGCAATGCTATCTCCTTTTTTATCAACTACCATAATATGGGCTACGGTGCGTTCCCCTCGAGACTTACGCTTATCTAACACATAAACAACATGGTAACCAAATTGGGTTCTAAAAGGTTGAGATATCTCGCCTATATTCGTATTATAAGCTGCGGTTTCAAATGGATAAACCATTTTAAAAGCTGAAAAATAGCCCAAGTTTTCACCAAAAACAGTTTGACCATTGTGTACTTCCTTCCTAACGGTTTCAAACCCTTCCTTCAATGCTCTATCTCGAAACTTCAAAATAGTATTATACGCTTCTAAAGTATCTTGTGGAGTGGCATTCTGGTTTATTTTCACTAATATATGGGACGCTTTTACTTCGTTTGAAACTCTATTATAAGCTTCTTCTACCAAAGCTTCGGTCACATTGGTATCGGTTACAAAATTTTGTGCAAGTTGTTGTTTGTAACTTGTTAATTCTCTATTATAGGATGGTTTTTTATCAAACCCCAATGATTTAGCTTCTTTAAGCTTTAGCTTATAATTGATAAACATATTTAAATATTCATCAACATTTTTTTGCGATTCGTCTTGAACCAAATCCAAATTCTTATTATAAACCCTAATAAATTCAGAGGTATAAATAGAGTCTCCATCAACACTAAAGAGAACTTCCTTATTTTTTGATTGCGCTTGACCTTCTAATAAAAACAATGTCAATAAAAAAACAGAAAAATACTTCAGCTTCATGTAATGTTTTAAATTTTAGAATAGTGACAAAAATACTAATATTAACCTATAATGCAAGTTGCATTAACAAACGTTTAAAAAGCTTTTATATTATTATGGGATCTCTAATAAAATGAAGTTTTATATTTGCTTTTCAAAATACAAAACAATGCGCAAATTAAAGCTTATTTGGGATTTTCGTGGACCTGATGCCTATAAAATTGCACAACATCATGAAAAACATTTAAAAGAGTATATACTTACTGAAAAACTAACTATTTCAATTACTGGCACCGAAATTTTAAATGACACCCATAGCACAGCTTTTTTAGTCGTAAATGAAGACCAAATGAAACCTATTAGAGATGCTTTAAAACCTCATAGAGGACAGGTTTATATTGAAAATTGAAAAATTACTGACATTTAAGACTTTATGATATTCGTCATATTTTCTTTCATGAAATCATAATACTTTTGAATTAGTAATCATGATATTATGAAATCCAATGTTTATAAATGGTCGCGAATTGTTTTAGGATTATTTCTAATGATATATGCCTTAAATCAATTTTTACATTTTTTACCAACTTCCTACGGACAAATGCCAGAAGACTCGAGGTATTTTATTGATGCCATTGCCATGTACTTACCTTATTTATATATTTTTGAAATGGTAATTGGTTTACTTCTGGTTACAAATAAATGGACCCCATTTATAGTGATTGTATTATTTCCTTTAACAGTATCGTTCTTGATTTTCAATATGACTAACAATGATATTAGTAAATTTTGGCCAGCTGTAGTTGTTGCCTTTTTAAATATTATACTACTAATCAATAATAGTAAAAAGTACAAACCTCTTTTTTCATAAAGTTTTTAGGATGTTTTTTTTAGTAAAAAAAGCGATGGAAAAAATTCCATCGCTTTTTTGCTTCTTCATTTATGAGTTCATTTAATCCATATCAAATCTTACTCCAATAGAAATATTATTTTGTTTAATAGCTTGATTGTTAAAAATGGGTGATAAATCATATTTAACATATAATGCTGTATCACCAAAAGCTATATAGCCACTAACTCCATATACTAAATTAGTGGTGTTAAAACCTC
Organism: Confluentibacter sediminis; assembly: GCF_003258355.1. Lineage (GTDB taxonomy): Bacteria > Bacteroidota > Bacteroidia > Flavobacteriales > Flavobacteriaceae > Confluentibacter > Confluentibacter sediminis. The sequence goes on along the minus strand of NZ_QKPO01000007.1, from coordinate 156,582 downwards.
GTTTTTGTTTTTCCTTTGTGCGCTCCCCATCAATTTCATATTTTAATTTTTGGCGTGTCCCTATATTAAACCCACCATAACCGCCCAAGCCTATTTTAAATTTATTGTTAGTGGAATATCTCATATAATCATCTTTTTCTATTTTTTTGGAAGGCCCAAACTCAAAATGAACTGGAAATACTAAGTTAGAAACAGATAATTTTGCTTTTTTCAATTCATAAGGAAAGTTTTCAAGAACGGTTTGATTGCCTTGTTGAACAAAATAATTATTGTCATTTGGCTTTAATCCGTTTATTTGAAGGGACACACCATACTTCAACCTCATAAAATTACTATTATCAAACACACGAGTTTTCCAAGCCCAACCCATTTCAAAAAAACGTGAGCCCCCAAACTTATAAGGCGAATCATTTAAGCTCTCACCTTCTATAATGGCATTGTTGAAACCGAAAGCTAATACAAAATCGCTTGAAGTACGTCTATCATATTTTCTTATTTTAGGCTTGTCATTTTCCTCTTTCCCTAAATAAATAAAACCAACATCGCCACCTTCACTTCCTCCAATTCTAAATGTTAACTTATCTTCTCTAATATCATTATCAATCTTTTGATTTCTTTCTAAAAGCGCTATTGTATTATCAACTATTGCTATTCTGTTTTCAATATTCATAGTGGTTTTTTTTGCAGCCTCCATTTTTAGATTCTCAGCCTCTTGACCTGTAATATCCCCATTATCAAGTTTCTTATTAATAGCTTCTACTTCAACTTTTAATTTTTGTTTCTCCTCTTCTTGAATATTGATTTTAGTTTTTTCCAGCAATTCTATATCTCGTTGATTTTTAATTGTTGGAATGGTGTCCTGCGCATTGATTAATTGCATGCTGAATATAAGTACCAACAGTACTAAATTCTTTGTAATTGTTTGCATAACTGTTCGTTTTTTGATTTAATTTTGATTAATGATGAATTTTAATTATTCCGATTGGCTACAGCCGATTTCACAGTACCAAGCCCTTCTTTTAAAGCTTCAAAAACTTTCCTTCTGAATGATTGATCGATATCTGTTTCAACCTCTTGAAGTAACAATCTGGCATCAACCACGCCTGTGGTTTTGTCGATTAATTTATGTAAATTGATTTCTTTTTGTGCTTTGAGCAATAAGATATCAATTTCTGAATCTGTAACCTCTAAATTATTATCCTTTAATGATTTAATTTGTGCAACAACTGCATTGATTTTTTCTTCTTCAAATGTCAATTCATTTGTGGCTACTTCAGCAAGTTTAACCGGTTCTTTTTTTAACTCTTTATATTGTGTATCACTATTATTTGCTACAACAACCTTCTTGTTATTTATTATTTCTTTTTTTAATTCTGGCTCTAGGCTTTTATTAGAATCACGTGTTACAACTTTAATCTTAAATTCTTTTTCACTATCATTTTGTTCAATGCTATTCGGATTATTAACTATAACAGGATTAGCGTCTACATCTTTTTTATAAAATAACGTTGTAACTAATAAAATGCCAACCATACTCGCAGCTAAACCTAACCACCAATAAGATGTGTTTTTGTTTTTTTGGGATTGGTTATCTAAGCGTTCAGATAATGCTTTCCATGCATCTTGAGATGGCTGCAGTGTTCTATTCTCTAACTTTTCTTTTATATGTTCTTCAAATTTATTTGGTGCCATAACTTGTAGTATTTATCTTTTTAATTTTTTCTTGCAATAATTTTCTAGCTTTAAATAATTGCGATTTTGATGTGCCTTCAGTAATCTTAAGCATACTTGCAATTTCATGGTGCTTATAGCCTTCTATAGCATACATAACAAATACTATTTTATAACCTTCTGGTAATTCATCTATAAGTTTTTGTATCTCCGCTACTTCAATAGTTGTGTTTATGCTATCGTCATAATCATTTTCATATGCAACGTCTTCAATTGAAAATTCAATTTGTTTTTGTTGGCGTAAAAACGATATGCTTTCTCTAACCATAATACGCCGTATCCAACCTTCAAAACTGCCTTCATTTTTAAAACTCTTTAAATGGGCAAATACTTTAAAAAACCCATTTAACATGGTGTCTTCAGCATATTGTAAATCGGTAATATAATACCGGCAAACACTGAGCATTTTGGGTGCATGTATTTCAAATAATGCCTGCTGGGCTTCACGGTTATTATCCGCAGCTTTTTTAATGAGGGTGGTTTCGTTTTTATAAAGTTGAATGACTTTCAAAAGTGGCTTCATATGTGTTCTATTTATAAAGACGCTAATAGTGTTTAAAAGGTTGCCTGATGTTTAAAAAAAAATAATCATGTAAAATAATAGCGCAATATTATAAATTAAAGAAAATTTATTTCCTTAACTTTTCACATACATTATGAAGTAATCAATTAAGTTATGCTAAATCTATATATTTAATTTTTTAGTGACGATATTTTTAACAAAAACAAATAAATACTGAATTTTATTTACTTAAAATGCTGATTCATTGAATATTTTTCAGCATTTTTTTACATTTGTTTAGAGACATAAAAACTTATGGAAAACAACAATCTTTTTTCATCATACAACCAACTACCAAGCACCTGGGATGAGATGTACTGCACAGATTCAAAATTACGAGCTCAATATGAGGGGTTTATTGAATATTTAAAAAACACATCTCCCGAAAAACTAACCAAAAAAGAAGAACTCTCTAAGCACTTATTCATGAGTCAAGGTGTTACCTTTACGGTATACAGTGACAATGAAGGTATAGAAAAAATATTTCCTTTTGACATTGTTCCAAGAATTATAACGGCTAATGAGTGGGATAAAATAGAAAAAGGCATAAAACAACGTCTTAAAGCTTTAAACCTTTTTATTAAGGATATATACAACGAACAGTTCATTATTAAAGACGGTATTATACCCGGAGAATTAATTTATTCTTGCCCCAATTTTTTACGTGAAATGAAAGGCGTGAAAGTTCCTTATGATGTGTATGTACATATATCTGGTGTCGATTTAATTCGTAATAATGATGGTGAGTTCTATGTGCTTGAAGATAATTTACGCACACCTTCTGGGGTTAGCTATATGCTAGAAAACAGGGAAATATCTAAGCGCTTATTTCCTGGCATTTTACCAAAAAGTGGTGTACGATCGGTATCTAATTACCCTAACATGCTTTACAAAAAATTAAAGGAACTTTCCAATAATTTAAACCCTAACATTGTCCTTTTAACTCCAGGTATTTATAATTCAGCATATTACGAACACACCACGTTAGCCAGACTTATGGGTATCGAATTGGTTGAGGGCAGCGATTTGGTTGTTAAGAATCATTTTGTCTACATGAAAACCACTAATGGACTAAAACAAGTAGATGTTATTTACAGGCGTGTAGATGACGATTTTTTAGACCCTTTAGAGTTTAACGCCAAAAGTGTTTTAGGAGTTGCTGGTATTATGGATGTTTACAGAAAAGGCAATGTTAATATAGTAAATGCTCCAGGAACAGGCATAGCAGATGATAAAGCCATCTATATCTATGTACCAGATATGATAAAATATTATTTAGGTGAAGAGCCCATTTTAAAAAATATAGAAACCTATCAATTAGGACGACCAGATGAACTCGAATATGTCACAAAAAACATAAAAGACATGGTTATTAAAAAAACGGATGGTAGTGGTGGCTATGGCATGCTAATGGGGCATGAAGCGTCTGACGAAGAAATAAAAGACTATCTAGATAATGTCAAGAAAAAACCTGGAAACTTTATAGCACAGCCTATATTAAGATTATCTACAGCACCATGCTACATAAATGGTCAATTATCTCCGCGCTGTATCGATTTAAGGCCCTTTGCTTTATCTGGTCGAGACGGGATAGATATTTGCCCTGGAGGTCTTACGAGGGTCGCCTTAAAAAAAGGCTCGTTAGTAGTAAATAGTTCTCAAGGAGGCGGCAGTAAAGACACTTGGGTAATTCAATAAAAATTAGAAAAACATACATATGTTAAGTAGAGTAGCGAATAATCTTATTTGGTTGGACAGGTATATGGAACGTGGAAGCGGTATTTTAAATTTACTTAAAGTGAATTTTTATGCCAATCAAGACTCTCCTGAGCTTTTTTCCTGGACACCAATCATTAAAAATTTTACAACTTCAGATAATGAGTTTTACACCGAAGATGCCATAGAGTGTATTGAATTTATGGTGTTTAGTTATGAAAATTCAAACTCTATTATAAACATTATCACCAAAGCCAGAGAAAATGCACGAAGCGTTCAAGAACATATTTCTCGGGAATTATGGCTATGTATAAATAATTATTACCTATATCTAACCAATAAAGATTTACCTAAAAAACTTCGAGAAGATGATCCTATAGAATTTTTGGAAGATCTTAGAAATTATCATTTAATATATAATGGAACTTCCGATATTACCCAAGAAAGAGGTGCTTCTTATTATTTCATGAATGTTGGGAAATTTTTAGAGCGTGTTATTCAAATTTCAGATTTTACAGCCATTAAGCTTGTTGAAATTGGAAAAACATCTGATAGTTTAGAACAAAGCTTTTATTGGAAAAATTTATTGTTATCCATTGGTGGTTATCAGTTATATTTAAAGACCCATAAATCTACTTTTAATGAAGATCATGTGATTAGAATGGTATTTCAAGATAAATTGTTCCCTAGATCGGTCTATTATTGTGTAAACAAATTAAACAGGCACATTAACCAACTTATTGAAAGCGGTGAACTCGAAAAAAATAATATTGAATTTTTACTTGGAAAATTAGAGAGTACTATTAAATACACGACTATTGAAAACATTAACAAGCAAGGTTTACAAAACTTTATAAACGATATTAAAACTGATATTCGTGATATATCGTTAAATATTAATGCCGTCTATTTTTCACAAAATAATTGATTCAATAAATTATGGCAAAGTTCTATATTAAACATCTTACCAAATACACCTATAGTGATAACGTAATTGACGCTGCAAATTTAGTCAGGCTTCATCCTATAAATGATGACTATCAAAAAGTATTGTCTCATACCATAGCCGTTACCAATAATGCTTATATTCAAACATTTAAAGATTTTTATAATAATACGTTCGGAACTTTTATGATAGCCGAACCTCATAAAGAACTTCTTATTGAATCTGAAGTTGAAGTGGTAACTTTTGATAAAATTTTTCCAGACGACAACGTAGCCATCGACAAACAATGGGAAGCATTAAAACCCATGCAAAAGCAAATAGATTTTATTGATTTCATCTTACATAATAAAGCTTTTGCTAATACTCAAGATGTTTTAAATTTAATAGAAACTATTGACACTACTAATCATTCCCCTTATAAAGTGGTTTTACAGCTTTGCGAATATGTATATAAAAACTTTAAATACATTCAAGGAATTACTACGGTAAACTCTACTTTAGATGAAGTTTGGAACTTAAAAGCAGGCGTTTGCCAAGATTTCACCAATGTTTTATTGCAACTAGTTAGACTTATTGGAATTCCTGCTCGCTATGTGAGTGGGTATATATGCCCAAGCGAAGCTATAACACGAGGAGAAGGCGCTACACATGCATGGATTGAAGCTTATATTCCTTTTTATGGCTGGTTTGGTGTAGACCCAACAAACAATGCCATTGCAAACGAAAACCATGTGCGCTTAGCTGTTGGAAGAAGTTATGACGACTGTGCCCCCGTTAAAGGTGTTTTTAAAGGGAATGTCGAAGAATCTTTGTTCGTTAAAGTAGAGGTTAGCACCACAAAAAACAATTATTTAGATTATCCATCTACAAAAGATTTTGTACCAACAACAACTAATAGCTATTTACAAAATCTAGAAATCATTCAGCATCAACAACAGCAACAACAGCAACAACAGCAATAAAGGGTAAACTCTTTTTATGAAATTTCATTATCTTAGTAAGATATTTTTTTAAACAAAAATTAGATAATGAGATACAATTTCATATTAACAATAGTTGCCTTAAGCTTATTAAACTGTAACAACGAGCAAAAAGAAGTTAGCTCCATAAATACAGAAAATTGGTCTAAAAGAATGATAGATATTAGTCTAAAAGACAGTCTTGAAATTGGCAAATCATATCTTTCAATTTATTCCCAGATCTATAGCTTATCTGAACACAAAACCCACAACTTAACTGCTATGGTTAGCTTGAGAAATACCAGTGATTTAGACACTATTTATATTACAAAAGCTGAATATTATGACACCCACGGCAAGTTAATTAGGAAATATTTCGAACATCCTATATTTTTATCACCTATGGAGACAGCCGAAATCATTATAGATGAATTTGATACAACTGGTGGAACAGGTTCTAATTTTTTATTTGAATGGTATATCCCCAAAGGATCCTCTGAACCTTTATTTGAAGGCGTTATGAATTCAACAATGGGTCAGCAAGGACTCTCTTTTACTACAAAAGCTATTCGAATTAAGTAATAAATTAATCATGTCGTTCCTCTTAGATAGCAATATTATATATGAATTATGAAAAAGGAAATTATTACTGTTAATGAATATATTGCTGAATTCCCTAAAGACATACAGAATAAATTACGTCTAGTACGGAACAGTGTTTTAAAACACGCACCCCATGCCATAGAAAATATCTCTTATGCCATGCCTGCTTATAAATTGAATAAAAAACCGCTAGTTTATTTTGGAGGATTTTCCAAACATATTGGGTTTTATGCCACACCTACGGGATATGAAAAATTCAAATCTCAACTTTCTAAATACAAACAAGGGAAAGGTTCTGTTCAATTTCCATTAAAGGAAGCACTGCCCATGGACTTGATAACAGATATTGTTATTTTCCGAGTTAATGAGAATAATCAAAAGTAATATGAATCAAGAAATTGCTGCATATAATGACCTTCTGGAATTTGAAGAATGCCAAATATGTGATTTTTTAGCCGTTTTTATTTACAGACAATTGCCCGAAGTAGAAAGCAAAATTTGTCACAAACATCCCGTTTGGTTTATAGAAGAAAATCCTATTGTAGGTTACAGTAAATTAAAAAAAGGCATTCGGCTAATGTTTTGGAGCGGTGCAAGTTTTAATGAAGAACAACTAGAATTAGGCACTGGTAAATTTAAAGACGCTTCCATACTTTACACATCTTTGGAACAAATAAACCATATTGATTTAGAACGCTGGATTGAAAAAGCACGAAATATCCAATGGGATTATAAAAATATGGTAAAGCGAAAAGGGAGATTAGAACGTTTAAAATGACCTAATTACTTTTTCCTATCAATCACATAATTCACCATTAATATGAGGGACTTTTTGTATTCTGAATCTGGGAAATTATCGAGTAATTTTAGAGCTTCTTCTTGAAATTGGTTCATTTTATCAATGGCATAATCTAAACCACCATTGTTTTTTACAAAGGAAATAACTTCTTTAACTCGTTTACTATTTTTATTATGATTTTTAATAGAATTAATCAGCCATTTTTTATCTTCTTTAGATACGCGATTAAGCACATAAATTAAAGGCAATGTCATTTTCTGTTCTTTGATATCTATACCTGTTGGTTTACCAATTTGGGTATTACCATAATCAAACAAATCGTCTTTAATTTGAAATGCCATTCCAATCAATTCACCAAACTTACGCATGTCTTCTACATGGTTTGATTCCGGTTTAACAGAAGCGGCTCCTAAACTACAACAAGCGGCAATGAGCGTTGCTGTTTTTTGACGGATGATTTCGTAATAAATATCCTCAGTAATATCTAGCTTTCTAGCTTTTTCAATTTGAAGTAATTCGCCCTCACTCATTTCACGCACCGCAATTGAAATGATTTTAAGTAAGTCAAAATCATTATTATCAATAGACAACAACAATCCTTTTGATAATAAATAATCTCCTATTAAAACCGCTATTTTATTTTTCCATAAGGCATTTACCGAGAAAAAACCACGTCTACGATTACTATCATCAACCACATCGTCATGCACTAAAGTAGCAGTATGTATCAATTCAATGACCGAAGCACCTCGATATGTCCGTTCGCTAACCTCTCCATTGGACACCATTTTGGCAACCAAAAATACAAACATAGGGCGCATTTGTTTACCCTTTCTATTGACAATATAGGTGGTAATTCTATTCAGCAAAGCCACTTTACTAGACATAGACAACAGGAACTTTTGCTCGAAAAGATCCATTTCATAAGCTATGGGTTGTTTTATTTGCTCTACTATTTTCATTAAAAATTTAAATATTCTATTTCAAATCAATTAAATTAAAAGTTTATTATTATTTAAAGCGGATTACCCTGGCTTTTTAGAAATAACAAAAACATTATTTTAAGATTTATTAGCTAGCTGTCCGCAAGCGGCATCAATATCCTTGCCCCTACTTCGACGAACATTCACTACAATTCTATTTTTTTCTAAATGATAAATATAATTATCTATGGCGTCGCTTGATGCTTGCTGAAAATCGCCATCATCAATGGGGTTGTATTCTATAATATTCACTTTACAAGGCACATACTTACAAAATTTCACAAACGCATCTATATCTTTTTGGCTATCATTAATGTCTTTCCAAACTACATATTCATAACTGATTTTTCTATTGGTCTTCATGTACCAATATTCTAAAGCTTCCTTTAAATCTTGTAACGGAAACGTTTCGTTAAAAGGCATAATGGAGTTCCTAACCTCATCTATCGCTGAATGTAATGAAACTGCTAAATTAAATTTAACGTCGTCATCTGCCATTTTTTTAATCATTTTTGGCACTCCAGATGTCGATAATGTAATGCGTTTTGGAGACATGCCCAAACCTTCTGGCGAGGTAATTTTATCAATGGCTTTAATCACATTGTTATAGTTCATGAGTGGTTCGCCCATACCCATAAAAACAATATTACTAAGGGGTCTGTTAAAATATAATTTACTTTCTCGATCTATTGCAACAACTTGGTCGTAAATCTCATCAGGATTTAAATTACGCATACGTTTTAATCTTGCGGTAGCACAAAATTTACAGTCTAAGCTACACCCAACCTGGCTGGAAACACACGCAGTAGTTCTAGTTGCTGTTGGTATTAAAACAGATTCTACTATTAAACCATCATGCAATTTAACCGCATTTTTAACCGTCCCATCTTTGCTACGTTGCATGGTATCAACCTCAATATGATTGATAACAAAATTGTTTTGTAAAAGTTCTCTGGTTTCTTTTGAAAGATTGGTCATGCTCTCAAAAGTATAAGCAGATTTTTGCCAAAGCCATTCATAAACCTGATTACCTCTAAAGGCTTTATCCCCTTGTTTTACAAAGAAATCTCTAAGATCTTCTTTTGATAAAGCTCGAATGTCTTTTTTAGTTGTTGCCATAAGTTTTGCAAAAATAGGGAAAATATCTTCCCTTAATCTCTCCAAATGAGAGAAACTCTTATCTAAAAAATCACTGAAATTTTTAAAAATAGATTTCTGCTTTACTCTTTGATTCTTGTTTTAGGACATATATTTGTGAATCTCCGGTTTCGCAGGAATGAAAAAAAAGCCTTGTTAAAAACAAGGCTTTGAAATTTATATAATTAGCATGGCGTCACCATAACTGTAGAATTTGTATTTTTCTTTAATGGCTTCTTGATATGCTTTTTTAACGAAATCGACACCTCCAAAAGCGGATGCCATCATTAGCAAAGTAGATTTTGGTGTGTGAAAGTTTGTAATCATACAATTAGCAATACTAAAATCGTATGGAGGGAAAATAAATTTATTAGTCCAACCTTCCATTTCGTTTAACATACCATTAGAAGATACCGAACTTTCAATAGCTCTCATAGCAGTCGTTCCAACGGCACAAATACGTTTTTTGTTTTTAATACCAGTATTAACAACTTCCACCGCTTTAGAATCAATAATTAACTCTTCACTATCCATTTTATGCTTAGACAGATCCTCAACCTCTACTGGATTGAATGTTCCTAAGCCAACATGTAAAGTAACTTCAGCAAAATTAATTCCTTTAATTTCCAATCGTTTTAAAAGTTGTTTAGAAAAGTGAAGCCCGGCTGTTGGTGCCGCAACGGCTCCTTCATTTTTGGCATAAATAGTTTGATAACGCTCTTCATCTTCTGGCTGTACTTCTCTTCTAATATATTTAGGAAGTGGTGTTTCTCCTAATTCAGTTAGTTTATTTCTAAATTCCTTATAAGAACCATCATATAAAAAACGCAAGGTACGTCCTCTTGATGTTGTGTTATCTATAACCTCAGCAACAAGTGTATCATCATCACCAAAATATAATTTGTTACCTATCCTTATTTTTCTAGCAGGATCTACCAAAACATCCCAAAGACGTTGCTCCTCATTTAATTCCCTCAACAAAAACACTTCAATTCTAGCACCTGTTTTCTCTTTATTCCCATAAAGCCTCGCTGGAAATACTTTTGTGTTATTGATAATCATGACATCACCTTCATCAAAATAATCCAGAATATCTTTAAACATTCTATGCTCTATAGTTTGAGTTTTTCTGTTTAAAACCATTAAACGAGATTCATCTCTATTCTCTGCTGGATATTCTGCCAATAATTCATCTGGTAAATTGAAACCAAAGTGTGATAATTTCATTTGTTCGTTTTTATTGTTTTTTAATTGTCAAATGTTGCATTCAATAGGTTAATCTAGATAAAAATAAATTATAGTGGTATTGAATGGTTCATTTGTTCGTTTTTATTGTTTTTTAATTGTCAAATGTTGCATTCAATAGTGTAATCTAGATAAAAAATAAACTATAGTCTTATTGAATGGTTCATTTGTTCCTTTTTATTGTTTTTCACAAGGCAGCAAATATACAATCTTAAGATAGGCCTTGTCAAGTAAATGGGGGTTTATTATTTAGTTATTTTAAAACCAATAGATTGCAAGTCTTCCCAAAAGGCTGGATAAGATTTTGAAACCACATTAAAATCTTCAATTATAATAGATGTCTTTAAAGCCAAAGGTGCAAATGCCATAGCCATTCTATGGTCATGGTAAGTCGCAATAGGTACATTTTTATTCATTTTATCTGAAGGGGATAGATGCAAAGATTCATTAGTGATTTTAACGTCACCCCCAAGTTTTTCAATTTCAGTTTTTAAAGCCACTAATCTATCTGTCTCTTTTATTTTCAATGTATGAAGTCCTGTCAAATCGCAAGCCAACCCTAAACCAAAACAAGTTACAGCTATAGTTTGGGCTATATCTGGTGCATTTTGAAGATTTAAAGTTAAAGGTTCTAACTTTTTAGATTCCTTTTTTAAAGTAACCGAATTATTTTCAAACGTTGAAACAACTCCAAAGTGTTTATAAATATCTACCAAAACAGAATCCCCTTGTAATGAGTTTTCTTTATAAGAAGACAATGTGATTTCTGTACCAGCTTCACATAAAGCAACAATACTAAAATAATAGGATGCTGAAGACCAATCAGATTCCACCGTTAAAGTTTTTGGTTGTTGGTTTTGGGCTGATGTCTTTACCTTAATGGTATGTCCAATAAAAGATGTTTCAATTCCAATATCGTCCAAAAGTGCCAATGTCATTTTTATGTATGGAATAGACGTAATTTCTCCTTCTAAAGTCAATTCCAAACCATTTTCAAGTTTAGAAGCTATTAACAATAAAGCAGAAATATATTGACTACTTACATTTGCTTGAAGGGATACTTTGCTTTTCGTTAGTATCTTCCCTTTTATTTTTAATGGCGGAAAACCTTCGTTTTCGGTATAGCTTATATCGGCCCCCAGCTCATTTAATGCATCAACCAAAATTTTAATAGGTCGTTCTTTCATGCGTTGAGAACCTGTAATGATGACTTCCTTTCCGTCTTGAATTGATAAAAAAGCAGTTAAAAAACGCATGGCGGTTCCAGCATGATGAATATCTATAATATCCGAACTTGATATTAATGCTTGGGTCATCAAATTACTGTCATCTGAATTTGATATATTTTCTAAAATAAACTCTGGGTATAAAGCTTTTAATAACAGCAACCTATTAGATTCACTTTTAGAACCTGTTATTATAACTTTCGATTTTTTATTTTCTATTTGGGATTTGTGAAGTGTAATATCCATTATAATGTATTAAAAAACGCTTCTTAAAAGAAGCGTTCAAAGATACTTATAAATTATTTTAATTTTTCATTATTATGATGCCTATCATGATCTCGTTTTGTTTTCTTGTCCATTCTTTTATCAAAAGCATCTTGTAAATCGACCCCAGTCTGGTTAGATAAGCACAACACTACAAACAAAACATCTGCTAATTCCTCCCCCAAATCTTTGTCTTTATCACTTTCTTTTTCGCTTTGCTCGCCATAGCGGCGTGCTATAATTCTTGCCACCTCACCTACTTCTTCTGTAAGTTGCGCCATATTTGTTAGCTCATTAAAATAACGAACCCCGTGGTCTTTAATCCAATTATCTACTATTATTTGTGCGTTTTTTATGTCCATTATATTATTCCTTATTTTTTGAATCTATGATAATTGTTACAGGACCGTCATTAACCAATGCTACTTTCATATCTGCACCAAATTGACCTGTTTGTATTTTTTTATTTAAATCTAACTCTACTTGATTTATAAAAGCTTCATATAGAGGAATAGCTACATTTGGCTTAGCCGCTTTTATATAACTTGGGCGATTTCCTTTTTTGGTTAAAGCATGCAAAGTAAACTGGCTCACCACAATAACATCGCCATTACTCTCCATAATAGATTTATTCATAACACCATTTTCATCTTCAAAAATCCGAAGATTAGTGATTTTATTAGACAACCAAACAATATCTTCTGTGGTGTCTTCATCAACAATTCCTAAAAGGATTAAAAGTCCATTTTCTATAGAAGCTACTTTTTCCCCTTCAATAGTGACACTTGCTATTGAAACTCTTTGAATTACAACCTTCATTCTTTATCCCAATTATCGGTTCTATAATGTTCATCTTCACCTTCCAGTATTTGAATATAGCTACGGTAACGCGAAAATGCTATCTCGTCATTATCCAAAGCTTTTTTAACAGCACAATGCGGCTCTTGTACGTGTAAGCAATTATTAAATTTACATTGTTGCTTAAGAGCAAAAAATTCAGGAAAATAGTCTCCAACTTCTTCTTTATCCATATCAACAATACCAAAACCCTTAATCCCCGGGGTATCTATAATTTTTGCCTTAAAACTTAAATCGAACATTTCAGCAAATGTGGTAGTATGTTGACCCTGCATATGCAAGGTTGATATTTCTTTAGTTTTTATATCTAATGTTGGTTCAATAGCATTAACAAGCGTCGATTTTCCAACACCAGAATGCCCAGAAAACATACTTACTTTATCGTGCATTAATGCCTTTACCTTATCTACGTTCTTACCTGTTTTAGCCGAAACTCCAATACACTCATAACCTATCTTTCTATATACATGAGCCAAATATTTCACCTCATTTAGGGTTTCTTCATCATAAGTATCTATTTTATTGAAAAGTAAAATGGTTTTTATCTGGTAGGCATTGGCAGTAACCAAAAACCTATCAATAAAACTAGATAAAGTGGGCGGATTGTTTATAGTAATCAATAAAAAAACTTGATCAATATTAGCGGCAATAATATGCGTTTGCTTGGATAGGTTAACCGATTTTCTTATGATATAATTTTTCCTATCATGAATATAATTAATAATACCAGACACTTGGTTATTATCGGTTTCCAATTCAAAATCCACTATATCTCCAACAGCAATTGGATTGGTACTTTTAATTCCTTTGATTCGGAATTTACCTTTTATTCTGCACTCGTAAGTGTCACCCAAATCGGTTTTAACGGTGTACCAACTCCCAGTAGATTTATAAACAAGTCCTGTCATTAAAGATTTAATAATTACTTATACAAATTAACAACATTTAGATATAATATAGCGTGAGAAAAAACCATATATTGCGATTATAAACAAAAATCAACAACAACATGAAAAAAATTTTATTAGTATCTATTTTGTCATTAGTATCTTTTATTGATGCTCAAGCTCAAGTTGAATATAAAGTTATTACAAGTGTAGAATCTATTGTTCCAAACGGCTTAGGACGTTCAAGACTTATTAGTGCGAATGAAGTAAAAAATTATAAAGATTATACGAGTACACAAACAGAAGATGATAATGAACGCAATAAATCTGACCGCTCAGATATAAGAGTCAAGGATTTTGACGAAACAAAATTGTTGAATTTTTACAATATTGCCGGAATTCGTTTTCAGAATATAGCTGCCAATGATGCTTTAATAACCTCTAAAATCAATACTATGATTGAAGAAGGTTGGGAACTAGCATTTGTTACTAGTGCAGTTGAAAGTGATGCTGGCAAAGGTGATGGTCAGGGTATTTTTATTACGCGATATATTTTTAAAAGAAACAAATAAAAAAAAGAGCCTCAATATGAGGCTCTTTTTTTTAACTATTTATAATCTTCTCTTGATGGTTAATAGATTCTTGATGAATTGCTTTAAACATTTTTAAAATAAACTCTTCGCTTAAACCTTTCGATTCTCCTTCAAGCACCATTTTACCTAAAATTTCGTTCCAACGCTTAGATTGTAAAACAGCTACGTTCTTTTGTTTTTTAAGCGCTCCAATTCCATCAGCAGCTTTCATACGCTTACCTAACAAATCAATAATCTGATTATCAATCACATCAATTTGTGCTCTTAAATTATCTAGTGATTTATTGTAATCTGCTTCAGGATCGCTCTCTTTTCTTATTTTTAAATCTTTCATAATTTGAATAAGTGTTTTAGGCGTTACTTGCTGAGAGGCATCACTCCACGCATTATCTGGATCGAAATGTGTTTCAATCATTAATCCATCAAAATTCAAATCCAATGCCGTTTGAGATACATCAAAAATCATATCACGTTTGCCTGTAATATGCGATGGATCATTAATGAAAGGAATATCTGGATATTTATTTTGAAATTCTATAGCCAACTGCCATTCTGGATTGTTTCTATATTTAGTTTTTTCATAGGTTGAAAATCCTCTATGGATGGCTCCAATATTTTTAACTCCAGATTTATATATTCTTTCTATTCCACCTAGCCATAACGCTAAATCTGGGTTTACAGGATTTTTAATAAGTACGGGCTTATCTGTTCCTTGTAAAGCATCTGCGATTTCTTGCATAATGAAAGGACTTACAGTAGAACGTGCACCAACCCATAATAAATCAATATCATGTTCTAAAGCTAATTTAACGTGGGCAGCGTTAGCAACTTCTGTTGCTGTTTTCATCCCTGTTTCAGCTTTTACTTTTTGTAACCATTTTAAACCTAAAGCACCAACTCCTTCAAACATCCCTGGTCGAGTTCTTGGCTTCCAAATACCTGCTCTAAAATAATTTACGTCTGTATCTTTAAGCTCGTGAGCTATTCTTAAAACTTGTTCTTCTGTCTCAGCACTACAAGGACCTGCAATTACCAATGGATGATCTAATTTTAAATCATCTAACCAGTTTCTTAATTCTTTCTTGTTTTCCATAATATTAATACTTAACTAATTCCGTTTAAAATGTCTTTTATATGATTGGTGTTTTTCATCTCATTATAGATGGTTTCAAAATCATCTTGTTTCATCATATCCCTAAAATGAGTGAGATTTATAATATACTCTTCTAAAGACTCAATAACATTGTCTTTATTTTCTTTAAAAATAGGAGTCCACATTTCTGGTGAACTTTTTGCAAGCCTTACTGTAGAAGCAAATCCACTACCAGCCATGTCAAAAATATTGCGTTCATTTTTTTCCTTTTCAATAACCGTTTTACCCAGCATAAATGAACTTATGTGCGACAAATGAGACACATAGGCAATATGTTTGTCATGAGATTCAGGATTCATACGTCTCAATTTCATGCCGATAGTAGTGAAAAAACCCAAAACTTCATTTTTTAGTTTTTCATCTGTTTTTTCTTCTTCACAAATGATGTTCGTTTTGTTTTTAAACAAATTATAAATAGCCGCTTTAGGCCCTGAATATTCTGTTCCTGCAATAGGATGCATCGCTAAAAAATGCTTTCTTTTTGGATGATTCTCAACCGCTTTACAAATAGCTTGTTTGGTTGAACCTACATCAATCACCAATCCTGTTTCCGAGATCTTATCTAAAAGTGTTGGCAGCAGCTTAACTGTTGCATCCACTGGAATGGATAAAATCACTAAATCTGCATTAGGAATATCATCTATGGTTGCTTTTTTATCAATTAAATTAAGTGACAATGCTTCATCAAGTGTTGTCTCTTTTCTACTTATACCATAAATAGTTACGCTAGGATTTAGTTTTTTAAGTTCTAAAGCTAAACTTCCGCCTATTAATCCAACCCCTATGATGTATATATTCTTCATTACCATGTATCTTTTCCAAGACATCTTCCCTACTGGAAGAACTTTTATTATTTTACTCTTGCTATGGCCTCTTCTAATTCTTCGGCTGTGGCACATAAAGAAAACCTGATGTAGCCTTCTCCTTTACTTCCAAAAATAGTTCCTGGCGTAATAAATATGTGATTGTTTTTTAACACCATGTCTATAAATTCTTCCGACTTGACATGGGATGGTAATTTCGCCCAAACAAAAAGGCCTGTGGCTTCTTCATCATAGGTACAGTTTAATGCTTTAGCCAATTTCCAAACCAAATCTCTACGCTGTTTATAAACATTATTTAATGTACTAAACCACATACTTGAACATTTTAAAGCCTCAATAGCTCCTTTTTGAATGCCATAAAACATCCCAGAATCCATATTACTTTTAACCTTTAAAATATTGTTGATATAATTAGGATCGCCCACAACCATCCCAACACGCCATCCAGCCATATTAAAGGTTTTACTTAACGAGTTAAGCTCTAAACAAACATCTTTTGCACCTCGAATACTCATGATACTTTTTGGTGAATCATTCAGCACAAAACTATAAGGATTGTCATTTACAATCAATATATTGTGCTTTTTAGCAAATGCTATTAAATCTTTAAAAAGCTGTTCTGTTGCCCCTGCGCCTGTTGGCATGTGTGGATAATTTATCCACATTAACTTTACATTACTTAAATCTTGTTTTTCAATAGCTTTTAAATCTGGCAACCAATTATTCGCCTCATCTAATTCATAAAGCACTGTTTTAGCTCCTACTAAGTTTGAAACAGATTGGTATGTTGGATATCCTGGATTTGGAATTAACACACCATCACCTTCATTTAAATAGGCCATAGAAATATGCATAATGCCTTCCTTACTTCCCATCAAAGGTAAAATCTCTGAGGTCGGACTTAAAGACACATTAAAATATTGTTTATAAAATTTGGCCATACCTTCCCTTAAAGCAGGAAGCCCTTGATAACTTTGATATTGATGCGCCTTAGCATCTAACATCCCATCTATTAAAGCATCAACAACCTTTTGTGGGGGTTGCATATCTGGACTGCCAATACCTAGATTTATTACTGGCTTTCCACTAGCAATAAGCAAACCAACTTCTCTTAGCTTTTTTGAGAAATAGTATTCTTCAACGGTATTTAATCTGTCTGCTACCTCAATCATAATTTGGCATTTTTATATTCACCCAATACTTTAAAATTAATCGCCATAATATCCATTATAGATTTCGCTTTTTTAAAATCTTCATACATTTCAAAAGTTATATCAACAAAAAACGCATATTTCCAAGGCGTTTCTATGATTGGCATAGATTGAATTTTTGTTAAACTCAATTTACAATCGCTCATCACATTCAACAAAGTTGCCAAACTTCCTCGCTTATGGTCTGCTTCAAATTTTATGGAAGCTTTATTTATGTCTTTTTCTGAAACCTCAGAATTTGTTCTTTTTACGATAGCAAATCTGGTTTCATTATGCTTTATAGTTTGAATACTATGTGCCAAAATATTTAACTGGAAAATTTCGGCAGCCATCCCACTAGCAATAGCTCCAACACCTTTAAGTTGTTGTTTTTGAATACGTTCAGAAACCTCTGCAGTATCTTTATCTTCAATAAGTTTTATATGTGGATAATCCCTAAAGAATTCTTTACATTGTAACAATGCCATGGGGTGCGAATACACTTCTTTAATATCCTCCATACTTTGATTATGCAACGCCATTAAATTGTGTTGAATATCTAAATAATGCTCTCCCACGACATGCAATCCATTATTATCTATTAAAGCATAATTAGGAAGGATAGATCCAGCAATAGAGTTTTCTAAAGCCATAATACCTGCATCACTTTCCTTAGTGACTAAAGAATTAACTAATCCATCAAAAGTCATGCATTCTATAACATCCACAGGTTTTTCAAAATATTGTAATGAAACAATATGATGAAATGATCCTTTAATTCCTTGTATGGCAACCGTTTTTATCATACATAAAAAAAGTCCCGATTTTCATCGAGACTTATATTAAATTTATAACTTATAAATTATACATACAACGCCTCGATTCCTTTGCTAAAAAAGAAATAAAAGTTTTTAAAATATGTATAATATACTGCTGTTTTCATTTGATCTGTTTACTGTTTTCTCAGTTATCACATGCAACCTTCATTTAATCATTCCGTTAGGTGTTAAAAAATAGCTATGAAGGCTTCATAATTGAGCCGCTAAAGTAATTAATATTTTAATAAATCAAAATTGAATATTTAGTTTTTTTCATTTTTATTAAAAATTTTAAAGATTTTACAGCAAATATAACTTTACACTATATAATCATTATTTTTGAACAAACAATTTAAGTATGTCTATAGAAGTTGAGGGCATTTCTAAGCTTTATGGAAGCCAAAAAGCTTTAAACAATGTATCATTTAAAGTAAAAAACCCAGAAATAGTTGGCTTTTTGGGTCCGAATGGCGCTGGAAAATCCACTATGATGAAAATTTTAACAACCTTTCTTCATAAAGATTCTGGTTCTGCTAAAGTTAATGGATTTGATATTGTTAGCGATATTGAAGGTGTTCAAAAAAGTGTTGGTTATTTACCTGAAAACAATCCATTATATCTGGAGATGTATGTAAAAGAATATTTAACCTTTAATGCCAATATCTTTAAAATTTCCAAAAGCAGAATTAATGAAGTTATTGAACAAACTGGATTAACATCCGAAGCTCATAAGAAGATAGGCCAATTATCTAAAGGGTATCGTCAACGTGTGGGTTTGGCAAACGCCTTGTTGCATGACCCGGAAGTTTTAATACTTGATGAACCTACAACTGGCTTAGACCCTAACCAATTGGTAGACATTAGAAACTTAATTAAAACTATTGGCAAGAAAAAAACTGTTTTTCTTTCTACACATATCATGCAAGAAGTAGAAGCTATGTGCGACCGCGTTATCATAATTAATAAAGGAGAGATTGTTGCCGACAAAAAATTACAGGAACTTCGGGAAACCAAAGAACAAATTGTTGTTGTTGAATTTGATTATAGAGTTGAAGATGCTTTTTTATTAAAATTACCTAAAGTAAAAAGCGTAATAAACACTAAAGATTTTATATATGAAATCACCTTTTCGACTTCAGAAGACATGCGCTCTCATGTGTTTGATTTTGCACATGATAATGAATTGAAAATTTTACAACTCAATCAAAAAAATGCTAGTTTAGAGTCTCTTTTTAGAGATTTAACTTCGAAATAATGAGCTTTTCTTCTTGATTTTTTTTAAAGTTATGATATAAATCAGATTTACAAATATATGAAGATACTAATTTTGCAGCATATTTTAAACATATAAAACTATGAGTAAAGGAATTTACGTTACTACCATTGAACCAAGAAGTGGTAAATCTGTCGTTGTTTTGGGCTTAATGCGTATGCTCTTAGGCAAAACTGCAAAAGTAGGATATTTTAGGCCCATCATTGATGATCCAGATGAGGGTGACATGGATAATCATATCAACACCGTACTCTCATACTTTGAAATTAATATTGATTACAAAAAAACGTTTGCTTTTACTAGAAATGAAGTTCTTAACCTATACAATCAAGGTAAAGCAGGCGACGTTATTGACGAAATAATTAGAAAATATAAATATTTAGAAGATTTATTTGATATTGTTTTAGTTGAAGGTACAGACTTTTCTCACGAAAACTCAAGCTTGGAATTAGATATTAATATGCTGATTTCAAAAAATTTGGGACTCCCTGTAATTATCGTAACAAGAGGCGATAAAAATGACTTAAAGGAAATTGTTGACAATGTACAATTGGCTTACGACACTTTTAAACAAGAAGCAGATGTACTTTCTATAATGACCAACAAAGTTAATGTTGACAATCTTAAAGAATTAAAACATTTATTAAAAGAACGCATAAACAACGATACAGATATTACAGTTATCCCTATAATTCATAGTTTATCAAGTCCAACCATAAAGGAAATTGTAAAATCATTAGACGGACAAGTGCTTTTTGGAAATGATATGTTACACAATCTTTCGGAAAATTTCAGTGTTGGTGCTATGCAACTGCGTAATTATTTAACGCATTTAAAAGACAACGCTTTGGTAATAACTCCTGGAGATCGTGCCGATATTATTCTTGGTGCTTTACAAGCCAACATCTCAAAAAACTACCCTAAAATTGCTGGTATTATTTTAACCGGCGGACTTATTCCTGAAGAATCCATATTAAAACTTATTGAAGGTTTGTCTAGCATTGTTCCTATAATTAGTGTTAAAGGTGGCACCTATTCTGTCACTAATAGTATTGGCACTATTAAGCCAAAAATATATGCTGATCATACCGAAAAAATAACAACATCCATTTCCACTTTTGAAAAGCATGTAGACACTGATAAACTTGCAGATAAATTGATTACTTTTCAGTCGGAAATATTTACTCCAAGAATGTTTCAGTACAACTTATTACAACGAGCTTTAAAAAACAAGAAACATATTGTTTTACCAGAAGGTTATGATGAACGTGTTTTACGTGCTGCAGCAAGATTAATTGATTCACGTGTTGTAAATTTAACACTGATTGGAGAAGCAGATAAAATAAAAGAACGCATCGAAAAACTTGATATTTCATTGGATTTAAACAAAGTAAATATTATCTCTCCTACAAAATCCCCATATTTTGAGGATTACGTTAATACGTTTTATGAACTTAGAAAGCACAAAGATGTCAATTTGGATATCGCTAGAGATACTATGGCCGACGTTTCTTATTTTGGAACCATGATGATTTACAAAGGTCATGCCGATGGTATGGTGTCTGGTGCCGTACATACTACACAACATACTTTGAGACCTGCATTACAATTTATAAAAACAAAACCAGGCGTTAATATTGTGTCTTCTATTTTCTTTATGTGCTTAGAAGACCGTATTTCCGTTTTTGGTGACTGTGCTATCAATCCAAACCCAAACGCTCAAGAACTAGCGGAAATAGCTATTTCATCTGCCCAAACCTCAAAAGATTTTGGCATAGAACCCAAAGTAGCTATGCTTTCTTATTCTTCTGGTGAATCAGGAAAAGGAGCCGAAGTTGAAAAAGTTAGAGAAGCTACAGAGATAGTCAAAAAGTTAGATCCTAGTATAAAAATCGAAGGTCCAATTCAATACGATGCCGCAGTAGATATACGCATTGGAAAAAGCAAAATGCCAGATTCTGAAGTAGCAGGACATGCTAGTGTGTTGATTTTTCCAGATCTAAACACGGGTAACAATACTTACAAAGCCGTACAACGTGAAACCGGTGCATTGGCTATTGGCCCCGTTTTACAAGGATTAAATAAACCCGTAAACGATTTAAGTAGAGGTTGTACCGTAGACGATATTTACAGTACCGTAATTATAACAGCCATTCAAGCACAAGACATTTAATATATTATGCAAATACTCGTTTTAAATTCAGGAAGTTCTTCCATAAAATTCCAATTGTTCAACATGCCACAAGAAACCATCATGTGTTCTGGCATCATAGAACGGATTGGTTTTAGTGATGCTAATTTCATATACAAATCGGATCATCATACCATTGAAGTTGAAACGGGCATGATAAGCCACAAAACGGGATTGAAACTCCTAGCCAAACAACTTTTAGATAAACAAACAGGCGTTATTAAATCTCCAGAAGACATTATTGCTGTTGGACACCGAGTCGTACATGGTGGAAACTATTTCAGTTCGACAACACTGATAACTGAAGATGCCAAAGAAAAAATAAGAGCATTATCATCTTTAGCACCACTTCACAATCCTCCTAATTTAGATGGTATCCAAGTTGCTGAAGAAATATTCCCTAAGGCTAAACAGGTTGCGATTTTTGATACTGCTTTTCATCAAACGATTCCTGAACATGCTTATAAATATGCCATTCCTAATGAACTCTTAACCGAACACAATATTCGTTTATATGGATTTCATGGCACCAGTCATAAATATGTTTCTGAAAAAGCCACTGCATTTTTAGGAAAAGAAAAATCGAAAATCATTACCCTACATTTGGGAAATGGTTGTAGCATGACCGCCATAAAAAACGGAAAAAGCATCGATCATTCTATGGGATTTTCGCCTGCTAGTGGATTGATAATGGGAACGCGTTCTGGCGATATCGATCCTTCTGTGATTTTTTATTTAAAAGATAAGCTAAATTACAAATTAAAAGACATAAATGTGTTATTACAAAAAGAAAGTGGTATGTTGGGGCTTACCGGATTTAGCGATTTAAGGGATATACAATACCATGCCGAAAAAGGCAATAAAAATTGCCAGTTGGCACTCGAAATGAATGCCTATCGAATAAAAAAATATCTTGGCAGTTATGCCGCTATATTAAACGGATTGGACGCTATCATATTTACTGCTGGAATTGGTGAAAATTCCGTTTTAATAAGGGAGTTGATCTGTAAAGATTTAGATTTTCTAGGGATTCATTTAGATTCAGAAAAAAATGCAGCCAACTCTAAAGAACTTCGGGCTATTCACAGTAAAGATTCAAAAGTGAAAATTTTGGTAATTCCCACTAACGAAGAATTGGAAATTGCTAAACAAGCGATGCAGTTAATTAAAAATTAATCGTCCTTTATAGTGTTCTTCAACATTCACAATAGGTGGTTGATTTACACAAATAACATTGCCTGTTCCTGAAATTTTTCCACTGATGGATTGTTGCGGATTTAAAATCATATCGTTTGAACTTCGGTTCCAAAACGTTATATTTTGGGCAATAAGATTTTCTCCTTCAAACCTTGACAATCCTGATGCAAAAGTGATATTTAAGCTATTTGTATTTCCTGAAATATAACAATTAGATAAATTATTAAATACGACGTTGAAAGCATTATTATTTAATTGTAGATGAAAGTTTCCGACCGTAAAGGAATCTGGCGCACTGTAATCTTCAGACAAAATAGTCAAAGTTGGATACGTTAAAACACCATCAGAACGCACATCATACTGTGTAGAACTTCTAATTTCAGTAATATTTGGAGATGTCACATATACTTTTGTAACCCCATAATTGCGAACATAATTACAACTATTATTATCTGTCAGGATAAGCTTTCCATCTGTAATAACCACCTTAACATCATTTAATAAATTCTCACCTGTTTCAACAATAACTTTTTGTTCAGATCCTTCTTTTACTATTAATTCAATATCTCGATTTACTAAAATTTTATCAAATGTCGAAAGTGTTACTTCTTGCTGAATGATAGCTCCTGTCGTTTGGAAACAATCACCAGTGTTTTCGGTATTGCAAGAAAACAAAACTATTAATATTATTATATAAATTATTTTTTTCATAACCTTATTCCGATACCAAATTCAACAGCTTCTGCTTTTGCTCCATGCGATTTTAGCGTTAAAGCACCAAACCACTTATCATTAATATACCGTTTTAAACCCGCTCTAATATAGGTTCTCCCCTCAAAATCGAATGGATAATATACATAACACCCAAATTGTGTGATTAATGAGGTTTTGTTTACAAACAACTCATGACCTACAAACACTCCAACCCGTTTATAATCTTCATGTCCTGTTGTGGATTCTTCAGGAAAAGACACCGATCTATAATAAATATATTCTTTTAAAAAATTCGAAAAAAACACATCAGCACCCAACTGAAACGCACTTTTTCTATTGATTCTTTTATCTACATAACTAGAAAATATATAAAATGGAAATTGACCACTGCCAACAACATCACTTTCATTAATACCCGTTCTAAAAACCACATTATATTTTAATGGTTCAGTAAATTTTTCTTTTCCTATTTCAGACAACGTGGTGACATATTCTGGTTCTTCCTCATCTAAATTATAGGTCACACCTAAATTAAATGTCATGGAATTGATGCTGGTATTTGGTGCTTTTACGTTTGCATTAGAATAATGTATTAAAGACAGTCCTGCTTGCAAGCCAAAATCACCTATAATCTTTTCCTTCTTATAATTAAGCATCACATACGTACTACTCAATAGTTTAGAACCAAAAGCATTGTTTCTGTAGTTTGTTTCTTTGTCGTAAGGATTTGTTGTTAAAGCCAAACCTTGACCAATACGCATCATTAGATTCCGTTTGAAAAAATAGAAATTGTAATGTCCATAAAGTGAATAATTATTACCTAGAACATCATTCTTTAAATTCTGATAAATAAAAGAAACCCCATAATCAGGGTAATTATAACGTTGTTCCCAATCATTAAATCCATAAGTTTTTTTATTCCAACTTACAATCACGCCTTCTGGATGCCCCTTGATTAAATGAAGAATATCATTATTGTGTAATGCAATATTTCCTTTGAAATAATTAATGTCAAAATAAGAAGTATATTGTTTTTCCTGTGAAAAAGATATCGCATAGAAAAAACAAAATACATAGGTTAAAAATGGCCTCATTAAAGGTTTTATTTATTTCACAAATGTAGAGGAATTATTATATAATAACCATTCAATCTATAAGATATAAAAAATTCAAATCGGTCAAATAAAACAAATAGGAGTCTCTTATCCAAAATAACATTATAACGAATTTATTATTAATTCATAGATTATTAAACATTCCATTTCCTTATTATTATATATTTGCGCCATTATTATTTCATTCCCTCCTGAAATAAATTCAATAGGCTTATTTTGTGATTTTTTATATTGAATTTGCCTATAACTATAGACTAATGGAAATTAAATAATAATGAAAATACTTGACAACTTATTAAATTCTATCTCCACCAACTTAAATAATAATGCTTTTTGTATAGACAACAGATTTTATACTTATAAAGAATTATTACAAAAAATAAGTAACATAAGAGCCGTTATTAAAACTTCAGTCAATGAAGATGAAACTGCTGTTGGTCTAATCACTAATGATGACATAGAGACTTACGCTTCTATAATAGCTTTGTGGTTTGAAGGAAAAGCTTATGTGCCAATAAATCCTGAATTCCCCATTGAAAGAAATATAAATATAATTGACCAAGCCAGTTTAAGGTCTATTCTCGATTCTTCAAATAAAAAAGTCATTAATTCATACAATTCAATACTTACTAAAAATTTAAGCAATACAGAGAACAACTTATTTCCTGCTAAAATATCTAATGATACCTTAGCCTACATATTCTTTACATCGGGTACAACAGGAATTCCAAAAGGAGTACCAATTAATTTTGGCAATTTATCTGCATTTATTGAAGCACATGGGTCATTAGATTATACAATAACAAAAGAAGATAGATGTTTGCAAATGTTTGAGTTAACATTTGATTTATCTGTGGTTTCATATTTAGTTCCTTTGCTTAAAGGTGCCTGTGTATATACTATACCAAAAAACGAGATTAAATATAGTTATATTTTTCAGCTTATGGAAGACTACAACCTAACTTATGCTTTAATGGTTCCGTCTATTTTACAATATTTAAGGCCATATTTTGATGAAATTAATTGCCCTTCTATGAAATATAGTTTATTCTGTGGTGAAGCATTACCATTAGACATTACCGAAGAGTGGAGTAAATGTGTACCTAATGCAACAATTGTTAATGTATATGGCCCAACCGAATGTACTATTTACTGCACAGAATATACCTATAAAAGAAATGCTGAAAACAAAAATCGCAATGGGATTCTAACTATTGGCAAAGAAATGCTCAACACATCAACTATAATTGTAGATAAAAACAATAATGAAGTAAAAGTAGGTGAGCAAGGAGAATTGTGCCTTAGTGGCTTGCAACTAACTACCGGTTATTGGAATAACGAAGACAAAAACAGAGAAGTCTTTTTCTATAAAAAGCACAAAGGAAAAAAAACTAGATTTTATAGAACCGGGGATTTATGTTGTGCTGAAAAAGATGGCAATATCCTTTACATAGGGCGTATTGATTTTCAAGCAAAGATACAAGGCTTTAGAGTAGAATTATCAGAAATAGAATTTCATGTCAAGACTACTTTAAATAAAATAAATGCGGTAGCTTTAGCAGTTAGTAATAATAACAAAAATTCGGAAATAGGTTTAGTCTTAGAATCTGACACTTTTGACACAAAAAAACTATTAGATAATTTAAAAAGTAAACTCCCAAATTATATGATTCCTACTCAGGTCAGATTTCTAAATACCTTTCCTTTAAACACCAATGGAAAAACAGATAGAAATAAACTAAAAGAATTATTTAATTCAATTAAAGCTGCGTAAAATGGAAATTAATATAATTAAAGAAAAAATAAACCATGTTCTAATTTCTGTACTAGGGCATAATAATTTTGAGATGCATGATGAATTAACTGCAAATGATGTTGATGGGTGGGACTCTTTATCTCATATGATTATACTTACAAACATAGAAGAGACATTTAATATTAAATTTAAACTTAGAGATTTAAATAAATTAAAAAATATGGGGTCTCTGGTTTCAGTTATACAAAGTAAAATCTAATTATACGTGATATTTAACTCCTTAAGTTTTGTTTATTTTATTATTCCCATACTATTTCTATATTGGTACGTTTTTAATAAAAATAAGATTTCTCAAAACATACTTCTGCTAATCTCCAGTCTATTTTTTTATGCTTTTGCCGATTGGCGTTTTTTATTTTTACTAATTACCAGCATTTTGCTTAATTATTATTTAGGATTAAATATACGAAATGCAAAAAAAGAGAAAATACAGAAGAGGTTTCTATACCTAGGTCTAATATTCAATATTGGTCTTTTAATTTATTTTAAGTACTTCAATTTTTTCTATGAAGGCTTTGTACAACTTTTAAATATTTTTGGTGGTTCATCCAGTTATAATACACTTACTATATTAATCCCTTTAGGAATTAGTTTTTTCACATTTCAAACATTAGGTTATCTTATTGATGTTTATAATGAAGAGATTGAACCAAGTAATAACATTTTAGAATTTTCTGTGTTTGTAAGTTACTTTCCTAAAATTCTCTCCGGCCCCATTGAAAGAGCATCAAAGATGATGCCTCAACTTCAAGAAAAAAGAAATCTTTCGTATAACATTTTTGTTGATGGCCTCAGACAGATATTATGGGGCTTATTTGCTAAAATTGTTATTGCAGAAAATTGCGCTGTAATTGTGGATCCAATATTTAATAATTATGAAAATGAAGCTGGCGTTACCTTACTAATAGGAGCTTTATTTTATGCTGTTCAGTTGTATGCTGATTTTTCAGGATATTCTAATATGGCCATAGGTATATCAAAATTATTTGGAATTCAACTAATGCGTAATTTTTCAACTCCATTTTTCTCTACAAACATTAGTGATTATTGGAGAAAATGGCATATATCCCTAACCACATGGATGATGGATTTTGTATTCACACCATTATCCTTTAGCTTAAGATCTTATAAGAAAAAGGGACTCGTAATTTCAATTGTATCTACTTTTATTTTGGTTGGTTTTTGGCACGGACCGAACTGGACTTTTATAGTTTATGGTCTATTTCATGGGCTGTATTTTATCCCTTTAGTATATTCTGGAAAGATGAACACTTCACAGGTTTTATCCAAAGGAAGAAATTTCCCAACCCTAAAAGAACTAATTAGTATGGCTGCCCTATTTTTGTTGATAGCACTTACCGATGTTTTTTTTAGATCAGATAATATCATAGGTGCTTTTGAGTATATTATAAATATTTTCAAAATTAATAATACTATTAGTTACAATTCTGAAATTATTTCTTCTGGTCAACTTATAAAAACAACAGGTATTCTTGTCTTTTTCTTTATAATTGAATGGATAAATAAAAATAAAACACATGATTTCCAAATTGATAGTTATAATAAATATTTACGTTGGTCATTATATTACTTAATTTTTGTTTTAATAATTAATTTTAGCAAAAGCTCCCAGAATTTTATTTATTTAAAATTTTAAGTGTATGAAAAAAATTCTATTGAAAATTTTCTTTTTGTCAATTCCGATAATTATTCTAGGAATTATTCTGGAAATAGCATTAAGAAATATTCCTAATGATTATTCTGTAAAAAATAAATATTTAACTGAGCACGCCACTGAAATTGAAACATTAATTTTGGGAAGTTCTGAAGCAACATTTGGGCTCGATCCTAAATATTTTATCAGCAATACTTTTAATTCAAGTTATTTTGCTCAAGATTTAAATTATGATTTATTAATTTTAAAAAAGTTTGAGAATAAGTTAAAAAACTTGAAAACAATAATTTTACCCATTTCATATATAACTTTATATGATAATATAGAACTAGATTTTCAATCTCTTCTCAAAAATTACAAAATATATTTTGGTATAAAAGCAAACACACTTTCTGAATTGAAATATAACAGTGAGCTTTTAAATACTCATTTTTCTATTAATAAGGGATATTTGTATTCTTACTACATCAAGCGTGATCCTAATAATCCATTAATATTTTGCACAGAATTAGGTTGGTGTAAAACTTCAAGCGCATTAAATAAAGACATATCAGATATAGATGCCGTAAGTCTTGATCAAGCTATAGAAGACAACTCTACAGTCAAAAAAAATGAAAAATTAATTTCAGAAAATTTATCTAATTTAAACTCAATAATAAATATTTGTAGAAAAAACAATATTAATTTAGTGCTTTTTTCAGCTCCCACTTATAAAACCTACTATGACAAAATAGATAAAGATATTTTAATTAATTCTATTAACTCAAGTAAAGATCTAGCTAAAACTTACGAAAAATGTATCTATTTAGATTATTCAAAAGGGATTGGTTTTAATTCAAAAGATTATTTTGACGGTGTTCATTTAAATAAAATAGGTGCAAAAAAATTATCTTTAAAACTAAATCAAGTTATAGAAGACGGTTTTTAATAAAGTCTTTTAAAAAACTTTTCAGCAAGTTTTCTATTAAAACAACGCAGACGCTATAGCTTTTATATTATCACTTTTACCCATAGAATAATAATGTAATACGGGTACACCAAAGTCTCTCAACTCTTTAGATTGTTGTATAGCAAACTCAATGCCCACTTGCCTAACCGCATTATTATCTTTACAACCCTCAACAGCATCAATAAGTTCTTGTGGCAAATCTATTTTAAAAACTTGTGGCAATAATTGCAAATGTCGTTTTACAGCTATTGGTTTAATACCTGGAATAATAGGCACTATAATACCCGCAACCCTGGCTTTCTCTACAAACTCAAAAAACTTATTGTTATCAAAGAACATTTGCGTTACCACATAATCTGCTCCTGCATCTACTTTGGCCTTTAGCCGTTTTAAATCTGTTACCATAGATGGTGCTTCCATATGTTTTTCTGGATATCCAGCTACCCCAATACAAAAATCGGAATTATGCTCTACTATAACATCATCATGTAAATATTTACCCTTGTTCAAATTAGCTATTTGCTCCACCAATTCACTAGCATAGGCATTCCCTCCTTGAACAGGTTTAAAATAAGCTTCATCTTTCATAGAATCACCTCGCAAAGCCATCACATTATCCAAGCCTAAATAATGACAATCCACCAAAACATACTCGGTTTCTTCTTTGGTAAAGCCACCACAAAGTAAATGCGGAATGGCATCCACACCATATTTATACATAATAGAGGCACAAATACCAACCGTTCCTGGCCGCATACGTGTCATGCGTTTATCCAAAAGCCCGTTACCTTTATCAATATAAACATATTCTTCCCTAGAAGTGGTGACATCAATAAACGGCGGTTTAAACTCCATTAACGGATCTATATTATCATACAATTCTTGAATATTTTTTCCTTTTTGAGGTGGAATCACTTCAAAAGAAAATAATGTCTTTCCGTTGGCTTTTTTTATGTGATCTGTTACTTTCATCTATGCTGAATTTATTTCAGTATCTTTTATTTATTATTTCTGGGTGTTACCACAAGGGTCGGGCTTTTCTCTATATCTTTTTATGTTTGTTCTCGATACAAATTTGTTCATTCTTCACAAATTCACTCGAACTGACACATAAAAAGGATGACACTTCAATCCCTTACGCAAATTAAAGCAATAACTTTTTAATGGTTTCATAATCTTCTTGGTATTCCCAATAAATCCATCGTCCATCTACATAATCGGTTAAAATATATTTCTCACTAACCGACTTTATTCTGGAAATAGGTATGATTTTTTTTGAAAAATTGTCAGAAGGAATAGGCTCCATCATCTCTTTATTTTTGGAATTATATCCATGGGAAATGATGTAACTGCCCAATGTTAATTCTATAAATTTATCTTTCATTTTATATATATTTTTCCCTGCCCTGTCCCATCTAAAAGAAGAGAATCACACCTTACCCCTTCCCTTTTTAGAGGTTAGGTGGACTTATTATTCATCTGCAATGGTTGGATGCAACCACTTTCTTGCCTTTTCTTTTGTGATGCCTTTTCTAACAGCATAATCCGTTACTTGGTCATCGGTAATTTTTCCTAAACCAAAATACTTAGCTTCTGGATTTGCAAAATAATACCCTGAAACCGCAGCTGCTGGCCACATCGCTAAACCTTCGGTCAATATGACACCTATAATTTTTTCAACGTCTAATAATTCCCAAATCGTTTCTTTTTCCAAATGATCTGGACATGCTGGATAGCCAGGAGCTGGACGAATGCCTTTATAACTTTCCTTAATTAAATCATCGTTAGTTAAATCTTCATTTTCAGCATAGCCCCAATGTTTCATTCTTACTTGCTTATGCAAATACTCCGCTAAGGCTTCAGCAAAACGATCGGCAATAGCTTGCGCCATAATGGCGTTATAGTCATCCTCTTTTTTTCTGTAACTATCGGCTAATTCTTGCGCTCCAAAAATAGCTACAGCAAAAGCACCCATATAATCAGTTTTTCCTGTTTCCTTTGGCGCAATAAAATCTGCTAACGCTATATTTGGAATCCCTTCACGTTTGCTTAATTGCTGACGTAAGGTTCTAAAAACAGCGATTTCTTTTCCTTTCTTCTGAATAGAAATATCATCTTGATTGATGGTATTAGCTTCAAACAATCCGAAAACAGCTCTTGGTTTTAATAACTGTTTTGCAATGATATCTTCGATCATTTTTTGAGCTTCATTAAACATGATGGTCGCTTGTTCACCAATAACCTCATCTGTCAAAATATCTGGATATTTCCCATGTAAATCCCAACTTCTAAAAAACGGACTCCAATCTATAAAAGGCACCAACTCTTTTAGACTTAACTGTTTCAACATCTGTATGCCTAGTTCTTTAGGCTTTACAATTTCAGTAGTATTCCAATCAATTTTGAACTTTCTTTTACGAGCCTCAATAATGGATATATATGATTTTTCCTTTCCTCGCTTTAAAAACTTAGTACGAAATTCGTCATAATCCTTCTTTAAATTAAGAACATATTCATTCACCGTCTTTTTGTTCAATAAATCGCCTACAACGGTAACTGCTCTAGATGCATCATTCACGTGAATTACAGCATTTTTATATTGCGTGTCAATCTTAACGGCCGTGTGTGCTTTTGATGTTGTAGCACCTCCAATTAACAACGGAATTTCTAAATTATTACGTTGCATTTCTTTAGCTAAATACACCATTTCATCAAGTGATGGGGTAATTAAACCAGATAAACCGATGGCATCAACACGTTCTCGTATGGCGGTTTCAATAATCTTTTCTGGTGGTACCATGACCCCCAAATCGACTATTTCATAATTATTACAAGCTAAAACAACACTTACAATATTTTTACCAATATCATGCACATCCCCTTTTACAGTGGCCATTAATATTTTACCAACAGGTTCTTGAAGATCCCCTTTTTCAGCTTCTATAAACGGATTTAAATAAGCTACTGCTTTTTTCATAACTCGAGCTGATTTTACCACTTGCGGCAAGAACATTTTTCCTGCGCCAAACAAGTCGCCCACAACGTTCATCCCTATCATTAAATGGCCTTCAATTACATCAATAGGCTTTTCTGCTTGCAATCTGGCAGTCTCCACATCTTCAATAATAAACGCATCGATACCTTTTACAAGCGCATGTGTGATTCTTTCCTGAACGGGATTTTCACGCCATGATAAATCGACACCAACTTCTTTTTTTGAGCCTTTTACAGTTTCTGCAAAGTCCAATAAACGTTCGGTAGCATCGTCTCTTCTATCTAAAATAACATCTTCAACACGATCTAATAAATCTTTTGGGATGTTATCATAGACTTCTAAAAGTGCTGGATTTACAATACCCATATTCATGCCCGCTTGAATGGCATAATATAAAAACACAGAGTGCATGGCTTCGCGAACCCCATCATTGCCTCTAAAAGAAAAGGATACATTGCTCACACCTCCACTCACGCTGACGTTTGGTAAATTTTCACGCACCCAACGGGTGGCTTCAATAAAATCAATAGCATTTCTACGGTGTTCTTCCATACCCGTTGCTACAGGAAATATGTTTAAATCAAAAATGATGTCTTCGGAAGGAAAGCCTACTTGGTTGACTAAAATATCATACGAGCGTTTACTAATTTCTAATCTTCGTTCGTAATTATCGGCTTGTCCCACTTCATCAAACGCCATGACAACGACAGCTGCACCATACCTTTTTATTTGTTTAGCTTCCCAAATAAATTTCTCTTCTCCTTCTTTTAGTGAAATGGAATTCACCACGCATTTACCTTGTACTACTTGTAAACCAGCTTCAATGATCTCCCACTTCGAACTATCAATCATAATAGGAACTCTAGAAATATCTGGTTCGGAGGCAATTAAGTTTAAAAAACGCACCATAGACTCTTTGCCGTCTATAAGTCCGTCGTCCATATTAATGTCAATTATTTGCGCTCCACCATCCACTTGATGACGAGCGACAGCTAAAGCTTCATCAAATTTTTCTTCTTTAATCAATCGCAAAAACATACGTGAACCAGCCACGTTCGTACGTTCTCCAACGTTTATAAAATTACTGTTTTCATTCAGGATTAATGGTTCTAATCCCGACAAACGCATGTATTTTCTTTGGTTGTTGGTTGTTGATTGTTGGTTGTTGGTTTCAGTAATCATAATTTTTTATAATAATTAATAAAACCGTATAACAGTTTTTTGTTTGAAATCACTTTTCCTAATATATCTTTTAGTTCTTGTTCTGAAATGTATCCTAAATCAAAAGACAAATACAATTGGGTTTCCACTTCATTAAGTGAACCTTTAGCCATGAAAAGGAAATGAATAGTTTCTTTATTTGATTGTCTACCCACTCCTTCAGCAATGTTGGATGGTATAGAAACAGCACTTCGCCTTATTTGGTTTATTAAACCATACAGCTCTTCTTGAGGATATGATTTTGTTAATTTATAAATCAACCTAACCAATTTTCTAGAACATATCCAAACATCTAATTCTGTATAATTCATTTTTAAATTATCTATTCAATCCTAAAAACTATCAACCAAAAACCATAAACTATCATCTACCTATAATGCTCTACGATGGGAAAGGGTTCATAAAAATGATGCAATAATGTTTTCCATTGTTGATATTCTTCTGACTTTCTAAATCCTATTTCATGGTCTTCAATAGATTCCCAATTCACTAATAATATATATTTATCTTCATGTTCTATTGATTTCTTCAATTCATGAGATACATAGCCTTTCATTGATGAAATGATTTTTTGTGCTTCCTCAAAGCTATTTTCAAAGTCTTTTGAAAATCCTTTTTTAATATTTAATACAGCAACTTCTAGAATCATTTTACTTCTTTTATTAGATTACTGCCTTCGCAGAAATAACAAATTCTCTTGGTTTATACTTTGCGGCAATATTGGCAATCACTTTTATATGCTCTGGCGTTGTTCCACAACACCCTCCAATAATATTAATTAAATTCTTTTTTAAATATTCTTCAATTTGTTCTCCCATTTCTTCTGGGGATTCATCGTATTCGCCAAATGCATTTGGCAAACCAGCATTGGGATGGGCTGAAATAGCAAAATCTGTTTTATTGGCGATAGCTTCTAAATGGGGTTGCAATAAATTTGCCCCTAAAGCACAATTAAATCCAATGGATAATAATGGAATATGAGATACTGAAATTAAAAAAGCTTCAGCTGTTTGACCAGACAAGGTTCTACCTGAGGCATCGGTAATCGTTCCACTTAACATGATTGGAATATCAATATTCCGTTCTTCCTTTACTTGCTCTATGGCAAACAATGCGGCTTTTGCATTCAAAGTGTCAAACACCGTTTCAACCAAAAGCAAATCAACTCCTCCGTCCATTAACGCTTCCACTTGCTGTTTGTATGCGATTCGCAATTCATCAAACGTCACAGCTCTATAACCGGGGTCATTGACGTCTGGCGACATACTAGCCGTACGGTTAGTAGGCCCAATAGATCCCGCAACAAAACGAGGTTTATTTGGTTCTTTGGATGTAAATTCATTCGCCACTTCTTTTGCTATTTTAGCGGATTGGTAATTGAGTTCATACACCAAATCTTCCATTTGATAATCGGCCATAGCAATGGTTGTTCCCGAAAATGTATTGGTTTCAACAATATCTGCTCCGGCTTCAAAATATTTGGCATGAATGGTTTTAATAGCCTCAGGTTGGGTGATGGACAATAAATCGTTATTCCCCTGTAAAGGTGTTGGATAGTCCTTAAAGCGTTCGCCTCTAAAATCGTCTTCAGTAAATTTATATTGCTGAAGCATGGTTCCCATGGCACCATCTAGCACTAAAATACGTTGCTGTAAAGCTTGTTGTATGTTTGACATCTTTGATAATTTATATCTGCATGTCATCAAGAAAAGTAAAAAAACACTTTTCGTTATCTTTCTGTATAGCTCCTGAAAAAAATTCAGGACTAACAGTAGAACGTAGCACCTTCTTTAAAAGATAAAGGGTTGCCAAGGCTTCAACGGGTCTATTCCCTCTACCTTTCTTGATAACACAATTAATACGTTTATGAACTAGCGGGCAAAAATACCTCACATTTTTTTAAATTCATAAGCAAAATTGATTATTTTTTGGTCATATGCAATCGCCTTTGTTTTTATTTGCTTAAAGAAACTTCTTTTCAATGGGCGATTTCACATTATTTTGATGAAAATTCATTGTTATTATTCAAACAAAGTTGAAGACAAATATCTATCTCCTCTATCACAAATAATGGCAACAATAACACCCTCATCTAGGGTTTCTGCAATTTGCAAGGCACAATAAACCGCCCCCCCACTACTCATTCCTGCAAAAACACCTTCTTCCTTAGCTAATCTTTGTGTCGTAGTTTTAGCGTTTTCTTCATTAACATCAACCACAATATCCACTTTAGAACGATCGAAAAACTTTGGCACATAATCTGGCGACCATTTTCTTATTCCTGGAATTTTTGCACCATCTGCCGGTTGCGCACCTACTATAGTAATATGTTTATTTTTTTCTTTTAAAAATGTTGAAACTCCCATTATGGTTCCCGTAGTTCCCATAGCAGACACAAAGTGAGTCACTTCACCGTCTGTATCTCTCCAAATTTCAGGCCCTGTGGTTTTGTAATGCGCTTTCCAATTATCATCATTCTCAAACTGATTTAAAAGGGTATACCCTTTTTCATCTCTTAATTGAAACGCTAAATCTCTTGAACCTTCTATACCAACATCAGCAGGCGTTAAAATGACCTCAGCACCATAAGCTCGCATGGTTTTAACACGTTCTTCTGTAGAGTTTTCGGGCATTATTAAAACCATATTCAAACCCAACAAATTGGCTATAAATGCTAAAGCAATACCTGTATTACCA
The DNA here is from genome assembly GCF_003258355.1 of Confluentibacter sediminis. Classification (GTDB taxonomy): domain Bacteria; phylum Bacteroidota; class Bacteroidia; order Flavobacteriales; family Flavobacteriaceae; genus Confluentibacter; species Confluentibacter sediminis. The sequence goes on along the minus strand of NZ_QKPO01000007.1, from coordinate 120,245 downwards.
CTGGTTGCCTCCACTAAATAATCCCCCTTCTTAAGATCACCACGTTTTAAGGCCTCACTAATCATATTAAAAGCAGCACGGTCTTTAACGCTGCCTCCTGGGTTATCGCCTTCTAATTTCAAATAAAGTTTAACCCTTTTTTTTGAAATTAAATGACTTGCCTCAACTAGTGGTGTATTTCCTATCTGATTTAAAATTCCTTTAACGGATGCCATTTTTTTTGGGTCTGATTTTTATTTCGGTTTGATACGTAACTAATGAATTTTCTGGAACCGATTCAGTTATCCAAACGTTCGCTCCAATAGTACTGTTTGCTCCTATAACAATATCGCCACCTAAAATAGTCGCATTGGCATAAATAATCACGTTATCCTCAATCGTTGGGTGACGCTTTGTAGATTCCATGCTCTTTTTAACTTGTACCCCTCCCAAAGTAACCCCTTGAAAAATCTTTACGTTATTTTTGATGATGGAGGTTTCTCCAATAACAATTCCTGTTCCGTGGTCAACAAAAAATGATTCACCAATAGTCGCGCCTGGGTGAATATCAATACCTGTAATACCATGTACATATTCACTCATCATTCTTGGGAGAATAGGCACTTTTTGCACATACAATTGATGACTTAAGCGGTAGATAGAAATCGCATAAAAGCCCGGACATGCCATATACACCTCCTCTAGGCTTTTTGTTGCCGGGTCAAAGTTCATAACAGCAACTGCATCCATATCTAATTTTACTCTAATAGACTGAAAATTGCCTTTAAACTCACCCCAAACGGCATCGCTATTTTCAATGTTTAAATTATCGGCAATTTCTAAAAAGGTTTTCTTTAAAGACTGAAGCTCATTGTCATGTTCATCAAAAATGTAATAAAACAATCGCTTGGTAAATGTTTTAACAACATCTTTTAAACGAACATTATATTTTTTTTGAATCAATTTGTCATTCAATTCTTTACATGGATCCATATCAAATACTTTTAATTATCTAAATGATTGTCGTTATTCAATCTTGAAATTTACAACAATAATAGATTTAGATAAAATCTTTTTTATTGAATGGATTGTACAACAGCTTTCGGTGCTTCTTTTCTAGTACCATCAAAACCATCAATACCGCTAACCGTTGTGTATTTTAAAACATACCTTTTGCCTGGATTGATAATTCTGTAAGCTGCTTGACACATTAAAGTAGCTTCATGGAATCCACATAATATTAACTTCAATTTTTCTGGATATATGTTCACATCACCAATTGCAAAAATCCCAGGAATGTTTGTTTGATAATTTAATGAGTTATCTACTTTAATGGCATTCTTTTCAATTTCGAGTCCCCAATCAGCTATAGGTCCTAATTTGGGAGATAATCCGAATAAAGGAATAAAATGATCTGTTTCCAATATAGTCTCATCCCCTTCTGTAGTGACAACAACGGCTTCCAATTTATCTTTACCAATCAAACCAGTTACTTCTGATGGGGTAATTAAATTGATTTTTCCTAAAGCTCTTAATTCGCCTACTTTTTCAACAGAATCTAAAGCTCCTCTAAATTCATTTCTTCTATGAATTAATGTGACTTCTGAAGCCACATCAGCTAAAAATATACTCCAATCTAAAGCAGAGTCACCACCCCCGGAAATAACTACGCGTTTATTTCTATAAATTTCTGGATCTTTTATAAAGTATTCTACACCTTTATCTTCATAATTCTCGATACCATCAATCGCTGGTTTTCTTGGTTCGAAAGAACCTAATCCGCCAGCAATAGCAACTACTGGAGCTTGATGTTTAGTGCCTTTATTAGTTGTTACAATAAACGAACCGTCATCTTGTTTTTCAATCGTTTCTGCACGCTCCCCTAATGTAAAACCAGGCTCAAATTGTTTACCTTGTTCTAATAAGTTTCTGGTTAAATCTCCCGCTAATATTTCTGGAAATCCAGGAATATCATAAATAGGTTTCTTTGGATATATTTCTGAGCATTGTCCACCTGGTTGTGGCAACGCATCAATTAAATGACATTTTAATTTTAATAATCCTGCTTCAAAAACAGCGAATAATCCTGTTGGACCTGCCCCGATAATTAGTATATCTGTTTTAATCATGTTATGACTCTTTTACTCTTTTTTTTCAATTAATCCTTTGGTAAATTCGTTTAGTGTTTCCACTTTTTGTTCAAAGTCACCTTTTATTGTTTTTCTATATTCATTCAAATTTTTAACCAAATCGTCCACATTTTCTGGAATGACATCCTCGAAAAACTGACGTAAACGTTTGGCTATGGTAGGTGACTGTCCATTAGTTGAAATAGCTACTTTTACATGCCCTTTTGTGACAATACCTCCCATATAAAAATCGCAATACGGGGGATTATCGGCTACATTTACTAAAATACTGCGTCTTCTACAATGTTTATAAACTTTCACATTGATAGCAGGGACATCTGTAGTAACTATCACAATGTGTTTTCCTTTTAAAAAACGTTTACTATACCTACTCTTTATTAACTTAACATCACCTTGTTTAGACAAAGATACAGTACCTTCCCTAAACATTGGTGACACTATTGTTACAGAAGCATCAGGACTGGATTTTAAAATGAAAGTCAGTTTTTCTTCAGCCACATTGCCACCACCAACTATAAGCACCTTTAGATGGTTCATTTTTAAGAAAATAGGATATAAATTATTTCTTTCTTCCATCGATGCTAAAATAAATTTTTATTTAAATTCTCTACCAAGGATGACAGCTCCATACGTTCTTTCACAACTTCACCAATCACAATAATTGCGGGAGATGTTAATTGTTTCTCCTCAACCACTTTTTGAATGGTCGCAATGGTTCCAATTCCTATTTTTTCATTTTCCGTTGTGCCTTCTTGAATAATGGCAACCGATATATCTTGCTTGTTTTCTGCTGAAAAAACTTCTACAATTTCATCCAATTTCCCCATTCCCATCAATATAACAACCGTAGCTGTTGACTTTGCTGCCAGATGAACATCTGATGACAATTGATGTTTTTTAGTCGTTCCTGTTATCACCCAAAAACTTTCGGCAGCGTTTCTTTTTGTTAAGGGAATTCCTTGATATGCTGGCACAGCAATTGCAGATGAGATGCCAGGTACCATATAGGTTTCTAAACCAAAAGCTTGTACATAATCTATTTCCTCGGCACCCCTACCAAATATAAAAGGGTCACCACCTTTTAAGCGCACGACATGTCCTTTTTCTTTAGCTTTAGCAACAATAAGTTCATTGATTTGTTCTTGTTGAAAGGCATAACAGCCTTTTCGTTTTCCAACAAAAATAATTTCTGTACGCTCAGAAGCATATTTTAACAACTCCTCATTAATGAGTGCGTCATATAATATGACATCGGCAGATGCTATCGCTTTAATGGCTTTAATCGTAATTAAATCCACATCACCTGGCCCTGCACCTACTACCGTTAATTTTGGAGTATTTATACCCATAGCTTAGACAGCTTTCTTTTCAATGTTATTTTCTTCCTCTCTAAAGACTCTTACTTTTTCTAAAAACTGATTAGCATTCTCAATATATTTTGCAGCAAAATCTTGTGATGGAGCATTGTTATTTATTTGATAGATCAATTCCGAAAAAGAAACTCCTAAATCTATTTTTTCGCTTTCAACAAACAGTTCATCAAACTGACGGATAATACCCGCATGTGTATTGGTGCTTTTATTTTCAGCAAGCAATAATGCTTTTGCAGAATTAACCATCGAACTATAGGCATGGTAAATAGCATTTGAATACACTTTGTTATGGAATGATTCTTTGGCATTTGCTATTTTTTCTTCACTTTCATAAAATAACGTTGCAATTAAATCAATTACCACTCCAGCACACTCACCAATACCAATTTCTTTAACATATTCTTCATTGGTTCCCCAGTCAATAAAATCGTCTTGGGTTAAATTGGTTACATCTTGAAGGTCATTCAACAAATCATAAAAATAGCGCTCACCAGTTACTTGGTAATACTCATAAAATGTTTTTCCGTTAGCATTCGCTTCAAAATCATTTAAAATTCTTCGCAACGCTTCTGGTCCTCTTTTACTGGGTACTTTCACAACCTTATCGGCAAAAGCGCCTTTTCCATTTTTTAAATTACTTCCACCTAACAACACTTGCAAAGCAGGTGCCACTAATTTATCTGGTGTACGAACGGACATCCCTTGAAAACCAATATTCGCCATATTATGTTGCCCGCAAGCATTCATACAACCACTAATTTTGATGACTAAATCGTCTTTCGTTAAATAGTGTGGATATTCAGTTTTTATAACACGCTCCAACTCATCAGCGATTCCAGTACTACTCGCAATACCTAAATTACAAGTATCTGTCCCCGGACAAGCCGTAATATCGACTGCTTTATTATAACCAGCTTCTACAAATCCCAATTTCTCCAATTCATTGTAGAAGAAAGGTACTAAGTCTTCTTTAACAAATGGAATTACGATATTTTGACGTAATGATAAGCGTATTTCTCCTGCAGCATATTTCTCAACTAAATCGGCTAATAAACGTGCTTTATCTGTATAAAAGTCTCCTAATAACACTTTAATTCCAATAGCGAGATAGCCTGCTTGTTTTTGCGGAATCAAGTTTGTTGATTTCCACAAATCGAATGCTTTTTGGTCTTTAATATCTACTTTAGGAATTTCAACGGACACTGGTTTTGAAACTTCATAAGCATCAGCATTAATAGCAACCGTTTTAAACTCAATCGCTTTTTGCTCCGTTTCCACCAATTCTTTAAAAGCATCCAAACCGATGTCTTTAATTAAGAATTTCATACGTGCTTTGGCACGACTTTTACGTTCGCCATAACGATCAAAAATTCTTAAAACACCTTCCATAGTCGGAATGATTTTATCAGATGGTAAAAACTCATAAAGCACATCAGCTTCACGAGGCTGGGAGCCTAACCCACCACCAATCATGACTTTAAATCCACGAACCCCACTATCTATTTTAGCTATAAAACCTAAATCATGCATGTACGACAATCCTGTATCTTCATCTGAAGACGAAAAAGACACTTTGAATTTTCGTCCCATTTCTTGACAAATAGGATTTCTCAAAAAGAAACGAAACATCGCATCTGCATACGGTGATACATCAAAAGGCTCATTGATATCAATACCAGCTGTTTCAGAAGCCGTAATATTTCTAACCGTGTTGCCACAAGCTTCTCTCAACGTCACATCATCTTTCTCCAATTCTGCCCAAAGTTCAGGGGTTCTGTTTAAATCCACATAATGAATTTGAATATCCTGACGTGTTGTAATATGCAATCGGCCTCGAGAATATTCATCAGACACATCAGAAATTCTACGTAATTGATTACTCTTTACTTTTCCGAAAGGTAATTTTATACGAATCATTTGAACACCTTCTTGACGCTGACCGTAAACACCACGTGCCAAACGAAGGCTTCTAAACTTTTCTTCGTCTATTTTTCCATTGTGAAATAGCTCGATTTTATTCGCTAAATCGATAATATCTTTTTCTACTACTGGATTTTCTATTTCTGTTCTAAAACTTTGCATTTCTTTAAGTTTAAATGTTGAAAGTAATGTGCTTTTTAACTTTAAAACTTTTTACTGGATAAAGCCTGCTCCAACCGTATTATTGGATTGCGTATCTATTAAGATAAAAGAACCATTGGTTCTGTGGTTTTTAAACTGGTCGTAAAAAATCGGCTTATTTAATTTGAATGTTACTGAAGCAATATCGTTCACTCCCAATCCTGTAACATCTTTTTCTATTCCAGAATAATCGGGATGTATTTTATGATTGATTCTATCAACTTTCGCCAATACTTTATTAACACCGTGTTGCACGACATATTTCGCACCAGGAACCAACTGCGTGGAATCCATCCAACATACATTGGCCGTAAATTCTTTATCAATGGTTGGTAAATCGCCTTCTTTAACAATCATGTCGCCACGACTTACATTAATATCATTTTCCAAAGTAATCGTTACTGAAGAACGTCTGGACGCCGTTTGGTACTTTTGATCATAAAAATAAATCTCTTTAATTTTTGATCTGGTTTTTGAAGGCAACACCAAAATATCATCACCAACACTTAACTCGCCACCGTATACTTTACCCGCATAGCCTCTAAAATCATGGAATTCTTCCGTTTTAGGACGAATCACATATTGTACCGGAAAACGAGGCGTACCCATATTAAAAATATCTGCTTTATCCAATTGCTCAAAATGCTCTAACAAAGCCTGACCTTTATACCAAGGCATATTGTTAGATTTATTAACCACATTATCCCCTTTTAAAGCACTAACAGGAATAAAAGTTATTTTTTGATCTTGGTAATCCCTCTTGCTCATTAATTCAGAAAAATCTGCTTTGATTTTATTATAAATCTCTTCAGAATAATCCACCAAATCCATTTTGTTAATAGCAACCACAACATCTTTAATTCTTAATAAATTGTTGATGAAGAAATGACGATTGGTTTGTTCAATCACACCTTTTCTAGCATCAATTAAAATAATAGATGCTTGCGATGTTGAAGCTCCAGTCACCATATTTCTGGTGTATTCCACATGACCAGGTGTATCGGCAATGATGTAACTTTTTTTAGCTGTTGAAAAATAGATATGAGCCACATCAATGGTAATACCCTGCTCTCTTTCAGCCACCAAACCATCTGTTGCCAAAGAAAAATCTAAATAATCGTAACCTCTTTGTTTACTGGTTTTTTCTATAGCTTCTAACTTATCGGTAGTTAGTGATTTTGTATCATAAAGTATGCGCCCTATTAAGGTACTTTTTCCATCATCTACACTTCCTGCTGTTGCAATTTTTATTACTTCCATTATATTGGTTTTTGGTTGTTGGTTTTAGGTTATTAGACTTTACTAAATCCCAAAAAAAATCTCAACAACATAATTTTATTAACTTTTTGTTTGAATTTTTAAAAGTTTATTAGTTACTATTAACCAGTAACTAACAACCATCAACTATTTAAAAATACCCCTGTTGTTTACGTTTTTCCATCGCTGCTTCAGAACGTTTATCGTCAATACGCGCACCACGTTCAGAAATCGTTGACTCTCTAATTTCCTCAACGACTTTCGAAATGGTTGTCGCATCAGATAATACCGCTGCGGTACAACTCATATCACCTACAGTTCTAAAACGCACTAATTCTTCAATAACTTCTTCATGGGCATCTCTGTAAACTACTTCATCATCCGCAGACCAAATCAAACCATCTCTTAAAAACACTTTACGAGTATGCGCAAAATAGATAGACGGAATCTCAATATTTTCTCTTTCTATATAAGACCAAACATCTAATTCTGTCCAGTTTGAAATCGGGAATACACGTACATTTTGTCCCAAATTAATTTGTCCGTTAAGCATATCGAACAATTCGGGACGTTGGTTTTTTTCATCCCATTGACCAAAATCATCACGAACCGAAAAAATACGTTCTTTAGCTCTCGCTTTTTCCTCATCACGACGCGCCCCACCAATACACGCATCAAATTTAAATTCTTCAATAGCATCTAAAAGCGTGGTTGTTTGCAATTGATTTCTACTGGCATATCTTCCAGATTCTTCTTTCACCTTCCCTTCATCAATAGAATCCTGAACGTTTCTAACTATCAATTCCAATCCTAATTCTTTCACCAAACGGTCTCTAAATTCAATCGTTTCAGGGAAATTGTGCCCCGTATCAATATGCATTAATGGAAACGGAATTTTTGCTGGATAAAATGCTTTAACCGCTAATCTTACCAAGGTTATAGAATCTTTTCCACCAGAAAATAACAATACAGGTTTTTCAAACTGAGCGGCTACTTCCCTAAGAATATAAATCGCCTCGTTTTCTAGTGAATTAATGTTTGATGTATCTTTTTTTATTGTACTCATAATATTTTATGGTTGTTGGTCGCTGGTTGCTGGTTGTTGGTTTTCTATAATATTTAGGACTAACAACTTTCTAACCTTTTTAACCTTTTAACTTTCTAACTTTTTAGGCGTGTAATCCACATTCTCTATTTTCTAAAGCTTTTGTGGGATCGAAATATTTAAATTCGTTTGGCAACTTGTTTTCTTCTAAGTACTTGTCTAAATCAGTATCAGACCAATAGTAAAACGGACTTACTTTTAAAACCCCACCTTTACTCACACTAAAAATTCCAATGCTATCTCTGAATGCTGTTTGACCCTGACGCAAATTCGTGAACCATACTTTTGGTTTGTGTTCGTCCATGGCACGTCTAAAAGGCTCTAACTTCACTTGTTCTGTAAACAATGCGTGTTCTGGCGCATCAATACTTGGAATCCCCATAACTACATCTCTATGCGCCGAGGTTTGTTTAGGCACGTATAAAAATATATTCAAGCTTAATTCTTTAATGACTTTTTCGGCGTGCCTGTAGGTTTGTGGCGTATTATAACCTGTATCGCACCAAACCACAGGAATATTAGCTTCAACCGAATTTACAGCATGCAAAATAGCTGCTTCGTAAGGTCTAAAATTAGTAGTTACCACCGCCTCTTTACTAAGCTCAAAAGCCTTCTGAATAATCTCAGAGGGCTTCGCACTTTTATAAGTCTCGTTTAATTCTTTTATTTGATTTTCCTTTATCATTATAATCTTTTATTTACCCCATTTAATTGAATTCCAAATACGTTCATGGAAAAAGTACAGTACCATTTTTGTAACTAACTCAACAGAACCTATTTGAAATGCCAAAGTTAAGTGTCCTGTTATTAACCAAGAAATTATAATGGTATCCAATGTTCCTATAATTCTCCAACTAATAGATTTCACAACACTTCTAAGTGGCTTTTCCTTGGCTACATCAGTTTTATAAGTAGTTTTCTCTGTTTGATTTGAATCTATTAACACTTGCTCAATCATTTTACTTAGTATTATATTATTCCTATCGATTTAATAGGAATTACAAAAATAATACTTTTTACTATATCACAAAATATATTTACAATTTTTTAATCTTTACTTTGATATATCTTCTAATGTATTATGTCTAAACACATTAAGCGTACTATCCCGTACTTGAATCATCAATTTATGAACACTACAACTAGCTTCATCTGGGCAATCATCACACTTTTCATAAAAGTTTAAGCTGACACAAGACACTAACGCAATGGGACCTTCTAAAACCCGCATGACATCGGTCATTAAAATCTCAGACGGTTTTTTAATTAAATAATAACCGCCATGTTTACCTTTTTTAGATCCTAGAAAACCAGATTTTCTTAACGTTAACAATATGCTTTCTAAAAATTTTTGTGAAATATGCTCATTTTTGGCAATCTCACCTATTTGTACTGGCTCGTTATCACCTTTTCTGGCAATATAAGTCAGTGCTTTTAAACCGTATTTTGTTTTTTTAGATAGCATGCTGCGAAGATACGTATTTTAACAAAAGTTTTGCGACACGGAAAAGTTTTACAGATAATCTGTATTTTAGCAAAAATCAGTAATAAAAATAAATTTATAAAACAGCCCTCATGAAATCTAAAAACCTGCTAAACCTACTTCTTTGCTTTGCGCTATTAAATTGTTCGACTGACAACAATAATTCAAAACCTACTGAGAATATTTTTAACGGTGATATTGTAGTTAAATCTCAGGCAGAAGTTGACCAACTTGGAAATAATAAATACACAGAAATTACTGGTGACTTAAGAATTGAAACTGCTCTTAGTTCAACTGACATTGTTAATTTGTCTGTTTTTAGTAATTTGAAAATAATTGGAGGTGATTTTATTTTAGAAAGTAATTCTGACGTAAAAGAAACAGAAGTTTTTTCAAAGGTTGAAGAAGTTGGCGGTAGTTTAATTATTTCCAATAATGGCATAAAAAACCTTGATGGTTTTGCTAATCTGAAAAGTATTGGAGCTGACCTTTGGATTAGACATAACGCCCTTGAGAACATTGATGGCCTTATGAGCTTAAAATCTATTGGAGGTGATTTGTTTATTATTCAGCCTTTAATCAATAATCTTAGTGCTTTTCAAAATGTAACTTCAACTTTAAGGGGGTTTATTTTTTTAGAAATGCAAAATCTTGAAAGTTTAAACGGTTTACCGAATGTTGGTTCAAACACTAAATCAATCAGAATTTCTCAAACCAAAATTCAAAACCTTACTCAATTCTCAAACGTGCAATCGATAAGTGGTTCATTAGAAATTATTAATAATGACAATTTATCAAGTTTGGATGGTTTTCAAAGTATTCATTCCATTGAAAGCAAATTAAGCCTACGGGGCAATGATGCTCTAAAAAATATAGATGCCTTGAATAATCTATCAGAGCTAAAAGGAGAAATAGATATCTTTGGTAATATAAGCCTTGAGAACATTAGCGGCTTAACTAAATTAACTTCAATAATTGGGAATCCGAATTTAACAGATGGCAATTTTTTCGGAAACATAAAAATTGAATACAATGATAAATTAACTTCTTTAACAGGTTTAGAAAACATATCCTCTTTAAGTAATGGATTATCAATTACAGGCAATATAGCTTTAACAGATTTATGCGCCTTGACAGCCTTAATTAGCAATAGAGAAAAAGGGTTTTCAATTGGTGGAAATGCATACAATCCAACCAAACAAGACTTTTTAGATGGAGATTGTAAATTATAAAAATCAAATTACTCCCACTCCACCAACAACTCCGCCATAATCACACAATCACCTCGTAAAAGCACGCGGTTATTACCTAAAATTTCACACTCAACTATACCACCACGTTTAGAGGCTTGATAACCAATAAGTGTGTTTTTAGATAGTTTTTCACTCCAATAATTAGCCAAATAGCAATGCGCCGAGCCTGTAACAGGGTCTTCGTCTACACCAAAATCTGGGACAAAAACCCTTGAAATAAAATCATACGCATCATCAGAAGACATGGCTGTAATGATAAACTTCTTCTTAGCATGTTTTAGCAAAAGGTCAAATTTCGGGTTTAAATTTTTAATAGTCTCACTGCTTTTAACCTCAACCAAGCACAAATCGCCATCACCATGAATGGCTATTGGCTTTTCACCTAAAAATGTTTCCAGTTGTGTATCGTTTGTGTCTTCAGGTTGTGTTTTCCCAATAGGAAAATCCATTTCAATTTGGCTACCCTTTCTTTTTACTGTTAACAGTCCACCTTTGGTATTGAACTCAAGAACATCTGTAGAGACATTCAGCTTTTCAAACAGAATTTTAGCAGTAGCCAAAGTGCCATGACCACATAAACCTATTTCGCTTGTTGGCGTAAACCACCTCAACCTATACTTGCCATTTTCTTCATAAACAAAAGCAGTTGCGGGGAGATTCATCTCTTGGGCAATTGCATGATAATCCGTTTCATTTAGTGCTTTATCAAGTATGCATACGCCAGCAGGATTTCCCTTAAAAGGAATATTTGTAAAAGCATCTACAGTAAATAGTCTCATAATTATTGTTCTAAAGCTTGCTTCAAATCCGCAATAATATCATCCACATGCTCCAATCCAACAGAAACACGTACCAAACCATCAGTAATACTAACCTCTAACCTATCAGCTTCGGCTAATTTACTATGTGTAGTTGATGCTGGATGTGTTACAATCGTCCTGGTATCACCTAAGTTGGCAGAAAGTGAACACATTCTAATGGCATTTAGAAATTTGCGCCCCGCTTCTATACCTCCTTTCACTTCAAAGGCGACAATGTTTCCTCCTAATTTCATTTGCTTTTTAGCTACTTCATATTGCGGATGTGATTTCAAAAATGGATATTTTACCCAATTCACATTGGGATGACTTTCTAAATATTCAGCCACTTTCAGAGCATTTTCACAATGTTTATCAACTCTAACAGCCAAGGTTTCTAAACTTTTTGATAAGGTCCATGCACTAAATGGCGATAATGCTGGCCCCGTATTTCTGGAGAACAAATAGATGTCCCTTATTAAATCGGCGTTTCCAACCGTGACACCACCCAAAACACGTCCTTGTCCGTCAATTAATTTGGTAGCTGAATGAATCACCAAATGCGCGCCGTATTTTATAGGCTGCTGCAAATAAGGTGTTGCAAAACAATTGTCGATGATTAAAATTAAATTATGCTTTTTGGCTATATCTCCTAACAACTTCAAATTGATAATGTCAATCGCTGGATTTGTGGGCGATTCGGCATACAAAATCTTGGTGTTTGGAGTAATGAAACTTTCTATGGTTTCTGGTTTATTAATATCAAAATAACTGGTGGTAATATTCCATTTTGGAAGATAATTTACAAACAACGCATGTGTAGAACCAAATACCGAACGTGCCGACACAATATGGTCACCACTTTTTAACAACGCAGCAAATGTTGAAAACACCGCAGCCATACCTGTTGCGAAAGCATATCCACTTTCCGCACCTTCCATTTTACAAACTTTACCTACAAACTCAGTCGTATTGGGATTTGTAAAACGGCTGTAAATATTACGGTCTTTTTCTTCGGTGAAAGAAGCACGCATATCTTCGGCATCTTCAAATATAAAACTGGAAGTTAAATAAATAGGACTGGTATGTTCTAAAAATTCGGTACGTTCTAATTGCGTACGAATGGCTTCTGTTTCAAACTTTTTGTTACTCATTTTTTATTTTTATCAAATAATGACTATAATTCGTTGTTGCTTCTAGTGAATTTGTGAAGCAAACTGAACAAATTAGTATCGAGAAATATTAAAAAAATAGGTTCTCGATACAATTCTGAAAAAAAAATTCAGAATCACTCGAACTGACATTTTTTAATTAATATGTTTAGACAACCTTAAAATATCTCCAAAAACGCCGCGTGCGGTTACTTCTGCACCTGCACCTGCACCTTGAATCACAATTGGTTGCTCTCCATATGATTCTGTAAATATCTCAAAAATAGCATCACTTCCTTTAATTTGCCCTAAGGTGCTATCACCTGGAATGGATACTAATTTCACTTCTAAATGCCCTTTATCTTTTGATAAATCGCCTGATAAATCACCCACATATCTTAACACATGTCCTGGCTTTTGGTTGTCTTTTATTTTCTGAAATTCTTCATCCAACACATGCAACTGTTTTAAAAATTCAGGCACTGAAATATCTCTGTATGCTTCTGGAATTAAATTTTGAACCTCAACATCTTCAAATTCATTATACAAATCTAATTCTCTTGCTAAAATTAAAAGCTTCCTTGCTACATCATTTCCTGAAAAATCTTCTCTTGGATCGGGTTCTGTAAACCCTTTATCAATCGTTTCTTGAACAATCACACTAAATGGTTTGTCTTGCACCGAAAAATTATTGAATAAATAACTCAACGTTCCTGAGAAAACACCACGGATTCTAGTAATATTTTCACCAGATTCATGCAATAATTTAATGGTATCAATCAATGGCAACCCTGCACCAACAGTGGTTTCATATAAATATTGCTTGTTGTTCTCTTTTAATTTAAGACGCAAATCTGTATAAAATTTATGAGAAATAGTATTAGCTATTTTGTTGGATGATACCAAATCAAAACCAGCTTCTACCAACGGCACATAATTTTTATAAAAATTGGGGCTTGCCGTATTATCAACCGCTATTAAATTTTCTAAATGATGTGTTTTAGAGAAAGTAATTATCTCTTGAATGGAACTTTCTAATGACGTCGACTTGATAGCATTTTTCCAATTAATATCAGCCCCTTTTTTGTTTAACAGTAGTTTTTTGGAATTTGCTATCGCAAACACATTTAAGTGGATGCCTTTACGTTTTTCAATCTCATCTTTCGACTTTAAAATCTGATTGATGAGCGCTCCTCCAACACCTCCGTGACCAAAAATGGCGATATTTATTTTCTTAGAAATTCCAAAAATCTCACCATGAATCACATTCATCGCTTTATGAAGTTGGTCCTTTTTAACAACCAAACTCACGTTTTTACCTGTCACCGTATTGTTAAATAACAACGGTGTTATTTGGTTTTTAATCAACGCATTGAATGGCTTATGGAATGAACTCAACTCAATTCCGATAATTGAAATGACCGATACATCATCTACCACACCAATTTTATTGACATCTTGGGAATAAAAATCGTTTTCAAATTCACGCTCTAAAGCAATCACTGCTTGTGTTGCTTCTTCTGCATTAATTACCAAACCAATGCCTCGTTCTGAAGACCCTTGCGAAATAATGCTCACGCTGATATTGTAATTAGCCAAGGCACCAAAAATTCGAGCATCTACACCACTTTTCCCTAATAGTCCACGTCCTTCTAAATTCAACAACGCTACATGATCTAAAACTGATAAGGAGGTGACTTCTTTAGAATTTGGTTTTGCGGTAATCAGCGTTCCTTCATCATTCGCATTAAAGGTATTTAAAATACGAAGGTTGATATTTTTTTCAACCAATGGAATAATCGTTTTCGCATGTAAAACATTAGTTCCAAAATTCGCTAATTCGTTAGCTTCACTAAATGACAATTCTCGTATTTTTTTGGCATCTTCCACCAAATCCGGGTTGGCTGTGTAAATACCGTTAACGTGTGTATAATTTTGTAACTCTTCAGCATCCAAATAATTTGCAATTAAAGCTGCTGTATAATTACTGCCATTTCTACCCAACGTCGTAGTTTCATTTTTTGCGTTTGAAGCAATAAAACCAGTCACTACATTCACCACATCTTTTTCGGTATTTTTATAAAAATTCTTGACGTTGTCTTTTGATAATTGTAAAATTGGCTGCGCATTACCAAAAGAGCCATCCGTTTTTATAAGTTCCCTTGAATCAACAGCAGAGGCTTTGATCCCTTTTTTATTCAATAACGCTGAAATAAGTTTCACAGAAAGCAATTCCCCTTGTGCTAAAATTTCATCTTTCGTTTTACTACTGTAATCCCCCAATAAACTAACACCTTCAAACAATTTATCTAAAATGGAGAATTCTTTAGAAAAGTCAATATCTCTTAATGGTTCTGTTTGATAATCTTTAAAAACCTGCAACACTTCTTTATAGGGATGTCCTTTTGAAGCTTTATTTAATATAGTCTCCAAATCGTCTGTTGCAGAACTCCTTGCTGAAACTACAACAGTTATCTTTTCGCCTTCTTTTACCTTATTTTCAATAATTGAAATTACGGTATCTATCCCTTCGCCATTTGCCAAAGATTTGCCTCCAAACTTTAATACTTTCATGCGTCTTTTTTTAGAATTTGGCACAAAAATGCCTTCTATTATTTTTTCTAATTGTTCGTATTCCATTAAAAATGCATCATGCCCATGCACCGAATTGATTTCGTTATAAGTTACATTGGGATTTGTCAATGCCAATTGCTTATGCGTTTGCCTATTTTCTTCGGCAGTAAAAAATAAATCGGAATCCACGCCAATGATATGTATGTTACCATGAATACTTTCCAAAACATTAAAATCGTTTGGCCTGTTTTTAGTGACATCAATGGTTTTCAACAACTGATTCATTAATTTATAGGCCGACAACTGAAAACGTTCCTGCAATTTTTTACCATGATGCAACAACCAACTTTCTACATTGAAAATTTCCAGTTCTTCATTTTTAGAACGATGGAAACGCTCGTTGAAAGATTCAGGCGTTCTGTAACACAACATGGCGTGCATTCTGGCATCGTGTACGGGGTTTCTGGAATTCAATAAAAACTGTTCTTGAATTTGGCAATTGGCAATCAACCAATCGGTCGATTTCCAATCGGTTGCCACAGGGATTAAATGCTCCGTAATATTCGGATTTAAAACCGCCATTTCCCAAGCAATCCCACCACCTAACGAACCACCAATTAGGGCAAAAAGTTTATCTATTTTTAATTCTTTTAAGCCAATTAAAAATAATTTAGCAATATCACGAGCTACAAAATCTTTGTAGTTATCAATAACAAAACCATCAAAACCATTACCCGGAATATTAAAAGCCAAAACAGTGTAAAGTTTGGTATCTATCACTTTATCCTCACCAACCAAATCGGTCCACCAACCGTTCTCCCCCGCGACGTTACTATTACCAGTTAACGCATGGTTGACCAATACGACAGGAGCAGTACCCAACGCTTTACCAAATAGCTGATAGCTTAATTTGATTTCAGACACAGGCACGTTGCTTTCTGTAACGTAATCTTTGACAATGATATGTTGCAATGCTTTTTTCAACGGAAATAATTATTTAATACTTTTAAATGCTTCTTTTAAATCGGCTTTTAAATCGTCTATATCTTCAATACCCACCGACAATCGGATTAAATCTTTTGGAGCTCCCGCAGCGTCTTGTTCAGCATCTGTTAATTGTTGATGCGTGGTACTAGCTGGGTGAATGATTAATGATTTTGTGTCACCAATATTTGCTAATAATGAAAATAATTTTGAATTATCGGCTATGGCTTTAGCAGCCTCAAAACCACCTTTTGCTCCAAAAGTAACAATGCCGCTTTGCCCTTTTGGCAAATATTTACCTGATAATGCTTTGTATTTACTTGATGCCAACCCTGGATAATTTACCCAAGCAACTTCTTCTTGTTGCTCTAACCATTTGGCTAGTTCTAATGCATTTTCGCTGTGTTGTTTGATTCTAACAGGCAAGGTTTCTAAACCTTGAATGATTTGAAACGCATTGAACGGACTTAAAGCACCACCAAAATCCCTCAATCCTTCTAATATTAATTTGAAAGTATAGGCTGCTGCTCCTAAAGCTTCATGATACACTAAACCATGATAACCTGCTGAAGGCTCAGTAAATTCAGGGAATTTTCCATTCGCCCAATCAAAAGTACCAGCGTCAATAATAGCTCCGCCTAACGACGTTCCTTGGCCGCCAATATATTTAGTTAAGGAATGAATAACGATATTGGCTCCATGTTTTATAGGATTTAACAACGCTGGGGTTGCCACCGTATTATCAACAATAAATGGCACGCCTGCTGCTTTGGAATGTTTTGCAATCGCTTCCAAATCCAATACATCTAATTTTGGATTCCCTAAAGATTCCACAAAAAAGGCTCTGGTATTATCTTGAACAGCTGCTGCAAAATTATCTGGATTATCGGCATCTACAAACGTGGTCGTAATACCCAATCTAGGTAAAGTTACTTTAAGTAAATTATAAGTCCCACCATACAAACTGCTAGATGCTACAATATGGTCGCCAGCTTTTAATAAGGTTAATAATCCTGTTGAAATGGCTGCTGTTCCAGACGCAAAAACCACAGCACCTACACCACCTTCTACAGCTGCTAAACGCTCTTGTAAAATTTGATTGGTAGGATTGTTAAGTCGTGTGTAAATAAATCCTAATTCCTTTAGTGAAAACAGGTTTGCCGCATGGTCTGAATTATTAAACACATACGATGTTGTTTGATAAATAGGCACCGCTCTTGTTCCTGCGTTTGTGGTTACATCATGCCCAGCATGTAATGCGTTTGTTGCTAATTTTAATGTACTCATTTTTCTAGTTTTTTTGAGTTAATAAATGATTAAACCAAAAGCCAAATGCATCAAAAATTGATGTACTTAATAGAAAAATGTTAAAAAGAAATTTAAATTACGGACAAGTAATTTTGTTTCGTTATCTATCCTTTCGGGTAGAATGTAGCACCTTCTTTACAAGTAAAGGGTTGCTAAGGCTTCAATGGGTCTAATCCCTCCACCTTTCTTGATAACATTTCAATAAGTTTTTGAACTTTGTGAATGCAAATATTCAGTCAGAAAAATTTAAAATCCTAATTTTTTTAATATTTTTTTCTAATGCGCTTTATGTTTCATCAAATTTTCATGAAATTTATTTCTAATAACAAGCCCTATGGGTCTGCTTTGAATTTTAGATTCCAACCAAGAAATAATATCTAAATAAAGGAACGCTCTGCTTTGGTAAGGGTCATCTTCAAACTCTTTAAGTTTTTTATGAAGCTTAATGAATTCGTTTCTAACTTCATTTGGATAAATATCTCCCAAACCTCTCAAGAATTTTATAAACTCTTTTTGCACTTCATATAAATCTTCCATTTTAATCAAGAATTTGTATGTGCTTTTTATAAGTACGTCCAAATGATAATCCAAACCAGATTCATAATGCGCCACCAAATTCAATATTCTTGCAAAACACAATAAATCCTCACGCATTTGTAAAGACTTATTACTAATTATTTTATCTAAATAAAAGATACATTTTTTGTTTTCGCCCGCACCAAAATACATGCTCGCTATTTTATAATAAAACACCATAATATGATGTTCATCAATACGGTCATCAAAATCTTTCAGTTTAGATAAGACTTCATCGACCAAAGGCAAACCTTCTTCAAAACTACCTTCCATAAAATGAAGGTTAAACTTATTATTATAGATAAATAAAAAGGCCAAACCTTCTAAATTATCATCAACAGGAAACCAAGATTCCTTAGTGATAGATTCTAATCTTTCTAGAGATTCTTTAAATTTATCATAATGTCTTAAATAGAATAAGGCTTCCAATAAATAATGATTTCCTCTTAAAAAGAACACAGGGTTTAAAGTAATCATATCTTTATTTTCATAAAACAGATTCACCCATTTGGTGGCATATTTATAACACGATAAAAAATCGTGCGTTAAAAAACTATACCATAAATAAGCTTTGTAAAGCCATAGCTTTTCTCTAAAACCAAGTTCGTTAATATCATATTTTGGCATTCTAGCATCAAAATACTTTACAATACGCTTGGTCTCTTTATCATTTTTAACATAGCCGGTTTTTAAGAAGAGGCCATATAATTGCAGGGATAAATTTGACAGTTTACTTGCCAATACATTTTGCTGGCTCAGTTCTTTTGCTTGTATGGAAAGCTCATCGGCTCTTGAACTTAAACTCCTGGTAATGTATTGTGATTCTATAACTTTCTCTAAATCAACAATTTCATAAGCCACATTTTTCTCTTCATGTGCAATGGCAACAGCTTTTGCTTTTTCTAATATTTTTAAACTTTGCTTATACAACCCCTTGTGATACAATATAGTAGCAAAATCTAATTGTTCCCGAATTTGAATCCTAACATCTTGATGCGATGGATTTAAACGTAAACTAATTAATATTTGCTTGTATAAATGCGCTTTAAGATTTGATAATTGCTGCTTTTTTACAATGCCTTTTTTAAGGATGACAGATTCATCATACACCGAAAGTTTTTCAAGAATATTAAAAAGGGTTAAAAATTTTGAATCTTCATTGACGCCTAAGCGACCCACATATAGCTTGAACTGCCTTTTTTCTGATTTTGATAACGATTTTATTAGTACAAACAAATTATCTTTTTGCTCCTTTGTCATAGTTATAAAAACAATGTTAAATAAATGATATACAAATGGTTAAATAAATTTTAGAAGTGTTAAACATCGTAAAAATTAATAGGCGAATGCTTAGTTTTATAAACCAAAATATAAATTCGTATAAGAATACGAAAATATATTTTAATAAATGTCGAATAACAACGTTCAAATTTTTGATACTACCCTACGTGATGGTGAGCAGGTTCCTGGTTGCAAATTAAACACAGAACAGAAACTTATTATTGCTGAACAACTTGATTATTTAGGAGTAGACGTTATTGAAGCTGGTTTCCCCGTGTCTAGTCCAGGTGATTTTAAATCGGTTGAAGCCATTTCAAAAATAGTAAAAAACGCCACGGTTTGCGGATTAACACGTGCCGTTGAAAATGATATAAAAGTAGCTGCCGAAGCATTAAAATATGCTAAACGCCCCAGAATCCATACAGGAATTGGTACATCGGACTCTCATATAAAATTCAAATTCAATTCCAATAGAGAAGACATTATAGAACGCGCCGTAAAAGCCGTTAGCTATGCCAAATCCTTTGTGGAAGATGTCGAGTTTTATGCTGAGGATGCTGGTAGAACCGATAACGATTATTTAGCTCGTGTGTGTGAAGCTGTAATAAAAGCAGGTGCTACCGTTTTAAACATTCCTGATACTACAGGATATTGTTTACCTAGTGAATACGGTGCCAAAATTAAATACCTAAAAGAAAATGTAAAAGGCATCGATAAAGCTATTATATCTTGCCATTGCCATAATGATTTAGGATTGGCTACAGCAAATTCCATTGAAGGGGTTATTAATGGTGCCAGACAAATTGAATGTACCATTAATGGTATTGGAGAGCGCGCCGGAAATACAGCTTTAGAAGAAGTGGTGATGATTTTAAAACAGCATCCTTACCTCAACTTAGATACCAGAATTAAAACAGAAATGTTATATGGTCTCAGCCAATTAGTGTCTGATAGTATGGGTATTTACACCCAACCAAACAAAGCGATTGTAGGCGCTAATGCCTTCGCACACAGTTCTGGTATCCATCAAGATGGGGTGATTAAACAACGTGAAACTTACGAAATTATAGACCCTAAAGATGTAGGCGTTACAGAATCTGCTATTGTACTTACTGCCAGAAGTGGTAGAGCAGCCTTAGCCTATAGAGCAAAAAATTTAGGCTATGAGTTAACAAAGCTTCAGTTAGATGAAATATATATTAGCTTTTTAGACTTTGCAGATACTAAGAAACAAGTAAACGATGACGATGTTCATCAAATCATAGAAAACAGTAAAATTTACAACGGGATTTCTTCGTAAATATTTGTCATTTCCTGTGCAGGCAGGAGGAATCCATAACCGAAAATCAAAAGTAGATTCTCGCAAAAGCGAGAATGAAAAAAAATAATATATGAAGTTAAATATAGCCGTGTTACCAGGAGATGGTATTGGTCCAGATGTTACAGCACAAGCCATTAAGGTCTTGAAAGCTATAGCTATGGAATTTAACCATGTATTTACTTTTGATTACGGATTGGTAGGAGCCAGTGCCATAGAAAAAACAGGTGTTGCTTTGCCACAAGAAACTATTGATCTTTGCGAAAAAGCAGATGCCATTCTGTTTGGCGCTATTGGGAATGCCATATACGATATGGATCCTATGGCGAAAATAAGACCCGAACAAGGTCTGTTGGGGTTGCGTAAAACATTCGATTTATATGCCGATGTAAGACCCGTAATTGCTTATGAGGATATTTTAGATAAATCGTCTTTAAAAAAGAAACAAATTAAAGACACCAATATCCTTATTTACAGAGAGCTTACTAGCGGCATTTATTTTGGAGACAAAATATTTAGTGACGATGGCAATACGGCTACCGACACATGCCAATATACCCGTTTTCAAATTGAACGCATTGCACATTTAGCGTTTCAAGCGGCACAAAAAAGAAAACGCAAATTAACCTTGGTTGATAAAGCCAATGTTTTGGCAAGTTCTAAATTATGGCGCAAAGTCATACAAGACATGGCACCTCAATATCCGGATGTAGTCGTTAACTACATGTACATTGACAAAGCAGCTATGGAGTTGGCCATTAATCCAAGACAATTTGATGTTATTTTGACCGAAAACATGTTTGGAGATATTTTATCCGAACTGGCTGGTGTTATTGTCGGATCGATAGGCTTGTTAGCTTCGGCTTCTTTTAGCGACAAAAAAGCCATGTTCCAACCCATTCATGGGGCATACAACAAAGCCGCCAACCATGGGATTGCGAACCCTATTGCAGCTATATTATCGGCAGCTATGTTATTGGATCATTTTGAGTTGTTTGATGAAGCTTCTTTAGTAAAAGAAGGCGTTGACAAATCGTTGAAACTTCATATTACAACACCAGATTTAAATACAAAATATGAACATATCACCACAATCAAGGTTGGGGACTTTATAGAGGATTTTATTAATAATCCAGACGAAACTAATCTTAACTTTACCAACATTCATTTAGGACAGTCCACAATTATTTAATTATTTGAGTTAGTCACCAAAAGTATAATTCGGGATCCTTAAAAGCGCACTCTAACCAAGTTGCGCTTTTTTAATTTTGGTTATTTGGAAAGTTCTTTATTCGATCTGTTTTCTATTCACTAAAAACCTCAACCAAAATCTCTTTACCTTCTTCAATAGTTAACACATAATCTTCTGTATCATTAGGATATGTATGAGAATAAACTACTTGGTTATAAATACTTGGCGATAAATCGCGCTTGCGTATGTAATCACTCCACGCTTTAATATCGGTTTCGGTAAGTTCGTGTTTACGTTGTTTTTGCATCATGTTTATCATAAAAGGGTCTCGAGAGTTGCTAGTCCAACGCGTGGCATCTTGCCTTACTTCCACTTTATACTTTCCTTGAACGGGTCCTTGGTCTTTTGGTACAGAAAATCGTCCCAATTCACCTGTTCCCGTATTATTGATATAAACCACAACTGGCGGATTGTTTTTATTTTCAATCGGCATCAAAATAATCATGCCTTTTTTAAGTGGCTCGCCGTTCAATTTCACTACACCGTTTAACTCAATTTGTGGTTTTTCAGTTAAGAAACCACCAGCCCACATCCAGTTATAAAGCAAATGCTTCCATTCTCCTAAAACAGGATCGCCTACCGCAAAACCAGTTCCGTGTATACCATATCTGAAAAAATGAGCTTCTACAGAAGCTCCTGCCTGATATAATCTAGTGTACATATTTAACATCCCATTTTGACTGCCCCTATCTTCTACCGTACCATACATAAAGGTTGGTGGTAATTTAGCAATAGTAGTATTATCTAAAGAATCTGGAAGCCGTGAAGAACCATAACCCAAAATCATAAAATTGGGTTTGGATGGCATATGGTCTAATAAATCTGTCGAATTAGGCTGGGACTCCAAAGGATTTAAAGACATATCTGCTATTAAATCGGCTCCTGCCGAGAAAGCAACAGTTCCAACACGATTTGTAGAAATATGGTAATCGTCGGCATGCGCCCGAATGTATTGCATAGCACGTTTACCATCATGTACCCAATGCTCTCGTGTGTAAATAGGGCGCAATCTGTAACGTAACAAAAATGCTGTAATGCCGTGTTCTTTTAACCACTGTGCTACCAAAACACCTTCATGATCTACTGCTCGAATGGTAAATCCACCACCTGGCACTACTAATACAGCTGCTCCATTGCGCTTATTTGAATCCGGAATAAATGGAATAATTGCTGGTTTATCTTCATCACTAGTACCAGTAGCTCCAGGCGCACCATTGGGCCATAATACAATAGGGGCTTCCAATTGTTGCCCAAAAGTAGTTGATGATATTAAAAATAAAAGAAGGTAAATAAATTGGTTAGTTGGTTTCATGAGTATAAATATTTAGCTATATCATTACAAAAAAGGACATATAGCTAACTAAAGTAGTCAATTTTCCTCATGAATTCAATTAAAAATATATGATATAAAACTGAAAATTAGAATCTTATAAAACCTACAAACTCTTCAACCAATCGTACAATCTATCTGTCCAGGTTTCTAAATGGCCTTTTCCTAAAGCCAAACTATAGCCATGGCCACCATAAGGGTACAAATGCATCTCTGTTTTAATGCCTTTATCTTTTAAGGCTTTATATAGTTGCAAACTGTTTTCAACAGGCACAGCACCATCATCTTCAGAATGCACTAAAAACGTTGGCGGTGTATTTTCAGTAACTTGTAATTCATTGGAATATTGATTGACCAAATCGTTGCTCGGATTATTTCCTAACAAACTATTTCTGGAACCTCCATGTGTATAATCGGACTTCATAGTAATCACAGGATATATTAATACCATAAAATCTGGACGCGCAGACACCGTATCGATAGCCGATTCTTTAAAGTTATTTGGTTTGCTAAATTGCGTTCCCAAAGTAGAGGCTAAATGCCCACCTGCCGAAAAACCCATAATACCTATTTTATTGGGGTCTATGCCCCATTTGTCCGCTTGCGACCTCACAATACGCATGGCACGTTGGGCATCTTGCAAAGGTGCTTCGTAAGACACTTTTATTGATTTTGAATTGGGCAACCTTGATTTTAAAACAAATGCCGCAATGCCTTTTGAGTTGAACCATTTGGCAATATCGGTACCCTCCCAATCGTACACCAAATTCACATAGCCTCCACCTGGACAAATAATAACAGACCGCCCTGTAGCGTGTCGTTTTGTTGGTAAATGGACTTCCAATGTTGGAGTTTGCACCAATGAAACGTAAAGCACATCACCTCTTCTAATCATTTCTACTTCATCAGAGATTACAGAATTAGGAACGTTGCCATCCCACAAGGGAATCATTTCGTATTGAGCAAAACTATGTAGCATAACAAAAGATAAACAAATGGTTAGAAAGGTTTCTTTTAAAGACATGACCGTTGATTTTAAAACACTAAATATAAAGGAAAGTAAATTGAAATCCTATCTCAAGTTCTTTATTAGTAGTTCTAT
Source organism: Confluentibacter sediminis (assembly GCF_003258355.1). Taxonomy (GTDB): domain Bacteria; phylum Bacteroidota; class Bacteroidia; order Flavobacteriales; family Flavobacteriaceae; genus Confluentibacter; species Confluentibacter sediminis. The sequence continues at coordinate 95,851 of NZ_QKPO01000007.1, read as the reverse complement.
AATTTTCGATACAAATTAGATTGATACCGTTTTAATCCATGAAGCTTCTCGATACAAATGTATGGCGTATGGCCATACATTCACTCGAAGTGACATGATATTAAATCTCTATGTTTCGCTTTGCCAATTTTGAAGCAATCACACTAATAATTAAAATTTGAATGGCATGAAATAACATCAGTGGCAACAAAATAATGCCTATAGTTGCTGAATTTCCAAAAAGTATTTTAGAAAAAACAGTACCATGCACTAAGGATTTTTTGGTACCGCAAAATTGTGCAGTAATTTCGTCTTCCTTATTAAACCCTAATTTTTTAGCTATAAAATCTGTTAAGAAGAATGCTATAAAGAACAATATAATAACGCCAATAAAAAGGCCTAGCAAATCTAAAATGGATACCGAACTAAATATATGTTCATCAAACGATTCGGCAAAACTCTTATAAATAATAAGTAATATAATGGATTTATCAAATACGGTCAGCTTATTACTGTGTTTATGTGCAAAAGCCCCTAAAAACCGCTGTAACAGGATTCCTAAAATAACCGGAAAAATAATTTGCAGAATGAGTTTTGTATAGATTTCTGTAAAATCGAAATCTGTTTGCACATCATGCACAAACAATCCCATCCATAACGGTGTAATAGCAATACCAATGATACCGGAAATACTGGCATTAAATATGGCCGCCGGCACATTGCCTTTAGCCATAGACACCATAACCACCGATGAGGATACCGTTGATGGCAAAGCGGCTAAAAAGAAGAACGCCAGCCACATGGTTTCTTGCTCTTCTGTTTGCAAAACAGGCCTAAACAATAAAACAATTAGCGGAAAAATTAAAAAAGTAGACGCCTGTACCAAAATGTGTAATTTCCAGTTTTTGAGTCCCGCTTTTAATTTGTCTGGACTTAATTTAAGTCCGTAAAAAAAGAAAATTAATGAAATCCCAACAGTGCTTATAGTATCCAAAGGAATAGGACTATCTTTTGTTCCCCATTGTGGAAAAAAGTAAGCAATAACAATGACACCTATAATGAATAAGACAAATTTGTCAATTTTTATTTTCATTCCGTTCAAAAATTAAAACATATTATTTACCGACAAAATCCTCAAAAGCATCATTATAATAAATGGTGATTTCTTTCCCTTTTTCAATATCTGTTTTAGCTACAAATGTCTTAATGAGATTAACAAAATCACGATCTTTAACTTCTGCAGTTGGTTCACTGTTATGATTAAAAAAGCTACCTACATGACTCAAGCAAATAGCATCATAGTCCTCTGACCAAGGAAATTGAAGTGTGGCTAAATTTTCAGGTAAGTTATCATTCACATGAATAAGTGCCATGTCGCATGTGGCTAACAATTCTCCTTTTGCAATGTTCCGAGTGGCAAAAACGCCTTTACCATGTAATGGTGATTGTTTTACTTCTACGGAATTGTACATATAGTGTAATAAAGACTATTTACTCAGGAAATTTATTTTTAATTTTATCTAAACACAAATTATGAATACTGCCAACATGGGTATGTTTCTTAGACATATCTGGTTTGTAGGTACCATTTTGCACTTGTCCACCAATTTTTTGATAAGCTTCTCTAAAACTCTGTCCCTCAACCACCAAGGTATTAATATTATCTACAGTAAATAGATATTTATATAAATCGCTATTTACATTAATATCTTTTACAATTACTTGTTGAATAGAGTAATTAAAGATGTCTAGAATATCTTTTATTTCTTCAAAAGCGGCAATCATGTTTTCCTTTAATAACTGAAAATCTCTGTGATAACCACTTGGTAAATTGTTGGTTATTAAAATCATTTCGGTTTGAAGTGCTTGTATTTTATTGCATTTTCCTCTGATTAATTCAAAAACATCTGGATTCTTCTTATGTGGCATGATGCTACTCCCCGTAGTCAATTCATCGGGAAAAGAAATAAATCCGAAATTCTGACTCATATACAAACACACATCCATGGCGAAACGTGCCATTGTATTACTTAAACCACCCAAAGCAGCTGCAATAGTACGTTCATTTTTCCCTCGCCCCATTTGTGCTGCCACCACATTATATTTCATGGTAGAAAAATCCATTTCTTTTGTAGTGAACTCTCTATCGATTGGGAATGAGCTGCCATAACCAGCAGCAGACCCTAATGGATTTTGGTCTACTGTTTTTATAGCCGCGTTTAACAAATACACATCATCAATCATAAGCTCAGCATAGGCTGAAAACCATAATCCGAATGATGATGGCATAGCAACCTGCAAATGTGTATATCCTGGAAGCACTTTATTTTTATAAGTATCTGCTAAGCCTAAAAGCGTTTCAAAAAGTGTTTTTGTTTTTTGTTTTACAATACCTAAATTCTCTTTATAGTATAAGTGAAGCGCGACTAAAACTTGATCGTTTCGTGAACGTGCTGTATGGATTTTTTTTCCGACTTCTCCAAGTGTTTTTGTCAATTCAAATTCGATTTTAGAATGTACATCTTCAAATTGAGCTTCAATAATAAAACGTCCTTCTTCAATTTGATTTTGTATTTTTTTTAAACCTCCCAATAAATCAATTAATTCATTAGCTGTTAAAATGCCGATTTTTTGAAGCATTTTAGCATGCGCTTTAGATGCAATAACATCATATTTTGCTAAATGAATGTCAATTTCCCTATCGTTTCCGACAGTGAATTGTTCTATTTTTTTATCGATTGATATGCCTTTATCCCAGAGTTTCATTTTTTTGATCTTTTTCTCATTCCTGCGTAGGCAGGAATCTAATTATATTTTTTGTATTTAAAAATGGATTCCTGCTTTCTCAGGAATGACAGAACTGCTAAACGATTACCCGATTCAACAATTCGGTATATATTTTAATACCTTCTTCTATTTCATGCAAATGAATGTATTCATCTGCTGAATGTGAGCGCGGACTATCACCTGGCCCTAATTTTAATGATTTACATGACAACCATGCTTGATCTGATAATGTGGGTGAGCCATAAGTTGTTCTACCCAACGCGATACCTGCTTGCACTAATGGATGCTCCACAGGAATGGATGAGGAGTTTAAATTTAAACTACGTGGCACAATACTAGAACACGGTGCCTCTTTTTGTAAAAATTCGGCAATCTCAGCATTGGTATATTTATCATTTACCCGTACATCAATGACCAATTCCACATCGGCTGGCACCACATTATGCTGTTTTCCGGCATTAATTTGAGTCACGGTTAATTTTACATCACCCAAAGCTTCCGAACTTTTTTCAAACTTCACATCTTTAAACCATTGCAAGGTGTCAATCAGTTTGTAAATAGGATTATCATCATTTGGATGTGCGGCATGGCTAGCCGTTCCTTTTACTTTGGCATCAAAAACAACCAAGCCTTTTTCGGCTACTGCTAAATTCATCAAAGTTGGTTCGCCCACTATGGCGACATCAATCTTCGGAATGATTTTCAACATACTGTTCAATCCGTTTGGCCCGCTACTTTCTTCTTCCGCGGAAGCGACTAAAATTAAATTATATTTTAAGTCTTTATGATTATAAAAATAGGTAAATGTGGCTATTAAAGACACCAAACAACCACCTGCATCATTACTTCCCAAACCGTATAATTTGCCATCTTCAACAATAGCTTTAAAAGGGTCTTTGGTGTAGGCTGTATTAGGTTTTACGGTATCATGATGTGAGTTAAGCAACATATTTGGCTTACTTTCATCAAAATATTTATTGACTGCCCAAACATTGTTTTGGGTTCGTTTATAATCAATATCATATCGTTGCATCCAAGCTTCAATATGCGATGCCGTAACATCTTCTTCCGATGAAAAAGATGGTGTTTCTATTAATTGTTTTAATAGCGATATAGCATCATTTGTTAATTCTTGAATAGACATATTATAAAGTTATTCTTGTAAAATTATTATTTTCTTGGGTCAACATGGATGTGTTGCCCATATTTATGGTTTTGACACCGTTTTTTAAAGCATCGAAACAATTTTCCAACTTCGGCAGCATACCATCAGCAATAATACCCTGTTCCAATAATTCCTTATATAAATTTGAATCGATGTGTTTTATAACTGAATTTTTATCATTTATATTTTTCAAAACGCCATTTAATTCAAAACAATAATAAATAGATGTTTCGTATAGTGCACTCATACCAATGGCCACTTGTGAGGTAATGGTATCTGCGTTTGTGTTCAATAATTGTCCTTTACCATCATGTGTAATAGCACAAAAAACAGGTGTGAAATTCGCATGAATTAATCTATCTATGGAATGATGAGCTACTTTTTTAACATCACCGACAAAACCAAAATCAACGTCTTTAATAGGTCTTTTTTCTGAAGTGATGCTATTAATATCGGCTCCGGTTAATCCAATAGCATCAATTTGTAACGCTTGTAATTTGGCTACGATGTTTTTGTTTACCAATCCACCATAAACCATGGTAATCACTTCCAATGTTTCTGCATCGGTAATACGTCTACCATTCACCATTTTAGATGCAATCCCTAATTTTGATGCAATACTTGTAGCACGTTTTCCTCCACCATGGATTAAGATTTTCTTTCCTTTTAAGTTAACAAATAGTTTTAAAAAATCATTTAAAGACTGTTCATCTTCAATAATGTTTCCTCCTATTTTTACAATGGACAGTTTTTCTTTAGCCATTTTCCAATATTTTTTTCAATACCAATTGAGCTGCATACGTTCTATTATTGGCTTGTTGAATCACAATAGAGCTATCGCTATCTAAAACGGCATCTTCCACAATTACGTTTCGTCTAACTGGCAAACAATGCATGAATTTAGCATCACCCAATTTTGCTTTGGTAATCATCCAATTAGGATCTGTATTCAAAACTTTCCCATAATCACTGTAACTACTCCAATTTTTAACATAGACAAAATCGGCATCTTTAAAAGCCTCCTCTTGATTGTGAATTATAGGGGTATTTGCCGTTATTTCTGGATTTAAATTATAACCTTCTGGATTTGTAATCACAAACTCAACATCCATTTTTTGCATGGCTTGAACAAAACTATTGGCGACAGCATGCGGCAAAGCCTTTACATGAGGCGCCCAACTCAAAACTACTTTAGGTCTTGCTTTTTTAGCAAATTCTGAAATAGTAATCGCATCCGTTAATCCTTGTAATGGATGACCAGTAGCACTTTCCATATTAACAATAGGCACAGAAGCATATTTTACAAAAGCATTCATGACTTGCTCACTTTCGTCTTTGTCTTTATCTGTCAATGTTGGAAATGCTCTTACCGCAATAATATCACAATATTGAGACACCACTGCAGCTGCTTCTTTAATGTGCTCTGCTGTGTTGCCATTCATAATCGTTCCATCTCCAAATTCAATACCCCATGCATCTCCAGACACATTCATCACAATAGGATCCATACCTAAATTCAAGGCGGCTTTTTGAGTACTCAAACGTGTACGCAAACTAGAATTAAAAAACAGTAACCCAATGGTTTTATGTTTGCCTAAAGTGACATATTTAAGAGGATTTGCTTTTAGTATTTTAGCTTCTTCAATCCAAGAATGTATATTGTCTATATCGTGTATGGAGGTGTAATTCTTCATATTAATATTATTTTATTTTGGTAAAAGGCACTTTGTTATTCATGGCATTTACCATGAAATTGTCTTCCAACCCATTGACTATCCACGTTTCTATATTTGCTTTTTTGGTAACAGATGCTGCCTCTATTTTAGAAAGCATCCCACCACTACCGTGTTTTGATTTCGAACTTACTACTTGTTTTAATAAGTCTTCAAAATCCTCCACTAACTCAATGGTTTTTGGCACACCATTTTCCATAGACTCTTTAGTATAGATCCCATTGGTGTTTGTGGCGATTATAAATAAATCGGCACTTAAAAGTGAGGCTGTTAAAGCCCCTAATTTGTCATTATCCCCAAACTTAATCTCATCGGTTGCTACCGTATCGTTTTCATTAATGATGGGGATGTAATTATTATCTACCAACACATTAATGGTATTCATAATATTGGTTCTGCTTTGTTCTTTTTCAAAATCTGAATATGACAATAAGCATTGCGAGGTTAACAAGCCAGCTTCTCTAAAAATTTCTTGATAAATACGGATTAAATGGGGCTGACCAATAGATGCCAAAGCCTGTTTTACAGTAATCTCTTTCCCTTTACTCTCCAATTTCACAAACTGCTTTGCAGCAGCAATGGCACCAGAACTCACAATAATAAACTCGTAATCATCTTGTAAATATGCGATTTGATTCGCCATATCCTCAATCTTACCTCTTGAAATATTATCGGTTTCTTTAGTAAGCGTATTGGAGCCCACTTTAAGCAAAATTCTTTTCTTTTTCTGCATTATCTTATTTGTCCATTTCCGTGAACATACCATTTATTGGTTACTAAATGCTGCAAACCTATAGGCCCTCTTTGGTGTAATTTATCGGTGCTAATGGCCAATTCTCCACCTAACCCTAATTGAAAACCATCGGTAAATCTTGTAGAAGCGTTATGATATACGGCGGCATTATCAACATTTGCCATGAATGTTTTGGCTTCCATATCATTCTTAGTAATTATGGATGACGAATGTCCACCAGAATATTCATTTATCATAGCAACAGCATCTTGAGTAGACTCAATTTCACCAATCACGATTTTATAATCTAAAAATTCTTTACTCCAGATATCGTTGGATTGAATAGCTTCAACATGATAGTTCTTCGAAATGATGTCATCTCCTAAAACCTCTACTTTAAACTCTTGTAATTTTGCAATCAATTCTTTTACAAAGCTTTCTTTGTTTGGTAGATTTTTATCAATCAACACTTTATCCAACGCATTACAAGCTGAAATCTTTGTGGTTTTAGCGTTTATAATGACATCCATAGCAATTTTCAAATCGGCTTCCTTGTGAACATATACAAAATTATTCCCACGACCACTAATAATCACCGGGCATGTGGCATGTTCTTTTACAAAGGCAATCAATCGTTCTCCACCACGAGGCACAATTAAATCTAATTTTTGAGTTGGTTTTTCTAAGAACGCCTGTGTTTCTGTTCTATTGAATTGTAAATATTCCACCCATTCTTTTGAAATTCCATTGTTTTCTAAAGCTTGATGCCACAAATCAACAATTTTCAAATTGGATTTCAAAGATTCTTTTCCACCTTTCAATAATATTTTATTTCCCGACTTAAAAGCGATTCCGGCAGCTTCCACCGTCACATCTGGACGCGATTCATAAATAATCATGACCGTTCCAAACGACGCTGTTTTATTATAAACTTGCATCCCATTATCGTGTTTGAAAGCAAAACGCTCTACTCCCACTGGATCTTCTTGAGACGCCAAATTAGTTACCGAAGCAATCATGTCATCAACTTTAGAATCGTCTACTTTTAATCGGTCGTACATAGAAAGGTCATCTCCATCATAAGCTTCTAAATCTCCCTTATTAATCTTAATAATGGCTGCTCTTTCTTTTTCTAAAAGAGTTGCCATGTTAAGTAATACGGTGTTTCTTGTTTCTATGTTTAATAATGTATTCATTTTTTTTGTTTTTAATTTTTGAAGTTTTAGGCTTCTGAATTTCAACAAACTTTATACTAACCTTGAACTTCTAATTCTTTATTTTCAACGTTGACCAATGCCTTTTTTAGGGCATCAAAAAAATCATCAACATGGTTTGTCTGAATGGTTAATGGTGGTAAAATTCTAATTAACTTTTTATTTGAAGCCCCACCTGTAAAAATATGATGCTCATAAATGAGCTTTTTTCTCAATTCTCCAACTTCAAAATCGAATTCCAAGCCAATCATTAAACCCCTCCCTTTAATATTTTTTATCTGTGGAATGGTTTTGGCAATTGAAATAAAATACTCTGAAACCGCATTAACGTTTTCCATCAATTGCTCTTCTTCTATCGTACTTAAAACAGCTAAACCTGCCGCACATGCTAAATGATTGCCACCAAACGTAGTTCCCAACATACCATGCTTTGCCTCAATACTTGGATGAATTAAAATACCTCCGATAGGAAATCCGTTCCCCATACCTTTTGCTATGGATATGACGTCTGGCCTTACATTATAATGCTGAAATGCAAAAAATTTACCTGAACGTCCGTAACCGCATTGCACCTCATCAGCTATAAAATACGTATTGTTTGCTTTACAAAGTGCGTCGACTTGTTCGAAAAACTCAGCAGTTCCTTGATCTAATCCGCCTACACCTTGGATAAATTCAACAATAACGGCACACACATCACCTTTTTCCAGTTCTCTTTTAACACCTTCAATATCATTCAATGCTAAAAAAGTAACTTGTTGCTGTGCATTTATTGGTGCTACAATATTTTTATTATCAGTTGCTGCTACGGCTGCCGATGTACGCCCATGAAATCCGTTATTAAAAGCAACAACTCGTGCTTTTGCTGTTTTGAACGAAGCTAATTTTAAAGCATTTTCGTTAGCTTCTGCACCAGAATTACATAAAAACAATTCGTACCCTTTACAACCCGAAAGTGCTTCAATCTTATCGGCTAAGGCAACTTGTAATGGATTTTGAATGGCATTGGAATAAAATCCTAGTTTAGAAACTTGATTGGTAATAGCTTCTACATAATTAGGATGTGAATGTCCAATCGAAATTACGGCATGACCTCCATAAAGGTCTAAATATTCAACTCCCGCATCGTCGTAAACGTGCATATCTTTTCCAGATACTGGAGTTACATTGTATAATGGATAAACGTCAAATATTGGCATTTTTAATTCTTTTTAATTTGATTAATTTTTTCAAACGAAGCCACAATACCTTGTATTAAGGCCGAACTTAACCCTTGGTGTTCCATAGCATTTAAACCTTCAATGGTACAACCACTAGGGGTTGTTACGCGGTCTATTTCTTGCTCTGGATGTCTTCCAGATTCCAGTAACAAACTTGCGGCTCCAAAACAAGTTTGCGTCGCCAATTCATGTGCCTGTTCTGCTTCAAAACCTAATTGTATGGCACCTTGAGTTGTAGCACGCACAAGGCGCATCCAAAATGCAATACCGCTAGCACAAATAACCGTTGCTGCTTGAACCAAATCTTCTGGAATGACCATGGTTGTTCCTAATTGGTTAAATATATTTTGCGCTAAAGCCACTTTATCTTGTGCTTTTTCGTTAGCCGCAATACATGTCATGGACTTTCCAATAGAAATCGCCGTATTTGGCATGACGCGAATGATATTTTTATCGTTCCCAATAATACCTTCTATTCTTGCAATATCAACACCTGCAGCCACCGAAATAACCACATGATTAACTGTAATTTTAGAAGCTACACTTTCTAAGACCGCATTGATATGTTTAGGTTGCAACGCAAAAATAACCATATCAGATTGCTCTACTGCTAGAAGATTATCATTGGTAATGGTCACATTCTCAACAGTACTAAAACTATTCACAGCCGTTGTATTCTTATCACTTAAATACAAAGAGGTAAATGTTTTGTTTTTAATAAGCCCTTTGGCAATAGAACTTCCTAAATTTCCAGTTCCTATGATAGCTATTTTCATACTTTAGTTATTGGTTGTTGGTTCTTGGTGTTTTAATCAAACTCTAAAAATACGTTGCTTTTAATTGCAATCCTGTTGTCTCTTCTAAACCAAACATTAAATTCATATTCTGAATCGCTTGTCCAGATGCGCCTTTCAATAAATTATCAATAATACTAGTCACCAATAATTTGTTATTGTGTTTATGTAAATGAATCAGACATTTATTAGTATTTACTACTTGTTTTAAATGCAACACTTCATCTGACACCAACGTAAATTTAGCATCTTTATAAAATGCTTTGTACATTTCTTGAGCATCTTCTAAACTGCCTTCAAAATGGGTGTAAACCGTTGCAAAAATACCTCTTGAAAAATTACCTCTGTTGGGCATAAAAAGAATGTCGGATGAAAAACCTTGTTGTAATTGTTTAACCGACTGATTAATCTCTCCTAAATGCTGATGCGTAAACGGCTTGTAATACGAGAAATTATTATCTCTCCATGGGAAATGGGATGTTTCAGATAATAAGGTTCCAGCTCCCGTAGCTCCTGTAACGGCATTTACATGTACATCATCACTCAATAAATTTTTCTGAGCCAATGGCAATAATGCCAATTGAATCGCTGTCGCAAAACAACCTGGATTTGCTATGTATTTTGCGTCTTTAATGGATTCCTTTTGTAATTCCGGCAAACCATATACAAAAGTTTTTCCATTAAAAATTTTATCTTTTTCTAGTCTGAAATCGTTTCCTAAATCAATGATTTTAGTGTTTTCTGAAAATGTATTACTTGATAAAAACTTAACCGAATTGCCATGCCCCAAACATAAAAACAACACGTCTACATTCGGATTGATAGTATCTGTAAACTTAAGTTCTAAGTCACCTAATAAATCTTGATGAACACTACTGATTTTATTATCAGCATTAGAAGTGCTATACACAAAATTAATCTCGGCTTCAGGATGATTGATGAGTAATCGTATCAATTCACCTGCTGTGTAACCTGCGCCACCTATAATGCCTACTTGAATCATAATTCCGAATTTACCTGTTGATATATTTTATTTTGATTACCAAAAATCTTAATGAAGCCTTTAGCTTCTTCTGGAGTCCAGCCTTTATTTTCCTCACCATAACTTCCAAACTTCGCATTCATTAAATCGTGTTTAGATGTTATACCATCTAAAGTAAAATGATACGGTTTTAAAGTGACAACTACATCGCCACTCACTTTATCTTGGCTACTTTGTAAAAATGCTTCGATGTTTCTCATGACAGGATCTAAATATTGACCTTCGTGTAAATGCATGCCATAAAAACTAGCCAAATATTCTTTATGCTGTAATTGCCATTTTGTAAGTGTGTGCTTTTCTAACAAATGATGTGCTTTAATAGTAATTAATGCCGCCGCAGCCTCAAATCCAACACGTCCTTTGATACCCACAATGGTATCTCCCACATGAATATCTCTACCTATAGCGTAGGCTTTTGCTAGGTTATTTAATACTTCAATATTGATTTCTGGGTCATTCTCAACGCCATTTACAGCTACTAATTCACCTTTTTCAAAAGTTAGTTTCACTTTTTCAGGTTCCGCATGTTTTAATTGAGATGGATAGGCTTCTTCTGGCAATGGCTTATCTGAAGTTAACGTTTCAGATCCCCCTACACTAGTTCCCCAAAGTCCTTTGTTAACTGAATACTTTGCCTTTTCCCAAGACATATCAATGCCGTTGGCTTTTAAATAATCTATTTCCTCTTGCCTACTTAACTTCTTATCTCTAATAGGCGTCACAATTTGAATATCTGGTGCTAATGTTTGAAAAATCATATCAAAACGCACTTGATCATTTCCGGCACCTGTACTGCCATGGGCAATGTATTCCGCACCAATACTTTTAGCATATTCTACAATTTCGATAGCTTGAATGATTCGTTCAGCGCTTACAGATAATGGATAGGTATTATTTTTTAAGACATTCCCAAAAATCAAATACTTTACTACTTTTTGATAAAATGTGGCTACGGCATCAATATTTTTATAAGTAGTAACCCCCATTTTATAAGCATTACTTTCAATATGATCAATTTCTGCCTTTGTAAATCCACCTGTATTGACGCTTACCGCATGTACATCAAATTCTTTCGATAAACTTACTGCACAATATGAGGTATCTAAACCACCACTGTATGCTATCACTAATTTTTTCATATGTTTATATTAATTGTTTTTCAATGGTCACATGCTGTTCGCTATTAATCATTCTCCAAGGGAACAAAAATTTTGAACAAGCTCATTTCATGTTATTATTTTTTATATAACTTATTCTTTATTTTAATTCTCTAATTTGAGCCTCGAAACAGGCATTAACATAATACTTAAAATTAAGTTCATCCCGTAATTTTCCTAACTTTTCAAGTTCCTGAACCAATACGACAGACATTTTAGATAGTGTCACATGCGTCATTCCAAGAATTTCATTATAATAATGAACTTTAGGTGTTTGCGCAATGGAAATAAGAAATGTATCGCTATAAAATTCGGTTATTCTAGCCATTAAAAGCAACCCAAGGTTATAATTCCTATAAGCATTATCTACCCACAAAGATGAACGCTCGTATACAAAATGACCTTTAACTTCATGTTCATGAACGAAAATATGTCCTATAATTTGATCTTCTTTTTTCAATATAAAACATCCGTTTTCCACACGTTTTTTTAGCATCTCAACACTCACATAATACAGAGTAGGTAGCTCTTTAGACCGTTCAGAAATAATTTCTAATGATCTGTTAGAAAGTTTGTATACCAATTTTATTTCAATTCCTGATTCTGCACAAAATGATTCCGCATCTTTTATCACACTATCAATTTCTATGTCTATTATTGCATTCATTTAATTTAATATGCCTTTTTATTTTTGGTAAAACCCACCCATATTCCAATAACTAAATCAACCTTTGGTATCATTAAAAATTTCCTCATAAACATTACTTCTTATCCTTTTTCAAAAACATGTTTTGTTTGATACTTTTAAGTCTATTAAAAACCTTTTCTTTTATTTTTATTGGTTCAGACTTTTTAGCTTTTGGATCATACAACATACCTGTACACAAACACATTTTTCTATTGGTACGCGTTAAAACGTCATAGTTTTTACACGTTTGACAACCATCCCAAAATGTTGGATCATCGGTTAACTCTGAAAACGGCACTGGTTTATAACCTAATTCGGTATTCATTTTCATAACAGCTAAACCAGTAGTTATACTAAACACCTTAGCTTCCGGAAACTTAGTTCTAGAATGCTTAAACACCTTATGTTTTATTTTTTTCGCTAATCCTACACCTCGATAATCTGGATGCACAATCAATCCTGAATTGGCGACAAACTTACCATGTCCCCAAAGTTCAATATAACAAAACCCTGCAAATTTGTCCCCGTCTAACGCTATAACGGCATTTCCATTTACCATTTTTTTGGTAATATATTCAGGTGTACGTCTGGCAATACCCGTACCCCTAACGGCAGCAGATTCTGCTATAGTTTCGCAAATAATTTCTGCGTATTTTGAATGTGATTGATCGGCAATGATAACTTCCATTAAATTATATAATATTTAAAATTAGAGTTATTTTATTGATAAATTAGATGTGTTAGTTCTTTAAAATCAATAAGTTCCCTCTAGGGGCGACGTGGGTAAATAAAACACATAAAATATGCATTAATTACTATATTAAATAAATTTTGAAATGTCCTGGATGAAATTTTATACACTATAAAAAAAAATTAAAATTACGTTTCGGTTTTGGGTCGGTGAAAGACTAGATACTGCGACGAGATATACTCGCGCGGAAACCGGGTGATGAAGGACGTATTTTATTTTTTAATGTATTCATATTGTAAAATTATGATTTTATTTATTATGATAGTTAAAATTATTTACTTTTTTAAAAAAATTATTAATATCGCTACTTTTTTAGAGTTTTGTTTTTAATTATTCAAGATTAAACCAATTTTATTGTGTATGTAAAATCAAAAAGCACATAAGTAATATGCGCTTTTTGATTATTGATTATTTACACAACCACCCTTTAAAGTTCTCTAATCCAAATATTTCGATAACTCACTTCGCAATTATGGTTTTGTAAAAGTATCGGGAGTTTTCCATGCGGTTTATATCTTGGCCAACCAATAAATGCAATAGGTCCAATTAACTCAAAATGATCTTGAATTAACACGCCATTATGCAAAACAGTCATGGTCGCCTTTTTTAAAACATCTCCATATTGGCCAAATACGGGAGCATGATAAATAATATCATATGCATTCCACTCTCCCGTTGGAACGGATGCTTTAGCCAACGGAACAGATTGTTTATAAATGGATCCAACTTGTCCATTCACATAAGTCTCATTGTTATTATTATCTAGCACTTGTAATTCATATAATTTTTGAAGAAATACACCGCTATTACCTCTATTTTGTCCATCTCCGACTATTTTTTCAGGGGACTTCCATTCTATATGAAGTTGGACATCTCCAAAATTGCGTTTGGTTTGGATATCACCAATACCTATTCCTAATTTAACCGTCATACTACGATCTTTATTAAGAATCCATTTAACCTCTGAAGAATCTCTGGCACTAACCCATTCATCAAAGTTACTTCCATCAAATAAGATAATCGCATCACTAGGAGCTGCATTATTTTTCCCTGGTGTAACTGTTTTAGGTTTAGGAGTCCAAACTTCTGTAGCTTCTGGTTTAGTAGGTTCTGTATAATTTTCTGTAGTTCTTTTATTTTGTGACCAACTCAAAGCAAAACATAAAACTGAGCAAACAATACAGACATTTTTCATCATGTTTTATAGACCTAATACTTTTTTCAGATAATCTTTATCTACCTCTCCACCCGCAAAATCGTCAAAACTTCTTTCCGCAGCTTCTATAATATGACTTTGAATAAAAGGTGCTCCTTCTATAGCTCCTTGTTCAGAAGACTTTATACAACACTCCCATTCCATTACGGCCCAAACATCAACACCATATTTGGTTAATTTTGAGAAAATACTTTTGAAATCCACTTGACCATCCCCCAAAGAACGGAATCGTCCTGCCCGATCAGCCCAATCAGAATACCCTCCATAAACACCTTGCTTTCCTGTTGGATTAAACTCAGCATCCTTTACATGGAAAGCCTTAATGCGTTCATGATAATAATCTATAAAGGTTAAATAATCCAATTGCTGAAGGATGTAATGACTCGGATCATAAAGTATATTAGCGCGTTTGTGGTTTCCTGTTGCTTTTAAAAAACGCTCAAAAGTAACGCCGTCATGAATATCTTCACCTGGGTGGATTTCATAACAAACATCCACTCCATGGTCATCAAAGTGATTTAAAATAGGCAGCCAACGTTTGGCTAATTCTTCAAATCCCATATCTACAAGCCCTTTTGGACGCTGTGGCCAAGGATAAACCGTATGCCATAAAAATCCACCTGAAAACGTTGCATGTGCTTTTAAACCTAATCTTCCACTGGCAGTTCCAGATTTTTTTACAAAATCAATGGCCCATTCAGTTCTTGCCTTAGGGTTATTGTGTACCTCTTTTGGTGCAAAACCATCAAACATGGTATCGTACGCTGGATGAACAGCGACTAATTGCCCTTGCAAATGTGTGGATAATTCGGTAATCTCTAATCCATAAGAATTAACTTTACCTTTTAATTCGTCACAATATGTTTGGCTTTCTGCTGCCTTTTCAACATCTATTAAACTTGATTCCCAAGTAGGGATTTGAATACCTTTATATCCTAAATCTGCAGCCCATTTACACATGCCATCCAAACTATTGAACGGTGCATCACTTCCTGCAAATTGAGCTAAGAAAACTGCAGGTCCTTTTAATGTTTTCATATCTATTATTTTAATTTAGTTTTACCCAAGCGGCGTTATTTTTATCACTTTCTACAGAAGCATAAATGAATTTCATGCCTCGTATACCATCTTCAACGGTCGGATAATCTGGTTTTTTAATGTTTTTTCCGTCCTTAACAGCCATGACATGCGTTGCAAAATTTTTATAAATAGTTGCAAAAGCCTCTAAATAACCTTCAGGATGTCCTGCTGGAATTCTTGTTACAGAAGACGACTCAGGATATAAACCATTACCATTAGGAGTGAAAATTTGTTTGGGTTTGTCTAACCAACGCGTTATTAATTCATTCGGATTTTCTTGATACCACTCCAAACTTCCTTTTTCACCATATACCTTAATAGCCAAGTTGTTTTCCTCCCCTAAAGCAATTTGAGAAAAAGACATGGTTCCTTTGGCACCATTTTCCATTCGGAGCAACAAATTACCATCATCGTCTAAAGTTCTTCCTTCTCCAAAACGACCAAGATCGGCAGCCAATTCGTCAATTTTCAATCCAGTTATATACTCTACTAAATTTTCAGCATGGGTTCCAATATCCCCCAACGCACCCCCTATACCGGAACGTTTGGGATCTGTACGCCAAGATGCTTGTTTATTATCTGTTTTTTCAACAGCAGTAGATAACCAACCCTGTAAATATTGTACTTGTATTTTTCTAATGTTACCTAAATCGCCATTATCAACCATAGCTTTGGCTTGCTTTACCATCGCATTACCTGTATAATTGTGGGTCAATGCAAATAATTTACCGCTTTTATCTATGACTTTTTGAAGTTCTAACGCCTCATCTAAAGTCAAAGTAACGGGTTTATCACAAACCACATGAAACCCATGTTCCAATGCTAATTTAGCTGGTGGAAAATGCATATGATTTGGTGTTACAATGGCAACAAAATCCATTCTAACATCTTCTGGCAATTCTTTTTCTTTTAAAATCATTTCTTCATAACTCCCATAGCATCTGTTTTCTGGAAGAAATAAATTTTTACCAGATTGAATTGATTTTTCTGAATTGCTACTAAAAGCTCCACATACTAATTCTATCAATCCATCAATTGAGGAAGCTTTTCTGTGTACATCTCCAATGAATGACCCGGTTCCTCCTCCAATCATTCCCATTCTTAATTTTCTACTCATTTTTAAATTTTAAATATTTTAATGCCCTGTTTGTGGTATTCTTCTTTCTTCTATTTTTTTACGCATAAAAAATAATATCCCAAATAACACTACTAAAGTTAAAGGGAAGTAAACCATGAATCCCAATATGGATTTACCTGCTACAATATCGGCAGCGGCTCCTACTAATCCTGAAGCCATCGCATTTTCCCTTTCGCTATCAAGCATAGAACCAATTATTGGATTCCAAATGGAGGTAGCAAACATGCCCATACCTCCTACAAGCGACATTCCCAAAGCCCCTGTTTTTGAAGTATATTCAGATATAAAGCCTATCATGGTTGGCCAGAAATAACAAACACCAAGTGCGAATAACGCTGCGGCTGCATAAATTAAACCGCCATCTGCAATACTCATTAAATAAATGGCTACCGTAGTAGTAATTGCAGACATCCAAAGAACACCTATCGGATTTAATTTGTGTACTATTGGCCCCGCAAAGAAACGTCCCAAAGCCATAATTCCTGTAACTAATGCCAACACCAACATGGGGCTAGCACCAGAACTACCTAATATTTTTTCTACCCATTGTTGAGGTATAAACTCTGAGACAGCCGTTAATGACATACATAAAAACATAAATATGTATAAAGGGTTTGCCAATGCTTTTATATTTAGAGACGTATTAGACTCTATATTTTCACCTTCTGGAAATTTCTGGGAAAACACCAAGTATCCATAAATCAACGTAGGAATTAGCATGACTGCAATTTGCATTTGCCATCCCATGCCATTGCTTGACATAAATTCTGAAATCAAGGCCCCAATGACAAGTCCTCCAGGAAACCAAACATGAAATTTATTTAACATGGCTGTTCTATTGTTTGTGTACATATCGGCAATCATAGGATTACAAGCTGCTTCAACAGAACCATTAGCAAAACCAATGAAGAAAGTCGAGATGATTAATGTCCAAAATCCACCAGCATAAATAGTTAAGATTAACCCTAAAATGTGACTTACAAAAGCAACCGTCATCAATTTTTTGGCACCTATTGAATTATACAATAAACCTCCAACAATCATGGCAATTGGAAAGCCTAAAAATGCCATACTGTTAATCCACCCTAGTTTTTCATTTGAAATCCCAAAATCAGTTCCTAATTGTGTTAAAATCCCAGCTCTAATAGCAAACGTCATAGAAGTTACTATAAGAGAAATACAAGCCGCTAAAAATATTTTATTTTTATTTACTTCTTTCATAATTATTTAGTTTAGTTGGTTAATGTTGGTTTATATAATGCCATGAAAATAGCAATATTTTTCAATAAAAATAAATTTTAATTATTGAACTCCTAAGCTTTTATCATTTTTAAATGTGTTTTTAACACTTTACTGCTATGAAGTAAAAAATTGAATTTTTCATTTTCACGTACACTATAATAAAAAAAGCCCTTAATTAAGGGCTTTTTTTTAAGTGAATAATCACTTACTGAATATCATTTATAAAATTTTATTCCACTATAAATTTACCTTTCATTAGTGCATAATGCCCAGGGAAGCTACATAAAAAATTGTATGTTCCAGCTTCAGGCGCATCAAATTCCACAGAGGATGTTTGTCCACCACCAATTAAATCGGTATGCGCTACAATATCATTTTCTGAACCTTTAGGGATGTATTTGGTATCTTTAGAAACTGCTGCTTTAGTAGCGAAATCTGTCAAATCAACACCTTGTTTTAGAATCACAAAATTATGCCCCATTACATTTATGTCTAGCTTACCTTTGTGTCTTAACGTTATCTTTATTTTTTGACCCGCTTTCACTTTAATTTCAGACAAATCAAATTTCATCATATCATCGGCTGAAATTACAATTTCAGCAACGTCACTATTCATTTCTGCTTGTGGCTCTTCTTCTTTTGGAGTGCCTAATTTGATGGTTTCTTTTACCTCTTCTTTTTTCTTTTCACCACCGCAACTTGTTAAAACCACTAGCGAAAAAATAGTTACCAATACATAGTTAATGTGTCTCTTGTTCATGCTTAAAATTTAGTTTTTGTTTTATAAAATATAATCTGTACTTATAAAATTTGATGTTTTCTTTTCTAATAACTCATTTAAAATGGCATTATTATACTCATTATCTTTCGACGCTACAAATGTTCTAATAGAAAATGACCTCAACGCATCGTGTACACTTAATGTACTAACGGCTGAATCTTTTCTTCCTGTAAAAGGATATACATCTGGTCCACGTTGACAAGAACTATTCAAATTCACTCGACACACCAAATTTACTAAAGTATCTATTAATGGTGATAAGGTATTAACATTTTTTCCAAACAAACTAACTTGCTGACCATAATTAGATTCTGCCATATCATCGAGAGGTTCTTCAATATTTGAAAAAGAAACTACGGGAACTACAGGCCCAAATTGCTCTTCTTGAAATACTCTCATGTTTTTATTAACTGGGTATAAAACCGCAGGATAAATAAAATTATCCGAAATCTCCCCTCCTTTTTTGTTAAGAATTTTGGCTCCTTTTGATAATGCATCATCAATTAATTCTTTAATATATGCTGGCTTATCAACTTCTGGTAATGGTGTTAATTTTGCTCCAGCTTCCCATGGGTTCCCAAATTTTAATGAATCTACTTTATATGAAAAACGCCTGTTAAATTCTTCAATAACAGATTCATGAACATACAACACTTTTAGCGCTGTACAACGTTGACCATTAAAAGACAAAGTTCCAGCAATACATTCATCTACTGCTAAATCTAAATCGGCATCAGGCAATACTATAGCAGGGTTTTTGGCCTCTAATCCTAGCACTAAACGTAGCCTATTCTTTTTTGGGTGATTTTCTTGCAATGCATTGGCAGATTTACTATTTCCTATCAATGCTAATACATCTACTTTTCCAGATTGCATTATAGGAGTTGCCAATACACGTCCTCTTCCATAAATAATACTTACAACACCTTTAGGGAAACTATTTTGAAATGCCTCTAATAATGGAGAAATTAATAACACACCTAATTTTGCAGGCTTAAAAATAATGGTATTACCCATAATTAATGCCGGAATAAGTAACGTAAAGGTTTCATTAAGCGGATAATTATAAGGCCCCAAACACAAAACAACACCAAGAGGTCCTCTGCGAATATGCGCATACACTCCATCACTTTTCTCAAATTTAGCAGAATCCCTATCTATTTGTTTATATGCTTCTATGGTGTCATTAATATAATCAACCGTTCTGTCAAATTCTTTTTCTGAATCTGGTAGGTTTTTACCAATTTCCCACATTAAAAGTTTAACAATCTCTTCTCTTTTGGTTTTCATTTGTTTTACAAATGTTTCCATGCAAGCTATACGATCTACAACTTTCATGGTTGGCCAAAGCCCCTGCCCTTTGTCATATGCTTCTACTGCTGAATTTAAAGCCTCTATACCTTCATCTGCACCAAGTTCCGGAACAGTTCCTAATAACGTTGGTTTATATTCTTTTGTTGAAGAAATGGTAGAATATACTTCTGAAGTAGCTCCATGCCACTGTTTAAGTTCTCCCGAAACTAAATATGATTTTTGATGTAGAAGAGACTTGATTTTATATGCTTCCGGTATTTCTGAAAATGTTGTGCTCATAATAAAAATGTATATTAAAATGTATTGCTAAGATACCTATATTTTTACTTATGAGACTTTGACAAAAGATATGATATATAAAAAATATTGCATTCTTAACACATGGATTATTTGAATGAATATTAGTTAAACCGAAATCGATTTCGGGAAATTATTTTAAAGGCATAAAATCAAACTAAAAACTGAAATAAGTCTGGTTTGTTATTTAAATAGTCTCCAAAAAAGTTTCTTTGTTTCATTTTAGTTATTAATGGTTCTAAATCCTTAGCAGACTTGAGCTCAATACCCACCAAGGCAGCACCATTTTCCCTATTTGTTTTCTTGGTATATTCAAAATGGGTGATATCGTCTGTTGGCCCTAGAATATCAACCACAAACTCTTTTAACGCCCCGGCGCGTTGCGGAAACTTTACAATAAAATAGTGTTTTAAATTGGCGTACAATAAAGCCCGTTCTTTTATTTCAGCTGTTCTGGTGATATCATTGTTACTTCCACTAACTACACAGACCACATGTTTACCTTTTATGTCTTCAGCATAAAAATCTAATGCAGAAATACTCAATGCACCTGCTGGCTCAACAACAATAGCATCTTTATTATACAATTCTAAAATGGTTTGGCACACTTTACCTTCTGGGACAGTAGTCATAGAATACAAATTCTGCTTACATATAGGAAATGTAAGATCGCCAACACGTTTTACGGCAGCTCCATCAATAAATTTCTCAATCTGCTGAAGCTCTGTATTTTTGTTGTTTTTTATTGAAACCGACATAGAAGGCGCTCCTTCTGGCTCTACACCTATTATTTTTGTATTGGGTGATAATGCTTTAAAAACGGTTGATAAACCCGCCGCTAATCCACCTCCTCCAACTGCTATGAACACATAATCAATGGGCTCCTTTGCTTGTTCTAGAATTTCCAAGCCAATAGTTGCTTGTCCTTCAATAACTTTTTCATCATCAAACGGGTGGATGAATGTTTTATGAAGCTCATCACATTCTATCATAGAGGCATGATAGGCATCATCATAGGTGTCTCCAATCAATTTAATCTCTATAAAATCTTCACCAAACATTTTAACCTGTTCAATTTTTTGATTTGGTGTTGGCGTTGGCATATAAACAGTCCCCTTTATTTTCAATAATTTACAAGAAAGGGCAAAACCTTGAGCATGATTGCCTGCACTGGCACAAACCACACCATTTTTAGATTCTGCTTCTGTTAAGGAACTTATTTTATTATAGGCCCCTCTGATTTTATAAGAACGTACTTGTTGAAGATCTTCACGTTTTAAAAAAATATTTGCTTCGTACCGTTTTGAATATCTTTCACTAAGACTTAAAGGTGTAACTGCCGATACCTTTTTGATGGTATCGGTAGCTACTTTAATGTTTTCAATACTAGGAAAATATATGATCTTTTCCTTATTCATATAACGAGTCTTCTATATTAAACTATTGGTTTCATAGCTTTCATCGAAGCTCTTAAGAAGGTTCCTATTTTTTCAACAGGATGATTTCTTAAAGCTGCATTGACCTCTATTAATTTAGCATTATCAACCCCTTTCCCATTGTCTTTAGCATAGGCTTTACCAATAACATCGGTATCAATTTTCTTCATGAAATCTGCTAATAAAGGTTTGCATGCGTGATCGAACAAATAACATCCGTACTCCGCAGTATCAGAGATAACGCTATTCATTTCGTATAATTTCCTTCTTGCAATAGTATTTGCAATAAGAGGCGTTTCATGTAAAGATTCATAATATGCAGAAGCATCAATAATTCCAGAATCCGTCATAGCTTCAAACGCTAATTCTACACCTGCTCTTACCATAGCAACCATTAACACTCCATTATCATAATATTCTTGTTCAGAAATTGCAACATCTCCAGCAGGTGTTTTTTCAAAAGCTGTCTCTGCTGTTTCCGCTCTCCAACCTAATAAATCTTTATCATTATTTGCCCAATCCGCCATCATACCAGAAGAAAATGTTCCTTCCATAATATCATCCATATGTTTTTGGAATAATGGACGCATGATATCTTTTAATTCTTCTGATAATTCAAAAGCTTTTATTTTTGCTGGGTTAGAAAGTCTATCCATCATATTGGTAATACCACCATACTTAAGACCTTCTGTAATAGTTTCCCAACCATACTGAATTAATTTTGAAGCATATCCTGCATCGATTCCTTTTTCAATCATTTTATTGAAACAAAGAATAGAACCTGTTTGTAACAATCCACAAAGAATGGTTTGTTCTCCCATTAAATCAGACTTCACCTCTGCTACAAAAGAAGATGCTAATACACCTGCTCTATCGCCACCTGTTGCAGCCGCATAAGCTTTCGCTTGCGCCCAACCTTTTCCTTCCGGATCATTTTCTTCGTGAACAGCAATAAGCGTTGGCACACCAAAACCTCTTTTATATTCTTCCCTAACTTCAGTTCCAGGACATTTAGGCGCCACCATAATAACGGTTAAGTCTTTACGTATTTGAGTACCTTCTTCAACAATATTAAATCCGTGAGAATACGATAATGTTGCTCCTTTTTTCATTAAAGGCATTATTGCTTTAATAACACTTGTATGTTGTTTATCTGGAGTTAAATTTAAAACTAAATCGGCCGTCGGAATTAATGCTTCATAAGTTCCAACATTAAAACCATTTTCTGTTGCGTTTAAAAATGACTTACGTTTCTCTGCAATTGCCTCAGCACGCAGTGCATAAGAAATATCTAAACCAGAATCTCTCATATTCAACCCTTGATTAAGTCCTTGTGCTCCACAACCTACGATAACAATTTTTTTACCTTTTAATGCTTCTACGCCATCTGCAAATTCTGCAGTTTCCATAAATCGACACTTCGACAATTGATCTAATTTATCTCTTAGCGATAGTGTGTTAAAATAATTTCCCATTTTTAATTATGTTGTTTATATAGTGTTATTATTGGTTATTAAATGCTGCTAGCATCTCTGTTATTTTCATTTCTTCTTTAGTAACTGCAATTCGACCAGAACGTACAAATTGCATAATACCGAAAACATTGAGCTCTCTTCTTAATAATTCTATTTCATTACGCCTACCCGATTTTTCTAGCACAAAAAACTTTTTATTTACAGTGACGATTCTTGCATTACTATCTTTTATGATGTTCTGAATTTGGGGCTCTTCAAACAATAAATCAGATTTTATTTTAAACATACAAGATTCAGTATATATGGTCTCATCATCTGTATGATAATAAGCCCGTAATGCCTCTACTTGCTTTTCAATTTGTTTTACAACTTTGCTTGCCTGACTTTCAGTTATGTTAACAACAATAACAAACCTGTTTACGTTTTCAATTTCAGATTGCGATGTTGTTAAACTTTCGATATTTATATGTCTACGCTGAAAAATCGCAGATATACGATTGAGCAATCCAATATTATTTTCGGTATAAACCGATATGGTGAATGATTTAATTTCTTCGTTCATTTTTTAAAAAGATATTAGAGAATATGATGAAAGGAAAAAAGACTTTTATCTCTATTCTTGTTTCTTTAATTAACTTAATCTGATATCTGAAACAGAAGCTCCTGTTGGTATCATTGGGAATACATTATCTTCTTTTTCTACACAAACTTCTAAGAAATATGAGTTTTTAGACGCTATCATGTCTTTAATGGCCCCTTCTAATTCTTCCCTCTTACTAATACGTTTCGCTTCTATATAATAGCCTTTTGCAATGGTTACAAAATCTGGGTTTGTCATTTCTGTAGACGCATAACGTTTATCAAAAAACAACTGTTGCCATTGGCGAACCATACCCAAAAATTCATTGTTTAAAACTACAATTTTAACCGGTACTTTTTGCTGAAAAACGGTCCCTAATTCTTGAATATTCATTTGAAAACCACCATCACCAATAATGGCAACCACTTCTCTGTCTGGAGCCGCCATTTTAGCACCAATGGCTGCTGGTAACGCAAATCCCATAGTCCCTAATCCACCCGACGTAATATTGCTTTTGGTAAGGTTAAATTCTGAATAGCGACAAGCAATCATTTGATGCTGACCAACATCTGAAACGATGGCTGCATTTCCTTTGCTTTCAATATTTATTTGTTTTAACACCTCACCCATCGTTAAACCTTCTTTGGTCGGATAGATATCGTCTTTTATAACTTTATCGAATTCAATATCATATAAATCTTTAAACTCTTGCAACCAACCTTCATGAGATTTTACATCTAATAATGGCAGCAATTGTGCTAAACTATCTTTGGAATCTCCAATAACAGCAACATCCGTTTTTACATTTTTATCAATTTCAGCAGGATCAATATCAAAATGAACTATTTTAGCTTGTTTAGCATAGGTACTTAAATTACCTGTTACACGGTCATCAAAACGCATACCGATAGCAATAAGCACATCACATTCGTTTGTTAACTTGTTTGGTGCATAATTACCATGCATACCCACCATACCAATATTTAAAGGGTGTGATGTCGGTATGGCAGAAGCCCCTAAAATGGTCCATGCCGCAGGAATTCCCGTTTTCTCAATAACGGCTTTAAGTTCATTTTCTGCTTTCCCAAGAATAACACCTTGACCCCAAATAATCATCGGTTTTTTAGCACTGTTTATTAAATCTGCTGCAGCTTTAACAGCCTCTGGATTTGTTTTCGGTATAGGAATATAACTTCTTACACCTGTGCATTTTTTATATTCAAAATCTAATTCTCCAAACTGTGCATCTTTTGTTATATCAACAAGTACGGGACCTGGTCGACCACTTTTAGCGATATAAAAAGCTTTCGCTAAAACTTCAGGGATTTCTGATGCTTTTGTCACTTGGCAACTCCATTTAGTAACAGGAGTTGAAATACCGACAATATCAGTTTCTTGAAAGGCATCACTACCTAACAGATGTGAAGCGACTTGACCTGTAATACAAACTAAGGGTGTAGAGTCTATTTGAGCATCTGCAATGCCTGTAATTAAATTTGTGGCACCTGGACCCGATGTCGCTATAGCAACCCCAACCCTACCAGAAATACGTGCAAATCCTTGTGCTGCATGCGCTGCACCTTGTTCGTGCCTCGTTAAAACATGATGAATTTCATTTCTAAATTTAAATAATTCATCATAAACTGGCATGATAGCTCCTCCCGGATACCCATAAAGGATATCAACGCCTTCGGCTATTAAACTTCTTACAACAGCTTCGCTTCCAGCAATTCTTATCGTTTTACTTGTCACTTCTTGTGTTTTATTTTCTGTTTGTGTTTTCATATGTCTCATATTTAATTAATGAGATTCCTGTGATGACAGGAATGACAAAGCTTTTTTTTAAAATGCATCAGTAACACAACCCTTTGAAGCTGATGATACAGATTTTGCATATTTATATAATATACCTTTACTATGTTTTAACGGTGGTTCAACCCATTTCGATTTTCTTTCCGCCAATTCTTCATCAGAAATTAATACGTTAATGGAATTATCTTCTGCGCTAATTTTAATTCTATCACCCGTTTTTAATAATGCTATGGTACCACCAGATTGTGCCTCTGGAGTAATATGTCCCACAACAAAACCATGGGTCCCTCCAGAAAAACGACCATCTGTTATTAATGCTACTGATTTTCCTAACCCAGCACCCATAATCAAAGAGGTTGGCTTTAACATTTCTGGCATTCCTGGTCCACCTTTAGGCCCCACATAACGAATGACGACAACATCTCCTTTTTGCACTTCACCATTTGAAATCCCTGTATTTGCAGCTTGCTCACCATCATAAACCACTGCTTTACCTTCAAATACTAACCCTTCGTTTCCTGATATTTTTGCAACAGCTCCCTCGGTCGCCAAGTTTCCATAAATAATTTGCAAGTTTCCTGAAGATTTTAAAGGATTCTCTTTTGGATGAATAACATCTTGCTCATCTTCAAACTTAAGCGCCTCAACATCTTTTAAATTTTCGGCCAAGGTTTTTCCAGTCACGGTCATACAATCACCGTGTAAATAACCATTATCCAATAAATATTTCATAACGGCAGGTGTACCACCGATACCATGAACATCTTCCATTAAATATTTTCCACTAGGTTTCAAATCTGCTATCAATGGCGTTCTATCACTTACACGTTGGAAATCTTCTAATGTAAACTCAATATCCGCAGCATGTGCAATGGCTAAGAAATGCAATACCGCATTTGTAGAACCTCCAAGAGCATTTACAAGTGCCATCGCATTTTCAATAGATTTTTTAGAAATAATATCCAAAGGTTTTAAGTCTAATTCCAAAAGATTTTTGATGGCTATTGCGGTTCTTTCAGCTTCCGATAATTTATTCGGGTTTTCAGCTGGAATAGAAGAATTATAAGGCAATGTAAAACCCATACATTCTATAGCGGAAGCCATAGTATTTGCCGTATACATACCACCACAAGCGCCTGCGCCTGGAATAGCACTTTTTATAATTTCTTTATATTCTTCTTCATCTATTTCGCCAGCTACTTTTTGCCCTAAAGCTTCAAAAGCTGAAACAATATTCAATTTTCTTCCTTTATATTTTCCTGAAGCTATGCTTCCACCATACATCATAATTGATGGGCGGTTTAAGCGCAACATAGCCATAACGGCTCCTGGCATATTTTTATCACAGCCTACCACAGAGATAAGTGCATCATAACTTTGAGCATTCATAACTGTTTCTATAGAATCTGCGATAATATCGCGGGATGCCAATGAATAATTCATGCCCGAGGTTCCCATAGAAATACCATCACTTACGCCAATAGTATTAAATCCTAACCCAACTAAACCAGCTATTTTACACTCAATTTTCACCTCAGCAGCTAAACCATTTAAGTGCATATTGCACGGATTTCCATCATATCCCGTACTGGCAATACCCACTTGTGCTTTATTCATATCCTCATCAGACAAACCTACTGCATATAACATGGCTTGAGATGCTGGTTGAGATTCATCTTGTGTTAATCTTTTACTATGTTTATTAAGTTCCTTCATATTATCTATAGAAATTTTAGCCCTATAACTCGTTAATTACTAATATTTTAAATTTTTAAGAATTTCATTAAAAATTCAACAATCATTTAAAATGAGTTCCAAAATTAAATTTTTACCGCTTTAACATGACACCTCATAGCCATGCCTGGTTAAATCCACAGTCAACGAAAAACATTTAAATTACTTAAAATCAAATATTTAATTCACTTATTTTATGATGTCCAATATCAAAAAATTCTTCATAAAAAAACCTTCCGTTTAGGGAAGGCTTTAAATCTATATGATAATTAAATACGCTCCCCCTATCGTTGTGAAATAATCACAATGACAATAATAGAAACTATATTTAAAATTTGTTTTCTCATTTCATTGCAAATATTTCGAATTAAAAATAAATAACCTAATGTTTTTATAAAAAATTAAAATCGATTTGCTTTTACTTTTATTTTTTTACTTTTGCAAACATAAATAATTAGAGGAAAGATTTGACTGATTGCAACCTCTTATATGTGATTTTATCGCATATAAATAAAAATGCTAAAGGCAGTGAAAACTCCTAGCGACGTTATCGTCAAATCTACCTATAAAATATAGACATATTATGGCTTATTTATTTACTTCAGAAAGTGTTTCTGAAGGACATCCAGATAAAGTAGCAGATCAAATTAGTGATGCTTTAATTGATAACTTTTTGGCATTTGATAAAGATTCAAAGGTTGCTTGTGAAACTCTTGTCACTACAGGTCAAGTTTTTTTAGCTGGCGAAGTGAAGTCACATACCTATTTAGATGTTCAAAAAATAGCAAGAGACACCATAAACAAAATTGGCTACACCAAAGGTGAATACATGTTTGATGGTAATTCTTGTGGTGTATTATCGGCCATTCATGAACAATCAGATGATATTAATCGTGGTGTTGACAGGGCTTCCAAAGAACAACAAGGCGCTGGCGATCAAGGCATGATGTTTGGCTATGCCACCAACGAAACCGAAAATTACATGCCTTTAGCATTAGATTTATCTCATAGATTGCTGATAGAACTTGCTTTATTACGCAGAGAACATAAAGACATTACGTATTTACGACCCGATTCAAAAAGTCAGGTAACTATTGAATATAGCGATGACAATGTGCCGCAACGTATTGATGCCATTGTACTATCAACCCAACATGATGATTTTGCAGATGATGACACCATGCTCACAAAAATCAGAAAAGACATTGTTGAGATTTTAATACCAAGAGTAAAAGCTAAATTACCTCAAGATATTCAAGCATTATTTAATGATGATATTACGTATCATATTAACCCAACGGGTAAGTTTGTTATTGGCGGGCCACATGGTGATACGGGGCTGACCGGTCGTAAAATTATTGTAGACACATATGGCGGTAAAGGAGCACATGGAGGTGGTGCTTTTTCTGGAAAAGACCCAAGTAAAGTGGATAGAAGCGCAGCCTATGCAACGCGCCATATTGCTAAAAATCTGGTTGCTGCTGGTGTTGCTGATGAAATTTTAGTACAAGTAAGCTACGCCATTGGTGTAGTAGAACCTATGGGGATATTTATCAATACGTATGGCACTTGCCCTTTTAATATGACTGATGGCGAAATTGCTGAGAAAGTATCTCAAATTTTTGATATGCGACCATTTGCTATTGAAGAACGATTAAAATTACGTTCCCCTATATATAGTGAAACGGCTGCTTACGGACACATGGGACGCAAAAACGAAATCATTACCAAAACATTTACACAACCTACAGGCGAATCCACAACGCTAGATGTTGAATTATTTACCTGGGAAAAACTAGATTATTTAGATAAAGTAAAAGAAGCCTTTGGTTTGTAGCTTGTAAAATACATACAACATAAATTTTCAAAAAGACTGTTTTTAAAGAACAGTCTTTTTTGTTTATTTGAATAAATTTGAATTACTTTCGTTTAACCACTTAAATTAAATAACCAACCTAAACCACCAACGTATTGAAAAATTATGCAGGCATAAATTAATAAATTACGGACTATTATCTTTTTTAATCACTACTTGTATATTGAGCTGTAAAGTGTCTTCTGTTTCAGAAATTAAATTAAATGATCATTGGAATTTCAAAAATTCTAAAGACACTTTATGGAATCACGCCACCGTTCCAGGTACTGTTCACACCGATTTATTATATAGTAGAAAAATTCAAGACCCTTATTACAGATTAAATGAACACGATTTACAATGGATTGATAAAGAAGATTGGGATTATGAAACATCTTTTAAACTTTCAAAAAAAGACCTTTCAAAAAAACATATTCAATTAGAATTTTCGGGACTCGATACCTATAGCAACATATATATAAACGATTCATTAGTACTTGAAACAGATAATATGTTTCGTAACTATAAGTTAGATGCTAAAGAATTTTTAAACGTTGGAGATAATAGTTTGCGAATTAGATTTGAATCTTCCATAAACAAAGGCATTAAAAAATATGATGCTCTGAGTTATAAACTATCAGTATCGGATAATGATTTGGCTAAGATAGGTCAAGTAGAAAACGAAAAACAAGTCAGTATTTTTACAAGAAAAGCAGGTTATCACTTTGGTTGGGATTGGGGACCAAGATTGGTCACTTCTGGCATCTGGAAACCCATCACTCTTAAAAGCTGGAATGATTATAAAATTGATGATGTTTTTATTCAACAAAATAATATTACTGACAAAGCTAATATGTCTGCCTTCATTGAAGTTACTGCTTCTCAAGACAAAAAAGCTACTGTTGAAATTGTTGTAAATAATGAGCCTATAAAAACCCTTAACTTACAGTTAACAAGAGGAAAAAACAATCTGAATATCCCTTTTGAAATTGAAAATCCGCAGTTATGGTGGCCAAACGGTATGGGCGAACAAGTTTTATACCATGTTGAAGTTAGACTGACTTCTGACGGCTATATAGATACCAAATCACATAAAATAGGCTTACGAACCATAGAATTAGTTCGAGATCCTGACAAATATGGAACGTCTTTTTATTTTAAAGTCAACGGTTTTCCTGTATTTATGAAAGGTGCTAACTACATTCCACAAGATATCTTTTTGCCTAGAACAAAAAACTCAAATTACGAGCATATTTTGTCTTCAGCTAAAACCGCTAATATGAATATGTTGCGTGTTTGGGGCGGCGGCATTTATGAGAATGATGAATTCTACGAAATGTGTGATGAAATGGGTCTCTTGGTCTGGCAAGATTTTATGTTTGCTTGTGCCATGTTTCCGGGTGATGATGCTTTTCTAAAAAATGTCAAACAGGAAGCTATAGATAATGTAAAAAGATTAAGAAATCATGCGTCTATTGCACTATGGTGCGGAAATAACGAAATTCTGTCCGCATGGGAAAGTTGGGGCTGGAAACAAAACGTTACTGCAGAACAATCTAAAGAAGTTGCAAATACTATTTGGAAAGCCTACGCAGACATTTTCCATAAAATACTACCCGAAGTTATTGTTAAATACGACCCAACACGACCTTATTGGCCCTCTTCACCTGCAAGTGATTTTGGCGAAAAAGAATCCCATGAAAAAGGCGATGCCCATTATTGGATGGTTTGGTGGGGGAAAGAACCTTTTGAAAAATACAACACAGCCATTCCTCGTTTTATGTCGGAATATGGTTTTCAGTCATTTCCAGAATTATCAACGGTAGAAAAATATACGCTTCCTGAAGATCATAACATATATTCCGATGTTATGAAATCGCACCAACGCTCTAGCATCGGCAACGAAACCATTGAAGATTATATGCTTCGCTATTACAAACGCCCGAAAAATTTTGAAAATTTCTTATATGTCAGTCAGTTGCTGCAAGCGCATGGCATACAAGTGGGCATAGAAGCACACAGACTAAACAGAGACCGCTGCATGGGCAGTTTGTATTGGCAAATTAACGACTGTTGGCCTGTGGCTTCCTGGTCTAGCATCGATTATTATGGAAAATGGAAAGCCTTGCATTATACCGCAAAAAAATCTTTTGAAAATTTTTTAATCAGTTTTGAAGATAAAGGCGGAAATATGGATGTATTTGTAGTTTCAGATTCACTAAAACCAATAAATGCCCAATTAAAAGTTAGTGCCATTGATTTTGAGGGAAACGTTTTAAATCATCATGAGCAAGATATAGTCGTTGAAGAAAATCAATCAAAAAAATACATAAGTTTATCAAAAAAGGACTTTTTAAGGATCGTTGATTCTACAAATGTTTTATTACATGCAGCATTGATAAATGCCACAGACGGCAAAATCATTACTAAAAACACGTGGTATCTAACTGCTTTTAAAAACCTAAATCTCCCAACACCAGAGCTAATATACACCATAACCGAAACCAATGACTATTTTGAAGTCATATTAAAAACCAAAAAACTAGCGAAAAATGTATTTTTAGCATCGGGTTCTAGTAATAATTTCTCTGATAATTATTTTGACATGCTACCCAATACCGAAAAAACGGTCAGCATTAAAAAAACAGAATCAGAAACGTTGGAATCGTTTACCGAAAAATTAAAAGTAATCACGTTGGCAGATACTTACAATGATTCTGAAATATCGTTATTGAAACGGCTTACTAATATGTTTAAAACGACGTTTGGTAACCGTTAACATTATCTAATGTCAGTTCGAGTGATTCGCCAAAAGCGAATTGTATCGAGAACTAGTTTAAAATTTGTCAATTCGAGTGTTTTTTGTGAAGTGTAACGGAATAAAAAATGTATCGAGAATCATTATTAATTGAATTGCTATGGTTCTCGATACATTTTTCTATCGAAAATCACTAGAACTGACACTCAATCTTATAAAATTAACAAAATCTATAACACGTTATTTTAGTTCTAACCATCTAAATAGTATTTTTGCAGCCATGGACACTATAAAACAGGTTACAAAAAAATTGCAGCGTGCTACAGCAGAAGCTATTGAACAGTTTTCCATGATAGAAGCTGGCGACCGCATTATGGTATGTCTTTCTGGTGGCAAAGACAGCTATACATTGCTAGATATGATGCTGCATTTCCAAAAAGTGGCACCTATTTCTTTTGAAATCATCGCTGTTAACTTGGATCAAAAACAACCTGGATTCCCTGTTGAAGTCTTACCAAATTACCTGAACAACCTAGGTGTAAACTATAAAATTATAGAGAAAAATACCTATAAAATTGTGATGGAGAAAACGCCAGAAGGCAAAACTACTTGCAGTTTATGTTCCCGATTACGGCGTGGTACGCTTTATGAAGCCGCCAGAGATTTAAAATGCAATAAGTTGGCACTTGGACATCATCGAAACGATATTTTAGAAACCTTTTTCCTCAACTTCTTTTTTGCTGGAAAAATGGAAACCATGCCGCCTAAATTTAAAAACGATGCCGGTGATTTAATTGTGCTTAGACCCTTAGCATTTTGTAACGAAAGTGATATTGAGACCTATGCTACCATGATGCAATTCCCCATCATACCTTGTAATTTATGTGGCTCTCAAGAAAATTTACAACGTAAAAAAGTAAAACAAATGATCGCCGATTGGGAAACTGAATTCCCTGACCGAAACACGATTATGATGCATGCGTTGCAAAACGTGTACCCATCTCACCTATTGGACCACAACATTTACGACTTTGATGCGCTTGAAAGTAAGATTGATGAAACGTTGGTTTCTTAAAATATTCTCAACCATTATTGTTTTATTTTATAGAAATTTTCACCTAACTTGGTTTAACTATTGATATAGATAATTTAAACTATATATCTTAAAAGTTAAACGAGCCCTTAAAATACTTTTAATCTACACTCGCAAAACCAGTTTTCAAAGTTTCAATTTCAGCAAAAGTATACGCTTATTTACGTCCCATGGCAATCTCTTGCTCTGATGCGCCAGCTACCAAACGCTCGTTTGAGAGTTTCTCTTAAAGATATTTTCAAAAAATACTCCATAACACACTGGTTAGCAATTAATTTACATAATTAAATAATTTATTACTTTTTTTAAAACCACTACTTCCTCTTTTTCGTAGGTCTAGTTAAGATGGTCAAAATGGCTTATAAATCGATTGTTTAACTTAACTATTAAATTATGAAAAATAAGATTTTAAAAGTGCACCAACCAAATCAAAAAATTTCTAACGATAGACGTCAATTTTTAAAATTGAGCGGTTTGGCTATGGTTGGTACTGGTTTGCTTTTTGCATGCGACAATGATGATGACAACAATCCTACAATGCCTGGTGTGTTTGATTTAGGAAAAGGCGATCTAGGTGTTCTTAATTATGCCTATGCCCTTGAACAGCTGGAGGCAGATTTTTATACTAAAGTTGTAAATGGTTCGTATTGGGCAAGTGCTTCAAGTATTGAAAAACAAGTATTACAAGACTTATATTACCATGAAGTAAATCATAGAGATTTCTTCAGCGCAGCTATTTCTGCTGCTGTCGGCTCTAATACAGCAGCCAAATTACCTACATTAGAATTTAATTATGGTTCTTTAAACTTTGGAAGTAGAGACCAAGTGTTAGCAACCGCTAAAGTATTAGAAGACACTGGTGTTGCTGCTTACAATGGTGCTGGTAAATTAATTACCGACCCAGGATATTTAGTCATTGCTGGTAAAATCGTGTCTGTTGAAGCAAGACATGCATCTGCTATTAGAACATTGATTAATCCAGGCTCTGCAGATTTTGCTGGAGATGA
Organism: Confluentibacter sediminis; assembly: GCF_003258355.1. GTDB lineage: Bacteria > Bacteroidota > Bacteroidia > Flavobacteriales > Flavobacteriaceae > Confluentibacter > Confluentibacter sediminis. The sequence continues at coordinate 61,770 of NZ_QKPO01000007.1, read as the reverse complement.
CGTTGTTGATTCTATTACAGGATTGGATAGAGCATTAGATCCTTCAGACATTCTTGCTGCCGTTGGAGATACTGGTTTTATTACCACGAAATTCACAGCAATGAATTTACCTTAATCTAATTAATAACCTTAAAAAAAACATTATGAATATTATAAAATTTTTAGATGAGTTCACTAACGAAAGTATGGTTGAAAAAAAATCATCAAGACGCGATATATTTGGAACATTTGGTTCATTAAGTAAAAAAGCTGCTTTAGCTGCTATTCCTTTTGGATTAGGTTCAACAAAAACTTTCGCTTCAACAACTGCCGTTGCTGCCGATCCTGTTGGAGCCTTACAATTAGCACTTACATTAGAATACCTTGAAGATGAATTTTACGATTTAGCACTTCAATCCGGTGTTATTACAGATGCGAATGTTGAAAAGGTTTATATGCAAATTTCTAAACACGAACAAGCGCATGTTGATTTCTTATTTGCCGGGTTAACACAAGCAGGTGTAACACCCGTTTCAAAACCAGAATTTGATTTTACTGCAGGTGGATTATTTGATCCATTCAACACATCAAATCCAGATGCTTATGCGCAGTTATTAGCATTGGCACAAGCTTTTGAAGATACTGGAGTTAGAGCTTACAAAGGTCAAGCAGGAAATTTACAAGGATCTCCATTTTTAACAGCTGGACTTCAAATTCATTCTGTTGAAGCTAGACATGCTTCTGAAATTAGAAGAATCCGTGGATTGAAAGGATGGATTACAGGAAAAGAAAGAGGTGCTGGTATGCCATCACAAACTCAAGCCGTTTATGATGGTGAAGAAAATGTGATGCAAGGCGGGCTAGATGTTACTACTTTAGGAACGGGCCCTGCTTTTAGTATCAACGCATCAACGGAAGCCTATGATGAAACCCTATCAGGTGATGATGCTGTAGCCATTGCTAGTTTATTTATTGTAGCTTAATTAATTGTTTTTAGCTTTATAAAAAAACTGCTCATTTTGATTTGAGCAGTTTTTTATTATTTTATGCTAAGTGAACTTATTTAAGTTAACAATAATCAATCTAAACTTGCCAAACTTGTTTTCAACGTTTCAATTTTAGCCAATGCATCCGCTTCTTTTTTACGCTCCATAGCGATAACTTGCTCTGGTGCACCAGCTACAAAACGCTCATTAGACAGTTTCTTTTGCACCGATTTTAAAAAGCCTTCCGTATAATTTAATTCTTCGGTTAGTTTTTTAATTTCATCTTCCACATTAATTGAGCCTTCCATAGGTATAAAATACTCATTCGATTTCACCCTAAACGTCAAAGCACCTTCCACTGTTTCAGAAACGTAGTTTATAGCTTCTAAATTCCCTAGTTTCATTATAACGTCATCAAACGTTGTTAGCACTTTTTCATTATTTATGGTTGAAAACGCAATAGCATCTTTAAAAGCGATGTTTTTCTGCTTTCTAATATTTCTAATCCCTGAAATCACTTCTGAAGCGAACTCAAATTCAGTAATTATACTTTCATTTATAGGTTTAGCTTCTGGCCATTTTGAAATAATTAACGCCTCTTCTGACGTTCTTTCAGCAATGTAATGCCAAATATCTTCGGTTAAAAATGGCATGAACGGGTGTACTATTTTTAAATTCTCTTCAAAAATAGCAATGGCACTTTTAAATGTTTTGGCATCAATAGGTTTTTGATATTCTGGTTTTATCATTTCTAAAAACCAACCACAAAAATCATCATAAATCAATTTATAAATAGCCATTAAGGCATCACTCAATCGGTATTTACTAAAATGGTCTTCAATGTCTAGCAATGCTTTTTGGAATTTAGATTCATACCAAGCAATGGCAATGCTACTTGAGTTTGGCTGCGGAATGGTGTCGTCAATATCCCAACCGTCAACCAAACGGTAGGCGTTCCAAATTTTATTCCCAAAACCTTTACCTTGTTGACATAAGGCTTCATCAAACATTAAATCGTTTCCTGCAGCGCTACTTAACAATAAGCCCACACGAACTCCATCAGCACTATAGTCTTCAATTAATTTTAAAGCATCAGGTGAATTACCAAGCGATTTGCTCATTTTTCGACGTTGCTTATCGCGAACCAATCCTGTTAAATACACGTTTTCAAAAGGTTTTTCGCCTTTATATTCATAGCCTGCCATAATCATACGTGCCACCCAAAAGAATAAAATATCCGGGCCAGTTACCAAATCGTTGGTTGGGTAATAATATTTGATGTCTTTGTTTTCAGGATTACGAATACCATCAAATACACTTATGGGCCATAACCATGACGAAAACCAGGTGTCTAGTGCATCGGTATCTTGTTTCAGGTTGTTGGTTGTTAGTTGTTGGTTTTTGGTTTTTTGTATTGCTAAAGCTAAAGCTTCTTCGATAGTCTCTGCTACTACAAAGTCTTCTTTTCCATCGCCATAATAGTAAGCGGGAATTTGTTGTCCCCACAATAACTGGCGGGAAATATTCCAATCGCGGATATTTTCCATCCAATGACGATATGTGTTTTCAAATTTCTTTGGAAACAATTTAATGTCATCATCCTCTAACACTGCTTTTATGGCAGGTTTAGCCAAATCTTCCATCTTTAAAAACCACTGATCTGACAATCTTGGTTCGATGACGGCTTTCGTTCTTTCGGAAGTTCCTACTTTATTTATGTGCGATTCGGTTTTAACTAAAAAGCCTTTATCTTCTAATTCTTTCGTAATTTCTTTTCTAACAACAAAGCGATCTTTTCCTTCATAATGCATTCCGAAACTGTTAAGAGACGCATCTGCATTAAAAATATCAATCACTTCAAGATTGTGTTTATCTCCTAAATTTTTATCGTTTTCATCATGTGCAGGCGTTACTTTTAAACAACCTGTTCCGAATTCCATATCCACATACTCGTCTTCAATAATAGGAATCACACGATTACAAATAGGAACTATGGCTTTTTTGCCTTTTAAGTGTTTAAAACGCTCATCATTTGGGTTGATGCAAATGGCGGTATCTCCAAAAATGGTTTCTGGTCTTGTAGTTGCAATGGTTAATGCATCGTTACTACCTTCAATTTTATAACTTAAATAATATAAATTCCCTTGGCGTTCTTCATAAATCACTTCTTCATCAGACAAGGTGGTTTTTGCTTCCGGATCCCAATTAACCATACGATAACCACGATAAATAAGTCCTTTGTTGTATAAATCAACAAACACTTTGATGACTGCTTCACTCATATCGTCATCCATCGTGAATTTGGTTCGATCCCAATCACAAGAACAGCCTAATTTTTTAAGTTGTTCTAGAATAACCCCACCATATTCATGGGTCCAATCCCAAGCGTGTTTTAAAAATGCTTCACGAGATAAGTCATTTTTGTCAATACCTTGTTCTTTAAGTTTAGCAACTACTTTAGCTTCGGTAGCAATAGATGCATGGTCTGTTCCAGGCACCCAGCAAGCATTTTTACCTTGCAAACGTGCACGACGAATCAATACATCTTGAATGGTATTATTAAGCATGTGCCCCATGTGTAAAACCCCGGTAACATTTGGAGGCGGAATAACAATGGTATAGGGCTCTCTTTCATCTGGCTCTGAATGAAAATAATTGTGTTTCATCCAGTAATCATACCACTTACTTTCTACCTGACTAGCATCATATTTTGATGGAATTTGCATACTTTGGAACAGTTTTTGAATATTGATTTGCAAAAATACTTATATTTACTTTCTTGTGAAAGTAGATGCTAAGCATTGACAAAAAAATGATAATTTTAACTATTACAAAGGAAAAATTAAAACGTATTTCGTCTATTTTTTTTGCATTTTGCAGAAAAAGAAAGTATGTTTACACTATATTAAAGCAAAATCAAAAGATAAACACGTCTATAAATATTGATTAAAAGTAATATTTACACATATTAATAGACATTTAATAAAAATTATAAAAACAAAACCATGAAACATTTAATTACCATTTTATTTATCGGATTAATCAGTTTATCCGTAAACGCTCAAGATAAAGTAGCGAAAATTGATTTTAAAACAGACACTATTGATTATGGTACTATTGAAAAAGGTGCCAACGGTGTTCGCGTTTTTGAATTTACAAATACTGGTGATGCGCCCTTAATTATATCGAATGTAACATCTAGCTGTGGTTGTACGGTGCCAAGTTGGACTAAAGAACCTGTTATGCCTAAAGCAACAGGGAAAATTGAAGTTAAATATGACACCAATAGAGTAAATCCTATTAGAAAAACAATAACAGTAATATCTAACGCAAGCACGCCTACGGTTGCCCTTAAAATTAAAGGTGAGGTCGTTGACACTAAAGACAGTAGTGTTTTAGAGAAAAAAGATAAAAGTGTTGTACAACAATAAACTTTTACTTTTATAAAATAGCAAACGCCTAAACATGTCTGTGTTTAGGCGTTTTTATTTGAATACATCTTCCAAATTAAATTCATACATTTTTTCTATTCCGCCTCTATCTATCTTCAACTTTATTCGTTTACCAATGTCATCATAAAACATATGGGTTAAATCTTGTAATGAGAAATTATAGGTTTGCTTACCATTAATACTTAAGATAACATCACCAACCATTAAGCCAGCTCGTTCTGCTGGAGATCCTTTTCTTAATTCAGCAATAGCATAAGAAGGCTTTAATGATATTTTATAACTGCTGTCAAATATCAATCTATTGAGATTTTCGTCGGAAATATGATTCCCCATTCTACGATCTCTTGAACTGCTGTTATCAGCTTCTTTAACCAACCTAACACCATCATGCACTAACTCTATACCACTTCTATTATAAATAAATTTAGTATTGAAATTAGCATTCTTTTTAAGAGTTATTTTGTTGTTATTGTAGTCCATAATAATATTAAATCGTTTTAAAATATTTCCTGAAATACTGCCGTTTCTATCTTTAAATTTTGTGGCAATAGAAACAGATGCAGAATCTGGAAATGCCACGTTAGCAAGTTTAAACTCAAAATGTTTTAAAGAAAATGCTTCTATTTTTGATCGCTTTCCATAAACACTTCCGCTAAGACCATGTCCTAAAAAATCATCAAAATATTTACCCGTAGAAACAATTCCCAACGAATCGTTTTCGAACAACCACAAGGCATCACTTCCTCCTGAATCTATAAGAAGTTTTACAGGCATGTCTTTATCGTTTATAGTGACATTCGCATTTAAGTATGGTTTATTGTTATAAAATTCCAGATCAAATGCCTCACACTTTTTACACTTTCTATAATTGTAAGCACTTGGTTCTGTAATCTTTAAATATTTTTTAGAATAATTTATTTCTACTATAAAGTCTTTAAAAATATCATAACCAATAATGCCATGAACTGGAACTCCTAGCTTTGGTGCAAAATTCAAGTTAGCACTAAATACGGCGTACAAATCTTGATGCCATTTTATGGCATCACCTATTCTTAAAACGTTATTACTTGATTTTAAAGCCTCAACAGATTCCCCTCCACCTAATCCTTTTAAAAAAATAGTTTCGGTATTTTTTATTCTCAAAGTATCAGAAACGTTTAAAAAATTAAAAATTATAGGTTTACTAACGCCTGTATCCAATAAAAAGGAAAGGGTCACTCCATTAATTTCTACGGGTAGTATAATAACATTGTTTATTAAATTAAATCTTATTTTATCTGACTTATGCTTATTTTGAATCCTAAAGGTATCTTGAGAATGACTGCCCACAGCACAGCATAAAAAACTTAGAATGATGCATGCCCATTTCTTCATAAAACAAGATTAAAGATTTTCATCTATCAATTTACAAATCTTTACTGTGAGTTAACTATTTAGAATTAATTTTTAAAAAAACTTTAAGATAATTTTCTCAACTTTGCACCCTAAATTTTTTTTGATGCCAACTATATCCAGAAAAGGGGAACTTATGCCTCAATCACCCATCCGAAAATTGGTACCTTATGCAGAACAAGCAGTTAAGGAGGGGAAATCTATATACTATTTAAATATAGGACAACCAGATATTAAAACACCTGAAGTTGCTTTAAAAGCCGTAAGGGAAAATACGGTTGAAATATTATCATACTCAAAATCTGAAGGTTCTGAAACTTACAGACAAAAAATCGCCGCTTATTATAGCAAACATAATATACACGTGTCCGCTAAAGATATTGTCGTTACAACTGGCGCCAGTGAAGCAATACTTTTTGTATTTGGAAGTATTATGGATCCTGATGATGAAGTGATTGTTTGCGAACCGTTTTATGCCAATTATATAGCATTTTCTGTAGCATCTGGCGTTCATGTGGTTCCGATAGTTTCAAAAATTGAAGATAACTTTGCTCTACCTTCTATTGAAGCCTTTGAAAAACTTATTACGCCAAGAACAAAAGCTATTTTAATTTGTAATCCCGGCAACCCAACTGGTTATTTGTATTCCAAAGAAGAAATTCAAAAATTAACAGCACTTGTTAAAAAACATGATTTATTTTTAATTGCTGATGAAGTGTATCGAGAATTTGTTTACGATGGGGAACAACATTATTCTATTTTACACGAAGAAGGATTAGAAGAACATGCCATAATGATTGATTCTGTTTCTAAACGCTACAGTATGTGTGGAGCTCGTGTGGGTTGTTTAGTTTCTAAAAATAAGAGTGTCATACAAACCGTTATAAAATTTGCGCAAGCACGCTTGAGTCCTCCAACCTATGCTCAAATTGCTAGTGAAGCAGCATTAGACACTCCTCAAAGTTATTTTGATGAAGTTATTGCTGAATATATAGAGCGTAGAAACACTTTAATTACTGAATTGCAAAAAATAGATGGCGTTAAAGTTACCAAGCCTAAAGGAGCTTTTTATTGTGTTGCAGAATTACCAATAAAAAACTCCGATCATTTTGCACAATGGCTCTTAGAACATTTCGATGTGAATGGAGAAACTGTTATGGTAGCTCCTGCAGGCGGATTTTATTCGACTCCAGGCTTAGGTTTAAATCAAATTAGAATTGCCTACGTATTGAATAAAGAAAGCCTAATAAAAGCTGTAAATATTATAAAAGAAGCTTTAAAAGTATATAAAGATTAATGCAAATCAGCCATAACATATCTTTAAAACCTTACAATACGTTTGGTATTGATGCCAAAGCAAAACATTTTGTTTCTGTATCTAGTATAGAAGAATTAAAAAAGGTTTTAGAACTCACCGAATATCCTAATAAATTAATTTTAGGTGGCGGTAGTAATATGTTACTTACCAAAGACCAAGATTTACTAGTAATTCATATTAATATAAAAGGCATTTCTATCGTTTCAGAAGATACTGACACCGTTTTAGTTAAAGCAAATGCAGGTGAAAATTGGCACGAATTTGTTTTATGGTGTATAAACAAAGATTTTGGAGGTATTGAAAATCTATCATTAATCCCCGGCAATGTAGGCTCTGCTCCTATTCAAAATATTGGTGCTTATGGTGTGGAATTAAAAGATGCTTTTTTTTCTTGCGAGGCAATAGCTTTAGAATCAAAGAAAATAGAAACCTTTACAAAAGAAGCGTGTTATTTTGATTATAGGAACTCTATTTTCAAGCAACAAGCAAAAGATAAATATATTATAATTAATGTGACGTTTAAACTCACTAAGCAAAATCACAAATTGCACATACATTATGGCACTATAGCTTCTGAACTTGAAGGGATGAAAATTAACAATCCTACCATTCAAGATATTTCAAAAGCTGTTATCTCTATAAGAACACAAAAACTTCCCAATCCCAAAGACATTGGTAATAGTGGAAGTTTTTTTAAAAATCCTGTTATAACAAAAACACAGTATCAATCATTATTAGAAAATTTTGAAGACATGCCTAGTTATGCTGTATCTGATACCGAAGTTAAAGTTCCAGCAGGATGGCTTATTGAAAAAGCTGGTTTTAAAGGCAAACGTTTTGGAGATTATGGTGTTCATAAAAATCAGGCTTTAGTACTAGTTAACTATGGAGATGCTAAAGGCTCAGACATATTAAAACTTGCTGAATTAATACAAAAAACCATAAAAAGACTATTTAATATTTCAATTGAAGCTGAAGTAAATATTCTATAATTCAAAAAAAATTCTAAATTTACTTAATTTGCGTTATTTTGAATTTCTTATAAAACACAATTATCTTGATATCAACCATTGAAAAAGAAATAGTTAGTTTACTAAAAAGCGGAGACAAAAAAGCCATCAATTTGTTGTATGAAAACTACTCAGATGCTTTATATGGGGTTATTAAAAAGATTATATCTGATGATGATACAGCCCAAGATGTTCTTCAAGAAAGTTTTGTGAAAATTTGGCGGTATTCAAAAAAGTATGATGCTACAAAAGCTAAACTGTTTACTTGGATTTACAGAATCGCATACAACACTGCTATTGATAAAGTAAGATCTTTAAAAACCAAAAGTGATAACGAAATCCAAATTGAAACTTCATCCGTATATAAGATAACATCGAACGAATTAAATCAAGATGTTTTAGACATAAAAAAACATTTAAATACGCTTGATGAAAAATATCAAATTGTGCTTCATGCCCTCTTTTTTGAAGGTATGACACAGCAGGAAGCCAGTGAAGAATTAGACATTCCTCTTGGTACCATAAAATCGAGATTAAAAATCGGGTTGCGTGAATTGAAAAAAATTTACAGCCCTTAACTAAAAATGTCATGAATGCAAAAACAACTACTTTTTTAAATTCTGGCCTACTAGAAAAATATCTATTGGGAGAGACTACTTCTGCCGAAACAGAAATGGTTGAAACCTATCTTTCAAAATATCCTGAGGTACAGAATGCCTACAACACATTACAATTTAACCTAGAAGTGGTTGCAAAAAGTAATGCTATTGAAGCTCCTAAACACATCTTAAATCATATTTTAGATGAGATTGATGAAACACCTGTTATAAGTATAAACGCTTACAAAAAGTATAAAACTTGGCATAAGCTTGGTGTGGCAGCAAGTATTGCGGCCTTGGCTTTTGCTACTTGGTCTTTTTCACTTTACAATCAAAAAGAAAAATTATCTAAAGAGAACCAAGTGGTTGTGGATGAAATTTTTGATTTAAGAAGTGACATTCAAATGAATAATAAAAAATTGGACGATATTATGCGCCAATTTAAACAACTCAACGACCCTGAAACCTATAAATATATTATAGAAGGAAACAGCCGAGCAAAAAACCTAAAAACCGTTGCATACATCAATGCTAAAGATAAAACGTCTATGATTGATGTGGTATCACTTCCTAAATTACCAGAAGAACAATGCTATCAAATTTGGGCAGAGTTACAAGGCAAAATGGTAAGCTTAGGTATTTTAAGTGAAACAGACAGACAATTAAAAACCATTCCCTATACTGAAAATGCCCTTGGTTTAAATATCACTATTGAACCTAAAGGAGGCAACACTATTGCTTCTTTAGAAAATTCGGTAGCTGAGATTACATTACAATGACAATAGCAAAATCCCTCATAAAAAAGCCTCATTTACGTAAGTAAATGAGGCTTTTTTATGAGGCTATATAATTTATTTAATTATTCTTTATCAAATAAGGTTTTATGGATAAAACCCGCAACAATAGCTCCCGCAATAGGCGCTAACCAGAACAACCAAAGCTGTGCAGTAAATTCGCCTCCAGCAAATAATGCCTGGCTGGTAGAACGCGCAGGATTCACAGAAGTATTTGTGATTGGAATACTAATTAAATGTATTAATGTTAAAGCTAAACCAATAGCAATAGGAGCAAATCCTTTAGGCACTCTTTCATTTGTACTACCTAAAATAACCAATAAGAAAAAAGCCGTTAGTACAAACTCGGCTATTAATGCCGAAGTCATGGAGTATCCATCTGGTGATAATTCCCCGTAACCATTAGCAGCAAATCCACCAATATCTATAAAACCAGATTTACCAGATAAAATTAAATACAATACGCCAGCTGCAGCAATAGCTCCAATTAATTGAGCAATGATGTAGCCCAATAAATCTTTAGCCGGAAATTTTCCTCCCGCCCATAAACCCAAAGAAACCGCTGGATTAAAATGCCCACCAGAAATATGTCCAACGGCATAAGCCATAGTTAACACGGTAAGCCCAAATGCTAAAGCTACGCCTACAAAACCAATACCAAGGCCTGGAAAACCCGCTGCAAAAACAGCACTCCCACAGCCTCCAAAAACAAGCCAAAATGTTCCGAAAAATTCGGCAAATAATTTTTTCATAAAATAAATACTTTAACGGTTAGAAAAATAAATGTACAAATAATTATGTTTTATAAATAGAAAAATCAAAACAGTTAAATCATAATGAAACACATTATCGATTTATAGTTAAAAGCATTATCTTTGTAAAAAAATTAAATAATGAAACTTCTTTTAATAACAATTCTATTATTGGGATTGGGTGTTGCCGGAATTGCCATAAAAATATGGAGCAAAAAAGACGGTAAATTCGCTGGCACTTGTGCAAGTCAAAATCCAATGCTTAACAAAAATGGTGAAGCTTGTGGATTTTGCGGGAAAACGCCTGACCAATTTGCAGATTGCAACGAATCTCAACATTCCAAGTAATATATGACCTTTCTTGATGTTGTATTCTACGCATTTACTGTGGTAGTTTTTATTCAAGTTATTTTTTATATTTTCTTCTTCGGAAAGTTTGCTTTTCTTAAACCAATAAAAAAAAGACGGAAAAATATTGATATATCGGTTATTGTTTGCGCAAAAAATGAAGCTGAAAACTTAAAGAATTTTTTACCTTCTATTATTTCCCAAGAGTATCCTAGTTTCGAAATTGTTCTTATTAATGATGCTTCTTCAGATGACACTCTGGAAGTTATAGAAGCTTTTTCAGAAAAACATTCCAATATTAAAATTGTAGATGTTAAGAATACTGAGGCGTTTTGGGGCAATAAAAAATACGCATTGACTCTAGGGATAAAAGCCTCAAAATACAATCATTTGCTATTTACCGATGCCGATTGTAAACCGCTATCAAAACATTGGATTAAAGAGATGAGTTCTCATTTCAGCAACGAAAAAAGTATTATTTTAGGTTACGGCGCTTACTCTAAAACCAAAAAATCATTTTTAAATAAACTGGTTCGTTTTGAAACGCTGACTACTGCCATTCATTATTTTTCTTTTGCAAATCAAGGAATTCCATATATGGGCGTTGGTAGAAATTTTGCTTATACTAAAGATGAATTTTTTAAAGCCAATGGATATATTTCACATATAAAAATACGCTCTGGAGACGACGATTTATTTATTAATCAAATAGCCTCAAAAACCAATACTGCTATTTGTGTTTCGAGCGAAAGCTTTACAGAGTCGATTCCAGAAACAACTTTTAAAAATTGGTTCAATCAAAAAAGACGACATGTTTCAACAATAAATTACTACAAGCTGAAACATAAAATTTTATTGGCTACTATTTATACGACCAACTTATTATTTTGGCTCTTCCCTTTTATACTTTTAATCAGTTTACACTATTGGCTAATTGTTACTATCTTATTTTTAATAAAACTCATCTTTCAGTATATCATCATTGGAGCTTCCTGTAAAAAACTAAACGAAAAAGATCTTTTGTTACTAATTCCTGTTCTAGAAGTTTTTTTAATTATTTTTCAATTAACTATCTTTATAAATAATCTTGTTTCAAAACCAAACCATTGGAAATAGAAGAAGCTATTAGTCGCGCCAAAAAAAATGACCAGAAAGCATTTAATTTTCTGCTAGATGCTTTTTGGGATGACGTTTATGGATTTCAGCTAAAACGTATTGAAAACGAGAATGATGCTGAGGATATCACCATTCAAACATTCTCACGAGCTTTTGACAAAATTGATACTTTTGATGATTCTTATAAGTTTAAAACATGGCTCATCACCATCTCCAAAAACATACATATTGATTTACTTCGGAAGGAAAAAAATTCTATTTCACAAATTATTTCTAATGACGACAAATCGATTTATCAAATTTTAGATGAATCACCTTCTCCTGAAGACGAACTTATTACAGAACAACATTTAGCAAAATTACTTCGTGATATTAAAAAGCTAAAACCTCATTATCAAGAAATTATTAATTTGCGTTACTTTCAGGAATTAAGCTATAAAGAAATTTCAAAAGAGCTTAAAGAACCTATAAATAATGTAAAAGTAAAATTGTTGAGAGCCAAAAAATTATTGGCAGACGTTATTCAAACCAATCAATGATTACGAAGCTTAAAAATCTTGGCCCTGGCTTATTATTTGCTGGTGCAGCAATTGGCGTATCGCATTTAGTACAATCTACCAGAGCTGGAGCAGATTTTGGTTTGGGTTTAATTTGGTCATTGCTTCTTGTAAACTTGTGCAAATATCCATTTTTTCAATATGGCCCAAGGTACGCAACAGCTACTGGTGAAAGCTTATTGGATGGTTATAAAAAATTAGGTGCATGGGTTTTGATTACCTATTACATTATCACATTTGCTACTATGTTTACTATTCAAACAGCAGTAACCATAGTTACAGCAGGTTTAGCTTCTAGCCTATTTGGTGATTTTATAAGTGTTGAAATCTGGACCATTGTTATCATATTTATCTGTTTTTGTTTATTGATTTTTGGAAAGTACAAACTACTTGATAGACTGATGAAAATTATTGTCATCACTTTAACTATCAGTACCATAATAGCTGTTATTATAGCCTATTTAAACAGTACCGAACATGTATCTCTAATACAAGTACTTCCCAAAAACACCATAGACATTGCTTTTTTAATAGCCTTTATGGGTTGGATGCCCGCGCCTTTAGATGTTTCTGTATGGCAGTCTCTTTGGTCTATTGAAAAAAATAATGACACCAAAGTTTATACCCCAAAGTCCGCTCTATTTGATTTCAATATAGGCTATATAAGCACCATATTTGTTGGAATTGGGTTTGTTCTTTTAGGTGCTTTTGTGATGTTTCATAGCGGACAAACCTTTAGTGATTCAGCAGGACAATTTGCTAGTCAGCTTATAAATATGTACACCATTAACTTAGGCAGTTGGACCTATGTCATTATCGGTATTGCCGCTTTCACAACCATGTTTAGCACCACTTTAACAACACTTGATGCTTCACCAAGAGCCATGGCAAGAACCACAGAATTACTCTTTAAAAAATCCTCATTTTACAATTATACTTTTTGGATTGTTTTATTATCCATCGGAACCATTGTTATTTTTATTTTTCTATCATCTGGCATGGCTATTTTAATTAAAATCGCCACTATTCTTTCTTTTATAACCGCTCCTTTTTTTGCGATCATAAATTATATATTAATCTCAAGTAAACACACTCCTTATGAGTGGCATCTTTCAAAAAAAATGCATGTCTTAAGCTGGTTAGGAATTGTCTTTTTAATAGGTTTCAGTATTTGGTATCTCACTACTTTATAAACCTTTTTTTAAAAGAATACTTTGTATCTTTGTGCTTTATTTTAGAGCATGAATACAGAAACAATTTCTAGCATATTACCAGAAGAAAGACTTCCAAAACCAAAGTGGCTTCGTGTAAAACTTCCAACAGGAAAAAAATATACAGACCTTAGAGGTTTAGTTGATAAATACAAACTAAATACTATTTGTACCTCCGGAAGTTGTCCAAACATGGGAGAATGTTGGGGAGAAGGCACAGCTACCTTTATGATACTTGGCAACATTTGCACCCGTTCATGTGGATTTTGTGGCGTAAAAACCGGGCGACCAGAAACCGTAGATTGGGATGAGCCCGAAAAAGTAGCTCGTTCCATTAAAATCATGAAAATTAAACATGCCGTTTTAACTAGTGTTGATAGAGATGATTTAAAAGATATGGGAAGTATTATGTGGGCTGAAACCGTAAAAGCCGTTAGACGCATGAATCCTGAAACAACCCTGGAAACGCTTATTCCAGATTTTCAAGGTATGGAACAACATTTAGATAGAATTATTGATGTAGCTCCCGAAGTGGTTTCCCATAATATTGAAACTGTCAAACGGTTAACTCGAGAAGTCCGCATTCAGGCAAAATACGAAAGAAGCTTGGGCGTTTTAAAATATTTAAAACAACAAGGACAACGTAGAACAAAATCCGGTATCATGCTTGGTTTAGGTGAAACCAGAGAAGAAGTGATTGAAACCCTTCATGATTTAAAAGCCAATGACGTAGATGTGGTTACTATTGGACAATATTTACAACCAAGCAAAAAACACTTGCCCGTAAAACAATTTATAAATCCTGACCAATTCAAGGAATATGAAGACATTGGTTTAAGCTTAGGCTTTCGTCATGTAGAAAGCAGTGCGCTTGTCCGCTCTTCTTACAGAGCTCAAAAACATATTGAATAACTATGATTCGTGTTGGAATTAATGGCTTCGGACGCATCGGAAGGCGTGTTTTTAGATTACTACAAGATTACAATGACATAGAGGTTGTTGCCATAAACGACTTGTCTGATGTAAAAACACTCAGTCACTTGCTAAAATATGATAGCATTCATGGTATTTTTAATGGAACCATTTCACATGAAGACAATCATATTATTGTAAATAATAAAAAAATTATTTTATTAAATGGCCATCATCCAAAAGATATTAGTTGGAAGTCATTTGATTTAGACTTTGTTATTGAATCTACAGGAAAGTTTAAAACGATGAAAGACCTACAATATCATATTATAAATGGAGCCAAACAAGTAATTTTAAGTGTCCCTCCAATAGATGAATATATTAAAACTATCGTCATGGGTGTTAATGATGATAGTATAGATGGTTCAGAAATCATCATTTCAAATGCATCTTGCACCACTAATAATGCGGCGCCTATGATTGATATTATTAATAAACTTTGCGGCATTAATCAGGCATACATAACAACGGTCCATTCTTATACAACAGACCAAAGTTTACACGATCAACCTCATAGTGATTTACGAAGAGCTAGAGCCGCAGGACAATCTATAGTTCCCACTACAACAGGTGCTGCAAAAGCCCTTACTAAAATATTTCCAGAACTATCAAATGTTATAGGTGGTTGTGGTATTCGAGTTCCTGTCGCTAATGGTTCCTTAACCGATATTACTTTTAACGTCAGAAAAACAGTTTCTATTCAAGATATAAACAATGCTTTTAAGGAAGCTTCCCTAAATAAATATAAAAACATATTAGAATATACTGAAGACCCTATTGTTTCTATAGATATTGTTGGGAATCCTCATTCCTGCATTTTCGATTCACAAATGACTTCTGTAATAGGTAATATGGTAAAGATAATTGGTTGGTATGACAATGAAACAGGATATTCCAAAAGAATCATTGATTTATTATGCAATTTGTCGGAAAAAAATGTTGTTTTATCGATAAAATAATTATATTTGTTAACTATAGTTGATTAATATGCCTCAAATTAAAAGACATTTATATGTTGTAATCATGCTAGTAAGCATGAGTATGTGGTCGCAAAAAACAATTGACGACGACCCTGAGATATTACAAAACAATATAGATTATCGTATTTCTCAATCTGAAATAGATATTGAAAACTACAACTATTTTGAAGCTCAAAAAAAACTTGACGATGCCTTAGAATTGGCTGTTAAATTAAACAATAAAAAAAGCATAGGTATCATTTATTCTAAAAAAGGTAAGTTACAACTTATTATAGAAGAACAAGATCAGGCTTTATTATCACTTAACAATGCTATTAAAGTACAACTTGATTCAAAAGACAACGCCAACCTTGCTGATTCTTATAAAACCTTGGGAGAGGTGTATTTAAGCAAAAAAGATAATCAACAAGCCTTAGACTATTTTATTTCAGCAAAAACACTTTTTGGACAAGAAGGGTTAAATAAAAATGTGGCAGAAACACTTTTTTTAGAAGGCAAAACCTATGTTAATCTAAAAAATTACAAACAAGCTAGAATTACGTTAGAACAATCTATTGCATTAGCAAAAAAAGAAGGCTTGGTAAAAATTGAAAGTGCTGCTTTAATAAACCATGGAAAAGTGTATGCCATTTTAGGTGACAATGAAAAAGCGCTAACATTTGCCAATGAAGGACTAAAAATAGCTAAAAGCTATAATTATCCCGATATTATTAATGATGGCTATGCTGTTGTAAGTGATATTTATAAAAATATTGAAAATTATAAAGCTTCAAATGATTATTTACGTGCTTACATAAAATTATCTGATTCCCTTAGAGCAGTTAAGAAAGCCAATTTATCTCCAGAGAAGAAAATTAAATCGTTAATGAACGATCAAATTGAAAAAAATAAAAAAACAGAAGAAGAATTAGTAGAAGCCACTAGTAAAAATGGCATAAACACCTTAATATCCATTTTAAGTGTCGCTTTAATAACCATATTATCGCTATTAACGCTTTCTCTTTATAAAAACAATAATATAAGATTAAAGACCAATAATATGTTGCATAAAAAAAATGCAGAACTTATTATAGCCAAAGAAAAAGCTGAATTAGCCTCAAAAACGAAAGCTAATTTCCTTTCAACGGTAACCCATGAACTAAGAACACCTCTTTATGCTGTTACAGGATTGAGTAATATGCTTTTAGACGAAAACCCTAGACCAGAACAAGTTCAGCATTTAAAATCATTGAAATTTTCTGGGGATTACCTATTAACATTCATTAATGACATTCTTCAAATAAATAAAATTGAAGCCAATAAAGTCGATATAGAACCCGAATCCTTTAATCTAAGAAAAAAAATAAACAACATCGTTTTAGCTTTAAATAATTCGGCTTTAGACAATAATGTTAAAATCCATTTTGAATACGACAAACATTTACCCGAAAATTTCATTGCAGACCAATTAAAAATTTCACAAATACTTATCAATTTAATTGGAAACTCAATCAAGTTCACTAAAGATGGGGATATTTGGATTAGAGTATATAAAATTGAGCAAAAAGACAATACATATACCCTTCGCTTTGAGGTTGAAGATAATGGTATTGGCATAAGCGAAGAAAAACAGGAAAACATGTTTGAAAGCTTCTCTCAAGGATCTATTCAAATAAATAGAAAATATGGTGGTACCGGTCTTGGTCTTTCTATAGTAAAAGGTTTAATTGATATTTTAAAAGGAAAAATATATTTAAAAAGTGAACTTGGAAAAGGCACGACGTTTTACTTTGAAATACCACTAGAATATACCGCTGAAAAAGAAAAAGATATTAGTGACAATAAAACAAATTTATTCGAAAATATCGACAATCTAGACTTAACGAACGTTAGAATACTGGTCGTTGAAGACAATAAGATCAATCAAATGATTACTAAAAAGATTCTAACTAAAATGAATCTCAAATGTGATATTGTTGACAATGGAGAAGATGCTGTAGACATGATTAAAGCCAATAAATTTGATATTGTTTTAATGGATATTCATATGCCAGGAATTAGTGGTATTGAAGCTACTAAAATCGTTAGAACTTTTGATAAAGAATTAACCATCTTTGCCCTTACTGCTGTTACTATTGAAGATAAAATGCATGAATTTGAAGAGGCTGGTTTTACAGATATTATTCCTAAACCATTCAAGCAAGAAGAGTTTGAGAAAAAACTTTATAACGCATTAGCTGCAAATAAAGACAAATCTACAACTGCTTAAGATGTCACAAAATCCTTAATTAATTTATTAAATTTTGGTTCATCATCCAAACCAATAACGATAGGTAAGTAATACAACTTGGACTCTAATGATTTAAAATGTTTTAATCTCATAAAATCTTTTTCGGTAGTTACAATCAATGAGTTTGTTTCTAGGTCTTTAATCTGTGTTTCTGTAAAATCATGATGATCCCCAAAGTTTAAATGATTAAAATTCAACTTTTTATCCTTCAAAAATTCAACCAAAGTATTTGCATTTGCAATTCCTGTTACCAAAGTAAAATCTTTTAAATCAATCAGATTTATATGTCTTTCAAAAGAGATAACCTCTTCTACGTATTCAATAAAACTAAAAAAAACATGCTGATCATTTTCAATATTTAATTTTTTAATAATTTTGGTTTTTTCACTTTCCCTTATGCTTTTTGGACATTTAGTAACTACAATAATATCTGCTCGTTTAGCACCATTTTTTGGCTCTCTTAAATTGCCGGTTGGCAACACAACATCATCCGTATACAGATTGCTATAAGTAGTAAGCAAAATATTAAATCCAGCTTTTACTTTTCTATGTTGGAAGGCATCGTCTAACAATATAACTTCTGGAGGATTAGCAAGTTTTCTTAAATTATCAATACCATTATTTCTATTAGCATCCACAGCAACTATAATGTCATTTTTAAATTTATCAAAAAACTGAAAAGGTTCGTCTCCTAAAGTATTAACGGTTGATGTTTCATCAGCCAAATAAAATCCTTTAGTTTTTCGTTTATAACCTCGGCTCAAAGTTGCTACTCTGTAATTATTCTTAAGTAAGCGGATTAAATATTCCACCATTGGTGTTTTACCTGTACCTCCAACACTCAAATTTCCAACACATATTATAGGAAAATCATATGACATAGATTTTTTAATGCCCAAATCATATAATTTATTACGCAAACTCGTTACCGCATAATAAATAGGCACAAAAGGAAATGTTATCTTTCTAATCAATTTCATCACAACAAAGTAAATATTTTATCTTTGTTTAATAATAAAAAATAGCATTTTTATGATTGTTCAAGATGTCATGAATCATTTAGAAGCATTGTCTCCTTTAGCTTATGCGGAAGATTTTGATAATGTTGGTCTTTTGGTAGGTAATAAAAACATGCCCATTACAGGAATACTTGTAACCCTTGATACGCTTGAAGCTGTTATAGATGAAGCCATTGAATCAAAATGCAACCTTATTGTTAGCTTCCATCCTATTATTTTTAAAGGTCTAAAAAAATTAACTGGCAAAACCTATGTAGAACGCGTAGTCATGAAGGCTATTAAACATGACATTGCCATTTATAGTATGCATACTGCCTTAGACAATGCTTTAAAAGGCGTAAATGACATGATTGTCAATCAGTTGGAATTATTAAACAAACAAATTTTAATTCCTCAAGCTCAAACTATAAAAAAGTTGACCACATTTGTCCCCATAAATGAAGCTGAAAAATTACGCCAATCTTTATTTAATGCCGGTGCTGGTAGTATTGGAAATTATAATGATTGCAGTTTTAATGTAGATGGTATTGGGACTTTTAATGGAAATGAACATTCAAACCCAACAATAGGAGAAAAAGGACGTACTCATTTAGAAAAAGAAACTCAAATCAACATTACATATGCCAAACATTTAGAATCCCAAATTCTACAAACACTGTTTAAAACACATTCATATGAAGAAGTTGCTTATGAAATTACAACACTTGAGAATAAAAATCAGCACATAGGCATAGGCATGATTGGTAATTTGAAAGCACCCATGACCGAAAAAGACTTCTTGTCCTATGTAAAAAACAAAATGAATACCAAACATATTAGACATTCGTCATTTTTAAACAAAAACATACACAAAGTGGCTGTTTTAGGTGGTTCTGGAAGTTTTGCTATTGAAGCTGCTAAAAATACTGGAGCTGATGCTTTTATAACCGCCGATTTAAAATATCATGACTTTTTTATGGCTGAAAACAGCATACTTTTAGTAGATATTGGTCATTATGAAAGTGAGCAACACACAAAAAATCTTTTAGTTGCATATCTTACAAAAAAAATCACTAATTTTGCAGTCGTTTTATCAAAGACAATTACCAATCCTGTTAAGTATTTTTAAAGTATGGCTAAAAAAGAACAAACTGTTGAAGAGCGCCTAAGAGCTTTATACGATTTACAACTCATCGATTCTCGTATAGATGAAATAAGAAATGTTCGTGGAGAACTTCCTTTAGAAGTTCGTGATTTAGAAGATGAAGTTGCTGGTTTAAATATAAGATTAGAAAAACTTGTATCTAGCTTACAAGTAACTGATAATGATATCGTTTCTAAAAAGAACCTTATTGAAGAATCTAAATCTTTAATGAAAAAGTATGCTGAGCAACAGAAAAATGTTAGAAATAACAGAGAATTCAATTCGCTTACTAAAGAAATCGAGTTTCAGGAATTAGAGATTCAATTGGCTGAAAAACATATTAAAGAATACAAAGCTCAAATTGAACAAAAAAAAGAAGTTATTGCTGAGACTAAAGAGCGTTTAAAAGAGCGAGAAACTCACCTTAAACACAAAAAAGGCGAGCTTGATGCTATTTTAGCCGAAACAGAAAAAGAAGAACAAGCTTTAATAGAGAAGTCTCAAGATTATAAAGAACAAATAGAGGAGCGTTTAGTGGCAGCTTACGACAGAATTCGTAAAAATGTAAAAAATGGTTTAGCAGTTGTAGCTATTGAAAGAGGTGCATCTGGAGGTTCATTCTTCACGATTCCACCACAAATACAAGTAGAAATTGCTTCTCGTAAAAAAGTCATTACAGATGAACACAGTGGTAGGATTTTAGTGGACGCTGTATTAGCTGAAGAACAAAAAGAAAAAATGGCTAAATTGTTTTCTAAACTATAATCCATTAAAAATAATATACTTAAAGCCTTCATAAATTATGAAGGCTTTTTTATTTTAAGAAAACTTTCACAAACAGATATATAAGTTTTTCTAACTTTATACGACTAGATAAAGAAAATCATTATCATGAAAAACACCCTATTCGCCATAGTGCTTACTATTTTATTTAGCTGTCAAAACAAAGCCCAAAACAATCAAAATCAAGAAATTAAAGATGCTAAACCTGTAGAAGTTCCTTTAAAAAACGGCAAAGCTCGAGCCTATTTTTCAAGTGGCTGCTTTTGGTGTGTAGAAGCGGTATATGAAAGCATTAAAGGTGTAGATGAAGCTATTAGTGGTTATTCAGGTGGTCATACTAAAAATCCAACTTACGAAGACAGTAATACTGGAAGAACTGGACATGCAGAAAGTGTTGAAGTTATTTATGATCCCAAAGTGGTAAGTTTTGAAACCTTAGTGGATGCCTACTTTGCATCGCAAAATCCAACACAGGTTAATGGACAAGGTCCTGATATGGGGTCTCAATATCGCTCCATTATTTTTTATCAAAATGATGAACAGAAACAAATCATTCTAAAAAAGAAAGAAGCTTTAGCAAAAAAATTAAATGCCAAAATCGCCGCAGAAGTATATCCATTTCAAAAATTTTGGGTGGCTGAAGATTATCATCAGAATTATGAAAGATTACATCCAAATCAAAGTTATATAAGAAGTGTATCTATCCCTAGATTAAACAGATTTAAAGCTAATTTCCCTAAAGAATTATTAAAAAGTAATCATTAATATCTTATGAAAAACGTCTTTCTGATTATTGCCATAGCTTTATTTGTCTCTTGCAAACAAGCTTCAAAAAATATAACAGAAGTTAAGGAATTGAGCGTTGCTGAAAAAATCGCAAATGCTCATGGCTACGAACATTGGAAAAACGTTTCAAAAATCGAGTTTACTTTTAATGTAGATAGAGATAGCAGCCATACAGAACGTTCATGGATATGGAAACCAAAAAGTAATGACGTATCTTTTTGGTCAAAAAAAGATTCCATAATATACTACAATAGAGGCCAAATTGATTCAGCTAAAATAAATATTGACAAAAGCTTCATTAATGATAAATTTTGGTTGCTTGTACCTTTCCAATTAGTTTGGGATAATGGCACCTCTTTTTCAGAACCTATTATAAGTGAGGCTCCTATAAGCAAAACAAAAATGAATAAAGTTACATTAACTTACCCAAGTGACGGTGGTGGATATACCCCTGGTGATGCTTACGATTTATATTATGGAGATGATTTTTTAATTAAAGAATGGGTATTTAGAAGAGGAAATAATGAAAAACCATCCATAGTAAATACCTTTGAAAACTATAAAATCTATAATGGGTTGAAATTAGCAACAGAACATAAAATGGCCAATGGCATGAATATACACTTTACTAATATTAAAGTAACTTTAGAATAATTTTTTATAATAAGTCATCCAACTTTAAACTTCAACCGTATATAATATAAATATCCCGCATTAAGCGTCTATATATATTTAAAAGCTCTTTAATCATTGGTTAAAGAGCTTTTCTTTTCTACCCCATAAAAGATTCTTTTATATGTGTACCGTCACAATAGGGCTTGTTATTTGAACCACCACATCTGCAAAAAGCCGTCGTTTTATTTTTAGTTTCTTTCGTGCCATCTTTATAGGTTACATTTAAAGTACCATAGACCAATAAAGGTCCGTTTTCAAGAACCTCTACTTTGGTTTCTAAATGCTCTGCTTCTTTGTTTCCATCGCCATTCATATAATAACTTAAAGCGCCAGAAGGGCATTGTTTTATTTGATTCACCAACACATCAGTTGTTGCCGCATCAATAGTGATCCAAGGGCGTTCTTTAGGCTTAAAGACACTTGATAATCCTCTAGCACAAATAGCAGAATGAATACATTTTTCTGGTTCCCAAACTATGGTGACTTCACCATTTGAATATTCTTTAGTTTTCATCTCGTTCAAAAGTTTTAATAAATTTACAAAAAATGAATATTAAAGTTCCCCAAAATTCTATTCGCCATTTCTTATTTTTGCTGTAAACAAGATTATGAATTTAAATTTAGAAAATAAGCATGCTTTAGTCTGCGGCAGTACCCAAGGCATAGGAAAAGCCACAGCAATAGCATTAGCACTGGAAGGCGTTCAGGTTACTTTAGTGGCTAGAAATGAAGATAAATTAAAAGCCGTTTTATCTGAATTACCCCACACTGAAAACCACAGCTATATTGTAGCCGATTTTTCAAGTCCTGAAGATTTAAATTCTAAAGTAGTTTCGTTCATTAAAAATAATCATGGATTTCATATTCTAGTAAATAATACAGGTGGTCCAAAAAGCGGAACTATTTTAGAGGCTGCTATTTCAGAATTTGAAATGGCTTTTACCCAACATATAAAATGCAATCATTTGTTAGCTCAAGCCGTAATTCCTTTTATGAAAACTGAAGGTTTTGGCAGAATTATAAATATTATTTCAACCTCGGTTAAAGAACCCATTGCTGGTCTTGGCGTAAGCAATACGATTAGGGCGGCTGTTGGTAATTGGAGTAAAACATTAGCGACCGAAGTCGGTGCTTTAGGAATCACTGTAAATAATGTGCTTCCTGGTTTTACGGATACCGAACGCATCGCTGAAATAACAAAAACGAAAGCCAAAAGCGAAGGGATTTCATTTGAAGAAATGAGTGAAATAATGAAAAATTATGCTCCTGCAAAACGGTTTGCAACACCTAATGAAATTGCAAATGCGGTTGTTTTTTTAGCAAGTGAAGCCGCTAGTTATATAAATGGCATTAATCTTCCTGTTGATGGAGGCAGAACAAAAAGTCTTTAAATATGCATTTTATACCAGAAGAACTAGATGATTATGTTGTAAAACATTCTGAAGATGAACCCAAATTGTTACAGCAACTTACTAGAGAAACCCATCAAAAAATGTTGCAACCACGCATGTTAAGTGGACATTATCAAGGCAGGTTATTGAGTATGATTTCTAAATTGGTAAACCCTAAAAACATTTTAGAGATTGGAACCTACACAGGTTATTCTGCTTTATGTTTAGCGGAAGGCATGCAAGCTTCAGGCGAATTACATACTATTGATATTAATGAAGAATTGGTGGATTTTCAAAGAAAGTATTTTGACAAATCCGAATATGGTGATAAGATATTTCAGCATTTAGGTAATGCTTTAGATATTATTCCCAAACTAGACATAACATTTGATTTGATTTTTATTGATGCCGATAAAGACAATTATCCAAACTATTTTAATGTTATTATGGATAAACTGAATGCTAACGGTATTATATTGTCTGATAATGTATTATGGAACGGAAAAGTCATTGAACCATTACGAGACAATGACATTTCGACTAAAGCATTACTAGAATACAACAACATGTTAAAAGAAGATACACGTATTGAAACTGTAATACTCCCTATAAGAGATGGCCTAACAATAAGTCGTAAAATACCTTTAACAGAGAACTACACCTTATGAAAGAAAACTGTTTTATTTAGAGTTTACGTTTTACAGAACCCGTAAAATCATCCAGATTTTCTTTAGCCTCATTAAGTTCTTTAGTGATTTCTTTAGTAATATTAGTATCGATACCGTTTTTCTCTGCGGTTTTGGTTATTTCATGTTTAATGTCGTTAGTAGCATCTTTAAGAACCCGCATACCTTTGCCTAAACCTCTAGCTATTTCCGGTAACTTATCTGCACCAAAAACCATAACAGCAATAAATAAAATAAATGCTATTTCGCCGCCGCTAATAAATAATAATGTTGGTTGTAGTATCACAATACAAATATATGGAGTTGAATCTATACTATAAAAAAAATCTTGTTTATTAATAAAAACATTAACAAACAAGATTTATAAAATCAATACATAGTTATTAATTAACTCTTTACCTTATCCTTAAACTTATCAAAATCACTTTCTTCAACTTGTTTTGGCCAAGTGTTGTTTGAGGTATCAACATCCGCTGTTTCTAAATCTGGGTCTACAACAATAGACGTTATTAATTTTTCTGTTTTATAAACCTTCTTAACTTCATTTTCGTCGTATCTCCAAATTTGAGCAGGGTATGTTTTTCTATCTTTAGTACCATCTTCATAAGTTATTTCTACAATTATAGGCATTACCAATCCTCCTGGCTTTTCAAAAGTAACTTCATAAAAATAGTTTGGAGCGTTATTCAAGTCTTTCTTTTCAGCATCTGATAAACCATCTAAATAATCCTTTAAAAATTTAAAATCAGATATTTTCTTTTCGTCTTTTGCCGCAACACCGTCTTTAGCTTCTGCGTAATAAACTAATTTATCTTTATATTCATCAAGATTCATGTTATTTCTCTTCGCGGTCTCGATGGCTAATTCAGTAGGTTTATCTGTTAAGTAATATCTTTTAACATCTTTAACGCCTATATCATTATAGTCAGTCGTATAAAACCATCCTCTCCAAAACCAATCTAAATCCATAGCAGACGCATCTTCCATAGATCTAAAAAAGTCAGCAGGTGTTGGGTGTTTGAACATCCAACGTTGAGAGTATGTTCTAAATGCATAATCAAACAATTCTGTCCCCATAATGGTTTGTCTTAACATATACAAACCAGCAGCTGGTTTTGTATAAGCATTTGGGCCAAATTGGTATACATAATCTCCTTGTGACATGATGGGAGATAAATAACTTTGATCGCCTCCCATGTATCTCACAATATCTTTAGGTAGATTTCCTGTGATATAGTTTGGATCGTAATCTAGCTCTGCTAGAGTCTCAACAAATGAGTTTAAGCCTTCGTCCATCCAAGTCCATTGACGCTCATCGCTATTGACAATCATAGGAAAAAAATTATGACCAACTTCATGAGTAATGACTCCAATCATTCCTCTTTTTGTACGTTCTGAATAGGTGCCATCTGGATTCGGCCTTCCGTAATTAAAACAAATCATAGGATATTCCATACCTTGTCTTTCTGAATGTACAGATACAGCTTTGTTATAAGGATAGTCGAAAGTAAGTTTAGAATATTCTTCTAGTGTATTAGCAACAACTCTTGTTGAATGTTCTTCCCATAAAGGATTACCTTCTTTCGGATAAAGCGATATGGCCATTACGGGACGTCCGTTAATATTCACAGCCATGGCATCCCAAATATATTTTCTGGATGATGCAAAGGCGAAATCCCTAACTTTATTAGCTTTAAAATGCCATGTTTTTGTTTTAGTACTTCTCTCTTTTTCAGCTTTTTTGGCCTCTTCTTGGGTAACAATAAATACAGGATCTTTAAATGATTTTTTCGCTTGTTCAAAACGTTTAAGTTGCTCTTTTGTCAAAACTTCTTTTTCATTTTGCAACTCTCCTGTAGCTTCTAAAATATGATCCGCTGGCACTGTTAACTTAACATCAAAATCCCCAAACTCTAGAGCAAATTCGCTACGGCCCCAAAACTGCATATTTTGCCAGCCTTCAACATTATCATACACACAAAGTCTTGGATAAAATTGTGCAATGGTATAATTATTATTCCCGTCAGGAAAAGTTTCTAACCCAGAACGCCCGCCATCAACATTTATATCGTTTATGTTATAGTTCCATTTAACACTAAACTTAAAAACTTCACCTGGAGCCAAAGGCTTAGGCAAATTAATTCGCATCATGGTTTGATTAATGATATGTGATAGATCTGAACCATCTTCATTTTTAACATAATCAATATTAAA
The DNA here is from genome assembly GCF_003258355.1 of Confluentibacter sediminis. Taxonomy (GTDB): domain Bacteria; phylum Bacteroidota; class Bacteroidia; order Flavobacteriales; family Flavobacteriaceae; genus Confluentibacter; species Confluentibacter sediminis. The sequence goes on along the minus strand of NZ_QKPO01000007.1, from coordinate 35,358 downwards.
ACCTCCATCGAATGGTTTTTTTAAGTTAGATTTTGTAAATGTTTGAGGCCCGCTAAATGGTGAATTAAAACTTTCTGAATTAATATCTGGTGTTTTAGAGTTTCTGGCTCTCATGTTTTGATCTAACTGAACCCATAAGTATTGTAGATAATCTTTAGAATTGTTATGATAGGTTATAATTTCATCACCAAAAATTTGATTTTTTGATTCATCTAAACGAACATTTATAGTATAATCAACTTGTTGTTGCGTATACTGATGGCCAGGCGCTCCCGAAGCTGTTCTTGTTTCGTTTGGGGTAGGCAAAATATCTTTCATTTGCCTAAACTTGTTTTGATCTGTATGCCCTTGTGGCCTAGGCTTCTCTTGTTCTTGTGAAAACACACTTAAAGAAATGAAAAAGACGGATAAAAAATAACACTTCAGTTTAATCATTTTGAGCTTTGTTTTTAAATTATAATTAGCATCACGCTAAATTCATTATTATTTTTTTACAAAAAAAGCTATTTTACAATAAATAACGAAACAAACAAACATTTATTTAGTTAAACTTTAACACGGTGTCGTTTTTATCTATTGTTTGAATGACACTTTTTTCTTTTGAGTTTATTTTTGTTTTAATAATGTTTTGCTGGTTATTAAAAAAATCGAATAAAACTTGATTACTTATTTCAAAAGATTGAATGTTTTTTACACCTTGTATTTCCATATAACATTTGACAATGTCGGTATCATATTCTTTACCTATAAAAGAGATATTTACTTCTTTATCATTAATCTTTATTTTTATTTTTTCTTTTAAATATGTCTCTATATAATCATTTATAGATTTAGGTTCATTTTTTTCTGCCAATGTGATGGTTTTATCATATTCTACTCTCAATAATTCTTCTAAATCATCTATGAAAATTCTAGAAATTATTTGAACCGATTGTTTTTCTTGTACATATTCAATTTGTGTGACGCTTATATAATATTTATGCATCGTTGTAAATGCAAAAAAAGACAATGCAAATACCAAGAAAGTGATTTTAAAAAACTTCATGTCAATATTTTAGGGCTAAGATAATTATATTTTAATGTTTCAAAAGCATTCTAAAGTTGTTAATCTTCAGTTTCATTTCTGTTTTCTAAATATTGTTTGTATTTCATTCTCAAAAATTCAAATATTTCAAAATCAGTTTGATTTTTACAATATTTAATGAAATTCTCATCATCTCCACAGAAATAGAAAAACTCCATTCTTAAATCGTCCTCCAGTGGGTTTGAAGCAAAGAAATCTTTGCCTAGGCGTCCTTTTATACTTTGTATTAATACTTCATTTTCTTCAAGTTTAACCATGCTTTTCAGCCGTTTTGTTCTACCCGAAATGGCATTTATAAGAGCCGTTGCAGATATTGAAACTCCAACCCCTCCTAAAGAACCTCCCAATTTAGGATCAAGGCTTGATGCTTCACTTAACCTTCGCTCGCTTTGTGTTGCTATTTTACCCGTATAACCTGGTATGCCAACGTCATAAAAATTAATAGGTGGCTTCCCTTCAATATTTTGAATGTCTTTAAGCAAATCTCCACTTAACAAATTACCAACAGTAACTTCTTTGAGTTCATTAATGTGTCCTTCTAAATTTACCTTAATTACTTTTAGCAATAGGATATTTTTATCTATAACCACATATTTTGTTTTGTGCAACATAGAAGAAAACTGTAGAGTATCATTTAATTTAACCAAAATTTTAAATTCACCCTTAGCATTTGTTATAGCATAATTATAGGTGGTTTTGTTTATAATATTAACATTTTCTACACTTACATAGCTTTTTACAATTCCTACAATTTCAGCAGATTGAGACATTCCTAAATGAAACCATAATAACATTATTAAAAGTACAAGATGCTTATTTTTTAACATGGGATTGCTTTAAAAATAATTCACTTTGCTTTACTAAAAAATCAATCAATTCAAATTCATGTTTACCATCTAATAATTCTTGGGACATACCATTATTTTCAACAAAAGCAATAAATCCTTCTACTTGTGTTTGCGGAATATTAAATGTTTCACCTATATGCTTTTGGGAATAAATATCTATTAATAATTTAGGTCTTTCATATTTGGGTTTATCGTCCGGATAAGTACGCTTCTTTGGTTTAAATAACAAGCTCGCTATTTTAACAAAATCCGCACCATTGTAAAGTCCACCCTTGTTGGTCATAGCATTTAAGTCTTTTGTAACTTTAAAATCCTGAAAAGACCTATCATCGTATAACTCTAAAGCATTGATGCTACCTATATTCATCTCTATTTTAGGCGGCAATTGAACATTATCAATATCAACCAATAAATTACCCGATAAACCATGCGTTAATAAAACCGCATTAAGTTGATTAACTTGTTCTACCAAGTGAATCTTAATTGATTTTAATTCTATCACTTCTTTTGTTATATTGACGATTTGGGTTCCAAATTGTAAGGCAGAAATTTCAATAATATCGTTTTCTGCAACAGCTAAAACAAATTCCCCTTTATTATTTGTTATAGTACCTTTATTGGATGATTTATTGTAAACCGTAATAGCTTCAACATCATCACTATCGGCAAAAATCAAACCATTTAAACCTACCCTTTTAATGGTTTGTGCCAGCAAAGAGGATGATATGGTGATAAATGAAATTAAAAGTAGTTTTTGCTTCACCCATTTTTATTTAAAATACTTAAATATAAAGAACGTTCTTCAAATCTTAAATAAAATGTAAATTGCGTATAAATTTTTGTTAAAACTAACATATACTTAGCTTTACATAAAAATTAACTTATATGAAACATATCATTATAGCAAGTACGTCAACCCTTCATGGCAGCGGTTATTTAGAATATCTTTTAGATGATTTAATCATTTTTTTTAAAGATGCTTCTGAAATCCTATTTATTCCATATGCCAGACCAAGTGGGATATCTCATGACGATTACACAAAAAAAGTGTCTGAGGCTTTTTTAAACATAAATAAGCAAGTAAAAGGGATTCATAGCTTTGAAAACCCAGCGGAAGCAATAAAAAATGCCCAAGCCATTTTTGTGGGTGGAGGAAACACGTTTGTTTTATTATACCAATTATATAAAAATAATTTAATAACCATTTTGAACGACACCGTAAAAAAAGGAACACCGTATTTAGGTACCAGTGCAGGGAGTAACATTTGTGGGCTAACAATCAAAACAACTAACGATATGCCCATTATATATCCACCGAGTTTTAATGCTATTGGTTTCGTTCCCTTTAATATAAATCCACATTATTTAGACCCAAATCCTGACAGCAAACATATGGGTGAAACCCGCGAAACTAGAATACAAGAATTCCATCATTTTAACACACCACCCGTTATTGGTTTACGTGAAGGAAGTTGGTTGCAAGTAACAGATAATTCGATACTATTAAAAGGCGATTTAACGGCTAGAATATTTGAACAAAACAAAGCACCCTATGAAGTTACTCCTGATACTGAATTAAATACCTTAAAATAAAAAAGTTTCATCTTTTAGATGAAACTTTCGAGCGGGAGACCGGGTTCGAACCGGCGACATTCAGCTTGGAAGGCTGACGCTCTACCAACTGAGCTACTCCCGCAATTATGGCGCAAATATATACAAACTAAACTTTCATTTCCAAGAAAAAAAGCAACTTATTAAAAAAATTATGGAATATTTTTAGATGAAAATAAAAAACGCCTCTAAGTAATTATTTTGTTTAAGTTTGGAAAATCATTAAAATCTATTTTTATGCTAAAAAATTCAAATTATAGAATTGAGCTAATAACCTCAGAAGAAGCTTGGTCTATAAGACAGCCTGTTTTACGTGAAGGAAAGTCAATTGAAGCTTGCATTTTTGATGGAGATGATTTTGAAACCACGTTTCATGTGGGGTTATTTATGGCCGATAGGTTAATTGCTGTGGCTACATTTATGAAGAATTCTAATAAATTATTTTTAGAAAACAATCAGTTTCAATTACGTGGCATGGCTGTATTAAAAGTGTTTCAAGGAAATGGTTATGGTCACCATATTTTAAAATTTGGAGAATCAATTCTTGCAAAACAAGGTGTGAAAATGATTTGGTGTAATGCTAGAAAAATTGCAGTTCCTTTTTATCAAAAAAACAATTACACCATAAAAGGAGACTCCTTTATTATCCCTGAAATTGGAATTCATTATGTTATGGGTAAAACTTTAGGAATATAACATTGGACATCTAAACATTTTAAATAAAAAAAACCCTGAATTTCAGGGTTTAAAGAGTGACTAACTCAAATAATTAAATATTATCTATAATTATTATTTTTTCATGGCTTCTTCTATTATTGCTTTAGCATCATCTGCTTTGTGCAATTCTGCATATTTTAAAGCCGTCATACCTTTGTCTGATTTTGCTTTTAAATTAGCTCCATTTGCTATTAAAAGATTTAAAATATCAATTCTATTGTACTTGGCAGCATACATAGCTGGCGTCATACCATCAGATTTTTGATTGACATCCGCGCCTAATTCTACCAGTTTTTTTACTGTTTCAAAATCACCTTTAGCAATAGAAATGCAAAATGGGCTTACTTTAAAACTTGTTGAAATTTTAACGCTTTGGTTGTTTAAAGTGTTAATACTTGAATTAGCTTGTATTGTTGCTACAGAGAAACATAAAGCGATAGCGGAAATAATGATTGTTTTTTTCATGATGAAAGATTTTAATTTATTGTTTTTTGATATACTTAAGAGACGACTGTTTTTTTGTTCTGTTACACTAAAAATTATTTATAACTCATTTTTAACATCAAGTTTACAAATCATTAATGCCTTACGGTCATAATAATATTTTTTTAATTTTCTCATTTTCATTTCCTTAAAACAGATAATTATAGCAGTATTTAATTCGAATTCAATAATCAAAATTAACAGAGCCATTGATAAAAAATATTAAAAAACCCCATTCAAATTTATTACTATACGTCTTATAAAAATTGTTTGTAAACTATATGTAATAGTTCCAGTACAAACCAGTTGCGTCCGTATCGTACAATGAATTACCAACACGTACCATTATAGTGGCCGCTTATAATAAATTCATTCAAGAATGTTGGATATAAGCTTTGCATTAAGCTTCGACTTTGTACGTTTCGCAGAAATCAGTTTGAATTCAGTCCTATGGTCAATCTGGAGCTTTAACGGCTTACAGAAGTGATGCTGTTATCAAAAGCTTACCTAATGGGAAACCATCAGATATTTGGAGAGGATCGCGAGATAACCAACATGATATTAAAACAAGGAATACATGTTTTATTTCAAAAAATGCTATCGCTTATGTAAATGTGGCCGAAAATTATATTGGGTTTTATAAAACGTTTATTAAATGGGAAGAAGTAATGTTAAAGAGAATATTATAATGTCCAAATATGTTTTTATCGACTTTGGAAAAAGTAATAAATTCGGGAGCCGACTATCATTCACAAACCATGCTATAAGACTGATAATGAGCTGTTATTTCATCATATTCATTCTACTATTCGCTTTAATTCACCCATTACTTTTCTTAGAATATACTTATCAAATATTTTAATTGTACTTTCTCTATAGTATATTATGTTCATAAATATGAAATAAAAAGAAGCATTTTGTGCTTATTCATATCGCGTATTTCATACTCCTTTGCTTTATTTTGGATTACACCTTATGCCATTGCAACTTCCGGAATAAGAGATCGGTTAACAAGGGGCTTGTCTGAAAAAACAACGTCCGTTGAGTTAAAAGTTGTTAAAAATTTGCTTTTGTCCTCATTTTCATTATATTATGAAATAGACTTAATTTAAAAACTATAAATATGATTTCTGCAGACAAAGAAAAATATTCGGAAATATTAAACACTTCAATAACTTATCTGGAAAATCGTGGTTACGAAAATATAAAAGCTGATCACGATGGATTTGACATTCCAAAATCTTATTTAAAAAAGGGAAGCGATATTAGTATAACACCAGATATCGTTGCCAGCAAAGAAGGTAGAAAATATTTTTTTGATATTAGCTTAAAATCTGAAAAACCAAGATTACTAAAATCAAAATGGTTATTTCTTAACACTTTAAGCAAACTAAAATCTTATAGATTTAGATTAATTACCACTCGTGGTCATTATAAATTTACAGAAGACATGCTAGAAGACATAAACCTCAGCAACAAAAAATTAATAAAAATTTAATTTCCTGTAACATTATCTTTCTTTTGTACGTATAACTACTGAATAACAGTATTCATATTAAAAATACAGAAGAACTTTAGATGAGACAACTTAAAATTACCAAGCAGGTTACTAATAGAGAAACCGCTTCGTTAGACAAATACCTTCAAGAAATTGGGAAAGTTGACTTAATTACCGCAGACGAAGAAGTAGAATTAGCACAACGGATTAAAGCTGGCGATCAGGCTGCTTTAGAAAAATTGACAAAAGCTAATTTACGTTTCGTTGTTTCGGTGGCTAAGCAATATCAAAACCAAGGTTTAACATTGCCCGATTTAATAAACGAGGGTAATTTAGGTTTAATTAAAGCCGCTCAACGTTTTGATGAAACTCGTGGTTTTAAATTTATATCGTATGCTGTTTGGTGGATTCGTCAATCGATTCTTCAAGCTTTGGCTGAACAATCTCGTATTGTACGTTTACCTTTAAACAAAATTGGTTCTATTAATAAAATTAATAAAACATTTGCATTTTTAGAGCAAAGTCATGAGCGTCCACCAAGTGCTGAAGAGATTGCAAAAGAGTTGGATATGACTATTAACGATGTTAAAGAGTCCATGAAAAACTCTGGTCGTCATGTAAGTATGGATGCACCTTTAGTTGAAGGTGAAGACTCCAATTTATATGACGTATTAAATAGCGGTGAATCACCAAATCCAGATAGAGAATTGTTACATGAATCTTTACGTACCGAAATTGAGCGTGCGTTGGAAACTTTAACACCTCGTGAAGCAGACGTGATTCGTTTATATTTCGGTTTAGGCAATCAACACCCAATGACTTTAGAAGAAATTGGTGAAACATTTGACTTAACCCGTGAACGCGTACGTCAAATTAAAGAGAAAGCGATTCGTAGATTAAAACATACATCTAGAAGTAAAATATTAAAAACATATTTAGGTTAGTAATTGCAATAAGTTACGACTAAATAACAGTAACAAACAGTTACAACATAACTGTTCGTTTTTTGATTGATGAAAGAACCCACGGCTGATTACCGTGGGTTCATTTTTTATTCCTATCTCTAAATCCTTTTTCAAAGAAAGAGACTTCAAAAAGACTTTTCTATATTTGTATCAGAAAATAAAAACACCGCAAATACAAATGAACACTAAACTAATAGCACCTTCACTTTTAGCAGCAGATTTTGCTAACCTACAAAGAGATATTGAAATGGTAAACCAAAGCGATGCAGATTGGTTCCACATTGATATTATGGATGGTGTTTTTGTACCGAATATATCTTATGGCATGCCTGTTCTTGAAGCTATTACCAAACATACAAAAAAGACTGTTGATGTTCATTTAATGATTGTCGATCCTGATAAATATATAAGCACTTTTAAAAAATTAGGCACCAATAATTTAACCGTTCATTACGAAGCTTGCACACATTTGCATAGAACCCTTCAAGCTATTAAGTCCGAAGGTATGAAAGCTGGGGTTGCGTTAAACCCACATACAAATGTCAATCTTTTAGAAGACATTATTAATGATATTGATATTGTACTAATAATGAGTGTTAACCCAGGTTTTGGCGGGCAAAGCTTTATTGAGAACACTTACACCAAAATAAAAAACCTAAAAGAACTTATTGTTAAAAAGGGGGCTAAAACTCTCATAGAAGTTGATGGTGGCGTAAGTGCAGATAATGCTAAAACGCTTATTGATGCTGGAGCAGATGTATTGGTTGCGGGTAGTTTTGTTTTTAAAAGCACTAATCAGATTCAAACTATTTCTGAATTAAAAACTCTTGCAAATTCTTAAAATTGTTTCAACAAAAAATTTATTAAATCTGTTGTCGTTACTATACCTATTAAAATATTATTATCAACAATAGGCAAGGCATGAAATTCTTCTTTAGCAAAAATTTCAGCTACTTTTTTAACGGATGTAGATGATGACACACAGGTTAATTTTTTAGTCATTACTTCTTCAATAGTTTTATTAGATCTAACCAATGCGTTCATTGAAGAATCTTTCTCATCTTCACTATCATTCCATAATCCAATCCGTTGTAAATCTGTTTTACTAAGCATGCCAATAATTGACTTACTATTTACAATAGGAATATGTCTTATATGATGAATCTTGAATAGGTATTCTGCATCTTCAAGATTATCCTCTTTTTCCAAGCAAATAACACTTTGTGTCATTATTGCAGAAACTGGAATCTTGCGTATCATAATGCTTTTTGGTTTATTGCTGACTATAAATTTAAGAATATAAACCTTCAGGAAGTATGATAAAAATCATACTTCCTGAACACAAAAAGTAGTTTTAATTTTTAAAATTTCTTTAAAAAATAATTTAACAAATCTGTAGTAGTTACAATACCAACTAAAATAGATTCATCTACAACTGGTAAAGAGTGAAAATTATTTTTAGTGATAATTTCTGCAGCATCTCTTATGGCTGTATTACTATCAATACATACCACGTCTTTAGTCATAACTTGTTCAATAGTAAATAAATTATAAATAACGGTTTCAATATCATGTTCATCCTTGGTTGTACTGGAATATCCTATTTTAAGTAAATCTGCATAGCTTAACATTCCAACAATAGATTCCCCACTAATAACAGGAAGGTGACTGATATTATATTTTTTAAAAAGAACTTCTGCTCTATTCAAATCTTCAGATCTGGATATTGCTATAATATTCTTCGTCATTATTTCTGAAACTGGTGTTCTTGTTACCATAAGACTGAATTTTAATAAGATGCTTAAAATTAAGACCAACCATGAAAACAAAACATGACATAAATCATGTTGTCTGATAAGATATCTGAAATTTTCAGAACACACTTTAATACCCTGAGACATCAAAATTGAGCATTTGCTTTACCTTCCCATAAATTTCCGGAAATTCGGACCTAAAATCCTGCGGTGTTTCAATAAAGTTTTCAATAGCTACCGCTAAAAACTCAAACTGATTGGTAAAGGCATATTTTCTGAAATATTTGGACGCCATCAACCTCGTTCTTAAATCATTTTTTTCGGCTAATAATTCTGAAAGTTCCTTAAAGGTATCGCTAAAAATTACGGAACTAATATCCCGTTCTTTAATACTATTTAAATGTATAGCGTGGGTAAATTCATGAATACCAAGATTCCTATTATCATTTTCTACACAAAAACCCTGTTTAAAATCTTCCCAAGATAATACCAGAGTTTCAAATTTCGGATTAAATTCCCCTTTATGATAGGTCTTGTTTGTATTTGAATAAAATTTGTTTGGGTATACCACTATTTTTGAAATAAGAGCAATATAAAAATCCCTAAATCCAAAAGTAAGCATCACAGCCGTGGCAGATATTAAAACCTTTATTTCATCGGTAATTATAACCCCCTCTCTACCAATAAAGTATTTATCTTTAATAAATAACGCTAACCGATGTTCAAAATAAGATTTTTGTTTATTAGACAGTTTCTTATAAAAATGAAAATTGTTAACTAGAATATGCTTTTGTTGCTGGTTAAGTTTCTTTAAAAATGGATAAAAATGAATGTAAAACGGTTTTCTATACCTTAATACATACGCGACTTCCATCATTTTTACGGCAAAATGGAAAATTATATAAACTAATACAGCTACAAAAACCCCTATAATTATCGTATTCCCCATAAAATATATTCTGCACTCAAACCATTTATTTAGCTCTATTCGAGTAACGCACTAATTAAACTAAAATTACAAAAGACAACTTTATAACATTCTTTTAATGTTAAAGATTAAAATAAAAATTCAATAATCAGTTTATATAAAGTCATTTACCTGAATGCAAAACAATAAGATTTTTATTTTAAAAATATGTCTTTAAAGCAAATAATCAGCATATATTATTAAATTTATATCATATAAAATACGACTTGCATATATATACTAGGTCCAAGTTATTGAAGTTTCATCATAACAACAACATATGTTCTTTTTACTAACCATGAAAATACAATAGGTATAATAAAAAAACCACTTAAACTAAATATATTACTAATTATGAAAAAAAACCTAATTTATTTTGCTGTATTATTTATGGCTCTTTTTGCTATTTCTTGTTCTCAACCTCTGCCTCCAGGCCAAGTAAAATTAGAAGATGGAGTGATTCAAGGTGTTATTGAAGACAGTTTAACTATTTTTAAAGGCATTCCTTTTGCTGCACCGCCAGTTGGTGATTTACGCTGGAAAGCTCCGCAGCCTGTTAACAAATGGGAAGGTGTAAAACAAACTACCGAATTCGCACCAGGTCCCATGCAAGGCGGAAATCCACCTTCAGGAAAAAGTGAAGATTGTTTATATCTAAACATCTGGTCTCCGGCTAAATCAGCAGATGAAAAAATTCCGGTATTGGTCTGGATCTATGGTGGTGGATTTAGTTTTGGAGCCACTTCTGAACCAACCTATAACGGTAAAAACTTAGCCAATAAAGGGGTTATTTTAGTTAGTATTCCTTACAGAGTTGGTCAATTAGGGTTCTTGGCGCATCCTGAATTAAGTGCAGAAAACGCTAATAATGTTTCAGGAAACTATGGCCTTTTGGATATGATTTCAGGTCTTGAATGGATTCAGAAGAATATTTCAGCATTTGGAGGAGATCCCAACAAAGTGACTATTTTCGGAGAATCTGCTGGTGGGATTGCTGTTAGTATGTTATCTGCTTCACCATTAGCCAAAGGATTATTCCACGGTGCTATTTCACAAAGCGGTGGTTCTTTTGGACCATCTCGTCCAACGACCTATCCAGGTGAAAACATGAAAACACTTAAAGATGCCGAAGCTGATGGCGAATCTTATCTTCAAAAAGTAGGCGTATCGTCGATTGCTGAGTTACGTAACGTTGAAGCAGATAAACTTCCATTAGGAATGGGAATGGGTGGCGGATGGCCTATTGTAGACGGGTATGTAATCCCAGACGATCAATATACTTTATATGAAGCAGGTAAATTTAACGATACCCCCATATTAGTTGGTTATAATTCTGATGAAGGTGCTAGCTTTACTCGTACCAATAACCCCGAAGAGTTTATCACTAGTGTCAAAGAACGTTATGGCAAATTCGCTGATGACTTAATAAAAGCTTATCCTGTAGGCGACAGTACCGTTCCTAAAACAGCACGCGATTTATCTCGCGATACAGCCTTTGGATGGCAAACATGGAGTTGGGCAAGGTTACAGTCAAAAAAAGGACAACATAAAGCATATTTATATTATTTCGACCAACACCCAGATTATCCAGAAGATTCACCCAATTACGGCAAAGGCTCTCCTCACGGTCAAGATGTTGCCTATGTTTTTATGAATTTGGATCCTTCAAATCCCCAAACAACGAAATCTGATCTTGAAATCTCTGAAGCCATGGGAACTTATTGGACAAATTTTGCCAAATATGGTCATCCAAATGGAAAAAATGTTCCAGAATGGCCGGCATTTAGTGATGCCAATCCAAAAGTTATGTATTTAGGTCCTACACCTCATATAGGTCCTGTACCAAGCGCAGCTTCGCTTGAGGTATTAGATGATTATTTTGAATGGCGACGAACACCAGAAGGCAAAGCTTGGGCTAAATAAAAACTTCAAGAACGCATCATAAAAGAAAAGGGGCTTTATTTAATGCCCTTTTTTTTTAAATTCCTCTTTAATATTTTTGAATACGGGTATTATTTAATCTCGTTTAAGTTCGGGCGTAAATATTTCTATTTTCTACACTCGTTTTGTTTTATATAATACTGTAAAACCTAATATTTATTGAAACCTAAAAATCACGTAATTAATAAAATAACATGGTTTTGTTACTAACCAATTTTAGTTTTGGTGAACGATATGGTACAGAATTCGAACCAATTAATATAAGATTTAAAATTTCTAGCTGATATACTGACCGCTTAAAAAAATTTTAATCACTTACTTTTCAGATAATTGTATATTTATTTCCCCTTTAGAAGCATTTTCACCTCTTTATTGCCTCTTTGAAAATATATTTTTCCAGTATATCTATCTCGTCATAAAATCCTTTTTTAACCTAAAATTATCATTGAAGCTAAAAGAGGATTTATTGTATACATACATTTTCTGGAGCTTCCATACAATTATATAGCGACAAGTTCTATTTATAAAAAAAAATTACCTTTTAGTTGTGAGTAAAACAATTCTTAGTATATTTGCATACCAAACGTTCGGTTTTATGAAAGACTCTAAAGGACAAATATTAAAAACCTCATTACTTCTTTTTTTACAAAAAGGTTTTAAAGAAGTAACGATGAAAGAAATTGTAAAAAGTTCAGGGTTTTCAAAAGGAGCTTTTTATCATTATTTCAGTAGTAAAGAAGAGGTGTTTAAAGAAGTGATAGATGTTTATTTCAGTCAAATGCTTCATTTTGACTACAATACTTTACCCTCCAATTCTTTACAATCATTTTATAAGGCCAATCTTGAGATTCTTCAAAACCGTGATATGATATTGAACAGTTGGTATAAGGAAACTTTCGAGGGAGATTTCCCCAATAATATGTATTATATTCTATTTGATGCCCTTCGCTTGTTACCAGAAATTAAAGAACAACAGACCAACAGGATTCAGGAAGAATTGAAGGCTTGGGAAAAAGTCATTACCAATGCAATGACTACCGGAGAAATCAAGACTAGGTTTTCACCTAAAAATTTAGCCAAGCAATTTGTATATAGTAGTGATGGAATTGCAATGCATATGATAATGATAAGCAGTTCTGATAAACTTTTTAATGAGGTAAAGGAAATCTGGGACAGTCTTTACGAAAGTGTAAAACCTTAAAAAAATTTACGTATCCACATACCGAATGGTCGGACTAACCACTCTTATGAATAAATAACTATTAATATAACAATTTTTTTAACCACAAACATACCGAACAGTCGGATTAAACAATAATTAATATGATAAAACACGGAAAACTTTTACTCCTCTTCGGAGTACTTCTCACTACTTTTCTGCAAGTAAATGCCCAGAAAACCAAGGATCTATCTTTAAAAGAGGCATTGAAATATGCACTTGAACACAAAGCGGACGCTAAAAAGACAGCATTGGATATCTCCAAAAGCGAATATCAAATTCAGGAAAAAAGGGCTGAGATATTGCCCACCATCGCACTAGATGGCAACCTGATTAATAATCCTATTCTTCAGAAAACAGCTTTACCTGGGGAAATTATGGGAAAGCCCGGTACCGTAATAATGGCACCTTTGGGACAAAAATGGAATGCCGATGGAGGAATCAATTTAACGCAAAAATTATTTGATCAATCGGTGTTTATCGGATTGAAAGCGGCAAAATCTACACGGGAGTTTTACCAGATCAATCAGCAACTTACGCAAGAAAATGTAATCGAAAAAGTAGCTTCGCAATATTACAGCACCCTCATTTTACAAGCCAATCTAAATGCAGTAGATACCACGTATCAAAATACTGTAAAGATTCAGCAAATTATTAAAAGTCAATTTGAAAATGGACTGGCTAAGGGAATAGATGTAAAGCGCATTCAGGTAAAAGTAGCTAACATTCAGGCGCAGCAACAAGAACTTCAGAATTCCATTCAAATCAGTAAAAATACACTTAAGTTTTTAATAGGTTTACCAATAGAGATGAAGATAACATTAACAGAAGAGCCTACTCCACTTCTACCTCAAATTGAAAAAGAAACTTTTGACGTAAGCTCACTCAATGCTTATCAATCGTTGGCGAAAGAGAAAGAGTTACGCCACTATGCGTTGCAGGAAAGTAGGGCGGACAATTATCCTACACTTAGTCTTAGTGCTCAATATCATTATCAGGGTTTAGGCGATACGTTTCCCATTGGTAAGGATGAAACTCAACAGGTGTACTGGACAGATTATTCCAATATTACCCTCAATCTGCACATCCCCATTTTTTCAGGATTTAAAACACGGGCTAAAGTACGGCAAGCGCAATTAGATGTGGAAGCCATTCAACTAGATATAGAAGATAAAAAACTATCGCTTCGGTCAGATTTCGAAAATGCAAAAAATCAAATCAGAAATAGTGAGATTACTATAGAAAATCAGCAGCAAAATGTAGTGCTGGCCAAAGAAGTGGTAGAAGATATTCAGAACAACTACACTAACGGACTCGCTCCGTTAACCGATGTCCTTGATGCCGAAACTTCCCTGACTGAAGCACAGAATAATTATAACAAAGCGGTACTCGATTATCGCCTAGCACAACTAAACTATTTAAAATCAAAAGGCGAATTACAAACCCTATTAAAATAAGCAGAAAATGAAAAAAATAATATACAGTATAATCCTAGGTACAATAGTCCTTGGTGGAGCGATATACATACTCCTTTCCAATAAAAAGCAAAATCAAGAGGAAACAAGGGTTATCACCGAAAAAAATGAAGCTATTAGTGTTAAGGTGGACACGGTAAAACGTATGGTTCCACAACTCACCTATAGTAGCAATGGTATCTTTGAGCCAGTACAACAATTGATTGTGACCCCAGAAACTACGGGTACTATTCAAAAAATAATGGTAAAGGAAGGCGATATGGTAACAATAGGACAAACCTTGGCATATCTTAAAAAAGACCAAGCAAATATTTCTCATCAGAATGCCAATGCCCATTACCAAAATGCCTTAGAAAATTACAACCGTTATCAAAGTGCCTTCAAAACGGGTGGGATAACAAAGGAGCAATTGGAACAGATGAAATTGCAGTTGGACAACGCCAAATCAACCTTAGAAAATGCCAATTTAGATGTGGAAGACACCCGTATTAAGGCCACTATAAATGGTATTGTAAATAAAAAATACATAGAACCAGGGACAGTCGTAAATACGGCTACATCACTTTTTGAAATTGTAGATATCAGCACCCTAAAACTTCAGGTAACCGTACCGGAACTACAAGTTTCCAATATTCAGGTCGGTCAGCAGGCACAGATACAATTGAGTGTATATCCAGATACAACCTTTACGGGCAACGTTTCTTTTATAGCCGCAAAAGCTGATAATGCTCTTAATTTTCCCGTAGAAATCATATTGAAAAACAAAATGACCTCCCCTATCAAAGCGGGAATGTATGCTACAGCATTATTTGAAACGCCATCTTCAGAAATTAAACCGGTAAAAGTCATTTCTCGAAATGCCTTTACCGAAGGACTGGGGGAAAGTGAAGTTTTCGTCGTAAACAGTAATAAGGTTCACCTACAAAAAGTACAAACCGGAAGAAGCTTTAACCATAACGTTGAAATCTTAAACGGATTGGAAGTTGGTGATGTCGTGGTAACCAGTGGACAAATCAATCTGGAGGATCAATCTCCAATACAAATTATTCAATAAAAGATATACAATGAAAATAGCAGAAATACCTATCAAGCGTCCCACAATTGTGGTGGTAATTTTTACCATCCTCATTTTGGGTGGACTCTACAGTTACAATAGATTAGGGTATGAATTGTTACCCAAATTTAGCCTGAATTTAATTACCATTTCTACGAGCTATCCGGGTGCCTCTTCCAGTGAAGTAGAAAATTCCGTGACCAAGAAGATTGAAGATGCCATTTCTTCGGTGGAAAATGTTAAAAAAATAGAATCGAAATCTTTTGAAGGACTTTCAACGGTAATGCTTACGCTGGATTCTGATGCTGATGAAAATGAGTCCTTAAACGATGCTCAGCGTAAGGTTAATGCGATTGAAAAAGATTTACCCGATGATGCAGATCCGCCGTCATTAAGTAAATTTTCCTTAAGTGACCTGCCAATCATTACCATAGGTGCCACTGCCAATATGGAAGAGACCGAATTTTATGATTTACTGGATAAAAAGATACAACCGGTTCTTTCCAGTATAAAAGGGGTAGGACAGGTAAACATGATCGGAGGTTCTGAAAGAGAAATACAGGTCAACATAGATCCCGAAAAAGTAAAAGGTTTCAACTTAACATTGCCCCAGGTGGTCAGCATTATTTTGAGCTCCAATATTGATTATCCTACCGGAGATTTAAAGACGCGACACAATCGAGTGCTGATCCGTTTATCAGGTAAATATGAAAATGTGGAGGAGCTACGCAATTTAGTGGTGAGCTCAACAGATGGAATTCAGGTTCGGGTACGCGATATCGCTGAAGTAAGGGATACCCAAAAAGAGGTAAATAAAATAGCTCGGGTAAATGGCAAAGATGCTATTATCATGCAGGTAATGAAACAGTCGGACGCCAATGCTGTAGAAGTGAGTGAAGCCATTCACCGCAGTTTACAAGAAATGGAGGCGCAATATGCCGGCAATGAGGTGAACTTGTCCGTTGTAGATGACAGCAGTGAATTTACCTTACAAGCCTCCGATGCCGTCATGCACGATTTAATATTAGCGGTAGTACTGGTCGCTGTGGTCATGCTGTTTTTCCTGCATACCATACGTAACGCTTTTATTGTAATGGTTTCCATTCCCGCATCGCTTATAGCTACGTTTATAGGAATGTACCTCTTGGGATATACGCTAAACCTGATGAGTTTACTGGGACTTTCACTTGTGGTAGGTATTTTGGTAGATGATGCCATTGTAGTATTGGAAAATATATACCGCCATATGGAAATGGGGAAAAACAGGGTACAAGCTGCTTATGATGGTACGGTAGAAATAGGCTTTACGGTTTCGGCAATTACGCTGGTTATTGTGGTGGTATTCCTTCCCATTGCAATGAGTACCGGTTTGGTTTCCAATCTCATTTCCCAATTTTGCGTTACCGTTATCCTAGCGACCTTATTTTCCTTGCTTTCCTCCTTTACCATTGTTCCCTGGCTTTCTTCCCGGTTCGGAAAATTAGGAAAGATATCGGGTAAAAATTTCTTTGGAAGAATCATTTTAGGCTTTGAAAAAGGACTGGATAAATTCACACATTTTGTAAGTGGTTTATTAAAATGGTCGCTGATTCACAAAGGAAAAACCAGCCTCTTTGTTATGTTATTATTTATAGGTTCGTGTTCGCTTTTGGTAACGGGCTTTATTGGTGGGGAATTCCTTCCTCCGGTAGATCGCGGACAGTTTGTGGTACAATTGGAACTCAACAAAGATGCTTCTTTGGAAACCACGAATCTGGCCACTCAAAAAGCCGAAAAAATACTAAGTCAACATCCTGAAGTTACCCGCTTGGTCACTACTGTGGGGCAAAGTAGTGACGGAACTGCCGGAATCCAGGAAACTCCTTTTAAATCTGAAATTACGGTAGCCTTAGTCGATAAAACTAAGCGGAAAGATAAAACCACCGTATTTGCCGCAAAAGTGAAAAGGGAATTACAACAAGCCTTAGTTGGAGTGAAAATTAAAACCGCTACGGTAAGTATTGTAGGAGGCGCTGATGACGCTCCCATCTCCTTGACCATTACTGCTCCCAATTATGCAGATGCTTTGGAATTTTCTAGAAAAGCCTTGGATTCTTTGGCAAAACTTCCTGGAGCTACCCAAATAAAAACCAGTGCAGAAAAAGGAAATCCTGAAATACAGGTATCCATAGACCGGGATAAAATGGCGGCTTTAGGGATTGGATTGCAGGATGTAGGAATGGCTATGCAAACGGCCTTCAACGGAAACACCGATGGTAAATTTCGAGCAGGAGCTTATGAGTATGACATTAACATTAAATACAATGCGGCGCATCGGTCATCGATTCAAAATGTTAGTGATATTTCTTTTGTAAATACTGAAGGCAATAGGATAAAACTATCCCAGTTCGCAACTATTAGTGAAGGAACAGGTCCCAGTTTTCTTGAACGCAGGGATAAAAGTGCTGCAGTGACTATTTCTGCACAGGCAGCTGGTAGGCCTTCGGGGGATATTGCGGCCGATTGGGAAGAAGCTTTTACCAAGATTCCCCGAAACAATGGGGTAAGTTACATCTGGGGTGGCGATATGGAAAACCAGTCCGATAGCTTCGGAACTTTACTCATTGCCTTATTGGCAGCGATTATACTGGTTTATTTGATTTTGGTGGTTTTATATGACAGTTACCTCTACCCGTTAGTGGTATTGTTCTCCATTCCGCTTTCCTTTATTGGGGCACTTTGGGCCTTGGCGCTTACCAATAATGCCCTGAACATATTTACCATTTTGGGAATCATTATGCTTATTGGCTTGGTGGCGAAAAATGCCATTCTTCTGGTCGATTATACCAATCATCAAAAAGCGGAGGGCTTAGATACGTTTAATGCTTTGGTCAATGCCAATCACGCACGTTTACGTCCTATATTAATGACAACCATAGCCATGGTTATTGGAATGGTTCCTATTGCCCTGGCCAATGGAGCCGGAGCTGAGCTCAACAACGGATTGGCCTGGGTAATTATAGGTGGACTCATCAGTTCTTTATTGCTCACTCTTATTGTCGTTCCAGTAGTGTATGCCGCGTTTGATAAACTAGTAATAAGGTTTAAAGGTAAAAACCGCAATGTGGAAGCCATCAACAATTTAGTAACCTCGAAAAATTAAGGGGATGTCCACACGGCTAAAAAAAAACTAAACGAATATGATAACCTAGTACAAAGATGTATATCAACAAATATAAATTAACGGAAATAGCTATCATAGTATGCAGTTGGATACTGGCTCTACTTCTTTTTGCCTATTTAAAATTTGGAGATTTTAATGATACATTCTTATTTGAACTTTACGGCACAGAAATGGTTTCTAAAAAAGCTATCTATATTTTTGCCCTGAAATATGGACTAATTGTGGGATTGCTCTTTAGCCTACTGCATATCTATGTATATCCCAAAATCATAAAAAACCCATCATTTGCTAAAAATATAATTGCTCGGACTATATGTTTTTTGATTTGCTTTAAAATAGCAGTGAACATATTAACGTCATCTTATTTTGGATTTGAAAGTTTGATTATAGATAATGAAAATCAGAGAAAAAGTTTACAAACCTTGTTTATCTATTCTGTATTGATAAATTTTTTGATTGATTTTTTCCTTTTAATGATAAAAAATTTAGGTCCGGAATACTTCTTCAACCTTATAAGGGGGAAATACTATAGGCCACGGGAAGAAAACAGAATCTTTATGTTTTTAGATTTGGCTTCTTCCACTACAATAGCGGAAAGAATAGGTCATATTGCTTATAGTTCTTTGTTACAGGACTGCTTTAGAGAACTTACGCCCTTACTACTCAAAAACAATGCAAGCATATACCAGTATGTAGGTGATGAAGCTGTGATTACTTGGAAAATTAATAAGAATACGAATAGGGGTCAATGTATGGACTTATTTTTTTCCTTTCAAGAAAGATTACAGCAAAAGAAAGATTACTTCCTGCAAAAATATAATACAGCTCCATTTTTTAGATCGTCTATTAATGAAGGTAGAATCGTAATGTCTACCGTGGGTGAAATAAAAACAGAAATTGTTTATCACGGGGACGTTCTAAATACCGCAGCTAGAATACAGTCACTTTGTAAAACTTACAACTCTGAACTTTTAATTTCTGAAAATTTCTATCAAAATATTAAGGAGGAAAAGATATATAAATTTAAGTGTTTCAATAATATATCGCTTATAGGGAAAAATGAAAAGATTAATATTTATAACGTAAATGAACTAGGTAATAATGAAAAACATGAAATGGAAAAATAGTTTGGCAATAGCAATTGGATTTTTTACAATTGTTTTTCTCTCCATTGCCTTTGCATTGCTAGAAAGTCAAATATATCCAGAATCCACTGAATTATTTGGAAACATAAGTCTGAACATTCACGAGTGGTATTTGCTTTTTTTTAAAATTAAGCGCCAACCTTTTTAGTTGTTTTTTAGGCGGATTGGTTATCGCTTTTACAAGTAAGAATATCCAGAATATAATTTGGGCAAGTGTTTTTATAACCATTATTATTATTTGGTTGTGGTATAGCACAAAGAATCCAATGTTATTTTGGATTCTTTCCATTCTTGGGATTTTTCCAAGTATGTATTTTGGGCATCGTTTGGTAAGAAAAATTTGAGAATCAATAGCTTCCTAATGCAACCTAATGACGACTTAGCTTTAAGGTATTGAAAATCAATTTTTTTAAAATTAAAAAATTATTTATCTGATTAGATCGAATCAAAAAAGCCTTCAAAATCAATGACTTTGAAGGCTTTTGTTGTTATTGTGACCTCGACTGGATTCAAACTAGTAACCACTTGATTATAATGGAATTGCAATCAGTGTTATTCCTTTTTATATAGCCGTTAAATATGAACAACTTAGCAATTAATTTTATATTTCAATGAATTGTATGAAACAATTAAACCCTTTTGATTATTTTTTTCCTTTTAAAAAATCAATCAATTTTTGAGGATGATTGGTTTGGATACCATCTACGCCCCAGTCCATAATTTTTTGCCATTCGTTTACGGTAGAAATATCATCATCAACAAATACTTTTGCTTTTTGCGAATGTGATGTATTTACAAAACTAGCCGTTAAAACCCCCATATCGCTAGCTACAAATATAGGGTCAAAACGATTTAAGACTTTTTTTAATCGCTTTTCATTCCCTGGATCCGGCATGACCAAACATTCTGGGCAGTATTTATTTAGTTCCTTTATCGCCTCATTCTCTCCAGGATAAATATACCACACAACATGCCTTTCCATTTTAAATTCTTTTATGATTTGAACTTGTCCTTTAATATCAGCTTCCTTTAAATCAAGATAAATCCCGATTTTACCCTTGCAAAGCTTTAAGATGTCTTCTAAAGTTGGAATAAAATCATCCGTCATATTTCCATTTTTTTTTGCTAATGGCATTTGCTTTAGTTCTGAAAGCAAAAAGGAATTTACTTTTCCTGTTTTTTCTTTAAAATAAGCATCTATGTCTTCATTGTGGATACTTACAAATTTACCATCCTTTGTTTTCCTTATATCTATTTCTACAAAATCACAGCCCATTTCAATCGCTTTTTGATAAGCAGAAAGTGTGTTCTCTGGAGCATCTTGATGTGCCCCGCGATGCGCTATCACATATGTATTTCCGTTTTTTGGAGGAGGAAGCGAGTCTCCAGTATCCTGTGAATAAGAAAAATTATAAAAAGCGTTTAAAACAAACACAAAAAAGATAAATGCAATTCTCATTTTAGTATGTATCATTTTTTTAATAAGTTCTGGTTAATATGTGTTTAAAAAAATCAGCTTTAATGTTTTATGACTGAATGATCGTTATGTTTATAAAATCGAAAATATATTACAATAAGAATATATATTAAAACAACAGTACCAATACTACCAAGAAGTGATGCGTATTCGGCGTAAACTTTACTATAGCCTTTTACTTCAATACCTTTAAAATGGTAAATGAGTGCTAATACTATAAAAAGTAATGTGCTTGAAAATGCTAAAACCGGCAGGATTAAATCCTTTTGTAAAGGTATTTTTTTTCTATTATTATATAGCATCTGGAGGATAACCAACCAAAATAACCAAGATAAAACTTGAACCCCATTTAATGTTCTAAAATAGTTAACAAGTGTCACGAAAGGTTGTAAAATCAAATTAGTATCAGAATAAAACGTGCGGTCTTTATAAATTATAACCTTTAGTTTATCTTGAGACCTACTCTTTAAAATTTTAAGTATTTCCAACTCTTTACTATCGAAGTCTAAGGAATGCCAGTTAGGAATATTAAAAGCATTATATATAGAGCAAGCACGTCCATAACCATGAAAATCCAATCCACCAACCATTATAAGATTGTAATGCTCACAAAACTCACGCAAGGTTTTAAAGGTATCTCGGTTATAATACAAGTCTGAACCTACATTTTCAATTTCAAAACCATCGGCGCCTAATTTTTTATAATGTTCTTTATCCTTTCCCTTGCCATCAAACCAGTGGTTTATAATGACAGCTCCTCCATATTTATGAACAGAATCAATAACTGCTTTGTCTTCTAGTCCTTTGGTTTCAAATGCTCCATTTAACCCAAGAAGACTCATATGATTACTCGCAGAATATTCCTGACCTACCAAAACCAAAGGATCTTTAGGAAACGCTTCTTTTTGCTGTTTTTTAGCAAACTCTAACGTTTTTTTATTATTGGCATGATCTGTTATAAAAAAAGCATCAAACCCATTTCTTTCGTGCCACTTCCACATATTTTCTTGAGAGATTAGCCCATCATGGCTAAACTCTGTATGGGCATGGGTTGTAACCAAAATATCATTTTTAGAATTATTTACAATGGTATTATTAGGTAAAGGCACAAATAAGATGATTACAAAAATTCCAAAACAAATAGCACATAGCAAAGGAATGTTTACGATTATTTGTAATAAACGTTTTCTTTTAAAATCTTTATTTTTAAAACTTTTAAAAATAGAAATGCTCACTAAAAATAGCAACAACCAGAGTAGTGCTATAAATATTTCCCGCAAAGGATAAATACTTCTATTAAAGAATAATAATGGTCCTAAAAACGGTTCAAAAACAATTCGAAGTGGTTGTATCTTTAAACCAAAATCAGTTGCTGGTTTAAGTGCTAAAACATCTTCAAAATAGATTTTAAAATGAAAAACGGATGCCAATATCGCAACAAATAACATAGGCATTAAGAAAAAGATGTTTTGAAATTTAAGATGCTTCACATTAAAAAAATATACTATTAAACAAAATAAAGTACAAAAGAAGAGACTTTCGCTCCTCTTTTGTAGTGTTTATTACTCTAATAAAAATTGTTTTAGTAAGGTTTATTTGTACCTGATAACAACCACATTTTAGACCATGCACTATTCTTACTATCGCTACCATTAAAGGTTGTTTTTTCTAATTTTTCGATAGCAGAATTTACATGGTCTGCATTATTACTTATTTCAGATAAATCATAATACAAACGCAATGGTAATGCTTGTCTTTTAGCCGAAGGCCCTGCTGTTAAGTTTGGAAGCCCTGTTCTTCTATAATCAAACCAAGCCTCTGTAGTGGCTGTCCAACTAGCAATCCATTTTTGCTCAATAATATCTTCAGGGTTATTATAAGCTGCATTTCCAGAAATATACTGGCTATATGCACTTTCTACACCCCAAGCTTTGAAGGATTGTTTTATACCTTCATCATAATATGTTTCGGCAACTCCAAAAACCCAGCCTTTTGTTACCGCTTCAGCAATAATAAAGTTAATTTCAGCAGCTGACAGTAAACGTGCTTTTAAAAATTCGCCACTTGCTTGTTTATACATATTATTTAATTGAGAGACATGAAAATTTAAAGTTCCTTGAGCTAGTGTTTCACTTAAATTATAACCAGATCCAGTTGAAATTGCTGTAGGAAGCCCCACGTATTCTTTATCATAATCTACAGGAAAACCATAAGTATTTTCATAATCATCAACAATTTTTTGAGACACATGTCTTTCACCATTAATTACCTCATCATAATCATCTGGAGCACCGGTTTCTAAAACTAAGGGCACATCTATCTTATTGGCCCAAACCGCTAATCTAGGATCTTCCAAATCCTTTAAAACATCAACAAACGTTTTTGCCATTTTTGTTCTAAAATAAGTTCCTGTTGAACTGTTATCAAAAACGGTATTTGTAGGCCAAGAATCGCTGGATGAAGTACCTATATAGGCAACACTAGCATCGTCAGACGCATTTAAAATTAAAGGATACTGGCCAGGGTTATTTAAAATTGTTTTTATGCCTCCCTCAGCAAAAGCAGGTTCTTTAGCAGACAATCTCATATAATACCTTAAAGCTAAAGAGTTTGCGAATTTTCGCCATTTAGTTACATCGCCATTAAAAAGAACGTCTTGAGCTTCATCAATTCCTTTATAGTCACTTTGATTTTTTGACAAAAGCATATTGGCCTTTTTTAAATCTTCTAAAATATTTTCATATACAGTTTGTTGTGCATCATAAGGTGCATCAAAAAAAGCAGTCCCTTGCTCGCCTTTTAAAGCATCACTATAAGGAATATCTCCCCATAAGTCTGTGATTAATCCAAACAAATACGATTTCATAACCAAACCAATGCCTAAATGATAGTCAGATTTTTCAATTTCAGCCTTTTCTATTAACGTTTTATTATTTGTTAAAATAGCGTAATACGAATTCCATTTGGTATTTGTTCCCCAATCGTACGCATTATAACTATCCGACCAACCGTCTTGTTGTGTATGTTGCATAACACCCGATATATCTCCAAAACCCAAATTTGTAATCGCTACCGCTGTACTACTTATTACTGTTGGCAATAAAAGATTCATATCTACATTATCTTTACTTATGCTATTAGGACTTTCATTTAAGTCTTCAAGTCCATGGCATGATATCAATAAGATAACGCTTAAAAGAATTACTATAACTTTATTTACTATTTGATACATAATATTTTTCATTTAATGTTTAGAATGTAATACCTACTTTAAAACCAATGGGAAGCGTCCAAGGAGTAACGTTATAAGTTTCTGTGCCTTGTTTAAAAGTCCCCCCACTTGCTTGGAATGCTCTTTCTGGATCGATTCCGAAGGAAGCATCTTTAGCCCATAACATGATGTTTCTTGTATAAATTGAAAAGGTTAATTTTTCCAATTTAGTTTGGTCTAAATATTTTTTTGGTAAATCGTAACTAAGTGAGACTTCTCTTAATTTGATGTAATCTGCATCATGTAAATGAGGGCTTGCAAATTGCCATGGGTTAGCGCCTGCAAATGGCATAAATTGTGTTCCTGCATTTCCTAAATTTTCTTGTTTAAGAATAAAATTACCATCGTTATCATAAGATCCCACTACACCTGCGGCAAAAACACCATCATAAGCTGTAGGTCCAAAAAGGTTTTCTTCAAAACCGCCGTTTCCTGGAGTTCCTCCTATATATTGAAAATTTTCCCCATAAATAAATTGATCGGCATGATCTAGCACCCATTGTCTAAGTTCAGGCCCAGCTCCTGAAATACCTGGATTAACTAAATTATTTAAAAGATCTTGACTGATCCCTTCGTCTGCTAAACGTCTAGATGTATCTGATACGTATTGACCTCCCGAACGCCAATCGAACGTTAGATTTAAGGTTAAATTTTTATAAGACAAGCGTGTTTGTAAGCCCATAATAAAATCTGGATTATAATTTCCTATTTTAGAATAATTTTCCTGTACAATCCATTCAGCATCTTCACCTTCTTCAATTATAGGATACATATAATATGGAGAGTTGACATCTGTTACACGTTGCATTTTTCTGCCATAAATATTTCCTACCAAACCATCTTGTCCCATTTCAGCATTAGCTACATAACCTCTGGATTTCGCTTTTCCTTCACTCCAAAACTCTATATAATCTACACCGTCTGATAACTTTTTAATTTTAGACTCATTGGTTGTGTAATTAAAATCTAGATCTAAATTCCAATTCTTTGTTTTAACAGGTGTTAAACCTAGGGAAAACTCTAAACCTTTACTTTCTAATATACCTGCATTAATACTTACGCTAGTGTATCCAGAAGAACCTGCAATAGGAATATTATTTATAATTTGATTTTTGTTTTCTACTGTATAGTAGGTGCCTTCAAAACGTAGTTTTCTATTAAACATCATTAAATCCAGACCAAACTCTTTTGATACAGCTTCTTCTGGCTTTAAGCTAGGCGTATTTAATCCACTGGGAGCAGAGTACATGGAAGCATCTCCCCATTGTCCAGCAGAACTATAGTATGTTTCTAACTGGTAGGCTCCTGTATCATTTCCTACTTGTGCCCAACCCCCTCTTAATTTTAATAAGTTAACAGAAGGAATATCAATCACTTCATTTACTAAAAAGCTTAAGGAAGCTGATGGATAAAAATACGATCTATTTTCTACTGGTAATGTACTAGACCAATCATTTCTAGCGGTAAGGTCTAAAAACAACATGTCTTTAAAACCAAAGTTAGCAAGGGCATAAACACTATTAACAGCACGCTCGCTAGTTGAACTTGAATAATTTAAAGCTGTTGGTGCAATATTATTTACTCTAAACAAATTTGGTACTATAAGACCTACACCATTTTTTGCTGAGTTAGAAAGGCTGTTGGATTTTTGATACATTAAATTACCACCAGCAGATATTGTCATATCAAAATAATCTCCAAAATCTTTAATATAAGTTGCTAAAAAGTCGATATTAGTTTCCAAACCATCTGTCTTTGCAATACCATAAGTACCATTATGAGACTCATTTTGATAGCCTGGAGCCATTTTTGTTTCTCTAGTTTCATTAGTTTTATTAAGGTTATAACTTGTTGTCATACTAAATGAAGGAGAAACTTGCCAATCTAAAGCAACGTTACCAAAAATGCGATATCTGGAAAAACTATTGTTTATTTCATGAGCTAAGAAGTATGGATTCGAATAATCATCTGAAAAATTAAACACCTCATTTCCTGGCAATTTATAGTTTTTCAAATCTAGAACATTGATATTTGCTGGTATTGAATACAACGCATCTAAAGGGTTGGCATTACGGCCAGTTGATGGCCTGTTATCTGAATAACTATGAACAAGGTTTGCATTGGAACTAAATGTTAACGTGTTACTTAAACTTGATGAAGCCGATAAAGAGAAGTTGTTTCTTTTTAAATCAGAATTAGGAATGATTCCGGTATTATCCATGGCAGAAAGCCCTAGTCTGTAATTAATAAATTCAGAACTATTTGTTACCGATACACTGTTTGTTTTTGTAATACCTGTTTGAAAGAAATTTTCCGGATTTTTAGAGTACGATACCAACTCGGTAGGAATAGGCACCCCATTTGCATCTAATGGCGAATTCCATTGAACAGCATAATAGCCTTTATCGAGCTCGGGACCTGAGTTACCACCATTAGGAATCACATCCGGCATAATATAACTACCACCTTGTGATCTTGGAGAATATGAAATGACCCCGGAAGCAAATTGAGATTGTACATTCAAAAAGTTATAAGGCACTTCATATACAATATCAGAACTAAATGACACTTTCATTTTTTCCTTATCTTTCGCTTTTTTCGTTGTAATTAAAACGACACCATTCCCCGCTCTTGTACCATATAATGCTGCGGCACTTGGTCCTTTTAAAATACTTACGCTTTCAATGCTTTGTGGATCTAAATCTGAAATGGCATTACCATAGTCAACCGTATTGCTATCTCCAAAACCGCCAACATTATTTACGGAATTACCTATTGGCACTCCATCTACAACAAAAAGCGGCTGATTATCTGTACTTAATGATGTGGCTCCTCTAATAACCATACTCACTGATGACCCCGTACCCCCAGTAGCATTAATGGTTACACCCGAAACTTTTCCTGACAGTGAATTAAGCACATTTTCTTGCGCCACTCGTGTGACTTCTTCAGCCTTAACTTTCTCAACAGAATAGCCTAAAGATTTATCCTCTCGTTTTATACCTAAAGCCGTTACAACCACCTCATCCAGGCTTTCTGTACTTTCTGCTAATGCAACATTTAAAGTCCTTTGGTTTTCCACTATTATTTCTCGAACTTCGAAACCTAAGGAATAGAATGCCAAAACACTGTTTTTATTTGAAACATCTATGGAGTAACGGCCATCAAAATCTGTTATCACTCCTTTATTTGTTCCTTTTAAAACCACACTTACTCCTGGGAGAGGCATATTATCTTGCAACGACGTAACAACTCCCGTAACCGTGAAGTTTGAATCTTGAGCCATGGCATTTAAACTTACCAGTAATAGCATGGTAAAAATTAAATAAGCGTAAAGTCCCCTTATATTTTTTTTAATATTGTAATTCATTTTCATAATAGTATGAGATATGTTTTTTATAATGTTATAGTATTAATTTTTGGCAAGTATTATTCAACAACTTCAAATGTTAGCACAAGAGCATTGGTAGCAACACCAATGTATTTTTCTGAAGCCCCTAAAAACATAACCAAACGCATAGACTTACTGGTAATACTTTGAATGATGACCTTGTTTTCAAAATCTTTAATTCCAATAAACTCCGTCCCAGAAAAATCAAGAGTGCTTACATTTTCATAAGTTAATTTTCCGCCTGTACCATAAATAGAAGCTATTTCGAAATCTTCGTTAGCTGCATAAGAAAATGTTGCTGAGGTTTCGGGGGTATATAGCCCTGTACAGAGTCCATAATCTTTACCTCCATCATTTACAATACCTGCACCACCTGTTGTAACATATTGATAAACATACCCACTAAAAGTTGCGTTATCTGATTTTACATTATGACTATAATTACCATCAAAATAAAATGTGAATTCATCATCATAAATTTCTCCCATACCTAATTGTCCAAAAACTCCAGAGGGCAACGGATTTGGTGTTCCTGCAAGTGAAGAAAGGCCTAAATCGGCATTTGCAAAATAATCGTTTGCAGAATGTCCACTAGCAAGTTTCCATGTTTTACCGTTTGTTGCTGTAGCGCCACCTGTTAACAAAACATAAGGGGTTACATCAACAGCTACATCCACTTCTTTAGTAATAGATACTCCATTACGATCTGTAGTAACTAAAATTGCTTTATAAAAACCCCCTTCCGCATATTTATAAACAGGATTTTTATCTCTACTGGTTTTACCATCTCCAAAGTCCCATACCCAACCGGACGCATTATTTGTTATAGCCTGAAAAGCAACTTGCTTTCCATCTATACTATAAAAAATATCAGCAGTTAAAGGAATGCTACTTGATTGATCGTCATCAGAACTACAGGACATAACACCAAATAGCAAGGAAGCTATAGCTCCTAAAAACAAAATTTTGAACTTTTTATTCATAAAAAAGGTTAGTTAATATTGCGTTAATTTTACGATGCAAAATTTGATTTTTTTAACAACCCAACACTTAAAAATATATTACCAAATGGTTACTTAACCATTAAGTTTTAGATGTGTTAATCGCAATAATCATTTAAAGTTTAAGTTTGCATTAAATTTTAATATTCTTCATGTTTTAATAGCTATTCAGAGATATAAACTGTATAGATACCACTAATGAAAAACGAAATAGTTATCATGTATTACCTTTCTTATTTCGATAAAACAAAATGATGAAATTCTCTAAAAAAACCTTAACCAGACTGGTTACCGTTATATGTATCCTAAGCATGCTATTATTTATGCTTTATAGGAGTGGTTTATCTTCAAATAAAAGTTTCCCTGTATATAAATACTATAATTACAGCAAAGCAGTTCCTCTACAGGATTCGTTACATATAATATTAGACACCACTACATATAAACTTTATAGTATAACATATAATAGTGTAAACGATAAGAAAGTGACAGGGCTTTTAAGTATTCCAAAAAACAAACTATTACCTGTTCCTGTAATTATTTTAATGCATGGTTTAGGAGATCATAAAACTGTAGATTATATAGAATATGGTCATTCCGTGTTATTAAAAAACGGATATGCTGTACTAAGACTAGATATTTATAACCATGCAGACCGGAAAGAATCTTCATTAAATTTTGATCTTACGGGTTCGCAAAAATATTGGTCGCGTACTATAATGACACAAACTGTTTTTGATTTAAGAAGAGCGGTAGATTTTATTGAAACAAGAAAAGAATTAGATTCTAAAAAAACAGGCTATTTCGGCATTAGTTTAGGCGGTATTATCGGCGTTATATTTTGTGGTGTAGAGCATCGTATAAAAGTGCCTGTAATAGGACTTGCTGGCGGACAAATGAATTTACTCTTCAAGGAAAAAGCACTTACCAAAGATGCCAAAGATTTTGTAAGTATTATTGAGCCTCTAAATTTCATAAAAGACATTTCCCCTAGACCTTTATTAATGCTCAACGCAAAAAATGACGACATCGTCCCACCTATGATGAGTAAATTACTTTATAACGATGCGAAGAAAACTAAAAATATTATTTGGTACCAAGCAAAGCATCGAAATATACCTTTAAAAACATTCTATCAAGACGGTTTAAATTGGTTTGACACCTATCTAAAATAAACTCCAATAATTAATGAAAACAAACGACCAAACACATGTATCTCTTTTTTTTATTATTGCACTATGTCTTTTATTAACAGTTAACAGCTGTAAATCAACTACGAACAATGATTCAAAAATAACAACACCTACAGCCAAAAATTGGGCAGAAAAACTAGGTTGGCCTAGCGGCAAAAAAGTTATTATTTTACATGCCGATGATATTGGCATGTGTCCAGAAGCCAATATAGCTGCAATAGAACAATTAACGAATAACGAGATTCAATCTGCAGCCATTATGCTACCCTGCCCAAATGCCCAAGAATTTATAAAGTGGGCTATTGCCAATCCTAAAAAGGATATAGGTTTACACCTGACACTTACCAGCGAATGGAAAAAATACCGTTGGGGAACCCTGTCAAAAGCTTCAGAAGTACCAGGCCTTTTAGATACAGACTATAAAATGTGGTCCAGTGTACCCGAAGTGGTGGAACACGCCACTGCTCAAGAAATAGAAAAAGAAATCAGAAAACAAATAGACAACGCTATTTCGCTTGGTTATACTCCAGACCATATAGATACGCATATGGGAACTTTATATGGAGATCCTGCCTATGTTGACGTTTTTTTGAAAGTAGCCCAAGCGTATCATATTCCTGCAAACGTTATCGATTTATCTAACGAGACTGTTGCTAATGCATTCAAAACTCTAGGATATCCAATAAATGATTATGTTATTGACCTTACCAAAAAATATAAGTTACCAAAATTAGACAACTTCACTAGTGTTCCTAAGGCAGATACATATGAAGAGAAAATAGAAAAATTTAAAGCGCTAATTACAAATTTAAAGCCAGGTCTCACCGAAATAATTTTTCACCCTTCAGTAGAAACCGAAAATCTAAAAAGCATTACGAACTCTTGGCAACAACGGGTATGGGAAGCAAAAATGTTTGGCGATCCAGAACTTAAGGTTTTTTTCAAAAGAGAAGGCATTGTCTTTTCCAATTGGAAAGACATTATGCATCGATTTAAAAACAATAAATAAAACATAATTCCTTCATGAAAATGAAAACTAAAAAATGGCAAAGAAGAGCCTTACGAATATTGGGCTTTACTATTATAATACTCATCGTTTTATTCTTTTCGCTGACCAGAACCATTGATACAGCGCCTTATTTTAAAACGGCATATTATAAAAACAGCATCGAAAACATGAATCTTGCCACGGACACCATGCAAAGTACCAAAGGATCTTTATTAGCTGGTTTTGGCAAAGTAAGTATCACCCCACCAATAAAAACAGGCAAAACGGATGTTGAAAAGAGTTCATTTAACGCTATAAAACTCTCTGGCTTTGGAGATGGTAAAATAGCTGTTGGTGTACACGATTCTATTTTTGTTAAAGCTATTGCAGTAGAAGTTAACAGAAGAGACCTTGTTTTTATAAGTGCCGATTTAATTTCGATACCAGAATCTGTTGTAAAACAAGTTACAGAAAATTTAAAAGGCAAACTTTCAAGAGAACAACTCTTTTTTGGTGCAACACATACACATTCAAGCATTGGCAATTGTATGCCTGGTTTTATTGGCGAAATTTTTGAAGGTAAGTTTCAACCAGACATCGTAAAATGGCTAAGCGACCGGTTTACAAAAGCTATTATAGAAGCATTAAATGATAAAAAAACTTCTAAATTTTCATCAACTTACATAAAAGTACCGAACCTTATTCGTAATAGGATTATTGGAGAAGCAGGACGATTAAATTCTAAATTGACGGTCATTTCATTTGTTCAAAACCAAGGAAGAAGGGCCGTTATTGGTATGTATTCTGCACACGCCACTACTATAGGTAGTTGGAACGATAATATTAGTGGCGATTATCCTGGATATTTTCAAAGAAGTTTGGAATCAAAAGACATTGACATGGCCATGTTTTATGCAGAAACAGTCGGTAGTCAATCGCCCCAAGGTGATTATGAAAAATTTGATAAAGCTGAATTTATTGGTAAAACTTTGGCAGATTCAGCGATAATGGCTGTACATAAAATGACATACGATTCGATAGTAACATTAACTTCTGTAACAACCTATATAGAAATTCCTGAAATTCAGGCATTTTATATTTCAGATAACAGAAGGCTATCCCCTTTCATAGATCACATGCTATTTCCCGAAGTAAAATCAATTCCTTTACAAGGGGTTAAAATCAATAACTTAGTTTGGTTAACAATGCCTTATGAACTTAGTGGTGAATACGGTATCGATTTAAAAAACGCCTTGGAGCTAGAAGGCTATAATTCTGCATTAACTAGTTTTAACGGGCAATATCTGGGCTATATTGTTCCTTCAAAATATTATTATTACGATACTTACGAAGCTCGATTAATGGGATGGTATGGCCCAAGTATGGGAGATTATCTCATGGAATTAAATTACAAAATAGCCAATACACTTACCAACACAAAATTATAAAAACAAAACGATGAAAAAATTTCTTAAAGGATTAGGAATCCTAGTAATCCTTATACTTGTTTCAATTATCTGCATATTTATGTACAACTGGCGTGATAGACACCCAAACTACACGGTCAATATAAAAATAGAAAACAAAACACCTGCCATTTTAAACGTTGGCTTTTCTAAAAGAAAGATAACACCAACCATTGTAGATACATGGAACGACACTAACAACGATTTTGAATACCATGAAGAGGATGGTGATACCTATAACGACAATAACAACAATGGCAAGTTTGATGCCTTTTGGATTGCAGGAATGAGCAATGCCAAACCAGCACAAGGCGTGCATGACGATGTATGGGCGAGAGCGATGGTTGTGGACGATGGTAAGAGCAGAATTGCTATGGTATCCATAGATGCCATTGGTTTTCTGAATGGAAATGTGATAGATATTAGAAGTCAAATACCCAAAGAATTACATATTGATTACGTGCTTATAGCCTCTACACATACCCATGAAAGCAATGATCTTGTGGGGATTTGGGGAAAAGACATGCTACATTCAGGAGTTAACACTGACATGTTAGACTATGTAAAAAAGCAAACAATAGCTGCTATTATTGAAGCTTCTAAAAAAACAAAGCCTGCAAGATTAGTTTTTGCTGAAGACCTTTCAGGTAAAGATTCTCTTTTAATCAAAGATACCAGAAAACCAATCGTAAAAGCTACCGGTGTCCATGTGATGCAAGTTTTAGATATTGAAACCAATAAAACGTTAGGAACATTAATCAATTGGTCCAATCACCCAGAAACCTTATGGAGTCAGAATTTATTAATCAGTTCCGATTTTCCACATTACATTCGAGAAGCTGTTGAAAACGGTGTTTATAGCGATGGCAAACTCATGCAAGAAGGATTAGGTGGTGTAGCCATCTATTTTACAGGAGTTATTGGTGGTTTAATGGCACCACATCCATCCATAGCAATCCCAGATCCATTTACAGATTCTTTATACGCCGAACCTACGTATCAAAAAACAAAAGCTCTAGGCGATCAAATAGCCTTAATGACATTGAAAGCATTACAAAATAATGGTGATACTATTAATACATCTAGTATTAATCTGACTGCAAAAACAATACGTCTCCCTCTTCAAAACAACACCTTTAAAATCGCCAGTGGTATCGGTCTCATTAAAATGGGCATGCCAGAATATTTTAAAACAAGAACAGAAGTAGCCGCCATCACTATTGGCCCTGCCCTGTTTTTAAGCATTCCTGGAGAAATTTATCCTGAGATTGTTTTTGGTGGTATAGAAGCTCCTGAAGGACAAGATTTCAACATACAACCTATTGAAATACCTGCAATACAAAACTTTATAAAACACAAACACACGTTTTACTTAGGACTTTCAAATGACGAAATAGGTTATATTATTCC
Source organism: Confluentibacter sediminis (assembly GCF_003258355.1). Taxonomy (GTDB): domain Bacteria; phylum Bacteroidota; class Bacteroidia; order Flavobacteriales; family Flavobacteriaceae; genus Confluentibacter; species Confluentibacter sediminis. The sequence continues at coordinate 1,237 of NZ_QKPO01000007.1, read as the reverse complement.
TAAAAGTGAATGGGATGTAGAAAAACCATACTTGTATAATGATGACCGTCACACTTACGGAGAAGGGAACTCTTTAGGGCCTGAAACCGCCCCAATGATTTACAAAAGTCTTATTGATGTTATTAATGAATTAAAACCTTAATAACCTCAATTTTATTTTGAAAAGAGCTGTCTTAAAAGTATAGTTCTATCACATATTGAGCTTGTCGAAATATTTCAATTTACGGACAGATAATCAACATCGGTTTCGACAAGCTCAACCTGACAAATAAAACATAACATCCTTTTAAGACAGCCTCTTTTAATTAAGTATTGTAAAACTTTGTCAGATTTTCAAGCTATTTTGTTTTGAAGGATGCTGTTTCAGACCAATCGCTCCAATTTAAATTTTGATCGCGGTAACGTACATGCCAATAATAGGTGGTTTTTGGTTCTAATCGTTTAACCTCTTCATCTGTTAAATCATCATTTTTTTGACGATTTTCTTTATAATACCAGTTCTCATATTGTTTCCAAGTATCAAAAACAGGTTTTTCAAAATCAACAGTCGTTGCTATTTGCCATTGAGAAGCACCATGCATGCTTGTTTTTCTGCCACCAACAAAAGGAGATGCTTTTAAAACGATTCCTGTAATAGCAATCGTTTCATTTATAGGGGTTACACATTTAGGTTGTTCTGGTTTTTCTGAAATTTTATAAACCGTAATACTATCTGTTACTTCATTGTCACGCGTTTCTTTTGTATTCCCTCTACTGATACGTTTTAGAGTGATCTTAGGATCAGCAGGATTGGCATCTACAGAAACCATGACAAAACCATATTCGGCTTGAGTAACCGTAAACTCGTCATAGTCCGTACCATCATATTCGCCCCAACCATCAATGGCTCCTCCAGCAGATGCAACATTGACCCAAAGATGACTGTGCTCTTTGGACTGTCCGCGGGAATACCCATGTGTATGTCCAAAAAAGTGAATACTAGGCTTTCCTGTTTTATCCGAAAAAGCCTCAAGCATGCTTACTATTTTCCCTGTTGTATCTTCTTCTCCTGGAATCCAAAGTTCTGATTTATAAGGATGGTGTAATTGTGCAAACACAAAGTCTATATCGTCATTTTTAGCCGTTTCATTTAACACCCTTTCTAGCCAAGCATACTGCTCTGGGACATCTCGATAGTGATCGTTAGAATCTAAGCCAATAATACGTACATTTCCATAATCTTTATACCACCAATGTT
>NZ_QKPO01000068.1 GCF_003258355.1 Confluentibacter sediminis | reverse complement strand
GTTATGCTGGAATCAGACGGGCGTTCCGCCTGAACCGTGCGGAACATGCCCGATGGTGCGACGAGAGGGGTGCTGTGGCGAAACGGGTGACCATCACCGACGTGGCGCGCGAGACGGGCGTCTCCATCAAAACGGTGTCGAATGTGCTGAACAACACCGGCAGTATGCGCCCGGAGACGCGCCAGCGTGTCCAGGATGCCATCGAACGCCTCGGATACCGCGTTAACGTGTCCGCCCGCGCCATGAAAACCGGCGGCACG
>NZ_QKPO01000067.1 GCF_003258355.1 Confluentibacter sediminis | reverse complement strand
CCCGGAGACGAAGAAGCTGGCCGCGGACGGCTGGATTTTCTTCATGGGCTCGCCGATCACGGATCGCACGATACTGCACCAGCCGTATCCGTTGGTGATTGTGGGCGATTACGATACGCAGGAACTGGCCGATTGGGTCACGATGCCGAACGTGGAGGCCGTACGCACCGCGGTGGGGGCGCTGCTGGATTCGGGATGCCGTA
>NZ_QKPO01000066.1 GCF_003258355.1 Confluentibacter sediminis | reverse complement strand
TATTTCCTGCTTTAACATTGGTTAAAGTAAGTGCGGTTTTTTTAGCATTGTTAACAAGTCTAAAAAAGGGAGTTCCTTCGCTTGCAAAACTTAACGATGCAGCTAACATGGCCATCATTAAGATTCCTTTTTTTGTGTTTTTAATTACTTTTTTCATGATTTGGTTTTTTTTAACGTTCAACACCACAAAGGTATGTAGTATATGAAGTTTATAAAACATTGATATATACATATTTATATGCTATTTTATCTGTTAATTTATCGTTAAGTCAATAGACTATATGTGGGTGGTAATTCAGCATAATATGTGAAATATGTTACATGGAAATTTAATTTAAGATTTGTTAAACTGTTTATAAGCTTTCAAAAATGGTAAGTCAGAAAAAAGGCTTAGGATGTTTTATAGAATATATTCTTTTAAGATAGTTACAAAAAAAATCCTTACCCTTTAATTAAAATAGGTAAGGTTGTATATATTAAAAAATGTATTTGAAGATGATAGGTAAGAATAAAAAAAGTGGGCCACCACAGCCCACTTTACCAACTAAACTAAATAAGACATTAACTAATTATT
>NZ_QKPO01000065.1 GCF_003258355.1 Confluentibacter sediminis | reverse complement strand
TCGCGCTGCAGATGCGCGGTGAGTGTGGAGAAGAACGGGTGGGCGATGGTCGGCATGATCACGCCGATGGTGTTGGTGCGGTTTCGGTAGAGGTTGCGGGCCAGCTCGTTGGGAATGTAGTTGAGCTGGCGCATCGCGGACTCGACTTTGGCACGCATATCGGCCGAGACGTAGCCGGTGTTGTTGACCACCAACGAAACGGTGCTTAAGGACACCCCTGCCGCTTTGGCTACGTCGCGCATGCCGACCATGGTTTTGCTCCCCTGCGAGTACT
>NZ_QKPO01000064.1 GCF_003258355.1 Confluentibacter sediminis | reverse complement strand
CCTGCCGCTTTGGCTACGTCGCGCATGCCGACCATGGTTTTGCTCCCCTGCGAGTACTGGACTGGATCACTGCTGACCAGTGTACTCGAACCGGTTTATTATTCGGCAGATTTGGTGGTGAGGGTGACGATTCCGGCCAGCAGCACCATGACGATGGCGGACGGGAAGAGCAGGTAATAGCCGAAGCTATGCTCGAAGGCGTTCACCAGTAGCGCGCCGATGATGGCGGCGAGCGCCAGACCGGCCGAGTTGGCGAGCGCATAAATGCCGAGGTCGTGGCCGGCTCGGCGCGGGTCGGGCAAAGAGTCCATCACC
>NZ_QKPO01000063.1 GCF_003258355.1 Confluentibacter sediminis | reverse complement strand
GGCTCCGATTGACATGGTCAACATTCCGGTTCCGCTCGCGTGACGCCTGTATGACTAAGCTGGGCATCATGACCGACGAGAACACCACCAGCCAGCAGACCCAGCCCACCGAGGCCGCAACCGAGGCCGCGGCCGAGACTGCAACCGACACGGACGCCCAGCAGCAGGACCAAGGCGCGCAGTCCGCAGCCGAGTCCGCCGCTCCGGTGGATTTCGAACCGCTGACCGCTACATACGAGCGTCTGCGCCATTCCACCGACCCGGCCGAACTGTCCGAATTCGCCCGTCGGCCGTTGCCTGACCGTGCCGATCAGGCGGCGTTCT
>NZ_QKPO01000062.1 GCF_003258355.1 Confluentibacter sediminis | reverse complement strand
GCCGGCAACCCGCACACCCCGGTGGCCGATCGTGTGTTCCTCGCCGACACCATGCCGTTCCCGAACGTATTGGTCAAACTCTCCGAAGACCCCGAACCGTCCGTGCGTCAAGCCGTGGCCGCCAACGGGGACGACAAGAATTGGCTGGTCGGCCGTCTGACCAAGGACCCGGTGCCTGCGGTCCGGGATACGGCGTTGAAAAACAAGCGCACCAGCTGGAAGATGCG
>NZ_QKPO01000061.1 GCF_003258355.1 Confluentibacter sediminis | reverse complement strand
GCAGGTCCCAAGGGTTCGGCTGTTCGCCGATTAAAGCGGCACGCGAGCTGGGTTCAGAACGTCGTGAGACAGTTTGGTCTCTATCCTCTGCGCTCGTTGGAATGCTGAGGAGGCCTGCCCATAGTACGAGAGGACCTGGGTGGACGAACCTCTGGTATGCCGGTTGTCACGCCAGTGGCACGGCCGGTTGGCTACGTTCGGAAGGGATAACCGCTGAAAGCATCTAAGCGGGAAGCCTGCTCCAAGATAAGCATTCCGTGGAACCTTCGAGTTCCTGTAGTCCCCATGCAGAACACGTGGTCGATAGGCCGGACGTGGAAGCCCCGCGAGGGGTGGAGCCGACCGGTACTAACGGACGAAAGGCAACACTAACATTCCAACCCCTGGCGGTTGGACCGCATCTTCCTCCTGCAAACGACACCAGACGGCAATGAGCATTGTCTGGCCACAAGACGAAACATCGACATATCCGCGTCCGCTGTCCGGTTCCCAGGCCGCCACAGGCCGGCGGGACATTGTTCCCGACCGTATAAGAGAAGATTTGCGGCGGCCATGGCCCAGGTGAGACGCCCGGTCCCATTCCGAACCCGGAA
>NZ_QKPO01000060.1 GCF_003258355.1 Confluentibacter sediminis | reverse complement strand
ATACCGCGAAAGCTTTCCCAGAAGACCATGCGATCAACTGGAGCATCCGGCATTACCACCCGTTTCCAGGAGCTATTCCGGTGTATGGGGCAGGTCGGTCACGCATTACTCACCCGTTCGCCACTCTCACCACCAAGCAAAGCCTGATGGATCCCGTTCGACTTGCATGTGTTAAGCACGCCGCCAGCGTTCATCCTGAGCCAGAATCGAACCCTCCACAAAAAAACTTCATGAAAAGCATCCGAATAGATGACTCTCAAAACAAAAATTGACGAGCACGTCCTTAAGGAAGGACGCCCTCAAAAAACCTCACCCCTCAT
>NZ_QKPO01000059.1 GCF_003258355.1 Confluentibacter sediminis | reverse complement strand
CCTCCGGAAGGAGAACCACTCGCTGAGCGGCAGCAAGGAGATAACTTACACGCATTCGCGGACTCGCGCAAATCAGGCATGAAAAAACACGCCAGAATCGTTGAAACGACGGCGTTCCATCGGCGTGTCGAAATCGACGTTTCGCACGCCCATATCTTCAGTCCAGAACCAGACATCGTCGAAAAACGGATTGAAAAATTTGGCCGATGGGCGTGTCGCGAATCACCTCTTACGGCGCATGCGGCGCA
>NZ_QKPO01000006.1 GCF_003258355.1 Confluentibacter sediminis | reverse complement strand
ATTTTTATGGATGTAGGTTCGGCATCTTGTAAATAGGGTTTTACTACAAAGCTATTATTTTGCTCTTGGGCAAAGAGTTGAGAAATTGCTATAAGATTGATTAGAATAAATCTCTGCATTGTTTTTTTCATATTTACTTATTTTATTGAATGATTTCTTATAATTGTTATTATTTTAACTTCAATCACTGATGGTTTTAAGCACCTATCCTTGGATAGCCTACCTATGCAATCCTTTTTCTCTGAGGTAACTTAATAATGCTTCAGGAAAATCTGTTTGGATCATATTCATTTGCTTCTTCTGAAGCAGTACATCAAAGCCTGAATCTCTTTTTGTTTTTTCCATGTCATCATATTTTCCCAAGGCGTTCATCCAAACGCGTTTTCCGCTACTACGAATTTGTTTCATCAACGTATCTGAATAACAATCATCATCACCATGAATTGCACATGATGGTTCCTTCATTTTCAATATGTTACCTACGTCTTCCGCAGTATATGCGCGAACAAGAAATTGTAGCTTATTATTCATCTTGTACAATGGTATTGCATCTTTATAATCATATAAAAAAAACAGACATTGTTTCTCAATATTCATATCCCTCAGTAATTTAGTTGTGGATAAAGCGGCTCTCTTCCCATCTGCCTTATAATCTATATCCAGCATAATTTTTCCCTTTACCAATTCAAGTACTTCTTTAAAAGCGGGGATTTTTTCAAGTGTAGGCTTGCCATCATGCAGCAAAAAATAGTCTTGCAATTCTGCGTATGTCATATTTTCTACCTTCCCTTTGCCAGTGGTTGTTCTGTCGATGGTTTTATCGTGAATGCATACCAAAACACCATCTTTTGTTTCTCTTACATCTACTTCAATAATATCAACACCAAGTCTAATGGCTTCACGCATGGCAGGAAGGGAATTTTCTGGATATGAAGTATGTGCAGCACGATGCGCAGCGACCAATACCATTTCTGGTCGGTTATGAAAATCAAATAAAATACTATCTAATTTTGATTGCGATGTGGCTGTAATGCTTTCCGTAGAGGTACCATTTTGTGCCTGTATTCCTGTTATAGAAATCAGCATTACTAAGGCTAAAATTATTTTTTTCAAAATTCAAGGTATTGAGTTATTCTGAATGCTACTATTTTTAATTCTCTTTTATATAGTCCTTTTTTAATCTTATCGGGGTTTTCGGAACTTTATTGATGAGCTGTTTTTTTCCATGTTCATTTTTAATTAAATCAAAGGCATCATACAACGTGCCTATAGGAGTGTAGGCCTCGTATTTAAGGGTATCTTTTTCAACCGTAATAATTTGAAAAAGCTGTGTATATTCCCCTCGTCGAACCATCCAATCTTTGTCTTGTGAATCATACATTTTAGGGCCACTTACCGAAACGGCATAAATAGTACCAGCATCATTTACCATAGTAAGTCCTTTCCCCTCATTGTCCGCATAGCCACGGGCATAAGTATGGTCATGTCCCTGTAAAACCAAGTCCACTTTATACTTATCAATTATAGGTTGAAAAGCCTCTCTTAGTTCTTTATTGTCTCTACCTTTTGCGGTAGAATAAATAGGATAATGCATGGTTATGGCTGTCCATTTTTTGGTATTTGTGCTTAATACAGAATCCAACCATATTACTTGCACCTCACGTGCTTCTTTTATTTCATCGAAAGCTTCTGCATCTATTGAAATTAATTTCATGTCCTGATAATCTAGAGCATAACAGGTTTCAGAAATCACCTCTAACGGCCCATTTTGCGGTAATGTAAACTGAGGTCGCCATAATGCGGAGAGTACGCCCTTTCTATATTCATGGTTTCCAGGAGTCATCATGCTGGGCACTGTGGCGTGAATAAAACTTCCTGCAAAAAACCATTCGCCCCATTCCAAATTGGCATCTCTATCATTAACTAAATCCCCTGCATGCAACATAAAATTTACTTTTGGAAATTTTTGATAAGAGCTTCGTATCACTCTAGACCAAAGCGATTTAATACTATTTTGGGCATCGCCAAAATAAATAAAACTAAAAGTGTCACCTGGTGTAGCACTGGCAGTCGTAAATTGAAACCATTCACTCCAAGCCGCACTTTCTTTTATTCCATTACCAACTCTATAAACATAAGTCGTTTTTGGTTCTAGATTATCTATAATGGCAGAATGATAAACAGCTTTAACTAATGGTTCTTTTGAATTCTGGTTTTCAAAGATTTCATTTTTAGCTTCAATTGTACGGACACCATCAAATAAAAATTCAGGACCATCAGTTGCCAATGCTATTTCTACAACACCAGATGCTATTTGCTGATCTGTTCTCCAATTAACGGCAAAACTATGTGCTGCATCTACCGTTAAATTAGCAATAATCCTATCTGGAACTTGAGATGGAAATATTAATTTATGAGCTACAATTGAATCATACTTAGGATAATGTGAATGCGGATGAACATGCTCATGATCGTCTATATGATTGTGTGAATTTTTGGAATTTTGAGCATTACAACAAAGGATTGTTATAAAAATTAAGAAGGTTAATTTTGTTTTTATTAGCTTCATTATTATTAAGTTATAGGTTTATACGGTAGTGTTTTAATATGAATATCTAAGTGTTATTTCTTCATAAAAGATTTAGGCTAATTCTGATTTTTATCTATTAGTAGTTCATCTACAATGTTGCCTTCTTTGTTATAGGTTGTGTACTTTAATACACGGTCTTTTATTTCCATATGCTGGTAAAATTGGCCATCTTTATATCTTTTTTCTCCATAAGGTTCTTGACCAATATCATCATGATTACCATGCGTCCCAATAGAAACGGCATAAACGGTGCCTTCGTTAAAGGACTTTACAACCTTACCATGATTAATGGGTTTAGAACGCATATAATAATGAATATGCCCCGACATCACCATATCAACATGATAGGTATCAAAAATGCCACACCACTCTTGTTGAATATCCAAATAAGGTTCTTCAAAATTATAAGGAGGAAAATGAAACATCACAAACTTCCAAGTCGCTTTGGTGTTTTTTAATTGTTTCTCAATCCATGCTGTTTGATCTTCATTTGGTTGCGTTGCATCAATCATAAGAAATAAGGCATTTCCGTATTCAAAGGCATAAGTACTTTCTGGATCTACTTTTTCAGGACCATTTTTTGGTAAACTGAATAGTTGGTAGTACATCCAAGCCCCCAAACCATCCTGTCGATCGTGATTACCTGGCACGGTCATTAAAGGTTTATATGAAAATACATCTTTTGAATATCCAAAAAACATATCCCATTCGTCTCTGTAAAGACCTGTAGAAACAATGTCTCCCGCAATTGAATAAAAAGCGATTTCTGGATGGCGCAGATAAGAATCCTGTAACATCTCCGCCCATTTTGGATCTCTATGGGTATCTCCAAACCATATAAACGAAAATTGATTCGTGTTTTTGGCTTCTGTTTTGAAATTCCGAACTTCAGACCATGAATGCGCTATTTCCGAACCGACTCTATAGTCATAAGTAGTATTTGCTTCTAATTGTTTTATTTCTGATGTAAATCGATTGATGTATCGATCATTATACAACATTCTATCTTCCATAACGGATACAGATGCCTTTGCAGAGAGCGTATCAGAGGTGTTTTTTTTCCAATAGTTTACAGTTCCATCATTTATTGCAGTATTAGTCCGCCATTGAATAGCAACAGAATTTGAAGGGTTCTCGCTCCATGTGAGCATGATTTGATCTGGTTTTTTTGAGGAAGGAAATAGTGTTTTCCGGAAAGCATCTTCCACATGTGCTTCTCTTGATCTTCCTCTTACCGTTGTAAAAAGTATTTGGCCTTCAAGCTCTTCTGGTAATTCAGATATTTTTAAATCAGACCAATCATGGTAAGTAAAAGACCCTTTTTCCATTTTTGACAAACCGTATTCTGAAGGATATTGATGGGTTATTTTTAATTCATCACTTTTATTCTTTGCTCCTACTGTAATAAAATAGACCACTCTATTATTGTCAAAACCTGGAATTCCTAAATTTACCCAACCAGGCACAAAGTTTTTTTGCCAGACTTCATATTCATATTCAGTATTTTTTACCTTGTTGGTCGTTTTTTTAAAGCCACTTTCGGCTAACCAAAATGGCACATTAGCTTGATTTACATAGCGCATTAATGAAACCGTCACTGGTACGTTTACCTTAAAATACTGGTACTTTGTGGCTAAAACCGTTTTTTCATTTTTGGTCAAAAAATTGAGCATAAAACCATCATCAATGGAATCGTATTTTTTCGGAGGTACTTTACTGTACAATCTTGTGATAACATTATCCATAACACTTTTTACAGAAGCGTCATGCTTTTGCTGTGCCATCATGGAACAAAAACATATCAAAAAAAGCATGGAGCTTACTAAAAATTTATTCATATACGATATTATTTTTTTGACAATCTGATTAAAAAGCACTTACATATCCCTTTTTGAGATTATATTTTGCTTTTGTTTGTGTTCGATAAATGCGTAAAACTATGGAGATACTAATGAAGTTTCATTAACTTAATGTTAACGAAATGCTAGGAAATCTGCATAGGAATAGCAACACATTGTGGAATAAAAATGCTAAGATTTTTGCTACGTTTTACTTGTTGTTAAATTCTGTTTTAATATCTTATATTGTGCCTTTTTAAATATTTTGCTTTTTCAGCAACTCTCATCAAATACTTATTTAGCTTTTTGATTGCTTTGTTAGTTTATGAGCTTAAGTCGCTATTTTTATTTTGAATATGGAGTTTGGCTTTTATTTTATTCCGAAATTGTTAGGTACATTAAATTTTTAGCAAATTGAAAAAGATTTGTATAGATTTTAATAAAATACACTATAATTTTTAAGATAATTTACCCTGTTTTGAATAGAGCTTAGATATATAAATAATAAGAGGGCATCATTCGGTACGTTGATAATTGTTAACCATAGTACTTACCCTATGAAATAAAAAAAATGATTGTGGATAGTTCCTCTTTATCAATAAATACATTTGCAAATAGCAATGTTATTTTATAATGTATAAAACTGCGGAGAAAATATTCATTTCCATCATGGATTTATAAGACATGTTATGCGAATGTGCTGCAACGGAATTATATTTATAAATCTGGAAATATAATTACAGCCCATAAAAATAAATTTGAAAACAATTAGACCGTTAAATTCACATCATAGTGTGTACTCCGACCACCCCCAAAAGGCATAAAAATTTGTTTCCCAACAAGATCTTGTAAATCCCTTGTCGCCGTAGCCTTTGATGTACTGGTAATGGAAATATACTTTCTAACGGTCATACCACCCTCAAACCCTTTTGGACCTTCCTTGAGCATCCGTCTAATAACCTTTAACTGACGACTATTCAATTGATCTTTAAAATGGTCAAAGAACTTAGCCTTTTTCAGGGTAAACTCGATTTGTTGTTCCGTATGGCGTTGTGCATCTAGGACAGTATTCACAAAATAGATTATCCAAGGACTGATTTGGTTTGACCTCTGAGCCGATTTAAGAGCATCATAATAAGCATTCTTATTAGCCTCTATTGAGATGGAAAGACTTAAAAGTATGGGTCTTTTAATACTTTGGGACAGAGCCTTTTCAGAGATAGCCCTACCGATGCGACCATTACCATCCTCAAAGGGATGTATGGATTCAAAATACAGATGTGCAATAGCGGAGCGAACCATAGGTTTTTTAATCTCATATATGCCACCAGGAGCCGATTCGTTAAACCATTGTATAAAACGTCCCATTTCACTTGGAACACTTTCAGAAGGTGGAGCCTCAAAATGTATACGTTCCTTACCCATGGCGCCTGAAACCACTTGCATAGGTTCTTTATGGGTACGCCAACCACCAACCACCATATTCTCCCGTCCCTTCATCAGCATCCTGTGCCATGAAAAGAGGGTTGCTTCGGTCAAGTCTTCGGAAAAACTGTTTCTAACATCTATCATGAGCTCGGCAATACCTTCCGCATTTTTATCCTTGACCTGTTCAGGATTTTTATTGAACCCAAGGTTATTGCGAATGGAAGACATAACATCCTTTCGGTTTAGATATTCCCCTTCGATTTCTGACGTTTTAATGGCTTCCAAGACCATCATCTCTATCATGGTCTCAAATTGTAGTTCTTTGGACAGTCCCTCTAAATACCCTTTGATACGACCCGTTTTTTCAATAAATTCAAAAAAAGCATCCTCAATATGCTCTAGGTCATATTTAAATTGTGCCCAGTCAGGTTGTTGCCAATTATAGCTCATGAGCCGATTACGATTAATTTACGGCTCAAATATAGCAAAAAAATGAGCCGATTACAAAATTAATCGGCTCATTATCATATTAAACCAGAAAGATAAAACAAAAGGTCTTGTCAAATAAGTTATCTATTAGCGTACTAAGATGTAAAAAATATGCTAGAGAAGGTCTGTTTTCAACAATCACAAAAGACACTATTGACTCATGTAAAATTTATCAAAATGCCCTCTCCTACTTTAACATATTTTAGCCACAAGAACTAGATTCTTCCTTTAAAACATCAATCATTCTCAATTTTGTTTGATTTTAAATTATCCTTATCTGATCTAAGTTTATTTTTTAGAGATTGCATATCATCACTTCCTTTTCTCTCTATAACTTTGGCGTAAACTTGGGTTGTGGCAATTCTCGTATGCCCCAATAATTTTGAAACCGTTTCAATAGGAACACCATTAGTTAAAGTGACCGTTGTAGCAAATGTATGTCGTGCCATGTGGAAAGTAAGATTCTTTTTTATGCCACAGGCATCAGCGATTTCCTTTAGATAGAGATTTAGTTTTGCATTCAAAATTAAAGGAAACAACGTTTCGGTAATGCACCTCATAGGATGATGGCGATATTTATCAATAAGATTTTACGCTGTATCTCATATCGGTACTTTTACAGATGTCTTTGTTTTTTGTCTTTTAGTAACAATCCAATTAAGCCCATTGTCTTATTTTGCTTTAATTGCAACAGAAGTATATTCTTTTTGTTTTGAAAATTTCTGGTCATCAACTCAAAATAGCGTTAAATATTATTTTAATTTTATTACACCAACACATAAGGTTTGTTACATGGATGAACTTAATCCTAAAAATTAGTCCTATTTTTGGGATTTTGCTGGCAGAGCATTTGTTGCTTTTAGAATATACCAAACAATTCAAGCTTTTAGAAAATATAAGAGATAAAGGTATACCGTGATACAAAAAGTGACACATTTTAAAAACAAAAAATCGCAATAAACTAAAATTTAGAGTATTACGATTTTATTTGTGACCGCGAAGGGATTCGAACCCCATCCGAAACCAGTAATATTTATAGGTGTTTGAAGATGTCTTTAATTTGAGGTGGTTAAATAACTACCATATTAATTATATTGATTTGTTGCTCAATGACTTTCAATCTGAAATAAAGATACTAAAATAGTACTAAACTTAATAAATAATGTAGTACTTCTTTACCAATATAATTATATGGATCACCTATTTAATTACTTTGTATTCCAAGAATTCATCTATTGTGATAAATTAGATGAGTTTATTTGTCTAAAATAAGTCATAATATCTTGAAAGAATTTGCATCCAAAAGGTGGTATTTTTTTAAAATATTTATCAAAAACATCCTTATTATTTGCAAAAGAAGAGTCTATAATTCCAAAATGGAAATACAATTTAAGTGTTGAACCTGCGGTTATTTAACTCGTATTATTTCTATTATTTTGTGATGCACATGTATAGTGAGATGAAACTAAAGTGTAAGATGTGCTACTATAACAGAGCATTATTTTAAAATAGATTGAGATTGAGCTTAATTTAATAGCTTTTTGCAAGGGTACAACTCTTTACTCCTTTATTTACGACTAGCATATAAACTGCTAAAGGACATAACTAATAGAAGAAAAATTTAAACACCATAGGAGTTCTACGAACGGAATAAACCAAAAGATATAGGATTCTATACTAAAAACTAATTGAAGTTTTGTAATTAGACAACTCGCAATTATGCTCACTCACTAAAAGCATCTACAAAATGCTTCTTTAACGTTCCATCCGAGTTTTTGTCTTTGGGAAAATTATTTTTAACATTAATGTTAATAACTTAATCGTATAGTGAAAATATTTTTTATTAAATTTGCTATACGGATTAATAATTTCAATTGTTACACATGAACACTATAGGTGATAAAATCAAAGAGTTAAGAAGTTTAATGGGTTACTCATTACAAGATTTAGCTTCTATGGTTAATGTTTCAAAAGCAGCGATTCAACAATACGAAAATGGATCTACTACACCCAGTAATATTGTTTTAAAAAATATTGCTACGGCTTTTGGAATAAATGTTTGGGATTTTTTCAAAACACCTGTAATTAATTACGGTTTAGATTCTGTTAAATTTAGAGATGGCCATACTCTGTTTGACAAGAAAAAAGAAGAAACCCTTATTAAGAAAGACGTTATTAAATATGTAAGAAACTATATTGAGTTAGAATCAATACTAGACAATAACGTAAAATTTGAAAATCCAATTTCTGATTTTTTAATTACTAGTTATTCTGATGTTGAAAAAGCTGTAAAAAAAATAAGGAGAAAATGGAAATTAGGGAATTCACCTATAGATAGTATTTGTGATTTAATAGAAAGTAAAGGTGTAAAAGTGGTTTCTATTAATAGAAATATTGGTTCTGGAGGTTTAAGCGGATGGATAGAAGATATTCCCGTAATAATTGTTAACGACTATTTTGAACATACTAGAGAAACTACTAGGAGAAGGTTCACTCTATTACACGAATTAGGACATATTCTAATGAAACTTGATTTAGACTCCATAACAGAGGATATTGAAGAGTACTATTGTAATAGGTTTGCAGCTGCATTCCTACTTGTAGATGAAGCCGCTGTTGAATACTTTGGAAAAAACAGAACTTCAATTTCTTTAGGAGAATTAAAAGAAATTAAATTGAAATATGGTATCTCCATTAAGGCTATAATATATAGAATGAATAGTTTGAAATTGATTGATGATGATATAAAGGATATGGTTATTAAAGACTATGAAATATGGCAAGATGGTAGAGAAGATTTTGGAGAATATACCAAAAGTGATGAAAAACCAAAAAGATTTAAATTTTTATTAAGAAGTGCTTTAACTGAAAAGCGTATTGAAAAAAACAAGGCTTCCGAATTAAGCAATATCCCTATTGATAAATTAAATGAATTAACCATTAAAAACTTTAATTTGAATTAATGTTTGTTTTCTATGACATAGAGTATTTATGCCTGCTACATAAGCTTCAGCAATTACAAGTTATTGCTGAAGATAATTATGAAATATACGTGCCACTGCTTCAATTAGAGAATTATAGTGGTGATGTTAAGCTTGATATACAACAATGTCATAATAAAGGGTTTTTAAAATTTATATATGATGATGACAATGGATTTCTACCTTTTTTAAATAAGCATGAATTAAACAACAGTTTTTTCGGCACTGGTTTTTTATATCAATTGTATTGTTGTATGAGGAAGGATTTAATTTTAATCATTGACAATCATAATATAGCCCAGGTACAATTGTGTAATAAGTTAAAAATAAAAACAATTACTGTAGAAGATTTCACGAAAACGGTAATTAAAAATGAACAGTATTATAATTTTTTAATGGCAAATAAAGATAAAGTAATTATATAAAAAAAAGCTGATACCACAAGTGACATCAGCCTTATACTTTAGGATAATTAAAATATCGTAAAGAGTTTTTTCTAGCGAAACAAATATACTACATATTTTAGTATTTATTAATTCTTCACTTTAATTTTTCGGTTATCCAAGTATAATTCTACCTCTATTGTGGTTAAGCAATCAATGAATCATTTAAACACAAAAAGAAATTATTATGGATAAAAACAAACATTTAGAATCGGTTATTAAAACCCACCAAATCGCCAAAGAAGAGCAACTTTTAAACAAGCATAGAGATAAAAGTAAAGATGTAAAAGAATCTCTGGAAAAAGAATACGGAAGTAATATTTATTCTCCTTTTAATTCTGGTTCCTATGCTAAAAACACAGCTATTAATACAAAGTTTGACTTTGATATGATTGCTCCTTTTAAAAAGAATGCATTTGGCAGTAATGGGACGCTAAAGGACATGTATAATAATGTATATGACTTTCTATATGAAAAGTATAAGGATGAAGCCAATGTTATTAAACAGAAAGTTTCCATTGGTATTGAATTTTTTAGGGATGAAGAAGGCGATATAGTGAAAATAGATGTCGTACCAGGTCGCGAACTTAATCAAGACAAATATCCAGATGATGAAAATCTAAACCTATACGTTTACTATAAGTATGGAAATTATGATGCAGGAAGTGAGAGAATTAAAACTAATGTTAAGGCTCAAATTAATAATATTAAAGATAGAGCAACGAATGAAAAAGATTCCATTAGAAAAATCATTAGGCTGCTAAAAGTTTGGAAAGGAACAAAGTTAAATTATCCAACCAAATCATTTTTACTTGAACTTATAACAATTAAAGCGTTTGACAATAATGATATAACAGGAAGTCTATGGGACAAATTAGAAGCCGTAATGGAATATATACGTGATGAAGTTACTAAAGAAAACTTCACATTAAAAGATCCTGGAAACAGCTCTAATGATTTAATTGATACATTGACTACTTCCGAAAGACAAAATTTTTCGAATGATATGGATAACATCATTAATAGAATTGAAGATAATGATGAAAACATCAAAACATATTTTCCAGAAAATGAAAAATTTATTGAAGAGGATAATGACGATACCTATGGGGATAAAGGGGCTGGTTTATTTTCTATACCTCCTAAAAATGAAAGATTTGGTTAATCTATGGAAAAAAGATTAAGCCAAATACAACATTTAATTTCTGAATTAAAAGGAGTTTCAATTGAAGTTCCTTTTAGTTTGGATGAGCATATGAATATTTCAGGAAAAGTAAGCGTTAAAATTGAAGAACTACCTGATGCTTTAGAGTTCGATATTACAATTTTGCCTGAATACCCTTTAAAAAGATTTACAACAGAAGCTATATCATTTTCAAACGTTGATTTTTTAGAATATGGGCATGTAATGGGCAATGGAAATATTTGCATACATACCTCACACCATCCAGTATTAAAAAACAAAATAAAAATAGATTTTGATTCTTTAAAAAGATGGATATGGAAATATTACTATAAAAAAGAAAAGGATACTCATTATGAACATTTAATCATGCAACCAAGCCCTTTTAAGAATATCCATTTTTCTTTTTTATTTACAGAAGTCGAATACACTTTTAAAAAACAAGAGTTTGGCTTTTTTGAATACTCAAAAATAAATGACGGCACTTATTTTGACAAAAACATCCTTAATCATATAGTACAAAATTTTAGAAACCCTTCAAATAAAATTGTTGTTGAATGCAAGTGGAGTAATCACATCAAACAGGTATTAAGAAGAAATTTTGGGCTTTATATTTTTTTAAAAGAGCCACCAGTAAAAAGCAAAAAATTCATCATTAGTAACTGGAGTGATTTAGAACCCTTCGTTAATGAAGAGTTTCATAAATTTCTTTATGATTTCCAAAAAAACAATAGGAAAACAAATGGTTATCCAATGCCTTTACTAGTGGGATATAACATACCTAAAAAAGAAATCCATTGGCAAGTAGCTCTTTTAGAAATTGGAAATTTTCCTGTCGAATCAGTCAAAATAAAACAAAAATGGGGTGGTCAATTTGTAAACGAAAGCATCACTTGGGGAATAACCAGAAATAGTTCATATGATTACTTTTTTGGAAGAGGAAAATTAAATACTCAAATTACAGAAAGTAAGATACTAATAATTGGCATTGGAGCTATTGGTAGCATTGTTGCCAAAACTTTAGTGAAATCCGGATGCACTAAAGTTGATATTGTAGATTATGATATAAAAGAGCCCGAAAATGTTTGCAGGTCTGAATACTCCTTTTTTAATGGCATTTGTAATAAAACACATGAACTACAAAATGAGCTAATAACTACATCTCCTTTTGTAGATATTAGAATAATGGACCAGAACTTTTTTCAAGCCAATACTAAATTTTTTCCAAATGAAGATAGTATAAAAACTAACCTTCAGGAAAAACTTAAAGAATATGATATAGTAATTGATTGTTCAACAGACAATGATCTATTATATGTTTTTAACGATTGTAAAATCAATAAGTATATTAATCTATCAATTACAAACGAAGCCAAAGAACTTGTATGTTCGGTTGAGCCTAAAAGTTACTCTTGGACAATGAATCAGTATGAAAACGTATTAGATAATGATTTAGAAAATATTCACAATCCTACTGGATGCTGGAGCCCTACCTTTAAAGCATCCTATAACGACATCAATGTTCTAGTACAATATGCTATTAAGCATATAAATACAAAAATGCTTAATAAAGAGCCTTTAAGAAATTTTGTTGTGAACACAAATTCAGAAAAAGGCTTTACTATAAAATTAAATGAATTTTGAAGTTAAGATTGAAAGATATAGCATTAGAATTACAAGTTGAAGAACGCTTTATAAATGAGCTTGCTAGGATTGGTAAAGCTCATTACCCCAATGAATATGGAGGGTTTTTAATTGGATATTATTCAGATGACAAGAAAATATTGACTATTACTGATACTATATTGCCAAAAAAATATAATGCCACACCAAGTTTATTTATGAGAGATAATATTGGCGTAAAACAGCATTTTAAAAATTTCTATAAAGAAAAACCAAAAAAATATTATGTTGGGGAATGGCATACGCACCCAAACAATAAAGCCATCCCTAGTATAACAGATATAAAAGCAATTAACTCAATAAGAAATGATAAAGATGTTGCTATTTTAAATCCAGTTTTATTGATTATAGGTTATACTGATAATCATACTGAAATTGGGTTTTATGTATTAATAAAAGATAAAATTTACAAGTATGAAAATTAAAAATAATTTATTGACAGTCATTTTCTTCCTTAGTATTGGATTAAATGCACAAAACAAAGATTCCATAAAAATTAGTGACTTGGAAAATAGGGTCAAATATCTTGAGGAATATAAAGGCAATGTTGAATCTGTTTATAAAATTGAATTAGATAACGCTATTAAAGCGTATCAAAAAGATTTTGATAGTCAGTATGGAGATTTAAAAAGTCTTTTGAAAATAATTTTATTTTTAGGTTTATCTGGAGGATTATTTGGAGCTTACCTATGGTTCTATGGTATAAAAAAGAAAGCAAATGAACAAATAAACAAAAGAATAGAAGACATCGTTGAACAAAAAAGAGAAGACATAATCAAATTAATACAATCCCAAGAATTTGAACGCAAACTAAAGCAAACTAAAAGCTTATTAGTCATTAGCGATAATGAATTTGGACAAAAAGAAATGAAAAAAATAATGACCAAGTTTAAGTTCAAAAATGTAATTTATAGAATAAATAAATCGTATAAAAACTTACCTGAACATGATTTAGTAATCATCAATAATATTGATGGAGAATTCAAACAAAAAGAAGTAAACAAACTATTGAAGGAAATCGATGACGAGGATGTATTTTTTGTTATATATACTACTGAAAGATTAGAAAATAATCCAAGATTAAATTTTGCAAACTCAAAATTCACCTTGTATAATAACATTTTCACAACATTAAGTTTTACCGAAACATTTAAAGCATAGTTATGAATAAAGCAATAAAATATACACGAAATGGGGCAATAATCTTTGGTATTGGTAATGGATTATTTAACGTATTAAAACAGCTCAACAAAATAGATAATGAACCTTTTAATTGGAAACAATTTTTCCTTGCTACAGGGAAAGGTGCTGCAGTAGGAGCTTCTGGAGGATTTATTCTTGGTAGCATTGAAGATAGACGTACGAATAAAATACTAAACAATACAGGGGGAAGTGTACCAAGATATCTTAATGGTGTTGTAAATAATCATGATAAAACTGATAATACTTTTATAATTGAAAAAGCTAACCAATTAAAACAAAAACTTTATTATAAATTCAAGCATGATTTATTTAAATATCCAAGTTTTAATGGATCTATTATAAAGGGAACATCTATACAAAATTCAGACGTTGATATTCAATTACGATTTAAAAAGCCAACTGGCACGATTGAGCATGTATTTAATAAAGTTTATGAGTTTTTAAATTACGAACTTGATGATGAGGCTATAACCAATGTTAGGAAACAAAAACATTCTATAGGTATAACTTATGATGTGAATGGTGAAAAATACCGAATCGATATTGTTCCTACTCGAATTAGTAAAAATGCATTCAATGATGATTATATTTATGTTAATGAAACTTCATTGTTTGGACAATCAACTTTTAAAAAGATTAATCCCAGTAAGCAATTAAGAGTTCTAAATTTCACCAATCAAGAGAGAAAAGTGGTTAAACTTCTTAAAATGTGGAAAAATGAAAATGATATAGATATTAAATCTATTTATTTAGAATTGTTAGTAAAAAAAGCGTTTCAGAACGGAACACTACCAAGAAATATTGATAAATGTCTATTGGAAGTTTTAAACTATCTTGGTGAAAACATACATAAAATAAGAATAATTGATCCTGCAAACAGCAATAATATTATTTCTGACACTATATCTTATGATGAAAAAGTATCATTAGGCAATTATTGTTTAGATATGATTAGTAAAATCAAAAAAGATAGGAGAAATATTATTGATTATTTTCCACCAACCTTTCTACCCTCTTATTAAAATCAATAGGTTTTCTATATGTAACCATTTACAATTTGCCTCGGAACGTGTAGTTAATCTCAAATGATAAACAAACATGGACGTTTTTTAAGTTTTTTTACTCCCGTTTTGTTTTTGTAGGTAGAATTTGCCCTCATTGGATAGAACCAAATCTGAGAAAGCTTTGCTCTATAGATTTGTACCACATTATATAAGAAACGTATATTGAAGAAAATTCAAAAAGCATTGTCAAATAAGAGACGGATTATTAAGACCTGCTGGATATTCATGCAACAATACACCTATGATGAAAGGAGAGTTTTTAATAGGGAACAATGACGAACTTTTATTCAATATATCCTGTTTGTTGAAAACATGTGTATTAGCTCTAGAAGGAGACGCTAGATTTTCATCATCTGCACTTTCCAATGCACACCCTAAATCCAATGTTATTACAGCATTGGAGTTTATTATCAATTTACTGCCCAGGGAACAAATGGTTTTGTTGGATGAAATTACTAAAATCCTTTCGGAAGAATAACTACAATAAATCATAACTTTTTGTTTGTGCTATTTACTAATTATTAAGTCAAATCTTCAATAATTGCAATAAGTGCATTGTTCTTAACAATACCCTCTTTTTGGCATAATGATATATATGTTTAATGCATTTTTTTCTCAAAGCAGTATCAGAGTTTACAAATTCTTGTGCTGTCATTTGTTTAGACCAAACCAAATTATACAATTGGTTTCTAGTTATTTTTTTAGACTCCATATTATTCATTAAAAAATTATAGTAAATATGCGAGATAATTAGCAAATTTTACTAACTTTCTCGAAAATTTACTAAGATTGTATCTGTCAGATTTCATAAAAGAACGCTTATCTCTTGAAGAATACTCTTTTTCAAAGGATGAGCTTCATGCAACTAGTCAAAAAGACAAATCTGCTTTAACTACTGATTTATCTTATTTGACTAAAAAAGGGGAAATAATCCCTCTTAGAAAGGGTTTTTATCTTATTATTCCACCTAGGTATTCTAGGCAAGGCAAATTACCAATAGAATTATACATAGATAAACTTTTTAAATATCTAAAAAAGGACTATTATTTAGGTTTATATTCAGCAGCTAAATTTCATGGAGCTAGTCATCAACAAATCCAGAGAGATTATATAGTTACTGCTCCACCAACGCTTTTGGATATTAAAAAGGCGACCATTGATATTCGCTTCTTTACCGCATCCAATTGGCCACAAAAAAATATAATCACCAAAAAATCGGATGCTGGGAATTTTAAAATTTCCGATGCTGCATTAACAACAGTAGATCTAATATATCATCAAACAAAATTAGGGGGTATAAATAGGATGTTGGCTATTATTGAGGAACTCATGGAAGAAATTAAATTAGGTAATTTAAAAGATTTAATCTCATGGTATCCTCAGAGAAGTGCCTTGCAGCGATTGGGTTTTTTAATGGAAGAACTTGAAGCAGATGCCCAATTAATTGACGTTTTACATGATCATTTAAAAGATATAACATATTTCCCAGTATTATTAAGTCCCGAATCAAAAGAAAAGCCTGGTGCGGTTGATAATTTTTGGAAGGTTGATGTTAACATTAAACTAGAAAATGATTTATGATTCCTAAACCAGATATTGCCAAGTGGCAAGAGCATGCTCCATGGAAACAATTTGCTCAGGTAGAACAAGACTTAGTTATAAGCCGCACAATAATAGCTATTTTTTCTGATGATTTTTTAAATGAAAATCTAGCTTTTAGAGGAGGGACTGCATTACATAAATTGTATTTAAATCCCGCTCCAAGATATTCAGAAGATATTGATTTGGTTCAAATTAAACCTGGCCCAATAAACCCAATCATGAAACGACTACAAGAAGTAATTACTTTTTTTGAAGAACCTAGAAAAACACAAGTAAGAGGTCATGGAGCAAAAGCATTATATCGTTTTACTTCAGAATACGAAGAGATAAAACTTAGACTAAAATTAGAAATCAATTGCAAAGAACATTTTAATGTTTTGGATTGGGTAGATTTCCCTTTTGAGGTAGAAAGTGAATGGTTTTCAGGAAAAACTAATATTAAAACATATAATATAAATGAATTATTAGGCACTAAACTTCGTGCATTATACCAACGAAGTAAAGGCCGCGATTTATTTGATTTAGACTATTCCAGACAAAATATAGAGCTAGACTTAGATAAAATAGTTCATTGCTTTAATGAGTACATAACGTTTGCCACAGGAAACAGACCTCCCAGTAAAAAGGAGTTTTTATTAAATATTGAAGAAAAGGAAAACGACCCCAATTTTACTGGTGATATGGAGGCTTTATTGAGACCAGAAATAAACTATGACCAAAGAGCCGCTTTTGAATGGCTTAAAAAAGAAATGATAGAAGAATTTAAATAGACATATTTTAAGACACAGATATTAAATGACTTTTGAAAAAAAAAAAAAAACGACCTTACCTAAACTAGAATTCCTTCTGATTAAAGCTTGTGACGTATTTAGACATAAATAGGTGTTACTATATGGACAAGGTCACTGAAACCCTTTCAAAGAACAAAAAGAAGGATAATTAAAAGAAAAACCAAAGTGACTTCATTAGATGAATGCCAACCACACCGAACAACGCAATGTCCATAGTCGGTAAGTGGAAAGGTATTTCACGCCATACAGGGTAATCCGTTTTTAAAGGGATGGATTTAGATGCTGGCTTTTTAAAAATGAATTTTGTATGGCTTCGATTTTGAGCGAGGGGAATCCATCACTTTAAAAATGCAGCAAGCTCGCCCAAAGCGAGCGCGGTAGTTAACTCTTAAGTGGTGAAAGGACTAGAAAAGCCTTGACTTCATATCCTCTATTTTTTCTTTCGGAATATCCAGCCTATAATAACTTCTGCCAAATGTGTTTTTAATATAGGACAACTCATTTAAAAGGTTGCTAAATTCGTTCTTTATCTCATGTAATTCTTCCCTACTCTTATCATATTCCACAGAATAATAATCCAACAGCTTTTCTGTTTCTGTTTTGGACGCTTCAATCTCTTCTTGGGTTCTGTCAATATACATAGGTTCTTCTTTCTCTTCCATTTCTTCGAACAAAGATTCAAGCATTTTCTTGGTTGGCTTTAATTGGGTCTCTTCAATTTTTCTTAAAATAGAGACCACGGCATCCATGCGCTTATTGAGAATGTTGGGAAGAGATGAAAAATTCACTCTTAAAGTATCATAGGGAGATATATTATTATCCTGAAAAAAAGCAATCATGAAATCCAAAGTTTCCGAATAGCTTGGGCTTATCTTTTTAGAATATTTCTTAAATTTATCAATGGTCTTTTTCTTTAACCGTATCGTATTAAAATCATCCATAATTTATTGAATTGTTACAATGAAACACTGATTCTACTGGGGTGAATATCGAATTTACAGCAAATTTGAAAAACAACAAAAAAATTTTATAATTTAATTAATTGAATATCAGTTAAATACAAATAAGTAACATCGCGCAGCGTGTTACCCTCTTGCTATTCCACACCTTAGTTTCATATTAATAGTTTTCTTCAAGATTTATGGATGAAATTTTCTATTAATCTGTATCATGATAAGAGGAATACTCTTCTTATAACCACGCTATAAAATTCATTATCATAGTTTTTCAATACAAATATTGCTCACTAATATCAAATTGAAAAATAGGTTTATGTTACTAATTCTGAGCGTTGGTTGATGCGTATGTATATGTAGCGGATTATAATACTTTTTATGATAATAGAGTACAAATGATTAAGCTACTTATACTGGAATTTACAGTGATAGTGTTTTGCTTTTTTGAGGCATGAAAAAATAGCAATATACTATGCCATACATAAACACTTCTTAAACCTACTTTTTTCACCAATATAAGTGTAGTGTTTATAATGTTACATAGGGTATTCTATACTGAGGCACTTATATGATCTTCTAACTTATTTATTAGCCAATATATTTGCCAAGTGTCAAGATTTACTACCTGCTATATTGAATACATAATGTCTGGATTTTTTTGTGTAAAACGATTCTAAATTCAGAAAATTAGCTAATTTAATAACGTAATCACTTACTATTATTTAGTACATTTAACATCTCCCTATTATTAATAAGCATTTTATTTAAGAACTCTTATGGTTTACCGTATTTAATATTTTGTGAAGCGATTTACATTTGACTTATAAATTGTTTCTATTTGATATGAAAATCCTGAATAAAAAATAAAACAACGTCTAGTTTTTAGCCAGTTGTTTGAAACTAATCATGTATAAAACCTTTTTCGCAAATATCAAAAGATAAAACCATTAAACTAACAAAACTTAATCTATGCAGTTAACAATTACAAATTGTAACAATATTGATAGTGGAAAAATTGAAATCACTAACAATAAACTAAATATTAAATTTGGAATTAATGGTACAGGAAAAAGTACAATTGCAAGAGCAATTAAATATGCAATTGATTCTCCTCAACTATTAAATGAACTAATCCCTTTTAAACATAGAAATTCAGAAATTCAAGTTATTCCAGAGATTACTATAAGCGAAGAGATTAAAAGTGTTCTAATTTTTAATGAAGAATACCTAAATCAATTTCTTTTTAAAGAAGATGAATTAATTTCAAACAGTTATGAAATTTTTATAAATACTCCCGAATATAAAAGCTCAACCGAACAAATTGAACAAGTTCTATCTGAAATAAAGAAGATATTTTCAGAAAATGAAGACCTTAATAAAATTATATCTGATTTTGAAAATTTATCTAAGAGTTTTGCAACAACACAAACGGGACTTTCGAAATCTTCTGCATTATACAAAGGATTAAAGGAAGGTAACAAAATTCAACATATTCCAGAATCATTAAAAGGATATAGTAAATTAATTAAAGACAAAAATTGTGTAAATTGGCTGGATTGGCAAAACAAAGGCGAACAATTTCTGGAAATATCTGACGATTGTCCATACTGTACTTCCCCAACAACTGAAAATAAAGAAACAATAAAATCTGTTTCAACATTTTATGATAAAAATGTAATTAAAAACTTTACGGTTATTATAGAAGCACTCAAAAATTTAGGAGAGTATTTTTCTGAAAATGCAAATTTGACACTACAAACCATAACAGAAAAGCAAACAGGTTTAGATGAGTCTGAAATGAATTACATTGTTGTTATTAAACAACAAATTGACGATTTGTTATTGAAACTAAAAGCCTTAAAAGAAATATCTTCAGTTAGTTTCAACGAAAATGAAAAAGTAGAAGAAAAGTTAAAAAATCTCAAAATTAACATAGAAGTATTTGATAGATTTAAAGCGGAAAAGACTACTTCGATAATTCAATCATTAAATAACTCGCTTGACACTGTTCTGGAAAAAGTTGGCCTACTTCAAGGTGAAATCAATAAACAAAAACGTTTAGTTAAAATCCTAATAGAAAAACACCGGAAAAGCATAAACTCATTTCTTACTAATGCAGGTTATAAATACACTGTTGAAATAGTAAACGATAATTTAAATAATTACAAACTATTACTGAGACATATTGAATCAGATAGTATTATAAACGGAGGCAAACAGCATTTAAGCTTTGGAGAAAAAAACGCATTTTCACTGGTCTTGTTTATGTATGAAGCTTTGTATAAAAAACCAGACTTAATAGTTCTTGACGACCCTATTTCTTCATTTGATAAAAGCAAAAAATATGCAATAATTGATATGTTATTTGGTAAAAAAAATGGACAATTAAGAACTAAAAGCGTATTAATGCTAACTCACGACCTTGATCCAATTATTGATACTGTGAAAGTTCTAAAAGAGTTTAACAATTTATGTGATGCAAATTTTTTAACTACTAAAAACGGAATACTCACAGAAACAAAAATTAAAAAACAAAATTTATTGTCATTTGCTCAAATATGCAAAAATGTATTAAAATCAGATTTTCACGACATTATAAAGCTTATTTATTTAAGACGACATTTTGAAATTATCGATGATTTAGGAAATGAGTATGAAATTCTTTCAAATTTATTTCACAAACGAAAAAGAGAAGAATGTAAAGACCAAAGGAAAGAAATAGGAAATGATTTAATGTCTGAATCGGATTTTAATTCTGGAATAAATAAAATTATAGAACTTATACCGAGTTTTAATTATGTGACATTTTTGGCGAAATTAGAAGATATAAAAACCTTAAAGAATTTATATAATTCAGCTGAAAACAGTTATTCTAAGTTAAATATTTTTAGACTAATTTATAATGAAAAGTTTTCTGGAGTACCAAACATCTTAAGAAAATTTATAAACGAAACATTTCATATTGAAAATGAACTTATTTGCCAATTAGATCCTAACGAATATGACCTAATTCCTGATTTTATTTTGGAAGAATGCGACAAATTTATTTTAGAGTAATATAACAGTAAAAAAAAACTGACTGTAGCCGTATATGAAAAATTGCTAATCATAGCTAAACAAAAGCTAGTTGATTGTTTGTTAGTTTCTGATTTTCCTTCGGGACACGAGCAAAGCGGAATGGTGAAACAAAATTCTCGTACACAAACATGCAGCTTTCAATTAACATAAACGTTTTCGACAATTTCTCCTTTTTCGGGAGAGATAATAATTACTCTATGGTGACGTTTAGTTTGCCAAGAAAAGACAAAAAAAAGGACTGAAAATTAAAATATTTAAATTCTGAGTAACATTATAAAAATGTTGCTCAGAATTTGAAAAAAAGCAGAACCATGAAAATTATAAGTAATTTAGATTCAGTAAGCAATCACTTTTCAAGAATCAAAGAGTTAGTATTAGAATCGGATAAAATAAGTATTGTTAGTCCTTTTCTAATGGGTGATTTTAATACGTTCTTTAATGACTTAAAATTAGATAGTTTAAATCACATTCATTTAATCACAACATTGAAACCTAAGTCTTTTGACCAGATTAGTAAAGCCAACTCATTGATGACTTTCGTTGATTTGCCGATTTTCAATAATGATAATGTTGATTTTAAAATTTCAATTAACAATAGATTGCATGGAAAAATTTATATTTTCAAAAAGTCAGATAATCCCTTTAAAGCGATAATTACTTCTGCAAATTTTACTGATAGTGGATTGTCATATAATCATGAATGGGGGATTGAGATTTCTGATTTGATAGAAATAGAAAAATTAGAGTCTTCTATAATTAAATGTATTGAAATTGATGATATTACAAAAGCAGATGTTTACAAACTTGTTGAAGTTTCCAATTCATATTTAGAGCAAAAACCAGACGCTGTGATTAGGGAAATTGACTTAGATTTAAGTTCCTATTTGAATATTAATTTGATAAATCATTTTGATGATTCGGTGAATTATTGGCTAAAACCAATTGGAGTTACTGAACATACGGTTGAACCAAGTAGAAAATTTAATGAAATTGAATTTGATTTGCATTTTTCAAAACTTCGACCAACTGGAGTAAAAATCAATGATATTCTTATCTGTTATGGAGTAGGTACAGGGAAAATATTATCAATTTATAAAGCGACTACGCTTCCAATTAAAGTTTCTGATGAGGAAATCGAAGAGGAGGATTGGATGGAAAGATGGCCTTGGTATATTAAAGGCGAAAATTTGACTATCACTTATGGAACAAATTGGTCAAACTATAATTTTAATATTGGATTACTTGCAAATGAGTATCTTAATCAAAATACGAACAATCACATTTTAGCAAATGGCAGCAAATCTTTAGGTGGACTTAATTGGGGGAAAGATAAGCTTAGATTGTCAACTGGATTTGCGAAATTTATGATTGAAAAAGTGTATACAAAAAACAAATAAATTTTGTCTTTAATTAGTTCTTTTTGTCTTTTGTGAACAATTCGGTGAATCTGCTTGATAAAGACCGATTAAAATGCTTTAAAATAGTGTTTTACAAAAATAAAGTTAGTTCTATCATCCTTCTTTATCAATAAATACATTTTGCAAAGCGCAATGTTATTTTTTAATGAATAAAACCGCAGGTAAGATACTCATTTCCATCATGGATTTATAAGACATGTTATGTGAATGTGCTGCAACGGAATTATATTTATAAATCTGGAAATATAATTACAGCCCATAAAAATAAATTTGAAAACAATTAGACCGTTAAATTCACATCATAGTGCGTACTCCGACCACCCCCAAAAGGCATAAAAATTTGTTTTCCAACAAGATCTTGCAAATCCCTTGTCGCCGTAGCCTTTGATGTACTGGTAATGGAAATATACTTTCTAACCGTCATGCCACCCTCAAACCCGTTTGGACCTTCCTTGAGCATCCGTCTAATGACCTTTAACTGACGACAGTTCAATTGATCTTTAAAATGGTCAAAGAACTTAGCCTTTTTCAGGGTAAACTCGATTTGTTGTTCGGTATGGCGTTGTGCATCAAGAACGGTATTCACAAAATACATTATCCAAGGACTTATTTGGTTTGACCTCTGAGCCGATTTAAGAGCATCATAATAAGCATTCTTATTAGCCTCTATTGATATGGAAAGACTTAAAAGTATAGGCCTTTTAATGCTTTGGGATAGTGCCTTTTCAGAGATAGCCCTACCGATGCGACCATTACCATCCTCAAAGGGATGTATGGATTCAAAATACAGGTGGGCAATGGCGGAGCGAACCATAGGTTTTTTAATCTCATATGTGCCACCAGGAGCCGATTCGTTAAACCATTTTATAAAGCGTTCCATTTCACTTGGAATACTTTCAGAAGGTGGAGCCTCAAAATGTACACGCTCCTTACCCATAGCACCTGAAACCACTTGCATAGGTTCTTTATGGGTACGCCAACCACCAACCACCATATTCTCCCGTCCCCTCATCAGCATCCTGTGCCATGAAAAGAGGCTTGCTTCGGTCAAGTCTTCGGAAAAACTGTTTCTAACATCTATCATGAGCTCGGCAACACCTTCCGCATTTTTATCCTTGACCTGTTCAGGATTTTTATTGAACCCAAGGTTATTGCGAATGGAGGACATAACATCCTTTCGGTTTAGATATTCCCCTTCGATTTCTGACGTTTTAATGGCTTCCGAGACCATCATCTCTATCATGGTCTCTAATTGTAGTTCTTTGGACAGTCCCTCTAAATACCCTTTGATACGACCCGTTTTTTCAATAAATTCAAAAAAAGCATCCTCAATATGCTCTAGATCATATTTAAATTGTGTCCAGTCAGGTTGTTGCCAATTATAGCTCATGAGCCGATTACGATTAAATTACGGCTCAAATATAGCAAAATAATGAGCCGATTACAAAATTAATCGGCTCATTATCATATTAAACCAGAAAGATAAAACAAAAGGTCTTATCAAATAAGTTATCTATTAGGGTACTAAGATGTAAAAAAATATGCTAGAGAAGGTCTGTTTTCAACAATCACAAAAGATACTATTGACTTATCTAAAATTCATCAAAATGCCCTCTCCTCCTCTAACATATTTTTGCCACAAGACCTAGATTATTCCTTTAAAACATCAATCATTATCAATTTTGTTTGATTTTAAATCATCCTTATCTGCTCTAAGTTTATTTTTTAGAGATTGCATATCATCACTTACTTTTCTCTCTATGACTTTGGCGTAAACTTGGGTTGTGGCAATTCTAGTATGCCCCAATAATTTTGAAACCGTCTCAATTGGAACTCCGTTGGTCAGAGTGACCGTTGTAGCAAAGGTATGCCGTGCCATGTGGAAAGTAAGATTCTTTTTTATACCACAGGCATCAGCAATTTCCTTTAGATAGAGATTTAATTTTGCATTCGAAATTACTGGAAACAACGTTTCGGTAATGCACGTCATAGGATGATGGCGATACTTATCAATAAGATTTTGGGCTGTATCTAATATAGGCACTTTTACAGGTGTTTTTGTTTTTTGGCGTTTGGTAACTATCCAATTAAGCCCATCAATACCAATCATAATATTCGATTCGGTTAAAGCTATTATATCCGCATAACTAATCCCTGTGTAACAACTAAAAACAAATAAATCCCTAACCCTTTCCAATCGCTCAATGGGGAACTTATAGGTTTCCAAATTTGATAGTTCATTAGCTGAAAGAAACTCCCTTTCCCTCCTTTCAAAGGTTGGCTTCCAACGAATAAATGGGTCTTTATCTATCCATTCCAAATGAAATGCAAGTGTTACCATTTTTCGGAAACGCTGGATATGTTTCATGACCGTATTATGGCTCATGGCATTTGGATGCCCTGTTGGCCAATAAGTATGAAGGAAATGCTCAAAATCACAAATAAACTTATAGTCTAATTGGTTAAGGTAGATATCTGAAGTTTTTAAAATTTTATTTAAGTATCTCTTAATATACTTTTCTGTAACTGCAAAGTTTCTGATAGTTCCTGATGCCAAAGAACTTTCTGCTTTTTTGCCATGATAATCTATGATGTTTTGAAGGGTCTTGACATTTTCACCCTCACCTAGATAATTTGCCTTTACTAATTTAGCTGTTACCAATTTATTTTTAAATACCATATCTTGATAGCACTTAAAAATTTGGGAATACACTTGGTCAATATACAAATTAATCTGTCTAGCCTCAGCTGAGTTACCTCTAGCTCGTTTTTTCTTATTATCCCATAGAGAAAAAGGAATTTTCATTTTGAGACTGATGTTAACTCTTTTACCGTTTACTGTTACTCTTGCATAAAGTAAGGCATGGTCGTTTGTGTAATTCTTTTGGTCAACTCAAAAAAGAATTGAGAATGTGTTTGTAGTGCGCATAGTTGTCGTCTTTAAATTATTAAACATTTATTGAGACGAAAGTCAAATCAACTAAACAAAAATTTGTTAACAAAATTTTAACAAATCGACAGTATAACTGACACTTTGAATTTTACTGTCGATTAGCGAACATTTTAAACCAAAATGATTCAAATTTAATGTACTTCTAAAAACCTAAAAACCATGTAATTAATAAAAATTACATGGTTTTGGTACTAAACAATTTTAGTTTTAGTGACCGCGAAGGGATTCGAACCCCCAACCCTCAGAGCCGAAATCTGATATTCTATCCAATTGAACTACGCAGCCGAATTATGGATTATTTTTATTGACTATTTATATTTTATAGCCATGAAGTAATTACAACCAGCACTTTTAAGACAACTTGGCTTTTACAATATTAGAAATGGTCTTTCCGTCTGCTTGCCCAGCTAATTCTTTACTAACAAGCCCCATAACTTTTCCCATATCTTTCATGCCTTGAGCACCAACTTGATTTATAATATTTACAACTACTTTTTCAACATCTTCATCACTTAGAGCTACTGGCAAAAATTGACTTATTATTTCTGCTTCCGCTAATTCTGGCGCTGCTAAATCTTCACGCCCTTGCGCTTGATAAATAGCTGCGCTATCTCTACGTTGTTTAACTTGCTTTTGAAGTATTTTAAGTTCTTGCTCTTCACTTAATTCCGTTTGTGCACCATCTTCTGTTTGAGCCAATAAAATAGCCGATTTCACAGCTCTTAAAGCCGTCAAAGCCGTTTGATCCTTTGCTTTCATGGCGTCTTTTAATGACGACATGATCTTTTCCTGTAAACTCATAATTTTAAATTTGTAAAGTAAGTGCGAATATAAAAAATAGATTCCTGCCTTCGCAGAAATGACAGTAAAAATTAAACTCAAATGACAATAAAAACACTTTTTTAATTCAAAAAAGATAGAATAGATAATAAAAACAGATTCTCACCTTTGCAGAAATTAAAAAACCCGAAAAGCTGAGGGATTCTTTTCGGGTTCATAACCAAGATAGGTAAGTATAAATTTTTAGTCTACATTATCGTGTAAAAAAGAATTGTTTGTTCTTAATTGGATATCATCATTATCATCTACCCCAATACTCGTTCTAGACATATCTGTTTCAGATGAATGTTTGGTTTCATCCAGATTTAATCCTTGACGTTTATAAGCTGGTATTTTTTCAATGTCATCAATTTTGGCACTATTGAATTTATAATTAAAATCTTTCATTTTACGTCTGCGTTCTTGAGCACGTTCTTTAAGCATGTCAGAAATAGGACTATTCATTGGATCAATGTCTTCACAAGATTCTTCAACAACTTCTTTTGCTATAACTTTCTTTTCAAAAACCACATTATAATCTTCTTCTTCAGCCACATCTTTTATAGATATTTGTTTTTTCTTCAGAGAAGATTCCTCTTCAACATAATCCTCTAATGTATAACGAACATCGCCTTCCTCATTAGATTCTGTTACCGTAATGAGCTCTACATAATCTTTAACAGGCATTTTTTTTATATCGTCATTAACCTCATTTGAAATCATGTCATCCTCTTCAATTGTTTTAGTGTTGGTAAGAGGTAAATCAAAAGTTAATGTAATTTGTTGTTCTTCTTCTACTTCAATCTCTTTTACCTTATTTGACGTTTTGGTAACAGGCTTAATAATGAAGTCATCTTCTTTGATATGAGCCTTTACTTCATCATATACCACATTGATGTTTCTTATGATATCGGTAGTTGGAATTAAGTTGATGTCTTTTAAAAAATTCTCTTGCTTTGATTGAGTTTCTTGCTTTTTATTATCAGATTGATCCACTTCTTCCTCAACTTCAACATCTAAAGTATGACGTACTACAGATGATTCTTTTTTGGTTTCTAGTTCTATTAAAGGATTTATAATTACGGGCTCTGATTCTTTTGGACTTAATTCTTTTTCATCAATTAAAGAGTGTACTACTTTTTTGGTTTCAGAATTAGAAATTTCATCTTGTTGTTCTACATTAAAACCCGTAGCAATAATTGTAACACCAATAGATTCTTCTAATGCTTCATCTTCCCCAACACCCATAATAATGTTGGCTCCATGTCCTGCTTCATTTTGGATGTGGTCATTTATTTCCCCAATTTCATCAATTGTTATTTCATGAGTACCAGAAACGATAAGCAGCAATACATTTTTGGCTCCGGTAATTTTATTATCATTTAATAATGGTGAATCCAAAGCTTTCCTAATAGCTTCTTGCGCACGGTTTTGACCTGAGGCTAAAGCCGACCCCATAATGGCTGTACCGCTATTACTTAATACGGTTTTAGCATCACGTAAATCGATATTTTGTGTATAATGGTGTGTAATAACTTCGGCTATACCACGAGCAGCAGTAGAGAGTACTTCGTCTGCTTTAGAGAAACCAGCCTTAAAGCCCAAATTCCCATACACTTCACGAAGTTTGTTGTTATTAATCACAATTAAAGAATCAACCACGCT
Organism: Confluentibacter sediminis; assembly: GCF_003258355.1. Taxonomy (GTDB): domain Bacteria; phylum Bacteroidota; class Bacteroidia; order Flavobacteriales; family Flavobacteriaceae; genus Confluentibacter; species Confluentibacter sediminis. The sequence goes on along the minus strand of NZ_QKPO01000006.1, from coordinate 214,343 downwards.
TCTTAATTTTTCAATACCAATTTGAGATTGTTCAATACGCATTTTACCCTCAAACTGAAAAGGCATGGTTACAATACCAACTGTTAAAATATCTAAATCTTTAGCCATTTTAGCAATAATAGGTGCAGCACCCGTACCAGTACCACCACCCATTCCAGCAGTAATAAAAACCATTTTTGTATTTGAATCGAGCATATTAGAAATATCCTCATAACTCTCAACAGCAGACTGCTCCCCTATTTGTGGATTTGCTCCTGCCCCCAACCCTTCGGTCAAATTAAGACCTAATTGGATTTTATTGGGTACACCACTGTTTTGAAGGGCTTGTGCATCCGTATTACAAATGTAAAAATCTACACCTTTGATGCCTTGTTGGAACATGTGGTTGATAGCATTGCTACCGCCACCGCCAACGCCAATAACTTTAATAACATTTGATTGATTTTTTGGTAAATCAAATGCGATACTTTCGAATTCTTTTTTGCTGCTCATAAATTCTGTTTTACTGGGGTTTTTTACTTAATATTTTTGATTCAATGGTTGGCTGATTCTGATTTTTCTTATTATTATTCTGCGTTATCTAAAAAATCCTTAACCCTTTCGGTTAACTTATCTAGAAACGAACGTCGCTCCTTTACTGGCTTTTCAACAGGTTTTTCTTCTGGTTTTTCCTCTTCTGTTTTAGGAGACAATTTTTCTTTTTGTTCTATCTTTTTTCTTTCATTGCGTTTTATGCCATCCAAAACCAAACCAACTGCCGTAGCAAACAATGGGCTTGTAACTTCTTCATCGCTATCACCTGCCAAATGCTCGTTTGGATATCCTATTCTGGTATCCATTCCTGTAATATATTCTACCAATTGTTTAAGATGCTTTAGTTGAGCACCGCCACCGGTTAAAACAATACCGGCTATGAGCTTTTTCTTTTGTTCTTCATGTCCATAGTTTTTAATCTCTACATACACTTGCTCAACAATTTCCACAACACGTGCATGTATGATTTTAGACAGATTTTTTAATGTGATTTCTTTAGGCTCTCTACCTCTTAATCCAGGAATGGACACAATCTCATTTTCTTTATTTTCTCCTGGCCAAGCTGAGCCAAATTTTATTTTCAATAATTCGGCTTGTTTTTCTATAATAGAACATCCCTCTTTAATATCTTCTGTAATAACATTTCCACCAAAAGGAATCACCGCTGTATGGCGAATGATACCATCTCTAAAAATGGCTAAATCTGTGGTTCCACCCCCTATATCTATTAAAGCTACACCTGCCTCTTTTTCTTCTTGACTTAATACAGCATTTGCAGACGCTAAAGGTTCTAATGTGATACCTTCTAAATTCAATCCTGAACTTTGCACACAGCGCCCAATGTTTCTTATAGATGACACTTGACCAACAACCACATGGAAATTCGCTTCCAATCTGCCACCATACATCCCTATCGGCTCTTTAATTTCAGCCTGTCCATCCACTTTATATTCCTGAGGTAATACATGAATAATCTCTTCTCCAGGCAACATAACCAACTTATGCACTTGATTGATCAGTCTGTCAATATCCTCCTCATCAATAACCAAATCTGAATTAGGCCTTGTGATATAATCACTGTGCTGTAAACTACGTATGTGTTGACCCGCTATACCAACCGTAACACCTTCTATTTTCATTTCGGCAGAAGCTTCGGCTTCTTGGATCGCTTGCTGTATAGATTGGATGGTTTGTGTAATATTATTTACCACGCCACGATGCACTCCTAAACTTTTAGATTTACCTATACCTAAAATTTCAAGTTTGCCGTATTCATTTTTACGACCAATCATTGCCACAATTTTTGTGGTTCCTATGTCTAATCCTACTGCTATATTATGATCCATAGTTTACGTTTTGGTACATACTACTTGATTATCAAATTGTAAATTAACTTTACTATAATTATTAAGTGTTTTTTCTTTTAAACTCTTTTGATAAAATGCTTTTAGGTTGTTTACTTTTTTATCTAAAAAATCAACACTTCCTAATTGAACTAAAAAACGACATTGTCTTAGTTTTAAATAAATCATCTTGTCTGTATCTTGACGAATCTCAACAACATTCATTTTTAAAAAATCATCACTTTCAATTTTATTTGCCACAACAAACAAATTCTCCAAATTATTTTTATCAACATTACCGGTTACTAATGGTACTCTTGCCGAATAATTTGATGACAATGGCATATAAAAACCTTCGTCATCAATATAATATGACGCATTTGTACACACTCTAGCAATTGGTCTTTTCTGCTCGATTTCAGCGTTAAGTATACCATTTACAGCAATATACACTTCCGCTGATTTAATCATTGGGTTAGAATTCAGGGCGCGCTCTAATACATTCAAATCTAAAGTTTCTTTAGGCATATTTTTTACATCCTGATAATTTTGTATTAACAATTTACTAACAGTTTCGTAGGTGATAAAAAGATTATTATCTCCAATAAATTGAATGTTGGGTTGCGATACTTTTCTAACGGCATTTCTACTTGATGCAAACGCAAACAAGAAAACTACCAAACCTAGTAGTGCGATCATTTTTATGTAATTCCAATTAACTCGCAACGCTCAATTCTTTTTTAATTTTTTTTACTTCTTCCCCTATATCGCCTGCTCCAATGGTTAATATCACTTGCGCATGACTTTCTTTAATTTTAGAAATCAATGCTTCTTTACTAACTAATTGCTTATTATCATTGGTTATTTTACTTAGTAACCACAACGATGTGACACCTTCTATCGGCAGCTCTCTTGCCGGATAAATATCAAGCAATAAAATATCATCAAATTGTGATAAACTTTTAGCAAAATCGTCAATAAAATCTCGCGTCCTACTAAATAAATGAGGCTGGAAAATAGCTAAAATCTTTTTATTAGGATACATTTCCCTAACCGCCTGATGGACGGCATTAATTTCTTCTGGATGATGTGCATAATCATCTATATAAACCAAATTCTCTGTTTTGATTTGATATGTAAATCGTCTTTTAACTCCTTGGTAAGATGCTAAAGCTTTGGCGAGCTGTTGGTACGGGCAACCATATTCTACAGACATCGCCAAGGCTATTAATGCATTCGACAAATTGTGTCTACCAGGTAGGTTAAATTTTAAATTTTCCAGCACTGTTTTAGGTGTTTTAACATCAAAAACATAGGTACCATTTTCGATTTTTATATTTTGGATGGTATAATCTGAATTATCTTCTATACCATAGGTAATGCCTTTAATTGGCAATCCATTTCTAACAAATAATTTTCCATTTTGTTTTACTTTCTTTGAAAAAGCAACAAAGGATTCTTTTAAAGTTTCAGCATTTCCATAAATATCCAAATGATCGGCATCCATAGATGTAATGCAAGCAATATCTGGTGATAAAGTCAAGAACGAACGGTCAAATTCATCTGCCTCAACTACTGAAACTTCAGTGCCATTAAGTATCAAATTGGAATTATAATTCTCACTAATACCACCTAAAAATGCAGTTAATGGCACATCACACTCTTTCATCAAATGCCCAAGAATGCTTGTAGTGGTTGTTTTTCCATGAGTTCCAGCAACAGCCAAACAAAACGTATTTTCAGTGATTAGCCCTAAAATTTGAGAACGTTTTAAAACATGAAAACCATGATTCTTAAAATATGTCAATTCTGAATGATTTTTAGGAATAGCTGGTGTGTAAACAATTAAAGTCGTAGCTGGATTTAAAAATGACGTTTCAATATGTTCAATACCATCTTCAAAATGAACTTCAATACCTAAATCCGTTAAGCTATTAGTAATCTCGGTTGGTGTTTTATCATAACCCGCCACATGTTTCTCATTGGCTTTAAAATATCTAGCTAAGGCACTCATGCCTATACCGCCAATGCCGATAAAATAAACGTTATGTATATTATTTAAGTTCATTTTTATTCTTCAAGTAACTTTACAACTTCATCTACTATTTGGTTTGTTGCATTTGCCAATGCTAATTTTTTTATATTGTCCCCTAACTGTTTTTGCTTTTCTGGAGATGACATGAGTTGTGAAAATTTATTTTGAAAATCTGCTTCCAAATCTTCCTCTTTAATAATCATAGCTGCATTTTTATCCACAATAGCCATCGCATTTTTTGCCTGATGGTCTTCTGCAACATTTGGCGATGGAATGAATATGACTGGTTTACCAACCACACATAATTCTGAAACAGAAATCGCTCCCGCTCTAGAAATTACCACATCTGCTGCTGCATAGGCATAATCCATATTGTTCAAAAATTCATGCACCTGAACATTTTTTGTATGACTATAAATCTTATATTGCTGATAATAAAGTTTTCCACATTGCCATATAACCTGCACATTTTGGGTACTCAAAAAATCTAATTTACTTTCAATCAATTCATTGATTCGTCTAGCTCCCAAACTTCCACCTAAAACCAAAAGGGTATACTTCCCATGTTTTAAATTGAAAAACTCCTTTGCTTCAAGTGTTTTTGTTTCAACATCCAATAATCCTTTCCTCAAAGGATTTCCCGTTTTTATGATTTTATCTTTTGAAAAAAAACGCTCCAAACCATCATAAGCAACACATATTTTATTCACTTTTTTTGCCAATAATTTATTCGTTATGCCCGGATATGAATTTTGCTCCTGAATAAGCGTCGGTATTTTTTTTGAAGCTGCTACATTTAACAATGGACCACTTGCAAAACCACCTGTTCCTATAACGACATCTGGTTTAAATTCATTAATAATACTTTTTGCTTTCATTAAGCTACTAATCAATTTAAACGGAAATGCTAAATTTTTGGCAGTAAACTTGCGCTGAATACCAGAGATCCATAAGCCTTTAATAGGATATCCAGCTTGTGGCACTTTTTCCATTTCCATCCTATCTTTTGCCCCAACAAATAAAAATTCTGCATCAGGAAAACGATATTTTAATTCGTTAGCGATAGCAATCGCTGGATATATATGCCCACCAGTACCGCCGCCCGAAAGAATGATTTTATATGTTCTGTTTTTGTTACTCACTTTTATTTTTTTTAAGTACTTCGACTGCGCTCAGTATGACATTTAGTTAATATATAAATGTTTTTTTAAAACACTTATAAATCAAATGGTTTCCGATAGAATTTCTAACGGATTTTCTTCCATATATTCCTGCTCTTTTAATTCTTCTCGCTTAGCACTGACACTCAAAATGATTCCCACAGCTAAACACGTCATCCAGATAGAGGTTCCTCCGCTACTTATTAATGGCAATGTTTGACCTGTAACCGGAAACAATTCTACCGCAACTGCCATATTTATTAGGGCTTGAAAAATTATTGGCAACCCAACACCTAAAACCAAAAGTTTACCAAATATTGTATCAGATTTCTGTGCTACAATGACTATTCTGAACAATAACCACATATAAAGTATCACCAAAGTAACACCACCAATCAATCCATATTCTTCAATGATAATAGCGAAAATGAAATCGGACGAAGATTGCGGCAAAAAGTTCTTTTGAATACTTTTCCCTGGCCCTAAACCTTGAATACCTCCTGAAGCAATGGCAATTTTAGCTTTTTCAATCTGATAATCGGCTTCCGTATCCTCATCATTGGCATAATTCAAAATCCTATTTTCCCAAGTGGTTACTTTCACGTTCAATGGTCCATCTGTTAATTTAGCCACCATAATAAAAAACACTAAAGCAATAAGTCCAGACCCTAAAATAATTGCTAAATAACGAATGGGATACCCTCCAATGAACACCAATATTAATACCATTAAAAAGATAATGGCGGCTGTAGAAAAATTAGATGGCAATATGAATGCTAATACTAAAAAAACGGGAACCCAAAGAGGAATGATCGTAGACTTAAACGTTATATCTTTATCTTGTATTTTAGACATATATCGAGCCACATATACCATTAACACAACCAATGCAAACGTGGATGTTTGAAATGACACCCCCACAATAGGTATTTGAATCCATCTGCTAGCACTAGCTCCGCCCATTACCGTCCCTTGCATCATGGTAATAACAAGCAATACCAATACCACAGGAATCATGACTAAAGACAAACCTTTAAAATATCTGTAAGGGATTTTATGAACCCCATATATTATTGCAAAACCTAAAGACAAGTGCATAAAATGCTTAACAAAAAACACAAACGTATTGCCTTCCCCTCTATCGTAAGCCAAATCGCTTGAAGCACTATAAACAGGTAAAAAGGATAAAATAGCCAACAAAGCAACTATAGCCCAAATAAGCCTGTCTCCTTTTATATTTTCAAATAGTGTTTTCATTTTGTATATCCTTTCAAGGCATCTTCCTAAATGGAAGTATTTAATTTATTCAATCGCTTTCTGTCAATCCTATGAAAGCAGGCATGACAACATATTATAAATTTCTAACAGCGTTTTTAAATTGACGGCCTCTATCTTCATAATTTTCAAATAAATCAAAACTTGCACATGCTGGCGACAATAACACATTGTCTCCTGCCTCGGCTATTTTGTAAGCTATTTTCACAGCTTCATTCATAAATTGTGTTTCAACAATAACATCAACCATGTTGCCAAATGTTTTAAAAAGCTTTTCATTATCAACACCTAAGCAAATGATAGCTTTTACTTTTTCATTAACAAAAGGAAATAATTCCTCATAATTATTGCCTTTATCAACCCCTCCAACAATCCAAACGGTTGGCGCATCCATACTTTCCAAAGCATAGTAAGTCGAATTCACATTTGTTGCTTTAGAATCGTTGATATATTGCACTTTATTAATTTTTAACACATGCTCTAAACGATGCTCTACTCCTTGAAAATTTTCCAAACATTCTCTAATGGTTTGTTTTCTTATTTTCAATAAATGAGCTGCTGTTGAAGCAGCCATGGCGTTTTTAATATTGTGCTTACCTTCTAATGCTAGGTTTGTTGTTGGCATAATTATTTGGTTATTATCTATAGTTATTATTATATTATTATCTTTTAAATACGCACCATTTTCAATAGTTCTTATTAATGAAAACGGTAATAATTTCGATTGAATTGGGTGTTGTTTTAAATGATTATTTATCACCTCATCATCAGCATCATAAATCAAATAATCATCTTTGGTTTGATTCATTGTTATTCTGAATTTAGATGCGATATAATTTTCGAATTTGTAATCATATCTATCTAAATGATCCGGTGTTATGTTTGTTATTACAGCTATGTGTGGTTTAAAATCAATAATATCATCTAATTGAAAACTACTTATTTCCAATACATAGTTTTGGTAATCTTCTTCTAAAATCTGCTTTGCAAAACTGTCGCCAATGTTTCCAGCCAACCCCACTTCCAATTCTTGTTTTAAAATATAGTGCGTTAAGGTTGCCGTGGTTGTTTTACCATTGCTGCCCGTTATCCCAACAATGGTCGCTTTGGTATATTTAGCAGCAAATTCAATTTCAGAAACCAGTAAAATTCCTTTTTCACGAATTTGCTTCACCAAAGGTGCTTTATCAGGAATTCCAGGGCTTTTCATAACAATGTCTGCATTTAGGATTTTCTCCTCAGAATGCTTTTCATCTTCCCATTCAATCTCATTATGTATAAGAACCTCTTTATATTTATCTTTTATTTTTCCCTTATCGGAAACAAACACATCAAAGCCTTTTTCCTTTCCTAAAAGTGCTGTACCCACACCACTTTCACCTCCTCCTAATATGACTAGTCTTTTCATTTACGACTCCTTTTATCTAATTTTCAATGTCACAATAGATATAATAGCCAGTAAAATTCCTACAATCCAAAAACGGGTAACGATTTTACTTTCATGATATCCTAATTTTTGATAATGATGGTGTAACGGTGACATTTTAAAAATGCGTCTTCCTTCCCCAAATTTCTTTTTTGTGTATTTGAAATAACTCACCTGCATAATCACTGATACATTTTCTGCTAAAAAAATGCCACAAAGCACTGGAATTAACCACTCCTTACGAACCGCAATAGCAATTACAGCTATAATGCCCCCGATAGTCAAACTTCCTGTATCTCCCATAAACACTTGAGCCGGATACGTATTATACCACAAAAACCCAATAAGCGCTCCCACAAATGCTGCGATGTAAATGGTTATTTCCTCTACCCTTGGGATATACATTATATTGAGGTAATCTGAAAAAATAATGTTTCCAGAAACCCATGCAAATATCCCTAAAGTGAGTACAATAATAGCAGATGTTCCAGCTGCTAATCCATCAATTCCGTCAGTTAAATTAGCTCCATTTGAAACCGCAGTAATTATTAATATTGAAATGATGATGAATATTACCCAAGCATATTCACTCAATTTCGGGCTTATCCAAGTAATGATATCAGCATAATCAAATTCATTGCCTTTAACAAATGGAATGGTTGTTTTCGTTGATTTATGTTCTTCTTTAAAAAATTTAGCGACAGAGACATTAGGGTCTGCCGAACGCATTTGCTGTTGTACCTCAACAGACACTTTTTCTTTGATAGTAACATTCGGATTAAAATATAAAGTCGCCCCAACAATAACACCTAAACCTACTTGACCCAATACTTTAAACCTACCTTTTAGACCTTCCTTGTCGTTTTTGAACTTTTTAATATAATCATCTATAAAGCCTATAGTTCCCATCCATAATGTTGTAACTATTAACAATATGATATATGTATTACCAAGTTTTGCCAATAACAATACGGGAATTAATGTGGCCATAATAATAATGATACCACCCATGGTAGGCGTTCCTGCTTTCTCTTTTTGACCTTCAAGCCCTAAATCTCTAATGGTTTCCCCTAACTGTTTTCTTCTTAAAAAATTAATAACCCGTTTCCCATAAATAGTAGAAATAAGCAATGACAAAATCATTGCCAATGCCGCTCTAAAGGTTAAAAAACCAAAGAGTGAAGCTCCTGGGAATTGGAATTGCTTTTCTAAATATTCAAATAGGTAATACAGCATTTATTTTTGTAATTGTTTTAAAAATTCTTGTACCATTTTATAATCATCAAAATCAAAACGTTCTCCTTTAATTTCTTGATAGGTCTCATGCCCTTTGCCAGCTATTAAAATAATATCATTAGCTTGTGCCATTTGGCATGCTGTTTTAATAGCCTGACTTCTATCTGTAATGGAAAGAGACTTTTTAAAATTTTGAGGCTCAACGCCTTTTTCTATCTCTTTAATTATGGCTTCTGGCTCTTCACTTCTTGGGTTATCACTTGTAAAAATAACTTTAGTGCTTAATGCAGCAGCTATCTGCCCCATAATAGGACGCTTGGTTTTATCTCTATCACCACCGCAACCAACGACCGTTATTAATTCTTCATTTTTAGTACGGATGCTATTAATCGTTTCCAATACATTTTTTAAAGCATCTGGGGTATGGGCATAATCAACAATAGCAGTAATTTTTTCATCTGAAATAAAATATTGAAATCGTCCACTTACACTTTCCAAGCCACTTATTAATCGAAGGATCTCAACTTTTTCAAGCCCCAATAATTCAGCTGTTGCATAAATGGCCAATACATTATAGGCATTAAAGTTGCCTATAAGGCGTGTCCAAACTTCACTTTCATTCAACTTCAACAATAAACCACCTAACTGGTTTTCTAAAATTTGGGCTTTATAATCAGCATAGGTTTTTAGGGCATAGGTATATTTTCTAGCCTTAGTATTTTGAAGCATGACCAAACCATTTTTGTCATCAATATTTACAAGTGCAAACGCTTTAGGCGGAAGGGCATCGAAAAACGATTTTTTCACATCTCTATATTCCGCGAACGTATTATGGTAATCTAAATGATCGTGGGTTAAATTGGTAAAAATACCACCTTCAAAATGCAGGCCTTCTGTTCTGTGCTGATGGATACCATGAGAACTCACTTCCATAAAGCAAAACTCAACACCTGCTTCGTTCATTTCCTGTAAATATTTATTAATAGTTAAAGAATCTGGCGTCGTATGAGTCGCTTTATATTCTTTAGTATCAACCAATATTTTTACTGTTGAAAGCAATCCTACTTTATATCCAGCATTTTTAAATAATTGATATAATAAGGTGGCAATGGTTGTTTTTCCGTTCGTACCAGTAACACCAACGAGTTTTAAATTAGCCGACGGCTCTTCATAATAATTGGAAGCCATAATAGCCAGTGCTTTGCTTGAATTATCTACTTCAACATAAGTAATACCTTCAATTAATTTATCAGGCAATACTTCACAGATTATAGCTGTTGCTCCTTGTTTAATGGCAGTCTCAATATATGTATGCCCATCAACCACACTACCTTTTATGGCAACAAACACATCATGTTTAGTGATGTTTTTTGAATTGAAATCAATAGCATGAACCTCTACACCTGTGTTACCTACTACAGCGTTTAGAGTGACTTTATATAATATGTCTTTTAGTGCTATCATGATACCTCTAAAACAACGGTTTGATTTTTATTTATTTTTTGTCCAGATGTAAGCGACTGCTTTTTAACAATTCCAGAGCCACTTAGTTTTACCTTAAGCCCCATGTTTTCCAATAAAGAAATGGCATCCATAGCTGGCAAACCAACCACATTGGGCATAATGGTTTTATATGTTTGAGCTGCTCCATAGTAATTTTCAAATTCTTTTTCAACAGAAGCATTTTTAACTTCAAGAGACTCCACTTCGTCAACAATGGGCGTATCTATAAATATTTTTTGAGCAATTTTTTTGAACACAGGACCAGACACATCGGCTCCATAATACCCTACGCTTTTGTCAGGTTCGTGAATGACCACTATACACGAGTATTTCGGGTTATCAGCAGGAAAAAAACCTGCAAAAGACGATATATAACTTAGTTTATCTTTTTTAGCATAATTCTTTTGGCATGTGCCTGTTTTGCCTGCCATTGAAAAATTAGACGAATACAACTTATGGCCTGTACCATGATCTTTTTCAACCACATTTTTAAGCAATTGTGTTACTTTATAAATAGTTTCTTTTGAACATATTTGTTTATTGATAACCTGTTTTTCAAATGGTACAATGGTCTTATCAAATTCTTTTACCTCCTTTAAAAATTGAGGTCTTACCATCTCACCACCATTAGCAATAGCATTGTAAAAGGTTAATGTTTGTAACGGGGTAAATGACACCCCATACCCATAAGCCATCCATTGCAACGCAATACCACTCCAACGTCCATTTTTTATTCTAGGATCCGGTATTATCGGACTAGGTTCTCCTATTATTGGAATGTCCAGTTTCTGATTTAAATGCATATCATACAACCTATCCACAAATTTTTCTGGTTGATTTCTATAGGCTTTATCTATAGCTTTAACAATACCAGTATTAGAAGACACTTCAAAAGCTTCCGAAACAGTAATTTTACCATAGCCCCCATTATGAGAATCTCGTACTTTTTTTCCATAAAAAGTTAAAATGCCTTTTTCGGTATCAACCACATCACTCGTGTCGATTACTTTATCTTCTAATGCAGCAGTTACCGCCATAAGTTTGAATGTAGAACCTATTTCGGCTCGTTCACCAACTGCATAATTTAAACGTTCTAGATATAGTCCATCAGGATTTCTACCCAAGTTAGAAATTGCTTTAATTTCGCCTGTTTTAGTTTCCATGACCACCACACACCCATGGTCTGCTTTATATTTTTCCAGTTGTTCCAATAGCGCATGATGTGCAATGTCTTGAATGTTCACATTAATGGTTGTGTACACGTCGTAACCATCTTGAGGCTCAATCTCATTGGCATCGCTAATAGGCTTCCATTGGCCTTTACCTATTTGTTGCTTGGTTCTTCTCCCATCCTTTCCTCTTAAATATTGTACACCATAGGCTCCGTCTATCCCCGCTCTTGTTAAATTACCCTGGTCATCAAACCTTTCATAACCAATAGAACGCTGTGCAATACCTCCCATAGGATGCTCACGTTTTGTAGTTTGCTCTACAATTAAACCACCTTTAAACGCTCCAAGATTTAATAATGGAAAGTTTCTAATTCGTATGTAATCAGAATAACTAATATTTCTAGCCAAAAGAAAATACCTGTTTTTATTAGCTCTAGCTTTTCTAAGCTCATTTTTATAATATCCTGACGACTTACCCGAATATTTAGAAAGCGAATCTGACAATGGGTTTAAATAGGCTTCAAAATTCTTAGCCGATGGTGTCATAGCATCAAACCGTATTTCGTACTTAGGAATTGAGGTCGCTAATAAATTACCATTCACAGAATATACATTACCTCTGTTTGAAGGAATCACAAAATCTTTAACAATACGCTGACTTGCCAAAGCCCTATATTTATCTCCATGGACAAATTGAATGTTTACCAATTTAAAGACAACACCAAGCCCGAAGATGAACATACATCCTGCTATAAAATACAATCGGTTTAATATGTTCTTTTCGTTTACTGCCAACTTTCGAACTTTATTTTTGGGATTTGACTTTTATTTTTTTTGGCGGGATCACAGATTGTGACAAGCCTTTTTCTTTCATTCTATTCGTGATTTCCGACTCCATCTTTAACTGCATCAATTTTGACCGTCCATCCACAAAAGCCGAACGCATTTCTTTAACTTCATTATCCATACGTGCAATTTGATATACTTTTTTGTCTGCACTATGCGAACTCGCAATCATAATCAAAGCAAGAACCGAAATGAAGATGATGAATCTCCAATTTTTAAAAGAGTCATCATTAACTAAAAATGTTCCTTTTAATATGCTGTAGATGTTTTGCTTCATTTACTATTCTAAACACTTTATAATCCTTATATTTTTTCCGCTATTCGAAGTTTTGCACTTCGTGCTCTATTATTAATTTTTATCTCTTCTTTAGAAGGCACTATTAAACCATTTACTTTTTTTAATGGCACTTCAAAATTCCCGAAGACATCTCTTTCGGGCTCACCTTCAAATAAGCCACTTCTTATAAATCTTTTAACCAATCTATCCTCTAAAGAGTGGTACGAAATAAAACTTAAACGACCTCCTTCGTTTAGCAAATCTGGTGTTTGCACCAAAAACTCTTTCAAAGCCTCTATTTCCTGATTCACTTCAATCCTAATGGCTTGATATATTTGTGCCAATACTTTATTCTCATGTTTTGGTGGCAAAAATTTTTTAAGAACCTCTTTCAACTGAGCGCTGGTTACAATTTTTTCTGAATCCCTATACTCTACAATAAGTTTTGCCATGGCTGGTGCCGGTCTCAACTCACCATATTGCCAAAACACTTCTTTTAGCTTCTGCTCTTCATAATCATTCACCACATTATAGGCAGACAAAGTGTTTTTCTGGTTCATTCTCATATCCAAATCCGCATCAAAACGTGTTGAAAACCCACGCTCCGCTACATCGAATTGGTGAGATGACACCCCAAAATCAGCTAAAATTCCATCAACTTTCTTAACCCCATAAAATCTTAAAAACCGTTTTATATGTCTAAAATTTTCATGGATTAGCTTAAACCTGTTGTCATCAATCGTATTTTCAAGAGCGTCTTCATCTTGATCAAAAGCAAACAATTTTCCGTTTTCACCAAGTCGTTTTAATATTTCTTTACTATGTCCGCCACCACCAAAAGTGACATCTACATAGACTCCATCTTCTTTAATATTTAATCCATCAACAGTTTCTGTTAACAGAACAGGGTTATGATATTCCATTATCGTCGTCATCTTGTCCCATTACTTCTTCAGCTAAATCCGCAAAATCTCCTGTAGCATCATCAATGGCTTGTTCATATTTTTCTTTATCCCAAATCTCAATAATGTTTATAGATGGAGAAATCACAACATCTTTTGAAATTCCAGCAAACACGGTTAAGTCTTTAGGTATCAATAAACGTCCGCTAGCATCAATCTCAACAATTTTGGCTCCGGCACTAAAGCGGCGAATAAAATCATTGTTCTTCTTTTTAAACTTATTTAACTTATTCATTTTTTGCATTAAAAGCTGCCATTCTTCCATGGGATACAACTCTAAGCATGCTTGAAAAACTGAACGCCTTAAAACAAATCCATTTTCCAAAATAGGAGACAACTGCTTTTTAATACCAGAAGGCAACATAAGCCTGCCTTTGATATCTACTTTACAATCGTATGTTCCTATTAATGAATTCAAACCGTTTTTTTTCGCTTTTAGATGTTTAAGCTTCAAATATATTGAAAATTTTACCACTTTTTACCACTTTACCCCACTTTGTTAATAATTTTTACCCTCACACACATTTTGCCGAAATTAATTGGGCTTAAATCCCACTAAGTTCTTACTCTCAATTTGTTAGATTATTATTTTTTAAGATTAGGCTCGTTGTTAACATCCCTGAAAAGTATTTTTTCTAGAATCAATTAAACATGCTGAAATATGAATGAAATAACTATATTTGTTTTTTAACGAAAAGGACTAACCATTTAATGACGCATCGTTTAAAAAAAGAAAAAAACTACAGCTACATAGAAGCTGGTGAAGGCACCCCAATTATAGTATTACATGGTCTTATGGGTGGCTTAAGTAATTTTGATTCCGTTATAAGTTTTTTTAGCAGTAAAGGTTACAAAGTAATTGTTCCAGAGTTGCCTATTTATACCAAACCTCTCCTTAAAACCAATGTTAAAAACTTCGCAAAATATCTCTATGATTTTATTGAATTTAAAGGTTTTGAGAAAGTTATTTTATTGGGAAATTCTCTTGGAGGCCATATTGGTTTGTATCACACCAAATTACATCCGGAAAAAGTACAAGCACTTATAATCACAGGGAGTTCAGGACTTTACGAAAGCGCTATGGGCGGTGGCTACACCAAAAGAGGGGATTATGAGGTGATAAAAAAGAAGGCTCAGGAGGTTTTTTATGACCCTGCAGTAGCTACAAAAGAAATTGTTGATGAAGTTTACCAAACTGTTAATGACAGAAACAAATTGATTAAAACCTTAGCGATTGCCAAAAGTGCCATTAGACACAATATGGCTAAAGATTTGCCAAAAATGAAAACCCCAATTTGTATTATTTGGGGCAAAAATGATACCGTGACCCCTCCTGAAGTCGCCGAGGAGTTTCATGATTTATTACCAGATTCGGAGTTATTTTGGATAGATAAATGTGGGCATGCTGCCATGATGGAACACCCTGATGAATTTAATCAAATTCTTGATGGTTGGTTACAAAAAAGAGGCTATTAAATTTATATAACCCAATACCTCACATAAATTATAATCATGGATATTAAATCTGCTGAATTTGTTATGAGTAATTCTGATGTTGCAAAATGCCCTAAGGCATTGCTACCAGAATATGCTTTTATAGGCAGGAGTAACGTGGGCAAATCGTCTTTAATAAACATGCTCACCAACAGAAAAAGTTTAGCAAAAACATCCGGAAGACCTGGCAAAACTCAGTTAATCAACCACTTTTTGATTAATAAAAACTGGCATTTAGTTGACCTACCAGGGTATGGTTATGCACGTGTTTCAAAATCATCAAAAAAAACATTTCAAAAATTCATTACTCAATATTTTGGTTTGAGAGAGCAATTGGTATCCGCTTTTGTATTGGTAGATATTAGACATGCACCTCAACCCATTGATTTGGAATTTATGCAATGGCTAGGCGAAAATGCCATTCCGTTCTCTATTATTTTTACTAAAGCCGATAAGTTAAAACCAAAAGCCATTGAAAACCATGTAGAAGATTACAAAAATGTACTTTTAGAAACATGGGAAGCTATGCCAAATTATTTTATAACGTCTGCATCTCTAGAGACTGGAAAAGAAGCTGTTTTAAATTATATTGACGCGTTAAATGGAAATATGAAACTCCATTAAATTTCGCTTTTATCAAAAAAAAGAATGAAGGTGACACCTAAATTTATCGGTACCACCTTCAAAACATATTTCATTGAATTTTTATCTTCTAAAAGAATTACCTTTATATTCAGGAGTAGCGGTCATTTTTAAATCTGCTTTATCTCCATTTACATCAAGCAACATAAACTCAGGATGTTCTTTTGTATAAGGCTTCCAAACACCACCTTCTTTTCCGTTAGGATCTCCATACTTTGCAAAATTGGTCCAAAAATCAACCATTTGATTACTCAGTGCTTCATCACCAGCTGTAAAAGGCCTCCAACTATGCTTTAGTGAATGAAATATATACCACAAATCTGATGAATGGAATGCGCCACTTTCATCACCTGGCAATTGACGTTGGAATAAATAAGCATACGTTGGTTTATTACTTTTTTCTGCACGTAAAGCAGCAAAATCGTTCACTGGCTTAGTCATATCTCCTAAATCATTAGCTGTAAAACCTATCATATAAGGAATGTCTGGTATATTATTCACCAATGCTTCATCAGAAAATGTATTATTTAAAAAATAATCATCAATAACAGGACTCCAACCAACGCGAGTTTTTGTAGTATCCGCATATTTTTGGGACAATTCTATAAGTTCATCAAAAGAAAGCTTACGCATATCATCCAACGTCGTTTTTTCAAAAAAGTCCATCATCTTTTTATTCGCTATTTGTGCCGTATCTAGTGGAGTACCAGGCCTTCCTCCTAAACCTCCACCACTCATGCTAATAGCTTTGCTTATTAGATTTTTAGATTTAGGGGAAGCACATAGCGATTGTACACTACCAGCCCCAGCACTCTGACCAAAGACGGTTATATTATTGGGGTCTCCGCCAAATTGTGCAATGTTTTTATTAATCCATTTCAATGCTGCGGCTTGGTCCATTAAACCATAGTTTCCAGACACGCCATTAGGACTTTCTTGTGATAAAAGTGGGTGAGAAAAGAATCCCATAACACCAAGACGATAAGTTACAGTTACTAAAATAACTCCATGGGACGCCCAATCTTCACCACCATCCATTTCTGGTTCAAAAGCAAAACCTTCGCGGTAGCCGCCTCCATGTATCCACATAGCAACTGGGAGTTTCTCGTCCAATTTACCCGCCGCTGGCGTCCAAACATTTAAATAAAGGCAATCCTCACTAAACGGCACAGAACCACTAGCTTGCCATTCCTTTCCATAAAAACTTTCGGGATCCCATGTTAATTGGGACGCTGCATTACCATATGCATCTGCTACTTTAACACCTTCCCATGAACGAACAGGTTGAGGCTCTTTCCAACGTAAATCACCTACTGGAGGAGCAGCAAAAGGAATCCCTTTATAGGCAACAATACCATCTGTTGAGGTTTGCACTCCTTGTATTTGACCTCCTTCAATAGTCAATATGGGATTTGAATTCTGCTTTTCATCACATGACATCAATGCCAATGAAAAAGCCATAAAAATGAGAAAAGATAATTTTTTCATAATAATTAGTTTAAAATATTATATTTAGCTTAAAAAAAGTATAGTTAATCAAATATAACAATAATAAACAGAAGAATTTCAGGAACTTATTAGATAATAAATAACAGCAAAACTACCCTTTCACATCTAATGCGTCACGAAAGGCATTACCAATAAGCATAAATGCCATCACTAAACTCATAATACACAATCCAGGTATTATAGCTAAATAAGGTTTTCCTAAAATGATATAATTATAATGGTCTTTAATCATGGCGCCCCAACTTGCCATAGGTGGTTGTGCGCCAATACCTAAAAAACTAAGTCCGCTTTCCACCAAAATAGCAGACGCAAAATTAGCAGCTGAAATCACTATGACTGGTGCCATGATATTTGGCAATATGTGTTTGGTAATGATTCTAAAATCATTAAATCCCAAAGCTCTTGCAGCTGTTACATACTGCATTTCCTTAATGCTTATTATTTGTCCTCGAACCACTCTCGCAACCTCAACCCACATAGTAAGCCCCACAGCAATAAATACTTGCCAAAAACCTTTACCTAATGCTAATGTAATAGCAATAACCAATAACAAAGTGGGTATGGACCAAGTTACATTTATAATCCACATAATAACAGCATCTATCTTACCTCCAAAATAACCTGCAACACTACCCATAAAAACGCCTATAACCAAAGAAATGAATACGGCTACAAAACCAATAAAAAAAGAAATTCTAGCCCCAACAAGGACTCTGCTCAATAAATCCCGTCCATATTTATCGGTACCAAAAATGAAGGTCTTTTGTTTTATAAAACTTGTTGCAGAATTCATGGGGTGAAATATGCTCAAGGGTATATTTTTTTTAACACCTTCCAAACCATTGGATGTATATTCTGTATATGATAAAGAGTCATCTTTAATTTCAAATTCAGAAATAGGAATTTCTGTATCTGTATTTTTTCTTCCGAAGAAGATTTTATCAAATATATTTTGGTTTAAATCTAAACCAGAAGGAATCGTAAGTATTTTGACTGTAAATCCTGGCTTTTTTGAATGAATAGACAAATGCATTTGGTTCGCATATTGTGAGTTATCTGGAGCCATGACATACGCAAACACAGAAATGAGACCAACTAAAACAATAAAATAAAAACTAAAAACGCCCCAAAAGTTCTTTTTAAACTTTTGGAGCGCTAATTGTTTTAATGAGTGTGATGTGTGACTCATATTTTAGCTATTCTTTTACTTTAGCTATTTTTTTAATATTAAATGACGTTTTTAAATCTTCAAGTACATTTAAAGCTTCTTCAACATAAACATCTTGACTTAAAGAAACATGCCATCTATCACGTTTTTCCTTAAGGTTAGTGGTGTCATTATTAAATAATTCTTTTTCATATGCTGGAGATTCAAACGTGAGATTCGTTTGATAATTAGTCATGGCATCAAAACGTTTTGATTCATCATCTCTTAATGCCAATGTCTCTTTATATTTTGCATAACTCAAAGGAAAAACAGTTTCGTCAATTTTACTTTTTACCCATTTGGCGTTCTCTTCAATAAGCTTTAACTGCGGATTTTTAGACATCC
The DNA here is from genome assembly GCF_003258355.1 of Confluentibacter sediminis. Lineage (GTDB taxonomy): Bacteria > Bacteroidota > Bacteroidia > Flavobacteriales > Flavobacteriaceae > Confluentibacter > Confluentibacter sediminis. The sequence continues at coordinate 195,377 of NZ_QKPO01000006.1, read as the reverse complement.
GTTCATTACTTTTGCTAATGGTTTGCTCGTAATCAAAATAATTATCCCATGTTGTATAGTCTGCAGCGTCAATTTCATCCCATGGCAACGCATTTGATTTATCTTTTTCACCTACCTCAATAAAACTAAATTTATCTGGGACTTTTACATCGCTTTTAACACCTTCCAGCTGCACAGAACCCCCACTAATTCTATAATATTTCTGGGTAGTTAATGCCAACGCACCTAAATCGCCACTAGCATTATTTCTAACCAAATTATTAAGGTTTAACACATTTTGAACCGTACCTTTTCCATAAGTTTGTTTGCTACCTATAATAATAGCTCTTTTGTAATCTTGCATAGCAGCAGCCATAATTTCTGAAGCTGAAGCAGATAATTCGTTTACTAAAATCACTAAAGGACCATCCCAAGTTATGGATTTATCTCTATCTTTCAATACTTCTTTTGGCTCTCCGGTAGAACGCACCTGAACTATAGGGCCATCTTTAATAAACAACCCAGCCATATCTACGACTGTTGGTAATGAACCGCCTCCGTTATCACGTAAGTCTAAAATAAGTCCTTCTATACCTTCCGCTTTTAAGTTTTCGATTTCACGTTTTACATCAGCCGCAGCATTTATTTTTTTGTAGTCTTCAAAATCTACATAAAATGAAGGCAAGTCAATAATACCAAATTTTTTACCATCTTTTTTAACTACAGATGCCTTGGCATAGGTTTCTCCTAATTCTATAACATCTCTAACTAAAGTTACATCTTTTATAGTACCATCAAGCTTTTTAATAGTTAAAGTGACTTTAGTATCTTTTGGGCCTTTTATATATTTAATGGCATCATTGATTCTCATACCCACTATATCAACTGGATATTCTTCATCTTCTTGCTTTACTTTTAAAATAATATCCTCAACATCTAATTCTTTACTTCTCCAAGCGGGACCACCAGAAATCAAACCTATAATTTTAATATTGTCCATACGCTTTTGTAATTGAGCTCCAATGCCTTCAATTTTCCCTTGCATACGCTCATCAAAATCTTCTTTACTTTTAGGGGCTAAATAATAAGTATGAGGATCAAACTCTCCAACAATAGCATCAACATACATGGCAAACCAATCTTCTCGCTTTAAATCTTCTAAATTATCATTGAAATAAACCTCAATGGATTTTAAAGTTGCATCACGAGCTTCTTGCTCTATCTGCGTTTCTGTCTTCATAGTATATGAAGCATCTTTTTCCTTTTTCTGTTTTTCTTCAGTATAAATATCGTCATAGTAAGACAACGCCGAAAACTTAAGCTGTTGCCTCCATCTTTCTTTCATTTCTTTTTTGTTTTTTACAAATTCCGTTTTATCGGTATCTGTATCAAAAATCTCATCTTTAGAATAGTCAAAAGGTTTTGACAACACCTCTTTATAAACTTCTTTAGCTTCAGCAATACGTTGCATTAAACGCTCGTGGGTGATATTAAAAAACGTGATATCAGACACCTTTAATTGATCATCAATACTAGTTCTGAACTTTTCAAAATCCTTATAATCTGATTCATAAAAATAGCGTTTCGCTGGATCTAAACCTTCTATATAATCTGAGAATAATTCTTCAGAAAATCTATCATCCATTGCAATAGGATCAAAATGCCCTTGTTGTAATACAAATGTTATTACCTGTATAAGTAATTTATCTTTATCTGGATCACTAAACGTTTTTGTTGTAAAACTACATGACGCAAATGCCAATAATAATAACAACACTAAAACTTTATAATTCCTTTTTAACATGTTTTTCATAATTTTTTAATACCATGCTCCTTTATAAAAGCACATTATATTAGATTAAACGCAAATAATCTAATTTTAGTTTTCACAAAAATACATAATATATTTTTCACTAAAATAAAGAAAAAACCATGCCAATAAACTCATGCGCTACTAATTTTTTGTTAAACTAAACAAATTAAAACATTCATCGGATTTTGCTTAATTTAGCAAAGCGATTAAACAACGATTTATGACAGAAAAACCCCTTATTTTAGTAACCAATGATGATGGCATTAGTGCTCCAGGACTTAGAACTTTAATAAAACTAATGAATACTATTGGCGACGTAGTTGTAGTCGCCCCAGATAGCCCCCAAAGTGGCATGGGGCATGCGATAACTATTAATTCGACACTCTATGCAGAACAAATCACCCTTGACGATGGTCCACAAAAAGAGTATAGCTGCTCTGGAACCCCCGCCGATTGTGTTAAACTAGCTATAAGGGAAATTTTAGATAGGCGACCTGATTTGTGTGTTTCCGGTATTAACCATGGCTCCAACTCATCCATAAATGTCATATATTCTGGCACCATGAGTGCCGCTATTGAAGCGGGTATTGAGGGAATCCCTTCTATTGGTTTTTCATTATTAGATTATGCTTGGAGTGCCAATTTTGACGCTTGTAAAAATTATGTAACAACCATTGTTAAAAGGGCATTGGAGCAAGGTTTGCCCAATGGTGTTGTACTAAATGTGAATATACCCAACGTTAAAGAAAAACATATTAAAGGAATAAAGATATGCAGACAAGCGAAAGCAAATTGGGTTGAAGCATTTGATAAACGTAAAAACCCCCAAGGAAAAGATTATTATTGGCTTTCTGGAAAGTTTGTTAATTTAGATGGCGGAGAAGATACTGATGAATGGGCTTTGGAAAACCATTACGTATCGGTAGTACCCATTCAGTTCGATTTAACAGCACATCATTTCATGCAAAATTTAAATTCTTGGAAATTAAATGATTAAAAAAGATATTTTTATAGGAGTATTAGTAGGATTAATTGCCAATACTACAGGATTAATTATTGTATCGACCTTGTTAGGTCAAGGTGATGATTTTATAACTGTTATTAAGGCGGCCTCTAAAGAAGGGTTTTTAGGAAAATTAATCAGTCTTGGAGCTATTTTAAATTTGATAGCTTTTTTTGTTTTTATTAAAAAGAAGCAAGATTACCGAGCTAGAGGTGTTTTATTAATAACTATTGTAATTGCAGTTTTTACCTTTGTATTTAAAATGCTATAATTAATGAAGTATTATATTATTGCAGGAGAAGCATCTGGAGACTTACATGGCTCTAACCTTATGAAAGCATTACAAAAAGAAGATGTCAATGCCGATTTTAGGTTTTGGGGTGGTGATTTAATGCAGCAAGTTGGAGGCACCTTGGTAAAACATTACAAAGAACGATCTTTTATGGGGTTTGCAGAAGTAATTAAAAACCTTCCTAAAATTTATAAAGATATCTCATTATGCAAAACCGATATTCAAAAATTCAATCCAGATGTCATTATTTTTATTGACAATTCCGGATTTAATCTTCGGATTGCCAAATGGGCAAAGCAACAAAACTTCAAAACCAACTATTATATTTCTCCTCAAGTTTGGGCGTCTCGAGCTAGCAGAGTAAAAGCCATAAAACGAGATATTGATGCCATGTATGTTATTTTGCCTTTTGTGGAAGGCTTTTACAAAAAGTATGATTATAAAGTAACTTTTGTAGGTCACCCTTTAATTGATGCCATTGCAGACAGAACGCAAGTAGATGAATATGAATTTAGAGCAGAACACGAACTAAGCGACAAACCAGTAATAGCCCTGTTGCCAGGAAGCCGCAAACAGGAAATAAAAAACATGCTATCTGTGATGCTAAGCTTGGTAGATTACTATCCCAACTATCAATTTGTTATTGCAGGAGCTCCAAGTCAAGATTATGAATTTTATAAGCCATTTATAAAAGCCACAAACATTAAATTCATTGCTAATAAAACTTATGATTTGTTAAGTATCTCAACAGCCGCTTTGGTAACGTCTGGTACGGCAACTTTAGAAACAGCTTTATTTAAAGTTCCTCAGGTGGTTTGCTACAAAGGCAGTAATATATCTTATCAAATAGCAAAACGTATAATAACCCTCAAGTTTATTTCGTTAGTAAATTTGATTATGGATAAAGAAGTCGTAAAAGAACTTATTCAAGATGAGTTTAATTCAAAAAACCTAAAAAAGGAATTGGACATTATTCTTGACCCGCATGAACGCACAAAATTTTTCATGAATTATTACGATTTAGAAAAAAAACTTGGCGGTAAGGGAGCCAGCGCAAAAACAGCTCATTTAATTTTTAAATCTATACAAGCCTAATTTAGTATGAAGACACACGTAGTTGTTTTATGTATCCTCTTTTTAAGTTTTAGTAGTTGTAAATCTTCAAAACAAACCAAAAGCAAAGAGTCATCGTCTTCAAAAGTAATTATTGGTTCAAATTCTAACCAAGAAATAAATCCGAACAAAAGTATTACAACAAGAGATATTACCACACATTCTAGGCACTTAAATTCTTCAGAATCTAAGGCCTATAACATTGTGGAGTATGCCAAACAATTTGAAGGTGTTAGATACAAATTTGGTGGTGCCACAAAATCTGGAATGGATTGTTCTGGTTTAGTTTTTGAATCTTTTAGGGCCTTTAATATTATTCTTCCAAGAATTTCTAGAGACATGGCCAAAAATGGAGAAAAAATCTCATTGAATGATGTAGAGGAAGGTGATTTATTGTTCTTTAAAACTGGCAACAGAAGAAACGATATTAGCCATGTAGGATTGGTTGTTTCATCTAGAAATGGGAATATAGAGTTCATTCATTCCACAACAAGTGCAGGTGTTATCATTTCATCTATTACCGAAAATTATTGGGATAGGACATTTGCAGAAGCAAGAAGGATTTTATAGGAAATTTTATATCTTTCGGCGAAATGAAACTACTAAATTTTGCCATCATAAAACTAACACTTTGCCTTATCATAGGCATAATTATTGGATATTATTTTCAATGGGCTTTAAAGTGGTCGTTATACAGCACGACCATACTAGTAATTGCTTTATTTACATCTTTTTTAATTGCTAAAAACCAATTTTTAAAAACCATTTGGTTTGGTGTTTTAGCTTTTACGACCATGTTATCTATTGGTATTTTGACCGTAAACATTCATAATGAAAAAAACTTTTCAAACCATTACACGCACTTTGTTTTATCTGAAAACGATTCCCTGAAAACCATTACTTTTAGAATTAAAGAAGTTTTAAAACCTAACACTTATTATAATAAATATATCGTTGACATCTTAAAAGTTGATGATTTGAATGTTAGTGGAAAATTATTAGTAAACATTGAAAAAGACTCTATCAAACATTCTTTAAAAGTGGATGATGTTTTTATATCGAAAACCAATTTTGAGACTATTAACCCACCCTTAAACCCAAATCAATTTAACTATAAATTTTTTTTAGAGAAAAAATACATCTATCATCAACTCTACATCAGCAAACCATCTTTACTTGAAACGGACGTGCATTTACATACGCTTTATGGAATAGCAGATGCTATTAGAAACCATGTCAATTCAAAATTAAAAACCTATTCTTTTAAACCAGACGAACTTAGCTTTATTAATGCACTTTTATTAGGGCAACGACAAGACATAAGCGAAGATATTTATACCAATTATGTCAACGCAGGTGCTGTACACATTTTAGCTGTTTCGGGATTGCATATTGGTATTATTCTATTGATTTTAAGTTTTGTTTTAAAACCTTTAGAAACATTTAAACATGGAAAACTTATAAAAACTATTTTACTCATTTTAATGCTATGGAGTTTTGCAATTATTGCGGGATTATCGGCATCTGTCACCAGAGCTGTGACTATGTTTAGCATTATAACCATTGCTGTTAATTATAAAAGACCAACAAACATTTTTAACACCTTAGCCATATCCATATTTGTATTACTTCTTATAAAACCTATGTTTTTATTTGATGTTGGTTTTCAGTTGAGCTACATGGCAGTTTTGGCTATTGTTGTTATAGACCCCTTACTTTACAAATTGTGGCAACCAAAAAATAAAATAATAGATTTTTATTGGCATACGTTAACGGTAACGCTCTCTGCACAGTTTGGTATTTTACCCATAAGCTTATACTATTTCCATAAACTGCCTGGATTGTTTTTTATATCAAATTTAGTAATCATACCATTTCTGGAAGTCATCTTAGGCTTTGGTATTCTTGTAATCACTCTTGCCCTATTTAATATACTTCCTGTCTTTATGTCAAAAACTTATGGATATATGATAAGCATGATGAATGATTTTGTGAGTTGGATTTCTAATCAAAAACAATTCATTTTTAATGACATTGCTTTCAGCCTGTTGTATGTATGTGTTTTTTATTTATTTATTATTTCAATAATAAATTTATGGAGAGAGACAAGCTATAAAAGGTTAAGGCTCGTATTGTTTAGCATTTTAGCTATTCAATGCGCCATCATTTTAACAAAATATAGCAGCCCAAAAAATCAATTCATTGTATTTAACAAAAATCGATTTACCTTGATTGGAAATGTAATGTTTAATACTATTGATGTGAATAGTGATTTTGATAGTTTAACATTCTCAAAAGACAAAATAATTACAAATTATGTTATAGGTAATCATATTAAAAATGTTCAAACTGATATACTTAAATCTGTTTATACATTAAATGACAAAACCCTTTTAGTGATTGATAGCTTGGGGATTTACAATATTAAATCTTTTAGTCCCGATTATGTGCTTTTGAGACAATCTCCACAAATAAACCTGAATAGATTGATTGATTCCATAAAGCCAAAATATATTATTGCAGATGGCAGCAATTACAAATCTTATATAGAAAATTGGGAAGCTATTTGCCAAAAACGAAAACTCCCTTTTCACCAAACTAGCAAAAAAGGAGCTTTTATTATTGATTATTAAGAATTATTGACTGTCAACAAATTGTGGGGAAAAAGCTTTGTAATAAGCATTGAATTTTTCTTGAGTATCAATTGTTTTATGCGCATCATCCTTAAACAACTTTAAGTATAATTCTAATTGTGGAGGGGTTTGATAACCACGAATGGGGGCTATAACCCCTGCTTTTTCATCAAAAAACACAATGGTTGGATATGCACTAATTTGAAGATAACTGGCTAATTGATGTGCAGAATTACGACTATTGGCTCTTGAAGCATCATAACCAGGATTCTTAAAGGTGTTACCATTAAATTCAATAACATCATTACCTTCTCCGTTGAACTTAACAGCATAATAATTTTTATTCACATAATCTACCACATCTTTATTATGAAAGGTATTTTTGTCTAACATCTTACAAGGCCCACACCAATTGGTGTAAACATCCATCATAATCTTTTTTGGATTTTCTTTTTGAAGTGCCATAGCTTCTCCCAAAGACATCCATTTTATTTCTTGCGCTTGTCCTTTAACTGAAATTAAAACAATGAAAAGGAATATGTATTTTATATATTTCATACTAGTCTTAGTTGCAATATTTGTTCCGAAATTACAAAATCCACTCCTATTATGGGCTTTTTTGATTATATTTTAACTATTTTTTCGATTAACGAACACCATGCATGAGTTTTTTAAGCATTGGATTTAAGGCAAAAATCACTAATCCTGCTGTAATTGGAACGATAGTAAAAATAAGGAAAAAAGTCGATAGACTATACTGCTTGGTTATATTTTCAATTTGCCCACCTAATACCGCTGCCAACTTATTTCCTATAGCAATAGCTAAATACCACATACCAAACATTAAGGCGATCATTCTTGCAGGCACTAGTTTGCTAACATATGATAGACCAACAGGAGATAAGCACAATTCTCCAAGTGTATGGAATAAGTAAGCCAATATGAGCCATATCATACTAACTTTTACTCCTTCATGAACTCCATACGCCCCAAATGCTAATAAGCCAAAACCTATAGCCATAATGATTAAGCCTAGTGCATATTTAGCTGCCGCTGATGGATTGTATTTACTTTCAAACCATTTAGAAAAAAATGACGCAAATACAATGATGAAAAAAGAATTAAGAATACTAAACCAAGACACCGTTATTTCTGAAACATCTGCAGAAAACTCTCTATTCAGCATCCACACTACAATTCCCCACATGCATAAAAAACAAATAGCCAAAACAATGTTAGAGTACGGTATTATTTTAAAGGTCTTACGCCATAAATCATATAAAACATAAGTAATTATCAATAATGGAATAACGGTCAATAAAGCATTTACGATATTAAAAATAAGAGCGGATTCACCTGTTAATACACGATCTACATTATCTCTAGCAAACAAGACTAAAGACGAGGCTCCCTGTTCAAAAGACAACCAAAAAAACACTGTAAAAAAAGCAAAAATTATAAAAGCAAGCATTCTATCACGAACAATCGCTGTGTATCTTAAAATTCTACTTATAACTAAAAACAAAAACAATCCTAACGCCACTAGCACAGCAACATATTGCCCTTCAAATTGCCCTATTTGGAAATAGGAAAACATATCAATGCCTGCAATTTTAGACATGGGATCATTAATGGCATATTCTAAGCCTATGATTGAAGAAACACCTATCAATATTTTGTCCAAAGTTGTAAATGGATTTTGCTTTTCTATTTCTTTATCTTGGGTGATTTCCGCCATACTATTATCAGCATCCTGCAAGTCTTCCATTTCATGAATCTTAGCCGGTTTTTTCCCTATATCGCCAAATAAATTACCGGACAGCCAAAATTGTAAGGTTCCTAAAAGCATAAATATTCCAGCTAAGCCAAAACCATATGACCAACCTATTTTTTCTGCTAAATATCCACAAAGCATCATACCAAAAAAAGCTCCTGCATTAACTCCCATATAAAAAATGGTATAAGCTCCATCCTTTTTTTCTTCATTATGTTTATACATTTCCGAAATTATCGACGTAATATTTGGCTTAAAAAAACCTGTACCAATAACTAGTAAACCTAAGCCCAAATACAAAGTAAACTCTGTTTCTATCGCCATACAGGCATGTCCAGAAGCCATAATCAAAGACCCTATAACAACTGCCCAACGATATCCTGTAATCTTATCAGCTATAATCCCACCTATTATTGGAGTAATATAAAGTAACATGGCATAGGTACCAAATAAAGCCCCTGCATTTTCAGCAGACCAACCCCAACCCGGATTAGAACCTATAACCGTAAAAGTCAAAAAATTAACCAATAGAACTCGCATTCCATAAAACGAGAAGCGCTCCCACATTTCTGTAAAAAATAATACAAATAATCCAGCAGGATGCCCTAGAACATTATTCTTAAAATATTGGTCGGTAGAATTCTCAGTCATATTTTAGTTTTAATTTTAAAATGTTAATTGTCGGTTAATTCAAAACCTTCAGCTTCATCAATAATACGTTCGTTATCTTCTGCACCATGTGTTAATCGTTTAAGTGGCTTTAATAATAAGATCACTAACAATCCAAAGAGTACCGTAAATATTGTTATACCAGAAAATATAGCATATTCACCAAACTCTGAGGCTGACTCTCCAATAACTCCTGCTACTTTATTCCCTAAACCTGTAGCAGCAAAATAAACTCCCATCATTAATGATGCATATTTTACAGGTGCTAATTTAGTTATAAATGACAACGCCACTGGTGAAGAACACAGTTCTCCAATTGTGTGAAATAAATATGCCAAGATCAACCATTGCATTCCCGAACTACCTTTAGCGTTATATTCTGATGCTGCAAAAATCATGAAAACAAAACCCAATCCCATTATCATAGTACCGATAGCCATTTTGAATAAGGAAGATGCTTCTTTTCCTTTTAATTTTCTTTTAGCCCAATATCCCGCAACGAATGTTGCAAAAATGATTATAAATCCCGCGTTTAAGCCTTGAAACCAGGTAGCTGGAATCTCCCAACCTAACAACATTCGATCTGTATTTGTTTTCGTATAAATGCTCATCAATCCTCCCGCCTGCTCAAAGGCTCCCCAAAAAACGATAACAATTAAAAACGATAATAAAAGAACTAAGTATCGATCTTTAGAAACTTGAGAATTTAAATTTTTATAAATCATCATCATTATACCTGCTACCAGTGCAATAAAAATATACAGCACTGTATACCCCCAACTATCTACACCATCATATGTAAATCCCGCATAAATCGCATAAATAATAATTAAAACAACAATAGCAAGATTGATGGGAGATGTAATTAAATCGCCCATTAATCTTGGTATAGAAACATCATTTCTTTTATCTTCCTCAGTCGGCTTGTTACCAACATTTACCAAATACTTTTGACCATATAAATATACGATAAGACCCAATAACATGGCAATTCCAGCAAGTCCAAAACCAAAATGCCATCCAATCTTTTCTCCAACATAGCCAACTATAAAGGTCGCTAATAATGACCCTAAATTAATACCTATATAAAAAATACTAAATCCTTTGTCTCTTCTAATATCTCCTTGCTTATACAATCCACCTACCATTGTAGAAATATTAGGCTTTAACAATCCTACCCCAAGAATAATGAGTGCCAAACCTGTATAAAAAGCCCACATTTCATCAATAGCTAAAATACCATGTCCTGCAACTAAAGTTAAAGCACCATATAATACCGCTTTTTTCTGCCCTAAAACTTTATCGGCCAAAATACCTCCAGGTATGGACATGACATACACTAACATGGTGTACCAGCCATAAAGCATTATGGATTTTGAATCTAACCAACCTAAGCCTGGATTATCTGATGTTGTTTTTTCAACTAAATAAAGTGTTAATAATGCACGCATCCCGTAGTAAGAAAAGCGCTCCCACATTTCGGTAAAAAAGAGAATAAATAGACCTTTAGGATGTCCAAACAGCTCTTTTTGATGTGGTTTAAGTATGGTTTCTGTCATAAAATAATCTAGATAAATATAAATTTTTACTCTTAACGCTATGAAACATAAGATTTCACATTATAATAATCTTGCCAATTTTAAATAATCGTTGATGTATTATTAAAAGTTTTCAAGTTTACTAAAAATTATGCAAAAAACGGTAATTTCAGTCGATAAATAAGTCAATAAAAACAAGATATTATAATTTCTTTTCAAGAATAGTATCTTTGCCCCGTAATAATGCTGCTATGAGTAAAACTATTTCTGGTTTTTCTAAACTTTCTAAATCCAAAAAAATAGATTGGATTGTTGAGACTTATTTTTCAAGTTCCCATGATGCTGAACATATTTTAAAACAGTATTGGAACTCTGATGAAAAATTACAACAGCTTCACGATGAGTTTATTGAAAACACCATAACCAACTACTATCTACCTTTTGGTGTGGCTCCTAATTTTTTAATTAACGGCAAGTTATATACCATTCCTATGGCTATTGAAGAGAGTTCGGTAGTAGCAGCCGCTAGCAAAGCTGCTAAATTTTGGTTAGACAGAGGCGGATTTAAAACACATGTTATTTCTACTACCAAAATTGGTCAAGTTCATCTTATCTATCATGGTAGGAAAGATGCATTAAAAGATTTTTTTACCTCTATAAAATCAAAACTTATTGAAGACTGTAAGCCCATTACAAAAAATATGGAATTACGTGGTGGTGGTATTTTAGATATTGAATTACGTGATAAAACACAAAACATAAAAGGGTATTACCAACTTCATGCCTCTTTTGAAACTCTAGATGCCATGGGTGCTAACTTTATTAATTCCTGTTTAGAACAATTTGCTAAAACTTTTAAAAGCGAAGCTTTATTGTTTAATGGTTTTACTGAAGATGAAAAGAATATTCACATAGTGATGAGTATTTTATCCAATTATGTTCCAGATTGTTTGGTACGTGCAGAAGTCAGTTGCAAGGTTGAAGATTTAAGCGATAGTGATGCTTTCTCTGGGGAAGAGTTTGCCAACAAATTTCTTCAAGCCATACAAATTGCAGAAATAGAACCTTATCGAGCCGTAACCCATAATAAAGGTATTATGAATGGGATTGATGCGGTTGTTTTAGCCACAGGGAACGATTTTAGAGCCGTTGAAGCTGGTGTGCATGCCTATGCTTCCAGAAACGGCATCTATAGCAGTTTAACACATGCCAAAATTGAAAATGGCATATTTACGTTTTGGCTAGAAATACCTTTAGCTTTAGGAACAGTTGGTGGACTTACCGGCTTACACCCTTTGGTGAAATTGGCTTTGGACATGCTAAAGAAACCATCCGCTAAAGAGCTCATGCAAATAGTTGCGGTTGCTGGATTGGCTCAAAATTTTGCAGCTTTACGTTCGCTTACCACTACTGGCATTCAACAAGGACACATGAAAATGCATTTAATGAACATTCTAAATCAATTCAATGCCAATGATGCCGAGAAAGCTATTTTAATTGAACATTTTAAAACAAATACGGTTAGTTTTAATGCTGTTGCCGATACTTTAGCACATTTAAGAATGCGTATAGATGATTAATTTAAACGAACCTTATTACAGTAACGGAAAACTTTTAATCTCTGGAGAATACTTGGTTCTCGATGGTGCTTTATCACTAGCCATTCCAACTAAATATGGACAATCTTTAATTGTTGAACCCATTGATGAACCAAGACTCATATGGGAAAGTTTGGATGAGAATGGACATCTTTGGTTTAAAGATGACATTTTAATTAAACAGATTACATCTCCAATAGTCTCAAGCAATGACCTTTCCAACAGACTGGTACAAATATTGAATACCGCTAAACAACTTAATCCTGATTTTTTAAATACCATGGGGGGATTTAAAGTGACGACATCCTTAACATTTCCCAAAAATTGGGGACTTGGAACTTCATCAACGCTCATAAATAACATAGCGAATTGGGCAGGTATAGATGCTTATAAATTATTAGAAAAAACGTTTGGTGGCAGTGGTTATGATATTGCGTGTGCCCAACACAATCATCCTATTTTTTATCATTTGGAAAATGACAAACCAATCGTTGAAGACGTTGAATTCAACCCATTATTTAAACAACATCTTTATTTTGTCTACTTGAATAAAAAACAAAACAGCCGGGATGGGATTTCAAACTATAAAGAAAATAGAACCCATATAAAGTCTTCTATTATTCAAATAAATGAGATAACCTCTCATCTGGTTTCTTGCAAATCATTGGAAGATTTTGATAGTTTAATTTTAAAACACGAACACATCATTTCAAACATTATAAAACAACAACCTGTAAAAGAGGTTTTGTTTAATGATTTTAGCGGACAGATAAAAAGTCTTGGTGCTTGGGGTGGCGACTTTATTTTGGCAACCTCAAAGGGTAATCCAACGGCTTATTTTAGGAGCAAAGGGTTTGAAACAGTCATCTCTTATGATAGCATGGTTCTAAAAAACAAAACATAAAAAAAGCCTCATAATTAATATGAGGCTTTAATTTTATATATGTACTGTCCTTTTATTGAACTTGAGTTTTAGCTCTATTATCTTCAATATCTGCAGCTTCTTTTAAAGCGTTATATAAGTTTGAAGACACCACATTTACTTTTTGTTGTTCTACTCTATTAGCTGCCGCTTGATAGCTATCTAACTTAACAGCTGGCTCCACTTTAGTTACTTGAACCATATAAACACCAAAAGTACCATCAATTAGCTTAGAAGTTTGATCTTTTTTTAAACCAAACGCTGCACCCACAACTAAAGGCTCTCTTCCTGCTCCAGAAATGGTTGGGCTTTTCATATTAATAGCCGAAGCTGTTCTAACTGTCGTATGCTCTGCAGATGCCAAAGCCTCTAAGTTTGTAGCTTTCACTCTATTTCTAATAATTTCAGCTTTTTTCTCATTTCTGATAATTGGTAAAACAGTAGGAGTTGCTTCATCTGCACTCATAAGTCCTTTTTCATGTTTTGCAACTAATTGTACAATAGCATAACCATTCGGAATATTGAATCGCTTTACATCTCCTATTTTAGCCTCATCTCCAAATGCCCAACGTACTATAGGTCTTTGACTTCCAATACCAGGTATATTCTCGTCTAAAACTTTAATGCCGTTTACAGGACGCACAACATATTTACTTTCTGTTGCTACCGTTTCAAAATCTTCATTACCAATAGCGATTTCAAAATTTGAGGCGTCTCTAAATACTTTATCTACAGTAGACTCAGATGGCTCAACCTTTCTAGCAATGGTTCCAACTTGGACTGCCTTTTTTGCTTCGGTTTGGCTTAAAATCTCAATGATATGATATCCAAAAGAGGTTTTTACAACTTGTAAATCACCCTTTTTATTATTAAATGAAAAATCTTTAAACTCAGGCGCAAATGAATCCATATAAGAGAATTTAATCACACCCTCTTCTTCATTACTAACTTTATCAGATGACAAATCCAATAAATCAACAAATTTAGAACGGTCAGATTTTATAATATTATAAATACTATCTGCGGTAGCTTTTGCCTGCTCATCTGTTTTAGTAACACTTGGATCCACTCTAGTAGCTCCAACAAATGGAATTAATATGTGTCTTACCTTGGCAGAATCCGACACTTGTTTTACCGCTATTAATTTAGATATTTTATAATATCCGTTATCTTTATAAGGTCCGTAAACTTGTCCTTCGCTTAGGTTAAATATACTATCGGCCGCCACTGATGGCAAAGCAGATTTAAACACAAAACGGTCATCAAATTTAATATCGGAATGTGAGTTTATATAGTCTTCATTATCTGTTGTTTTTAAAAACCCAATAACATTTTCATTGGCTTTAAGGCCTTCGTTATATTCTTGTCTGTCTTTTAATAACGTTTGAAGTTCATCTTTAATAACCTTTTCATCTTCTACACTCGCCTCTTCTTTAAACTCAACATATTTAATATCTGTTGACGCTTCAACTTCATATTGTTTTTCATGCTTTTTTATATAATCGGAAATCTCAGATTTTGAAACAACCACGGTACTATCTGGAATAGAAGAATATGGAACTTGGACAAACTTTATATCAATTTTATTGCCTTCCAATTTATGTTCCAACTCACCTTCGGCAAGCGTACCTGTTAAGCCCGCTTTAACCATATTAAAATAGTTTTGCTGTAATGCACTCAAAGCTAACGTTTTCTCATAATTAATCCAGCTTTGGTAAGCTTCTGAAGATGTTTCTTTTAAATTGGCAATATACTCGTTCAGCTTATTCTCGTCAAACAAACCAGCCTCGTTTAAAAATTCTGGGCTACTCCCCAAAGTTGTTTTTAAAACATCACGCATTTGGTCTTTTTCAACAGTCATTCCCAATTTTTCAAATTGAGTTTCCAAAATGGCTTGTCTCACTTCTTGCTCCCAAATACTATTCATTACTTGATTACTAGTAGCACTAGGTCCAGCTTGTCTTTGGGCGGCCTCTACTTTTTGTAAAAAATCCTCCCTGGTAATGTCTTTACCATTTATAACACCAACTGTGTTTTGAGATTTAGCAGAAGGTGATCCAATATTTTTAATGACTCCATCTAACACAAATGCAAACAATGCTAATGCTATAATAATTATTAAGATAAGTGATCGTTGTCTAATTTTATTTAAAACTGCCATTTGTCATCTAAATTTTATAAAAAACCCTCTTCAGGATTTAACTTGTTAAAATCAATTAAATTGAAAAATTATATAAATTATGTTATTAATTCTTTTTTAATCAGAAAAAAATATCGTGCGCGAAAATACCATTTTCTATTTAATAATAAAAGCACAAAGATGCATTAATTATTTTATGTTTTGAAATCAATCTTCTTCTAAAATTTTAAGCTCTACTAAATCTATTTTTGTGTTAGATACTTCTAAAATTGTAAACTGAAACATATTGTTTATCACTATAATTTCGTTTTGGGAAGGGATTTCTTCAGTATCATCAACTATCAATCCACCAATGGTATCATAATTTTCGCTTTCCGGCAAATTAATTTTATATGCCTCATTAACATAATCGACTTCCAAACGTGCGGAAAACTTATATAAATTAGTGTCTATTTTTTCTTCAATTAAATCGATACTGTCATGTTCATCTTCAATTTCGCCAAACAATTCTTCTATTATGTCTTCTACTGTCATAATACCAGAAGTCCCTCCATATTCATCTAAAACAACAGCAATACTTTTACGTTTTTTTATTAATATATTAAGTACTTCATGAATAAAAACTGTTCCTGGAACAAACTCGACGGGCAATAAGACTGATTTTATAGATTTCGGCTTTTTAAACAATTCAAAAGAATGAACATATCCTAAAATCTCATCGATAGTATCTTTATAAACCAAAATTTTTGTACAACCCGTTTCTGTAAAAAGAGCGTTTAATGTTTTTATCGTCTCATTAACTTCTACAGCAATAATCTCGGTTCTGGGCACCATAACATCTCTAGCTTTCACTTCTGAAAACTCTAAAGCATTTTGGAATATTTGAATTTCAGTATCTACATCTTCATGAGCTTCCACTGATTCCATTTGCTCGCTTATATAATTGCCCAATTCCACTTTTGTAAATGCCAATTGTATTTGGTCACCTTCTGTTTTGAATACATGCTTTAAAATAAAATCTGAAATCCAGATAATAAAATCTGAAATAAATGTGAACAGCACATAAAATACATAAGCAGGTATTGCAAATATTTTCAGTAACGAATTTGAATAAATTTGAAAAAACACTTTTGGTAAAAACTCGGCAGTAATTAAAATAAGTAGGGTTGATAAAACAGTTTGCGTTAACAAACTCAAATCATTCAACATATAATTTAAAAATGAAGAAGATGTTGGCAACATGGACTGAAACCAATTTACCAATAAATCCCCCATAAAAAATCCATAAATAACCAACGCTATATTGTTACCAATAAGCATGGTTGTTATAAATTTTGAAGGTTTAGCCGTTAGTTTGGTTAATATTTTAGCTAAAATACCTTCTTGCTTTTTTTCAATTTCGATATGGATTTTGTTTGAAGATATATAGGCAATCTCCATGCCCGAAAAAAAAGCAGAAAGAATTAAAGTGCTAATGATAATTAAAACATACACACTCATTTATTTTGAATCCTTTTTATTATCATATTTTTTATTGAATTTCCTTCGAAAGAAAAACATAAAAACGGCCAGTCCTGCTAATGCCAAAGATACATAGGCTTTACTTTTACCCCAATTAACAATACCATCATATAAAAAAAGTGCTGCGAAAATTAAATAAGCATATTGAAAAATCTTTGAGAATTTCATTTTTGTATATTTTTTATGAGTGTAAAGATACTGAAAAAAGTGTGTTTTAGGTGACGTTTAAGATGATCTGCATACTTATTCATCAACAGTAATAATACCATCTACTTCAAGAACTTCAGCATTGGTAAATTTTGAATTCGAATCGAAACCTTTACCATTTATCTTATCTGAGCCCATTCTAAAAGTCACAGGCTTATTAGTAAATAACCATTCTTTACTTTGGTCATAGTACAATTGTTGAGCAAACAAGGTGTCTTTTTTATAAGTTGACAGTTTTACATGACCTTGCAAATCTATCAGGTCTGTTTTTGTATATGAAATGGCATAATCTGCTACGACCACACTTTTATTGTTATCCTCATCGAAAACCTCTAGATAAATGCCTTCTGGAAATTCACTAAAAGGAAAGTCTCGGTTTGAATAATCTAACATTTTCGAGCTGATTAAAATAGCTTTTACTCTTCCAGAATCTGTATATTTTAAATTAAACGTATCAGCAATACCGATAGGCTCATTTTCTGAAACACCTATTTTTTGGACTTCTTTAAAGTTGTCTTTACATGAAAAAAACATAGTCACAGTAATTACTGTGACTATGTTTAATATTGTATGTTTTTTAAAAAAAATCATTTATAGTTTTGGCACTGTAACCGAAGCACCTATCCAACAACCTATATTTATAACTTTACCTTCATTACCAGCACTAAAAATATCTTGTTTTGAAGGCGCTCTTCCTATATAGCTTTCTACATATTTAGCACCTGCCCCACCTGCTTTTCTAGCTTCCTCAGCAGCTAACCAATATACAGCTCTTTTATTAAACGTTGAATCTCCACAATCATTAGCACTATCTGCATACATAGCCGCAATTGATAAATAAGGCGTTAAGTCTGAAGGATTGAACTTTAAAGCATTTCTATAATAGCCTCTTGCTTGTGCATATCTACCTTTAGATTTAAGTTTTGAGCCTATTAATTTATATAATTTGGCTTTTTTAAAGTTATCTGTTTCTAAACTTATCGCTTGGTCATAAAATTGAAGAGCTTCACTGGTTTTCCCTTCTCTATCTTTTAATACGGCTAAGAAATAGGCAGATTTTGATGAAGGACTTAACTCATGGTAAGCATTAACAATTTTAAAGTATAAAGGGCTATCAGTACATTCCTTTTCAGACATTTTACCTGCCGCTCTTTGTAACCAAACAGCATTTTCTTTATTATCTTCAAATCCTTTTTCATATAAAGGAATTAAATTTTCGCAATTTGCTCTTTCTCCTAATTTTTGATCAACGCCAGCAGAAACTTGATCGTAAGCATCTAGATAACTTTGATATGACTGTTTAAACCTTTCTTCTTTACCCGTCAATGCCGTACCTGCTTCTTCTTTTTCAAGATAGACATTTACTTTTTCTGAATAGTTTTTAACCTCTTCTTCAATTTTTTCTGTAATGTCATCATATTTATTGAATAAATCTTCTGCTGGTTTTGTGCCTGCGTCATATAAATCTACCATTAATGAAAAATACGTGTACAAACTTTGAGGATTTGTAAAACTATCTTTATCAGCTTTGTAAACGGCATCAAAGCAATCATATAATTCGGTATTTGTTTTACCTAAAACGTCTTTATTATCATACATTAACTGACAGGCTCTTGTACCAAAAACTCCTTTAGGTGTTTTATCTGCAAAATGCTCAGCTCTTTCATCCCATAACTTAACTAAATCTTCGATAAAAGCTTTTTTATCAGCACCTGTAGATTTTTCAATTTTATCTCCTAGTATTTTTTCTCCATTTGAATAAATTGCTAGACTATATTTAGGGTTTCTTTTTCTTAACTCCATAAAAGGTGTATATGCCGAATTAAAATCGCCAGCCTTTACAAACTGATCAACTAATGATAATTGAACGACATCCTTTTCAGGATCACTTTGTGCAAAACCTATATTTAAACCTAAAAATAGGAATGAGAGAAATAATGTAATGTTCTGTTTCATGATATTAAATTTATACTATAATTGTTAGTCATATTTTCTTTTTCTGAACCATCTATCATTCAAAGATAAACTTATCTGGAAATTTATAAAATTCTCTTGTATTAAATTACTGTTAGTAGTTCCACGCTTACCAAATTCAAAACCTAAGTTTGCATTAGAGAATAAGCTTCCTACTGGTACACCTACTCCAAAAGACATGCCAAACTCTTTTATGGATTCATTATTTATATTTAAACCTGTTTTTTCAAAATGCATCCCAGCCCTATAAACTATTCGTTTTAAGTAACTTGTATAAGAATTATATTGAGGAATGTAAAAGCCTCCTAATGAATACGTATAAGCATCTTCAAATGTTGTTGCTGTGGTACTGTATAATTCGTTAGAAAAATTACTTGTTTTTTGTGTAACAAATTCTGCGCCTACAAACCATTTTCTAACCTCCCCAATACCAGCACCTACCGAAAATTTCGATGGTAACACCAAATCTGTTTGCTTAAGACCGATAGCTTCTAAGTCATAATCTATAGTATTATTTACTCTTTCCACCCCAGTGGATGATACTGTAATTGTTGAATAAGATCTATTGTTATTTGATGTTAAATTACTTTCGGGCGTATACGTTATTCCAGTAACCAACTCTAACTTATTATTCAACATGGTTTTATATGAAAGCCCTAAATTAATATTCAAACCACTTAAGCTTGATCTATTATTTTCTCGAGATTGAATCAGTATAGGAACCCCATCGCCGTCATAAACAAACTCGACAGCACTGTTTTCAATGTTGCCAAAATTATAATGGGCATCAACACCAACACTTAATCCTTTTTTTATTTGATATCCTAAACCAAAAAACGCTTTATTTAAACCTCCTTGCCCATTAAATCTGTTTGAAATATCCCCGCTAGCATTTAAGGATTCCATTTTATAACCAACTGAAGTATATGGCATAAGCCCAAAACCAAAACCAAATCTGCCCATGGGTAGAGATAATGCTAAATAATCAAATGTTGTTGTAGAAGAATTATCAGTATCCAAGTTGCTTTTTAATCCCACACTAGAATAACTACCACCAACAGAAAATTTAACAGGTCTACTTTCCCCATCAAATGGGTACAAACCTACATTATCTGTTGCATAAGACGCAGGGTTTCTTAAATTCACATGAATACTGTCTGTATAAATACTAAGCCCTCCCATGCTTCGGTTTTCTACGGTGCCTTTAAACTTTAAGCTACCAATTCCATAAAAAGAATAAGGTGATGCCGTACCTCGCTGTTGCGCGTAAGATTGAAATGTTGAAATCGCAATAAAAACTAATACCAGTTTTTTTATCATTAGTTTGAATTAAATTGTAAAATATAGTCCAGTCCCTCTAAAAGAAAATTAGAGTTGGCAAATATGCTACTTTTTAATTGTTTAGACAAGAAATTAGCATCGCCACCTGTTAAAATAACTGTTAAATCTGAATATTTTTCTTTATATGTTTGAATATTTCCGTCAATTTCTTTTAAAACACCATAAATAATACCCGAATGAATGGAATTATTTGTTGTGTTACCAATAATATTATTAGGTACTTCTTTTTCTAATAACGGCAAATTAGCGGTTAAATTATTTAATGATTTATAACGCATTGCGATACCTGGAGAGATGGCACCTCCCAAATATTCATTTTTAATAGTTACAAAATCATAAGTTATGCAGGTACCAGCATCAATAATAAGTACATTATTATTAGGAAATTGTTGTATGGAAGCAGATACTAGTGCCATTCTATCCACTCCTAGTGTATTAGGAGTTTCGTAACAATTTATAAAAGGCATTTTTGTTTTATGGCTTAGTTCGATTAATAGAAAATGCTTTTTTATATAAATTATATCTTTTTCTTTTAATTTACCGACCGAAGCTATGATAGCTTTTTCAATACATACAAACTCTTTTCTTAAAATATCTATATGTTTTATTAAAACATCTGGATTGATTACTTTTTTCAAAACCAAGCCACCTTCCTGAAAAACAGCAAGTTTAACAAAAGAATTACCAACATCAATGATTAAATTCATGATTTTTATTTAAAGCTATAAAATTACAAAACCATTTTTTATAAATTTTCCTTTGGGAATAATAAAAATGAATATATATTTGCATCCGCTTTGGCGAGGTACCTTAGCTCAGTTGGTAGAGCAAAGGACTGAAAATCCTTGTGTCCCTGGTTCGATTCCTGGAGGTACCACATTAAACCCTTGATTTCATTATGATTTCAAGGGTTTTTTATTTTTAAGACACTCAAAAACAGACACATAAACATCTCACAAAGACACCAAGAACATTTTTTAGGCAGAACAAAATAAGAATCTAACAAAAAAATCTCTTAATAGTGAAAATGCCCTATTTCATCGAAAAAATTAATATATTTTTCAAGCTATCTATAATTTAGCCCAATAATATTAATTTAACTTAAATTTTAGCCTTATGAATACTAAAAACAACTTTTTAAAAACAATGAGAATTGCACTAATTGTTTTTGCTTTAACGTTTTCCTCGAACATGCATGCTGCAACGCCAGCATTTGGAGGTGGTTTTTTTGAATGGTTAGGAAGCTTTTTCAATGGAGGAAATCTAGGAGGCGGACATAAAGGTGGCGGACATAAAGGTGGCGATTCAATTCCTTTAGATGGCGGTCTTGGCATTTTATTAGTTGGCGCTACTGCTTTTGGAGTAAAAAAACTACGTCAAAAAAACAATGAAGAAGCTTAATTCTTTAAAAAAAAGACATCCCTTTACCAATAAGGCTTTTTTTAGGAAGAGCCTTATTGGTTTTCATTGTATGGCAAATTTTGTATGTTTTTTTTATAAAGGATTCTAATGTTTTGGATCATCCATTGACTACCCATGTTGCAGAAGCCTCTGCCTTTTCTCTAAACAACTTGACGCCCATGAGCGGGTTTTCTACGAGCCGTGTTGATACCAGTTGGATCAATGAAGGCGAATTTTTATTTGAAGAAGCCTCTCAAATTCTTCATCATGACAAACTTGGTATTGTTCATAGCAGATTCCTGTAACAGATTAGAATTGATCGTATTATATATTGGGTTTATCATTTGCATGCCCTCAACATTTTGGAGAAAAGTCTTAATATTATAGTTCTGGGGGTCGTTTACTTGATTTGATTAATATTGCCAGATACATAGGCCTTATGTACTTACTGTAGTATCTACAAGCCTATTTCCAATTTGCTCATAAATATTTATTTAAGATCACGGTATATGCAGCTACTTTTTTAATTTGGAGATTTTATGCCCGTAAAAATTAATTTAAAAAATGAAGCTATACCGATCGGATAACATACGTTTTATATCAGGTCTTGTACTCATAGTTATTTTCTATTCATTATACTATATCTATTTTATTTATAGAAAACCAGAATTTAACGTCTATCCCCAAAATAATACTTCACATTATTAGATTTTCAATAACCGTACTTATATACATAATTGGGACTATCCATTTAGAAAAATTAAAAGACCTTTGGATGTCTTCGCTATGGCATTTTATACATATCAGTGGCTTATGTATTATCATTTCTTTAGGATTATTTAGCTGGCTTATAGCAGACATTGGCTTGGATTTAAAACAGTTTGCCTATACGGTTCAAGAATTATTAATCTCACCCGTTCTATATGTTGCTATGGGACTATTGAACAAAAACTTGATTAAAAACACAATCCCCCTTAGTTAACTCAAGAATGGATTTGACTTACCTAAGTGACCTAGAAATACCTAAAAAAGAGGAACTATTAATACAAGTATAAGCAAGCATCAATAATTAGGATACTACATGTCATTAATGTTTACCAAACCCTGTTATTATTGCAACTTATCAGGGTTCTGGACAGGTATTTTATAACAATTATTGAAAAAAACTAATATTTGCTAAACCTATACTGAACTCTACACATCATTTATCAAAATGAGCATGAATAGTATAAATATATTTTATAAAGCACCAATTACAGGGATAACCAACTAAAAAACAGCGATTAAAAAAAGAGGTTTCCAAAACTGATTAATAATGATTTTAATCCATCTTTATATTGTCTAGTATATTTTATTGACATTTTAACGAAAAAAAATGCTGTGTGAAGAATTTTTATCAAATATCTCAAGATATATATTAATTTTATTCTTGAAATTTATGCCCTCATGCACATAAGTTCGATTAATAGTAAAAAATACGTTTATTTAACAGCTTAAATATCCTTAACCGGAGAAAAAAGCATTTATAAACCAAAATAATTGCACAAATGATTGCTAAAAACTATTTATTATATCATTTGCTAAAAATATTATTTAAATTTACTAAATGATCGCAAACTAGTAATTAAAAATCCACAAAATCCCTCAAGAAAATAATTCTAAATTTTGAAATACAGATTTAGAAACAAACACATATAAGAATAGTTCTTGATGTGTAACAATAATAAAAATAGTTTTTATATTTAAAAACTATTTTTAAAATGTCTGAACCTAACGAAAATATGAAAATGTTTGAACAGCCCAAATACCAAATTCAAGGTCCTGAAATGGAGTATCCAGCATCAACCCTCCATAGGCTTTTCGAAGAACGTGCTTTATTATTATTGGAATCGAATGCCATAAAGCATGATGGCAAACAAATCAGCTATGGTATATTAAGGATTCGCGTAAATCAAATGGCTCATTACTTATGGTCAAAAGGTATTCGTCCAGGAGTCATTGTGGCTATTTCTTTAGACCGATCTCCAGATTTAATTACTACACTTTTTGCTATTTTACAATGTGGTGCAACATATTTACCTTTAGACCCTAAATTTCCTCAGTCTAGATTGGAATTTATGCTAAAAGATTCAGATGCTAAGTTTTTAGTTTCAACCAAAAAAATTTCAGAATCTTTACCAATTTGGAATAATACATTGCTAATTGAAGATGCCTTATCTAATATTACTAAAGAACCTGAAACACCTCTTGATATAATTGTAGATGAGGAACAAGTAGCTTATTTACTTTATACATCAGGCTCTACAGGCAAACCAAAAGGAGTTAGCATTTCACATAAAAATCTGATTAACTTTTTATATAGCATGATGGCTCAACCTGGCATTACTGAAAATGACAGGCTCCTTTCAATTACTACTATATCCTTCGATATTGCAGGTCTTGAACTATACCTCCCTTTACTTAAAGGCGCAATGCTAGTATTTGCTGATGACACAACAATTAAAGACGGCTCTCTCTTACTTGAATTATTGCAAAATGAAAAAATCTCTATATTACAAGCTACTCCAACTACATGGCAAACTTTATTAGATGCTGGATGGGAACTACCTTTATCTTTAAAAGCACTTTGTGGTGGGGAACCTATGCCTCTGAATTTAGCACATAAATTACTTGAAAGATGTGATGAACTATGGAATATGTATGGTCCTACAGAGACTACCATTTGGTCAACCATTAAACAAATCCAAAAAAATGATGAATTAATTACCATTGGCAAACCCATTGCAAACACTCAAATTTATTTATTAGATGAAAATAATAAGCCTGTTGAATTTGGCGCAATTGGTGAGATAGTTATTGGTGGCGATGGTGTGGCTCAAGGTTATTGGAAACGCTTAGAACTGACAAGTGAAAAATTTATTCCCAACCCATTTTCAAATAAACCAAACTCTACTCTTTACCGCACAGGTGATTTAGGAAAATTATTATTGAATGGTGATTTACAATGCTTTGGCCGTATAGATGAACAAGTTAAGATTAGAGGTCACCGTATTGAGTTAGGCGAAATTGAAGCTGTTCTAAATAGCATTTCAAGTATTAAACAATCGGCGGTAATAGTAAGGAATGATTTGGGTAGTGAATCTAAAATTGTAGCTTACTTAAAATCAGATAATGAATTACCAAAGGATACAAAAACAATTCGTAATGAACTCTCAAAAATTTTACCTGATATATTAATACCTTCATATTATATGTGGTTAAATGAATTTCCTATAACTCCAAACGGGAAAATTGATAAGAAAAATTTACCACTTCCTGAGTATGTAAGACCTGATTCCGCACCTCTTTTAAAACATCCTAGAACTAAGTTTGAAAAAGAGGCTGTTAATATTTGGAGCGAACAACTTCAAATACCTCATATTGGCATTGATGATAATTTTTTTGATTTAGGAGGTACTTCTATACTTGCTCAAAAAGTAGTTTCATTAATGAAAGAACGTTTAAAAATAGACATATCTGTTTCAAAAATTTATACGCACCCAACAATTAGCGAACTTTCAAGTTTATCTGTTGATAATATAACTAACCAAGCATCATTTGTTTTAAAGACTCCTATAAATCCTAATACTTCAAAAGATATAGCTATTATTGGCATGGCAGGTAGATATCCAGGAGCCAAATCAATCGATGAATTATGGAAAATTCTTAAAAATGGCGAAGAAACTATTACCTTTTTTACAAAAGAAGAATTAGATATTAGTATTCCTGATGAAGTTCGTAATGATCCTTTCTATGTAACAGCAAGAGGAATTTTACCTTCTGCTAAAACATTTGATGCTGCTTTTTTTGGATTAAACCCATTAATTGCTAAAGCCATGGATCCTCAGCACAGATTGTTTTTAGAAATATGCTGGGAAGCTCTAGAACAATCAGGATATTTACCAAAACATTACAAAGGCACTGTTGGTGTATACGCAGGTTGTGAAAACAACTCATATTTTAAACATAACATTTTTCCAAATGAAGAATTACAAGAACAGGTTGGAAAAATACAAATTGAGTCAATTAATGAAAAAGATTTCATCGCCCCTCGAGTTGCATATCATTTAAATTTGAAAGGCCCTGCTGTTAGTGTTCATTCTGCATGCTCGACATCATTATTAGCAGTTGCTGAAGCTGTAAATGCTATACGAAGCGGTCAATGCGACGTAGCTCTTGCTGGAGGCTCAAGTGTAACATCACCCATTTACAGTGGCCATCCTTATGATGAGGGTTTTATTAAAAATCCAGATGGCAGAACTCGTCCATTTGATGCAGCTGGAAAAGGAACCGTTTTTAGTGATGGTGCTGGGGTAGTATTACTAAAAAATCTTGAAGCTGCAAAAAAAGATGGCGATACTATTTATGGTATTATAAAGGGTGTAGGTGTAAATAATGATGGAGGAGACAAAGGTAGTTTTATGGCTCCTAGTTCCATTGGTCAATCTGGTGCCATTATTAAGGCTTTAAATGATGCTCAAGTTTTACCTTCATCTATTAGCTATGTTGAAGCACATGGCACAGCTACTTTAGTAGGGGACCCAATAGAGATTGAAGGACTAAAAATAGCTTACGGTAAACAAGATAAAAATGGGTATTGTGCCATAGGTTCTGTAAAAGGAAATTTCGGACACACAACAGCTGCTGCTGGGGTAGCTGGTTTATTAAAGGTCATTTTATCCATGCAGCATAAACAAATCCCTCCTTTAGTTGGATTTAGCAAACCAAATCCTCATATAGATTTTGAAAATAGTCCATTCTATATTAATGCAAAATTGAGCGACTGGAATACTGATGGCCCCAGACTAGCAGGAGTTAGTTCGTTTGGTGTTGGAAGTACGAATGTTCACGTAATTGTAGAAGATTATGAGATGAAACCAATTTCATCAACTAATGGAAGACCCACTCAATTACTAACTTGGTCTGCAAAGACTCAAAATAGTTTACTAGGTTATAATGCTGAACTGGGTAATTTTATAAATAAATCTACAAGTACTTCTTTAGCTGATGTAGCTTATTCTCTTAATGTTACTCGTGATGATTTTAACCATCGTAGTTTTTTAGTAACAGACTCAAACAAACACGCAACTAAAAATTTAATTTCTTCAGATAAAAACATTGTTAAATCTAGTATTTTAAAAATTGTACCTACTGAAATAGGATTTCTTTTCCCTGGACAAGGATCTCAATATTTACAAATGGGTAAGACACTTTACGATAATGAGAAAGTGTTTAGAGACGCCATTGATGAGTGTGCTGAGTTATTAAAAGACAGTTTAAAATTAGATATTCGTAAAATAATATATCCTGAGAATAATTCAGAAGAAGCTCAAAAATTATTAAAAAATACATTATTTACACAGCCAGCTTTATTCATTACTGAATATGCACTGTCGCAATTATGGATAAGTTGGGGAATAAAACCAACATTGCTTTGTGGCCATAGTGTTGGAGAATTTGTAGCCGCGCATTTAGCTGGTATTCTTAACTTGAAAGACGCACTTTTTGTAATCGCTACTAGAAGTCGTTTGGTAAGTGAACTTCCAGGAGGTAGCATGTTATCTGTTAGATTATCTGAAGATCGTTTAAAAGAAATGCTTCCAAAATCCTTATCAATTGCAGCTGTAAATTCAAAACAATTATGTGTGGTAGCTGGAACTGACAAAGATATAGAGGATTTCTCTAAAGCTCTTCAACCTCAAGATATACCGCATAAAGTACTTTTTACAAGTCATGCATTTCATTCTCCTATGATGGAACCTATGCTAGAAAGCTTTGAAGATGCATTAAAAAAAGTTACTCTAAATGTACCTAGACTACCTATTGTTTCCACAGTAACAGGGAAATGGTTAACAGACACAGAAGCAACAAGCGTATCTTATTGGGTTAATCATGTCAAAAATACAGTGAGATTTGCAAATGCTATGGATACTATTTTAGAAGAAGACAATTTTATATTGTTAGAGGTTGGTCCTGGAAAATCTCTCACTTCTTTAGCTCAACAACAAGCAGCAGGCAAAAAAATTATATCAGCCTTTTCAAGTTTAAATTTACCAAAAGAGGATGAAGAAAATGAATACACTAGTATTTTGAATGCTTTGGGTGAAATGTGGCTAAAAGGAATAAATCCTGATTGGAACTCTTTTTATAAAGAACAAAAAAGGCAAAAAATTAATTTACCTAGTTATGTTTTTGACCGCAAACTATGCTGGGTAGACCCTGTGATATTTGATAAATCAACTTTAGTCCAAAAACAAACAATTAATGTAATACCAAAAGTTGAAGAAGTTGTTGTAAATACTAGTATAAAAATAGAAGACACTTCAAGAGTTTCTAATATACTCAATAAAATATTGGAAATAATGAATCACGCTTCTGGTATATCTTATGGATTAGACTCAGCTTCTAACAGCTTTTTAGAATTGGGCTTAGATTCTTTAACACTCAGCCAATTATCGGGAATATTAAAAAAAGAGTTTGATTTTCCTATTACTTTTAGACAACTAAACCAAGATTTATCTTCACCAATGCTTTTAGCAGATTTTTTAAACCATAATCTACCTAAAGTTTCTGAAGTTATTGAAACTCATAATGCAAAAAATGAAGTGCCAAATAGAGTTCCAAAAATTCTGAGTAAAATCTTAGAAATAATGACTCATGCCTCTGGTATATCTTATGATTTAAATTCTGGTTCTTATTCTTTCTTAGAATTAGGATTAGATTCATTAACGCTCAGCCAATTGTCTGGAATATTAAAGAAAGAGTTTGATTTCCCTATTACTTTTAGACAATTAAATCAAGATTTATCTTCACCAGAGCTTTTGGCAGATTTTTTAAATCTTAATCTACCTGAAGAACAACCTGAATTTCATGGTATAAATAATAACAATAAAACTTTAAACTCCTCTAACCAGAGTATAAAAACCACTACAGAAGCACAAAAACTATCAAGTCAGCATCAAATAACTTTGGAGCAAATAGTTGAACAACTTCATCTTTTGAACAATAAAATTGAAGCATTACAAAACAACCATACTATCCCCGTTAATGGCGCTTCCATTGTAAAGAATATTAAAGCTGAATCTTTACATCTTATTGATGTTAATAGAGAATGTAAAAATGGTTTTAATAGTTTTGAGAAAACAGACATATTTAATGATGTTTCAAAAAAGATAAATCAAAAAGATAATAAACTCAATATTAGTGATAAGTATTCTATATTAGCAGATGAACCTCCTATGCCAGGTGCAAAACTTGG
Organism: Confluentibacter sediminis; assembly: GCF_003258355.1. Classification (GTDB taxonomy): domain Bacteria; phylum Bacteroidota; class Bacteroidia; order Flavobacteriales; family Flavobacteriaceae; genus Confluentibacter; species Confluentibacter sediminis. The sequence continues at coordinate 166,162 of NZ_QKPO01000006.1, read as the reverse complement.
ACGTGACGAGGCGGGAAATCCAGCATGGTTTATTCCCAATCCAGATCAAACAGGAAATTATATCAAAATAGAACTATAAATAATCATAGATCATTTATTTTCAAATAAACAAATTATACAGCACCACATTTGCTCAAATTATGAATAATCAATCTCAATTAGAAAATAAAACTCAATTTAACCCTTTTTCAGGACCTGAATTAGAACGTGTAATTAAGACTACCGAATCGCAGTTAGATATTTGGTCGGATTGTATTTGGGGAGGTGATGATGCTAACAGAGCATATGACTTATGCGTTTATATAACTCTTAAGGGTAATTTGGTTTTAAATGCATTACAAAATGCAGTTAAAACTCTTGTACAACGGCATGAATCGTTACGAGCTTCTTTTAGCTCCGATGGGGGTTTAATGAGTGTTTATAAAAGCCTTGATATTGAGATTTCATATAACGATATTTCGAATCTAGGTGGTACTGAAAAAGAGCAGTCCAAAAATAATTTAATTAAAGAAGAAGCTACATTCATATTCGACTTAATAAATGGCCCTTTGTTTAGGGTTAAAATAATAAAATGTGATGATTTAGAGCATATATTAGTATTAACACAACATCATATTATTGCCGATGGATTAAGTACTGATATTATAATGGAAGAATTAAGCATTCTTTACTCAGCATATGTAGAAAATAAAAGCCCAGTGCTTCCTGATGCCATACCATTTCATGTTTTTGCAAAAAAAGTAAATTCATTCGCAGAAAGTGATGATTACAAGGACTTAGAAAAGTTTTGGCTAAATATGTATGAGAAATCGCCACCTATAGTAGATTTACCAATAGATTATGTACGCCCTCCTTTACGTACTTATAATTGTGATCGTATTGTATTACCTCTAGATAATACTATTATTGAATCATTAAAAAAGTTAGGAATAAAGTCTGGCTGCAGCTTAGTTACTACCATGCTTTCTGCGTTTGAGGTATTTCTATACCAACTCACTGGAAAAAATGATTTAATTGTAGGATTTCCATTTTCAGCAAGTGCGTTATACCACATGAGACAAATGATTGGTAACGCAGCTAATTTACTACCATTACGAAGCAACATTAATAGTCAAAACAACTTTCATGACTATTTAAAACAGAGAAATAATGATTTATTTGATGCTTATGAAAATCAACAAGTTAGTTTTGGCCATATACTCCAAAAACTTAATATAGCTCGTGACCCCTCAAGAGTTCCTTTAGTTCCTGTTATACTAACGGTAGACCTAAATAATGATGTAGAAACTTCATTTTCATTTTCAGGACTTTCACATAAGTTTAATATTGGCCCAAGGTTCTACGGAACATTCGAACTTCAACTTTATGCTTTTAGAGCAAAAAATGGTCCTTCTTTCCTTTGGAATTATAATACAAAACTATTCAAACCTGATACTATAAAACAAATGATGACCTCATTTGAGGATCTTCTTAATAAACTTATATTAAATCCAGACAAACCTTTATCAGAAATAATAAATAGTGACAAAAAAGATATTTACTATACGCTAAACAATACTGAAGCTACTTATCCAAAAAAAGCTCTGCATGAATTACTTATTGAGCAAGCTAATTCAACTCCAAATGATGTTGCTTTAGAATTTAATAAAACAAAGACAACATACGCAGACTTACAAAATAAAGCCAATCAATTAGCATATTATTTTCAAGCACAGGGTCTAGGCCCTGGGGATTTTGCTGCTGTAGCTATGCATCGTAGTCCAGAATTACTAATTACTTTACTTGCAATTTTACAATGTGGTGCTGCCTACATACCATTAGACCCTGCTTATCCTAAATCACGATTAGAATTCATGCTAAGCGATTCTAAATCTAAGTTTTTGATTACTACAAACGAGCTATCAAACTTATTGCCTTCAGAATCAATTAAATTAATAATAGAGGACGCTCTAGATGTCTTAACAGATTACCCTTTAACACCATTAAAACTAGATATTAAACCAGAATCTTTGGCTTATATATTGTATACCTCAGGTTCCACAGGCAAACCTAAAGGCGTACCAATCTCTCACAAAAATCTGGTAAATTTCCTGTTTAGTATGAAACTCAAGCCGGGCATTTCTAACAATGATAGATTTCTTTCTATTACCACCATATCTTTTGATATTGCTGGTCTTGAATTATTTTTACCAATATTAAGTGGAGCTACTCTAATATTAGCTGATAATGACACGGCAAGAGATGGACGGTTACTTCTTGATTTATTGCAAAGTGAAGCTATAACTATGTTGCAAGCAACGCCCACTACGTGGAAGATGTTGTTAGATTCTGGATGGGAACATCCTTTACCAATTAAAGCACTATGTGGTGGAGAAGCTTTGCCTTTTAATCTGGCAAATAATCTACTATCAAAATGTGATTCACTTTGGAACATGTATGGTCCTACTGAAACTACTATTTGGTCAGCCATAAAGCAAATACATAAAAATGACGAGTTAATTACCATAGGTAAACCTATTGCCAATACTCAAATTTACATATTAGATGAAAATAATCAACTTTTACCCCCTGAAGCTATTGGCGAAATATGTATTTCTGGTGACGGAGTTTCTCAAGGTTATTGGAATCGACTAGAACTAACTAATGAAAAATTTATTGTAAATCCATTTTCAACTAATGAAAATGCTATTCTTTATCGTACCGGAGATTTGGGTAAATTGCTTCCTAATGGAGAATTTCAATGTTTAGGTCGAACCGATCAACAAATAAAAATTAGAGGTCATCGAATCGAATTAGGAGATATAGAACATGCTATATCATTGTTAGAAGACATACAAGATGTTGTAGTGGTTGCTAATTCTGATCGTCTCATTGCCTATATTGTTTCTAATAAAGGCAACAACATTCCAAATGATATTACCAAACAATGGCGTGACTCTTTAAAAACTCAATTACCAGAGCATCTTATACCTCAAGAGTACAATATTTTGGAAGCATTACCCAAGACATTAAACGGTAAAATTGATCGTAAAGCTTTATTATTATTACAATCAGAGACTCCAAAGAATATAATTTCAGAATACACGGCTCCTAGAAATAAGGCAGAAGAAATTGTAGCAGATATTTGGCAAGAAGCTCTTCAAGTTGAGAAAGTAGATATTTTTAGTAACTTTTTTGAACTCGGAGGCCATTCATTAATTGCTGTGAAGGTTATGAATAAACTAGAAACAGAAACTGGAAAAAGACTACCCTTGTCTTCTTTATTTGAATATTCGACTGTCGAAAAGTTAGCCCAATTATTAGAAAAGGATAATGAATCAGTAACTTGGGATTCATTAGTACCTATAAAGCCCAAAGGTACAAAAACCCCACTTTATATTATTCATGGTGCTGGATTAAACGTTTTAAAATTCATTGACTTGTCAAAACATCTTGATGATGATCAACCCGTTTTCGGAATTCAAGGTACAGGAGTTAATAGTGATAACGAACCCTATAATTCAATCGAGGAAATTGCACAACACTATATATCTAGTATTATTAAGAAAAACCCAAATGGGCCTTATGCTTTAGCTGGATATTCTTTTGGCGGTATTATAGCCTTTGAAATGGCAAAACAATTGATTAATCAGGGTAAAAAAGTGAGTGTATTAGCAATGCTTGACAGTTACGTTTATCCATATTATTATTACAAATCTCCTTTACGTAAAAAAATAGAATCTTCTGTTTATCAAATTAATTGGAGACTATATGATTTAAAATTAATTTTCAAAAGCAAGAGCTATTTAAAGAGTAGGATTAATGGAAAAAAAGAACGTTTATTTCAATTTTATTATAACAAATTCAAAAAAAACAAACACATCAATCCAGAATACATACAAGATAATTTTAAGGTAACAGAAATGGTAAGAGATAAATACCATCTTACTCCTTTACCTATTGAAATTGATTTGTTTAGAGCAAAAAGTCAATCTCATTATATGCATGACACCATGTATCTAGGCTGGAAACCTATAACATTAAAAGGAATAAGTATACATGAAGTTCCAGGAAATCATGCTGAAATTTTTTCACCACCTTTTGATAAAGAAGCTGCTTTAATTTTGCAAAATGTTTTAGATGAACGAAGTTCTAAATTTGAAAACTAATATATTTTGCAACTATTATGGCAAGTTAATTGCTTCTGATTTATTGAAATCATCCATAAATCATAAAGGTTCAGAAATAATTATTTACAAAATTTATTTACCAGATTTTTTAAACATTTTAAATGAATTATTTTGTTTTTTGGATCCAAAAGAAATTGACAGATCAAATAAGTTTTACAAAGAAATAGACAAGAATAGATTTATAATTTGCAGAGGTTTGCTTAAATTAATTTTGTCTATTCATACGGAAATAGATATACATAAAATAAAACTTGATTACCATACTAATAAAAAACCATATTTATCAATACATCCCTCTACATTTTTCAATATTTCTCATTCTGGAGACTTTGCTCTTATTTCAATAGCTAATCGCAGTATTGGTATAGATATTGAACAGATTACTGAAAATTATGATTTAGTAAATTCTCTTCTGCATATATATAGTGATAAAGAAACATCCTTTATTCAAAATGCAACTAATAAAAATCATGCTTTTTACAGCTTGTGGACACGTAAAGAAGCTTTTGTAAAGGCATTAGGCAAAGGCATAGATGACGATTTTTCAAAATTCCCTAGTCTTAATGGAGCTCATGTTATAGATTCCTCCCTAACCGGGTCAGAAAAAAGCTGGCAAATACATGGATTTGAAATAGATGACAACTATATAGGTGCGGTGGCCTATGAAGTAAAAGTACCAAATCCAGAAAAAATATTAGTATTCACTTTACCTAATAAAATAAAAGACTTAAAAGCGTTATGGCTTAAAAAAATGTGATAAATCTTTACCTATGTAAAACAATTAAAATCCATTATGAAATTTATTGATTCAAAACTTTAATATTAAATTAAAGTTCACTACTTATGTGGACTTTGTTATTTATATAATATTAATTTAATCACAAAAAAAGTATGGAATGAAAAAAAAAGTAGTTGATCAAAAAACATATATAGATCATAAAAGTTTTGATTCAAGAAGTGGCTTCATTGATTCAGAACAGAGATTCTACAGCAACTATTCTTGGTGCTTAAATCCATATCCAAAGGTATCTCAAGTTATGGATATAATTCGGAGGGAAGCTAAGGGGTTGGAAAAAATGGAAGGGTCTTGGCAAATAAATGAAAGCATCATGACTATTTTTTCCCTAGCATGTGCTGTTTCCTGTTCTACTGATGATTTTTTAAATAAAAAAAGATATCGTCAAATTCCCCTTAAATCCTTGTTGCAGTGGCGTATAAGATGGGAAGATACGATTGCTTCTCTTTTAGACAGCTATTTAATAGAGGGTTCCATTGATCGAAACTTCTGTAAAAGTGCTGCATTAGAACTTGCAGATCTTTCGAGAACTGTCTTGCCTAAAAAAATGTTGAATCAAGCCGTTACTAGCCCAAGAGCCTTCCGTTGTCAGGATTTGACACCTTATGATGTCTTAACATTGAGCAAAAAATACTGTTTAGAAAACACAGATAAAAATAAACCTATCTTGATTATAGGCCTTCGCTCTGCAGGATCCTACTTTGCTCCTGTCCTTCGTGCAGATTTGGCTAAACGCGGCTATAATAATATTAGTATGGTAACCCTTCGACCAAAAAAGGGGGCTAGTCGAAATGAAAAAGAAAAAATTCAAGAATTTGTAAATCTAGATGGGAATATCGTTATTATTGACGAACCTATATATGTGGGATTAACCCTTAAAATCTGTGTAAAAATACTTGATGAATTAAAAGTTCAACGCCAATCTGTTAGTGTGTTGTTCCCTCTGCATCCTTCTGCAACAGACTTGAATAAAACGGAAGCACCTTCCGCTTTAAAGGGTTGCCATTTTATCACCTCCTCTCCTGATGAATATTTTAAATATGGAAGACTCAAAAAAGATGAAGTTGAAAAACAGTTGGAAGAATATTTTCTTGCACGTGATTATAAAAAAGCAACCCTTATTACTGATACCAATGTCCATAAATTCAATGAAACACTTAGCAATCAATCAGAAAATAGTTGGACAGAACATTTAAAGCGTGTATATGGTGTTCAATTAGAAAGACAATCGGGTGAAGTAGAAATACAGTACATCGTTGCAAAAAGTGTTGGTTGGGGTTGGCAGTCCTATCGTGAATTTTTTGCTGCCAATTGTCTTAAAGGTTTTGTTCCATCAATATTGGGATTACGGGATGGTATTTTATATTATGAATGGATTGAAAACAGTCCAAATAGTGCAAAGAAAATAGACCGAAATAAGATCATTGAGATTGTTTCAGAATATCTAGCAGCTCGTGTTAAAGGGTTATCTTTCGAAGAAGATCCTTCATCGTTTATTTCCGAGACACAAGTAGGAATGTTGCTCGTATACAGGAATCATTCTACAACACTTTTAGGGAGAATTACCAATAGTTTGAAAAGAAAGGCGTTTAATTATAGATTGTCTACTTTAACATGTCCTAATGCATGTCTTATTGATGGTAATATGCGCATAGCAGATTGGTTGAAACATGAATTTGAACTAGTAAAAACTGATTATGCACAACATGGTCTTGGAAAAATTGAAGTTAATGTAACAGATCCTGCCTATGATTTAGCAAATAGTGTACTCTCTTTTGAACTGTCTGAACAGGAAGAAATGGACTTAATGCAAATGTATATGAGTATTTCTGGAGACATAAACATTGCTGAGCGAATTACTCTTTATAAAGTATTAACAGGCTTATGGAGTATGCAACAGAGCAGATTTAGACTTCATGATAACAAACTAAGTTCTCGTCACCGAGAGTATAGTGATGATTTTATAAAAGCTTGGACTTTTACAATGATTCAATTAGCTAGATACACCGCGTCTTTTGTTCCAAAATTAGAAGCCAAATCGCCGTTTAACACCATTGTAGTTTCTGATGTGGATGGAGTTATAGATCAGCACATCATAGGTATCCCATCAAATACGCCATCAGGTATTGAAGCACTTTCTTTACTTCATATGAATGGATATCCTATTGTTTTGAATACTGCCCGCTCTGTATATGATGTTAAAGAATATTGTAAGGCTTATGGCTTTTTAGGAGGCGTTGCCGAATCAGGAAGCTATATTTGGGATGCCGCTACAGATAAAGAACAAATATTGGTTAGTGCGGAGACTTTGACTAAAATAGAACGGGTAAAATTAGCTCTAGAAGACATACCTGGTGTCTTTACAAATCCTTACTACAAATATTCTATTAAAGCTTTTAAATATGGCGACAGTATTACTGGAACCATCCCTGTTCCATCGGAGCTTGTTAATAGTGTTTTGGCTCAATGTGAGGCTGAAGATCTTTATGCCCATCAAACTAGTACCGATACAGCGATACTCTCTCCAGGGATTGATAAAGGCACAGGCATGATGGCCCTTCTTCAATTCCTCAATTGCAGTACGTGTAATACTATAGCCATTGGAGATACCGAGCCTGATTTATCAATGTTTCGAGTTGCCAATCATTCCTATGCGCCATCACATACAAATGTCAGAAACGCTGCGATACAAATAGGATGTCATGTCGTTGATAAACCGTTTCAGCTAGGCCTTCTGGAAATAGTACGTCACATTATTCAGACGAATGGAGGAAAGACCCGCCTTGACGAAAAGCCGAGTTTTAAACAAAAGGAACACAATAAGATACTATTTGATATGCTTTCTGATGTGGAAAAGTCGAAACCTCGACGACTATTGGAAGCCATTTTCAATGAAAATCTATTTGGGGCTTTCAAAGATCATTTTCTTTAACCAATAAAATATGTTACTCTTGTTAAAAAAAAATCTCTTGAATTGATTGGTTTAAATAAGATATTTAATCACTTGGTAGCCATTTAACAAAAATGAAAACAGTTTGAAATAGGATAAAATTACAGGAACCATGAAGCTCCTGCTAAGACAAATAGCCATCTAAAGTGAATAAAAAATATTTAATTAAATGAAAACAAGATTACAAAATATTTTCACGAGAAATAATATCAAACAAATTCTCTTAGATGCAAGTTACATCCTCTTTTCACTGTCATTATTGCGCCTTTTTATTAAGCAATTGTTTGCAACATATACATATGATAGTTGGAATATTTCTGAATTTTTAGTCAACTACCAAGGTGGTTTTGTACGTCGAGGTTTAACAGGCGAAATTTTATTTTTTATAGCTCGAAACTTTAATATCAATGTTGAATGGACAATAAAAATTATTTGTTTTATTTGCCTAGTAATGGTTTCCATTTTCTTTATTAGAGCTTTTTTAAAGAAAGGATATTCACTATATATTTTACCATTGTGTTTTTTTCTAGGCTCAGGCATTTTTTCAAATGATTGGATTAGAAAAGATTATCTCTTTTTCTGTTTTTTTATTCCAATTATATTTTTATTATATAAAAACAATTTATCACTCATAATGAAATTTATTGTTGTCAATTTTTTGACTACATTTATCATATTGAGTCACGAAGTTTTTGCTTTTTTTTCTATACCTATTTTATACTTGCTTTTGTGTAATCAATATAAAAACAAAGGCATTTTCAAATCTATTACTTTGTCTTTAGCTTTTTTATTGCCAAGTATATTTGCATTTCTTAGCACTTTATATTTTCATGGGAATCATGAAATGATAAATTCGATTTGGAATTCATGGGCTTCATTTGTTAGCAATGAACCGTTACAATTTAATAAGTATGTGAATGATTATGGACCATCCAGTAATGCTGTGAATGCTCTTGGATGGTCATTAAATGATACGGTCGTATACCATATTAAATTAAATTTCTTTGCAATACAAGATGGTATTATTTCGATTTGGATTTGGACGATTACTTTTCCGGTTGTTTATTATATTGTAACAAATGCATTGATGGTTTTTAGGAAAGACAAAAGGGTTTTCACGGATAGAGATAAAATTAATTTGTCAACTGTTCTACTTTTTCAACTTTTTTGCTTATCCCCAATATTTCTTATACTTTCATGCGATTATATTCGAATAATTTTTTATTGGATAGCAAGTTCTTTTGCTATATTCTTAATAATACCGAAAGACAACCTTGCAAAATTATTCCCATCTGTATTTATTCGCTTTACGGAACGCATCAATTTATTACTATCAAATCTTTTACGTCCAACAAAGACTTCTCTTGTTTTCTTAATGATGTTTATAGGAATCTCGAAGTATACTTGGATGATTAATTGGGCATACGGAACTACGATGTTATATAATATATTATGGCTAATTTCAAAACCAATTATCTTACTAAAAGATTTTTTACTAAATATCTTATAATTTAATTATGAAGTTAAAATATACTATTCAACTAATTCGTCCTGAACAATGGGTAAAGAACACATTTATTTTTTTACCATTATTTTTTAGTGGACAAATGCTACATATAGACTTACTAGTCCAAACCACTGTAGCATTTTTTGCATTTTCAGCGGCAGCAAGTTCAATTTATTGTTTTAATGATATTTACGATGTTGAAGCTGACCGATTGCATCCTAAAAAATGTAAACGTCCAATTGCTTCGAACAAAGTTTCGATAAAAACGGCCTATGTTGTTATGATGTTTTGTTTACTTCTATCCATGCTAATTCTTTATTTTTTTGCAGGTAATCAACGTTATATGTTAATGGCATTAATAGGATTTTACTTTTGCATGAACATTGCCTATTGCATGAAACTGAAAAGCTATCCTATAATTGATGTGTTAATTGTTTCGATTGGATTTGTTTTGAGAATAATAGTTGGAGGTAAAGCCACTAACATTATGCTTTCAGAGTGGATTGTAATAATGACTTTTCTAATTGCATTATTTCTTGCATTTGCCAAACGGCGAGATGATGTAATTTTGTATAATAACTCTGGTGTAATACATCGTAAAAACATTTTAAGGTATAATATAGATTTTTTAAACCAGGTAATAACTGTAATATCAACTATAATCATAATTGCTTATATTATGTATTCTATTTCGCCCAATGTAATTGAACAATTTAAATCTAGATATGTATACACCACAACATTTTTTGTGCTCACAGGAATCATCCGATACCTGCAAGTTACAATTGTAGATACCAAAAGTGGTAATCCCACTAAAGTTTTGTTAAAAGATCGGTTTATACAAGCTTGTATTGTGGGGTGGATAATAATGTTTTCATTCATAATTTATTTATGAAAAAAGAAACAATAGCTGTTTTTGATTTTGACGGGACAATTACTACGAAAGACACTTTGCTCCTATTTATAAAATTCAGTAAAGGAAAACTTTCTTTCTTTTTCGGTTTTTTACTTTTTTCGCCTTTGATCGTAGCTATGAAATTGAAGTTATATCAAAATTGGAAAGTTAAACAGCTATTATTTTCTTTTTTTTACAAAGGTATTTCGGTTGAAAAGTTCGATAATTGGGGCCATACATTTAGTTCAGAAATTGATGGAATAATCCGTCCTAAAGCATTGGAAGCAATAAAACTGCATAAAAAGAATGGGCATAGAGTTATTATTATTAGTGCCTCCATCGAAAATTGGATTAAACCATGGGCAGAAAAAGCTGGTGCAGATATGGTTTTAGCCACAAAAATAGAAAAGAATACAACTAACATCCTTACAGGAAAATTTGTTTCAAAAAACTGTTTCGGACAAGAAAAAGTTAACAGACTATTGGAGATATTTCCTAACAGAAAAGAATATAGACTTATTGCTTACGGCGATAGTCGTGGAGATAAGGAGCTAATAGAAATATCAGATAAAGGTTACTATAATAAATTTAAATAAAAACTAGATACTCATTTCCAAAATTATTACTTTCATAATAGATTATATTAATACTACTTTGTGCATTATTTTTAAAAGCTTTTAGTCCATTCCAATATTTAATAGGTCACAAGAACCGTACTCATGCAATAAAATACAACTGACATTAATAATTTCCTGATATTCCTATTTATGTGTGAAACTCCAATATCCTCCTTCAAGTCAACTGCTTTTTGATATACCTGAAAGAATTACAGGCATGGGGCATGATAAAATCACATTCATTTCCAAGGTATTATGTTGGATCTCTGGATATCTGATTATTGTTTTCACTTCTAAAATCCTGATTTTAATTAATTTTAAAACCATAAACCTCAACATTAAGCCTATACAACATATTAAGACTAGTTCTATTATAATCTATATGAACCATTATACAAGTCGTATACCCTTGGCAAATACAAACTATATTAGCGTTCCTTAATAAAATATTTATTATACAATACTTTTCCTTAACTCAAATCATTATTTAAATGAGTATTTACAGATTTGGGTAATATGACGATCTTATTCTTTTCACTTTTTCCATGCTTAACAATTACTAACTGATGAAATTTAATATATTTAATCCTTAATTATTGGTAATGCCGAAACGGCAGGGTCTAGTTCCACTTTATAGATAGTTTCACGATGATAAAATATTTTTTTAATGATTTAGAGTTATTTTCAAGCAATACGGCATTAATTCTCAAAGATAAAACGAGTCTTTCATATGCAGAACTTGCTGACTTAGCTGATAATTTTCTGAAAAAATTGCCCAGTGAAAAAAAATTAGTGCTGATTGAAATGGCTAATGAACTTGATCCTATCATAGCATATTTAGCATGTTTAAGAGGAAATCATCCTGCAATGCTGGTTTATCCTGAAAACCGTGAACTTACTGCACAAATAAAAGAAGCTTATGCTCCTGATATAGTATATGAAAAATCGGACGGTAAATTTGTTCTACATTACAATTTAAATAATAATGTCCCGTCGAATCATTTTTCTCCTGAATTAGCTCTTTTGCTTAGTTCTTCTGGTTCAACAGGTAGTCCCAAATACATTCGACTTAGTGCTGATAATCTGAATGCAAATGCTCAATCAATTGTAGAATATCTTAATCTAGATGTTTCACAAAAAACTATTACCAATCTTCCTTTACACTATTCATATGGATTATCTATCTTGAATTCTCATTTAGCTAGTGGAGCTAGCATAGTTGTTACTGATGAATCTATGATAGATGATTCATTTTGGGAGTTATTTAAACGGGAAAATATTACCAGTTTTGCAGGAGTACCATATGTATATGAAATGCTGGATCGAACAGGTTTTTATGAAATGGCTTTGCCTTCATTGCAATATTTCACCCAGGCAGGAGGAAAGCTAAGGCCTGAACTTGTAAAAAAATTTGCTCAATACGCTAAAGATACTAGACGGCGTTTTTATGTGATGTATGGGCAAACCGAAGCTACTGCCCGAATTGCTTATATGCCTTCTGATAAAATTTTGGATTACCCCAACTGTATGGGAATTCCAATTCCTCGAGGTAAAATTAAGTTATATGATGGAAAAAAAGAGATTAAAAAAATTGATACTCCTGGAGAAATAGTCTATAACGGCCCAAATGTAATGATGGGATATGCTTTAAACCGTGACGATCTTTCTTTACCTTCACAAATAAATGAACTCAAGACAGGAGATATTGCCTGTTATAATAAAGAAGGATTATATTATATTGTAGGAAGAAAAAGTCGTTTCCTAAAGCTTTTTGGGCAGAGAATTAATCTTGATGAAGTAGAATCTCATCTGCGTCGCCAAGGTAAATCTGTTATTTGTGGGGGAACCGATCAACAGTTGGTTGTATTGACTACCGATAAAAATGAATTAAAACAAATAAAAGATTTAATAATTTCATCTTATAAACTCTTAGCAAATATAGTTACCGTTATTCAGGAAGACGAAATTCCATTATTACCATCAGGAAAGCCTGATTATGCCAAACTAAGTGTCTTTGCAAAAAGAATTGTTGGTGATACCGATATTACTAATAAGCCAAAAAATATATTTAAAAAAATAGTATCATTTTTCTATACGAAAGAAGCTAGCCCTAACCATTCTATTAAAGAATGTTTTATGTCAGAGCTTGGTTATGAAAAAGTAGCAGATGACGATTGCTTCCTAACTCTTAACGGAGATTCATTAAGATATGTCTCATTATCTGTCAAATTACAGAAAAGTATTGGTTTCCTTCCAAATAAATGGGAATCTATAACAATAAAAGACCTTGAAGAAGCAGCTTTAAACAAAGAATTATCATCTAAAAAGTCGAATGAAAATGCATGGAATTCGATTAATTACTTCAGAGCTATTGCTATATTTTCTATTGTCCTAGCTCATACTGATTTAATAGCCTGGAATATCAATACGAAATTTGAGAAAATCATAATGAGTTTTGTTAGGGACAATACCATTCTTTTCTTTTTTATCTCAGGTTTTATATTTTATCATTTTTCAGAAAACAATTTCAAGTACCGTAAATTTATTATAGGTAAAATAAAAAATCTTGTTATTCCCTACCTTATTTTATCAATTAGCATCATAATAATCCAGTATTGCCTAAATGGTTCTAAATTGCTAATTACCGGGTATGAAATTAACTCTTTTAAATCTGTATTATCCGCTCTTATAAAAGGAACGGCTCTTGTTCCTTATTGGTTTGTCCCTTTTATGTTCATTATGTTTTTAATGACCCCTCTCTTTATTAGGTTTACAAAATTGCGAACAAGTATTAGAAATATATTATTATTACTCTTACTCGCTGCTGCTTTAATAATACATCGTCCATGGAATCTTTGGAATCCTATACAGAATCTCATCCATTATACCCCTGTTTATCTGCTCGGAATCATAAGTTCAAAATATAAAGCAGATATCTACAATTACCTAAAAAACAAATCTTTGTTACTATTGATTTTTGTAATCGGATGTTCTATTCTTCAGGTATTTATTAATGGTCGTTCTGACAATGACGCTTCTAAATTATTTGAATATAATGGTATAGATTATCAATTGATTCAGAAAATATGTATGTGTTATTTCTTGATGATATTCCTTCACAAATATGAAAATATTAAATCCCCTATCCTTGACTTGTTAGCATCAACAAGTTTTGCAGTATATTTTCTTCATTATTGGTTTATTTACTTTACGTATGCATATCTTATCAGACACCCTTCATTAATTTTACCTGAATATATGCAACCTGTAATGTGGATATTATATGCATTTATCTTCACTGCTTTTAGCATATTGATTGCTTTACTTATTAAAAAAGTATTTCCTTCTAAAAGCAAGTATATTACAGGTTACTGATCTTTAAATTACTTGGTTTTTTTGACAAAATTTATTGAACGTTTTGATTCTTGTTTGAAACAATTCTTCAGGTTAATTTATGAGTTGAACTGCTTCATAAATTAACCCTCCCATTAATTTTATATTGGCAGATTTTAGTAATAAAATTTAAAGTGCTTCTTTAGTTCGTAACAAATTTAAGATAAAGGTTGTTCTTAGATATTTATTATTTGTGACTCACCATTCATGCAATTTCCATCTAAAACAAACCGTTAACAATTAAAAAAAACTACGATTTGGAAACTTTATAGGATAATCATTTTATTTTAAAAATCTTTTTATTTTAAATAAAGCCGATTGAAATTTATAGACAAATGGCATAAAAAATTCTTTAGTTATGTTTTTTTCATGATAAGCATGGTCTGCATTAAATTCAAGTCCATTAAATGCTTTTAACGACGTCCATTCTCTGTCTTTATTAGCCCAAAAAGGGTGTCGATCATCTAAACCTAAAGGAAGGAAAATAGTGCTGCAATGATAAGGACTTCCAGAAGAGACATAATGCTCTGCCATTTGGTTTTGTTTTCCATTGAACCCTATTTTCATAAACCCCTGCGAATCAAAATTAGTAAGTGTTTCCATCTGACGTTTTAAAACGGCGTTTAGCCCGCAGCGAACTTGTGCATAAGGTATGTTAGCTGGAAGCAATTGCAATAATGATGCTTGAGCCAAGGCATGAAATGTGCCAAACCTACAAATTAAAGTCCTTCCAAAAATAGGATAAGCACCTTCAGGTGAAATCATTCGTTCTTGAATTTCAACATAACGTTTGTACCTTGGTAATTGCTTCGCTTGATACAGATTCGATTTTTTCAGTCCGTGCGTATTCATATATTTTAATATATCTATAAGCATGGGATGTATTACAAAACTATTATAATGATCCATACTAAAACTTGCTCCATCACCATAAAATCCATCTCCAAAATAATAATCGTTTATAAATTTATCTACACCATAATACAATCTTTTTTTATTAAAAGCATTGTCATACACTAATAAAAATGTTTCTATCATGGAAGCGAATAATAGCCAATTGTTTTTTGCCGGTTTAAATTGTCGTGTTTTTTTCATCTCTGCCAACAATTTTATTTGGGTCTCTGTACCCAAAGCTTCCCACAATACAGGAGCTCTTAAAAGGCCTTGTGCTAAATACGCTGCATCTACAAGTGCTTGTGCGCCTATACCAAAGTCAACATAATCATTTGCTTTTGGCTCTACAAGATTTTTAATAGCGTTTACCGTTAGGTTTTTATAATTTTCCCGAAGTTTTCCTTCTTCAGTCTCATCACTTGGTAAATTTAACCAAGGTGTTATGCCACAAACAATCCTACCTACAGCTTCTAAATATTGAAATTCGTTTCTTCCTCTATAAACAGGCATTGTTTCTTTTAGGCAATCTGCTGCAGCTGCATTTAATACAGGAAAAGCGATTTTTTCTAAAGAAGATACCCAACTACTACGCATTATTTAAATTATAGTTGATTGTCAATTATTCTTAGATTCGGTTGATTCATTATCGTTTTGTTTTCAGAAATCGAGATGTTACTTAATAAGGTACCATAACCTACAATACATTTATCTTCAACCTTAGTACCTTTTAACATAGTAACGGCTTTTCCAATCCAACAATCACTGCCAATAGCTATGGGCAGGGTTTTTGGCTTTTCAAATTCCAATCCAAAATCGGGATATTGTTTATCGGTAATCTCCCTTCTCTTTTGTGCTTTATAAAGGTTGTGCGTGTTGGTGTCCCAAAAAATGCAATCGTATGATATTTGATTATAATCCCCAATTGTAACTTTTTCGTCACATCTTATTTCTGTCCCTTCATTAATGGCATTCCGAGAACCAATCGCAACTTGACCGTTAAAACGAAGCCAAATAGAGCAACGTAAACGATTATAATGCCCGATAGTTAATGTTCCTTCCACCTCAAAATGGGGTTTTACAGCCGAATCTCCTTTTTGAAGCATGTTATAATCTCCAATTTGAATACGGCCCGCTGTCAAACTCAAATCAAATGCTTCAATTTTACAGTCCTTTCCAATATATAACTCACATTTTTCACCAACAATCATACTAATGGAAACTTTTGATAAAGACGTGTTATCCCCTATAATTAACCGAGCTCCCTTTTTAACATAAATCTGACTGTTTTTGATTGTAACATTTTTACCAATTTCAAAAACACCTCCTTCTTCAACAGTTACTTTAGATCCCCAAAGCACAAATCGAAACCGTTTTTCATAAAACAATTTATAAAGTCGAATTATTTTATTCATTTGGTTTATACAATTTCTTGGTAATTTTTGTTTTAATCATAGATACTACAAAGATTTGTTCTGAGGTCGTCAATCCTACTTTATAAATACTTATAAGAGATGTCACTAAGGATAAAGCACCTAATATCAAAAAGCGTAAAATGCCTTCCTCTAACATCACATATACAACAGCTGGAGGAATAAAAGACAAGATAGTAACAATTAAAACTTTAAATATTACTTTTTCGACAAAATCCTTAAAATTTAAAGAGACCATATCTCTAAGCATATAGGCACTTGCAAAAACAGCAATGATCATTATGCAGAGCATCACCAAAGACGTGATTTCGGGAAATCCTCCTAGTTTTAAAAAAACATAGCTTATAGGGCAAACCATTAGTAAAATAGGTATAACCACAAATTGGTATTTTCTCAAATCCCCATAAGCTTGCGCAGAAACAATCAGTGGATTACGAACAGCCATAAGCATAGAAACAAAAAGACCAATTCGCAAAAAATTCACAGTATGATCTGGCACTTCTTTCAACCAAATACCAATTAACAATGGTGCTTCAAAAAAAAGAGGTACCACAAAAATCAACATTAAAAAATAAGAGAATTTTGCGGATCGAAAAACTAAATCATGCATGTCCTTTAGGTTACCTTTAGCATAATTTTTGGTGATTTGAGGGTTCATAGCAGTTTGAAAATTACTGCTAAATTGATTGATTATATTGCCCGCTTGGTTGGCAACGGCCATCGCAGCGTTCATGGCTGGCCCAAAAAACAAATTAATCAACAGTGTTATCCCTTGGGTATAACCTACATAAGCAATATTTCCAGACATAGACCAAAATGCCAAAGACCACATGTCTTTTAAAATTTTTTTATCCCAGCCTAATGTAAACCTTGCTTCAATAAAATTTCTATAACAATAAATCTTTTGAATTAAAAAAATTATTAAATAAGTTATAAATAGCAAAACTGCATAAACAATTAATTTGTCTAGCAAGGTGATGTAAAGCAAATAACAAATTAAAAGCTTCATAACAACTTCTATAATTGAAATCATAGCAAAGGCACCCATTTTTTCGTGAGCCATAATCGCTCCTGTGAATGGCACATTTATAATTTCCAACACCATAGTTATTGCCGATATCTGGAATACCCAAAAACTGGCATTAAATCGGTCAGGTGGTATCACGGCATAGTTAAAAAGATACCATAAACCAGCTGTTTCGATGATAACTAAAACAATGGTCGCAATGATAACCTGTGCGGATACCCCTATAGAAAACACCTTTTTTAAATTGTCAACATTACCCTCTCCCAAGGCAACGGTAATCCAACGTTGCGTCGCCCCTGCCATGGATCCATTAAGAACAGAAAGTGTTGTAACAATCCCTCCAACAACATTGTAAATCCCATAATTAACAACGCCTAGAGCATCTAATATTATTCTTGAAGTGTAAAAGCCAATGCTCATCGTAAATAGCATGCGTACATATAGTAATGCTGTATTTTTTGCGATGCGTTTATTACTTTCTGATGTGGTCATTCAATCGATATTGTTTAATTTTCAAGTTTTAAGAATTAATCCTGGCTGACATTATTAAATAGTCTTGTTAAACCTCTTGATAATAGCTTTTTTAATACGAAATTTGGAGTGTAACAATTGTTTTTCAAAATCTCTGAATTTCCTTTTTTCACTCAAAATTACTTGTTTTTATTTTCAAAAAACAAACATACCATAATATCTTTTTATTTTTTTGATTTTACAATTATTTTCCTGTAACAGTTATGTTATTAATAATATGTCGGTTAGTTTTTATCGATGTTAATGGTATCAAATACTTTAATTGACTTAGTTTAATTTTAAATTAGAGTATGGCATCTCAATAATTTCTCACTTAGAAAAATATCTAATAATAAGTTATTAATAAAATTATTTAACCATGTTTAAAACTTCTCAATAAACCTTCCTCAAAATTTATAAATTAATGAATAATTTATATAATAATTATAGCTTAGTAAATTATAATAACTTTTCAACATTCATGGAGAGTGCTTTCCTTTATTTTATTAAGTTTACATCTTGATTTATAACTTGTCATCCATTTAAATGGTACTTCTTATGAATCAACACTTTTATTTTAACCAAATTAAACATATATGAAAGTAGCATTCATCACAGGAGTCACAGGGCAAGACGGGGCTTATTTAAGTGAATTTTTGTTAAAAAAAGGATATCAAGTGCATGGTTTAAAAAGACGATCCTCATTATTCAACACCGATCGTATCGATCATTTATATCAAGATCCACATATAGAAAACCGTAATTTCATATTGCATTACGGCGATATGACCGATAGTACCAACTTGATAAGGCTTATTCAAGAAATACAACCAGACGAAATTTACAATTTGGCAGCCATGAGTCATGTTCAAGTGTCTTTTGAAGTACCTGAATATACCGGTAATGCTGATGGCTTGGGTACTTTAAGAATTTTAGACGCGGTACGTTTGTTAGGTCTTGAAAAAAAGACGCGCATTTACCAAGCTTCAACTTCTGAGCTTTATGGTAAAGTACAAGAAGTACCACAATCTGAAACCACCCCATTTTATCCAAGAAGCCCTTATGCTGTCGCTAAAATGTATGCGTTTTGGATCACCGTAAACTATAGAGAAGCTTATGGCATGTATGCTTGTAATGGTATTTTATTTAATCATGAGTCTCCCATTCGTGGAGAAACTTTTGTTACAAGAAAAATAACCAGAGCCACTTCCCGTATTGCACTTGGTTTACAGGATAAATTATATTTAGGCAATTTGGATGCCAAAAGAGATTGGGGACATGCCAAGGATTATGTTAGAATGATGTGGATGATTCTTCAAGCAGAACAGCCAGAAGATTGGGTGATTGCTACTGGCACCACTACACCTGTTCGTGATTTTGTAAAAATGGCCTTTAATGAGGTTGGTATCGCTTTAGAATTTAAAGGAGAAGGGATTGAAGAAAAAGGCTATGTAAAATCTTGCTCTAATCCAAAATTCCAACTAGAAATAGGTAAAGAAGTATTAGCAGTAGACCCTAAATACTTTAGACCTACAGAAGTCGATTTACTTATTGGAGATGCCACTAAAGCCAACACCAAATTGGGATGGACTCCAGAATATGATTTAAAAGATTTAGTTAAAGATATGATGGCCAGTGATGTTGTTTTAATGCAAAAAGACCAACACCTTAAAGATGGCGGCTACCAAACATTTAATTATTTTGAATAGTTAAAAGCGACTTACACCATAAACCATTAAATACTACCGTATAGGTATGCAACAAATAGCATACCTATACTTTAATCAATATCTTAAAATGACAATTTTATATAAGGTCATTAATTAAAATTAACATGGAGAAAAATTCCAAAATTTATATCGCTGGACATAGAGGATTGGTGGGTAGTGCCATTTTAAAAAATCTTAAAGCTAAAGGTTACCAAAACTTTATTACAAGAACTCATAACGAACTTGATTTAAAAGACAGTCTCGCTGTCGCCACATTTTTTTCAGAAGAGAAACCTGATTATGTCTTTTTAGCTGCCGCTAAAGTTGGTGGTATAGTAGCTAATAATACCTATAGAGCTGATTTTATTTATGAAAACCTCATGATTCAAAATAATGTGATTCATCAAAGTTATTTGAATGATGTAAAAAAATTGATGTTTTTAGGTAGCACCTGTATTTATCCTAAAAACTGTCCTCAACCCATGAAAGAGGATTCTTTACTTACTGATGTTTTGGAATATACCAATGAACCTTATGCCATTGCCAAAATAGCGGGCATTAAAATGTGTGAAAGCTATAATTTACAGTACGGCACCAATTTCATATCGGTCATGCCCACTAATTTATATGGACCCCATGATAATTTTGATTTAGAAAAATCACATGTCCTGCCAGCACTTATTAGAAAAATACATTTAGGAAAGGCTTTGGAAGACAATAATTGGGAAATTATTAGTCAAGATTTGAACAATATGCCTATCAAAGGCATCAACGGTTCAGCATCAAAGGAACACATTTTAAGTATTCTAGAAAAATATGGCATAAAACAGACCCATAACACCGTACAACTGGAAGTCTGGGGAAGTGGCAACCCCATGCGCGAGTTTTTATGGAGTGAAGACATGGCAGATGCCTGCGTATTCTTGATGGAAAACAGGAATTTCACAGATTGCTATACAAACTCCAAAGATGTACGCAATACGCATATTAATATTGGCACTGGTATAGACATATCTATCAAGAATTTGGCTGCTCTTATTAAAGACATTATTGGATTTAATGGAACCCTATATTTCAATACTGAAAAACCAGACGGCACCATGAAAAAATTGACGGACCCATCAAAACTACATGCCTTGGGCTGGAAACATAAAGTGACTATTGAAGAAGGAATTCATACAGTTTATAATTGGTATACCAAACAATAACTTTTTGGATAATTTATGAGTTTCAAATAGATGAGGCTAGAAATATTTTATAGCTACTTTTGTTATATAACTTCTCGATTAGGTTATCTCACTCTTCGCCATGAGAAATGACATTTAGGCTTATTCAGTATGTTTTTTAGGTTATCTCTCCATAGAGTGCTATAGTTAAATATAAGGTGTTTCCATTGAGAACTAAATTCTAATTAATTTTACTCAAATACTGTCTGATAGAAACTTCATTTTGACAAGCAGCCTAAGCCTTTTAGAACTAAGACCTCATATTTCAAAAATTAAGGTATAAATCAAAGACATCAAATACTTACCTCCTCAAACTGTTAAAAAAATCCGATTAAAGCATTAATTTACACCTTAGAAAGTATTTATTTTAATTCAACAGAGACTATCTATTACAGTTTTCCCCATACCAAATAGTATTTTAAATAAAAAAACAAATTGTTAATAACTTCTCTTATTCATTCCAGCGTAAAACAATGAAATCTAAGTAGTTTTGTTAAATATCAACCATTTATCACCGTATCATTTTTGAATCAACTTATTATTTAAGGTATCATAACTTGACAAGATTTAAGAACCTATATAATGATTTTTGCATCGATGTATTAAAACCAATTTATACAGCACATATTTATATTATTAGCTACTAATTAATTAAAAAAATAGATAATTCATAAAATTTATAAAATAATAAAAAAAAACATCTAAAGATTATAAACATACGTACTTATTTATAATAAATTTCAGAAAATCTAGTTATCAACAGCATCAATTACAGTTCATCGAAAATCAAACATGCACTTCGTCGAAAATAAAGCAACATTCATCGATTATTTTTTTTATTTATGGTAATTTTGTATCGAAAAGATTATTGAACTTCTAAATATCCCAATGAACTGTGAAGCAAGGACTCTCAAAAATTAATAACTTACTTATACTCATTGTCATGCTATTTTCATCTGTAGTAGTTGAAAGCCAAAATAACACTACTATGATGAGTAATACAAATGCTACTGGCAATGACGCTTTAGGACGTTCAGGGTCTGTATCATATTCCATTGGTCAAGTCTTTTTTACCTATGTAGGAGAATCGGTGTATAATGTTGCCCAAGGGGTACAACACAGTAATTTAGCAGAAGATAGTGGTGAAAATATTAATAACCCTCAAGATATCATTAATGCAGAAATCAGTATTTCTGTTTATCCTAACCCAACAACAGATTTTGTAAATTTGTCAATGAAAGGCGTTGATTTACAAAACGGGCAAAATACCTACCAGCTCTTTAGCTATCAAGGTAAATTAATACAACAACAAACTATTGAAGATGATAAAACCCAAATTAGCTTAAGTCATTTAAGTTCGTCAATGTATCTACTTCAAGTATTTGTTAAAAACAAAATTTGGAAAACATTTAAGATATTAAAAGAATAACCTCATGAAATACCTATATACTTTACTATTTTTTGCAGTCACAACGATAAATATGTATGCACAAACACCTGACAAAATAAGCTATCAAGCCATTATACGTGCCAATGACAATAGTTTAGTCACCAATGCGGTTGTTAGCGTAAGAATCCTTATCCGCCAAACGACAACTACAGGAGCTGTTGTGTATCAAGAATCGCACACGAAAACGACTAACGCAAATGGTCTGGTAAGCTTAGAAATTGGCACTGGAACGACTGCTATTGGAAACTTTAGTCAAATAGCTTGGTCGCAAGGCCCCTATTTTATAGAAACCCAAGTTGATATTACTGGAGGTTCTAACTACAACATTATTGGCATTAGTCAATTGCTTAGTGTGCCTTATGCTTTACACGCCAAAACGGCTGAGCGTATTGTAGGAGGTGGCGCTAGCACTACCCCTTATAAAGCAAGCATTAGATCTCTAACCTCATCCAGAAATATCAATACGGCCGATATCTATAACACTATAGCTTGCACTGTATCTTCTACATTAACCATCGCCACAGGGTTTTCCGACATGCAAATAGGCGATACCATTAATTTAGAAGCCCATAATGGCGCCGCTTTAACTATTCGAGCTGCCTCTGGGGTAACGCTAAATTATACAAATGCTGGGAGTGCCAGTTTTATAAGTGACACAGGAAATGTAAGATTTGGATTGCTTAGAAAATCGGGCGAAAACGCCTATATAATTTCTGGACAATGATGAAACACATAATTTTCTTTTTTCTTTTTTCAACGACTGTAATGGCTCAGAATTACCATTACGCTATCGATCAGACAGCAACTAGCCGTGAGCCTGACACAGAAGTGCCTACAAATCCCACTGGATTAGTAGCTAGTAACATTACACAAAACACAGTAAATCTTACGTGGACGGCATCAACCGATAATATGGCTGTTACAGGTTATAGGATTTATAATAATGGTATGCTCTTAGTAGATTCCACTGGTGGAATAGAAACCACTTTTACTGTAACCGGTTTAACTGCTGCAACAAATTACAGTCTAACCGTAAGAGCTATTGACGCTGCCGATAATGAATCTGGGGATAGTAATATTGAAACTGTTACGACAGAAGCCTACGTTGCAACGAATAATATGATAGATGAAATAGCTTATTTTGATGCTATTTTGGTACCATTAACCGCTAAAGATAGCTTACAGTATTATTTAGATACTTATAAATCAATAAGATTAGAGCCAGGAAATTATGGGCGTATTAATGGTACACCTATAAATATAGGAAGTAATCAAGCCATTTATGGGTTTCCTGCAATTACAGAATTTCCAGACATTAATGTATTGGCAGGAAGCACAAACGTTCATGTAGAAAATTTAAAAATACATCTATTTAAATTTTTATCTGGTGCTCCAATAAAAAACAGCGTGTTTAAATCTATAATAGATACCAATATAAGTTCTGTCGGTGGTATGTTAGAAAATAACCTCTTTGTAAATGTAAGATGTTCTCTTAATTTTAATATGAGTGCAAGTGGGTATTTTAGAAATAATAGAATTTACAGACATCAAGCTGGTGTAACGCCATTCCTTTTAAAGGGAAATAATGCAACCCCAAGTTATGGTAATGTAAATGCATGGACAAACTATTTAACACCTAAAGCTTATGGAGCTGTTATAGATAATGTGGAAGATATTACCTTTATAGGACTGGATAGTGAAGGATGGAATTTTAATAATGGAAGTAGTTCCAACCAACTTCCGATGTTTAATGCCACTAACATAGGGAGCCTTAAAATAACCGATATGGGTGGCGGCAATGGCTATTGTGCTGGCTGCGAAACGCCTCCATTTGATATACAAGCCGATAACCTATTTATGATTAATAAACAAATAGGTAATACATCAAGCCTATCTGTAAACCCTCCCCAAAAGTTTGTTTATAGCACTGTAAGAGCGAATACAAATTTATTCATGATGTATGATAACTTATTTAAAGAGGTGTATATAAAAGAAGCGGGGGGATTAAATTTTATTGCTCACCATAACAGTAATCAATCTAAATATCCTAATTATTCTGTTTTTAATGACGATAAAGAAGTTACAACGACTATTACAAACACAGCTTTAGTAACTAAGTTAACTAATATGATTCAGCAAACACCGCGTACACCCATAGCAAGACCAGTACATGAAACGTTGCCAGACCCATTAGGCGTTAATTGGGCAACTGAAAGATTAGGTAAACCAGATAGTACGGCCTATATTCAAAATTTAATAGATACGGATAATATTGCTGAATTGCCAGAAGGTGTATTTTATATTGGTTCAACTTTAAAAGTAAATGTAAATATTTTTAATCAACAAGGGATTATAGGTCAAGGAACAGGCAAAACCGTAATATGTGGTTTAACAGATGATTTTCCTTTAATATCTTTATATAATTCTGGTACAACCGCAGACTTAAACACATTTCATTTGGCAAATTTAACACTTCAAGGTGGTAGTGAAGGCGTATATGCTCCAGATGCAACAAATTTACTTTATGGTTGCACTTTAAAATATTTAATATTTAGAAACCAAACAAATGGTATTCGTTTACATTGGATTTTTGGACTTGATAATAATTTCTTAGACCATCTAAATTTTATTGACTGTGTGAATGGCATTAATAATGATAATGCTCCTGTTTACACTATTAATAATGCAGGCTATATGGATAAAACATTCTACTATAAAAACCAATTTATTAATTGTGGTACTGCTTTAGAGGTACAATCTATTAGAGGGAGTAACCTCAATATGTGGATGGAATGTAATTTTGTTGGAAATGGATTGGTTGGAAATCATGGAAGTAATAATTTTTGTACTTATGTAAATTGCGATTTCACAAATAATAAAGGAAACACACATCCTGTAAATGCTGCTGATGATGTATTGTTTAGAGGTAATCCTATATCTATGTATAACTGTAATTTTTCTGGAAATAGCAGCACATATATTCTAGGTACGACAGGTGCTTACATAGAAGGTTGTAATTTTTTAGATTCCACAACATTAACTTCTAACTACCACTATGAAACAGGCTTTTACATATTAAATAGTAAATGTAACGGTGATTTAGGTGGCGGTTGGAACTTTAAAAATGCTTCTATAATCAACAGCACGTTTGCTTTAGATACTGATTTAAACAAACTAATGACAAACATTAAAAAAAATGTGCGTACTGTTATTTTGGATGCACCAGCAAACCCATACCCTCAATTTTTTGTAAAACATTAAATACAATGCTGTTATTTAAGTTTTTGAAAAGTATTCATACTATTTTTCACGAACACCTTTCATATTCAATTTAGACCCTCTCATTAAATTAATGAATATCAATACTTAAATAAATACCAAATAAAAATTTCCCAAACTGTCCTTATCTATTTAAAAAAAATCAGAGCGCTTTAGAGGCCATTAAAAAATGGCATGGTATGCATTTTAAGCGCATTACTGTGACACAGCAGAAGTAATTCTCAACAATTGAATTGAGAAACCTTAATAAATTAAGAAATGTAATTTGGCACTTTAGTAAATTCTCTTAAAAATATTGTTTCGCTTTCTCCTAAAGGATAAAGAGTCAAAATGTGTCTTTTTAATTGAAAGTATATGACATTAACCAACACCATTAATGAGATTGCTCCGCTTTGCTCGCAAAGAGGTCATGTAACGGTTTCGTTACATTAATATTATCCTTCTAAAACCTTAACCTGAAAGTTACTCATAATGGTATCTATATCCAGGTAGGTCTCTGCATACTGTCGTGCGTTTTGGCGTATGTTATCGTGTATCCCTATCCCTTCTAGTAAAGCATCTGACAAGCCCTTATTTAAAGCTTTCTGGCTTTCGGCATTTACTAAAACACCCATGTTATATTTGCTCACTAAACCATATAATCCCGAATCAGGATTCGCCGTAATCAATGCTAAACCGCCCACCGATAGAATCGTCGTTAGCTTAGAAGGCATCACCAAATCGCTAGCTTTTGTCTTTTGTATCACCAAATGCACATCTGCCATATTTAAAAACTCATTAAATTTTTCCATAGGTTGAAGAGGAAAAAAAATAACATTATATAATTTAAGTGAATTTGTTAAGTCCTGTAATTTTTCTTTATAGGGTCCAGAGCCACATATAACAAACTTAATTTTCTGGTCCTCTTTAAAATAATCTGCTGCATATATGATGGACTCTAAACCCTGTTTTTCTCCAATGGCTCCTGAATATAAGACAACCTTATCTGTGGCAGCAAAACCAAAATTTGTTTTTAATAGCTCTTTATTTGGAAGTGGAGAAAAAAAGTGAGTATCCGACCAATTAGGAAATAAAAACACGCCCTTTTTTGCCTTTTTAGATATTTTTTCAACCATTTTTTCTGAAATAGTACTGATAACATCGGAATTTTTAAATATATAGTCTTCAACTTTATACAACTTTTTTAGCAATCTTTCAGATGTAATCATTTTTAAATCTTGAGCCGCTTCAATTTGCATGTCTTGGATATGATAGACTGCTTTAGCCTTTTTGATAGCTTTATAAAAACAACCTAAAATACCAAATTGAAAAGAAGGCACCACAGTAATAACCGTATCATGCTTTTTATGAAACGCTAATTTTAATAACTGAAAAAACGCAGATCCCATAAAAGACAAATCTAAAAGCATACGTTTTTTTCCTGATGGTTCACTAGGTACATACATGGGGCAACGGTATGTTGTTATTTTTCCACCAGAATTGAAATCAGCAACTTCTTTTAAATACCAAAAACGTTTTTTATAATAAGGTTCTTGAACTTTCCAATAGGGGTAATAGGGATACGTGGTAATCACCGTACAATCATAGCCATGATTGGCAAGCCAATGGATCATTTCTCCACTGTATTTACCAATTCCTGTAGGCTCTGGGCTAAAATTATAACCGATAAGCAAAATGCGTTTTCCCATATTTAATTATTTTGTGTGCCTCATTTTATTAAAAACACCAGCACCAATAAATGCTACCAATAAGCCAAACCCAGAACCTATTGATCCCCAAGCAATATCTTTCAAGTCAAATGAGCGCATGGGTCTAAAATATTGTCCGATTTCGGCAATACTTATTAAAACCGTTAAAGATAACCAAGCTATAATGCCCCATGTTTTTTTGTCTAATTTATTGGATAAAATCATAAAACCTGATAATACTCCTAAAAAAACCATGGGTACAGCGGTACGTATTTCATTATACCTGTAAGCATCTACCCAATAAGCTATCCAACTCGGTATTAATACATTGCCTCCAATTTTAGGACTACTTACCCAGCTTAAATAAAGCACTATTAGAGCTCCTATTATGATTAAAAAAAAATAAAAAACGTTTCTTTTCATTGATAAAATTTATAGTAGTTACTTTTATTGTTTAGTAACAGATTCCTTTTTTATCTCTCTAATTTTAATTTGTATCAGAAATTCATAATACGACATATTGATACAATAGATAAACCCTGGAATACCCTCTAAAAAACCAAGACTTAATACATATGCCTGAAAAAACCTAATAAATGGCCAACCTGGTAAAAGACTCAACCAAGACTTTAGTGCTGGATTTCGCTTGCTAGCGTGTTTTTCAAAAACATGTTTAAAAGGTGGTCTATTTTTTAAACGTTCTGTCGCTTCTTGAGTAGAATATCTATTATGTCTTTCAATCCATAAAGCCCACCCCTTAGAGAAACCATAATGCAAATACGGCTCTTTTAAATATTCAATTCTACCTTTTACTTCACTTTCCTTCTGCCCATGACCAAAATCCGTAAATCTAGCCATTCCTTTTCGCATGAGTCTAAATTGCCATTTCGGGAAATTATCACAATGTTTAAGCCATCTTCCTTCTAACATCATTTTCCAACAACAAAAGTAACCTGCTATTGTTGCATCTGCATTTGCAATAGCATCAAACATGGCATTTTTAAACTCATTAGTGACTACTTCATCGGCATCTAAAAACAAAATCCAGTTATTTTTTATTTTTAAATGATCTAAAGCATGATTTCGCTGTTGACCAAAACTTTGAAATGGATTATGGCTTACAATCGCACCAAATTCTTTAGAAATCTCTAATGTTTTATCTGTACTGCCCGAGTCAAGAACATGAACATCGTCACTCCAACTAACAGATTGTAAAGACATTGGCAAATCCTTCTCTTCATTTTTAGTGAGTATCACAATTGAAATCATAAACTATTATTATTTTGGTTGATTTAAATCTTCAAGAACTCTTCGCTTTATAAGTTGAGCTGGATTCCCTCCTACAACAGTCCACGGTTTAACATCTTTAAAAACCGCCGATCTAGCCCCTACAATAGCTCCCTCTCCAATTGTTACGCCTGGTCCAATAAAGGCATCAGCTGCAACCCAAGCACCACTCTCAATTGTAATTGGTTTAGTTACCAAAGGAAGTATAAGCTTAGATATATCATGAGATGCGGTACAAATATAGCTGCCTTGAGATATTATTGTATTTCTTCCTATAATAATTTTATCTTTACTGTAAAGCTCAACTCTAGGTCCTACGCAAGAATGTTGACCGACCTCAAGATTCCATGGCGCAAATATTGTTACTGATGGATAAATCAGGGCAGATCCTTTAAATTTTGCTCCAAAAAGTTTTAACATACCATTTCTAACAAAAGAGAGCTTAACTCCTGGTATACATCTAAAAATTGTTCTATTTATTACCATCCATATAATTCTTTTTATAAAAAATGGCTTATCTTCTTTATAGGTGGACAAATCAAAATCATTCATAATCAAATATTTTTTTTAATAAAGGATAACTATGTAACCAAAAGAATAGTTCATATATCTTAAACTTTTATTTAAATAATAAATGCTCTTTCTTTTCAACTACTAAAATGGAATTGGTAGAGCAAGTTGTCATATTCTCATCATAAATTATCATATTTAAAATTATAACTGTTCATTTTGGATATTTTCTAACTAATTATTACATACTTAAGCGATGTATTTCTTTTTATAAACCCTCTCAAAAACACTTTCCCATTCCATGATAATTCTATCAAGAGCAAAGTTTTGAGCTTTATTGTAAGCTTCTTCCGAAATTGTTTGATATAATTGATCATTTAACATTAATTTATTAAGGTACTCTAAAGTTTTATCTTTACTATAAGGCGTAGTGGTTATAAAACCAGATTTGCCATTTTCTATTATATCATATATTGCAGAATAACTACCATAAACAATTGGCACAACCCCATAAATCATGCCCTCGATAACAACTAGCCCAAACCCTTCCAAATCCGAAGTTAATAACAAAATTTTCGCCCGTTTATAAAATTCTATGGGAGCCTCTTTTTTAAAACCTTCGAATATTACTCTTTCAATATTTTTAATTTTTACATAAGACTCTAATTTCTGTTTCTCAGGACCATCTCCAACTAATACCAATTTCCAATGAGGATATTTTTTATGCAACTCCTCCCATGCTTCAACTACGCGATGTACCCTTTTGTTAACATAATCCATGCGGCCAACGAATACTATTTCATTTTCTTTAGAATCTTGATAATTCTTATCAAACCTTAAAGGAGCTTTGATCGTAATAGGATTGGCTATTGAAATGATTTTATTTTTATTCTTAATTTTAGATAATTTAAGAAAAATTTCTATAAAACTTTTTGACAAAACGACATATAGATCACTTTGCATATATACATATTTAAGATTCAGACCTGTTAAGTATAACATTGAAGCATGTAAAGTTTTATAAAATAACCTTGATATTAGATTATTTGAATTATTTTTATAATGAAGAATTTTCAATAAGCGCTTATTTTGATCAGGCACACCGTGAAGGGTGGATATCAAAATACAATTCTTTTTCTTTCTAGCTCGATTAATTAACAAGGTAACATAATACGGTAAACACCATTGATTTATGATGACATCAATATCTCTATTGATAATAATTTCTTCAAGTAGTGAAACATTCAGTTTTTTGCGTAATGGAGTACTTAAAGCAAACAATTGAACGGATGGATCTAATTCTTCTTCTTGTAATTCTGGGTTTGGTTGTTCAAATGAAACAATTGAAACTGAATGTCCTTTACTTACAAACGCATTTGCTAGAACAGTAGTAACCTTTTCTGTACCACCATATGAAGGATAAGTTCCTATAACAAACAAAATATTTCTCATGATTTTACTTCTTTTATTTTTTTGTTACGCTATTTCCAAAGGTTTAATTAGTAACTCCACCAAACGTTTCGCTACAAGTTGAATAGCATAGTGTTCCAAAAATGTTTTTTTAGCATTTTGTTCCATTATTTTTTTTTCATGTGTTTTTAAAGCTACCCATTTTAATATAAGATTAGTGGTACCCCTTAAATCATCTTGTTCCACAAATCCTCCATTGCCATTTTTAATTTCCCGCCAAATATTAACTTTATCCGATATTAAAACGGGCGTTCCACAAGCCAAAGCTTCTACCACAGCAATACCAAAATTTTCTTGATGACTTGGTAAGATAAATGCATCTGCATTATAAAAAGCTCCCCATTTGGCATTGCCAGATAGCATACCCGTAAAGTGTACTCTAGATTTTAATTTAGAATCTT
Organism: Confluentibacter sediminis; assembly: GCF_003258355.1. Lineage (GTDB taxonomy): Bacteria > Bacteroidota > Bacteroidia > Flavobacteriales > Flavobacteriaceae > Confluentibacter > Confluentibacter sediminis. The sequence continues at coordinate 134,954 of NZ_QKPO01000006.1, read as the reverse complement.
CACTCACGGTTTTGAGTAAATATTTCCCGTAATCCGATTCACAACCTGGACCTGCAATAACCAAATCTAAATCAACTTCACTTATACATCTTTTGTATGCCTCTAAAAGTAAATCAACACCTTTTTTTTGATGAATTCTACTTAAAAATAGCAGAAAAGGTCGATTTTCTAAACTTTTACAACAGTTTTGAAATGCTTTGTCCATATCGGCATTGTGAATGGGTGGAACGTCAACCCCAAGCCCCACAATATATTCCTTTTTGGGTTTGTAAGGTTTAAAAGGTTGTTTTGCCAAAAGCCGTTCTTCTTCGCAAGTAAATAACAATCCATCGGCGTTATTAACCACCTTGTATTCAATGAGTTTCCAGTACAACCAATTACGTATGGCTTTTAATCGTCTACCTTCCGCTTTTTGAAAATAAGGATCTAACATCCCATGTGGCATGACAAAATACTTAAGTCGATCTTGTTTTCTCATGCTGTTTATTGCTAAATAAACCACATACGAACTATACAACCATAAGCCATGTACCATAACCACATCATAATAATGCAAATTATCTTTGAGCCATGGGAGCAATTTAGAGTTGTATGCCCAAGGATTCTTGCTGGAGCCTAAGGCGTGAAGTTTAAAAGAATCATTGTTAATAAAATCGGCTTGTATATCATCCAAACTAACCACTTCATTGACGATACCGTTTTCCATGAGGCTGGTTGCAATGGTACGAACCGCTTTAGAAACACCTCCAAAAACAGGATCCATACTACTTACAACATGTAATATCTTTTGGGACATAAATTGATACTTTTTTATATGTTACTAAAAAACAAATCCTTCTGTTCTTGAAAAATATTTTGCTGTTTTCGGGATATCACTAATTTCTTTAGAGGGAATCCCTCCATATAATTTCCACTCCAATTCAAAAGCTTTATTCAACAGAGACTTTGCTCCTAAAACCGAATGCGAAGGTAATTTAGCACCTCCAAGCACTACACAATTTGTACCAACAAATGTATAGTCCCCGATCTCTATGGGAGCACTATCTTGAATATTTTCTATAACATTGATTGAATGAGTTAAAAATTGGGAATCATATCCTGCTATGGTACTAAACTTCCCTATATGTATAGTATTTGTGCAATCCAAATGATGGTTTTTTGTTATTGCCGAAGACGCCCCCAAAATTAATTCAGCTTTTCTATCCAATTGATGATTAAAGTGTGAAGCGTCTGTTTGTGTAGGAAACCCAGTTATCCAGTTACTTCTTCCGATGGTAGCGTTATTATCTATTTGAATTAAATCTAGATTTACAGCAACAGTAAAATGATCTATTCTCGTATTAGCTGCCATTATCAGCTTTTTTGGAAATATCCAAGACATGCCTATGCGAGCAGTAGAATCGATTTCAAAACCAAACCACTTTTGTAGTAAAAATCTACGTATTCTCCAAGGCATTACAGTTGTAAGAATTTTAAGTATCATTGCTTCTAATTATTTTTTTAATTCATCTACAGCAAATAAACCAAGGTAGCCTTGAATCATTTTATCATTAGAAAATTTTTGAATATTTTCAAACCCATTTTCAATAAGATTTCTTCTAAATATAGCGTCTTCTAGCTTTATAAATGCTTCAGCAAATAATTCAGGGGTTGTTGGATCAACATGTATTGCGGCTCCTCCACTTACCTCTGGCATGGGGTTTAAATTACTAGCAATAACTGGAGCTCCACAAGCTTGCGCTTCAATTACCGGCCAACCAAAACCTTCTGAAAGCGATGGAAAAATAAACGCCTTACATGCACTAAATAATGCCACAATAACCTGGTGTTCTGGCCGTACAATTGAAATTATTCTGTGTTCTAAACCTAATTGTTTAGCATAATTTAATAGGTCTTCTTCTAATGCTTCTCCGGCATAACAAATGTATCCATCCCATTTCACTCCTAAAACATGAACCATATCTAGTAAAAGTTTTCTATTCTTGCGCGGTAATGAAGATCCTACGTGTAATATAAATTCTTTACTAACATCCATACCATTATTATTTAATATGGTTTGATAGTCCTGTTTAAACATTGGAGAAAAGGGCGCGTTAAAGGCATTGTGAATAACCCTCCAATCTCTATTTTTTGTGATTTCAGAATCAGATAACTCCTTTAATTGAAACAATGTGTGTTCTGATACACAGGCCACTTTATTGGCTTTAGATAAATTATTAAGAATCCACGTTTGAAGTATTTTACCCATTCTCGTGGCAGGACAATAAGCATCAGAATAGCCGAAAGCACCTCTAATGGCTAAAACATCATGACACGTAATCCCTGATTGATATTTTGGCAAATACTTTAAATATGGTGCATTTGAATGGTCGCAAACATGATAAAAAAAACTAGCATTCTTTTTTGAATTTTTGAATACTCTCAATTGTATTATTAGAGGGAAAAGCAACCATTTATCAAGGTAACCTAAATATTTCCCAATCCCTTTATGTGGATTAAGTGATTTTATACCAAAAAAAACAATGGGTCTCCAAATGGTTGTATTAATTACAGAACTTTTAAAACCATCTGATAACATCAACGTGAAACGTTCCATGCTCTCTTGCTTATCTAACTCATAATTTCCAATTAATATAATGTGCATCTTTTTTAATTATATCTATTCCGTTTCCTCTATTTTTAATGTTGTCTTTTTAGCTGAAGCCAGAATTAAACCTCCCGATAATGTTGCAAAACCAAGTACTGTTGGTTGGGCCCATTGCCCTTGAATTAAAACCAAAAGTCCAAAACTTAAAAGCAACCATGGTAATAAATTACCTGATTTTAAACTTTTATAACTTTTCATGGAAATATCAGCGCAAAAGATCACTTTAATCAATAGAACCAAAATACCCAAAACAAAGCCCATTTCACCAACAACCCTAAGCCATTCCTGTTCTGAAATTAAAAAAGTCATTTCTTTACCTTTTGTTAATAACATGGCTGCTCCAGCATTTGTTCCCATACCCAAGCCATATCCAAAAAATGGTAAATCATTGGCTCCTAAAGCAGCAATCATACCTCCAAAAAAACGATCTATTAAGGAGTTAGACACCCCACCTTCCTCTCTACTAGCCACTTCAAAACGACTTGTAAAAGCTTCAGTTGCTGTTTGAAAAAAAGACAAATTGCTCAATAGTACCAAAGTCATTCCTCCTAATATTACAAAAACAAACATTCTCAGGAAAAATTTAGGATTACTGGCGACCGAAAAAAGCGTAAAAATAAGAGTAACCCCTATAGAAAACATCAATGTTCTACTTATTGAGAGTGGTATAGCCGCTAACAACCCAAAGGTTGCCGCTATTAATACAATTCTGTTTATTTTTATCTTGGCTAACCAAAAATAAAAAACAAAACAAGCTACAAAACTAAAAAACATCACATTACCAGTTGTAAACGAAAAGGTTCCTGGGGGTCTAAAATAGCCCATAGAACCACTAAATCCCGCACCTTCTATGTCACCTCCAACTCCTCTGTTCACCCATGCCGATTGTGGACTATAAAACTGTAGTCCTATAAGGATTACCATGGGAATGCATATTAATAATAATACCTTACCCATTTTAATAACATCGTCTTTATCAAACACTTTCCCAATAATAAACATAGCTGGAAAATGAATAATTAATACACGCACTCCAAAAATAGCCACTTTTAAATTGCCATGTCCAAATGAAAGTGTTGCAAAGAATGATAATAAAACTATGAAAGTCATGGCCAAAACATACATGTTTGGTTTTAACACATTATGTTTCCAACTATAATATATTAACCATATAGCTAGTGGGTCTCTAACAATTAATAATGGCGTGGACAAAAAAGGTAAAAACCATTTACGTAATGCCCCTTCAAAAATCAATAAGAAAAAATAAAGCCAAACTCCTTTTTTTAAAAGATTGAGTACCGCTGCTTCTTTTATTAAATTACTCGTATTTATTACTAATTCTTTATTCATTTTTAATGACTATTTACGTCAAATATGATTTATTTTCTTAAAATCGCTTCTGCCAATTCTTGTCCATAAACAGACCATGGTCTTTTCCTTGCTGTTTCTATAGCTGCTTTTCCTGCCTCCGCTATTTTTTCAGGTTTATTTATTAGCAATTGAATACAATCCTGCAAGGCATCTATTGAGCCTGCTTGTACCAACCAACCATTATGTCCATGTTCAATCAGGTCTGGTCCCGCTGTCCTATCTGTTGTTATAACTGGCGTCCCTTGTGACATCGCTTCTGTAATAACCAATCCGAAACCTTCAAAAAGTGAAGGAAACAACAACACATCATGATCTTGCATAAGTTTTAAAATCTGGTCGTGGGGTAAGCTGGGTATCCATTTATGCTTTAGTAACGCCTTATTTAAAGGCACACAATCGTCTGTACTTTTTCTTCCTACCACGGTAAGCTCCACATGTGGTAATAGATTTTCTACTGCAGCAAACATATTCGCAATACCTTTTCGTTGGGATAATCCACCTACAAATAATAATTTTAGAGGTCTATTCCCCATATTATATTCCCTTGTTTTTATAGGTTCAGGAAAGCCATAGGGTATTACTTTTACAGGTGCTAACTTACCAGGATATTCACCTAAACTTTTTGCCGTGAATGAACTGGCAACAAAAATACGGTCGGCCAATGCTAATTCTTGATCTTTTCTTTCAAGTTTTGCTTCAGAGTCCATAAAACCTGTTAACGTTGATGACCAATCTGGCCAACGTTCTTGTTCCCCTGAAAGCAATTTTTGTGCATAACGCCAATACCCAATAGGCAAATCGTAAAGACATTCTATACCATATTCTTTCGCTTTTTTAAAAGAATTAAGGGCTCCATCTTCATAGGCATATATAGCATTTAAACCTTGTTTAGATGCTTTTTTTAACTTATTAGCGATTTTTATATCAAGACTTTGGTATATAGCGTCTACAGAAAGAACTCCCGTTTCGTGTTTTATTAAACTTTTAATGCCTAGCCTAGAACTTACCAATCTTCCTATTTCCATATAAGGAGAGGTTTTTGTAAACGGTTTTAATTCAGATTCAAATTGTCTTCTGGAAATCTCTTTAAAAGGCCCTATAGTGCTTAGTTTATCAAGAGTATCTCCAGGAAAAGCGGCAATGGTTGTATAGAATTCATTTAGCATTTCTGCCTTTAACAAACCATTAACGGCTGCTCTGCTATTTTGATTACTAGTAGGGTGAGCTACCAAAATTTTTATCATTTTATAAATTTATTATAAATTATTCCAACCCAAAAATCTGAATTAGATATAAAATTTTTACCAAAATTATTTACCAAATTTAATCCTACTTAACTAAACTTAAATGAAAGCATTAATTATATAAAACAATTAATCTAAAAAATCTAGCCCTTAAACGAAAGAGATTTCAATAATTTATCAGCAATCTCATTAATACCTTTAACTTCAGTAGTATTAGGTAATTTTATATTCATTAATTCTGAAAAATTTCCTGATTTATATTGTAATAAGTCATTCGCTAAAACTAAGTTAAAATCACTTTTGGGTTTTGAATCCTCTGAGACTATTAAAATAGGAAGACCATGCTCTCTCATTGCTGCAACTGTTCCACTTTTCTCAATAACAAAGGAAGGATTAGTTGTGATACCAAAAGAGGCTTCTTGTAAAACAGCTGAAATTTCATCAGCTTCTAATTCTCCCATTACAACGACTTCAATTCCTAGTGATTCGAATTCTTTGATCCAATTTTCTCTTTCATTACCAGATCTTCCAATGAATACTATACAAGGATGCGTTTCTTTTTTTTTATCAAAATAATTTAAAACTTCTTCTGCAAATTGTTTTACGGGTGCTTTTGGGTGAATTGAACCAAAATTTATTAATGAAATTTTATTATTCTGTAAATATAAACTCCTGCCTTCTTTTTTAATTAATGGAATATTTCCAAATATAGGAAGGTATTGAGGATTCAGATTAAGCTTTTTTAATTCATGTAAATAAAATTGTGTGTGTGTGTGTACAACTTCAATACATATTTTTTTTATCAATGATTTTACTAAAAATCTTTGAACATATCCAATTAACAAAAATTTTATAGAATCATTTTGACGTAATCCCAACCAAAGTTCATGGAACATCACATGCCACTTTCTTGTACCACTAATTTTTTTTAATTGACTACCCAAACCGAATGGCAACCCCCTGATATTAAATGAATAAGGAACAAATTGAAGACTTAGCCACTCAGGATTATTAGAATCAATCCAGTTTTTAGCAATATTACAGCGCTCTTGCTTTGTTAAATGTAAGGGTAAGCGTAAAGTAGGAATAGACAAACCATACATCTCTTGACTTGTCTCATCAACAAAGTCTGTATAAGAATCATATAATGCTAGCATACCAACCTCAATATCTTTACGCATTAACTCCGCACAAAAACGCCTTGTATAATCCCCTACGCCATCTTTTCCAGACTCTAAACCGCCACAAACAAATAGTATCTTCATATGTTAAATAATCAAGAACAGAATTTTACACGAATTATTTTAAAGAATTAAAAATCTATTTTTTTCCAATTTGAAAATACTCAAAACCTTGTTCTTCCATCATTTTATTATTATATTGATTTCGACCATCAAACACTATAGGTTGTTTTAGTTGTGCTTTAAGCTCTTCAAAATCTGGAATTCTAAATTCTTTCCAGTCTGTTAATAAAACCATAGCATCTGCATCAATCAATGCTTCATATTTTGAATTACAGTAAGTAATACCCTCTAAGCCCTTTAAGTAAAATTCTTGAGCTTCATGCATGGCTTTTGGATCGTAGGCTTTAATTTTTGCGCCACGTTTTACCAACTCTTTTATAATATAAATGGATGGTGCTTCGCGCATATCATCTGTATCTGGTTTAAATGAAAGTCCCCAAATTGCAAATGTTTTTCCTGTTAGATTTTCTCCAAAACGCTTGATGACTTTTTTTGCAATTACAAGTTTTTGAGTATCATTGACAGCTTCTACGGCTGCTATTAATTGCGCTTCATAACCATTTTCTGCAGCCGTTCTATGCAATGCTTTTACATCTTTAGGAAAGCAAGACCCTCCATAACCACTTCCTGGATAAATAAAACTATAACCAATGCGACTATCTGAACCAATACCAATACGCACATCATTAACATCGGCACCAACTAACTCACAAATATTTGCCACCTCATTCATAAATGAAATTTTAGTAGCCAACATAGCATTTGCCACATATTTGGTCATTTCTGCCGAACGTACATCCATAGTAATTAAACGCGCTGAGCCGCTTCTAAAAAAAGGTGAGTATAAAGCTCTCATTTTCTCTGTGGTTGCTTCATCGTCTGCACCAATAACAACACGGTCTGGTTTCATAAAATCATTAATAGCATCCCCTTCTTTTAAAAATTCGGGATTGGAAACTACCTCAAACTTAATATCTACATTTCTTTTTTGTAGTTCTTCAGTAATTGCTGCTCTTACCTTATCTGCAGTACCAACTGGGACAGTCGATTTATCAACCACAATTAAAGGTGTTGACATATACTGTCCTATTTCTCTAGCTACTTGTAAAACGTATTTTAAATCGGCAGAGCCATCATCTCCCATGGGAGTTCCTACTGCGATGAAAGCTATGTCACAATTATTCAGATTTTCAGATAATTTTGTACTAAACTTTAGGGTTTTATTCTCATAATTTCTTTTAACCATGGCTTCTAATCCAGGCTCAAAAATAGGAATCACACCTTGTTCAAGCTTTGCTATTTTTTTATTATCAACATCTATACAAGTGACTTTATTACCCATTTCGGCAAAACACGTACCACTAACAAGACCTACATATCCGGTACCAATTACTGTTATTCTCATAAAATTGCTTTTTATTTATTGTATAATTTTCAATTATTTATATATACGAATTAAATTACTTTTTAAGCTTAACTAACAACCCTATATATGTTGTTTATACTTTCAAATGGTTATGTATTTTTTACTGAAACAATCGTTTATAAGATGACGTATAATTTAACTCTCTTTTTCGTTCTTTAATAAATTTAGCTGGTATCCCAGCAACCACATGATAAGGTTCGACATTCTTTGTAACAATGGCTCCTGCTGCTACTACAGCACCTTTCCCAATAGAAACCCCAGGCATAATCATGGCGGCCGTACCAACCCAAACATAATCTTCTACTATAACCGAGCGAACTCTCCCCGCAAAATCTGGACTATCCATATCGTGATCGGCTGTTAAAATAGTAACATCTGAAGAGATAGATACATTATTTCCTATAGTTATACCTCCTCTGTTATCAATTCGGCAACGGGCATTAACAACAGAATTTTCTCCAATACTTAAATGTTTTGCACAATCAAATACACATGTCATTAAAAAGCTACTATTCTTGCCAATATTAAACTTCATAATTTTTATATAATACCAATTACGTATAAAATGACTAGGCACTATAGCAATGAAATGATTACAAAAATATAGTCTTAACTCTGAAAAAAAATGTTTCATTTATATAACTTTAAAATTTTAATATCTACTAATGATTTAATCATTGATTGAGTTATATTCATTTTTATCAATTCTAAAAACATTGAAACATTTTAGTTAAGATTTTAATCATTTAGTTCTTAAACAACAAAGAAACACCATATCTTGCTCTACAAATTTGTAAATCGAATACTTTTCATATACGAAGAAGCATACAAGTAAGACAGACTACTAAAACCAAATAAAAAATTCCATTATAAACCGTTTTATTATTAATTTGACACTAATGTTTTCGCATGATAAAACAAAAGTCTATAAAAATTACTATTTCTTATACAACTTAAACTACTGCTTTTAAAAGCGCTTCCAATATAATGCCAAGTATTTGTTGAGTCGCCAAATTTAATACGTTGTATTCCAAGAATTAGAAACGCATCTGCAATTCGCTTATCAATCAAATTTGATAAATTAGAAATTTTTTCTTCCTTCTTAATATTTTTCAAATTGTCTATACATTCTTCAAACACATACCCTGTAGCTCTTGAAACTGTAGTTTCATTATTATCATGTAATCTGTAATTGGTTAATGCAAGATGAGAGGACTTTACTTTATTAGCCTTAAGCAATACACGATAAAAATAATAGGTATCTACCGCAGCACGATAATTGCAAATGGGCGAAGGCGACTTTTTTATAACACTTCTACTTAAAAAAGAAGCGGAAGGCAATATGGTATACTGTTTTATTTCATACTTAAGAAAGTCGAGTCCTGAGCCAAACTTATTGACAACAGGCCCCGTATTGTTAGAACCAATAAACGTCCAATTGGTATAAAATAAATCCAATCCAGAATCTTCAGCAAAACTACTTACAACCTCATTAAGCATATTTTCATCCCAATAATCATCTGCATGAAGAGTTCCTATAATATCTCCTTCACCAAGGCTTAGTACATGTTCCCAAGTAGCAGCCTGACCTTTATTAACTTCGTGCCCAATATATTTTATTCTTGAGTCATTTAAATACTGGGATATGATGTCCTGCGTATTGTCTTTTGAACCATCATCAACAATAAATAACTCCCAATTATTATAGGTTTGTTTAAGGACACTTTCTATAGCTTCTATAATAAAATCGGCATTATTATAGCTCATTATGCCCACAGTAACTTTTATATATCTCTCTTTTTCTAATTGCATAATTTACAATGATTAGAAATCATTTTTTTAGCCTATTATTTACTTTTTTCAAAAATCCAATCATTTTATCAAGAGAAGGATAATTATTTTTCAATTTATGAAGAAAAGACTCAAATGATGTTCTGTTGTCATGCCAACTTCCATTACATAAATGAATAGCATAAGAGTTTTTATCTAAATACAAGGTATTACCTACTAAAACATTTGAAGGCAAAATCAACATATTTTCCTTTAATATTTGTTGCTCATCTTTGTAAACAAAACCATACTTTTCTGCTACTTTAGATATATAAGAGCCAATTACAATATTATTTAAATCGATGGAGCCATCTTCTTTATAAAATGACATGTTATTATAAGCTTCTAAGCAATCTTTCATGTAAGGATGATTAGGTTCTGCAGCCATAATAGCAGCATTAATACCAATGCCATGAAATCGATCTTCAGGATTAATGGGTTTTGCGTTTTCGTCTAAATACTTTTTGTTATCCTCGTACATTCCTGGAACAATTTCTATTCCACTAAAAAAACCTCGATTTAACCATTCATCAAATGGTTTAAATACTCTAACATCAGAATCTAAATAAATACCTCCTTCTTTATAAAGTGCATACAACCTGATATAATCTGTTACAAATGCCCATTTGCGGGCTGCATAGGCGTCTCTTACAAAAGGAACAGAATTAAAGTCGAAACTTGAAGCATCCCAAATCCTAATTTCATAAGAGGGCATTATCTCCTTCCATGTATCTATACACCTTTTTAAAAATGGTGGAATCTCATCATTACTAAACCAACAAAGGTGAATTCTTTTTGGAATCATTACAAATTATATTTATGAATTAATTTAACACTTTGTTTCCATCCCAACAGTTTTCTTAGTAAACTCAACACTTTTCTATTAGGAAGTCTAAAACTTAAATCATACTTTTTAAGTATCACATGTACTTTATTATATAAATTAGAATCATATATATAATTTTCATACACAAAATTCCCTACATATTTTTCACAAATTTCTTTGTGCTGTATATCATTATTATATTGAAGAATGATACCAATAATGATATCATAAGTCGTTAAGACCGATTCAATGGCTTTTGATGATAGTACGGAACTTACGCCTGTTCCTGTTTGTCTCCATACAACATACTCCTCTGTTAGTGATAATGCCTTATCAGCTTTATTATAAAGTCTTGCAAAATATTCACCATCCTGATTTTTTAATATAGTTTCATCCCATCCCCCTGAAAGCGTCACCAATTTTCTTGGCATTAAATGGCATAATGGACAATTAAATCCAAGTCCATTCCAAATATCTATCAGTAATCCAATGGCAGGATCATAATCTTTATCTATTCCTCTCCTAGGTGACACGATATCTCCATTAGGAAATAACATTTTTAGTGGTGAAAAAACAAAGGATGTTTCAGTGCCTTGTTTTTGTAACATGTCAACTTGCTTCTCTATTAATTTAATGGAACAATAATCATCTGCATCCATAAATTTAATATAATCTCCAGAAGATTTTTCGAATGCATAATTTCGAGCTGCATTAGCACCTTTGCTTGGGTTATGATATAACTTAATATTGTTGCTTAAAAACGAACTTACTATTTCAACCGACCTGTCGCTAGAGCCGTCATCTACAATAATAACCTCAATATTATTATATGTCTGGTCTTTAATCCTTTGCATCGTTTCTTCAACATAAAGGCTGGCATTATACATAGGAATACAAACAGACACTAGTGGGTTATTTTTATCTACTTCAATCATTTAGATTTAAATATACTTTTATTCTTTAAAAACCATTTGTATTTAGTTTAAAACTAAGATTTCTTTAGGTATCAGTCTATTTATAGGTTTAAACTTCAATAGTCTAATTTCACTTTCAGATAGTTCTATTCTTTTTAAAGGAACAAATAGAAGGCGAATAAATGGCGTTTGAATTAATATTCTATAAATAATGTAACATAGAAATATGTTGAACCCAAATAGAAAAAAATGTAATAGGGGATCATATACCTTTAAGTCAAAAATGTGTCTGTATACATCTAATATAAAGATATGAAGTCCTAAAATAAAAAAACTAGCTCTAGAACATTCAATTAAAACCGTGTTTAAGTAGGGTATCTTTTCAAGATAACGACAGAAAAAAAAGACAGAAAAAATACCCATTATAGATAATAATAATAAATAGTGATAATTAAAAACAAATAGGAATAAATCCAAATCGGTTCTGAGCTTAAACTTATTTAAAACAAACCATCCGATACTAAACAATATGGGAAAAACAAACATAACGTTACTGTAAAAAAATGAAATCCCATTAAAATATCGGTCACTCCATTTTTTAAAGATATATCCTAAGCCCAAAAAAGTAAAAAACACAGGCACGTATACCACATAATATGCAGTAACGCTAGTTCTATTTAGAATGACCAAGAGTAAGACGAAAATTGATAAAAGCACATACTTCAATGGTTTTTTTAAATCCCAAATAATTATTCCCCCTTTTAATGCTAGTAATCCCCAAAACAAGGCCACTATAAACCACAAGGCGTAATTTACAAACCCTAAGTTACCAAATATAACTACCGATAACAAGGCGTTAACTGGACTTATTATTCCATGCAAACCTATAGAATCAGCCGTTATGCTATATTTTATGATATTTAAAATTGTAATGCTAAATAAAAACCCAATCAGAGGTTTTATTAATGCGTCTATTTTATCAAACAAAAACGCCTTGAAACTGGAGCCATCGTTCATTAAATACCCTGATATAAAAATAAAAATCGGCACTACAAAAATCATCAAAACATCATTAATTAAAAAACTAAGATTTGGATAAACATTATCTCCTTGAGTAAAAGGATAGTGCACAAGTGTCATTAAAATAATACTTAACCCTTTCGCTATGTCTAAAATTTTAATATGCTTATTATGCCCTGTTTTACTCACTTTTTATAATTTTGAGTGCTTATCAATAATGTACCATTTCACTTAAATGCTTTAGGTACTTTACGCTTATTTAAAACTTTATTTAACATGCCAGCATAAGCGACTTTCGTTTATTTAGATGGGGAGAAGGTTATAAACCATCACTGCAATTCTTGCAAAAAACTCTCCATCTTGATTGCTAAATATTAATGCATCTATTTTATTTACCTAGTTTTTCTCCATAACCGTACGTAGATGATTTATCGAACTTCACATCATTGAAAACGATCATGACCTGGTCTAACTTTTTATTAAGTGTGATATCATTAATGCCTTTAATCTCAGATTTGGTGGTATAATTACTTCTTACTATATACAAGGTAGAATCTACATAGTTCCTAAGCGAAAAGGCATCCGCCACTTTACCAATGGGAGGTGTATCAATAATAATATAGTCATACGTCTGCTTAAGTATTGCTATCAGCTCACTGACACGGTCGCTAAGCATTAATTCCCCGGGATTTGGAGGGATGGTTCCCGAAGCGATAAAATCCAGATTCGGATTACCCTTATAACGCACTATAATATCGGTCACTTCTACCTGACGATCTACAATATAATCCGTAATACCATGTTTATACTGAAGCCCAACGTCTTTCATCAATCTAGGAGCCCTCAAATCGAATCCTAATACCACTACTTTTTTTCCTGTAATGGCCAAACTGGCTCCTAAATTCACAGAAATAAATGTTTTACCTTCACCTTTCTTTCCGGAGGTAACCATTATTACCTGCTTATCCTCACCCTTAGAAATGAATTTTAAATTAAATCGCATTAAACGGAATAACTCCGATGCAGCAGACACATTGTTCTCAGATACTACGATAGTTTCCTTATGCTTGCTACTTGCAATAGAGCCTAATATCATAGTATCCGTTAAGGCTTTAATATCATCTGTAGAACCTACTTTTGTGTTTAAATTTTGTTTGACAAACACAAAAACAAATGGTACAAATAAACCAAAGAGCATCGCTCCCAAATATATGGATGTTTTATTGGGACTTATGGGATAGCTGGTAGACCTTGGAGTCTCTATGATTCGTGTATCAGAAAACGGTGCACTTATGGATAAGGCCTCCTCTTCCCTTTTTTGTAAGAGATATAGATACAACTGTTGCTTAATACTCTGATCCCTATTAATGTCAAATAAGGTTCTTTCCGCTGTAGGGACAGAAGATATTTTCGATTTATATTGATTCGATTTGTTTAATATATCCCGTTCAGTTTTAAGTAGACTGGATTTAATACTTTGAACATTATTTAAAATAGTAGTTTTCATATCCCTCAATTGTCTATCCAATTCGACCAGTAACGGATTGCTCTGTCCCGTATTTCTAATCATCGCTTTCCTGCTATAAAGTTGCTCATTATATTTGGAAAGTAATGAAATCAACGACGGATTTTGAATATTAAAAGAAGTGACCACTGAAGAAGATTCTAAATTAGATTGTTCCACGTTCATTTCTAAAGACTTTATAGCATCTATTTCTGCTCTAACAGTAATTAATTCACGACTTGCTTCATCTGCAAGCGTGACAAATCGCGATGCATCCGCCTCAACATTTGTAAGATTATTACTTCTTTTAAAAACCTCCACATCCCTTTCCGCATTTCCCAATTCTCCAGTCAAGAGTTCCAATCGTTGATCTACTAATTCAAGCGTTGTATTTGCTAATACATTTTTGTTTTCAGCAGATTTGCGAGCGTATACTTCAATGTGCTTATTAATAAGGTCAACACCTCTTTGGGGAATAGCATCTGTTAAACTTACTTCTAAAAGCCCCCCTCCTTCTGCACTAACTGGAAAAACCGTTAAATTTTGACTATAGCCCATGGCCATATTCTCCACATTACGAAATACTATGGATATTGGGGCTTTTGATATGAAATCGCCATCATTTGAATTCCATTCCACACTAAAGGATCCGGAAGGTGTACTTATAATCTTCCCAAAATTATAGGTCATACTCTTTACTTGATCCTCAGAATCAAACGTGTCTAGCTTATAAGTTTGCTCATCTAATATTGAAATATTGCCCACCTTCCCATATTGTAAAATGGGAAGACTATCATATAATTGCACTTTAAAAGGGAGGGCTTCTCCATACAATTCTACATCACCAAATCTACCTTGCGCATAATACCCAACACCCAAACCCAATTCTTCCAAGGTTATGGCCATTAAATCATAGGATTGAAATACCCCAATTTCATCTTGAATATTTCTAGACATTTTTATCAAGCCAAGATTACTTAACGATTCTGTTCCCGAAGCACCATTCCCTTGCTCTTTATCATTAAGCAAAATCTTTCCACTAATATAGTATTGGGGCACCACCTCATATCTGATATACAAAAAAGCAAGTGCAACACATATTGCTCCTCCTATTAAAAACAAATACCAATAACGCAAATAGCTGCGTAGTATTTTCATAATATCTTTTTCCATAGTTGCAGATTATATTTATATGAATGTAATATGTGAATCAAAATAATTTATTATTTATAAAAGAATTAAATAAAGTGAGATTTATAAAATTAACGTAAACCTAGCTATTTATCGTGTTATTTAAACATGTTTCTATACTAATTTCTAAGAATACAATCTCAAAGAAACATTTTTTTTTTAATATTTCAAAGCAACTAAATAAGTTGAAAAGCGAATTAATTAAAATTTACAGGATATAGATTTTTATCGGGGTTTAAATACAAAAAGTAATCATTTAATATGATAAAAATAGATATATAAATATCATTTAACTTTTTAGAGTTTATTCATATAATATTTGGGTTATTCTATAAATTAAAATTAACCGTATTATACGACGTCTTTAAGTTTGGCTTGAGCGACAACCCCCATTTCCTTTAATAAAAAGGACACATTGTTTTTTCTAACCCAATACACGATACCGCTATGATCTTTTTGCACACCTTTCTCTATCATGATTTCACTGCCTGGAATTAATTTTGAAAGTGCTTCCACATCATTACTATCGTCTGCCATCCATTTTTTCATAGTCCATATTTCTTCATTGGAAACAACTGCAGGTTTACCTTGCCAAAACAAATAACGTACTACGCCTGGAGCTCCAAAGACAAGGCCTCTATATTTTTCTTCAAGATTAACGAAAACAAAAGATTTAAACAAAGGTGTTTCCACAACTTTTTTGTTGTCGCTCCAATCCCTTGTATCTCTCACAACTGGACAAAACACTTCTACATTCATTCTTTCCAGTATATTTGCTACTTCTAGTTCTTGTTGTTCTTTTACACATAATACAAACCAACTCATAAATATCTGTTATTTAATTAATATTGTTTTACTTTTAGTATGCTTTTTCTTCACCAATTATAGCATTGGTTACTGTTTTAATTATAATTTTCACATCCAATAGCCAAGACCATTTTTCTACATAAAAAATATCTAACCTAATTCTGTTTAAAATATCTGAAGGTTTACTAACCTCACCTCTATAACCACTTATTTGGGCCAAACCTGTTATACCTGGTTTTACAAAATGTCTAACAAGATATTTATCAACTGATATTTCATAATCGGTAGTTTGAAGCTCCATATGCGGACGAGGCCCCACAACACTCATATGCCCCATAAAAACATTGAAAAACTGAGGAAGTTCATCTATACTGGTTTTTCTCATGATTCTACCAATTTTTGTAACACGCAAATCATTTCTAGTAGCCATCTTGCTATGTGCTTCACCATTGTAAGTCATAGATCTAAACTTAATACACATAAAAGCTCTGCGTTTTAGTCCATTCCTTTTTTGCATAAAAAATATGGGACCAGGGGATTCAAGCTTAATAAGCACATATAAAATGGGTATTAGCCACGAAAGCAATGTAACAATTACCAAAGAAGAAAAGACCAAGTCAAATACACGCTTACCAATACGGGAAAATTCAGTATCCAATGGCAATGTTCTCAAATCCAGGACGGGAATATTATCATATTTCTGGATGCTCATAGCTCTGGTAAAAACATCCTTATTATCTGGAATAATTTTAAGCTTAATTAAATTGTTATCTGCAAAATTAATTAGGCTTTGAAGTTCTGACTTAGAAAGTTTGGCCGCTGTACAATACACCTCATCTACATCATTATCTATTATATACTTAAAGCAATCAAAAAATCCTCCTAGGTAAGTTGGACTAGCTGAAGCGCCATCATCAAAAAAACCACAGTATCGGTACCCAAAATATGGATTATCAAAAACACGACGTATCTTTTTTAGGTTTTTGTCCCTTCCTATAACGACTACATTAACATAATTACCTCCTTTTAGCCTGTAATTTCGTATAAAATAATAGAAGATAAATCTGTATATAGTAAGTAATACACAAATCACTAAATAAACTAAAAAATGATATTGAATAAGATTAGGCAAATTACCGGTAAACCCAAACCAAGAGAAATAAGCGAGACCATAAATCAAGTATAGATAAAACATTTTCTTGATGTTAGTCATAAACTGTTCCTTACGAGCAGTTGGGTAATAATTTAAAGTATATGTAATGATTAACCAAGAAATGTTATAATACAATATACTTAAAACATTTTGGTAAGTTTCAGGAGTCATAATATACAAAACACCATTAATGATAGTTAAATGTATTATTATGGAGAAGGGAATAATTAAATGAGAGTAACTCCTAGTTTTCATATAGCAATTATTTAAACAACTTTTTGGCTACTTGGTTGCCAAATCATATTAAATTAAGTTATTTTAAAACAAATTTTTTTTTAATGTATTGAATATATTATTATTCATAAGGGTTTTTGTGTCAATACAATGTATGCGCTATTAATCAAAAATTCGGTGTCTTATTTATTATAATACTGTTTTCTAGTCCAATATTATTACGGTGTAAAAATAATATAGAATGAAACTATAACTATTACATGTTCTATACATAGCATTAATATTCGTTGAATTACTATTTTTTGAAATTATTAATACTATCTAATTTTAAATTTTTGTTTGAATTATCAGAAAAGCATTAGAGATATTCTTGTAAATAAAGGCTTTTAGATTTTTTAATCTAACGATTCTTAAAGATTGCTTAATTCTATTAAAACAAAAAATCACCTTAAATAATAATTCTACTTGTAAAAGTATTGATTATTAAAACCAAACTTTTTAAGAATATATTTTCAATTGATTTAGAAATAATAAAAAAAGCATCCCACATCAATTTTACATGAAGTAAGCTTTATCATTAAAGCAAGTTATTCTATAGCAATGTATTATAAAGAGGCTTCTAAAATTCGGGATTTATGTAAGGCTGTTAATCTTATATGATTTATAGATGCCGGAATGAGTATAGACTCACCTTTATTCAAAGTATAGCTTTCATTATGACATTCCAATTTTAAACCACCATCAACACACATATAAATAACAAAACTATCAAGATGACTATAATCCCTTTCCATGTCGCCATCAATTTCAATAATATTGGTTTTAAAATATGGTGAATGCACCAATTTGCTAGATTTATTTAATTCTGCCTTATAATCCGTTTTGTATGTATCATAACATTGATAATCAATAGCATCCACCGCTAATGCCGTATGCAGCTCTCTGGTTTCTCCAGTTTTAGCATCTACGCGATTATAATCGTAAATTCTATAAGTAATATTGGATGTTTGTTGAATTTCCGCTAATAAAACGCCCGCACCAATAGCATGTACACGACCTGTTGGGATATAAAAGGTATCGCCGACCTTTACTTTTTCAATATTTAGAATATCCATGAGGGTTGAATCCTCTAAATGGTGTATGTATTCTTCTTTCTCCACCGCTTTATTAAATCCAACAATAAGTTCGGCATCTTCATCAGCTTGCATAATATACCACATCTCATTTTTTCCAAATGAATTATGGCGTTCTTTTGCCAACTCATTACTTGGATGTACTTGAATAGACAATGGCGTTTTGGCATCTATAAATTTAATTAGTAATGGAAACTCATTACCAAATTCCTTATATACTTTACTCCCTACAAAATCAGCTTTATAAATATCAATTAATTCCCTTAATGTCTTTCCCTTTAAAAAACCTTCTAAAACTTGTGTCTCATTATCGTCTACATCCGAGATTTCCCATGACTCACCAATAAAGTCTTCATCATAGTTCTTATTTAATACTGTTTTAAGTTTATCTCCACCCCATATTCTATAACTATAAATAGGTTGGAATTTCAAAGGATACAATGCAGATGTATTTGATATCATAATAACAAAACTTTATTAAATTAAATTATTCGTCAAAATTAGCCTTGATGAAGTTGTTATCCAAATTATTCCTTCAAATACTAATAATACTTGTTAAAACACTTCACGACCTTATAAATATATTGTCCTTTTTGTTATTTAGGTTAGTTTTTTTCGACCTAAATCAGTAGTTTTCTTTTTTAAACAAAAACATCTACTATGCAAAAGACTTATTATGATCCTGCCGATTTAAAAAAATTTGGAAAAATCTCTGAATGGAATGAAGAATTAGGTTCTAAATTCTTTGATTACTATGGGAAAGTATTTGAAGAAGGGGCACTTACCGAACGTGAAAAATCGTTAATAGCCTTGGCTGTTGCCCACACCATTCAGTGCCCCTATTGTATTGATGCTTATACAGGCGATGGCTTACAACGAGGCATTACTAAAGAAGAAATGATGGAAGCCTTACATGTGGCGGCGGCTATTCGGGGCGGTGCTTCGTTGGTTCATGGGGTTCAAATGATGAATAAAGTTAATAAATTAGATATGTAAGCAGAGATCCATTTTGATTTTTAAAATGGCTAAAGAGAAGCCGAAGGATTTCTAAATAAAACTAAGTATGATTAAGTCCCTACACAAGCGCGAAAGTGAACTTGCCAATACCCATAAACAATTAGAGATTTTATCTAATGGCATTTTTAAAACTGGTGATTTGCCGACTTTTAAGAATAAAATTTCTGAAACCAATCAATTTCCACTTAAAGCGAAAAAACTAGAGGTTCTTCAAATAAATGTGGGTTATATGTGCAACCAGGTTTGTGAACATTGTCATGTAGATGCTGGTCCCGACCGAAAAGAAATTATGACTAGAACAACCATGCAGCAATGTTTGGAGGTTATAAAAAAAACCGGCGCACATACTTTAGATTTAACGGGCGGTGCCCCAGAAATGAATCCAGATTTTAGATGGTTTGTTGAAGAAGCTAGTAAAGTTGGTGTTGAAGATGTTATGGTTCGCTCTAACCTAACCATTATGACCGCCAACAAAAAATACAACGATTTACCTGAGTTCTTTAAAAAACACAACATTCATGTGGTAAGTTCCATGCCGCATTGGACGCGTGGAAAAACAGACAAACAACGAGGCACCGGTGTTTTTGATGCATCTATAAACGCTTTAAAAATGTTGAATGCCATTGGGTATGGTATGCCAAACAGCCCTTTAAAATTAGATTTGGTTTATAACCCATCGGGGGCATTTTTACCAGGAAATCAAATGTCCTTAGAAAAAGATTTCAAAAAGGCTTTAAAAGACGATTTTGATATTCAATTCCACAATTTATTCGCTATTACCAATTTACCTATTAGTCGGTTTTTAGATTATTTAATAGCTTCTGATAATTATGAAGATTATATGTATACATTAGTAGAAGCTTACAATCCTGCTGCTGTTGCCAACGTGATGTGTACCAATACCATTTCTGTTAGCTGGGACGGTTATTTATACGATTGCGACTTCAATCAAATGCTGGGGCTGCCTATAAATAATAAAATAAAACATATCTCTGAATACAATGAAGACTTATTAAAAGGACGAGACATCGTCATTTCACAACATTGCTATGGCTGTACCGCTGGTGCAGGTAGTAGTTGCCAAGGCAGCGTAACATAAAAATAATATTATTAAAAAATAATGACATGGGAATTTTAAGTAACAATGACACTGAGGACAATCAAGATATGATTGCTAATTTTTATTTTCCAACATCAAAAAATGCACTAATTATCTTCGCTAGAAATCCAGAACTGGGTAAATGTAAAACACGTCTTGCAGAAACTGTTGGCGATGAAACGGCATTAGAAATATATAAACACCTACTATTACATACGGCTACTGTTGCTAAAAACATTCCTGCAGACAGATTCGTTTTTTACTCTAAAACTATTCAAAAAAACGATATTTGGGATGATAACATTTTTAGAAAAAAAGTACAATCTGAGGGTGATTTAGGCGTTAAAATGGAGAATGCTTTTTTAGAACTCTTTCAAATGGGTTATGATAAAGTTATTATTATTGGTAGCGATTTATTTGAACTAAGACCACATCACATTAACACAGCTTATAAAGACTTAAACACAAATGAGGTGGTTATAGGTCCTGCAAAAGATGGTGGTTATTATTTATTGGGACTGTCCAAAATGAATGTAGGCCTTTTTAAAAATAAACCATGGAGCACTACCAATCTATTGGAAGAAACCATAAAAGAATTAAATAATAAGAACAAATCATTTACTACTTTAGAAGCATTAAATGATATAGATACCTATGAAGATTTCATAGCATAAAATCTCATTTGTAATTGCAATAAAATCAAATAATTAAATGATTAAATATATAGAAGAAACCGTAGACTATTTACAAGGCAAAGGCTTTGATAACCCTGAAATTGGCATCATTCTAGGTACTGGGTTAGGAGAACTATTAAATGACGTTGACATCATAAAAGAAGCTAGCTATAACCACATTCCAAACTTCCCAACTGCAACCGTAGAATTTCATAAAGGCAAACTAATTTACGGTATTTTAGGAGGTAAAAAAGTGATTGTGATGCAAGGACGTTTTCATTTTTATGAAGGCTATTCGCTACAAGATGTTACTTACCCTATTCGCATTATGGAAAAACTAGGCATAAAAACTTTATTGGTTTCCAATGCGGCTGGTGCCATCAATCTTAATTTCAAAAAAGGCGAATTAATGTTGATTGAAGACCATATCAACCTTCAAGGAAACTCTCCACTAGCTTTTAAAGGTGTAGAACATTTAGGGGAGCGTTTTGCAGATATGAGCGCACCGTATGATGCTGAAATCAATTCACAATTTAAAAGCATTGCCAAGGCCAATAACATCAAACTTCATGAAGGTGTGTATGCTAGTGTGGTTGGACCGCAATTGGAAACCAGAGCCGAATACCGCATGCTAAAAATTCTGGGAGCCGATGCCGTAGGCATGAGCACCGTACCAGAAATTATTGTTGCCAATCATTTAAAATTAAAAGTAGCAGCTGTTTCTGTTTTAACAGATGAATGCGATCCAGATAATTTAAAACCTGTGGATATATCAGAAATTATAGGCATGGCAGAAAAAGCAGAACCAAATATGATTACGCTTTTTAAAGAATTGATTAAAACACTTTAAATAGTCATCAGCCTCTAAGAATTACAAACTAGAATGAAGTCTAACAGTGAAGCGGGCTAATATCTAATAATCTAAAAAAATGAGCTATTTAGAAACCACACATAACGTATATAAAGAAGCAGCCTTAACACCAGATGTTGGTTTATGCTGCACCACAAACCCCATTTGGGAACTTCCTGGGCTTAAAATCCCTAAAATCATGCAGGAAATGAATTATGGTTGTGGTAGTACCGTACATGCACGTGATTTAACCAACAACCCAAAAATGCTTTATGTTGGTGTTGGTGGCGGTATGGAATTATTGCAGTTCTCATATTTTAATCGTCAAAAAAGTGGTGTTATTGGGATTGATGTAGTTGATGAAATGCTAGAAGCTTCCCGTAAAAACTTCATTGAAGCTGAAAAATTAAACCCTTGGTTTAAAAGTGAGTTTGTTGACCTTAAAAAAGGGGATGCCATGCATCTTCCTGTTGAAGACAACAGCATTGATGTGGCTGCTCAAAACTGTTTGTTCAATATTTTTAAAGCTGATGATTTAAAAAAAGCTATTGCTGAAATGTATCGGGTGTTAAAACCTCACGGTAAATTGGTAATGAGCGACCCCACTTGTGAACAACCTATGAATGATGATCTAAGAAATGATGATAGGCTTCGCGCATTATGCCTTAGTGGCAGTTTACCAATAGCTGACTATGTAAAAATGCTCACTGATGCTGGTTTTGGAACCATAGAAATTAGAGCTAGAAAACCATACCGGATTTTAGACCCAAAACATTACGCAACTGATGCATTGATTTATATAGAATCTATTGAAGTGGCTGCCATAAAAGACCCCATGCCTGCCGATGGCCCATGTATTTTTACAGGAAAAGCCGCTATTTATTACGGGGATGCTGATTATTTTGATGATAAAAAAGGACATGTTTTACTAAAAAATCAACCTTTGGCTATTTGTGATAAAACTGCGGGTGCTTTGGCTAGTTTGGGTCGAGATGATATTTTTATTAGTAGATCCACCTATCATTATGATGGTGGTGGGTGTTGTTAAATGCCTGCGAAAACAGGAATCTTTTTTATCTAATTGAATTCAAAATACAGTTTTCTGCCTTTGCAGGAAGTAGCATGGAAAAATATATTGAACTCATAAAAAAATCATATTCTGGTTATTGGAATTACTTAAAACACGAGTTAATTTCAATCAATCACTGGGATAACTATTTTTATGGTTTAATTGCTATTTCATTATTAGTTTGGTTGCTTGAAATTATATTTCCTTGGCGGAAAAATCAATCCATTTTTCGGAAAGATTTTTTGTTGGATACATTTTACATGTTCTTCAATTTCTTTCTACTTAATTTAATGGTACTCATAGCACTTTCAAATACCGCTGAAGCCATTCTAAATGATATTTTAAAAATGGTGGGGTTATCCATTTCAAGTTTTAAACTTTTTGATTCCAATAACTTACCTAAATGGTTAGGTTTATTTATTTTATTCATTGTAAACGATTTTGTGCAATGGAATACCCATCGATTATTACATCGCGTGCCTTTGCTTTGGAATTTTCATAAAGTACATCATAGCGTTAAAGAAATGGGGTTTGCAGCCCATTTGCGCTATCATTGGATGGAACCTGTCGTTTATAACTCAATCCGATATATACCCCTTGCCATTATTGGTGGGTTTAACGCACAAGATATTGCTATTGTTCATTTTTTCAACATAGTTATCGGACATTTGAATCATGCTAATTTGGGCTGGAACTATGGCCCTTTTAAATATATCTTCAATAATCCTAAAATGCATATTTGGCATCATTCCAAACAACTTCCTAAACAGGCAAGGTTTGGCGTAAATTTTGGTCTAACATTAAGCATTTGGGATTATATTTTCAAAACAGTTCATATCCCGCATAGCGGAAGAGATATTGAATTGGGCTTTGAAGGTGATGAAGATTTCCCAAAGGATTTTATCAGTCAGGAGCTATATCCATTAAACAAAAAGTAATGTCAAAATTAGTTGCAGGAATAGTTTTTTTCATTTTAGGATTTTCAATCCATGCTCAAAGTTTTGACCATTCACAGTGGACTACTATTTTACAAAAGTACGTATCTGAAAACGAACAAGTTGACTATCAAAACCTCAAAAAAGACAGAAAATCATTAAGCAACTATATTGCTTATTTAAGTGAAAACACACCAAAAGATAATTGGTCAAAAAACGAAAAATTAGCTTATTGGATTAATGCCTATAATGCCTTGACAGTCGATTTAATTTTACGCAATTATCCTATAAAAAGCATAAAAGACATAAAAAATCCCTGGGAACAACGACTATGGAAATTAGGAAACAAATGGTATAATTTAGATGAAATCGAACATGACATTTTAATAAAAATGAATGAACCACGTATTCATTTTGCTATAGTTTGCGCTTCATATTCTTGTCCGAAATTGCAAAATGAAGCTTATGTGGCATCAAAATTAGACGCGCAACTCACTAAAGCCACCCAAGCGTTTTTAGCTGACTCCAACAGAAATAACATCAGTGAAAACCATCTTCAACTTTCAAAAATTTTTCAATGGTTTTCAAAGGATTTTAAACAAGGTGGTTCGTTGATTGATTTTTTAAATCGATATTCAACCATTAAAATTTCAGAAAATGCCAAAATAAAATATAAAGATTACCATTGGGCTTTAAATGAGTAAATCGAAATATCATCCTTATGTATAGGAACGTATGATAAGCATTATAATCCCCATTTTAAACGAAGAAAAAAATATTGGTAAATTGCTACCATATTTGCTAGATAATTCTAACCCAAAAAACATCTTTGAAATAATAGTTATTGATGGCGGAAGTACGGATAATTCACAAAACATAGTCAATGATTTTATTAATTCAAGGGACTCTGATCCTAGCAAAGCATTGTATCGAAAAGCAAATCAAAAAGGTCTCAATACATTTTTGAAAAGCAAAAACACTCGACCAGACATCCTGCTTTTAAACTCTAAAAAAGGGCGCGCCAAACAAATGAATTTTGGCGCAAAAAAAGCAAAAGGAAAAATCCTTTATTTTTTACATGCCGATTCGTTTCCTCCTAAAAATTTCGACCAATTCATTATTAACAACAAAAAAAAAGGGCATAACGCTGGTTGCTTTAGAATGCAGTTCGATAGCAAGCATTGGTGGTTAAAATTAGCCAGTTGGTTTACACAGTTCAATTGGAAAATATGCAGAGGCGGCGACCAAAGTTTATTTATTACTAAAGCTCTTTTTAGCGATATTGGGGGCTTTGACGAAAACTACATAGTCTGTGAAGATTCGGTTATAGTCAACGAGCTATATAAAAGAAATGCTTTTGTAGTTATTAATAAAAAACTACAAACTTCAGCGAGATTATATGAAAAACATGGTGTTTTTAAATTACAATATCACTTTTGGACAATTCATATAAAAAAATGGCTGGGTGCAGATGCCGAAACACTTTACCAATATTACAAAAAACATATTTGCTAAACCTTATTTCTACCCATTTCGTTAGGGTATAGAGTTCTTACAACATCACTTTGAAAAAAATCTTTGGTATCAATATTCATCCCTGATAGTTTTCCATAAAACGTAGCTCCCGTATCTACATTCCAAACATTGGCTGCATTCATGGGCTCATAAGAATTAAAATTTATGGTTGGTGTATGCCCGATAAAAATTTCGCTATAATGCTTTAATCGATTTGGATATAATTCGGAATCTTGACTAATATTTTTATCTAACGACAACGCCATTTCCCAAAGTGTTCGGTCGTAATAAAACGTTTCTTTAACAACTTCTTTTTCTACGCCATGCATGGAGGTAAAACCAGCGTGAATAAACAATCTGTTTTTATCGTCTATATGATATAATGGCATATTCTGAAAAAACAGAAGATGTTGTTCTTTCACCTCTTTAGAGAAATTCACATAGCTTTCTATGGTTTCTTTGCCTCCATGCATATACCAAGTAGGATTTACATAATCCGTTTTTAACCACGTTTCGCACCAAGCATCATGATTCCCTTTTATAAAAATGCAATTTATTTTTTCAGATAATTCTCTTAAAAACTGAATGACTTGAGCCGATTCGCTCCATCCATCCACATAATCACCCAAAAAAATGAGTTGATCTTCATCCTTAATTTCCATTTTATTCAACAATTGGATTAATGCCTTCAATCCACCGTGAATATCTCCAATAACATATATACTCATAATCTGTTTTTTGCAAAACTAAGGGTTACTACTAATTAGAATGATAAAATATGAGGTTAATTTTTGTATTAATTACCACTACCCAATAACTTTAATTACTGAAATATTATAATATTTATTTGTACCTAAGCACTAATATTACTAGTAATTTCCTATTAATATATAATTATTGTAATATTAAAAATCAATTAATATAGTATTATAAATATGTTAAAAATAAGATTTTTTATATAATTTACTTTTTTTATACTTTATATTTACTAAATTTGAACATCTCTCATCAACTAAACTACCACAGTTATGAATAATTGCGTTTATGCAACAAAGAGATTTTTAGAACTCCTTCAATTTAAACCATCAAAAAATATTTCGAAAACAACATCGTCGCTCATCCCTAAGACTCAATGTTATTGTATATTTCAGACGCATTGCATAAGCACAACAAAACAACTTTAATTGTAAAAATTGAGAAAAGATATCACTATACATATGTTAAAACCAATGATTACAATATGATTTTATAGATAGTATTATGAAAAATAAAAAAAATAAAGATTAGAAAAGCTTATCTATAAAAAAGCTCAAAGTAAAAAACTTTGAGCATGAACAAAATCCTTTTCGCGAAAGGCAGACCAAAACCTTGATGGTCGTTAAATGTTCAGGGCAAAAATAAATATTAAATTTTACTATTATGAAAAAATTAAAATTAAATTTTGGAGAGTTTGAATGTCAAAAAGTGTCTCTAAAAACTATTTACGGAGGCTATGGAGGAAATTCTAGTCAAAATACTGTAACTATTGGCAGCAATGGAGGAACTTCAGATGATGGAGATGATTCTGACTGGGATTAAACTTTTTTAAACTTAAGAGTGGATTAATAAATTAATCCACTCTTAAATTTCTTTTAACTATGATTCTTATATTAAGTACACCAACTGATTTAGATACTCAAAATGTAATAGAGTGGCTTATTGAGTATAATGCACCTTTTTTTCGTTTGAATGATGAGGACTTATTAAATGGAAATGTCCAATTTTACTATGATTTATCCAATGAGTCACAAGCTTATTTTAGACAAGATAACCAAAAGATTTTCTTAAAAGATGTAAATATAGTTTGGTTTAGGAAATTTGGTTTTCTTAAATCCTATGAAGAAACATTTAAGGGTAAAAGTGATATAATAAAATATCTATATTCTGAATTTAGTGTAATAAGATCCATTATTATGGACTTATTAAACGATAAAAAATGGTTGTACAAAAAAAAAATATGCCATCCAAAATAAAAATATTAAAAATAGCCCAAGAATGTGGATTAAATGTACCTAATACTAAAATTCTATCAAACAAAACTTTACTACATGATTTTTTTAAATCGAATAATAATGAAATTCTCACAAAATCATTAGGTGAAGGGAAGCATATAGAATATAATAATGAGAATTATCCTTTTTTTACATTTAAAATTGAGAATCTAAACTCTATTTCTAAAAATTTTAGTCCGACATTATTTCAGAAGTACACTGATAAAATCATAGAAATAAGAACCTTTTATTTGAATGGTGAATGTTACTCGATGGCAATATTTTCTCAAAATGACAAAAAAACAAAAGTAGATTTTAGAAATTATGATTTAGAAAATCCAACTAGATATGTTCCATACAAATTGCCCAAAGATATAGAAGAAAAAATAAATAATATGATGATTAAATTAAATTTAAATACGGGATCTCTTGATATTATTTATTCACCTGATAGAAAATATTATTTTCTAGAAGTTAATCCTGCCGGGCAGTTCGGCATGACAAGCGATCCTTGTAATTATAGTTTGCATAGAAAAGTAGCGAAGTACCTTAATGAAAATTCAAATTAAATATGTCCAAATTAATAGATAGAATACCAAAAGAATATAAGAACAAACTCCCTGCGTCCATATATTTTGCAGAAAAAAGAAATGTTGTTATCAAAGTAAATTCTTTACATTATGCCAAGTCTAAATTATATAATACAGATAAAATGAGATGTTATTTATATTATAAACCTAGCTTTTTATGAAAGGAAATGAGTATTATAGATTTTATGAATGTTGTAGAATTGTTAAAGGAGTCAATAGAACTATTATTTACGATTTACAACGTTCAAATTTTTATTACATCCCTAATCCCGTAATTGAAATTTTTATAAATTATCTAAATAAATCAATAGATTCTCTTTTTTATGACTATTCGTCTCAAAAGGAAGAATTAGAGAAATATTTCAATTATTTATTGACCAATGAATTAATTTTTGTAACAAATAATCCTGAGCCGTTTTCTTCAATGGGTTTAGAATTAGAAAGACCCCATAAATTAGATTTTATATTTATAGAGATTGATGATTTACAAGATTTCAAAATTGATTTTTTAAAAAAATCAGTCGACAAAACAGGAGTAGATGAAATTATAATTATAAATTCTACTAATTCCATTGAAAACTTTAATATGGTTTTAAATTTGTTAAGTTATTCTAGAGTTAAGTTAGTAACTTTTATCTCATTGTTCCATGATAATTTAGTAAAGCCTGTTATGGAATTAAAAACAAAACATGAAAGATTAAAAAAAATAGTTTTTATTAAAAGCCCACTAGAATATGCAGAAAATGGCTCAAAAGATAATAAAACAAGTTATTTTACTAACTCATTAAAAGATTTATTAACTAGAGGAATAGAAAAAATGGAGGATTTTGTAATGAATAAAAACAGTTATTTAGAATCTTTAAATTATAACCTATATTATAATAGACGGATATATATCAACAATATAGGAAAAGTTAAACCCTCTTACATTCAAAAAGAATATTATGGAAATATTGAATATGAAAATATAAATGATATTGTTTTAAAAGATGGTTTTAGAGATTTATGGAAAGTAACCAAAGACAAAATAGAAATATGTAGAGACTGTGAATTTAGATATATGTGCCCAGATAATAGAATCCCTGTCAAAAAGAAAAATATTTATTATCACAAATCATTATGCAATTATGATCCTTACACCAATCTTTGGAAAAATTAGTCAAAAAAAAATTAATTATAATGAAAACAGAAAAATATTATTTTTTGCTAAAGTTTTCAGGTCTTTTCTTGTTATTGATTTTGAGTTCTTGTAAATCTTTTCACCCACTTATTAAATATAATTATTTTGACGGTAATACTTTGTATAATAAAGAGATTGACATGAGTATTGATTTTTTTGGAGATATTAAATTTAACACATTAGAAAAAAATGAAATAAAAAATAAGATTGAAGGGATTAAAGATATTGATCAAAGAAATCTGTTAGTTTTTGGTTCCACAAATGTCTCACCAAAATACGACGTATTCTTATTTTTTAAAAATTCAAAAAAAAAACCTAAAGATACTACAGAATATATAAAATTACTTATTAAAGATACTATACAGAATGTCGTTTTATACAAAAAGAGTAGAGGCAATAAAAATGCCTTTGTACTTTTAAAAGGAATAAATAACAATAATATTAAATCAATATTAATTGACGGTTTGTCACTATCTGAAAAAATTTCTTTTAATTCTGATTTAAAAAAACTTACTTTTTCTAAAGTGTTTGAAACATATAAGGAACATACCAACTATTTATTTGTTAGAGAAAAACTTAAAAACGCACCAATTGTTAAATCTAAGGAAAATGAATGGATACAATTTCAGTATTTGATAACAATAAATTCTTTTATGTCCAATAATATTGAATATGATAGCCTTATTAATAAATTTGCTTTTGATAAAAAAACCTACTTATCAACAGTTTTAGATACTTTATTTCATAGTTCCGAAATTGATAAAGCTAACGATGTAATTGAAAAAATCACTTCTTTATCAAAAAAAACTCGTGTCGTAATGTTAAATGAAAATCATTGGTGTCCTGAAAATAGACTATTAGCTATAAAACTTTTAAATCCCTTAAAGAATAGCGGTTATACTCACCTAGCTTTAGAAGCATTATATAAAGACCAAGACTCCTTACTCAATAATGTAGAACCTTATCCTAAAATAAATACAGGATATTATACTCGAGAGCCATTCTTTGGACATTTAATTAGAGAAGCCAAAGATTTAGGATTTACAATAATAGGATATGAGGATTTTAATAATAGTATCGACAGAGAAGTTGCTCAAGCAAAAAATTTAAAAAAAATACTGGATAATAATTCTAATAACAAAGTATTTGTGTATGCTGGATTTGATCATATTTATGAAGAAGAGACAAGTAAAGGGAGTAGGAGAATGGCTTCTTTTTTCAAAGAATTAACTAATATTAATCCGCTAACAATTGACCAAGTAAATATAGTTTCAAACATTCGTGATGAATTAATTATGATGCCTTCTTATTTATTTAAGCACAATGATAGATTATGGAAGCCGGTAGATTATTTTGTTATAAATAATCTAAGCAAAAACTTCAAAGAAATTTATCCTCATAAAGAGTTCAAGGAGATAAGATTAATGGATGATTTTTTAATACTTAATAAAAACAAAGATTTATTAATCTCTGTATACTATGAGGAAGAATATTCGAAATACAAAAACAGAAGTGTTCCAATAATATCCATTATAAGAAAAACATCCGCTGAAAATACAGTTGATTTAATTTTACCTGAAGGAAATCTCGTTATTAGAATTTGTACAACGGACAACAC
The DNA here is from genome assembly GCF_003258355.1 of Confluentibacter sediminis. GTDB lineage: Bacteria > Bacteroidota > Bacteroidia > Flavobacteriales > Flavobacteriaceae > Confluentibacter > Confluentibacter sediminis. The sequence continues at coordinate 103,833 of NZ_QKPO01000006.1, read as the reverse complement.
TTCTTTTAAAACTTTTTCCCTTTCAGTATAAAAATAAAATATTTGTGATAATAATTTATCTAATCCTATCTGACAAATCATTAAATAATCTGCTTAAGATGAGTTAATATGCACTCAAAATATAAATATTGAAAAAAAAATTTCCATTTTATAAACAACCAGACTCTAAAGACTGTGGTCCCACATGCCTGCGGATCATAGCCAAACATTATGGTAAGCTTATTTCTTTACAGGACATTAGAGATTTATCCGAAACCACAAGAGCAGGCAGCAATCTATTAAAATTAAGCGATGCTGCCGAGGCTATGGGATTTAAGTCTTTAGGAGTCAAATTTGATTTTAAGAAACTAAAAGAAGCCCCACTCCCCTTAATCGTTCATTGGAATAAAAACCATTTTGTAGTGGTCTATAAAATTAAGGATAATGTGGTCTATATTTCAGATCCTTCCTATGGATTAATCACCTACACCAAAGAAGAATTCACTCAACGCTGGATTGGCAATAACGCCACTGAAAACACCAAAGAAGGCATTGCCTTACTGTTAGAAATTACTCCAAAATTCAAACAACTTAGCTGGGAAGCAACCGATAAAAAATCGTTTCGCTTTCTATTCCAATACCTGTTTAAATATAAAAGCCTCCTGTTGCAACTTATTATTGGCTTGATAGTGGGCAGTTTATTGCAACTTATTTTTCCGTTTTTAACACAGAGCATTGTAGATGTAGGTATACAAAATCAAGACATCAGCTTTATATATATGGTGTTAATGGCTCAATTAATGCTTTTTGTAGGGCGTACCAGTGTTGATGTTTTTAGAAGTTGGATTTTATTGCATTTAAGCACGCGTATCAATATTTCTTTAGTTTCAGATTTTTTTATAAAGCTTATGAATCTTCCCATTGCTTATTTTGACACCAGAATGACTGGGGACATCATGCAACGCATCAATGACCACACCCGAATTGAAAAGCTGCTAACAGGTTCTACCTTAAACACACTTTTTTCAATGGTAAACTTGCTAGTATTTGGAGCAGTCCTTATTTACTATAGTACGTCTATCTTCTTTATTTTTGCCATTGGCAGCATAATCTATATTATCTGGATATTGTTTTTCTTAAAAAGAAGAAAAGAACTGGATTATAAACGCTTTTCCCAATTAAGCCAGGAACAAAGCACGGTTATAGAGCTTATAAATGGGATGCAAGAGATTAAAATGAACAATGCAGAAAAACAAAAACGTTGGAAATGGGAATACGTACAGGCTCGCCTTTTTAAAGTGTCTATGCAAAGCTTGGCTTTAGAGCAAACCCAAAGTGTTGGATCATCCTTTATCAATGAAGCTAAAAATATATTTATAACCTTTACTTCTGCCTTATTAGTTATTGAAGGCTCTATCACGTTGGGTATGATGCTATCCATTCAATATATTATCGGACAATTAAATAGCCCCATAAGCCAATTAGTAAGTTTTATTCAAGCTACGCAAGATGCCAAAATAAGTTTGGAGCGTTTAGGCGAAATTCATGATAAAGACGACGAAGAAAGCAAAGAAAAACACTTGATTAGCAATATCAAGCCTAACCAAAATCTGGAGGTTAAAAACATCACCTTTAGATATATTGGAAGTGATGAACAGGTTATCAAAGGATTAAACATGGTGGTGCCTGCCAATAAAATTACAGCCATCGTTGGATCCAGTGGTAGCGGAAAAACGACTTTAATGAAAATTCTGCTTAAGTTTTATGATGTAGAAAAAGGCTCCATTCTATATGGTGAACACTATTTAAATGCGCTTTCTCATAAAGCTTGGCGAACCCATTGCGGTGTAGTGATGCAAGAAGGGTATGTGTTTAATGATACCATCGCATATAACATTGCTGTTGGAGAGGACGTGATAGATCAAGAACGGTTGATTAAAGCAACTAAGGTTGCTAATATTTATGACTTTATTCAATCTCTGCCTTTAGGATTTAACACCAAAATAGGGAATGAAGGCATTGGCGTAAGTACGGGACAAAAGCAACGATTGTTTATTGCCAGAGCTGTTTATAAAAATCCTGAAATACTATTTTTTGACGAAGCAACCTCGGCGCTTGATGCTAAGAACGAACGAATCATCATGGAAAATTTAAATGAATTCTTCCAAGAGAAAACGGTTGTTATTATTGCGCATCGCTTAAGCACTGTTAAAAATGCGGATCAAATTGTTGTTGTTGATGAAGGCATGATTATAGAATCTGGAAATCATACTGAGTTATTAAAACAAAAAGGTGCTTATTATAATTTAGTAAAAAATCAATTGGAATTGGAAAAATTAAGCGGAACAAAAGATGCCTAAAAAGACAAAACAGGACAATTTAGAGTTACGGTCGGAAGAAGTACAGGAAATCTTGTCCAATCCACCTTCATGGATTGTTAGGTGGGGCATCACACTTATTTTTATGTTCGTGTGTATCATCGTATCCCTATCTTTTATGATTAAATATCCCGATTTTGTGACGGCAAAAGTATTGGTAACTACCAAGCAACCTACAGAAAAAATAATATCTAGATATTCTGGGCAATTAGAGAAAATCTTTGTTAATAATCGTGACACAGTAGAAGTTAATCAAAAATTAGCGATTATAAAGAACACTGCAAAATTCAATGATGTGTATCTCTTAAAAAATATTATTGACACATTGCCCTTCAATGTCAATTCTTTTAAGTTTCCTTTTGAAAAAACGGCTTTTCTTATATTGGGTGACGTCAGTATGGCCTATCTTAGTTTTGAAAAAAGTTATATGGATTATTTTTTACTGAAAGATTTAGATCCTTATGAAAATCAATTGGGCGGCAACAAAGTATCACTTCAAGAATTAAAGAATAGATTAATTAGTCAGATTAATCAAAAAAACTTATTGGAGCAAGAATATAAGCTAAAACAAACAGATTATGAACGAGATAAACAACTATTTGAAAAAGGTGTGATTTCCCAAAGGGATTATGAACTAAAACAATTAGAGTTCATTCAAATGCAAAAGAATATTAGTGCCATGGCTATCTCGATTTCGCAAATGACCGAGGCTATTTCTACAGCAAGCCATACCTTAAAAAGCACACGTATCAATGAACAAGAGGACAATACCAAATTCTTAAAAAATCTCATCCAGTCCTATGACATACTTAAAGAAGCGATTAGGACTTGGGAGTATAATTATGTTTTAAAGTCCTCAACCGATGGTGTTATTAGTTTCCAAGATTACTGGGGAGAAAATCAATTTGTTAATTCTGGCAATATTGTATTTTCGATTTTGCCCACAGATACGTCTGCCTTAGTGGGCAAGCTCGTCATACCCGCACAAAATGCTGGAAAAGTAACTGTGGGACAAAAAGTATTTATAAAATTAGATAACTTTCCTTACCAACAATACGGCATGTTAATTGGTAAGGTTACTAATTTTTCTATTTCTCCTAACGCTGAAAATAATTATACCGTATTCATTTCACTGCCAAATGGCATCAAAACCTCATACAACAAAAACTTTAAATTTACTCAAGAATTATTGGGAAATGCAGAAATTGTAACTGAAGATTTAAGTGTCGCCGAACGCTTGTTTTATAAGTTTAAGGATATTTTCAAGTATTAATATATTAAAGAACAGGTAACCAGACTGGATAAGGTTTCCTTTGTTTCGATTGGAATTCCCAATTGATTCGCAATAAGGTCTATTTTTTTTAAATATAACTCTTTTATTTTGTTTTCTGTTTGAATTGGTTCTGATTGGTTAATTAAATAATCTTCAACATATGTTTTACAGAATACATACCATGCTGCCAACCACGGCTCTTCCTTTTCAATATCATTAGCAGATAATAATGAGTTTGAAAGATTTGATATTTCATCATATTCTTCAGGAAAGACTTTTTTTATGGATTGTCCGTGTAGAAAATAATTGTTTTGCAGATTCATAAATACATTTTTAGCTACTTGCTGATTATGGTTCCTAATGGCTTTTCCTAAAGTTATTAAGGCATATATGGATAAAGTATGGGTGTCTTCTTGTATAAATGTTTCGGTCTTCAGCCCTGAAAACATCAATTTTGAAAAATGCTCCTGTATATTGTAAACAGCATGTCCATTTTTATTATGTGGGATTGGATTTAAACCAATATGGAATGTGTTTGACGGGTAAGGCAAACCAATTCCCTTAACTTCTACTATATATTTTTCAGGTCTATTATTTTCTTTAAACTGTGTGAAATAGTCGAAAAATCGTTTCCCGATGGCATCCATTATGTGTTCATTCGGAAACAACATAGCAAATTGAATAGTATATACAGGTACATAATTCAAAGACACTTGATAATAAACATATTCATCTTTTTTGAGGTACAATATGAAATTTTCTATCTCAGATAAAACAAGATGCCATTTTTTTATATCGTAAAAAAAGGTAGAGTTAAACCAAGCATGATTTTCATCCATACTAAAAAACACTTTTAATTTTATACTCTTTATTCTTCATTTTCAAAATAATATTGAACGGGTTTGTAGTTTTTAATATTTGAATATACCATATCATGTATGTCTTGGTCTATTAAAAACTTTGATGTACCATTAAAATGTAAATGGCAGGGGAATGTTTGGGTCAAATTATTTTTTAATCTATTAACTATAACTTCAAAGTTTGTGTGGAACCATTCTTTTTTGTAAAGATAATATTGTGAAAAATCACCATTATCTGATTTAGGGAAATACTCTTCTCCCTCTTCTGAAAAAAAAGCACAAAAGATATCGCAATTAAAATCCAATGCGATTTTATCCCTATGCTTTAAATAACGTTGCGCCCATAGATATTGATTACTCAAGGGATAATTTTCTAAATCAAAATCATTGTCCTCCAACAAGTCTTTTATAGTCCTTGCATTACCAATAAATCCACCGCTATTCAGATATTTGTATGGTGTATGTATATTGTCATCAGGATACCGCTTTTCCATGCTCGAATCTGGCCAACAGCCTGTTTCTGCTGAAAACACCACTTTTTTATCAAAAGCATTATACTTTGAAATAATCTCATCTTCTCCAGCTACTAATAGAGCGTCTGTTCCATCTGTAAAAAAAATGAGTTCATCATCATCAATGCTATCGTCTGACAGGTAATCGTAAAGAAGCTCATCCTTAATTCTTCTCGTATGGAATATTTTGCCACTTGATACCAAAACAACCAACTCCAGCCCGTTTAGTATGCAGGAAAACCTTAGGAGATTAAAATTTATATCGTTAACATCATTTACTACTGTAACTACTTTCAAACCCATACTTAAACATTATTGACAACCAAGTAATTTCTGGTTATAGTTTTCTACTGTTTCACTTAGTCTTACCTGTAATTGTTTGATCTTTTTGAAATTACGATCATATTTTTTTCCTAGTTTCAGCAATCCCAAAAATTGGTAAAACGCTCTAACTTGAGAGACATAATTTATTGTTCGCTTATGCTTCCCAAAAATTATGCAAAATATGGTTCCTATGTCTTTTGGAAAGTTAAAATATGTTTTAAGATTTTTTAAAGAAAAAACAATGTAATCTATCCAATAACTTTTATTTGGCGCATTATCTTTTCCTGTAAAAATAAGAATATCATAGGTTCTAACAATGTGGTAGGCGGGTGCGGAGATCCTTACTATATGGATTAAAGCCTCCCAGGAAAGTCTATCTTGCGACAGGGCATGTTCGTAAATAAGCCTCCTATCGTACCACAATTTATAGCCTGTCAACCATATGGCAAGTGAGAGTTCTAGGTCTTCAGACCTAGCGATCTTACCTTCAAACCCATAGGTAAGAATACGTTCAAACCCACATTGCTTCAATAAGGCATAAGCCTTCATATTAATTACAGAGCCAGCTCCCCAAATAAATCTAGATTTTGGATGGTAATGCTTTATCTCTCCACTAATTAAGCCTTGCTGTCCTACAGCATAATACGTTTTCATTCCCGAAAACCAATCAGGTAAATCCAAATGTTTAGCAGGAATGCCTTGCCCACCCAACATGCCAATGTCTCCATTTTTAGACATGATATCAAAAGCCACTTGAAAATAGTTTTTTTCAAGCCAATTATCATCATCACAAATAATAACATATTGATAATTAGCCATGTTCAGTCCTTTATCTATGGCGTTTTCCTTTCCTTTTTTAGGTTCAAAAAATAGTTCGATTGGAATATCTGCCTGAAGTTCAGCCCAAACTCTTCTTGCCACATCTATACTATTATCGGTAGAAGCATTATCAATCATAATGATTTCACAAGGTATATCCTTATCAAACTCTTGAAATGCCAAATGTTTTAATGTTTCTGGAAGATTATTGGCTCCATTGTGCGTACATATCAGTACCGTTATTCCCTTTTTTAATGACATAAATAATAAATATCGGGATTAATAATACACATACGGCTCTGTAAAAAAAGAAATACCATTATAATAATAAGCCAATGAATTCCCTGAGTGTTTAAATTTAATCAGGAATTCTTCTTCCCATAATTTAATGATGGATTGTTCACCTTCTCTCATAGCATCATCAAGATAAATCGAATAATTTTCATCTAATTTATCAATCATGTATGGGAATGCCGGGTATCTTGATCTGCCTTTACTCTGTATCCAAGCTGGAGGACCATCAACAATAATCATATCAAAAGTTTTGCTCTCTGTAACTGAGTCTAAAATCTCTGTAGAATACCATAAATTATTGTCGAGGGCTAATTTACATTCTTCTAGGGGACAATGTAAAACACTAACAACCCCATCCAAATTCTCATTGGAAAGTAATTGTGATAATTTTTGAGACCACTCTAAATCATGCTCAATCGAAATTATGGATGTATCTAAATTATTCTTTTTGATTAATCTGCCAATTAATATAGTTGAAATACCTGATCCAAATTCGATAATATTTTTTCTATTGTTTATTACAATATCATTAAGTATGTGGTTTAAACAGAAGGGTCTCAACGATGATCCTGAAAAAGGCAAGTATGGATAACCATGAATTATTGTATTAAGAAAATTAACACTCAGTATGTCCTCTGAAAAGAATCGATTTAGCCTATTGTTATTTTCTAAATGGTAAATTGTATTGGTCAGAAACTCTAAAAACTTTTCCGAATTATCTTCTTCGTTTTGGTTGTTCATTATAAAACTGAATAATTAATTATAAATTTTAACAAAATATAACTTATCTCTAAATATATAATTTTTAATATAATTACCTACAAAAATTGTAGGTTTTTCTTTTAAATAATTTAAAAATACTCATAAAACTAATTAAACATCTGTTTTTGGGGTCAACTATTATTTAATAGTTTTAGACAAAAAAAGGGAATCAATATTTCGAATACCAATCTTTTATAATAGCTTCCGCTGGTTTATTTTGTGGCGAAAATTGCGAATCATCCTCACCCCCAGTACGTTCAGGATGATGAAACCATTTCCAAACAAAGCCACCAGCAAACCAATCTTCTCCCCAAAAAGTTTCCAAAAGTGCTTGAGTCGCATTTTTTTGAGCTTCAAAGTTCACCTCTTTCATATCTCGATCACTTCGCCAAGGTTGTTTTCCAGAAAAATCGACACTTCTATAACCATATTCAGTAAATAAAATAGGTTTATCATGCATAATGGAAAATGCGTGAATGGTATCTTTATGTTTTAACCAACCTAATCTACAATCTTCTAAAGTCGGAGTTTTTAAATCGCTCACAGGGAAATAAGCATCAATACCTATATAATCTAATTGATCCCAAAAGGGAACTCTATCATATTCGTTCCAATTGGCTGCATAGGTTAATTTACCTTTATAAATTTTCTTGATGTTTTTAATTAATTGCTTCCAATAGTTTGGTCTCTTATCAATAAACCCTTCTAACTCGGTACCAATACAAAAAATAGCCACATGTTCTTCTTCAGCTAACTCAGCAAAATATAATATATATTTAGTATAAGATTGTTCTAGTTCCAGCCAAGCTTCTTCATGATCTGCTTTTATTAATCCTGTAAATTCTCCGCGAGCAACCCAAAGTTGGGGTTTCAGCATGATTTCAATACCTCTTTTATTTAAACTATGAATGTATTGTTTTATTCCGGATTTACTTTCTCCGAACATTTGCCTATTCCAATTATATAAAACCTTGGGATGCTCTAAATTCCTGATAAAACCAAAAGGCATGATAGAAGCATAATTGGCATGAATATTCACAACGGGGTCTATATGCGTCCTATTTATAGTATCTCTTGAAGACACAAAACTAACGCCATTAATTTTTGTGTTGGGCAATAATATTGTTCTACAACCGCTCAACAATAAACACAAACAAAATGAATAGAAAAATTTCATAGCCTTTAATTAATATTTAAATTTAAACAAACTGATGGAATCCTCTTAAAATTTCAGTAAATCTTACAATAAAAATTATATCATCCTGCTTTATTTAAAATCTATTATTTTTAATCATTTAATAAAAACCAGACGGGTATATTAAATGAATTATCTATCTTTGCACCGCATTGGTTTAACTACGTTTTACAACGTAATTAACGAAGAGGGAATCAGGTGAAAGTCCTGAACAAACCCGTTACTGTAAGTTCCATGCAACATTTTAACAGGCTACTACTTTTATAAGTTTGAAGCCAAATCTTTTGCCACTGCATTTTGTTTCAGATGTGGGAAGGCGGTTTAAAATGGGAATAAGTCAGGATACCTGCCATTGCATATAATTTTAGAGCTTTCGTGGAATAAAGCTTTGAAACCAAATGCAAATGAGCTAAGTTACATTTGATTTCATTTCATCCATTAAAGCTATTTGATAACTATCAAATAGTTTAATTTATGTATTACTGTAAACGCGAGTGTTTGCAGGCAAAAGTTATTGTCTTAGTTTTGACTGGGGTTTTATTTATAAATTCTAGTTATTCGCAGAACAATACTTTAAAAACTCCTGTAAAAACTGAATTAGACACTACAAAAGTTTATACATTAGACGAAGTTGTAGTGAGCACAACCATCTTTAGACAAAGGTTTAATGTGAAATCTGCGATGCCAGCTCAAATCTTATCTGGCCATCAACTTGAAAAATTAAACAGTCTTTCGGTTGCTGATGCCATGAGATACTTTTCGGGTGTACAATTGAAAGATTATGGCGGTGTTGGCGGTATAAAAACCATTAACGTAAGAAGTCTTGGAAGTGCCCATACGGCTGTTTTCTATGATGGAATGAATATAGGCAATGCTCAAAATGGGCAGGTTGATCTAGGTAAATATACGTTAGACAATATAGAATCCATTGAATTATATAATGGACAAAAATCATCCATTTTTCAGCCTGCAAAAGGATTTTTTTCTTCCAATACGCTATTTTTAAAAACCAAATCGCCGCATTTTGCCTTAGGAGAAAAAAACCATTTAAAAACATCCTTAAAAACAGGTTCTTTTGGACTGATAAGTCCCTCCGTATTTTTCCAACAAAAATTAAACTCTTCACTGTCTTTATCAACAAACGCAGAGTGGATAAAAGCACATGGACGATACAAATTTCGATATAAAAAAGATGGTGGATATGATACTACTGCTGTTAGACAAAATGGTGACATAACAGCATTTCGAAGCGAAATGGCCCTACATGCCAAATTAGGTGAAAAAGGAAAAGCTATGCTAAAAGCATATTTATACGATTCTGAAAGAGGGCTTCCAGGTGCCATTGTAGCCAATCGTTTTTCTAACACACAACGACAATGGGATCGAAATTTTTTCATACACGGATTATTAGAAAATTCATATTTTAAAAATCATAACCTTCTTTTAAATATAAAATATAGCAGAGATTATAACCGCTATATAGATCCTGATTACAAAACCACTGAGGGTGCTTTAGACAACAAATATTACCAAAATGAATTTTACGTTTCATTAGTCAATCAGTATGCCCTTAAAAACTGGTGGAGCCTATCTTTGGCTACCGATTTTATTCTAAATACACTGGATGCAAATCTCTATCGTTTTCCATACCCTACTCGCTATTCATATTTAGGAGTTCTATCTAGTGACATGGACTGGGACAGGCTTACCATACAAACAAATTTACTTGTTGCTAATATAAACGAACAGGTAAAATACTACCAACAAGGAGATAACCGAAAACTATTCCGCCCCGTTATCTCGGCTTCATTTCAACCGTTTGATACAAAAAAAATTTGCCTTAGGGCATTCTATAAAGAATCTTTCCGCATGCCTACATTTAACGACTTATATTATACTTTTATTGGTAATAGCTCATTACAACCTGAATTCACGACACAATATAATTTAGGAACAACATGGGTTATAGAGCCACATAAATTTATAAACTCTGTATCTTTTCAAACCGACATATACTATAATCGTGTAAAGGATAAAATCATAGCAATGCCTTCTTCTAATCTTTTTAGATGGACTATGATAAATTTAGGTAAAGTGGACATTAAAGGTTTAGAGACCAATGTCAATTTAAGATTTCAACTTCCTTCAGAACTGTATGTAGATTTAGGCTTTGGCTATACGTACCAAAAAGCAACTGACATAACTCCTAAAAGCACAACCTATAAAAACCAAATTCCTTATACCCCAAAACATAGCGCCACATTAACATCGTCTATAGACTGGAAAAAATGGCAAATGAACTATAGCTTTATCTACACAGGTGAAAGATATAGTCAAAAAGCCAACATTCCCGTAAATTATGTAAAGCCTTGGTACACAAGTGACATGGCCTTACTCTGGGATGGAGAATTATTTAATATTCCTGTAAAAATAGGAGCCGAAATAAACAACTTATTTAACCAATATTATGATGTGGTATTAAACTTTCCCATGCCTGGTAGAAATTATCGATTCCACCTCACTATAAACTTATAATCTCAAAATCTTTTTTTAATAACTAAATAATTAACAATGAAAAAAACACACAAATTTTTGCCTATTCTAGCATGGGCTATCATTTCTTTTTCTGGATGTCAAACCGACGATCCTATTATTCCTGAAGAAGAAGAAAATCTACCTCCTGAAATTGTAACAACCGTAAAGGGATTTTTTTTGCTTAACGAAGGCAATATGAACATGAACAAATCGTCATTAGACTATTATGATTATGAAACAGGAACTTATAGAAGAAATGTTTACGGACAAGCAAACCCAGAATCTACTTTAGGTCTTGGCGATGTAGGAAATGATATTGGTATTTACGGATCAAAATTATACGCTGTAATTAATAACTCTAACAAAGTAGAAGTTATGGATGTAAAAACAGCTAAAAGACTAAAAGTTATCGATGTAAAAAATTGTAGATATATCACCTTTTCAAAAGGAAAAGCTTATGTAAGTGCTTATGACGGAGAGGTTCAATTAGGAACTGACTCTCCAAATGGATTTGTTGCTGAAATAGACACCACGTCACTCAGCATATCCAGGACTGTTAAAGTGGGTAGACAACCCGAAGAAATGTCTGTTATAAATGACAAATTATATGTAGCTAATTCTGGAGGTTATAGTCCACCAGACTATGAAAGAACGATTTCTGTTATAGATTTAAAAACATTTACAAAAACCAAAGATATTGATGTGGCTATTAATCTTCACAACCTAAAAGCTGATGAAGATGGTGACTTATATGTAAGTTCTCGTGGCGATTATTACGAGATTCCTTCAAAATTATTTGTTATAGACACAAAAACAGATATCATAAAAAAAACATTTGACATTGCATGTTCCAACCTAACTATTGTCAATGACATAGCCTACGTAATAGGATCTGAATTTAGCTATACCACTTTCGATTGGAATATCAACTATTCCATGATAGATGTAAAAACTGAAACATTGCTAGAGGACTCGTTTCTTCCCGAAACTATTAGGAGTAGCATTAAAACCCCTTATGGTATTGCCGTAGACCCTGTCTCTAAAAATATTTTCATAACAGACGCAGGTGACTATGTATCTCCAGGAACCCTATACTGTGTTGATAAAGATAAAAACCTAAAATTCACAGTAACCACAGGGGATATTCCTGCCCATATTGCATTTAATTTAAAAGAAAACATAATTAATCCATAATAATTAAAATTTTAAAAAATGAAAAAATTAATACTAGTAATTACCACTGCATTCATGCTAACAGGATGTTATAAAGATGATATAGATAATCTGAAAGATGACATTAACGAATTAAAAGAGCAAATGGCACAATACAAAAACCTGCTAGACGCATTAAACAATAGGCTTTACATAACCAATTATGAAACAAAAGAAGGCTATTACATTATTACTATGAGTGATGGCTCACAATTATCTGTTCGTAATACCACATCATTTATTGAAATAGGAGAAAATGGCAACTGGATTATTGATGGCACAGATACAGGAAAATCTGCCAAAGGAGATACTGGTGATGAAGGTGCAGCTCCTGAAATTGTAATTGGAGAAAACGGTAATTGGTACATCAATGGTATAGATACTCAAACATCTGCTTCTGGAGAAAATGGAAAAGACGGTTCAGACATTACATCAATAAGTTTAGTCAACGGTATCATGACTTTTACTTTTGCTGATAATCGCACCATTAGCATAGAAGCCAGTGTCCCAAAAATAACTATCCTAGAACCTACCAATGGTTTTACAATAGATAAAATGAAATGGTTCCGCATAGAACCTCAAGTTACTAATAGTGCAAATAACACTTACAAATGGCTCATAAATAACAAAGAGTTTTCAACCGAGTTAAATTTACTATATGTATTTTCAGAAGCAGGCACTTATAATATTCAATTTAAAGCTAAAAACAGTGTAGGAGAAACAACCGAGAATCTGATCGTTACTGTTAACGACAAAGTCTACCAAAATAAAATCACTCGTGTCTTAGAGTATTTCCCTGCTCCTGGTCAATTTATCAATACACTACCTATAGCTACAGAAGAAGATACAAACGAAACGATGCGAGTTATGGCTGAAGGAAAATTAACTTCAAATAGCATGATCTCTTTAGGTGGATTTGGAGGGTATGTTAAAATAGGCTTTGACCATACAATCATTAATAAAGAAGGAAATGATTTTGTTATACTTGGTAACGCTCTTAGCAGTTGGGCTGAGCCAGGAATTATCATGGTTTCTTATGACGCTAATGACAATGGAATAGATGATGATGAATGGTATGAAATTGCTGGTTCAGAGTACAATAAACCAAGTACCATTAAAAATTATGAGATCACCTATTTCAAACCAAAATCTGAGCCTTCTGGCAATGTGCCTGATTATATTTCATGGGAAGATAACCAAGGTAAAAAGGGATATGTTTCCAAAAACTCATTTCACAGTCAAAGCTACTACCCTTTATGGAAAGGAGAAAGCGTTACCTTTAAAGGCACATTTTTGGAATCTAATGTATATGACACCTCTGGCACAGGTAGTTATTGGGTAAATCCAGCCTATGAATGGGGATATGCAGATAACTGGGGCAATAACGATATTAAGGGACAAATAGATATCAGTTGGGCTGTAAACTCTAATGGAAAAGCCGTTGAATTAAAAGGTATAGATTTTATAAAAGTATATACTTCTAATCGAGCAGAAGGAGGTTGGCTAGGAGAAGTTTCTACCGAGATCTCCGGATTCAAGGATTTAAACTTGGAATAAAACAAACCAAAAAAAGAGACTGTTTAAAAAGCAGTCTCTTTTTTATTTCATAGAATTAAGATGAGAATTATTATTCATTAATCATTTAAATAAAATATACAAAAAAGAATGATAAGTTTTGATTAATATCTAAATTTAAACAAAATGAATATACTAATTTAAGGTTTTAACAGAACCTACGACAAATATTGAACTAATCCCATCTTATGGACCACATCGTTATTATTGGCAATGGTATTTCTGGTGTTACAGCTGCTAGGCACATTAGAAAACATTCCGACAAACAAATAACTATTATTTCTGCTGAATCTGATTATTTCTTTTCCCGAACAGCACTTATGTATGTGTATATGGGACACATGACATTTGAACACACTAAACCCTTTGAAGATTGGTTTTGGAAGAAAAACAAAATCGACCTTAAAAAAGGATTTGTAAAAACTATTGACACTAGAAACAAAACTCTTGTTTTTTCTGAAGGTGACAATGTACAATATGACAAATTGATTATCGCCACTGGAAGTAAACCGAATAAATTTGGATGGAAAGGACAAGACTTAAACGGCGTGCAAGGCTTATACAGCAAACAAGATTTAGAAAATTTAGAGGTTTTTACACCAAATAATACCATTTGTAAACGTGCTGTCATTATTGGTGGCGGATTAATAGGTATTGAATTGGCTGAAATGCTTAGTTCCAGAAATATTCCTGTGACATTCTTAGTCCGCGAAAGTAGTTTTTGGAATAGTGTTTTGCCCGAAGGTGAAAGTCAAATGATTAACAAACATATTAAAAAGCACCATATTGATTTGCGATTATCATCTAATTTAAAAGAGATTATATCCGATGACAAAGGCAAAGCAAAATCCATAATCATTGAAGAAACTGGAGAAGAAATTGCCTGTGATTTTGTGGGATTAACGGCTGGTGTGTCCCCAAATATTGATTTTTTAAAAAATTCGGATATAGAAACCAATAAAGGTGTTTTAGTCAATCGGTTTTTAGAAACTAATATCCCCGATGTTTACGCTGTTGGCGATTGTGCTGAACAAAGAGAAGCTACTGGGAATCGTAAACCTATTGAAGCCGTTTGGTATACCGGACGTATGATGGGAGAAGTGTTGGCACAAACCATTTGCGGTAATAAAATGTCTTACAATCCTGGACATTGGTTTAATTCTGCCAAGTTTTTTGATATTGAATATCAAACTTATGGCTGGGTAAATAGCCACAAAAACAAATCTGATAACGAATCTCATTTTCATTGGAAACACGACGATGACACTAAGTGCATCACAATGGCTTTTGATAAAAATACCAATCAATTTTTAGGCATCAATACGTTTGGAATTCGGATGCGCCATGAGGTTTTTGATAGGTGGCTCACAGAAAATCGAGATATAGATTATGTCATAAAAAATTTATCTGAAGCGAACTTTGATCCAGAATTTTACAAACATTATGAGCGAGAGATTCAAAAAACGTATAAAAACCAATTACAACTAGCATGAGTAGTAAACTAAACCAAAGCATGTCTTTAGCCAAACCAGATGCTCAAGATATTTCTACAAAACAAAAATTAGCTCTTGCTATTGGTTTTATTGGTTTTTTCATTTTAGTACTCGCTCTTTTTAATACCAATTTTTCAAATAAAAGCTTCTTCTTAACGCTTTCATTAGTATTGATTTCTATCGGAACTATTATTTTTTCCAATGATGCTTATTTGAATACATCAAAAGGGATAAAAAATGATGGCGTATGGTTTAAATCCATCTCATCAAGAGGTGTTTTAGGCTGGCTGACGGGAGTTTTTTTAACCCTTTTTTATATTGTCCTTTATTTTTATCCTGAATATTTAGGGCAATCTTCAAACGGAGAATCAAATACAGGCTTAATTGGATTATTCGACCCTTTAAGTAATTTATTAAGCGGAAGACCCGCAACCCAATGGTTTGTTTATGGCACACTTTACACCGTCGCTATTTTAATATTTGGTTATAAGTTTATACTGAAATACCGTAATAACAAGTATGAAAAATTGCGAACTTTTTCCGTAATGTTTTTTCAATTGGCATTCGCCTTTTTAATCCCTGAATTTATGTATCGTTTAAATTCAGATTTACCTTATTACGACTTAAAAAGTATTTGGCCTTTAAACTATTATAATTTTGAACGCTATAGAATCAATCAGTTTATAGATGCTGGCGATGTTGGTTTGGGGTTATTAATTTTTGGAATTGTTTCCATCTTCATAATCACCCCCATTCTAACTTACAAATATGGGAAACGTTGGTATTGTTCTTGGGTTTGTGGTTGCGGTGCCCTTGCAGAAACGGTTGGCGATCCTTTTAGGCAATTAAGTGATAAGCGTCAAGTGGCTTGGAAAATTGAACGGTGGGTGATCCATAGTGTTTTGGTATTTGTAATATTGATGACGACCGCTGTGGTGTATTCTTATTTAGGGAATGACTCTAGTAAATATTGGCTGACGAGGCCTGCTTTTTTAGGATTGGTAACTACATTTTTAACACTTGTTTTTGTTTTAACTATGGTTTTTAAACGAAAAGAACTTGGTAAAGATGCTATTTATGGAGCCATTGGTTATTTTGTAGTTATCATTGCTTTAATTGGATTGCATTATTTCAGCACGGATACCAAACTGTTTTTAATAAAGTCTGAAACCTTAAGAACTACCTATGCCTTTTTAATAGGCTCTATTTTTTCAGGTGTGATTGGCACGGGCTTCTACCCTATTTTTGGAAGCAGGGTTTGGTGCCGTTTTGGCTGCCCCATGGCTGCTATTTTAGGATTTCAACAACGATTATTTTCTAAATTTAGAATCACCACAAATGGCGGACAATGTATTTCTTGTGGAAATTGTTCCACCTACTGCGAAATGGGAATCGATGTGCGAGCTTATGCCCAAAAAGGAGAAAACATTGTGCGGAGCAGTTGTGTTGGTTGTGGCATTTGCAGTGCCGTTTGCCCCAGAGGGGTATTAAAATTAGAGAATGATTCCATGAAAGGTCGCATCAACTCCAATGACATATTACTAGGCAATGATGTCAATTTAATGGATTTGGTAAATCAGAAATAACTAAATTTTAAAATTGAATCCTTCCAAAACTTTTTCGTCATATTTTTCTTTATCAAACGTATATAAATAAGCTCCTTTTTTAGATTCATGGGTGTCCTTTTCATCCAATCTAACCAATATGCCAAAAGAGTTTATTTTATTAATGAAATTTCGTTTATCTAATTTTTTATTAAGAATAGACTCATATAATTTCTGTAATTGGCGCATGGTAAATTTTGAAGGTAAGAGTTCAAAACCAATAGGTTTACTTAAAGCTCTTCGTTTTAATCTAGCCATCGCTTTTTCTACCATTTGATTATGGTCAAAAATCAAATCAGGAGCTTTATCAAGACTAAACCACTGTGCCGAATTATTTTCAATGAGCTCTTCATCATGCATTTCAATATCAATTAAGGCATAATAAGCTACAGATAAGGTTCGCTCTACAGGATCTCTATCAACTTTACTGAAGGTATAAAGTTGTTCCATATAAATGGTTCTCAAGCCTGTAAGTTGTTGCAAAATACGAATGGCGGCCTCATCTAAATTTTCATCCTCTTTTAAAAAACCGCCCATTAAGGACCATTTTCCCAATTCCGGTTCAAAATCCCTTTTAATCAATAAAATTTTTAAACCTCCTTTATCAAAACCAAAAATAATACAATCAACAGCTAAGAGAATTTTGTCTGTATTACTATATTTATTTAGCGCCATATATTATTTTGAAGGCAATTTAACAAAATTATTATAAAAGGCAATTTAATTAAAATTATTATAAAGTGTTTTTTTTACACTACTAAATTTTTATATTACATTTGTAGCTACTCTTAAAGATGTTACAATGAAAAGTTATGTGATAGGATTGGATTACGGATCGGATTCGGTTCGTGCCGTACTCATCGACTCCGAAAATGGGAAAGAAATAGCCTCAGAAGTACAATGGTACTCGCGTTGGAAAAAAGGTGCTTATTGCAAAGCATCCATAAATCAGTTCAGACAACACCCTTTAGATCATATTGAAGGTTTGGAAACCACCATAAAATCTATTGTATCCAAAAGCAATACAGATGCAGCATCGATAAAAGCCATTTGTATTGATACCACGGGTTCTTCTCCTGTTCCAGTAACAGAAGATGGGACTCCGTTAGCTTTGGTTAAGGGATTTGAAGAAAACCCAAATGCCATGATGGTTTTATGGAAAGACCATACGGCGATTGGCGAAGCCAATGAGATCAATGCATTAGCTGCTAATTGGGGGGGCGAAGATTTCACCAAATATGAAGGTGGTATTTATTCATCTGAATGGTTTTGGGCAAAAATATTACACGTTATCCGTGAAGATGAAGCAGTGAAACATGCGGCATTTACTTGGATGGAACATTGCGATTTAATGACCTATTTGTTAATTGACAACAAGGATTTAAAATCGTTTAAAAGAAGTAGATGTGCAGCAGGGCATAAAGCCATGTGGCATGAAAGCTGGGGTGGTTTACCAGAAGATGCCTTTTTAGAGAGATTGGATCCAGCTTTAGTGCAATTAAAACATAGACTTTACAAAGACACTTATACTTCAGATGAAATTGCTGGTAATCTTAGCCAAGAATGGGCAAACAGATTGGGACTAACAACAGACACTGTTATAGCCGTCGGCACTTTTGATGCGCATTCAGGAGCTGTTGGTGCCAAAATAGACAATAATACCTTGGTTCGCGTTATGGGAACATCGACTTGTGATATCATTGTGTCTCCAAAAGAAAATATTGGAACGAAAACAGTGAGAGGAATTTGCGGACAAGTTGATGGTTCGGTCATTCCTGGACTCATTGGATTAGAAGCAGGTCAATCTGCTTTTGGTGATGTTTTGGCTTGGTTTAAAGATGTATTATATTGGCCTATTGATAATTTGGTATTATCATCAAACATTCTGAGTGCAGAACAAAAAGAAGATTTAAAAGAAGAAATTGATACTACTTTTATAAAAAAATTAAGTGAACAAGCAGCAGCCATTCCGTTATCAGAAAGTATTCCAACAGCTTTAGATTGGATTAATGGTCGTAGAACACCTGATGCCAATCAAGAATTAAAAGCGGCCATGTCTAATTTATCATTAGGCACCAGAGCTCCACATATTTTTAAAGCATTAATCAATGCGATTTGTTTCGGTTCTAAAAAAATTGTAGATCGGTTTGAAGAAGAAGGTGTACGAATCGATACTGTTATTGGTATTGGTGGTGTGGCTAGAAAATCGCCTTTCATCATGCAAACATTAGCAAATGTTTTGAATAAACCTATTAAAGTAGCTGAATCTGACCAAGCTCCAGCTTTAGGAGCAGCCATTTATGCAGCCGTTGCAGCAGGTATTTATCCTAACGTGATTGAGGCCAGTAAACATATGGGAAGTGATTTTGAAGCAGAATATTTTCCAGAAAGCGATAAAACTGAAGATTACAAAGTGTTAATGGATTCTTACTCAGAATTAAGCACTTTTATTGAATCCATAAACTAATGACAAACATGAGTTCAAAATATAAAGATTTAAAACAAGAATGTTACGAAGCCAATATGCAATTAGACGCCTTAGGCTTGGTAGTATATACCTTCGGAAACGTGAGTGCTGTTGATAGAGCCAATGGCGTTTTTGCCATCAAACCAAGTGGCGTTCCTTACGAAGTTTTAAAACCAGAAGATATTGTTATTTTAGATTTTGATAATAATATCATCGAAGGCACCATGCGCCCTTCATCAGACACTAAAACACATTCATTCCTATATAAAAACTGGGACGATATTGGTGGTATTGCTCACACCCATGCTACATATTCTTGTGCCTGGGCACAGTCGCAATTAGACATTCCTATTTTCGGAACAACGCATGCCGACCATTTAACTTCTGATATTCCTTGTGCACCACCTATGAGTGATGATCTTATTCAAGGAAATTACGAGCATAATACAGGTATTCAGATATTGGATTGTTTCAAAAACAAAGGGCTTTCTTATAAAGAAGTAGAAATGATTCTTATTGGAAATCATGGTCCTTTTGCTTGGGGAAAGAATGCAGCCAAAGCTGTTTATAACAGTAAAGTTTTGGAAGTAGTTGCAGAAATGGCTTATTTAACAAGACAAATAAACCCAAATGCACCTCGCCTAAAAGATTCATTAATAAAAAAACATTACGAGCGTAAACATGGAAAAAACTCCTATTACGGTCAATAACTAACTATAATTCATATTATTAAAATGATAGATATATCTAAAAAAGAGATTTGGTTTGTAACTGGAAGTCAACACTTATATGGTGAAGAAACTCTAAGACAAGTAGCAGCTAATTCACAAGAAATCGTAAAAGGATTAAATGCATCATCGCACATCCCTTTAAACGTTGTTTTCAAACCTACAGTTAAAACACCTGATGAAATAACAAACATATGCCAAGAAGCTAATGCATCAAAAAATTGTATTGGTTTAATTACTTGGATGCACACCTTCTCTCCTGCAAAAATGTGGATTGTTGGTTTAAATATTTTGAACAAACCTATTTGCCATTTACATACACAATTTAATGCTGAAATCCCTTGGAGTACTATAGATATGGATTTTATGAATCTAAACCAATCGGCTCATGGTGATAGAGAGTTTGGCTATATCATGTCTAGAATGCGTAAAAAACGTAAAGTGGTTGTTGGTCATTGGCAAAGTGAACATGTTCAAAAAAAATTAGGTATTTGGTCCCGTGTGGTGCTTGGTTGGGATGATTTACAACATATGAAAGTCGCTAGATTTGGTGATAACATGCGTGAAGTAGCCGTAACAGATGGCGATAAGGTAGAAGCACAAATTCGTTTTGGCATGTCTGTAAATGGTTATGATTCATCAGATATTGTTAAGCATATCGATAAAGTATCGGAGAATGATTTGAATAAACTATTAGACATTTATGAATCTTCATATGATTTAACTCCGTCACTTAAAAAAGGTGGAGACAAAAGACAATCTTTAATTGATGCTGCTAAAATCGAATTAGGTTTACGCTCATTTTTAGAAGAAGGTGGGTTTAAAGCTTTTACAGATACGTTTGAAAACCTAGGCGCATTAAAACAATTACCAGGGATTGCTGCACAACGCTTAATGGCAGATGGTTATGGATTTGCTGGTGAAGGCGATTGGAAAACAGCTGCTATGGTTAGAGCCTTAAAGGTTATGAATTATGGTTTAGAAGGTGGCACCTCTTTTATGGAAGATTACACCTATCATTTTACACCTGAAAAATCGTATGTTCTTGGCTCTCACATGTTAGAAATTTGCCCATCTATTACTGATGGAAAAACATCTTGCGAAGTACATCCATTAGGCATTGGTGGTAAAGAAGATCCTGTGAGATTGGTATTTAACTCGCCTGCGGGAGATGCTATCAACGTATCCTTGGTAGATATGGGCAACAGATTTAGACTGATCGTCAATGAAGTTGAAGCCGTAAAACCAATGGCAGATTTACCAAATTTACCGGTAGCAAGAGTCTTGTGGGATGCAAAACCTAATTTAGAAATCGCAGCAACTGCTTGGATTTTAGCTGGAGGTGCACACCATACCGTTTACAGCCAAGCAATAACCACGGAATACATGGAAGATTTTGCCGATATTGCTGGTGTAGAATTATTGGTTATAGATAACAATACCTCGGTAAGAGAATTTAAAGATAAAATCAATGCCAACGAGGCATATTATAATATGTTTCAGCATCGTTTATAATTGTTTAACAAAAACACCACAAACAAATGAGCACATTAAAGCGCAGTTTCTATTTATTAACCTTAATAAGTGTTTGCTTATTAAGTATGCAATGTAAAAATGAAAAAAAAGCAGACACTAATATCCCAGTCGAAGAAATGAAAAACCCTGTCACCATTACAAAAGAATCCTTTGGAACTACAAAAGATAGCATTCCAGTGGACAAGTACATTTTAAAAAATGAAAAAGGTATGGAAATAAGTATCATTACTTATGGAGGTATCATTACATCTTGGACTGCACCCGATAAAAATGGAACATATAAAGATATTGTTCTAGGTTTTGATAGCATCCAAAAATACCAACTTCCAGGAGTTCCTTATTTTGGTGCTTTAATTGGTCGTTTTGGTAACAGAATTGCGAAAGGTAAATTTACTTTAGATGGAACACAATATACCTTGGCAACCAATGATGGACAAAACCATTTACATGGTGGCGTTAAAGGATTTGACAAAGTGGTTTGGAATGCTGCAGAAACCTCAACAGACAGTACTGCTTCTTTAGTATTAACGTACTTAAGTAAAGATATGGAAGAAGGTTACCCAGGTAATTTAGAAACCAAGGTGACTTATACACTTAATAACGACAATCAATTGAATGTTCTTTATGAAGCAACAACCGATAAAAAAACAGTAATCAACCTTACCCAACATTCATACTTTAATTTATCGGGAGATTTTTCTAAACCTATTGTAGGAGAAGAAATCACCATTCATGCTGATACATTTTTACCCGTTGATGCTACATTAATTCCTACTGGAGAGATAAAAGATGTTGCCAATACACCTTTTGATTTTAGACAAGCTAAAGTGATTGGAAAAGATATAAACGTGCAAGATGAGCAATTAAAAAGAGGTTTAGGTTATGATCATTGTTGGGTACTTAACAATCAAAATGAAGGCATGAGACTAGCGGCAACCGCTTATGATCCTGAAAGTGGAAGATTATTAGAAGTATCAACCGATGAACCAGCTATTCAATTTTATACTGGCAACTTTTTAGATGGCACCTTGCCAAGTAAACAAGGCGGAACTTATGGACATAGAACTGGTTTTTGTTTGGAAACGCAACACTATCCAGATTCTCCAAATCAAAGAGATTTCCCATCGGTAGTTTTAAGTCCGGGAGATAAATATATGACAAAAACATCTTTTAAATTTTCTGTAAAATAAATAAGGAATAAGTGCGTATATTGCCAACCGCTTAAACTAATAAAAAAAATTAAACAAATAAATTATGGGAATTATTTCTTTTGTAGGTTTTACTTTGCTTGTTGCTATTATAGCATGGTGGGCCACTCGAAAAACCGATGAAAACACTTCAGATGGTTATTTCTTAGGTGGAAGAAGCCTAACAGGTCCTGTTATAGCAGGATCATTACTACTTACCAACTTATCTACCGAACAAATTGTAGGTATGAATGGGGCATCCTTTAGGGATGGGCTACCTATTATGGCTTATGAAGTAATTGCAGCAGTCGCTATGGTATTCACTGCTTTTGTATTATTACCTAAATACTTAAATGTAGGTATCGCCACCATTCCCCAGTTCTTAGAACGCCGTTATGGGAAAACAACAAAAACAATTGTTTCACTATTGTTTTTAATGGGATATGCCATATCTATGCTGCCAACCGTTCTATATTCAGGAGCATTGGCTATTAATAGTATGTTTGATATTCCAGAGAAATTAGGAATGGAGCCCGTTCCAGCACTTTGGATTACTGTTTGGGCCATTGGTATTATTGGTAGTATTTATGCTATTTTTGGCGGTCTTAAAGCTGTTGCTGTATCAGACTCTATAAATGCAGTGGGTTTAATTATAGGTGGCTGTCTAATCCCAATATTTGGCTTAATGTACATTGGAGATGGCAATGTTTTCGATGGAATGAATACACTTACAACGGCTTTACCTGAAAAATTTAATATTATTGGTGGAGCTACTTCAGATGTGCCTTTCTGGACCATATTTACTGGAATGCTGATAGTTAATTTTTATTACTGGGGAACTAACCAAGCTATTATACAAAGAGCCCTTGGTGCCAAAAACTTAAAAGAAGGGCAAAAAGGACTTTGTTTAGCTGCATTCATAAAATTGTTAGGACCTTTTGTTGTGGTGTTACCTGGAATTATTGCTTTCTACATATTTAAAGGAGACATCCCTAATGCTGATGAAGCTTATCCTATGGTAGTTAAAAAAGTCCTTCCCGTAGCATTTATTGGATTTTTTGCTGCTGTTCTTTTTGGAGCTATATTAAGTTCTTTTAACAGTGCCTTAAATAGTTCGGTAACGTTATTTGGTTTGGATCTATACAAGGAATATATAAATAAAGATGCTAATGAAAGACAAGTAGTAAAAGCTGGTAAAATATTTGGAACCTTTTTGGCTATTTTCTCTATGGCAATTGCACCCCTACTTTATGGTGTACAAGGAGGTGTTTTTACATACCTTCAAGAACTGAATGGTTCTTATAGCGTTCCTATTTTGGCTATTGTTTTAATAGGTATTTTTTCTAAACGGGTTACTGGAAAAGCAGCTAATATCTCAATAGTATTTAGCGTTGTTGTATATTTATTTGCTATGTATGTTATTAGACCTATGCGTTTGGAGGCAGGCGAATATTTTCCACATTTCTTACACCTAATGGGAATTATTTTTGCTATAGTGGTGATATTCATGCTCATTTTAAGCAAAATAAGTCCTAGAGAAACAGAATTTAAAGATGAATACACGAAACAAGTGGACATTACCCAATGGAAATATTTAAAACCTGTTGGATACACTATTTGTGGTCTTGTAGTATTAATTTACATATATTTTTCATAGTTATAATGTAAATTAACCTTATGATAAAAAAGCAAAAGCCTTTAACTAAGAGTTAAAGGCTTTTTGTTTTTCATACCATTCTTTTATTATAATTCAAAAATTTTATCCAAAAGTAACCATTTCTCTCCTTCCTGTGCCACGGGAACCTTCTGTTGGTATCTCCACATCAACTTTTCCCATTCCTGTACTTTAGGATTACAAGCATCCATCTTGGCTTTTCTTTCAAATGAGAAGGAGGTATTCACTTCCATAACCATAAACAGTCTATTGCCCTTATTATAGATTTCCATATTTTCTATACCAGAATCTTTAATACTTTTAATTATCTCTGGCCATACTTTTTTATGATAGGCTTTATATTCTGCAATTAAATTAGCATCATCTTTTAAGTCACAGAAAAGGTAATATTTTTTGGTCTGCATTATAATTTAGGCACTTATTTTATTATACTTTGAATACACTTTTTTTCCATAAACACCAATAACTACAAAACAAATAAGTGTTATTATAAAAGAGAAACGCATTTCAGTCATCCCCAAACAACTAACATCTTCATAGCCCGCACCGCCTAAATCTAACATAGAACCTTGCAAAGGAGTCAAAAGAGCACCACCAACAATAGCCATCACCAAAAATGCCGCTCCAAATTTAGCATCCTGCCCTTGTCCTTCCAAAGCGATACCATAAATAGTTGGAAACATAATTGACATGAACAAAGACGTCGAAATTAACGAATAAATACCCGCCATACCAGGCAATAACATAGCACCAATAGTTGTAACAGAAGCCCCTATGGCAAAATACATTAATAACTTTCCTGAATCTATATTCTTCATTAATGCCGTACCAATTATTCTACCTATTAAAAACACAATATAGCCAGCTAAACCAAACCATACGGCTGATTTACTATCAATACCTAAAGTTTCTGCGTATTGATACACATACGTCCAACACATGATTTGTGCGCCAACATAAAAAACCTGTGCTATAACCCCAAATGCAAATTGAGGTTGCCCCCATAATCTTTTTACGGAAGCCACAAAATTAACTTTAGCTTCTTGATCTTTGTTTTGAGGCATTTTTAGTAAACTTATCAATACAAAAAACACCAATACTACGAATCCTAAAATCACATAAGGATTGCGAATCACCCCCAAATCGGAAGTCTTCATGGCTGCTTTGGCTGTATCAGATAAAGTATCAAAAATAGGTATTCCTTCTGGAGTAGTATCATCGGATTGCAATGCATTAAGAACAAAATTTTGAGCTACCAATAGTCCACTAATTGAACCCATTGGATTAAACATTTGAGCAAAGTTCAAACGTCTGGTCGCTGTTTCTTCAGCCCCCATTGATAATATATATGGATTTGAAGTAGTTTCTAAAAAGGCCAATCCAAAAGTTAGAATGTAATATGATGCCAAAAAGAATCCATAGCTTTCATATTGTGCAGCAGGAAAAAACAATAAAGCACCTAAAGCGTAAAGTGCCAATCCCATTAATACTCCTTTTTTATAGGAATATTTATTCACGTATAATGCTGCTGGGATAGCCATACATCCATAACCTCCATAAAAGGCAAGTTGCACATAAGATGCTTCAACATTTGAAAGTTCTAAGACCTTTTGAAATGCTCTTACCATGGGGTTTGTAATATCGTTGGCAAAACCCCAAAGTGCAAAAAGCGAGGTAATTAGAATAAAAGGAAAGACAACGGACTTGGCAACAACTGGAATTTTGGTTACATTATTCATGTTTGTTTAGTTGGTTTAGTTATTTAATGTGATACTTTGATGTAATTTTATTCTGTCAATAAAGACCTATCAAGATGAACATAGCCACCGTCAACTGTTATAAATTGTCCTGTGGTGTGCGACGATCTATCTGAAATAGCAAACAAACAAGTGTCTGCTATTTCTTGCGGTGTAGTCATTCTATTTTCTAAAGGAATTTTCTTGACTATGGATTGCAGTTTTTCTTCGCCATTTTCCAATGTTTTAATCCAAGTGTCATAAGCTGGCGTCCAACTTTCTGCGATAATGATGGCATTTACTCGAATACTTTCTTTAATTAAGTCTACTGCCCATTCTCTTGTTAACCCTAAGACACCACCTTTTGAAGCTGCATAGCCTGAGGTTTTACCCTGACCTGTAAGGGCTACTTTTGAACCTATATTTAATATGTTTCCTTTTACTTTTTTAATGTAAGGCAAACAATATTTGCTCATAGCAAAAAAACTAACAAGATTCAATTGTAAAGAATTCATAAATGCCTCGATAGAATCCTCTAAACCAGCACCATCATTAACTCCCACGTTATTAATTAATGCATCAATGCGTCCATATTTTTCTCCTATCATTTTTGCTGCGGCTTCAATTTGCTCAGGCTTAGTTAAATCTGTTTTTATAAAAAGGGCATCAATACCTTTGTCTTTCAGTTCTTTTTCGTAAACATAACCGCGATCGTTCCTGCAAACAATGACCGGTATGGCACCTTCATTTGCTAAAGATTGCACAATTGTTTCTCCTATACTTCCTTTTATTCCTGCTGCGCCTGTTACAACGACGACTTTATCTTTTAAATGTAAATCCATTAAAATTAGAGATTATAAAAATTTATGGCGTTTATTCCCATGATATCATTTTGCTCGTTGGAACTCAAGTCTGATATAAAATGGGTAACTAAATTTTTTACTTTTGAATAATTTCCTGCTACCAAACATACCGGCCAGTCAGATCCAAACATGAGGCGTTTAGATCCAAAAGCCTCTAAAACCAATTCCATATATGGATGAATTTGTTCTGGAGTCCAAAGTTTATAATCAGCTTCGGTAACCATCCCTGAAATTTTGCAAGAAACATTTTCATGTTTTGCTACTTCTTTCATTAAAACGGCCCAACCATCATAAAAACCATCTTTTATATAGGGTTTTGCTATGTGATCGATGACAAATCTTTGGTTTGGAAATTGCTTCACAAACTCTAAAACCGCCCCTAGTTGATGTGGAAAAATCAATATATCATATGTAAAATCAAATCTTTGCAATAACGAAATTCCTATTAAGAAATTAGGACGGATCAAAAAATTATGGTCGGCCTCTCCCTGTACTACATGTCTAAACCCTTTGAGTTTTTCATGTTGATTATAGCTCTCTAAAATAGGTTCGATCGTATTACTTCTTAAATCTACCCAGCCTACGACACCTTTAATAAAACTGTTTTCCGAAGCTAACTTCAAAAGAAAGTCTGTTTCCGCCAGGGTTTGGTCTGCTTGAACAGCGACACAACCATCAATACCATGTTCCTTATAAACACGTTCTAAATCTGAAGGCATAAAATCCTTTCGAATAACAGCCATATCATCATCAATCCATGCATGCTTTATCGGTTCATAGTGCCAAAAATGTTGATGACTATCTATAATCATTTTCCTTGGTATGCTTTTACTTTTTGTTTGGAAACGCCCAATCCTTCAATTCCCAATTCCATAATATCTCCAGGTTTCAAATATAATGGTGGCGTCAGACCCAAACCAACTCCAAATGGTGTTCCTGTAGAAATCACATCACCTGGCAACAAAGTCATAAACTGACTGATATAACTGATAGATTCTTCTATATTGAATATAAAATCATTTGTAGAACTATCTTGCATGGTTTTGCCGTTTAGTTTTAACCACAAATTCAAATTATTAGGGTTTTTAATTTCGTCTGTTGTTGCTAAAAATGGTCCTAAAGGCGCAAAGGTATCACAGCCTTTGCCTTTACACCACTGCCCTTCTTTCTCAATTTGAAAAGCACGCTCACTAATGTCGTTATGCAACACATAGCCAGCGATATGACTGTAAACCTCATCTTTTGAAATATAAGATGCTTTTTTACCAATAACAACGGCCAATTCCACTTCCCAGTCTGTTTTCTCACTTCCTTTTGGAATAACGACATCGTCATTTGGACCAATGATTGCTGTAGTAGATTTGAAAAATAACACAGGTTCACTTGGGATTTTCATACCAGCTTCAGCGGCATGTTTCGCATAATTTAAACCTATACAAACCAGTTTTGACGGACGACAAATGGGTGAACCCAAACGGATGTCTTCAGAAATGGAAGCACATTTTTTTTCATTATCTTTTAACCAATTTTTTAATCTTTCAATCCCATTGGTTTCAAAAAATAATTCGTCATAATCTTCTCCAAAATTAGACACATCTATTTTTGTTCCATTTTCTAATTGAATTCCAGGCTTTTCTTTACCTACGTCTCCAAATCTTATTAATTTCATGTTTTTACTAGTTTAATCGTTTATCCGTTTAATTTTATAAAGCCGCCATCAATAGGGAAATCAGTTCCAGTAATGAAAGATGCTTCATCAGAGCATAAATACAAGGCCAAATCTGCTACTTCTTGCGGCATACCCATTCGACCAACTGGTTGGGTTTTAGACAATTTTTCAAACATTTTCTGTTCTTTACCTGGATAATTATTTTTTAAAAATCCATCAACAAAAGGGGTATGAATTCTTGCGGGGGAAATAGAATTACATCTAATCCCATAACCAATATAATCTTTTGCTACAGAATAAGTCATGGTAAGCGTGGCTCCTTTAGACATGGAATAAGCAAATCTATCAGAAACAGCTACAGAACTAGCCACCGACGCCATATTTATAATAACACCTCCATTTTTTTTCATGTGAGGAA
The DNA here is from genome assembly GCF_003258355.1 of Confluentibacter sediminis. Lineage (GTDB taxonomy): Bacteria > Bacteroidota > Bacteroidia > Flavobacteriales > Flavobacteriaceae > Confluentibacter > Confluentibacter sediminis. The sequence goes on along the minus strand of NZ_QKPO01000006.1, from coordinate 74,739 downwards.
TGACAGCAAAGATACAGTTATAAATACCTTTTATATTGACATTATAAACGCGGTCTAAATCTACTTCAAGTGTTTTTTCTATATTTCCAATATGGGCAACTCCCGCACAGTTTATTAAAATATGAATAGTGCTATTCTTGGAAATATTATTAATGATGTTAATAACATCTTCTTGATTAGCAACATTACAGGCGTGAATTTCTGCTAAACCTCCTTCGTTTTCAATTTCACTTTTAGTAATTTTTGCATTATCAGCATTCCATTCCAATATATGGATGTAAGCTCCTTGTTGCGCCAAGGTTTTGGAAATGGCTTTTCCAATACCACTACCTCCTCCTGTTACAATGGCTATTTTATTTTTAAGACTAAATTTCATTTTTAATATCTAAATTGGTTGTACAATATACATTTTTACTAGATATTAAAATTTACCATAGCTTTAATGACCTTGTTTTTTGGGTCTAGCCAAGAATCGAAATTAGCAATCATATCGTTAAAACTTACTTGATGCGTTACGAACGCTTTCGTTGGAAATTTATTCAGATTGTTTATTACAAAATCAAAATCTTCTAAAGTGGCATTTCTACTACACATAATTGTGGATTCTTTGGCATGAATGGCTGGATGACTAAACGTTAATTCTCCTTTAGACAAACCTACCAAAACATATCTACCACCATGAGACATATAACTAATCCCACTTTCTAAAGCTCTTTTGTTTCCCGTAGCATCAAACACAGCGGCGGCTAAATCTCCATTAGTTATCTTAGACACTTCTTCAACAGCAGTTTCAGAGACTTTTACCACATGCTTAACACCTATTTCATTTTTTACAAATTCCAATCTGGCATCGTCAACATCTAAAGCAATAACGTCAGCACCTTTAATTTGTGCTAATTTCATCAAACCAATACCAATGGGACCACAACCAATCACAACAATCGTTTCACCTTTAAGCACATGAGCTCTTCTAATAGCATGTGCTCCAATAGCCAACGGCTCTACAATAGCCATTTCTTCATATGAAAGATGATTTGCAGGAATCAACAAATCGGTTCTTATGGCTACTTTCTCTTGCATACCACCATCAGTATGTACCCCCAAAACTCGAATGTTACTGCAACAATTCGTTTTACCATGTCTACAAGCCACACATGTTCCACAGCTTACATAAGGCATGACAATAACCTTATCCCCAACTTTTAAATTTTGAGGGTTTTCACCAATTTCCAATATTTCGCCAGCCAATTCGTGACCTAAAATTCTTGGATAGGTAAAAAATGCCTGATTACCAGAGTACGCATGTAAGTCGGTTCCACAAATGCCCACCCTGTGTATTTTAATTAGGGCTTGATTATCTTCTTTGACAGGGATTTCTTTATCTTTTAAAGCAAATTTATTAGGCTCTTCACAAACAATATATTTCATTTAATTCTTTTTTAAACGTATTTTCTTTTGAACAAATTTAAAGTATTAGAATTGCAAAATTCAGCTATGCGTGAATAAATTTATTGTTTTTTTTAAATTAACTTTTATCTTTAGAAAGATTTTACAACTAGTATTTAACCATATTAATTTTTAAAAAAATTTAAGCCAAAAAGCAACCGATTGCGTAATTTGCAAATCGAATCCAACACCACAGCAACTAAATATTCAAAATACAATTAATTATTAAATGAAACACCACAAACTATATATCAGCTTATTAACTGTAATTCTATTGACGTCATGTACCTCTAAACATTTTGAAAAAACCAATGATGGTATTGTTCTTAGTATATTTCAACCTAAAGATGGTGGTCTAAATAAATTACATTTACAAGTTTTAGGAAACGAACTCATTCATGTATCGGCAACTCCAGAAAACGAATTCCCAAAGGATTCTAGTTTAATCATTGTTCCTAATATAAAAACGGTTCTATTTAACGTATCTGAAGAAGGAGACACCATCACACTAAGCACAGAAACTTTAAAAGTACTAATATCAATAAAAGACGGTGGCATCAAATTTAAAGATGAAGACGGCAAACTGATTTTAGCTGAAAAATCTGGCGGTGGTAAATCTTTTAAACCTATCACCGTTGAAGGCACGAAAGGATATTCAGTTCGTCAAATTTTTGAATCACCAAAAGATGAAGCTTTTTATGGCTTAGGACAGCATCAATCAGACGAGTTTAATTATAAAGATAAAAGTGAAGAATTATTTCAATACAACACAAAAGTGTCTGTTCCTTTTATCGTATCCAATAAAAACTATGGCCTTTTATGGGATAGTTATTCATTAAGTCGTTTTGGCGATAGCCGTCCTTATGAACAATTACATACGGTTTTTAAATTATATGATAAAAATGGAGAGATTGGTGGTTTAACAGGTACCTATTCCGCTCCTGAAAATGGCGGTATGAATTTAGTACGAAAAGAAGCATCCATCTTCTTCGAGGACAAAGAAAGCATTAAAAATTTACCAGAAAATTTTCCATTAAAAAACGCCAATGTGGTATATGAAGGAGATATTGAAGCGCCTGAAAGTGGAGAATATAAATTCATTTTATACTATGCTGGTTATATTCAAGTGTATTTGAATAATGAATTAGTTGTTCCTGAACGCTGGAGAACGGCATGGAACCCTAATGGTTACAAATTCTCAATGAATTTAGAAGCTGGAAAACGTCTGCCTTTGCGAATAGAGTGGAAACCAAATGGTGCTACATCGTATTGCGGACTTAGAGTAAGAACACCTCAACTTTCTGAGGAAAAAAACAATCAAATTTGGTGGAGTGAAATGAATAAAAAAATGGATTATTATTTTGTTTATGGAAACACTATGGACGAAATAATTAAAGGCTATCGTACGCTCACAGGAAAGTCTCAAATCATGCCTAAATGGGCAATGGGATATTGGCAAAGTCGCGAGCGTTATAAAACAGAAGATGACATTCTAAGTAATCTGAAAGAATTCAGGGATCGAAAAATTTCAATCGATAATATTGTTTTAGATTGGAATTATTGGGAAGAAAATGCTTGGGGAAGTCATAAATTTGATGCTGAACGTTTTCCAGATCCCAAAGGCATGGTCGATTCCATTCATGCCATGAATGCCAAAATGATGATTTCGGTATGGCCTAAATTTTACCGCACCACAGAGCATTTTAAAGAATTTGATGAGAAAGGTTGGATGTACCAACAAGCAATAAAAGATAGTATTCGTGACTGGGTAGGACCTGGCTATATAGGCTCTTTCTATGATGCTTATTCGGCTGATGCACGTAAACTATTTTGGAAACAGATTTATGATAATTTATACCCCTTAGGGGTTGATGCCTGGTGGATGGATGCTAGCGAACCCAATGTATTGGATTGTACAGATATGGATTATCGTAAATCATTACAAGGTCCTACAGCTTTAGGCTCTTCAACTCAATATTTTAATACTTATGCATTAATGAATGCGGAAGCGATTTATAATGGGCAACGAAGTGTAGAACCAAATAGGCGGGTGTTTTTATTAACCAGATCTGGTTTTGCAGGATTACAACGGTATTCCACAGCCACATGGAGCGGCGATATTGCTACACGTTGGGAAGATATGAAAGCCCAAATTTCAGCAGGTTTAAACTTTGCCGTTAGCGGCATTCCTTATTGGACAATGGACATTGGTGGTTTTTGTGTAGAAGATCGTTATGTAGCAGCACAGTTGGAATATGATAAAAATGGAAAGGAAAATCCAGATTATAAAGAATGGCGAGAATTGAATACGCGTTGGCATCAATTTGGAGCTTTTGCACCTTTGTATCGTTCACACGGACAGTTTCCATTTCGTGAACCTTGGAATGTGGCGCCTAAGGGGCATCCTGCCTACGAGTCTATTCTATACTACAATCAACTACGCTATAGGTTAATGCCTTATATCTACACGATGGCAGGTAGAACTTATTTTGATGATTATACCATCATGCGTCCGTTGGTTATGGATTTTTCAAATGATAAAAAAGTAGAAAATATTAGCGATCAGTTTATGTTTGGCTCTTCATTAATGGTTTGTCCCGTTTATGATTATGAAGCTCGAAATCGAGATGTCTATGTTCCAAATGGTAAGGGTTGGTATAATTTCTATTCAGGACAATATATTGAAGGTGGTCAAACCTTAAATGTAGAAGCACCTTATGAGCGTATCCCTTTGTTTATTCCTGCCGGTTCTATAATTCCTATGGGACCAGAAATTCAATATACCGATGAGAAACCAGCAGACACGATTGTTCTTTATGTGTACAAAGGCAAAGATGGAAGCTTTGAATTATATGAAGACGAAGGATCTAATTATGATTATGAAAAAGGACAATATGCGACCATTCCTTTTACCTATAATGAAACCAATGGAACGTTAACAATAGGCAACCGGAAAGGTGAATTTAAGGGCATGTTGAAAAATAGAAAATTCGTCATAGTTTCAGTCAGTAAAGAAAACCCAAAGCCATTTATATTTGATGCTAAAGGACAAGAAGTGACTTATAATGGACAAAAGCAAACTATTAAATTAAAGTAACACTAAACTATAAATAAGACACCACACATGAAATTCAAAACAACTATTTTATTGATGACGATTATGCTATCAATACTTACATCATGCAAAAAGGATGTTGAAAAATCAACTGCTGAAAAAACAGAAGAAATAACCTATCAAGGCAAAGAAATAAGTTTAGAAAACGATCAAAAAATAGATTCACTTATTGCTAAAATGACTCTTGAAGAAAAAGTAGGCATGCTGCATGGTAACAGTATGTTTTCTAATGGAGGTGTTGAACGCTTAGGGATTCCTGAACTAAAAATGGCTGATGGTCCTTTAGGAATTAGAGAAGAAATTTCTAGAGATAGTTGGGCTCCAGCAGGCTGGGATAACGACTTTGCGACGTATTATCCAGCCGCCGGTAGTGTGGCCGCTACTTGGAATCCAGAATTGTCATATGTATTTGGCAATAGTGTTGGGCAAGAAGCACGTGCTCGAGATAAAGACATGATATTGTCTCCTGCTATTAATATTATAAGAACACCGCTTGGTGGACGTACTTACGAATATTTTACAGAAGATCCTTTTTTAAACAAAAAATTATCGGTACCCTTTATTGTTGGCATCCAAGATAATGATGTAATGGCTTGCGTCAAACACTTCGCCGTCAACAATCAAGAAACTAACCGAGGCACAGTGGATGTCTTGGTTGATGAGCGTACCCTACGTGAACTATATTTACCAGCCTACAAAGCTGCCGTTACAGAAGCTCATGCTTACAGTTTAATGGGAGCTTACAATAAGTTTAGAGGCGATTATTTATGCGAAAATGATTATATGCTTAATCAAATATTGAGAGGTGAATGGGGATTTAAAGGTATTGTCGTTTCAGATTGGGCGGCGGTGCATTCTACCGTAAAAACTTTGGAAAATGGTTTGGATATTGAAATGGGTACACCAAAACCATTTAATGAATTCTTTTTAGCGGATAAGCTAGTGGAAGCTGCCAAAGCTGGAGAGATTTCTGAAGAAGAAATCAACAAACATGTAAAGCATATTTTAAGAGTTTTATTTCAGGTTAAAGCAATTGATGGTGAAAACAGAATCAAAGGAAGTCTGGCAACCGAAGCGCATTATAAAGACGCCTACAACATCGCAGCAGAGTCTATTGTTTTATTAAAAAACAACAAAAACTTGTTGCCCTTACAATTAGATGGCGTTAAATCTATTGCTGTTATTGGAAACAATGCCATGAAAAAAAATGCTTTGGGCGGATTTGGTGCTGGAGTAAAAACCAAAAGAGAAGTGACTCCTTTGGAAGGACTTCAAAATAGATTACCAAAGGATATAAAAATTAATTATGCTGAAGGCTATTTGGAAAGATATTCGAAAAATGAAAATAACCAAAAAGAGGAAGTCACTTTAGATGGCCCTGTCACTGTTGAAACGTTAGATGAAGTAAAATTAAATGAAGCCATAGACGCTGCTAAAAATTCGGATATGGCCATTATTTTTGCAGGTTCTAACCGTGATTATGAAACTGAAGCCTCTGACAGAAAAGATTTGTCGTTACCATTTGGACAAAAAGAATTAATCGAAAAAGTGCTAGGAATAAATCCAAATACCATCGTGGTTATGATTGCTGGTGCCCCTTTTGATATCAATACTATTAAAGAAAAATCATCTGCTTTAATTTGGAGTTGGTTTAATGGTTCAGAAGGTGGTAATGCTTTGGCCGATGTTATTTTAGGAACGGTGAATCCTTCTGGTAAATTACCTTGGACGATGCCTAAAAAAATTGAAGATTCTCCAGCACATGCCACTCATAGTTTTCCTGGTGGCGAATCTGTTACTTATAAAGAAGGCCTTTTAGTGGGGTATCGCTGGTTTGATACTAAAAATATAGAACCTTTATATCCATTTGGTTATGGTTTGTCTTATACTACTTTTGAATTTTCAGATTTAAAGACCAACAAACAAACTTACTCTGATAAAGATGTTATTGAAGTAACATTCAACATTAAAAATTCAGGGGATTTTGATGGGAAGGAAGTCGCACAATTATACGTCTCCAATCCAAATTCTAAATTAGAAAGAGCATCTCAAGAATTAAAAGGATTTAAAAAAGTAGACATTCAAAAAGGGACCTCAAAAAATGTAACCATACTATTACCGATAAAAGAATTGGGTTATTACAATGTAGATAAAAAAGGATGGATAGTAGAGCCCGGAACTTATAAAATAAGAATTGGGAATTCGTCTAGAGCCATAAAAGGAGACGTCTCGATTTCAGTAAATTAAAATCATAAAAATTAAATAAATGAGAACTTATTTTTTACTATTCTTTTTAACTCTTGGCACTTACTCTTATGCAAACGTTGAACTACCATTGGTGTTTTCAGATAGCATGGTTTTACAACGTAATAAACCCATTCCTGTTTGGGGATGGGCGAATGCCAATGAAAAAATCGAAATCCATTTCAACAAACAAATTGTAAAAACTAAAGCTGATAAAAATGGTAAATGGCAGATCGATTTAAAACCAGAAAAAGCAGGAGGTCCCTACGAAATGTCATTCAAAGGGAAAAACTTAATCACCTTAAAAGATATCTTGGTTGGTGAAGTTTGGGTTTGCAGTGGGCAATCTAATATGGAATTTACAGTAGATAGAGCCCTGAACGCTCAACAAGAAATCAATGATGCTAATTACCCAATGATACGTCAGTTTTTGGTTGAAAATGATGTAGCAACAACACCTAAGCAAAAATTAAAAGGAGGAAAATGGGAGGTATGTAATGTAAGTACGGTCGGTAATTTTTCGGCCGTAGGCTACTTTTTTGCTAAAAAGATATATAGTGAATTAAAAATTCCTATCGGAATTATACATACCTCTTGGGGAGGCACACAAGTGGAAGCCTGGACCAGTAGAGATGCTTTTGAAAGTAGTGATGAATTTAAAAGTATAATCGCAAACATGCCAGACATTGAAACGGACTCTATTTTAGAATTTCAAATGAAATCCGTTTCAGAAAAAGCAGAAAAAATTCAAGGTTCAAAAGTAAGCACTGATAACGAATCCTCTTTTAAAGAACAGAACTTTAATGATGCTAATTGGCCAGAAATGAATGCCCCTAGCCTTTGGGAAAATCAACAATTAGTAAATTTAGATGGTACTGTTTGGATGCGAAAAATGGTCAACATAACAAAAGAAGATGCCAATAAAGAAGCCCTTTTGGAATTAGCAAAAATAGATGATGATGACATTACTTATGTTAATGGCATTCAAGTAGGTTCAACGAATCAATATGACGCCAAAAGAGCTTATAAGATTCCTGCAGGAATTCTAAACGAAGGTTCTAATGTTATTGCCGTTAGAATTGTTGATAATACAGGAGGTGGTGGCATTTATGGGGAAGCATCCGATTTAAAATTAACCACCCAAAATTCTGTTATACCTTTAACCGGATTGTGGAAATTTCAAGTAGTTGAAATTAAAAGCTCCATATCTCCTAATAGTTACCCTTCCTTATTGTTCAACGCCATGGTTAATCCATTAATTCCATATGCCATTGAAGGTGTTTTGTGGTATCAAGGTGAAGCCAATGTGGGTAGAGCAGAACAATACAAAACCGCCTTTCCGTTAATGATTGCCGATTGGAGACAAAAATGGCATCAAGGGGATTTTCCTTTTTACTTTGTTCAATTATCTACGTTTGATGAATTTGGCGGAAACAGTAATAAAGGCAGTAAATGGGCAGAACTTAGGGAAGCACAAACATACACATTACAAAACGTTGCTAACACAGGTATGGCTGTGACCACCGATATTGGAAACCCCAAAGATATTCATCCAACCAATAAACAAGATGTCGGGAAACGATTGGCCGCTATAGCCTTAAACAAGGTTTATAATAAAAAGGTCGTTTTTAGCGGACCTACTTATAAATCGATGGAAATAAAAGACCATAAAATCATTTTATCTTTTGATGATTTGGGAAGCGGCTTAATGACTCCTGATAAGTATGGATACTTAAAAGGCTTTGAAATTGCTGGAGCTGATAAGGTATTTCATTATGCTAAGGCCTACATAAGCCATAATAAAGTGATTGTTTATAACGATGATGTTAAAAATCCAGTTTCTGTACATTATGGATGGGCAGACGATGCTGGTGATTGCAATCTTTATAACGAAGAAAAATTTCCTGCGTCGCCATTCAGAACAGATAACTGGAAAGGTATCACCGAAAATGAAACATACAAATTTTAATATAACCCAACCCCATTAAAAGACGCGCCAAGAATTAAATTCTTGGCGCGTCTTTTTTGTTAATCTTTATTTTTTATATTCTCCATTAAACAGTCTCATAATCCCTAAAGGATTCTCCGTTTTCAACTCATCTGCCAATAAGTTTTCAGGGAAATTTTGATAACATATAGGACGAGTAAAACGTGTGATCGCAGCAGTCCCGACTGATGTAGAGCGACTATTAGATGTTGCTGGAAATGGTCCCCCATGAACCATGGAATAGCATACCTCAACCCCCGTAGGGAAATCGTTAATGATTAGCCTACCTACTTTTTGCTCTAAAATCTCAATTAAATCGGTATAATTAGCTAAATCGCTTTCCGTAGCAAAAAGGGTTGCTGTTAAATGTCCTTTCATTTTTTTAGCTGAAGCCAAAAGCTCTTCCCTAGAATCTGCAATAACACTAATCGTTGATGGCCCAAAATGTTCTTCCTCTAAATAATCTCTTATTATAAAGCTTTTTGCAGTCGTTTCAAATAAATGAGCACTGCCTTTAAAACCTTCTGAACTTGATTTTCCTTTAGCCAATAATTTGACTTCAACCTTATTGCTAGCCAAATGCTCAATGCCGTTATCGAAAGCAGATTTAATACCTTTATTCAACATAGGGCCTGCTTCGGCTTCTTCAAAATGTTTTATCGTTAGATTTTGAAAATTAGCAACATGGGCATCATTATTTAAAAACACCAATCCCGGATTTGTACAAAATTGTCCAACCCCAAGTGTTACAGAATCGGTTAATCCTTTAGCAATTTCTTCCGAACGTTCTTTTAATGCTTCTGGCAAAATAAAAACAGGATTTGTACTTCCCATTTCTGCATACACAGGAATCGGTTCCTCACGCTTATTAGCAGCGTGAAAAATAGCTGTTCCTCCTCTAGTCGAACCCGTAAAACCTATGGCTTTAATATGTGGATGATTTACAATAGCCATCCCCACTTCTACAGACGCACCATGAACCATAGAAAAAACACCTTTTGGCATGCCTGTTTTTTCAGCAGCATTATTAATAGCCATAGCTACCAATTCACATGTGCCTGGATGGGATGGATGTGCTTTCACTACAATAGGGCAACCGCTGGCTAAAGCTGAAGCCGTATCACCACCAGCAACAGAAAATGCCAATGGGAAATTACTAGAACCAAAAACACCTACAACCCCTAATGGTTTTTGCATATAACGAATATCTGCTCTTGGTAATGGTTGTCTGTCTGGTATCGCGGTATCGATTCGGGCATCTACCCAAGACCCTTCCCGCAAAACCGTCGCAAATAATTTTAATTGATAGGTTGTTCTTGCTCGTTCAGACATTATTCTACCCGATGGTAATCCTGATTCTGCAGAACAACGCGCTATTAAATCATCACCTAGATTTAAAATCTCATCAGCAATAGCATCTAAAAACAATGCCTTTTCATATCCACTTTTTTTACGATACACGACAAAGGCTTCATGAGCTTTTTCTGCTGCTTTGTTTACTTCATCTATTGTTGCTTCATAAAAGGTCGTTGGTAATTCCAATCCATTGGAAGGATTTACTCCTTTTAGTGTCGTTTTACCTTCTGATGACCGTATTCCTGCGATATAATTCTTTCCTGTTAATATCATGTTGCTGTTTCTTTGTTTTTATTTTCATTAAAGTAAGAGCATAGATGTCTAATGCTCAAAAAACACTTAGTATGAGTTTTATAAAAAAGGAATACAGAATATCTAGCTTAGGAGTCCTATCTCACGTAATTGATTAAAGTCCCTATATGATCGATTGTAATTTGGATCTCATCACCACTTTGTAATGTAAATGAAGTCGTTGGTACAATACCAGTTCCTGTCATTAAAAAACTTCCGTAAGCAAAAGAACATTCTTTGTACAAGTATTTAACTAAATCTTCGAATTTACGTATGATTTTGTTTATTTCAATTTTATCTTCAAAAGCCACATTACCGCCTCTTAATACTTTCATAGAAATTTGAGTATCTGAAGGAAGTGCTTCCTTTGTCAAATAAATACATGGTCCTAAACCAGCACAGGCATCAAATGTTTTTGCTTGCGGTAGATATAAAGGATTTTCGCCTTCAATACTTCTAGAACTCATATCATTCCCAATAGTATATCCAATTATTTTTCCTGAAGATGTCATGGCCAATGTTAATTCTGGTTCTGGCACATCCCAAGTAGAATCTTTTCTAATATTCACTTTTCCTCCAGAAGGCACCGTTCTATTAACCGTTGCTTTAAAGAACAATTCTGGTCTATCTGCACTATATACACGCTCGTAATAATCTCCACCACCTGCATCTTTACTTTCTTCTTGTCTACCTAATTTACTATTGTAATATGTAACCCCACTCGCCCATAACTCTTGGCTTTTCATTGGCACAAGTAAATGGTTAGCTATCATGTCTTCTGCATTACTAATTGGCGAACTTTTTTTAACAATGTCTTGAGCTTTATCATACAAATTATCATCATTAAAAAAATCATCCCAATTTTCATTTACTAAGTAGAATGATTTGTCGGATTGAATTAAAATTCCTTTCGTAGTGTTGTAGATCTTCATTAGTTTAAATTTATTGTTTTAGTTGTCAGATTAAAAAATACTTATTTATAATTAGTTTATTTTAAGTTAAAATCAAATAGGTGAAAAATAGCAATATGGCCGCGGAAGTCCCTAAAACGAATGTTCCCAATGTATGGAAACGGTAACCCATTTTTACATCCATTCCCGACAATTGGGTAACCACCCAAAAGAAACTATCGTTCGCATGTGAAACTACTGCAGACCCCGCGCCTATAGCAATCACTACCATCGCTTTTTGTAATTCGGTTTCAAAACCTAAAGTAGACATCATAGGAGCCAAAATGGATGCTGTTGTTACTAAAGCTACCGTTGATGACCCTTGAGCAGTTTTTATAGCCGCCGCCAATAAAAATGGCAACCAAATACTTATATGAACGTTTGCTAATGTGTTTCCTAAAGTAATGGCTATCCCGGAATCACGTAATACCTGTCCAAAAATGCCCCCTGCACCAGTAATCAATAAAATAGAGGACGCACCAACTAAGGCTTTTCCTATCCAGCCATCTGTTGAAAACATGATGGTACTCAATTTTTTAGGAAGCGTTAAAGATAAAAAACATCCTATCAATAATGCAATAAAGGGTTCTCCCAAAAAGGTTAAAATTTTGATAAATGTTGGAAATGAATCGTAATTCTCTGCCTTATACCCATACACAGAAGATAATAATGATTTAATTACTATCAATATGATAGGAACAAAAATGGGTACAACCGATTTAAGAGCACTTGGTTTTGTTTTTAGTCGCTCTGCGATTTCTTCATCAGAAACTTCTGGACTTGGTTCTATATATGTTTTTGAAACAACCTTTTTAACAAAAATAAGACTTATAGCTAACGCTCCTAAACTAACAGGAATACCAAAAAGCATGACCAATCCTAAATCAGCATTTAAATAATGTGCCGCAGCAATAGGGCCAGGCGTAGGTGGCACTAAAGTATGTGCCGCCGTTAAACCTAAAGCCAATGCAATGGCAGAACCTGACAATGAAATCCCCGCTTTTTTGGACAAACTTTTATTTAAAGGTGCCAATAACATAAATCCGCTATCTGCAAATACCGGAATAGAAACAAACCAACCAATAATTCCCATGGCGAATGGGATTTTTTTCTTTCCCGTAAACTTTAATACTTTTTCTGCCAAGGCATAAGCACCACCAGAATTTTCTAAAAAAGCACCAATAATCACACCGAGAATGATAATCATTCCAATGCCCCCCATGGTGTTTCCAAACCCTTTGTTTACAGAATCTATAATTTGGTTTAATGGCATTCCAGAAACGATTCCATAAAGAATGGCCACTAAAAGCAATACCACAAAGGGATGCACTTTTAATTTTGTGGTTAGCAAAATTATCAAGGCGACACTCACTAATAAATAAATAACGACCATTTAGTTGTTGGTTAGTTGGTTGGTTTTATAAATTTTTAATGTAAATCTCTTTCGACTTTAGAACCAGATCCACCTACAAGCACATCTAAATCGGCTCCCAATTCAGCCCCTTCAACATGATCTAAATAGATACGAACATAGCCTCTTGTTGCCATAGGCTCTGGAGCTTTCCAGTTAGCTTTTCGCTTCGTTATTTCTTCGTCAGAAATATTAAGTTGCAACAATCTGTTTTCAACATCCAACGTAATCATATCGCCATCTTGTACAATAGCCAACGTTCCTCCAATGGTTGATTCTGGAGACACATGAAGCACCACGGTGCCATAAGCCGTACCACTCATTCTTCCATCTGAGATACGAATCATATCCTTTACGCCTTTCATAATCAATTTTTTTGGCAAATCGACATTACCCACTTCTGGCATTCCTGGGTATCCTTTTGGTCCCACACCTTTAAGTACAATAACGCAATCTTCATCTATATCTAGGTCTGGATTATCAATTCTATGATGGTAATCTTCCATACTTTCAAAAACAACCGCTCTACCCGTATGATTCATTAGACGCTTACTAGCTGCGGAAGGTTTAATCACCGATCCATTTTCAGATAAATTCCCTTTTAAAACCGCAATACCGGCATGTTCTTGTAAAGGTTTATCTATTTTGGCAATAATCTCATCATTGTAGCATTTGGCTTTTGCGTAATTTTCTCTAAATGTTTTTCCATTTGCCGTGATAATATCTTGATGAAGCAAATCTCCCAACTCTTTCATAACAACAGGTAATCCTCCAGCATAAAAGAAATCTTCCATTAAATATTTTCCGGAAGGCATCAAATTTACCAACAACGGAATCTGGCTACCAACACTATCAAAATCTTCTAACTTCAAATCCACTCCAATACGACGTGCAATGGCAATTAAATGAATGATTAAATTGGTAGAACCTCCAACTGCTGCATTAGTTACAATGGCATTTTCAAAAGCTTTTCTAGTCAATATTTTAGACATCGTTAAATCTTCTTTTACCATCTCTACAATACGGCGACCCGATAATTGTTGCATGACTTTTTTACGAGAATCTGCTGCAGGAATAGATGAAAATCCAGGAAGTGTCAATCCTAAAGCTTCACACATAGTTCCCATAGTTGAAGCTGTTCCCATCGTGTTACAATGCCCGATGCTTCTGGCAGCACAAATTTCAGCTTCTTGCATGGCTTCTGCATCAAAATCCTGTGTCGCTTGTTTTTCTTTAATCATCCAATTGAAAGAACCAGAACCAATCGTTTCTCCTCTAAATCTCCCATTTAACATCGGTCCACCAGGCACTACAATAGTTGGTAAATCCACACTACAAGCACCCATAACGGTTGATGGTGTTGTTTTATCACAACCTGTTAAAAGCACAATACCATCTAATGGATTGGCTCTAATGGATTCTTCGGTATCCATACTTGCCAAGTTTCGAAATAACATGGTAGTTGGTCGCATGATGGTTTCTCCTAAAGACATCACGGGGAATTCCAAAGGAAAGCCCCCGGCTTCCAAAATACCTTTTTTAACCACTTCAGCCACATCACGTAAATGTCCGTTACAGGGTGTTAAATCAGACCACGTATTACAAATACCTATAACAGGCTTGCCTTCAAAATAATCATTGGGGTATCCTTGATTTCTTAACCAAGAACGATGTACAAAGCCCATTTTATCATTGCCACCAAACCACTCTTGACTTCTTAATTTTTTATCTTTACTCATAATGTTGTAAAACTGAAATTTATTTATTTGGAATACTTAGAATAGCATTTAAAGCTAGTTTAGGTTTTTTGTTTCTATCATATAATAGCGGATAGTTGGTTCTACCAAAAAGAGGGTAATCATTTTTCCAAGACATCCCATCATGTAAACCCCAAACTGTGACTCTATCTATTTTATCTTTTTTTCTGTAGAAAATTTCGAATAATTGTGCATATCTGTTTGCTAATGCTTCTTCTACAGCCACAGGCAGTCCATAGTTATAAGGATCTAAAAAGGTTTTAAACTCCTCTAATTGATATTGTGGATGTAATAATCCTGTACCAATAATTTGCCCTTCTTTAGTTAATGGCAAGACATCGACATCTAATTCGGTAATCATTACTTTTACACCCAGTGATGCAAAAGAATCTATAGCCGCTTCAATATATTCTGTTTTTGGATAATTCAAACCCCAATGCCCTTGAATACCAACACCATCAATTCTAATGTTTTCTTTTTGAAGCATTCTTACCAAACGCATAATCCCATCTCTTTTTTCTGGCCGCCAAGCGTTAAAATCATTATAATAGAGTTCAGTATTCGGTGCATATTCACTTGCAAACTTAAAGGCATGTTTCACTAATTCATCACCACTTCCAACACTTTTTATCCAAGCGGTTTCGCTTCTGTAAGATCCATCATTATCTATCACTTCATTGACAACGTCCCAAGCATTTACTTTTCCTGCATATCTGCCAGCGACAGTTTCTATATGACTTCTTAATTGTTCGATTTGTGCTTCTGGCGTTTTTGGATTCCCTTCTTCATCCTGAAAAAACCAAGCAGGTGTTTGATTGTGCCAAACCAATGTATGGCCAACAATAAACATGTTATTCTTTTGTCCGAATTCCACAAAATCGTCCGCAGCTTTAAAGTCATACACCCCTGGTTCAGGATTTACAACTTCTGCTTTCATAACGTTTTCAGGGGTTATAGAATTAAATTGTTGTAAAATGATTTTTTGTGAAACAGAATCAACACCAGAAGATACTTCCTCATTTAGTGCACATCCTATTAAAAAAGCATCTTTGTAGGCGTCTTTTAAATCTTGTATTGTTGCTGTATTATCTTTTTCCTTTTCCGTCGAAGAACAACTAGATAAAATTAAAGATGTCAAACAAATTCTTAAAAAAAATGCAGAGATTTTCATAAATTAAAGAAATATGGCTATAGATTTTTCGTAAATATATAAAATTTAAAAACAATCAAAAGAAGTTTATCTACTATAACAAGATACCAAAAACTATTATTTATAAAGTAAAAAACATTATCCCCTATTACAAGTTTACACAAAAAACACTAAACCATTTTCAATTAGTTCTTGTAAAATTTGAATCTCCATACGACAAATAAATCAGTCTTCAACTATGATTTACACCATATAAAAAAATAAACTATATATATAGTTTTACAACTGTTTTTATAGTTATATTGCGATATGAAAAAAAATTTTTTATATTAAAATTTGTAATCATTTCATTCATTGGTTACGGTCAAGAGATAAAGGGTATTATTTTCGACTCAAATAAAGATCCAATATTTGGAGCTTCTGTTTATTTCAATGGTACCTCTATAGGTACAATATCTAGAGATGATGGCTCATTTTCAATTGGAACACCTAGCGACAATTCCATTCCACTAATTATAAGTTTTTTGGGATTCGAAACTGTTTTTATAACCAATTATTCATTTCTCACTGAACCTCTTAAAATTCAGCTCAACGAATCTAACCAAGAACTTGACGAAGTAATCATAGAAACCGATACCTGGAGTAGAGAAAAAAAGCTACGTGAGTTTAGAGAAGTTTTTTTGGGAACTACATCTCCTGCACTCGAGTGTAAAATTTTAAATGAAGATGCTATTAAACTCACCTACAAACCATCTCAAGGGATTTTAATTGCTTATGCCAATGAACCACTGGTTATAAAAAACAAGTTTCTAGGCTATGTAGTAAATTATAATTTACAGAATTTCAAAATCCAATACGAAACACCCCCAAATGGATTTCAATTTATAACATCAACATATTATGATGGTTTCACATTTTTTGAAGAACTTAAAAAAAGTACCAGCAAAAAACATACTGATAACAGAAAATTATCCTACGAAGGGAGTCTTCTACATTTCTTTAGATCCATTTATAAAAAAGAATTGATTGAAAATAAATTCAAAATTTATGAAAACAGGAAGGAAGTGCTTCCTTATAGCAAGATTAAAGTTTCTATGGAAAATGATTTAGCAACGGTAGAACTACTTTCCAAAGACCTCATTATCATGTTTAATAATAGTTTACAAAGCACCTTAATAAGCAAAGAAATATTCTATATAGACAAATATGGTAATCATTCGCCACCAGATGCCATAACAGTAGGCGGTAATTTAGCTATTAGAAAATTGGCCTTTTTATTGCCTTTGGAATATGGTCTTTAACTAAAGCATGCTTATTTTATAACTTTAGAATTAAATTTTAATATAAATACGCTTCTTATTAAGCCACCATCCTATGGACCAACACAAAAGCATAAAAGCTATTGCTGTCATTAAAGAACCAAAAGATCCAGGGAAGATCTTTTGGAAAATACTTTCACTTACCCATTCAAATACATCCAATCCTGAACTGGTTGGAATAAGACGCAAAACGATATAAAATAATTCAGAAAATAGATAAATAAACAAAGGATTTTTCCCAAAGACGTCAAAAAAACTGATCCCAAAATTCACTTTTCTTATTTCAATGGCATATATTAAAATAGCCATAATCATTAAATCCAATCCAATAGTATAAAGTGTAAACGAGCTTGTCCAAAGCTTTTTAGACATTGGAAAAATGAGGTTCCACCAAAGTGCCAATGCCGTTATAATAGCTCCGATTATAAGCACTTTAGAAATCCCTTCATAGGTCTTTCCTTTTTTCTGAACAAAAACACCTGCTATATATCCTGCAATGACATTTACTATGGCAGGCAATGTACTTAAAATACCTTCGGGATCAAATGCAACTTTATCTCGTTTATACATATGTCCTTCCCCTAGAATACTTAAATCTAATTGAGTTACTGCATTGGTTGCAATACCAAAAGCATCTCCTGACTCTCTAAACAAATACAGAATGGCCCAATAAATCAATAAAATAGCAAGGGACAGAATTAAAACTAATTTTTCAGATAAATAATAAATAATAATAGATGCAAAAAAATAACACAAGGCAATGCGTTGTAATACTCCCAAAATACGGGTTTCACTAAATGGTTTTAATTCCCATGCGCCATCGATACCTTGTTGAAAAAAAGGAAACCAATACATTAAATAACCAAACAAAAAAATGAGACATGTTCTTTTTAAAATTTTTTTCCATACCAAGCTAGGCAAAGCAAACCTTAATTTACCCATAGAAAAACTCATGGCATTACCCATAGCAAAAAGAAATGATGGGAAAACCAAATCAGCCAATGTAAAACCAAACCAATCTGCATGAACCAAATAAGGATATAAATGAGCTCCAGTCCCTGGGGTGTTTACAATAATCATTAAACAGATTGTCATACCCCTAAAAACATCAAGGGATAAAAAACGGTTAGAATTCTGATTTAATGTTTCTTTCATAATTAAAATTGTATGTAATAGTTATAAATTATTGATTTTCAGTAGTTTTTACCTAAAAACACATAAATAAGCACTGTAATTGCACAAAGTGAAATTGCCATTGGGTTGGTATATTTCCACGCATTCATTTCAACTATATGCAAATCATCTTGTATGTATGTTTTATTTTGAGGATAAAAGTAGGATACACAAAACATGACCCCTATATTTAGGAGAAACTCTATGCCCCACAGATGTACAAAGTGAATGTTGACTTTAAAAACAAAGGTTGTTAATATATAAAACAGCAATCCTACAAAGAGTGACACTTTGGCTCCTGTAGCTGATACGTTTTTAAGAAAAAATCCAGCCAACATAATAGAGGCAATAGGTATGAAAAAAATACCGTTTAATTGTTGCAAAAGTTGATATAACCCATCTGGAGCATTTGCTACCATGGGGGCAACCAGTATAGCAAAAAGAGCTAAAATTGTAGAGGTTAGTTTACCTACTTTAACCAATACTATATCACTGGAATTTTTCCCAATGTGTCGTTTATAAATATCGATGCTGAATATGGTTGCTGCACTATTTAGTACACTATTAAAAGTACTTAATACAGCTCCTAAAATTATGGCTGCAAAAATGCCTACTAACCCCAAGGGCAATACTTTTTTTATTAACTCGGGATATATCATATCCTGACTGCCATAAAGAGAATCTCCAAAATAATAGAAACCAATAACACCTGGCAGAATGATAACTAATGGAATTAATATTTTTAAAACTCCCGTAAACAATAACCCCTTTTGGGCTTCTACTAAATTTTTGGCTCCAAATGCCCGTTGGATAATGGTCTGATTCATACACCAGAAGTAAAGTTGGTTAATAATTAAACCTGTAAAAAGAACTCCAAATGGTAAAACGGAATCTTTTGCACCTACAACATTAAATTTTTCCGGACTGTTAGAATATATTTTATTTAAACCTTCCATTGGATTTCCATCTCCAATACTTATTAGTGCCAACAAAGGAATAAGAAGCCCTCCTATTAAAAGTCCATAACCATTAATAGTATCAGATACGGCTACAGCTTTAAGCCCACCAAAAATGGCGTAAACAGAGCCTAAAACCCCAATTAAAACTACGGTAATCCACAATCCTTGTTCTTTAGAAACCTGTAAAACGCCTGAGACATTAAAAATACTTTCAATATTTATGGCACCTGTATAAAGAACTATCGGTAACAAGGTTACAACAAACGAAATCATCAAAAAAAGAGCTACGAGTGTTCTTGTGGCACTATCAAATCTATTTTCCAAATACTGAGGAATGGTTGTAAGGCCCATTTTCAAATATCTTGGAACAAAATAAATAGCAGCTACTACTAAAGCTAAAGCTGATGTTACTTCCCAAGCAATAATAATAAAGCCATTTTTGTAGGAAGACCCATTCATACCAATAAGATGTTCTGTAGAGATATTGGTAAGAAGCATGGATCCTGCAATAACCACCCCTGTTAAACTTCTACCTCCAAGAAAATAACCATCTTTAGTATTTAACTTTTGTTTTCTTAACTTAAACCAAGAATAAAAGGCAACAAACGCAGTAAAGGCAATAAAAGTAATAACTGTGTACATTGTTTGTTTTTAGTTAGTTAATGTTGTATTAAATGATAGATATATAAGCTCTATTGAAAACAAATAGAAAACTTTATTAAAACTTCAATTTTTCAGGTAAATATTTAGCCACCAATTCTTTGTAATATGGCAATAAGGCTTTTACGTCTGGTTTAACAGGTGCCTTAGTATATAAATCATAAGGATTGAATTTTTTCACCCATTCAAACATTTCCACATCTTTAGTATTCATTAAGTGCGCATACGCATTATCTCGGTGTTGTGAGTAGAAAGAATGATATCGAATCATATACAAAGCAGGCTCTGGTAAATAATCCTTCATGATTTGATACAAATACTCGTCATGCCCCCAACTCATTTTTATACTATCTAATCCACAATTTTCTGAATAGACACCGAATTTAGTATTGAATCTTTCATCTGAATAATCTGGATTTTCTTTAAAAAATTCTGAATACACAATTTTATCTGAATATGCACAACCTACAGGAAAGGTATCTCCAACAACGGCCCATTGTGGCTCTCCAAAGAGGCACAAAATTTTTCCTAAATCGTGGATGAATCCTGTTAGCACAAACCAATCCGGATGCCCATCGGCTCTAATGGCTTCTGAAGTCTGTAAGAGATGTTGTGTTTGGTCTAAATCAATATCTGGATCACTATCATCAACTAACGTGTTTAAAAAATCGACAGCTTCCCAAATTGACATTTCCTTTTTATCAAATTTCAAAAACTCCTCTTCTTTACTACACACAAAATCATAAGTCTGATAGATATGATTTATTCTGTAAAATTCTTTAACAGTTTCTACCCTTTCTGAATCCACATAGTTTCTAAATTCTTCTTTTTTCTTTTCTGCTGGATTGGGATACCTTAATAATAAATCATCTTCCCACTCATCCATATTATTCAATGGATTGTCAGAATCTAGTACCTTACTCATGATATTAAAAATTGAAAATTAGTTTTAAACGAAACTAAAATATAGAGCAAGGAAACGGATGGATTAATACATCAAAAACATGGATAAATCTTTACAAAAGGATATATTTGATTACAGAAACTCTAATTAATAAGCTTGCTTGGTGGAAAACCAAATTGCTTTTTAAAACATCTACTAAAATATAAAGGGTCATTAAAGCCTACTAAACTAGTAACTTCTGATACGTTATACTTTTTTGTTTTTAGAAGTTGGGCCGATTTTTTTAAACGAACTGTTCTAATAAATTCATTAGGAGCCAAATCTGTTAACTCTTTTATTTTTCGGTATAATTTTGAAGAACTAACAGCCAACTTATCACATAAAAATTCGGTCGATAAATCGAGCTCACTTAAATTATCATTAATTAAACTCGTTACTTTTTCCATGAATTCTTCATCAATTGGAGAGTGTGTAAGTAAACCGATGTCACTTTCTACTTCACCGGAAAACTTCAACTTTAATTCCAATCTTGTTTTTATAATATTTTCTATGACCGTTTTTAATAACGAGGGATCGAAAGGTTTAACCAAGTAGCCATCAGCCCCTATTCCATAGCCTTTTACTTTATCTTCATTTTCAGAAAGTGCCGTTAATAGAATAACTGGAATGTGGCTAATAAACTCATCATTTTTTAATTCTCTACAAAATTCATATCCATCCATAACGGGCATCATAACATCTGCAACACATAAAATAGGTTTTATTTGTCTACAAATTTTCAAGCCTTCTATACCGTTTTCTGCGTCATAAACTTTGTAATAATCGGATAGATAATCAATCAAATACTTTCTGAGTTCTGTATTATCTTCTACCACTAATATTTTTTGTTTCAATTCCGTGTTTTGAATTATTTTTTTCACAGACTTTTCAGGAATAGAAACTTCTAAATTATGATCCTTTAATACATATTCAAATACTTCTTTATTGTTATAAAAGTTACGGTTTATTGGTATTTCAACCTTAAAAACACTTCCTTTATTAGGTGTGCTTTCTACTTTTATAGACCCTTTATGAAGTTCAACCAACGATTTAACCAAAGACAAACCAATACCAGTTCCTGTATTATTTTCTTTGCTATTATTAGCTTGATAAAATCTTGTAAAAATCTTTTCTTGACTTTTTAAAGGAATTCCAATGCCGTCATCACTAACTTCTATAACCAGGTAGTCATCTAAGCCATCTTTTAGTTTAATAAACAAATCCACATTTCCATATTTGTTTGTGAATTTTAATGCATTGGACAAAAGGTTATAAAGAATTTTATCATACTTATCATTATCTATCCAACCTAATATACTTTCGTCTTCCGAAATAAAATTTAACCTTATCTTTTTATCGTTAGCTAATTGACGAAATGACTCAAAAATATTTTTAGAATAAGAAAGAATATCTGTTTTTGAAACCTTAAGTTTTAATTCCCCAGATTCTGCCTTTCTAAAATCCAAAACTTGGTTAACCAAATTTAATAATCTGCTTGCGTTTTGATAAATAAGGTTATATCTGCTTTTTTGATAGTCGGTCGCATTGGTTCTGCTTTGGTCTATTAATTGTTTTGCAGGCCCCAAAATGAGTGTTAATGGCGTTCTTAGCTCATGCGAAATGTTAGTAAAAAATCGAAGTTTTTCAGTATTCAATTTAATATCATGTTCTCTATTTACTTTTTCTGTAATTAACGCTTGTTTTAATTTAATCCGACTTTTAACCTCTCTCCTAATAAAATAAAAAACGATTGATAAGAATACAAAAAACAGTATTAAGGCCTGGATAGTTAGCCAGAAGGGAGGTTGTATTTTTATTTTATAAGACGCAACATCACTCCAGTTTCCATCACTATTACTTGACCTTATTTTAAACACATAGTCATCAGGATATAGGTTGGTATATTGAACCGTTCTTGAATTACTGTTAGTCGTTATCCAATTCTCATCAAATCCCTCTAACATGTATTGAAATTTATTAAGTCTTTCATTTGTAAATGAGGGGGCAGAAAACTGAAAGGAAAAATTACGATTTGCATAGTTCAATTCAACCTTTCTAATATCATTCAAATTTTTTAAAAGTGGTATTTGCCCATTAATTTCCATTCCTGGAAACACCTCTTCATTCTGAATTTTAAATTCTGTAATGACAGGTATTGGAGATTTTTTGTTAGTATCCATTTCATTAGGTGAAAAATAAATAATCCCATTTTTACCACCTAAGTAAATATTTGAGTTATTAAAATAATAAAATCCACTAGAACTAAATACATCCAATCTATTACCACTGTTTACATGATACACATTAATATCTTTCAAATTAGTTTTAAGCCTCGCTACACTATTGTTGTTTATATTCAACCACAAGTCTCCATTGTCATCCGCCAACATATCCGTTATCCATTTTCCGAAGAGTTCTTTTGGTTCTGCTAGTATTTGAAAATTATTATTTGAGGGGTTATAAAAACTTAATCCATTTGGACTAGAGGCCCAAACCTTTCCTTTAGGATCTATTAAAATATCACTGACATTATTATTTACAGGTAAATCATTTTCTTTATTGGAAAACGACTCATAGGTTTCTATTTTCCCAGATTTAATATGATACTTTACCACACCTGTCTCGGTTGCAAACCAAGCATTACCAACACCATCATTTTCAATATCTACTATTTGAAAATTTGGCAGCAATTTGTTCTTAGAATCTTGTATTTGTAGCGTTTTAGTATTTAATATAAGGGCTCCATCCCCAAAAGAACCTATCATTACAGAATGTTCATCAATTTTAGCAAAGGCAAAAACTGGCAAGGTTTCAAATCCTATATTTATCTCTTTTGAGGTGTTTTTAACATAATCATATACCAATACATTACCGCTCCATAAACCACAATAAAATATTTTTCCATCATCTGAATAAATACTAGCCATATCTTTTTTATTATCGTACAACGGAATGAAATTTTCGCCATCAGATATAAAAAGTCCATTGTTTCTTGTTTGCACAATTAATTTGCCATCATAGGTTTTAGAGAAACCTCTAATCCGTGGTGCTTGATTACCTATATATTTAGAGATGTCTTTATTTAAAGAAAATTGATTTTCATATGGATCATATTTATCAAGTCCATCTTCTGTGCCAATCCACAACACTCCAGATTCGTCAAAGTATAATGCATAAACAAGGTTATCTACCAAAGATGTATTGTCTGATAAAATGGAATAATACCATTTATAGTTCCCACTTTTAATATCTTCCAACGCATCACAAACGAGTAAACCTCCTAAAGTACCTATCCAATACTTCCCATTTGGCGCTTGTGCTACCGATAAAAAATGAGGTCCTAAACTAGATCTAACTTCCTTATTTTCAATATAAAGATTCTCAAACTCATCTGTACCTGTATTTAATTTATATAACCCTTCACGGGTTCCTATAAAAATATCAGATTTAGCATCTTCGTAAATAAAATTGATATATGGATTTTTCTCTCTAGAATTAGGTATAGACAGTGAATAATTCTTGATTTTAACAATGTTCCCAACATCATCAAACGTAATTTTTGCTACCGATGCCGTTTGAAAACTACCTACCCAGATATGTCCTTTTTTATCTTCAAAAATTTCTTTCACATACTCAAACCCTTCTAACTGAATTTTCTCAAACTTCTTTTCTTCTAAAGAGAATGTATAAACACCTTTATCTCTGGTTCCTACCCAAACCCTTTTAAATCTATCCACATGCACACCTCTAATCTCTACGTCTGGCAGACTATTTGGATTATTTTTTTCTGGCAAAAAAGTAGTAAAAACATTAGAATCCGTCTTATAAAGTGTCAATCCTTTTCGCGTTCCTATCCAAAAATTATTAGATGCTTCATCAAGTTCTAATGCTGTTATATCATCATTATATAATTTGTTTTTGCCCGGAGCAGAACTTAAATACGTTTTAAATTGATATCCATCAAATCGGTTAAGCCCATAAAATGTACCAAACCACAAAAAACCTTTACTGTCTTGAACAATATGCCTTACTGAATTATGGGAAAGCCCATTATCATCATTATAATGCTCAAATTTTATGTTCTGTGCATAGGAAACACATAAACCAATTAAGAAAAAAAGTAATATATATAAATGTCTTTTCATAAAAACTAATTATGATATGTAATTTACTGATTTTAAATAATCAACCTTTATAAACGTTCAATATAGTTTTTTTTTAGATTTATTTTAAAATGATTTGCAGGTTTTCCACTAATGGTCTTTAAGAATAGTTTAGACCACAGAACGAGTTTTTCATCAGTCGTTTTTTCTAGTTGTTTACAAACTATCTGATATTCCGTTAATCTTTTAGTGCCAATTTCTGGAATGGCTAATTCATCGGCACTTCTCAATTTATAAAAATCAAAAATCATATCATTACCTGTCCATGATTTAAAATCTTTAATCGTTAAGTTATTTGCTACTACTTGTTTTTCAACTTCTAGAGTATCTTTATTTACCAACAACAAATCCTTTCCTGAAAGTGTTTCCATAAAACCTAAAAATGATTTAGGAAAATCTTCTGGCAAAAAACGAAGTCTAACCAATTCCTTTAAGTGCCATTTTGTAAACTCCTCATAGTTTTTTGTTTTTAATATATCTTTATTCCAAATTTCAGGGCATTTTATCTGTTTTAAATGCGCGTATTCTTCTTCATAAAAAGGAAATAATTTATTAAAGTTCGAAACAGAATTAACCACCACTGTTTCTACCTCAACCTCACTATTTGAGCTAATTGTTAGTATTTTATAACCTGGCATATAAGCTGCTAGCGAAGGCGTTTGAATATTGTATAGGGTATTGCCTTTTATGGTTTTGCGAATGCCTGTATCATTAATATGCATGTGCCCTCCAAAATGAATTTGAAGTCCTGCATCAGCAAAAGACTGCGCTACAGTTTCATTTGGAACTCTTTGTAATTGCATTTTATCGCCTCCAAAAAAAGCTTTCATGTCCTTAGAAGCATCATCATTAAAATCGACCATAGGATAATGGCTGAATGCAATCAATATTTTACCTTTTTTCTTAGCTTCTACCGAAACTCTTTTTACCCAATCAATCAAATGGTTTTTATATAAAACAGTATTGTTATACCCTACACTAGACCCTGAAAAATCTTTTGGATTCTCCAAATCACCCGATAATTTTGCCACTGGAATATACGCATTCGCATCGATAGCCAAAAGCCAAATGCCTTCTACAGGTTCAACCAAATAACTTGCATCCGGGAGAAAAAGAGATGTATTTTTTATGGCATAGGTTCTTTTTTCTAGCGAAGCTGCTTGCGTGGCTTGTTCAAAAGTATAATTTTCATAAGTGTATTTTGAAAAAGGAGTTTCCCAATAGAGATATTTTCTTTGAGGAAAAAATCCAAAATCAGCCATTTCCTGCGTCATTTCTTTGTAGCCCCAATTTTTGATATCTGAAGTCACAATAGGTTTTAACTTATCTTCAGCAATTGTGAATTTTGCTCTAAAGCTCGTAATGATTTGTTCTTTTCCGTCTTTTCCTAAAAAATCCATCTTAGTAGCCTCCTGGGCAAAGGGTTTTACCACATCATGATTTCCTGTGGTTACAAAAAAAGACATCCCATACTTTTTCGAGTAGTCCTCTAAAATTCGTTTTAGACCTCTAACGTGAATAGGCTGACCGTCATCACTAAAGTCACCAGGCAAAGCCACTAACTTTATTCCTCTTCTCGCTATGTCATTTAATGCTTCTAAAAAAGCAAAATAATTTTCGTTGAAAATTCGAGTAGATTGCAATTGGGAACGCATGGTTCTAATATTCGCATATTCGCCCGTTACTGGATTTGGAATTCCTTTATAATCGTTATCTTGAAATGTCCCAAAAATATCTTGTAAATGGGCATCAGCAATAAAAGCAATCTGTTGTTTTTTTGAAACCGAAGCCTGTTCAGACTTACAAGAAACCAGAAGCAGCAAAATAATTATGGCACAAATATTTTTTTGAAACCCCATAAATTCAATTATTTTTTAAAAGTCTCTTTTGGAAATGCATAACTCGATTTCCACCCTCCTAAATCTATTAACACTTGATCTAACATGACTCCCGAATCGACCATCCAAACCTTTAACGTGTGTTTTCCTGCTTTATTGATAATTTGTTTAGCCGATTGCACACTAGCATTTTTAAGTACGTTTTGCATCCATTCGGCACTTCTACCCGCTGTTTGGAAATTAACAACTACAGGCTCGGCATCATCAATGGCTATAGCGCAACGTACGCCTCTACCTTCATAATCTGCATGTGTTGGAATGGCTTGTATACGAACATTGGCTTCTCCAAAATTAAAGGTATAAAAATCATATTCTAATACTGGACTATTTTGCTGAATCAACTTTAAATCGGTCACAGAGTCAACACTCCTTGGCAAAGCTGCAATCACTTTTCCTGTATAACCCATACCCTCAAATACTTCCCATTGCGCTTGTTTCCCCACTTTACTTCGAGTGAAGTTTTCGGCATTGATGGATACAAAGCCTTTGTCTTCAATAAAACCAGCATAATTTTCTAACACTTCAAATTTCGGATTATATGCTGAAACACCTATGGTTATGGTAGTGTCTTTGGTTACAAAATCTATTTCACTATTTACTTTATAACTTGGTGGTATCAATTGAAAATCATGTCCTAAAGGTGCTTCTTTTTTGTTCTCTCCTTGAGGTACTTTTTCCCAATCTATACTTACCCACAAGCGTTTTGTAGGATTTCCAGATTTACTACTCAAAACACCTTGATCCTCTGATATTTTAATCCAATCAGCTTTTGGCACAGCTTTCCACATTAGGTCTCCTTCGCCTTTTAAATATACATCAATAAAATAATGGCTATCGGCGTACTTATTAAAAACAGGCAAAACATCAGCAAAGCTATTAACGATATCGTGGTTTACTTCCATTTCATAACCTTCCAAAGCCAAGCCTAAAATCGCTTCCTCTTTTGGATTAACGTATACATAAGATGGTTTAGTAAACACGGGAAGAAAACGTGGTTCCATGGTCATGATATGATGCCATTTTCCTTGGTGTAAGATTTCGTTATAATAGCGCGTTTCTTTTTGAATACGATTATAGGCTTCGGCAGATTGCTCACCATAAAAATTGGCACTTAATTTCCCCTGTTTGGCATCAAAATCATTTTTAAAACGGTACAACCATTTTTGATTGATTTTTGACGCCGCTATTATAGGATAATATACCAATTGGTAAAATGCATCTTTGCGATGAGTCGCTATATTGGGATATAATTTTTCTACCTTACCTTCGATGGCTTGATATTCTTTTATTCGTGTATTAACTTCATCTCCATAATGAAACTGATTTAATTCGGTAACACCCGATTTGGTAACGGGCTCCACTTGACTCCAGGCCATAAATTCGGGGCGCCTAATAAAAGCTAATCGATTATTTTCGAACATTAAATTGGTAATAGCCGTTGCATGTTCCTTTCCAAACTCTCTGGTCGCCCAAGTATTCATGTGGGTTTTGACTGAACTACTTTTTTCAAAAGCATCCATATTCCAAGCCATGTCTAGAAATAGCTCGATATTGTATTCATGTGGTTTGATATCCCCACAGTTTAAAATCCATAAATCACGGGATTGAAACTCATAGGCTTTTGACATTTCTTCCCACATCAATACAGGGTTGGTGGAGTTCAACCACAAATAATCATGGGGACGCCCCCAATAAGAGGTATGGTAATACACACCTGCACCACCCAACCGTGTTTGCTCTTTAGGATTGCTAAACTGTCGCATGTAGCCATAATTATCATCCGTCCAAACCAATGTTATATCCTCAGGAAGACTTAACCCCTCTTGATAATAGGTCAAAACTTCTTTGTATGGAATAAAAGCTTGTGGTATTGTTTTAGGGTCTTTTTTTATTTCTTTTTTTAAAATTGCCCTTTGATCGGCAATAATATTTTCCAACAGTTTCACTTGTTGATCGGTATCATCTTCCCCAACAATCATAGGAGAGTCATGCTCTCCACGCATACCTGTGGTGTATATATTCTCATATAGCGCTGCTTCTTTTACGCGTTTAGTAAACAAATGTTTTATGACTCCTGAATTGGTGTCATAACGATATTCACCCATGGTTTTATGATTCCACTCCGTATTAATGTTACTCAACATGGGTTCCGCATGCGATGTCCCTATAACGATGGCATAATCATCTGCCACCTTCTTATTTTTTGGATAGGAATAAAATGGTTTGGTACTCGAATGCATGGCTGGCCAAATAGTATTGGCCCGCAAACGTAACAATAATTCGAAAACTTTAGCATATGTTTTTGGCCCTATATCTCCTGTCTCTGGTTCAAAATTTAAAGCCGCCCATCGTTGTAATCCCCAATCCTCATCATTTAAAAACACACCTCTGTATTTTACTGAGGGGCCTTTATATGTTTTGTTTTCAACGGAGATTATAAGCTCATTCTTCTTTTCGGGGGTAACATCTGCCCACCATTCCCATGGTGAAATTCCAATCATTCTGGATATTTCAAGCAAACCGTAAGCGGTTCCCCGCCTATCTGAACCCACGATTACTAAGGCTTGATCGACGTCTTTAAAAGGCTTTTTAACTATTTGGATACTATAACGTTCCCATTTCCCCTTTACAGAATCGATATTTATTTTATTGGAGCCAACGAGCTGGTCTATGTGTTTATTCTTCCCAATTGTGCCAGCAAGAATGATATGAGAACCTATTTCATTTGAAACTTCAACTGTTTTCCCTGTACTGTTTTTTATATCATGTGCCAATATGTTTGCAGCAATCTCCACTACTTTGGCATCTGTTTTATTAATTACAATTTGGCAAGATTCCATACCATTAACAATGATGAAATCATCGCTTTTTTGAGCATTCAAAATAGAAAATTGCAATACAACTAGCGCCAAGAAAAGATATAACTTATTCATATTCAAAATCTATCCTTTTGATTAAAACCTTATCGACCAACAATTTCTGTGAGTGTAAAATTAATACCTAATGGGTTTTTGTCCACTTTACAAAGTAATGGAAACTCAGGATTTTGTAAAATCCATAGTTCAGTGTTATCAATTTGCGCTACCACGTGCAAAGTTGATAGCGCCATTCCGTCAATAATCATCGGTTTCGTTTCTTCATTTTTATCTAATACATATGTAGTTTCATTATAAATAAATTCATGATTTTTTAATAAATCCTGATAGGCAGACTTAGAAATGACAAAGAACGTTTCTGTGGGTTTTAAAACTAAAACGGGTGCATATTCCCCTTGATTAAAACTTAATTCTTTACCACTTTTAAAAGCTTCTGGCATTATTTTAATACTACTTTTCACACCTCTTGTATCTAAATGAAATACTAAAGTATCTGAAATTACTTGTTTAGTAAGAGTCAACGTTCTTGTTTGTCCATGTAATTTACAGATATAATTTAAAGTCGTGTCATCTTTAATTGATGGCATGTTGTTTTGTGATAAACCAATTTGGCAAACTGCACAAAAAATGATGGCTATAATTCTATTTTTCATATCCTAGTTATTTTATTGGTGGTAACATAGTTGTTCCCCAAGTTGAAGGTTTTGATGCCATTTCTAAAATTAATTCACCACCACTCACAATGTCTTCATGTAAAATCCATGCTTTATTATAGGGCTTTCCGTTTAATAAGGCTGATTTGATATACTTCTTTTTATCACTCAGATTTTTAGTAGAAATCTTAAAAGACTTGCCTGTACCTAGCTGCAATGTGGTTTCTTTAATTAAAGGGGTGTTTATTAAATAATAAGGCTGCCCTGCATTGGGATACAATCCCATCATGTGAAAAGCCAACCAAGAAGACATGGCTCCAGAGTCATCATTCCCAGGCAAACCTTTTGATGAGCTATTGAAATTGTTCTTTATAATAGCACGTATTCTATCACTGCTTAAGTCTGGGCGACCAATCCAATGATACATGGTAGGTGCTAAAAAAGAAGGTTCGTTCGACACATCATACAATTCCTTTTCAAAAAACGTATCCAATCTATTTTTAAAAGCCATATTGCCTCCAGATCTGGCAACAACTTCAGGAATATCATGAGGAATGCTTAAAGAATACTCCCAAGAGGTTCCTTCATAAAAGAATACACACCAGTGGCAAACATACCATGGCGATTCGGTAATTGTTGGCGTATATTTAAAGGTTGGTTTCTGAATTTTTGACTCGCCAAAAACAACATCATCTAACCAACTTCCAGAAGCATCTTTAGGCATAATAAATCCTTTAGAACCATTATTTTCATAATTAGCTCTCCAAAGGTTTTTCCAATTCTCTGATTGTTTGATGTACCTATCATAAATAGCGTTATGATTTAAACCTTTAGCAACGGTGGCAATATTATAATCATTATAAGCATAATCAATGGTTCTATTACCTGCACGGTCGATGCCGTAAGGAATGTAACCTAGTTCTAAATATTCCTTCAATCCGCCTCGTCCTTCTTTTTCTTCATTACCTCCTGGAGGTACTTCTGCATCTTTTATCATGGCCTTTAAAGCCAATTCATAATCTATTCCTTTTAAATTTTTAACAAAAGCATCAGCAATTACTGTTTCAGCATTAGAGCCACCTTGTGTTCGTCCGTTTTCGTTGCCACTTCTGCCTTCTGGCAAATAGCCGTCACGCTTATAAATGTTTAACATGGCGTTAATAATCTCAACTTCTCGATCTGGAGCTATAAGTGTGATTAACGGACTAGAGGTTCTAAACGTGTCCCAAATACAGTAAAAGTCGTCGTAATAAGGTTCGTCATTGGTCCATAAGGGATTTTCTCCTGTTCTATCCACAGGCATGATCATGGTGTGGTATAAGCCTGTATAAAACATTTTTTTATAGTCTTCTGGAGTATCTGGTGATAGGGTTATACGGTTTAGCAGTTGTTCCCATTTATTCTCCAAATCTGACAAAACGTTATTAAAATCCCAATGTGGAACTTCTACTTCTATATTATTTTTTGCTTTTAACGAACTTAAAAACGAGATGCCAATTTTAATATTGAGTTCTCGTTTGCCTTCTTTTCCAAAAGATAATAAAGCACCTGTTTTCTTTCCAGAATCAAATTGTGCTGGTTCATTTTGAAATAATTTTCCATCTTTCCAAGTTACATAGTTTGTAATGGGCTGATCGAAAACAGCCCAAAAATACACAGTGTAAGCACGACCGTTATTCCAACCCCCTCTAATTCGACTATAGCCTCTCACTTCAGTATCTGAAACTATTTCGATTTGAGACCCCACAAATTGTTGAGCTTCTCTGGCATCTGGATCTGGTTGTTCCGGTTCTCCTAAGAAAAATCCAGGATCAATCTTTAATTCTTTAGTGGAAGTTTTAGGATATGTCATGCGGTAAAATGACACTTTTTCGCCTGTAGTTATTTCTGTTTTTATTTGGTTTTCTTTAAAAACAGTTTCATAATATCCAAGCTTTACGTTTTCTTCTTCTCTAAATGAAGTTTGATCTATCTTATTTAATTCACCAGAAAATGGCATGATTTGGATATTCCCATATTTTGGTCCACCACCCGTTCCACTAACATGCACTTGGCTAAATCCTGTCACTTCTTTTGGCATGGGCAACCAACCACTATTGGGGTTTACGGTACAGTCGGGACTTGGTTTTACCATTCCAAACGGACATGAAGGACCAATAAATACGCGCCCATCTCCTTCAGATCCAATCACGGGATCTACATAGCTGTGTAAGGGGTTTTGAGCATTAATCCTAACAACAAAAAATACTAATATTGTTAAAATAATTAGGTATTTAATTCTTAATTTCATTGTTCTTATATGGTTTTAATTGGTAACGATTTTGAAATTTATCCTATTCCTGAATTTAGTTTATATTTAATTCTCAATAATAAATTGTCTTAAAAACAAACGTTTCGCCCGAGTAAAGCTTTTCTAAATTAACATCAATGTTCATATCTCGTTTTAATTAAAAAAAATAGGCAGGAAAACACACCTGCCTATTTAACAAACTATTAACTAATTCTATAAAATGATATTTATACTATTAATAATCAGGGTTTTGAGTAAGAGTTTCATTTGAATTATTAATTTCAGATTGAGGTATAGGTCTTAAAAGATGCTTTGTTGTAAGTGCATTGTTTAAAGCTGCATGTGGATTGTGTAATAAAGTTCTCTCTATTAACTTACCTGTTCTTTTTAAGTCCATCCATCTATTTACTTCACCTGCTAATTCTCTAGCACGTTCATCAAGAATAAAATCTAAATCAACCTCAGAAGGCAATACAGGAGTTGTTAAGCCTGCTCTTGAACGTAATGTAGTAAGACGGGCAGCTGCATTAATAGTGTTATTTAATCCTAAGTAAGCTTCAGCTGCAATTAAATAAGCTTCACCACTTCTCATCATAACCATATCTCTTTCACCTAATGATGGTTGATCACCGTAAGCAAAAGGAATTGTAGGATCATCAAATTTTTTAAAAATTGGATAGTGAACACCTGTAGTACCATCACTGATTAGATATTTATCTGGATTAATCACCTTATATGGCTTGGAATCGATAACATTTTGAGGCAAAGCCACTTTAGGGAAATATATTGCTGTATCACCTACAACTCTATCTACCATAGTTCCATTAACATTATATTGAAAATCCTTATCAGCATATAAAACTCTTTTAAAAGTTCCATTAGCTCTTTCATCGTTATCCTCAAATAATGAGTAGAAAAATGGAGTAGGCATTGGTCCTAAACCTTTAACAGTACGTTGTAAACCAGGGTAATTATAAAATTCAAATTTATACAATTCATGTCTTGAATTTCCCCATCCACGTGTCACAGCATTTGCACCAAACAAATAAGAAAAAATAACTTCTGAATTTCTTTGATTGGTAATACTTGTCAATGAATCAAACGAATCTACTAAAGCATGATTTGCAATCACAGCATCGGCTAATGCAGCTGCTTGAGTAAAGTCCGCTGTAGAACCAAAACTTTTATAGCCTCTAGTCAATAATACTTTAGACATTAAGTGTTTTACAGCATCTTTAGTAACTCTACCATAAACAGTTGTTGTTTCAGGAACACCATCTAAAGCATCTTCTAAATCTGCTACAATTTGCTTATACACATCTTCTTCTGTATCTCTAACGAAGTTTCTTTCTGCTGTTACAATTTGCCTTAAAACCAAAGGAACACCTCCAAAGTTTTCTACTAAGTTAAAATAAGACATCGCTCTAAAAAATTTCACTTCAGCTAGTCCAACTTTTTTAGCATCTGCAGTTAACCCTTGAATATTATCTGCATTATCAATAGCAGTATTAGCAGCAGCAATAATACTATACTGATTTGTCCAATACACCTGTATAGGCCAGTTTCTTGATGTAAAATTCACATAATCATTAATATCGTCTGTTCCAGATACCACGCCACCTCTCGTTACAATATCTGTCCCTAAATCTTCAAGAACATAGTACATATCCGAAGCATATTTAGTTGTCGTCTCTCTAGATTTCAGATAAACTGCACCCACTAATTGATCAAATGTCTCTGGGTGTTTTTGAGCTATTTCGATTGATACTGAAGTCTTATTTTCTTCTTCAAGATAAGATTCACAACTGGTACTTAATATTCCTACAAAAAGAAACATAAGTATTAATTTATTATTTAAATATTTCTTCATTTTCTTTAATTTAGATTCAACACCTTAAAAGTTTACATTAATTCCTGCCATGTATGTACGAGACATAAATGCAGCTCCCCAAGCATTTCTTCCAGCATTTTCTGGATCCCAACCATCATATTTAGTGAAAACAAATGGATTTTGTACAGTAGAATATATTCTTAAGCTGCTTATTTTAAGCTTATCTAAAAATCCTTTAGGTACTGTATAGCCTAAAGTTATAAAACCAACTTTAGTAAATGATACATCTTTATACTTCACTAAATTACTAAATCTACCACCATTACCTGGTTGATAATATGAATTAGATGGGTTTTCAGGTGTCCAATAATTAACTTTAGCTGCATTAAACAATCTTGCAGGCTCTCCATCATATGGGAAAATTGTATTATTGTGGAAACTACTTGACACTGTACTACCTTGACTTGTTGTAATTAAAAATGTGAAATCAAAATTTTTAAAATTCATTGTACTTGTTACAGAACCGTTCCATTTAGGCGCAACTTGACCAATAACTTGTCTATCTTCCTCATCAGTAAGCTTACCATCACCATTAATATCTTTTACTTTTACCTGTCCTGGAGTTTGACCATATACAGCTGCTTCTGCAGCCTCATCCAATTGCCAGATACCATCAAAAACATAATCATAAATAGCTCCCACTGGTTGACCAGGAGTAATAATCATATTTATACCTGAATCATTAGTAAACAATTGATTGGTTGAACCGTAAAGTTTTTTAACTGTATTCTTATTGCTAGAGAAATTGAAATTAGTAGTCCATTTAAAATCTCCATTATCAATATTTGTTGTGTTTAAACCTATTTCAATACCTTTGTTCATTGACTCTCCCACATTGTCTAAAACACCTGGAAAACCAGTTACCGTAGGTAGCTCTGTATATAATATAAGATTTGTGTTTTTTCTATTATATATATCAATAGAACCGTTAATCTTATTATTTAAGAAACCAAAATCAAACCCTAAGTTAACCTCAGCGGTTCTTTCCCATGTAAGATCTTTATTAGCTAATCGCCCTAAAGAGGCTGTTGAAATCGGTGAGTCACCAATATTAACAGCTCCTGCATCTAATAATGATTGAGAGCTTAATGGAGGTAAACCTCCGTTATTACCAGTTTCCCCATAACTTAGCCTAATTTTAGCATTACTAAATATTTTTTGAGATTTCATGAAATCCTCATCAATCAATTTCCAACCAAATGCAGCAGATGGGAAAAATGACCATTTATTTCCTTCAGCTAAAACAGAAGAACCATCGTAACGTGAAGTTATTGTAAACAAATACTTATCCTTCAATGTATAATTTATCCTTGCTGTGTAAGATTCTAAAGTTTGTTTAGCATAATCACTTGAAAGAGTATTAATATCTAACCCTGCCCCCAAATTGTGAAAAGAAAAATCATCAGTAGAAAAATTTCTAACTTGGCTATAATAATTTTCAGTACGCTCCATAAACCTTGACATTACTGCCGTTACTGTAAGTGCATGGATTCCTTTTTCAAATTTATAATTTAAAATATTATCCCAAGAATAAGACAAATAATTCGAATTATTAACCTGAGCTCTTCTTAAAGAAGGCTGACCAACGACGTCTTTTGAATACAAACCACGATATTCACCATATCTAGCATATTTAATATTTGGTGAGAATTTTGTTGTTAATGTTAAACCTACAAAAGGTTTTATTTCTAAAGCAATATCGCCTAAGTATTGAAGATATTTAGTCTCTTTAGTTTGATAATCTGGTTCAAATAACGGGTTGGTAATTTGTGTTTCTTTTGCAGTAGGAAAGAATTTTAATGTTCCATCAGCATTATATGGTCTTCCAATTGGTTTTAAACGATAAGAACTTCTAAAACCCTCATAACTTCCAGCATTTTGAATGGCATTTGTAATATAGTTACTTACACTTATGTTTGACCATTTATTCAAATCACTTTTTAAACTTCCCCTAATATTGAATCTTTCGAAAGACTCTCCTCCAAGAGTACCTTCATCTTTAGTGTAACCTAATCCAGCAGAATAAACTGTTTTTTCTGATCCACCGCTAAGGTTTAAAGTATGATTTGTTTGAAACCCTTTTTTAAGGATCAAATTAGTCCAATTAGTATTTATACCATCAGCAACATTTTGTAGCTCTTCTGCATCAAGATAATCAGATACAACCACATCACCTCTTCTATAACCTAATTGATTGGCAGCAAATTTATTTCCTACTACCACATCTTTCATGTATTCAATATAACCAGGCCCATCTTGCATAGTTGGTAGATTGTAAGCTTCTTTAAACCCAACATAATTGGAATAATTAACTTTTAACACACCACTTTTACCACTTTTTGTCTCAATTAAAACTACACCGTTACTACCTCTAGAACCATAAATTGCTGTAGCTGATGCATCTTTTAAAATATCCATTCTGCTGATATCTGCAGGATTTAAAAATGAAATATCATCTAGAAATATTCCATCAACAATAAATAATGGATTTCTTCCTGGGGTAAAACCACCGTTATCTGCTGTTTTATTATTAAGAATAGTACTAGAACCACGTACACGAATATTAAACCCACCTGAACCAGGTTTGTTGTCTGTACGTTGAATCACTACACCCGCCGTTTGACCTTGAAGTGCTGAAATCGCATCTACTTTATTTGCTTGCTCAATTTGCTTCGAGCTAACAGTAGAAACCGATCCTGTCAAATCATTTTTCTTAACAGCACCATAACCAATAACAACAACCTCATCAAGTTGTGCATTGTCTTCTTGAAGTGTTACATTTAAAGTAGCACTTCCAGCGTAAGTTATTTCTTGTGTTTTATAGCCCAAATAAGAAACCACAAACACATCTCCCTTTTTAGCTTTGATAGTAAAATTACCATCAAAATCTGTAGCAGCCCCTACAGTGGTTCCTTTAATACTAATATTGGCACCTGGTATCGGAACATTGTTTGCGTCTGACACCACACCAGACACTGCTTCTTGCGCCCAAGAATTAAAAGAAAAGCCTATAAAAAAGACTATCAATAAAAGTTTTAATTTTTCCATATTTTAATGTTTAATTATTTTTAGTTACGCTAAACTATTGTTAAGGATGTGTTAAGTGATGGACATCTTATTCAATTGTATGGATATTTTCATTAAATGCTATAATTATCTAACTATTTGGTATTAAATCATATAATCTCTCACAATTTTTCAATTAAAATATCCATCTCACAAAAGCTTCCATGGCCGCATAGTTAGACAGTCCCAATTGATCGTAAATTTTTGCCGTTTCGCTGTTCCTATCCTCGGCACGTTGCCAAAACTCCCTGCTATCCGCCCCCTGGAATACCACGCCGTCTTTTTGCGATTGGTGCTTGAAGATGCCCTTTCTCTTTTCCAGGACCTGATCGGGGCCCATTGGCACCGCCATTTCAATCTCATCGATGCTCCATTCCTGCCATGCACCCCTATACAACCAAAGCCAGCAATCGTTCATGAACTTTTTAGGCTTCAGGTTTTTAACGGCCGCAAAAACAGCATCCAGACATACTTTATGGGTTCCGTGCGGATCTGCCAGATCTCCGGCCGCATAGATCTGGTGCGGTTTTATTTTTTCGATCAAATCCATTGTTATTTGGATATCCTCTTCACTTAAAGGTTTTTTCTCGATGGTACCCGTTTCATAAAAGGGGAGTTCCATAAAATGGATCTGGCTCTCAGGTATGCCCACAAAATAACAGGTGGACTGTGCCTCTCCTTTGCGTATCAGCCCTTTAATGTACCTTACTTCTTCTATATCTATTTCGCTTGCCTTCTTGTTCTTAAGAAATGTGACCGCTTTTTTATATATGCTCTCCGCTTCCCGGCATTCTATTCCAAACTTCGCATTATAGTCCACTACAAAGCTTGCGAAACGCAACGCCTCATCATCTGCCACGGCTATATTGCCAGAGGTCTGGTACCCTATATGCACTTCATGCCCCTGCTCGTGCAGACGTTTGAAGGTACCTCCCATACTGATGATGTCATCGTCTGGGTGTGGGCTGAAAATAAGCACTCTCTTTTTTGCAGGTTCGGCACGCTCCGGACGTTTGCTGTCATCGGCATTCGGCTTGCCTCCTGGCCAACCCGTAATGGTATTCTGTAATTTATTGAATATCTGTATATTTATATCATAGGCCGGTCCCGAATCTGCCAATAGGTCGCTCATCCCGTTCTCGATGTAATCGGCATCGGTAAGCATCAAAATAGGTTTCTTTACATGTAATGCCAAACCCAAGACGGCCTTTTTTATAAGCTGTTCTGTCCAATCGACCTTTTCGACCAACCAAGGCGTGTTAATGCGCGTCAGCTTTGAGGCCGCCGATCTATCCAGCACAAATGTCGCATTGTTATGCTCTTGTAAAAAAGAAGCGGGTACAAGGTTGGTTACCGAGTCCTCAACGGAGGCTTTTATAATATTTGATTTGCCTTCACCCCAAGCCATGAGGATGACCCTCTTAGCTTCCATTATTTTCTTCACACCCAAGGTAATGGCCGTCCTTGGGGTATTGTTCAATCCTGAAAAATCACCGCTGGCAGCAACCCTTGTGATGTGGTCCAGGGCTACCAGTCTGGTCTTGGAGTTTTGAAGGGACCCCGACTCATTGAAACCAATGTGTCCATTACCGCCAATGCCCAATATCTGTAAATCAATGCCCCCGAAAGCTTCTATCTTAGCTTCATAGGCATTGCAATACTCGGCAATGTCTTCTTTTAAAAGCTGCCCATCGGGCACATGGCAATTCTCCGGCAAGATGTCCACATGGTTGAACAGCTGTTCCTTCATAAAGCGTACATAGCTGTTTATCGAATCCGGCTCCATGGGGTAGTATTCATCCAAATTGAAAGAGATCACGTTTTTAAAGCTAAGCCCTTCCTCTTTATGCAAGCGCACCAATTCCGCGTACAGACCCTTGGGGGAAGACCCTGTGGCCTGCCCCAAGATACAGGGCTGTTTTTGGGACTGCTTCACTCTTATTAAATCCGCTATTTCTTTGGCAACCGATCTGGAGGCTTCCGTTGAATTTTCATAGACTACGGTCCCTACGTTTTCAAACCGTTTTTCAAAACTTGTTGCCTTATCTATAACACTCTTTAACATTGCTTTTGTTTTATTTCTTGGTTAAATATTTTGATTTCTATTTTTATGGATTACCCTTTCTTCCAACTTTTATATGTATGTCCCCATATGGCAAAAAACAGGATGATGGCATAGCAAGGAATTAAAATCCAATAACTGCTCGTTGCCGCCGTTGCGATGGCTTCCGTTCCGTTTATTCCTGTTGCAATAAGCTCTTGTGCATTGGCATCCACCAATCTTCCGTATAATGGTGGAATGATGGCTCCCCCGGAAATGGCCATGATCAATAGTGCCGATCCCGTTTTTGTGAATTTGCCCAAACCATCTAATGTCAATGGCCATACGGCTGGCCAAACCAACGCATTTGAAATGCCTAGACATGCCACAAACAATACCGACGTGAATCCTGTTGTCAGTAAAATACATACGCTGAAAACAATCCCCAATACCGCACTGATCTTTAGTGCCATGACCTGTCTTAAGTATTTGGGGATCAAAATGGCCCCAACGGCATAGGTCGCCACCATGGCCAACAGGGTAAAGGTGGTAAAGAATTTTGCATCTGCTGCCGAAAACCCTAATGATATGCCATAGGCAATGATGGTGTCCCCGGCTATCACTTCTGCCCCAACGTAAACGAACAAGGTCAACACCCCCAACCATAGATTGGGATACTGGAAAATGCTTGTCTTGGTTGTTTCCCCTGCCTTTGGGGCTTTAGGATCCACTGCCTCAACGTTTGGCAAAGGCGCCTTTCTGATGAGCAGTCCCAAAACGAACAAAACAAGAGCCATGGTTAAATATGGCATAAATACACTATCGGCCATCGTGTCCAAAAGAACCGCTTTTTCCTGAACAGAGACACTTCCTAATTTCTCTTTTACCTCATCTATTCCCGATAGCAATAATGCCCCAAAAATCAATGAGCCTAAAGCGCCTGCCGTTTTGTTCGCTATCCCCATTATCGCGATGCGTTTTGCGCCGCTTTCTATAGGCCCCAAAATGGTTATATAAGGATTTGCTGCCGTTTGAAGTAAGGTCATGCCAATTCCCTGGATAAAGATGCCCGTTAAAAACACCCAGTAGGTTCTTGCTTCGGCAGCCGGAATAAAAACAAGCGCCCCAACGGCCATAACAATCAGGCCCAGGGACATGCCTTTTTTATATCCGATCTTGTTCAGTATATAGGAGGCAGGCAACGCCATCGCCACGAAAGAAATATACGAGGCCGTCGCCACAAAATAAGATTGGGCATCCGATAATTCGTTTATGGTTTTCATGAAAGGGATCAGGGCACCATTGATCCAGGTGACAAATCCGAAAATGAAAAATAATCCCGCTATGATTATTATGGGAATTAAAGTATTGTTGGGTTGGTTAGTATTCTGCTTCATAAATATATATTTCTATTAATTAGTTTTATTAAAATAACTGAAAGCTTAATGATTTACACTAATACATTTCAATACTATTGCACCAGTCTGTTTCCCATTCTTTTATTAGTTGTCTTTCTTTTAATTCGTCAAAAGGCGTATTATTTACAGCAGATGTTCTTAATGCTCGTAAAAACATGTTCCACCTTGGCCAATAAAATTCTTTATACATACCTTGCCAAGCTCTGGATGCATAATCATTTAAATGATCCATGCCTCCCCACATAGTGATTAACATTTTGGCATTTTTTAAATAAATTTTAGATGTTTGGTTAGATTCCCCATAATTCCACGCTGATGTCAACCAATTATTTAGGCTATTTAGAGGTTGTCCAGAAAGCATTGCATCAATATCTAAAGCTTGCTTTTCTATTTCATTATATAATGAATCTGCTTTTTCTATATCTTTTTCATTATAGGCTTTGACACATTCTATTAATAAATCATCAATAAGCAAGGAGTAATATTGTCTTGACACCTCTAACACATCGTAATGAAAAAGACTGTTTTTATCAAAGTTTTTTGATTCTTTAACCAAAATATCCAAAGCTTGCTTTAATTTTTCTTTATCCCCTGGATTCCCTTTAAACTCAGTTATTTTTAAGGTAGGCCGTTTAAAAAACAAATAGGCTCCTGCTCTACTATCCCACCAACGTGTTTCCCAATATTTGGTACTGTAGATAGATTCTATTAATAATTGCCAAGCCTTGAAAACAGACTGGGGTGTTTTTCCATATCTGGCATGGAGATATGTTTTTAACCATTCCTTGACTGGTTCATTTCCCTGTGTCCATGGAAGATCATAAATATATTCGTAAACTACTGAATTATTGTTTAATCCTTCTGGCATAACACCATAACCAACAAGATTTCCTTTATTAGCTCGACTCAATAAACCTTTAAGTTCATTATTATAAAAATTCAAATCACCGTAAACAGGATTGGAACCTCCATAATTATGAACATAGCCATAAGTCCATTGCTTGCCATAAAAGGCTTCTTGATTTTCCCAAACTTTATATCTATCGTTGGCATAATCTTGAATGATAAGTTTATTATTAGGAACCTTCTCTAAAAAAGCCATGGTAGCTTCTTTTGTCCAAAAATCTTTATCATTTCCAAAAAGCCAGCCTTGCATTACCCATATCGACCCTGGGGCTGCTTCGTCTATGGTTTCATAAATAATTTTTCCGTAATCTGATAGTTCTTCATATTTATGTTCCTCAGATACTGGGGGTTCTATTTCGTTAAAGGAATCTGCTAAATAGAACTCTGACTTACCATACAAATTGGAATATAATTCAATAAAACGTTTTCCTATTTCCTTAAATAAAGGATCTTTTGGATCTAATAAATAAGTACTTTCAAAACCACCACCAGCCCAGGAGCTTAATTCGTTTATTTTGGAATTAGGATGCTTCTCTGCAAATGCTTTTGGCACATAACCACTAAAAGCTGGAACGACAGGATGCATCCCTAAGGCTCTCATTTTTTGCAATATTTTTTTCTGAATATCCGATTTTCTATCAATCCATGCTTGTGGCAATGATCCTTCATGGCTGTTTATATTCCCCATTCTTTGCCATGGTAAAAATGCTGGACCTGCAAAATGCTCTTGTAATTGACTGTCTGACAACCCGTATTCTTTCCATAATTGTTGCCAAACAATTTCTTGTCCCTCAAGTGCGGTTGGTAAATTAATTCCATGAAGT
Organism: Confluentibacter sediminis; assembly: GCF_003258355.1. GTDB lineage: Bacteria > Bacteroidota > Bacteroidia > Flavobacteriales > Flavobacteriaceae > Confluentibacter > Confluentibacter sediminis. Next base: position 31,952 of record NZ_QKPO01000006.1, on the reverse strand, counting down.
GCCATCCAATCTATTTCTTGCGACCAACGCTCCCAATCCCACCAAGGCGTCGTATAACCAAATGCACAAGCATTTAAATATTCTCTGTATTTAAATGGCGTAGCGCCTTTTTTAGAATAGGTTGGCCATGTGTTGGGCAAATCTATTCTGTTACCTTCCCAACTTACTAGAACAGCACCAATATCTTTAAGATAGGTATAAGCTGCATAACAAATAGCTGTATTGGAGGTTCCTTTAACAATGACTTTGTTTGCTGTTGCTTTAACCTCAAACCACTCGCCATGATCAGATGTTTTATTTTCAACAATACTTAATTCAAATTCATTGGCACGATTCCCTACAAGGGTTTCTATAACCGCCACTGAGCTTTTAGTTTCTTCAGGATTTTTACACGAAATAGCGAAACATGCGATAAGAAAAAATAAAACAGATATTTTAAGTACCTTATAAGTTTGATTATTTAACGAGTTTTTTATCATTTTCAAAATAAATTTTAATGAAAATTAATAACATCTATGTTGCTCAAAAAATTGTAAAAAAATAGGGAGAATAAATTTTGTAGAATAAATCATCTCCCTATTAACCAACTAAACTCTGAACTCAATAACCAATATTTTAACTCAAAATAAAGGCTTACTTTCATCTTAACATTTCGATTCCAAATTGAAACCATTTATGCTTACCAATGATTTAATTATTTATAAGATTATACATTCTAATAAAAATCATATGGTCAACATAGGTGCTATTAACAAAATTTTATACTTACTGACGTAAAATTACATACAAAGAATATTCTTGGGATGGACACATTATTCAAAAGCATAGACAAATTGCCATTTTTTAAAATGTTCTAAGGAAATCATACCCTCTGATATAAATTTAAAGAATTAATTTATGAGATAAGTTTATTGATTGACAAAATCACTAACGCCTTGTTGCGGAACCACTTTTAAGATATCTCCTTGTGAATCAAAATTTAAACTATCAATAGCTATTTCGCGTAAAAGTGTGTCGTTATTATCTTTAATCCTGTGATATAAGATATAGTCTTGATTATTTTCTTTAAAAACAGTATGGTGTCCAGGCCCTAATGTTGTAGAATCTTTGGATGTTGAAAGTATAGGGCTATTTGGTCCTTCCTCCCAAGGTCCATAAGGAGAATTTCCAATAGAATATCTTACCATATAAGTTCTATCGATGCATTTTCCCTCAGAATACATTAAATAATATTTATTGTTTTTCTTTAGCATGAATGGCGCTTCAAAATAATGTGGTGGTGTAATATCTTTAATATCATTTTCATTAAAAGACACCATATCTTCATTTAATGGTACTATAAAGCAATGGCCGTTTTCCCAATTTAAACCAGAACCCCAATATAAATAAGCTTTACCGTCATCATCTATAAAAGCTTCGGCATCTATCATGTGATATTCCGGAAACATATCGCCTTTTATAAAAGGAGAATTATCTTCTTTTGCGTTTTTCCATGGCCCTAAAGGTTTTTCACTTACGCCAACCCAAACCTCACTACCTACAGACACATACATATAAAATTTTCCGTTTTTTCCTTGTATGACAGATGGTGCCCAAACCATACTTCCGGTGGAAATTGAAGTTGTACAAGCTTCTTTTGTTGGCCAATTAATGTGCTTTTGTTCCCAATTGATAAAATCTGATGATTCAAATACAGCTAACTCATCACCTCCCCAAGGATCTATAGTGGCATATACATAATATTTCCCTTCATATTTAACCATTGTAGGATCTGCAAAATAGCCAGGAATTACTGGATTGCTAATTTTAGTCACCAGAGGTTCCTTAACAACTTCTAGCTCCTTTTTTTGTTTACAATTTAAAATAACTGATAAAAGGATTAAAAAGCATAGTGTGTTTTTTAATAAGTGCGTGTGTTTTGAAATTTTAGTCATAGTTATATATTTAAATATTTATTTTTTCAACAAACATGTTGTTAATGATTTTTTAGGAAGAGTAATAACTTCTCCAATGCCCTTAGTTGAGATCTTTTTTAAATTTATATCTAGATTTTCTGTTGTTTGATAGATTTCAATAAATTTAAATCCTTTTGGAATATCTGTAATTATAATATCCTTTGAATTTTCTAACTGATTAACAAATACAACCACAATTTCATCATCATTCATATATGCCGATTGCAAAACACCTTCAATCGCATCGGCAGAAGTTTTGCCATCTGATCGAGACGTAGCGATACGTTTCATTTCTGGCTTTACAAATCTTGAATAATGCCCAAGTGCCCAAAGCATTTTAGACTCATAATAATTGCCTCCAAATTTATTATCATCAATATAAATAAGGCCGTCTTTAAAGTCGTATGGGCTAACCGCCAACCACCAGTGCCATGCAGAAGCATTTGCCAAAACCAAATCTGAATGAATAACTCTGGCAATATATAATGCAGGATTTATTCCTAAATCACGACCACCTCCTTTAATAACTTCACTATCTTCCAAAATGCAATATTCAGACATCCAAAATTCTAAAGAAGGATCTACCTTTTGAATTTCTGTGAATAAAGAATCTCTAGTATTTACTAACTTATTAATATCCCAAGTTGAAAAATAACTATGCCCTGCAATTTTTTTTGCTATAGAATGTAAATCTCCAACATATCCTGGCGATTTCTTATCGAAAAAATAAGCTATTTGATTGCCTCTGTTGGGCTTGTCCTTTTCTTTATACAAAAAGTCTAAATGTCCCGCTTCTGTGATTTCTATTTTAGATGACACATTGTTTTTTCTAAATGAAGCATCTATGGCTTTAGTAGCTTCAAATATTTCATCATTATTCCAAGGTGAACCTTCTTGTTTACAGCATTTCCAATTCCATTGTGGTTCGTTAAAAGGACTTATATAATCAAAAACAACACCTGTTTTTTTCTCCACACCTTTAACAACATCTGATAAAAAATCGGCATATTTTTTATAATTTTCTGCTGAAATATTTGCCGAAAGTCCATCATCAGACCATGCTTTCCCATTTTTAGTAAAATTAACTGGGGGGCTATTCACAAAGCCAATAAAACTTTTTACACCTAGAGCCTTTGCCTTTTCCAAAAACCATAATTGTCCAGATTGTTTGTTCCAATCATAAGTTCCATCTGCATTTAAAAAACTTTCTGAACTACGCCATGGGCTTTCTATTTGCCCATTATGATCTTGTTCGGCACTTCCTGCTCCAATATTGAACCGCCATGTAGTTAATCCAATACCTTCAGGACTTCCATCGAGTTTGTTTGATGTACTAAATAAAAGAGTGGCTATTTTATCTTTGGCATCTTCATTCCAGTATTTACCAACAGCCTGTATAGACCAAGCATCTGAAGCTCCAAAATTGTGTATGGTTTGAAATGTTTTATTTGTGTGTAAAATGATTTCTAAAGCACTTTCTTTTTGTGCTAAACAATCCATATTGTTAGTCAATAAAACTAAAAACAGTAGATAGGTTATTTTTAAAAATTTTACAGATGTCATCAATTTACTTTTTAAAGTTTTGGAATGATAGAAAAAGAATACTGATAATCTTTATCGGCATAATACATATATGGTGCATGTGGTTTTGCTCCCCAACTATCATCGCCACCAAGCCCCATCATTTTATGGTCTATATGAACTTCAACAAAATCTCTTTCTTTAATATCTGCAGGAGTTCTTAAACGTTTTGTCTTTCCTTCATCTAAATCTTCAGTGCTATAATTAAGCGCATTAAATTCAAGGGGGGCTCCTTGTGCTACAATTTCAAATCCTAAACCTATTTGATTGGTCAAATTTAACCATCTGGTATCTGTTTTATGTCCGTTTTCTTGTGGTCTTCCGTAAGCGACATATTGATTAGCCACTTTAGATTCATAAATACCAACAAAAGAAGCCGTATTTCTGTCTATATAATTTTCCCAAGGACCACGACCATAATATTCAAGATTATTAAATTCTTTTGGCATCCTAAATACCATACCAATACGTGGAATTTCAGGTAAATCGGTTTTCTTAGCTTCAAATTTATAATTTACATTGATGACCCCATCACCATAAATAGTGTAAACCATAACTATTTTACCATCAACAGTTGGTAATTTAAGGATGCTATTTATAGATATTTCAGAGGGTGATATGGTTTTAGAAGTTATACTTTCTAAGCTCGCATTGTTTACTGCTTCTTTCCAGACTTCCGCACGGATTTGCATCTTGTTACCAAAATCGTTATCAGTTGGAGCGCGCCAAAATGTAGGAACTATAGGCTCATTCAACAACTCGTAATTGTTTAACTTATATGATGTGATGGCGCCTGTTTTTTTAGATATATTGATGTTAAAATTTTCACCAGTAATTAGAAAAGCTTCTGAAGTATCGTTTGCCATCATTTTACTTAAAGTTGTTGTTTTAAAAGCTTTATATTCCACAGTAGATAGCGGAAACTGTTCGGAGGCTAATTCATGTCCAAAAGGAATCATCTCACTATCTTTCGCTTGTAAAGCATAGATATTTAAAAAATATTCACTGCCACTTTTAGGGATAAACTCTTTTAAACCTAAGCTGAATTCTTTTTCAGTTTGTGGTAAAACACCTGTGGGTTCAAACATCCCCGTCTGAATAATTTTTCCATTTTCCAATACTTCCCAGCTAATTACATAATCGCTTAAATTATTAAAAAACTGTTCGTTCATGATTCGAATAGTACCTTCAGAAATATTTAAATCTTTAAAATGAATATTTTGATATACTTTTTTGACTTCAAACAAACCAGGATGCGGTGTTAAATCTGGATTTACTAGCCCATTGAAACAAAAATTATCATCGTGATGTATCCCTTCTGGTTCAAAATGTCCTCCGTAAGCCCAAAATTTAGTGCCTTCAGCATTATACTTTGTTAATCCTTGATCCATCCAATCCCAAATAAAGCCTCCTTGAAATTGTTTATTATTACGAACTAAATCCCAATACTCTTTAAAATTACCGGTACTATTTCCCATAGCATGTGCATATTCACACCAAATAAATGGACGCTCAAGATCGGTTCCAATCCAAGCAACTGCATCTTCAATAGATCTGTACATATCTCCAATGATATCAGTATGATGCTCGGTGACATCTGTTTCTCTTTCGGCTCGCTCGTAATGTACAGGTCTGTTTTTATCACGAGCATGAATCGCTTTATAACCAGCTAAAAAATTAGGGCCATCACCTGCTTCATTACCCATACTCCAAACAATCACAGCTGGATGATTTTTGTCTCTTTCAACCATATTCGTAATGCGCTCGATATGTGCCGCTTTCCATTCTGGTTTATTTGCCAACGTATTTTTAGGATTATAACCCATACCATGAGATTCAATATTAGCTTCATCGTACAGATACAAACCATATTGGTCGCATAATTTATACCAAAGCGGCATATCTGGATAATGGCAAGTACGAACCGCATTGATATTATTCTCTTTCATCATTTTGATATCTGCCAGCATATTTTCTTCATTAACCACATGTCCATAATCTGGGTCATGTTCATGACGATTGACTCCTTTTAAAAGAATGGGTTTTCCATTGACCAATAATTGACCTCCTTTAATTTCGGTAGTTCTAAACCCTACTTTAATGGAAGTAGCTTCAATGGTTACGCCTTTGTTGTCTTGTAGATTTATTAATAAAGTATATAAATATGGATTTTCGGCAGACCATTTGTTCACGTTAGGAATATTACCCGTAAAACTTATCATATTTATATTTGAAGCTTTACTATTAAAAGCAGATTGACTTGACAAAACCTCTTTACCGTCTGCATCAAAAATTTGATATTGCAGTTTTAAATTAGAGGCTTTTTTATTAGATGTATTTTTTATTTCTGTTTCTAACGTAAACTCGCCATTTTTATAATTGGTATCCAATAGTGCTTTTGCAAAAAAATCCCGTATGTGAATTTTTGGCCTGGCAAAAAGATACACATCTCTTTGAATACCCGATAATCTCCAAAAATCTTGATCTTCTAAATAACTACCATCTGTGAACTTAAATACTTTAACGGCCAATTTATTTTCCCCTTCTTTTAAATAAGCTGTGATATTGAATTCCGCAGGAAGTTTAGAGTCCTGGTTATAACCAACTTTTTTCCCATTTATCCATAGATAGTAACCCGATTTCACAGAACCTAATTGAATGTATACCTCGCGATTCAACCATGTTTTATCTACTGTAAAATAGGTTATATAAGATCCTACCGAGTTTTGGGATGCCTTAATAAAAGGTGGGTTTTTATCAAACGGATAATCCATATTTGTATAGTTAGGATACCCATATCCATATAATTCCCAATTACCTGGTACAGGAATTTCATCCCACTTACTGTCATCGAAACCAAGGTTCTGAAAATTGGGGATACCTTGGTCTGAATGGTCTGTGAAGTTAAACTTCCATTTTCCATTTAAACATTTAATATATGCTTCATTTTCTGGTTTATCAAGCTTGGCTTTTTCCAATGTTGAATAGGTGTAAAAAGAAGCCCGCGCTTTTTCTCTATTTTGTTGGAACATTTTAGGATTTTCCCAATCGTTTTGACTGTAGATGTTTTGGCTAACGATTATTAACAATAGATAGAAAATGATTTTTTTCATGTTTTAATATTATGGTTATGTTACTTTGAAATGATGTTATTTTATAAAGTTGATTGGATAATCGAGTTGTTAATAAAAAATACGGTAGTTGCTCTCAACAATGAATTCAAATTATTCAAAAAAAGGGGAGACGAAAAATATCCCCCCTAATGTTCTCAACTAAACTAAATATTCAAAACTCTAACTCAATAGAAACATTAAAATTATAGATAACACCTTTTGTCGATATAGATATATTATCCAAATGCATGGACAAATCGTGATTTCAAAGGGCAAAGACCTTAAAAGCTTTGATGGAGAATTTTTAATTATATATCTTCGATTTATCGATATCCAGATTCTTATTATTTTTTACATACATCAGGATTCTTAAAGTACTTAATAAAACCATAATATTCTAAATTTTAATTTAAATCATGTTTAAATCTTTTTCTTTATTCATCGTTTTCACTTGTATGTCCCATGTAACGTATTCTCAATCCAAGAATATTTTATGGTACGACAAGCCAGCTAATTATTTTGAAGAAACTCTGGTATTAGGTAACGGTAAAATGGGAGCTTCTGTTTTTGGTGGTGTAAGTTCAGATAAAATATACCTGAACGATGCTACATTCTGGTCTGGAGAACCTATTAACCCTAACAATAATCCTGAGGCTTATAAATATGTTGAACTTGTAAGAGAAGCTTTAAAAAAAGAAAACTATAAAGCAGCCGATTCTTTAAATCGTTTCATTCAAGGAGCCTATTCCCAATCGTATGCCCCATTGGGAACTATGTTTATTAATTATAAAGATCAAGAAAATTTCAAGAATTACCATCGTGAACTTGACCTAAATAATGCGGTTTCTAAAGTTACCTATGAAAGTAACGGCGTAACATTTCAGCGCGAATACTTTATATCTTACCCAGACCAAATAATGGCAATTAAGTTAACCAGCGACAAGAAAAAAGCTATTAATTGTTCCATTGGATTTGAAAGCCTATTGAAATATCAAATAACTAAAAACAAAAACATTTTAAACATTAATGGATATGCTCCTTACCATGCTGAACCAAGCTACAGAGGAGACATACCAAACGCCATACTCTTTGATGAAAATAGAGGCACCCGATTTACCACTCTTTTTAAAGTTTCTAATACTGGCGGTGAGGTTATAACTACAGAAAATACCATCGAACTTAAAAATTGTACAGCAGCTACCATTTATGTTTCTATAGCGACAAGTTTTAATGGTTTTGATAGAAACCCAGTAACAGAAGGAGTTGATAATAAAGCATTGGCATTAAACAATCTTAAAAACGCCTGTAAAAAGTCATTTAAGGCTTTAAAGAAAAGACATTTAGAAGATTATCAAGAATTATACAATCGTGTTACATTCCATTTAGAAAACACTGAGGCTCCTAAATTACCAACTAATGAAAGATTATTACGCTATAACGACGGATCTGAAGATAAAAACCTAGAAATTCTGTATTTCAATTTTGGCCGTTATTTACTTATATCCTCCTCTAGAACTGAAGGTGTCCCTGCCAACCTACAAGGCATATGGAATCCATATATGCGTCCGCCATGGAGCAGCAATTACACTTTAAATATTAATGCAGAAGAAAACTATTGGCTAGCAGAAACAGCCAATCTTTCAGAATTACACAAACCTCTATTATCTTTTATAAAAAATGTCGCTTTAACGGGGGCTGTTACCGCCAAAACCTATTATGGTGTTAATGGCTGGGCAGCCTGCCAAAACTCTGATATCTGGGCATTGAGTAATCCTGTTGGCGATTTTGGTGGCGGAGACCCCAACTGGGCGAACTGGAATATGGGTGGTACTTGGCTTGCCACACATTTATGGGAACACTATAACTTCACTCAAGACAAAACCTATTTAAAAGAGAACGCTTATCCTTTAATGAAAGGGGCTGTACAATTTTGTTTAGAATGGATGGTCAAAGACGACAAAGGCCATTGGATAACCTCGCCATCAACGTCTCCTGAAAACATGTACATCACTCCTACAGGGTACCATGGGGCAACTTTATATGGGGCAACTGCCGATTTGGCTATGATAAGAGAATTGTTCAATGATTTTATAAGTGCATCAAAAGTGTTGAATATTAATGATGAATTTTTAAATCAGGTCATTAAAGCCAAAAACAACCTACACCCTTACACCATTGGCAAAAAAGGAAATTTACAAGAATGGTACTATGATTGGGAAGATGAAGACCCAAAACATCGCCATCAATCCCATTTATTCGGGCTATATCCCGGGAATCATATCACAGTTACCGATACTCCGGAATTGGCCGAAGCCTCTCGTACAACTTTAGAAATAAAAGGTGATGAAACCACAGGATGGTCTAAAGGATGGCGCATCAACCTTTGGGCCAGACTTTGGGACGGTAATCATGCTTATAAAATGTATAGAGAGTTGCTTAAGTATGTAGATCCCGACAAATCTGATGGCATACACAAAGGACATGGTGGCACCTATCCAAATCTTTTTGATGCTCATCCGCCTTTTCAAATAGATGGGAATTTTGGAGGAACTGCTGCTGTTATAGAAATGCTGATGCAATCTAATGATAACAAAATATTTTTATTGCCAGCTTTACCAGATGCATGGAAAGATGGGTCTATTGAAGGTATTTGTGCGCGTGGTGGTTTCGAAATTTCTATGGCATGGAAAGATAAAAAAATAACCGCTGTGTCTATTCTGGCAAAAACTACAGGAAAAACAACCTTGGTGTATGGAACTCTTAAAAAAGAGCTTGAATTAAAAAAAGGAGAAAAAGTACAAGTGGTTTGGTAGAAAAATTCAAAGCATTGAATCTGACTATATCAACCCTGTTTTTTTTTAAAATATTATAAGGTTTTTATATGAATAAAAGAGAGCAACCTTTATAACCAAAATTTTTACCTAGCAGAGACTATCTGGCTTGCTATTTTAGTTGCTATGTTCATGTACCTGCAAAGGCCTAAACAAATAATATATGTCAAGTTTTTTGCTTAAAAACACTTGACATATCAAAAAAGATTTTTATTTCAATTTGCTTTTCATCATTTGCTCCCATCCTCTATAACAAAAACTTAATAATGTGTTTGGATATTTATGACTTAGCTTATCCAGCATGGCTTTCTTGCCGCTATGGTAGAGAGGCCATTCCGCGATAGGATTGCTGACGATCATTGTATTAAAGACAAGCATACGCAAACATACCTCTTTTAAAATTTATAATAATTTTATTGATTTTTAAAAGATTACAACCAGAGGAGATATAACCACTATCATTGGAGACCATACCACCTAAATTAATAATCACCGCCATAATCACCCATTTCACCACCTTCAACATCGGCTTTCCCAAGTTTTATACTTACACTCAGATTAATTTGTCGTCCGCCCCAACGAAAGTTCTGACTTCTGTAAAGGCTTGGTTGATCCACTATCGTATTCCATCGTCTACTATTAAATAAATCCCTTACGGATACGTTTACGGCAACCCTATTGGTAAATAGTTTCTTTTTTAGACCTAAATTGGAATAAAAATTACTGTTTTTTGTCTGTAGCAATTGCTTTTCTTTAGAGGTATAATTCAAACTTACTTCAGCATCCAAATCGATAGGTATTTTAAAGGTGCTAATTAATCCAGCCGACCATTGGTTGCTATTGAAGTTAAAGCTTTGATTTAAATAATTACCTGTTCGTTTGTAATAAAACCAGTTGAACTCCGAGGTCATTTTAAACCAATCGACCAGACGGTAAGAACCATTAAACTCAATTCCTAAATCATTGCGTTTACCAATATTTAGGGGTTTTACAATAGTTATACCATTGACCAATTGTTGGGTTTCTTCAACCGTATTGTTGGTCGTTCTGGCATATACAGAAGCGAATAAAGACCCTTTGTCGAGGTTTTGAATTGTTCCAAACTCATAGGAATTACTATACTCTGGTTTTAAAGCTGGATTTCCTTGAAATTGACTAAACTGATCGCTAATCGATTCAAACGGATTTAAACTAAACATATCTGGCCGCGATATTCTGCGTGAATAGCTTAACTGTAACGAAAGAGCATCAGTGAATTTATAGGAGGTATGCAAACTAGGGAACAAATCGGTATAGTTTTGTTTGTTTTTTTCATTAGTGTTTTCTAGCTCGGTTAAAAGTCTTGTATTTTCCAAACGCAACCCGGCTTTTACACCAAATTTTCCAAATTCCTGCCCGTATGTCGAATAACCCGCCCACAGATTTTCATTAAATTGAAATACATTGGTAAAGTTGGTATTGTTTCTCCAGTTTCCATCTGATAAATCATCCACAACATAGTCATTTTTAAGTTTTCTGTTGCCGAACTTTAAACCAAATTCCAAGGCACCTTCTTCTTCCTCTTTTCCGAAAGGATATTTATAATCTATTTGTGCCGTATTGGAGTCTTCACGAAACATTGTATTGGAACGTTGTTGAAGATCGGAATCTCCAGTATTTATAAAACCTGCTTTTTTATCTTCCGTATAATTAAAACCGCTATACCGTGCTTCCAAAGTATGCTCATCTTTTCCTCCAAGAGTCTTTTTATAATTGGCGTTTAATTCATAATTGGGGCTTTTGTTATTACCTGTTTCTGTTCTATTGCTATGGGTCGTCGTATTTCCTACTTCAGTTCTGTAATCATACCTATTTTCACTATCACTCTTAGAAATCCCCATAGAGGTTGATACGCTTAAAAAATCGGTTGGCGATATATTATAATCCATACCAAAATTTGCGCTTAAATCTTTTCTCTTTTCCAGACCACTCCCGTTTGAAAAGCGATTTTCATTGGGCGTTTGTGTTTTATCAAGGGTTATGGACGTGTCATAACTTTTCATTATGCCATATTCCCCATTAATGCCTCCTAAAAGATTTATTTTATTGGTTCTGTAATTTAAATTCACTCCCAACCCATAACTTTCAGGTTTACCAGCAGTCGCTGTAAATGTGCCATTAAGGCCTGATTTACGTTCTTTTTTTAAGATGATATTCAAGATACCCGCAGATCCAGCAGCGTCATATTTGGCCGATGGATTGGTAATGACCTCTATGCGTTCGATCATATCTGGCGAAATACCATTTAGAGCCGCTTTACCATTGCTTTTATTGGCGGACGCATTTCCGTTTATCAATATTTTTACGTTACTGTTGCCACGCAATGAAATGTCGCCCTTCATACCTACGGTTACCGAAGGCACACTTTCAAGAATTTGCAGGCTGCTAGCTCCAGAATTACTTAAATCTGCGCCCACGTTAAATACACGTTTATCAAGTTTGAAACTGGTCTTGGAAACTTCTGAAGTAACAACCACCTCATCCAATTGATTATCTTCTGATAGCATTAAAATAGTACCCAAATCTATTTTATTCCGTGAAAAATCTAGATTACTAATGGTTTGGGGTTTATAACCTAAAAATTCTATTAAGAAATAATAATCCTCTTTTTCTTTCTCAATAGTAAGGCTAAATTGCCCTTGATCATCTGTAATCGTTCCTTTTAAAATACCACTTGTTTTTTTATTGATTGCTGATATGGTAGCATATTCTAAGGGTGCATTGGTCTTGGAATCTAAAATGATACCCTTAAATTGCCTTTCGTTAAATCCAAAGGTTTCATTTTCCAAAATCACTTCTCGAGTATCCTCCTTTACAGACCGTCTTTGGGCTTCCGTGGAACATACACTTAACACAAATAGGGTCGCCGGGAGTAGGATTCTTAGTAGTTTCATGATTTCATTAAATTAAGTTCTTTAAATAATTTAAGATCAAAATTGAAAAAGAGACCCCACCTTTAAAAACTTTTTCAACCAAAGGGCAAATTGTTTAAACGAACCATTAAAAACAGGGTAAGTCAAGTTTTTATCCGTTTAGTTTTAAAATGTGGTCGTTGATTTAAACTTTGCTAGGTTTCATTGAAAAAATAACAAACCTCTTGGCAAAATAGGTACTTTTGAAATATGAAAAATTGCTATCAACATGCTTTGGCATGGGTCATATACACCCTATTTATATTTTTTATTTTTAACTGGGTTTCAGATAGTTTATCGGCATTTATTCGCGTATTTTCTATCATTTCGATCCAGATGGTTGTATTTTATTCCAATCTAAAGTGGATTTTACCCGTTTACTACCACACCAAACGCTATTTAACCTATGTGGTGATTAATTTGGTGTTCGTCATATTTGGAGCCATTCTTGGAGAATATTTGGAAGAAAGAACCCCTATCTATCAATCTGAAGCTCTTGAAGTACAACAGTATTATACTGAAAAGGGACTGATTAATGGTGAATATGATGAAAATACCCTTGAGCTTTTTGATATAGAACAATTGTTCAGCCATGCTATGCCGATAGTGCTTATTATTTTTATCAGTTACTTTATGTATAATTTTCATATGCGTAAACAAGAAGAGGCAAAAGTATTGGCTATTATTACGGCCGAGAAAAATTTCTTGGTTCAGCAAATAAACCCTCATTTTCTGTTTAACACATTAAACAACATTTATTCACTAACCCATAAAACATCGCCCAAAGGATCGAAGGCGGTCTTGCAACTTTCTAAGATGTTAGATTATTCATTATATATCATGAAAGAGGGAAGAGTAAGTTTAAAGGATGAGATTGGCTATATAAATAATTTTATAGCACTGTTTAAGTTAAAGGACAGTGCCATGAACAAGATTGCATTTGAGTATTCTAATGCTAATCCGAATCAGAAAATAGCACCATTGTTGTTGATACCGTTTGTTGAAAATGCATTTAAACATGGAGATATCGCAGATGTCAAAAACGGATTTGTAACCATTAAAATAAAAACCGAACATGATTTCCTTTTATTTGACTGTATCAATTCCTACCAAGAGAAAAAAAATGTGGATAAAACTGGTGGAATAGGTATTGCCAATGTAAGTAGGAGATTGGAGCTATTATATCCCGAACAACATGAGCTTAAAATCGAGGAAGCTGAAAATGTATTTAGTATATCTTTAAAAATTAAGGCAAATGGTCTATAAATGTATTATCGTAGACGATGAAGAACCAGCAAGAATATTGCTGAATGACTATAGTGAAAAAATAGACGGTCTAGAAGTCATTGGAGTCTACAAATCTCCTTTGGATTGCCTAGCTGTCTTGGAAAAGGAAGAAATCGACATCTTATTTCTAGACATTAATATGCCCGACATTTCTGGAATTGATTTTTTAAAATCGCTGTCGCAGAAACCAAAGGTGATACTGACCACCGCATACCGAGAATACGCTGTGGAAGGTTTTGAGCTGGAAGTCACAGATTATATTTTAAAACCTATAGAGTTTCACCGATTTTTAAAAGCCGTAAACAAAGCAAAGAAAGAGATTGATAAACATCCCTCAACAAGTTTTAAAAAAGAATCTGCGCATAAATCCACAAAGAGTGTTCAATTAAAATCCAATAAGAAATTATTCAATGTTAATTATAATGATATTACTTACATTCAGTCACATAATGAATATGTAATGTATCATACTTCTATAGGAAATTTAATTGTATATGGTACTATGAAATCCGTTAAGGATTCCCTTCCAGAGAACTTTTTTTTTAGAATCCATAGATCATTTATTGTTAATGCAGCAGCCATAAAATATGTAGAAGGCAATCAAATTGTATTGCTCAACAATCAGAAACTACCTATTGGAGAAAGTTATAAAGTTGGGTTTCTTTCAAAATGGAAATAACAGCAAACCTCCTTAACCACTTCTCTATTTCTGTTTTTCAAGAAAACGGTCTTTTTCCAATGAAACCTTATTGTATTGGTATACTCTCGAACTCTTAATTTTTTTTTTGCACGCCTAACAACTTAATATCCATAGTCGGTAAGTGCAGAGGTATTTCACGCCCTATAGGATAATCCGTTAGAGTGATGAATTTAAAGGGGGCTCTTTAAAAATGAATTTTGTATGGTTTCGACTTTGAGCGTGGGTACTTTTCTCCCATGTTTTGTGTTAAGCGTAAACATCGCATTTTTTTCTCTCGCTTTGTTTTTGCAGGCAAAATTCGCCATCGTTGAATTAAATTCACTTCAGAAAGCTTTGTTGCTTAGGTTGACATTTTCGACATGTCTTTTTTCGGTTGGTTTATAAGTAAATTTGTCCAGTAATTCACTTTTTGTTCACTCCAGTCAGGAAAGCGCACATGTAGCAATTCATGTATAATATCATCTTCCTGTAAGGGTCGTGTGTGGTAAATAACACCTGTTTTATTTGCAAAATCGATGGCAATGCCGACAAATTCATGGCCAGGCATATCGCCTTTCAAATCGTCTAGAACTTGCATTTCATCTATGGATTCATAGGTAATGGTCCAATGTTGGATATCAAATAATGATTGCCATTTTTCTAGCAGGCTCAATTCTTGACTCCTGCTTTTGCCACCTCCTGTTTTACTTCTTAAGCCGTTCCCCTTGTTCTTTGGATAATATTCTCCAACCATCGTGGATCCGGTTAAGAGATTTATTAACTGAGAAATAACGGTTGTTTTTTTATTGAATACCGTATTCTTTTGATGCAAACTTTGATTTAAAAAACTTAAGGATTCTTTCATGGTTTTAAATATTATGACCGATTGAAACAAGTGTTTTTCACTCGTTTTTCACGATCTGGTTTAGAAAATAATTGATAGGTATTTGTGCAATCAAAACTCCAGGGCGTATAGGTGATCTCTTTCCTAAGGAAGGAGCGTCCGTTTAAAAAAAATTCTTTTGTTCATATGTGTTGTGTATGGCTGTTATTAATTAATTCGTTGTCCTTTACATTCCGTTAGGATGTAAGTAAAATGATCTACATCGGTAGCATTTAATTTTAATATTCCCGTTACAGACACTATATTGTCAGTTTTAAACAGCTGTTTAGATGTAAATTGCAGTTCTATGGCTGTTTCTGGCCCTCCAATCCCACAGAAAAAACAAGCAGACATGGGGCCTTTGGAGAGGATATACAATTCTCCTTTAGGGTCTATATTTAAAAAATATCCTGTAATAGTTATCTGTTTACCATCTAAAGCCTTTACGGGAGGCAAAAAAGTAGGAACAAAAAAAGAGGTGTCATACGCTGGGAAAAATTTTTCCGTAAACTTTATATGGGATAAATCCGTCCAAGTGATTTTCTTTTGGCTAAAGCCTATATTGAAAGCTAAAAGTGTAGCGATTATCAGCATCTTAGTTTTCATGGCTCAAAATAGTGGATATGTTCATTTTTATGATAGGATGGATGGCTAAGACTATAGCGGCCAATATCATTATAAAGACCAAAGCTCCTATTTGCAAGAATTCCATCAATGGCAATTCATGGAGCATGTTTTGTTTATATTCGGTTTCTACCATTTTAAACATCAAGGACAGTCCCGTTTTAGATAGTAAAATCCCCAATAAAAAGGCGAGTAGCCCCATTATGCATCCTTCATACCCGACCATGCGTATCAATTGGACATTGCTTGCACCGTAAGTGCGTAACAGTGCTAGATCAAAAGCATGTTCTTTTACCATTTTATAAAGGCTTATAAAAATGGTCATGCAAGAAATAACAAGGATGATATAGGCAATACATGAAATTGTTTTCACCCCAACGCCCATATATTCATACAATCTGTCCAACTCATATTTAGGTAATGCCGCTTGCATATTGGTCTGTTCATTGATTTTTCTAGGAAGCGTTAAAAAGGCAGATGGATTTCTAAAAGAAATCAATAAGGACGTTATTTCTTTTCCTTCATATGCATTTCCAGAATGCTCAATAGAGCCTCCCTCCTGTTCATCACCATGTTCATGTTCGCCTTCGGTATGATGAACGTCCCATATGCTTTCTAAATTTGTAATGATGAGACGGTCTATTATTTTTTGAGTGGGTTTATAGATCCCAACTACTTTAAGTTTTTCGGAATGCACGTCTATATCATTATCAACCAATCCATGGGAGCTTAAAAAGGTATCCCCTATTTTAAGTTGCAGTTGTTTTGCCACGGTATGGCCAAGGACGACTTCCATTGACTTTTTTACGGCACGTCCTTCTTCCAGTGCAGCATTGTAAAGGGGGGCAAATCCCTTAGTTGTTCCTACAATTCTATATCCTTTATAATTATCACCATAAGAGATAGGTACGGCACTTTTAATCATAGGGTTTTTGCCCACCTTTTTTGCATCTTCATAGGGAATATTCCCTGTTGGGTTGTCCATATGCAGTACAGATGCTAAAACCAATTGTAAGGGGCTTCCTTTGGCACCAATAACCAAATCAATATCTCCTAAGTTGTTTTCCATTTGGTATTTAAAGGACGCTTCCACTTGTTGGATTCCTAGAAGAAGTGCGATACTTAATGCCAAACTGAAGACGCTTAAAAAAGTATAGAATGGTTTTGACCTGAGGTTTTGTATGCTAATGCTCCAAATAGTCATAATGTAATGGCTTTTGAAAATAATGGTTTTATCCTGTGGTCGTGTGTGATAACAATGAGATTGGCATGGTTTTGTTTTGCCTGATTGATAAGCAAATCCATAACCATTTTACAGTTTTCATCATCTAAACTTGAAGTGGGCTCATCTGCCAAAATAACTTGTGGATTGTGTATGACCGATAAAGCAATGCCCAACCTTTGTAATTGCCCTTCGCTCAGTTCGTTTACTTTGCTCTTTTTAAAGTCGCTCAAATCCAATTGTTCTAATAAGTCATTTATCATAACATGGTCGATGGCTTTTCTGCTAAAAAAAAGACGTGACTCTAAATTTTCAGTAACATTTAAAGATTGAATTGCATGGTTTTTTTGAAATACCAATCCAATGTGCTGTCCCCTGAATGTATCCAATTGTGAAGGTGATAGGGAATGGATATCAACAAAACCAATAGCGATCGTTCCGCTAACAGGTTTTAGCAAGCCTGCCAAAAGATGAAGAAGTGTTGTTTTTCCTATGCCCGATTTACCTAAAATGAGTAAATTTTCCTCATCTTTTAAAGTAATGTCCGGGAAAGTAAAACGATGGTTTCCATTTTTTTTATACTTAAATGTTATGTTTTTGGTCTTAATCATGTCGCAACCTCTTTTAGACTCTTTTTTCTTTTTTTAAAAAGCAGTGCTAGCAATAATTGTCCAGCTCTACCCACTCACATTAAGAAAACCAACTCACATCCATGTTTAGTGAATGTTTAAATTATGTTGCTATTTCTTAGCTGGATTTGTTCTATTATAAAACATGGATGATGCATTTTTTATCGCTTTAAGTTTTTAATGGTATTTATCTTGCAATGGACCATTCATCTTCTTGTTCTACTAGTTTATGGTTCCATTGCTTGATTTCTAGGTCGCTTACTAAACAATTTTCCAATTGCTTTTCCAGGGTCTTTTTCTCTAGGTACTGCCCAATGAATACCAATTCGATTTTGCGATCTCCAAACAACGGATCCCAATCAGATTCAATTTGGTCTTTGTTTTCTACAAAGGCCGTATAGCTAATACGCTCACCAAAAGGCATGGATGCCCACCAAACCCCCGCATTGTCGGCCTTAAAAGAACCGCCCGCTGTGCTCCATATCAGTGCTTGGCTGGGTCTGGATGCCAGCCAAAACAAACCTTTACTTCTTATAATGTTTTGCGGAAAACCCGTATTAAGGTATTTTAAAAAACGCTCTGGGTGAAACGGTTTTTTACTTCTAAAAACCAAGGAGCCCATACCATATTCTTCGGTTTCTGGTACATGCTCGTTCTCCAGTTCTTTTATCCATCCTGCAGAAGCTTCCGCTTTGGCATAATCAAATAGACCTGTGTTGATTACATTTTTAAGCGCAACGTTAGATTCGGTAGCCGTAATCATCCTAGCTTCCGGATTTAGCTTATGGATGATGGCATGAAGCTCTTCAAGCTGGTCTTTAGTTACCAAATCAATTTTGTTAATGATGATAACATTGGCAAATTCAATTTGATCGGTCAGTAAGTTAACAATCGTCCTGTTGTCGCCTTCCATATTGGTAAGTTCCCTGGTGGCTAGGTAATCGGGACTTGAAAAGTCCTTTAAAAAATTATAGGCATCTACCACCGTTACCATGGTATCTATATAGCTAAAACGACTCAAATCTATGGTGCCATCTTCGCTTTCAAAGGTAAATGTTTGAGCAACGGGAATGGGCTCGCTAATGCCTGTACTTTCAATCAACAAATAATCAAATTTGTTTTGTTTGGCTAACTTTTCAACCTCAACCATCAGGTCTTCCCTCAAGGTACAGCAAATACACCCGTTGGACATTTCCACTAGTTTTTCTTCGGTTCTAGAGAGCGTATTTTCATTTTCAATGAACTGGGCATCGATATTTACTTCGCTCATGTCATTCACAATGACAGCTACTTTTAAGCCTTCTTTATTATGGAGGATGTGGTTTAACAGCGTGGTTTTTCCAGCACCTAGAAATCCACTTAATATAGTTACAGGTAGTTTTTTCATAGTATGACCTTTTATTAGCAGTTTTGTAGTAATGCATAGGCTGCTCCTGTTTTCAGGACAGCCTATTTCCAATGAAATTAAAAACCGTTTATTTGGACTTCCAAATAATGGTAAACACTTATATTATAGGTGGTATTGGTATACACGACACCAAGATAATAGGCGCCGTTTTCCCAAGCTTTGTCGCCTTCTATGGGGTTGGGTTCGGGAGTGTTGTTATCAACAGAGGCTCCTATAACAAACTCTGGGGTAGGGCGGGTAAATCCGCCTTGGCCGTCGTATATAATATTCGCAAAGGCATTTACATCTTCCCAGTTTTCATGCTCAAACACATCATAGACAATCACTTTTGAAAAATCTATGTCATCTACAATCCTAGGCAGATGGTTTGCGGATTTTTTGATAAACAGCAGGTACATTTTCCCATCGCCTTTCACCTTTTTGATGGTCACTGAAGATTTAAAGACATCGCCTTGTGAATAGGTGACGTCTTCTGGATTTTGAAGTAATTCATTCACGTATTGATAGGCATTTGGTGTATAAAAGTCCCAGAGATACAAGTAGGGATCTACCGGAAGATTTGCGGGGTCAACCAAATTGACGTCATGGGTTTCCTGTAGTTGGGTGCCGTTTTCATCGGTGATGGTGATGATAAAATCAAATGTGCCTTCCGGGGCGTCTTCGGGAATATCAAAATGTTTATGCACCGTACTGTTTTTAAGGCCTTTAAATTCATCCCAAGCAATCTCAAAAGACCAATCGTGACTATAGGTCTCGCCTGCCTTGGGTTTTATATTGATTTGTATAAAGTCAATACGGCCCCCTGCTACAACGTCGGCATTAAAGTGAAAGTCTCTGCCAATAACACCTTGGTGTTCCCCCGACCCTATCTCCAATGCACTCATGCTGGGTATTGGCATAGGCACTGCGGTATCGTCATCCTTGGAGCAGGATGCCAATAGGCATGTGAATACGAACGTTGATAAGAGGAAAAAGAATGGTTTGTTCTTATTGATGAGGTTCATGCTTTTGTTTATTCTATGATTTTTATATCTACTGAGGTTCTGGATTGCCAGCCTGTGGCATCTGTTACGGAATAGGAACAATGGTAATCTCCAGAATCGATATCGTTCGGAATGGTTAAGGATATATTTATTTCATAAGCCGTCTGATGTCCTTCTATAGTGTAGTTCTTCATGAATATGAATGGATTTACAGCCTGTTTTATAGGGTTTAAATCACAGGTCTCACCTTGGTCATCGTGGGTATGATGGTCAAAATTATGGTGAAGGTCCAAGCTATAGGAAGCCAGGGCCTTATTGTCCATTACTTTGGCTTTAAAGGTATAGGTCTGTCCTTTTTGAAGTTCTGCACAGGCTTGTGGAAATCCGCCAGCATACTGTATGGTAATGGTTGGTTTTTCTTCATCCTTATCTACGCTGTCGTCGCTAGAACAGGAGATGATACAGGCACTAAAAAGGATAAAGAACAGGTGTTTTATTGTCAATTTCATATAGCTCATTTTTTAAACCGCATAACCTCTTCAGAAATTATGCGGTGTTGATAAAAGTTATTTATACGGCTGCTGTTACATCTATGTGGGTATCGTAGCGTTTGGTATAGCCATCTTCATCTTCCACGATGATGACCATGTGGTATTCCCCAGCAGGCACCGTAGTAGGCACATCGATGTGTTCATGAAATTCTACCGAGGTCTCACCATGATAACCGTTTTCGAAAACTTCTTCATAGTGCCATTCTACTTCCCCAACACCAGGGGTAATGCCGTGTGCATGAATGTCAACAGTGATGTTATGGATGCCGTTTACTGCATCGATTAAGAACTCTGCATGAAAGTCATCCCCACGAACTACTTCAGTATCGATAGAGACATCACTTAAGGTAATGGGGTCTAGAATTTGAACATGTCCTTCCACTTCCGTGCTATTTCCCAAGGCATCGGTGACTACCAATTCTATATGGTATTCTCCTGCTGGAATGTTGTCTGGAATATCGATGTGTTCATGAAAATTAGGGTTTATTACCAGGTATTTGCTATCGGTAAAGCTTTTCTCAAAGTCCCAGTCTACTTCTCCCTCACCTAGGGTTATATCATGGGCATGGATAGACAGTTTTATACTGCTTACGGTGGCTTCTGCGTTTATGTCTGCTTCCATGTGAATGTCTGAGCCTTTATAGGCTACCTGCTCTGTAGAATGGGTACTTCCTTCGCCATACTCAAAATTAGAGATAACGGGGGCCTTTAAAATCGGATCATCATCATCACTACAGGAGTATAAAGAGATTCCTAAAAAGGCTACCATGGCTAAAAGTTTGATGTTTGTTTTCATTTTTTTTGTTTTCATTTTTTTTGTTTTGATTGTTAATAATTATTGTTTGTTAAAAAGGTATTGTTAAGGACAAAGAAATGTTCCTGCCTGCTTCGGGAACATCTATAAGTCTGTAAAAACTGGTGTGGTTGAAATATTTGGTGTCGAACGCATTATTGAGCTTTAAACGGCATTGGGCATCGTATTTGAACAGGTTAAAATGGCTCATTAAAGCCATATTTAAAACTTGGTATCCAGCTGTTTTTTCCTCTGGGGGGACAATCTCATCTTGTGCGGCTGTTATTCGGTAATCCACGATGAATTGTGGCTTTTTAAAGAACAGAAGTTTTTTAAACTGATAGCTTGCGGAAAGCAGTGTGGACAAAGGCGGCGCAAAGGGCAATGTGAAACCTTTTTTTGCACCACTGGTTTGTCGGGAATACACATATTCCATAGAAGCATCTACTTGTAGATTATCAAACAGGGTGGTACTGGCCCGAACCTCAGCCCCCATCCTAAAAACCTTGTTTTGGGTGTACTCGTAAATCTGTAAGGTTTCGAAGTAATTTGGGGTGGGGTTTAAATAAATGAAATTATCAAAGACATTCACAAAGGGACTTATGCCCACACTAAATAGTTCTGCCGTATGGTCTATATCGATATCCAGTTGATAGGATGTTTCAGGATCTAAATCAATGTTGCCCCGCTCGTAACGATACATGTGATAGTTAACCCCATCTGAAGCTAATTCGTTGGCCAAAGGCATCCGGAAACTTTTTCCTATATTTATTTTATAGGTGGTATGGTTTTGCAGGTAGCTTAAGCCCACCGAAGCGCTCATATTCCCAAAATCCAACTGTTTGTTCTGTGCTCTTTGCAGGTAGATATAAGAGGTGGAACCATCTTCATTCGTTCTGGTGGAAGGGTACCAATCGACATGGGCTTTGGTATCTAAAAATCCAAAGTCATAACGCAGGCCTGCCTGAAGATGTAAGTTGGGGTTGATTTCTAATTGGTTATAAGCAAATACTCCGGCTGTAAACCTGTTGAACGCCGGAATTAAAAACCCCCAACCATCAATAGTGTTTTGTTGAAACTCCAAATTCACGCCTGCATGCATGCTGTGTCCTTTTTGCATTTGGAAAGCGTCCCTGATATTCAGTGAAAAGGTGTTTTTATGGAACTCTCGCTCTTTGCTATGGGCTGGTTTGGGCATATATCCATGTGGTACAGGCTCGGAATGCTCTTCGCGTTGGTTATTTTGAAAACCGGTCTCAAAATACAATGTATGCTTATTGCCGGTAATCACCGTGTTGTTCGTTATTTTGAAATGATTCACTTGATGGTAAGGGAGGTCGATGTCCCTGTCCGAACGGTCGTAATCTATGCTGGAGGTTCTCACTTCAAGACCGTGGGCATTGGCAAAGAAGCCGTTCTTGTTGTACACATTGCTAAAGAAGGTTTCCGATTTTATATGATCTGAGATATAACCCACACTAAAGCTGGCGTTGGCTTCCATACCGGCCGTGTTCCTTAAATGGTTTTCGTGCAGTTCAAAAATGTAATTTTCATAGTTTATCCTATTTGTTGGAACTTTATAATCGCCATAATCGCGAAAAGTCAAACGTGCTCTATAAAACCATTTTTCTTTTCTTGCCTGGATGCCCGTTGAAATGCCTAACAGGTTATTATTGCTTTCACCCAACAGGTTTACTTCCCCACTAAAAGAATGTTCTTCAGGGGCTGCGGCAGGTTTAATGTTTACCACCCCGGCAATGGCATCGGAGCCATACATGAAGGAGGCGGAACCTTTTATGATTTGTATGGCTCCCATACCGTATTGATCGATTTCCAAACCATGGTCGCTGCCCCATTGTTGTGCTTCGTGTTTGATGCCGTTTTGTACCACGGCCACCCGATTGAAACCGAGGCCCCTAATCACTGGCTTCGACTGCCCAGAGCCAATGTTAATCGTGCTTACGCCCGGGATTTTGCTCAATGTTTGCATCAGGCTATTTTCCCGATTGGCTTCCATAAATGCTTTGGAGGCCTCCACCGTCACCAAAGGTTGTTCTTTGGCTAGTTTCTCTTTGGTTTTCCCGAGTAATTGTACTTCTTGGAGCAGGGTATTGGATTCACTTAAGGTGACCAGCAGGTTTTCGGGTTGGCCGTTTACTTCCAGGTCGAAATATTTGGGCGTATATCCCAGGTGTGTGGCTTGAAGGGTGTAAACGCCTTCGCCGACATTTTTTAAGGTAAACGAGCCATCGTCTGCCGACACGGCGAATATACCTTCTCCAATGATACTTACGCCGGCAATTGGGCTTTGGGTTTGGGCATTCTTAACGGTACCTTCAATGGTAAAGGTTTTTTGGGCAAATGATAGTGTGCATAGGCTAAAACTTAGCCATGCGCACAATGTTTTATGGAACATAATGAGATACTATAAGATTTGAACACGTGTCCGGAAGCCCCGGACGATCAGGACACTCATCGCTAAGATGATATGACATGGCAAGCCGTAGTGGTGTAAAACCTCTACGACGATGCATCGCTATCTGACTCTTGAAAACTGTGATGACATACAGCATCACTGCCTGTCATTACATGACTTCGTACTAAACATGTGGTACAAGGCATGCCATCATCAGACGCGTCTAATCGATCTTAAATAATGAATGTATAGGAAAACTTATAGTAACGAAGGTGGGGGCCGGGAAAAAAGCTGATTGGCGGCAAGGGTGTTGGAGATGATAAAGCCATAGCTTTTGCTGATCTCCTTTTTAACAAGGTATGCTGTCGTCTCACCTATAACGAACTCCTGTGAATCGGGCGTCAGTGCCGGGGTGAAATTATGGGTGATGGCTTGGTCGCAGACCACACAATGCAAGGCATGGTCTTTATCGTCTGTATGCGATAGCACATGCAGCCCTGCCATTTTCATGGATATGAAAACAACAAGCAACAAATACGTAATGCTATGTTTTAAGCGACCTTGTTTCATGAGATGCAAACTTACTAAAATAAATTAAAAATTAGGGTGCTAACATCCCTTCTAAATGAAACTAATGTTTATGCCCCCTTTTTGTACCTGATAATTTCCAATTAACATAATGGGCTATCGAAACCAAAGAAGCTCCAAGCACGGTATTGCCCATTTCCCATAGTTCTGTAAAATCCAGTCGTCCTAAGGCTATGAAGGTAAAGCCTGATGCCACGTATAACAGTGGTTTTTTATTGTGATGTATTTTTTTATAACTGGGCCAAAGCGAGGTGATGGCAAACACTACGCCCAAACAAATAAAAGTCCATTCAATCAAGGGGTTCTCTAGAAAGTGCAGACTGGTTAGGGAGGAAAATGACAGTACTACAGGGATGGCTGCACAATGTACGGCGCATATTAAGGAACTTGAAAGGGCAATGATGTCGAGGGTGTTATTTTTAATTTTCATCTGTGTTTCATTTATATTTAGCTATCTCAATGGTCTCGCCTTCCACCCTTAGTATGCTGTATTCGTCAGGGTAATGGATGATGGGGCGTTCTATGTCGAAACTAATCTTCTATTCTAAAAATCTATTTTCAAGGGTCTTTATCACGCTTGCTGCGTGATGGATGCTGGGGATGTTTGTGGTAAAACCTTCAATCATGGCTCCCCCATACTTAAAAGTGTGCTTCGGTTAATGTTTTATTCACCATGGCTCCTGCCATATTTCCGGTGGCTACGGCATGGGCTACCGCACGCATGGGGCTGGCATTATCGCCGCAGGCAAAAACACCTTCTACGGTGGTCTGCTGAAAAGCATCTACTTGAATGTGGCCCTGGGCTGTTAATTCACATCCTAGAGCCATCGGGATGGATACGGTTTGCTCAAAAGGGATGGCTGCATAGGCCGCCAGAAAGGTCTCCTTGCTCCCATCTTTAAAGACTATTTTTTTCATATGTCCATCGGCATGTTCTATGGCTGCTATCTCCTTTTCCTTCACGTCTATGTGGTGTGCTTGGAATTTTTTTAACGCGGCGGCTTCAAAATCCATAGGGCCATTGGTTAAAATGGTCAGATCATCCGTGAGGTTATTCACCAACGACGCGAGGTGTAAGGCCCTTTCGCCATTGGCTATAAGGGCTGTTTTTTCCGCTTTGTGTTCGTAACCGTGGCAATAAGGGCAATGGATGACGGAAATGCCCCAACAGGCTGCAAACCCTTGGATGTCGGGCATGAGATCTTGAACACCGGTGGCTAGAATTATTTTTTGTGCTGTAAATACCTGGCCGCTTTGGGTTTCAATCTCAAAGCCTGTAGGGTGCTTTTTGCCGCTAACGGCAAAGTCATTTATAAAAGATACCGTTGAATAACGCGCCACTTGCTGTTTGGCGATGGTGGAAATTTCTTTGGGTGTTTTTCCATCTTGGGTTAAAAAGTTATGGGAGTGCGGGGTTTGTCTGTTACAGGGCTTGCCTGCATCAATAATCAGTACCTTCCGTAAGGAGCGCCCCAGGGCCATGGCTGCGGAAAGTCCGGCATAACTGCCTCCTACAATAATCACCTCAAAGTCTTCTGTTCTTGTCATCGTTTTAATTTTTTGTAAAAACCACTATTAATGGTGGGTCTTGTTAAGAACCAAATCCCCACATGGTCTGTTAGGATCAGGGCATGTGTAGCCACCACTATGGGTTTAAATGCAAAAATGTCGCATTAATATGTTTGCAAATATATTATTTTTTTATACTATTGCAATACAATCGCAATAAATTGTTGCGAATCATTCGCATTAACTAATGAAAAGAAGAAACACCCCTACCAAGGAGGCTGTGATGGACGTGTTGGCAAAGTCGGGTAAGGCCATGAGCCAAGATGCCATTGAGCAGCACATCGACATTACAATTAACAGAGCCACCATTTATCGTGTCTTAAACCGCTTTTGTGAGGATGGGATTTTGCATAAAGTGGTAGCCGAAGATGGGAAACAGTATTTTGCTTTATGCAAAAAATGTGATGGCCACAAAAAACCCGTACATCATTTCCATTTTAGATGCACCACCTGCGACACGATTGAGTGCCTGCCTATTGAAGTCCATTTTTCGCTTTCGGAGGCTTATATTGTGGAGCATGTAAATTGTGTTTTAACGGGGACTTGTAAAACTTGTGCTTAAATAATTCCTTTGATTTTGGTACGACATTTGCTGAACGACACCACCTGTGCTTACAATAAGGAGGATAAAGGTGATTGCGCAGTTATTGAAAGTCCTACCTCTCTCACCACTATAAGGCCTTCTCCGCTGTGGGAGGGATTTTTTGTTTTTAAGCCTATGGCCACTTCCATGGTTATGGGGACTGTCATGAAGCCGTTGGTTTTGTTGTTGCGCTCCTTACTCGGGGATTACACCTCCTTGGTAAACAAATAGGACGAACAGCCCCGTAAATGGGTAGGCACCGTTGGCTGTCTAAACTCAAAAGTCATGGTGCCTACGACCAGCAACCAAGCTGGTTGGGTGGGGAGGTGAAAACTCCAAAGGGCTTCCGGCAAGGTTTTAAGAGGCTGTAGCGTACGCTCATAACTGCTTATGGGTACTAAATCGATGTTGGGTTGGTTGTGATCCACCATAAAGGCATGCAGTTGCAGGTGGGCACTGCGCACCGCCTGGGGCGGTTTTATATTTTACCCTAAGGTGAGGGCGGTGATGAGGCACGCTGCCATGTGGCTGTCCCCTTGGGTAAACGCCCTATAGAAACGGCAGGTTTTAGTCCATGGTACCTGGCTGTTGAACTCAAACCCTTCTAGTGCTTGGGGCATGTTTAATGCCAAAGAAGCAGGCGGTACGCTAGCGTTCAGTGCCTTGGCCATGCTGGCACGGTGCCGTGCTGCATAATAACTGTCCGTTATGAGTGTATATGCCTGAGTCAAGGCAAACCTGAATTTTTTGTCCTGTTGGCTTACCCAGCCAAAGGTATTGGCTGCCGCCTTAGTGCTGGCGGTTTGTTTTACTTTGGTGGGTTTGGTGCGCGCATAGGTATAACGGCCTTTGTTTACAAACACCACATTGCCTAGAGCGCCACTTAGCGCGCCATCGTTTATAGGTTTTGCCATGATATCAGGTTTTTTAATAAGGTTGATACTCAATCTTTAACCCCTACAAGCTTTTTTTAAGAACCTCCTTTTGTTTTGTTTTATAAAAGTGCATAATTAATGCATATTAAATCTATAACAAGTCCATATTTATTATGGACTTGTTATAGACCTGTTATGGACTTGTTATGGACTTGTTAAAAGCATGACCTATCGTTAATGCATCAAGACAAGCGTAAAAAACATGAAAAGGCACCTAAGTGTTTGCAATGTTTATAACAGGGTATCAAGGGGGAGCCGCTTGATTTTGCTGGGGGCTTGTAAATACTATTAAATTATTTGGTTTTTTTGTAAGAAAAGGTTAATATTGGTTGGTGTTGTGAAAAAGCAAAATAAATAAAAAAGTATACGGAATAAAATATGTTAAAACTTGGGCATATCCTGCCAATTTGGTTGGATAAGCAGAAGAAAGTTCCGCATATAAACAAGTTGTGAATCATAAAAGCCGATGATTGATCAGAAATCAAGATTACGAGAAAACGGAAAGAACTTCGCACCTAGGTTCTCGGGTGAGGTTGAGAAATCTTTGAAACGAACGAATACTGTTTTCACGATTACATCTTCAGAAAATAATCACAATACTACATTTCTGAAAGAGTTTCAAAAAGATTTGATCGGTTCCATGAAGAGACAATCGATGAATCGGAGTTCTTGTTCCATATTCTTTGATGTCAAACGAGAGGATACGTTAGAAGACACACACTATGTAAATGCAAACTTTAATGTGATCCTAAAGAGTCTGGTTAATAACTACAACTCATTGACAAATCAAATAAGGCGTCTTGACCAAAAAACTAGGTTTGGTTTTATGGTTGCAAGTATTGGAATAATATCACTTTTAATTATCTCATCCTACCAATTCAATGTCGGAAAACTTTCAACACCAACGTTACAGCAGTTTGCAGGTATTTTTCTATCAGTTTTAGGAGTACTCAGTTTTTTCACTTTCATTCCTAAAAACCTGAAGAGCAGAATCGAAAAAAAGAAACAACAGGATGATTCTTTCTCCTTTGAAAAAGAACGTATTATTCGATATTTGAATAAGAGGGGTTTCAGAAAAAAACCTACGGTAGTAGTAGTTGATAATGCTGAACTATTAGATGAGGAGCCATACCATTTTCTCCTCGATTTAATGAATTCATATGATGGTGCTAATCGATTTGGATGTACTTGGGTTTTCCTCTTTACTTCTAAGTCAGATAATCTGGATGATTTGATGACGGTTTGCAGAGAAAAACACTATGTTAATTACCTTTTAGAACTTAAGCCATACAATAACGAAGAACTAAGAGAAATCATAGGCCTAAATCCTGAGTTAGATCTTGAAGGGAACTACCTGATTTCTAAGGATGAAAAAAGAGCCATTAATCAATTGAAAAAAAAATGGACAGATCAAATTGAGAAAAATGACAATAAAAATGTTTTCTCAGAATATGACATATTGAAATTTTTAGCGTTCAGTGGGAATCGGCATCATATAGAGAGATGGAATTCCAATAAGATAAATGAGCTTTTTATTAACACCCCCAAAAACATTATCACTTCGCTAAATTCCCATCTGTGCTATACAATGACCAATAACCCGGACTATTTTGAATTAGCAACTAGGCTTAAGCAGATTGAGGATTTTTTTCAAAGTAGACATTTTGCGACCGGTGCTTTTGTGATTCCTTACAAATTGAGAATAATTCTTGAAAGCTCCCTTGACAAGAGTACTTTGATACTTATACAATTATTTTGGATCAAAAAATACCTGAGAGATTATGTAATTGGGATGGAAGATTTGTTGGCAAAACGCATTCTTTATAGGATTAATTTCATCAAGCAGAACCACAATGGTATTTCCAATTGTGAGGAACTTTTAAAGGAAATCCACATCGACATTGTCAACCTATTAGATAGTTTATTTAGTCACCTTTCTTTTCGAACATTTCAACAATTTTTTAAAGCATTAAATCAATTGAACTCATTAATTAAGGACGAGAGTCTCACTTTGATAGAAAGAGAGAAGCTAGCTTATTATTCTGCATATCTATTTGAGCTTTCCGGTGATGCTCATTTCGAATTAGATGAGCTTCTTACTCAGGAAGAGAGTATACTTTCAAAACGAGTTTTTTCTGCATATAGAAGGTTGTTAGCGAAAGAGCAGCCCTTATCATTATTGTCCGAAATAGAGTCTTTGGAAGATCATCAAAGGATCAAGGAAAAGCCATGGCTAAGCAACTTGTACTACTTACTCCTTTTACATCTTAGAATTAGAGAGGCAGATGGGTTTGTTTTTCAGCTTCGAAAAGATTTACGGTTAACTGATGATTTAGCATTACCATTAAAAAGTGACTTTCCAATATTTGAAATGAGGTATCGTTTTCTACTCCTTGATGTCTACTTGGAACAAGAAAAAATTAAATTATTTCTTAGCACCTTAGATTCTCTTGTTAAAAGAGTTGATCAGATAGAAACTCACGAATTAGCATTAAGAACGTTAAGGATTTACTGGAATGCTTTAGCTGTACATTATTGGCTGTGCCTTAAGCAAAGTAATTCAAGTCATCAAAGACTTCATGATTCAGATTTCAATACTTTATTTCATCAAGAAGGAGGGATGAGAGAAAGCTATGAATGGGTAGCAAATCAATATATAGATTGTGAGTTCTTGTTCAATCAACTAGAACTAAAGTTGCCTTTAGTCGATCTTTACTATTCTCAGGCAAGACTCATACAATCATTCTCAAAAGTGGATAATGATAAAATCTCAGAATGGTATACTAAATGGCATAGTAAATTCAAAGCCTCGGTCTCACTTCAACTTCAAATCAACATAAGCTTTAATATTCCTGAGATTTATGCTCGCATCTTTACAACAAAGCAATCCTTCATTGGAGGAGGGAATAGCGATAGTGAGATCAAGGCTTTAATTGAAATTTTAAAAGATCACAATTTTGATAACAGAATAATTCTATATTGGATATATAGAGAAAGAAGAATTCAACACTATCTATCAAGCCCCAAAAGACTTGAGCTCACAAAGCAAATTTTAGTGTATAAGGATCAAAAAAATTATTTATCATATGCTTACGACAAGTTTGAAACGACTAATAATGATAAGTTAATAGAAATTGAAAATAGATTTTGGGAATATCAATATTTGAAGGAAAACAATGACTATGAAGAATCAAAAGCAATTTATGAAAAGTTAAATACTGAATTCCTAGAACTGTTAGATACCAGTGAATTAATTAAAGAGTCGGAATTGAAGTTTATCAATGAATTGGATACCATATTAATTAACGAAAGAATAGAACTATCTCCTGAACTGGCCAATCAGATATTTCATGATCTTAAGAAAGATAGTAGAATATATAGTTCAATGAGATTTCTGCATTTGTTAAGTGTTTTTTTATGGCACATCCCAAAAGAAGAGATCGATTTTGATTTACTCAACTTTTATATAAAGACTACAATTAAGACGTTACGCAGTAATCTTGATAGCACTATCATTTCTGAATGCTTCCATATTATCGATCCTCTGAAGAATAACTTGTATGTGAAACTCCCCTCAGAAACTAAACAAAATATCAGAAAATTCTTCGAAGCAGCAGTTGAGTCAGAAAAACTTATTGACGCGACAGGTTTAGATCGCTTAGAAGAATACTTTGCTGATTTGATGACGCTAGAAAGCTCTGAAGAATTCTACAGTTCTCAGTGGCATAAATGGTCTCAACTACGGGTTGAAAGTTTCATTGTAAGTAAATTTGATGAAGTTTACCACAAAAAAAGCTCCCATGAAATATTTCAGATCTACATTGATTTTTTTAAAAGGTATAATGATCGTCTAAAATTCAAGAATCTTTATAACCGAAATTTACTCGAAACAAGAGATGAAATAGTAAATCAATATGACGCTAACGGTGACCCGAAAATTTTTGCGACTGCTGTTCTCAATGAATTAAAACAAAACAGAGATTCCCTTATATCTTCTGGCGAAGTAAATCGAATAGTGTGGGAATATTCTAGGTGGCTAAATGATTTTTTGCATTATTTGGATGAATCGGATAAGACAGATGCAAAAGAAGTTTTAGAAGAAATCTTCAGCCCTACATTTATTTTAGACTATTTGTACATAGTAAAGAACATCAAATCTCTACCGAATGGCATGAAAGAAACAATAAGTGAGTTGATAGCGAGGCACAAAGCAAACGAATACAAGCTCAGAGGTTAGATTAAATACGATTCACAACAAGGTGTATAATGCATAGCTTCCTAACGTCAGCTACGACATCATACACAGACCGTCAGACTGCGCAAAAACTTCTTCTTAAAAACCATTAATGATTCTTTTTAAATTCGTATCTT
>NZ_QKPO01000058.1 GCF_003258355.1 Confluentibacter sediminis | reverse complement strand
GGCAAAAAACAATATCATTTGGTACCTTGACCCAATTTATGGGCATAAGCAAGGTCAAATACCATAGACATTAATCAGGCGAATAAGTGCATGCAAATCTCGGCCATTGCTTATAATTTAAAGAAGCACCTAAAATTCATAGAAAAGCCCAGTAAAAGTGGGTCGGTAAGTCTACACTTCGTTTTTTACCGTTTTAAGGCGTTAATAAACGCCATTTTCTTTATTCAGTTTATTTTAAATTTCCTTTTTTGTTTTCTCCAGTTTTAATTTCAATTCCTGAATTTCAGCGTTTTTATCTTTAACTTCCATTTGAAAATACTTTAAACTTGTAAACAAGTAAATAAGAACAAAAAACGTTCTAATATCGGAAGAATTATATTCAGTCAAGAAATCAAATTTGCTTGAAATCCATAAAATTCCAAATAATACAATTGATACTGTAGAAATTATTTTTAGTATTTTTTTCATTTCTTTTTATTTTCAGTTTGAGTGCGTTCGCCAATGAATGGCAACGGTGAGTATAAGAATAGTAGCCGATTGCGTGGCACATTCCTGTCACGATACAAGAAAGTTGAAGCGGGCTACAACCCTCGATTTTACCACTATCCCGGCTATTATTTTTATACACGTTGTGCCTGTTGCACAACAATCAAATATAGTTTAAAATTTCAATAATTGCATGAA
>NZ_QKPO01000057.1 GCF_003258355.1 Confluentibacter sediminis | reverse complement strand
TGTTTATAAAAATCCTCCATATAAGCACAGTTTCTTAAATTGTAAAAAGAGTCTCCCTTATCAGCTCGCTTTTTCAGTTGAGATGAATACCTATCTAAATGTTTCTTTATTGCTGGGTAATTATCTATGTCTATTGGTTTTATATCGTTTTCCTTTATTCCATTGTGAACGTTTATGAGCCACAAATCTGCGAAATCATAAGCATACCTTTTTATATCCCTGCCGCGTAAAATAGGTCGTTAATATTAGTCAGTTTTATTAGTTGAAAGAGAATGATTTTAATATTTGAATAAATTAAAGCCTTGTATTATTGTAACGGTTTATGATTAGATTAAACCATAATTGAATAATAATTTAAACAATCGAAAAATGATTTACGGTTACATCAGAGTTAGTACAGACAAACAAACAGTAGAAAACCAGCGTTATGAAATCAATCAGTTTTGTAACCGTCAAACAACAGTAGTAGACAAATGGATTGAAGAAACCATTTCCGGCTCTAAAAATGTAGATGAAAGAAAGCTCGGAAAACTATTAAAAAAAATGAAGCGTGAAGATATCCTTATATGTTCAGAACTTTCGCGTTTGGGCAGAAATTTACTCATGATTATGGGAGTGCTTAATGAATGTATGAATAGAGATATTCAAGTGTGGACAATAAAAGACAATTACCGTTTAGGAAGTGATATTAACTCAAAAGTTT
>NZ_QKPO01000056.1 GCF_003258355.1 Confluentibacter sediminis | reverse complement strand
GACGGCGGACTTAAAAAGCCACCCACAGACCTTTACGCCCAATCATTCCGGATAACGCTTGCATCCTCTGTATTACCGCGGCTGCTGGCACAGAGTTAGCCGATGCTTATTCCCCAGATACCGTCATTGCTTCTTCTCTGGGAAAAGAAGTTCAGGACCCGTAGGCCTTCTACCTCCAAGCGGCATTGCTCCGTCAGGCTTTCGCCCATTGCGGAAAATTCCCCACTGC
>NZ_QKPO01000055.1 GCF_003258355.1 Confluentibacter sediminis | reverse complement strand
ATAATCCGCTGGCAACACGGGGCGAGGGTTGCGCTCGTTGCGGGACTTAACCCAACATCTCACGACACGAGCTGACGACGACCATGCACCACCTGTGAACCCGCCCCGAAGGGAAGCCGTATCTCTACGACCGTCGGGAACATGTCAAGCCCAGGTAAGGTTCTTCGCGTTGCATCGAATTAATCCGCATGCTCCGCCGCTTGTGCGGGCCCCCGTCAATTTCTTTGAGTTTTAGCCTTGCGGCCGTACTCCCCAGGCGGGATGCTTAACGCGTTAGCTCCGACACGGAACCCGTGGAACGGGCCCCACATCCAGCATCCACCGTTTACGGCGTGGACTACCAGGGTATCTAATCCTGTTCGCTCCCCACGCTTTCGCTCCTCAGCGTCAGTAACGGCCCAGAGACCTGCCTTCGCCATTGGTGTTCTTCCCGATATCTACACATTCCACCGTTACACCGGGAATTCCAGTCTCCCCTACCGCACTCAAGCCCGCCCGTACCCGGCGCGGATCCACCGTTAAGCGATGGACTTTCACACCGGACGCGACGAACCGCCTACGAGCCCTTTACGCCCAATAATTCCGGATAACGCTTGCACCCTACGTATTACCGCGGCTGCTGGCACGTAGTTAGCCGGTGCTTATTCAACGGGTAAACTCACTCTCGCTTGCTCCCCGATAAAAGAGGTTTACAACCCGAAGGCCTCCATCCCTCAC
>NZ_QKPO01000054.1 GCF_003258355.1 Confluentibacter sediminis | reverse complement strand
GGGTTCGGTCCTCCACGCGGTCTTACCCGCGCTTCAACCTGCTCAGGGCTAGATCATCCCGCTTCGGGTCCAGGACACGCGACTCAAACGCCTTTTAAGACTCGCCTTCGCTACGCATACCCCACACGGGTTATGCTCGCCACATGCCACTGACTCGCAGACTCATTTTTCGATAGGCACGCCGTCACCCCACAAAAGGGCTCCGACGGATTGTAGGCGCACGGTTTCAGAGACTGTTTCACTCCCCTCCCGGGGTACTTTTCACCTTTCCCTCACGGTACTCGTTCGCTATCGGTCAGACAGGAATATTCAGGCTTACCCAACGGTCTGGGCGGATTCGCACGGGGTTCCACGGGACCCGTGCTACTTGGGAGACGCGATCGGCAGACCATGCGCGTTCAGGTACGGGGCCCTCACCCTCTGCGGCCCGGTATTCAACCCGGTTCCCCTGACACATGGTTTTCTGCAACTGCCGGCCGGCCCGTCGGAGCCGGCGCACGCGATCCCGCAACACCCCG
>NZ_QKPO01000053.1 GCF_003258355.1 Confluentibacter sediminis | reverse complement strand
AATATCCTTTCCTGCAGGTACTGAGATGTTTCACTTCCCTGCGTACCCCCCGGCCGAAGCCGGTACCGACCCATGACGGTCGGTGGGTTCCCCCATTCGGAAATCCTCGGATCAAAGCCCTGTTGGCGGCTCCCCGAGGCATATCGCAGCCTCAAACGTCCTTCATCGGTCCTGTCTGCCAAGGCATCCACCATACGCCCTTGCAAGCAAC
>NZ_QKPO01000052.1 GCF_003258355.1 Confluentibacter sediminis | reverse complement strand
GGGTCCTAAGGCGAGGCCGACAGGCGTAGTCGAATGGATGAACGGGTCGATATTCCCGTACCGGCTTTCAGCCGCCAAAACCGAGGCTTGGAGTACTAACCTCCGGGTCCGGGCTTACTGCTCCTTCGGGGGCGGGATGCCCTGGCCTGTTGGGACCGATCCTTGTAGTAGGTCAGCGCAGGAGTGACGCAGAAGGGTAGCCGGCCGCGGAGGTGGTCTTCCGTGGTCAAGCACGCAGGGCGTGGGACAGGCAAATCCGTCCCGCATGGGTCCGAGGTGCGATGATGGGGGCCTTATGGCCCGATATCCGGTGATCCCGGCTGCCGAGAAAAGCTTCGGCGTCAGGCTCAAAGCCGCCCGTACCCCAAACCGACACTGGTGGTCAGGTAGAGAATACCAAAGCGATCGAGCGAATCCTGGTCAAGGAACTCGG
>NZ_QKPO01000051.1 GCF_003258355.1 Confluentibacter sediminis | reverse complement strand
GCCGCCCGTACCCCAAACCGACACTGGTGGTCAGGTAGAGAATACCAAAGCGATCGAGCGAATCCTGGTCAAGGAACTCGGCAAATCACTCCCGTTCCTTCGGTTTAAGGGAGACCCCCGATGGTGAACACACTTGCTGTGGGAGCTTTTGGGGGTGGCACAGACCAGGGGGTAGCGACTGTTTACCAAAAACACAGGTGCATGCGAAGGCGCAAGCCGCTGTATATGCACTGACGCCTGCCCGGTGCCGGAAGGTTAAGAGGATCCGTCAGCCTTCGGGTGAAGCGGTGAATTCAAGCCCCGGTAAACGGCGGTGGTAACTATA
>NZ_QKPO01000005.1 GCF_003258355.1 Confluentibacter sediminis | reverse complement strand
ACATTAACTAATTATTAATGTATTTTATAAATTCTTTACCACTGGTATTGAATACTATTTTATAGTCGCCACCTTTTAAACCAGTTAATTTGTAAACTCTTTCGATTTTTTTAGTGTCCTTAATGGTTTCAGACAACATAGGTTCAGATTTATTGCCTTTTTCGAAGTAAATATCAATCTTTAAAGGTTCGTTATTAAGAGAAAGTTTAGAAACAAATACTAAATCACCTTTTACTCTTATGGTTGGCTTAAAAATTACTTTGGCCATTTCACTATTAAGTTTAATAGTATTAGACGCAACAGTAAAAGGGATGGTTTTAATTTCCACTTCACCATCAAGTTCAAAATTGTATGCGCCACTTGGCAAAGCCGTTAAGTCAAAAGCTTTCGCATAAAGACCATTAACGCCTATGACTTCTTCATATAGTTTTACACCATAACTATCTTTAATAGATAGTGTATTTCCTGCTTTAACATTGGTTAAAGTAAGTGCGGTTTTTTTAGCATTGTTAACAAGTCTAAAAAATGGAGTTCCTTCGCTTGCGAAACTTAACGATGCAGCTAACATGGCTATCATTAAGATCCCTTTTTTTGTGTTTTTAATTACTGTGTTCATGATTTGGTTTTTTTTAACGTTCAACACCACAAAGGTATGTGGTATATGAAGTTTATAAAACATTGATATTTGCATATTTGTGTGCTATTTTATCTGTTATTTTAACATGAAGTTTATGTTAAGTTAATTTAGCATATATGTTGGTTAATTTTACGTATTGTCTAAAAAGTCATCCATTAAAAATTGTAAGAGCCAAAGCCTCAAATAAAAATTGGTAATGTATATATTAGGAATAGAAAAGACGCCTTTAAGAAAATAACATGGTGTATCTTTAAACTGTATAATTTTAAAATATAGATTAAATAAGATAGTATAAAGCAAAAAAAAAAGTGAGCCACCACAGCTCACTTTACCAACTAAACTAAATAAGACATTAAACTAATTATTAATGAATTTTGTCTACTCTTTTTTATAAGAGTTATATTTTAAAATCTAAAATTATAATTAAACAACGTTAGGATTACTAATTAAAGGCCTATCTTTTAATAAATTATAATTAAGTATTTCAGTGTTCGTACAATAATAACTTTCAACACTACAAATGTACAACAGAAGTTAAGGGTACAAAACATCAAATTTAGCCAGTTTATATGCTATATTAACTGTTAATGTAGTGTTAAATCAATGTTAAGTTAAAATAACATATAATAGAGTTAAAAAAAACTATGTTTGCATAATAATATGTTGTAATTTTGCAGTACAATTAATTTTGTTATGATTAATAAAAAACCCACTTTTAGAAAACTCACCCCTAGTTTCGGAAGTTCTATATTAGTTAAGCAACATGTAGAAACAGTAGATAAAAATGGGGCATATTGGCATTTTCATCCAGAGCTTGAACTTATATATATAAATAAAGGGCAAGGGAAAACCCATATAGGAAATCATTTATCTTATTTTAACAATAGTCAATTAATACTTATTGGATCTAATTTAGCCCATAATGGTTTTACCGATAGGCTTACAGCCAATGGAACAGAAACAACTATACAGTTTAAATCTAACTTTTTAGGAGATGATTTTCTGAATGTTCCAGAAGTATCTAGTATTGCTTCATTATTTGAAAGAGCTAAAAAAGGCATACGTTTTAAAGTTGATACTAAAAAAATTATTGGGCCCAAGATTGAAAGTTTGATGGGATATACGGGCTTAGAAAGAGTTATTAAGTTTCTGGAAATTTTGAATTATTTAGCTATTACAGATGATTATACGCTATTAAATGCAGACGGGTTTGCTTTCGAAGCAGAGGCTCAAGATAGCGGCAAAATTGATACTATTTTTAAATATGTAAATAAAAATTTCCAAAGTCATATAACATTAGATGAAATTGCAGATGAAGTGAGTATGACCGTTCCAGCATTTTGTAGATACTTTAAAAAAGCCACTGGAAAAACGTTTACACAATTGGTAAATGAATATCGCGTGGTACATGCCACCAAATTGTTATTGGAAAGCCAAATGAGTATTACAGATATTTGTTTTGAATGTGGATTCAATAACTTCTCTCATTTCAATAAAACATTTAATGAAATAACAGGTAAAAGTGCATCGAGCTATCGAAAAGAGATTAAACTAATGATTAGTTAATACTTTCCTTTCCATTCTCTATAAAACTGGTCTAAAAACTGCAGCATGTAGTTATGGCGTTCTAAGGCTATCAATTTTCCAGTTTTGGTATTCATTTTATCTTTTAAAAGAAGTAATTTTTCATAGAAATGATTAATGGTTGGAGCTGTTGAAGACTTATATGCTTCTTTATTCATATTAAGATTTGGCTTAATATCTGGATTATAAAGTTGTCTGTTTTTAAAGCCGCCATAATTAAAACAACGTGCAATACCAATGGCTCCCATAGCGTCGAGTCTATCAGCATCTTGAACCACATTTAATTCGGGAGAATGAAATTTTTGAGCTTCATTCCCTCCCTTAAAAGAAATATTTTCAATAATCTTTACAACGTGTTCAATAACAGTAGAATCTACATTTATTTTGAATAAAAATTCCCGTGCTATCTTAGGTCCAATAGTTTCATCACCGTTATGAAATTTGCTATCGGCAATATCATGTAATAAAGCTCCAAGAGAAACAATAAACATATCTACCTTTTCACTTTTAGCGATGAGTAAAGAATTATTATATACCCTTTGGGTGTGAAACCAATCATGTCCACCTTCTGCATCTACTAGAGTTACTTTTACAAAATCTATAGTTTTATTAATCTGTTCTTCTTGAGTCATAGTATAAAAATAAAAATTCCTTTCGGTTTGGAAAGGAATTAATTTATTTGGATTGTTTTATTATTTTATAACAGCTGGTTCTACCCATTTAAACTGATATGAGTTTTCAGGGATTTTAATTCTATCGGCTAATCTTAACATTCTGTCTGGCAAATTCATCAAATAATCTCTTGCTTTTTCAGCTTCATCTGAAAGCCCTGTTATTTTATCAATTTCCCAACGTGCAATAAGTTTCTGTAAAATTTCCACATAATCTCTGGAAGTGTAAACGCCTATTCTTTGAGCTGTATTTGAAAATTCTTCAAAAGCGGTGCTTATTTTGTCTCCCGATTCTCTTAAAAAATGGGCAGGCATCACTATTTTTTGTTTCATCATATAATGAAATGCCATCATCATTTGGCTTGGATCAACCTTAAAAATACGTTCAACAAACTCGGAATAAGCATGATGATGTCTCATTTCGTCACCAGAAATGATTTTACACATTTTTCCTAGTTGTTTATTACCACTTTTGCTCGCTATTTTGGCTACTCTATTATGAGATACATAAGTTGCTAATTCTTGAAAACTAGTATATACAAAGTTTTTATATGGATCTCTATCGGTTCCAATATCAAAACCATCAGCAATTAAATATTGAGTGGTTTTTTCAATTTCTTTCATATTAACACGCCCAGAAAGATATAGGTATTTGTTAAGCACATCGCCGTGTCTGTTTTCTTCGGCAGTCCATTGTTTTACCCATTTAGACCAGCCATTTCCACCTTCATTTACTTGGTCGACACCTTCAACATCCATTAACCAAGATTCGTAAGTTGGCAAAGCTTCTTCGGTAATCATATCGCCTACAAGTACCACCCAAAAATCATAAGGTAATTCTTTAGACAATTCTCTAATTTCTCTAACTTCTTCGAAGAATGTTTCTGTATTTCCTTCAGAATTAGGTAAAAAATCCGATGGTTGCCAAATACTGTCAATAGGAATAAGATATTTTTCTATTAAAGAATCAACATCTTTTTCTAAAAAATTCATCACTTCAAGTCTCACATTCTTCAACGACATAAATATGTTTTAAGGGTGTATATCTTTTTTTATGGTAGCTTCAATGGTTTCTATAAGAGCTACTTTGTCTACAAAGGTAGCTAATTTAATAGGGTTATGTACAGTAAATGTAATATGTGTGCCTAATCCCATTGGAAATTTACCATATTTAAACATTTTCCAAGAATTATTTATTGAAATCGGAACAATTAAAGCAGACGGTATTTTTTTAAATAGAATTTCCAATCCTTTTGTTTGAAAGGGTTTTGGCTCGCCATTTTTACTTCTGGTACCTTCTGGGAAAATAACGGCGGCACGTTTGTTTACTTCAATATAATCTCCAAACCTCATAAGTTCGGGTAAAGATTGTCTTGGGTTTTTTCTATCTATTAAAGCGGCACCACCATGGCGTAAATTGTAAGACACACTTGGGATGCCTTTACCTAATTCTATTTTACTGATAAATTTTGGATGGTGTTTCCGCATATACCATGTCATAGGGTAGATATCATGTAAACTTTGATGATTAGCTACAATTATAAGAGGCTGGTTAGTGTCAATGTGATAAGGATTGTTAAAAGTAAAACGAGTCCCTAAAATATTAGCACAACGCATTAATGCTAACTGTAAGATATCGACACTTTTTTTATGTGCCTGATAACCAAAAAC
This sequence comes from Confluentibacter sediminis, assembly GCF_003258355.1. GTDB lineage: Bacteria > Bacteroidota > Bacteroidia > Flavobacteriales > Flavobacteriaceae > Confluentibacter > Confluentibacter sediminis. The sequence continues at coordinate 264,172 of NZ_QKPO01000005.1, read as the reverse complement.
ATTAAGACATAACCATTGTATAGGATGGAATATTACCAAGGTTAAAAAGAAACATAGGTAATAAATAATAGAAATTGGATAAGACAATAATTTTATCATGCTTCAAAAATAAATAAAAAACCACGATATTATCGTGGTTTTTTATTTCTAACTTTTTAACAGTTAATGCTAGCAGTACTCGTTATAAGCATCAATAAGATTGTCTGCAATAAGTTCTGCAGGTCTACCTTCAATATGGTGACGCTCCAACATGTGTACCAATTCACCATCTTTAAATAAGGCCATACTTGGCGAACTTGGAGGGAAAGGTACCATTAGCTCTCTGGCTCTAGTTACGGCATCAAAATCTACACCTGCAAAAACAGTTACTATATGGTCTGGGCGTTTTGCATTTTGTAAACTCATTCTAGCGCCTGGACGTGCATTAGCGGCAGCACAACCACAAACGGAGTTCACAACTATAAGCGTAGTGCCTTCTTTAGCTAAAGCAGCATCAACAGCTTCAGGCGTATGTAATTCTTCAAAACCAACTTTGGTTAAATCTTCTCGCATTGGTTTTACTAATTCTGCTGGATACATATTTTTAAATTTTAATAATTAACAATTATAGACTGCAAAGATACAGAAAATTAAGTTTTCAGTCGCTGTATTCAATCACTCCTTTCATTTCTAAAGCCACAGAATACGAAATAAATAATAAATTAACTGCGAACCTTTTAGTAACAATCACCAAGAAAACTCAACTAACAGTATTATATTTGAAATCAACATAAAATAAAAGAAATTACATGAGTTTTTCAAAATGGATAGGGGCTGCCATAGGGTGGTCGTTTGGAGGCCCGATAGGGGCCATTATTGGTTTGGCATTAGGTAGCGTTGTAGATTCTATGAGCGGAGATAAATTAGTTTATGAAGAAGGTCAACGAACAGGAGGATATAATAGAACACAACAAACACAGCCAGGTGATTTTGAGGTAAGTTTACTCATCTTGGCTTCCATAGTTATTAAAGCAGATGGTAAACAGGATCAACGCGAATTGGATTTTGTACGCAATCAATTTGTAAGCATGTATGGAAAAGAACGCGCTAATCAAGCATTTAGGCTTTTTAAAGAAATCAATAAGCAGCAAAATATTTCTACTAGACAAGTGTGTCTGCAAATTAAACAAATGATGGAGCATGCATCACGTTTGCAGTTAATACACTTTTTATTCGGAATTGCTAAAGCTGATGGTGCTGTAACCGAAGATGAGGTGGCTCAAATTTATACGATTGCTGGATATTTGGGTATTAGCCACAATGATTATGAAAGTATTAAGGCCATGTTTTATAAAAGTGCCGATAATGCTTATAAAATATTGGAAATTGATAAAACAGCTACCAATGATGAGATTAAAAAAGCCTACCGAAGTATGGCTAAAAAATACCATCCAGATAAAGTCATTCATTTAGGGAAAGAACATCAACAAGGCGCTGAAGATAAATTTAAACAAGTACAACAAGCTTATGAACACTTGCAGAAAGAACGTGGTTTTTAATGAATTTAGTTGTAAAGTTTGCTTTTAGTACCTTAAAATATTGTAAATGTCATTTACCTGACATTTAAATGGCGTGATAAAAACAAAGAGTTTGATTTAGTTTTGTATCGAGTAATTAAAACAAAACCAATTTTAATTTTAAGGACAAATGAAAAATCAATCTATTAGTGAAAATCTCATATACCAAAGAAAGCTCAATGGATATACTCAAGAAGATTTATCGGAAAAAACATCAGTAGGTGTACGCACCATACAACGAATTGAAAAAGGTGAAGTAGAACCTCATTTACAAACGGTTAAATTATTGGCTGTTGGGCTGGACATACCTGTTAATGACCTTATTGTTATAGAAAATCCAAAAGAAGAAACCATTCAACGAAAATGGATGCTTATGCTACATGGATTACCCTTTTTTGGTTTCATCATTCCTTTTGCAAACGTGTTGTTTCCCATATTTATATGGGTTCACAAAGCTGAAGACAATAAAATATATGATGCACATGGTAGAGCCGTAATTAATTTTCAATCTACAATGTTATTATTATTCATAATATCGTTATTAGCTTTTTTTCCATTTCCTGGAATGAATTTTTTCGGAACTGCTGCGGTTGTTTTATATGGCATTACTGTAACCATTATAAATATATTTTCTGCGTTGGGTTCTGGCACTTGTAAATACCCGTTATCAATTCCTTTTTTGAAATTTAAAGCTAAACATTGAAATAGTTTAATTCAATTAATGGTCAGGATTCCAATTTGAAAAAATTAGAAGACGTTTTGGCAAATTGACCATTAACATAATAACTTATAAAAATTTGCAAGAGGAAACAGGTTTAAAAAAAACCAACTATACAAATAGTATAGTTGGTCTGATAAAATAACTCATATGTGATGACTAATTCAATCTGAAACCAACATACACACTAAGATTACTATTTTTACCATCTGGCACCGTATATGTTTGACCAGCAAAAGTACGCTCTTTCCCTACGGGAACTAAACCATAATTATATCTCACACCAACGTTGATAGGATTAAAATTGAAACCTATGCCGGCAGAGATTCCTGCATCAAACTTTTGAAAATCATTAGTGTCATAATTATCTTCAAAATCAAATGTTCCATTTTCGGTTTCATTAGTAACTTTAGCATTTACTAAATACGCTGCATAAGGACCTACATGCACATTGAAATTTTCTGTTAAATTAAGTTTAAGTAAAACAGGTAACTCAATATAATCTAATTTAAATTTCGCTGTTCCATCAGCAAAGGCATTGTCATAAACTAATTCTGCTCCTTTTCTGGAATAAAGTAATTCTGGTTGAATGGCAATAAAATCGTTAATAGGAAAGACACTATAAAAACCTGCATTAAAGCTTGTTAATACATTTTCGTCATCAACATCATCTGTGTACATATTGGAAAAGTTCACACCTCCTTTAATACCAAATTCTGGTGTTGAATCATCTGAAACTTGTGCCTGAGATTTAAAATTAAAGCCTAATACTAAAATAAATACTGCGGAAAATTTTACTAAGTTTTTCATATTTTTAAAATTTAATTTATTGCAAATATTAGCTTGCCCAGAGCTTTTTTTGTTACAATAAAAATTAAAAATATTATAGAATTTCCATTTGAAAGGATTGGTGTTTGGTTTAAAAACCTATTAATCAGTAATTTGTTTATTTATTGATTAAAGGCAAAGAATTTTGTCAAACAATAATAAATTTAGAAGATTATTTACAAAATATGTAAGCGTAATCTTTCTATTAACGAATGTTATGGCTTGAAAACAATTTTAGATTCATTTTTATTAACACTCATGTCAACCATTCGACCTAAAATTAAGGCACGATTGTCTTTTTCATGTCCAGCAGGCATATTAAAAGCGATAGGAAAACTATAATCAGCTAAAACATCTAAAATAAGCTGCTGTACAGAGCTTCCCCATAGCGTTGTATTCTTTCTGACTTTTGATACATCGCCCACTAATACCCCCACACAATGATCAAAATAACCAGCACGTTTTAAGCTTTGCAACATACGGTCTATAGTGTATTCATATTCTCCAATCTCTTCAATAAACAATATTTTACCAGACGTATCGATACTGGTTTTAGAACCTAGCATACTGGCTAAAATGGATAGGTTTCCACCCACAATAGGAGCGCTCACATGACCTATTTTATTATATTTTGAACCTTCAAGTGTATAGTTTAAAGGTTTGCCAAAAAGTGCATCCTTAAAAGTAGAGATGGTTTCTTTAATGCTTTCGGTATTATCTTGCATACTGGTGCACATCATAGCGTGTAAACTTTCAAATCCTAAAGTATGAATTTGGTTATGTAATGCTGTGATATCACTATAACCAATAACCCATTTAGGCTTGTTTTTAAATTTGGTATAGTCTAATTTATCAAGTATTCTAACAGCTCCATACCCACCTCTAGCGCACCAAATGGCCTTGATTTTAGGATCATCTAAGGCCTTTTGGAAATCTTCGCAACGCTCGGCATCGGTACCTGCAAAATGATTATTTTGACTAAACACGTGTTTTCCAACTACGGGATACAATCCCCAACTTTTTAAAAGTGCTTTGGCTTGTTCAATCTCTGTATTTCTATTTTTTAAAATACCTGAAGGCGCAACAATAGCAACGGTATCTCCTGCTTGTAAATATGGTGGTCGTATCAAAGTTTCGATATGTTTTGAATGATTATCTTGTGCCATTATTTGCTTTTTTCCGAAGAAAAAAGCAGCACAACATAATGCAAATATTAGTAGGTTTTTCGACATAATGTAAATGTACATTTTTTTTCTAAATCGGTTTCAAAATGTGTACTTTTATGCCTTCAAAATGATAGTCATTCCGAGCGAAGTGCGGGAATCTGTTTAATTTAATTACGATTCGTCAGATTGCCAGTCGTACCTCCTTCGTTATGACATTAAAATATAATTATTAGATTAATGAACAAACCAAAACGATATACCATAACATCTGCGCTACCTTATACAAACGGACCCATTCATATAGGGCATTTAGCAGGAGTTTATGTGCCAGCAGATATTTATGCCCGCTTTTTACGCTTAACAGGAAATGATGTAGTTTTTATTGGAGGCAGTGACGAACACGGTGTACCTATTACTATAAAAGCAAAGAATGAAGGGGTGTCTCCACAAGATGTGGTTGACAAATACCATGCAATTATTAAAAAATCGTTTGAAGAATTTGGAATTTCTTTTGATAATTATTCGCGTACCTCGGCTAAAATCCATCATGAAACAGCTTCAGAATTCTTTAAAACCTTATACGATAAAGGTGAGTTTATTGAAGAAACTTCTGCGCAATTATATGATGAAGAAGCCAATCAGTTTTTAGCCGATCGTTTTGTAACAGGGACGTGCCCTAAATGTGGTAATGAGGAAGCTTATGGCGACCAATGTGAAAAATGCGGAACGAGTTTAAATGCTACCGATTTAATTAACCCGAAGTCTGCTATAACAGGGAATGTGCCAACTTTAAAAGAAACAAAACACTGGTATTTACCTTTGGATAGACACGAGGATTTTTTAAAAGAATGGATTTTAGAAGGTCATAAAAAAGATTGGAAGCCTAATGTGTACGGCCAAGTAAAATCTTGGATTGATGATGGTTTACGTCCACGTGCCGTAACCCGCGACTTAGACTGGGGAATTCCTGTGCCTGTTGAAGGCGGTGAAGGCAAAGTATTATATGTATGGTTTGATGCGCCTATTGGCTATATATCTTCAACCAAAGAATGGGCTGCTAGAGAAGGTAAAGATTGGGAACCTTATTGGAAAAGTGAAGATACTAAATTGGTACATTTTATTGGGAAAGACAATATTGTATTTCATTGCATTATTTTTCCTGTGATGTTAAAAAGGGAAGGTAGTTTTATTTTACCGGATAATGTGCCAGCCAACGAATTCTTAAATTTAGAAGGCAATAAATTATCAACCTCTAAAAACTGGGCGGTTTGGTTACCCGATTATTTGTTGGAATTTCCAAATCAACAAGATGTATTGCGTTATGCTTTAACCGCAAATGCTCCAGAAACTAAAGATAACGATTTTACTTGGAAAGATTTTCAAGCGAGAAATAACAATGAACTAGTGGCTATTTTTGGAAACTTCATAAATAGAGTAGTGGTGTTAACCAATAAATATTATGAAGGTGTTGTTCCAAACCTGAATGCATGCTCTCAAATTGATGAAGAAACCTTGGCGGCAGTAAAAGCCTATCCAGATGTGATTGCTAGTTCCATTGAACGTTATCGTTTTAGAGAAGCGCAACAAGAATTGATGAATCTGGCGAGACTAGGAAATAAATATTTAGCCGATGAAGAACCTTGGAAAGTCATTAAAGTTGATGAAGCACGCACCCAAACCATCATGTATGTAGCGTTGCAAATTGCATCGGCATTGGCCACTTTAAGTGAACCGTTTTTGCCGTTTACATCTAACAAACTTAAGAATATATTAAATGTCAGTTCGAGTGATTCGACGCAGGAGAATTGTATCGAGAACAGTTGGAATGATATATCATCAAAAGAAGTTTTACTTCCTTCAGGTCATAAAATCGGCCAAGCCGAATTACTATTCTCTAAAATTGAAGATGATACGATTCAATTTCAACTAGATAAATTAGAAGCGAGTAAAAAATCTAATGAAGCTGCCAATAAAAAAGTAGACCCTCAAAAAGATACCATCACTTTTGAAGATTTTACCAAATTGGATATTCGTGTAGGAACCATTCTTGAAGCTGAAAAAATGCCAAAAGCAAAGAAACTACTAGTATTAAAAGTGGATACGGGCATTGATGTGAGAACGATTGTGTCGGGTATCGCTGAAAGTTTTACTCCAGAAGAAATAGTTGGCAAACGCGTTACGGTGTTAGTAAATTTAGCCCCAAGAGAATTACGTGGAGTAGTAAGTCAAGGCATGATTTTAATGACGGAGAATGCAGAAGGCAAATTGGTGTTTGTGAATCCAGATGATGCGAATGTTGAAAATGGATTGCATATAAGTTAAGTTTTAAATAAATTTAATCTTATAAAAATTTTAAACACGGTTATTATTTTTATAAATCAGCTTTAGAATGGCTCAAAGAATTCATTAACTTTACAAAAAGACAAAAATATGTTATCAAAAAATATCGAAAAGGTGCTTAATAACCAAATAAAGATAGAGGCTGAATCGTCACAAATTTATTTGGCCATGGCATGTTGGGCAGAAGTTAAAGGATTAGAGGGCGTAGCTGGATTTATGTTTAAGCAATCCCAAGAAGAGCGTGACCACATGCTTAAATTAGTGAAATATGTGAACGAACGAGGTGGACATGCCCAAATATCAGCCCTAGCTGCTCCAAATGTGACTTTCAAATCATTTAAAGAAATGTTTGAAGAACTTTATAAGCATGAAGTTTTTGTTTCAGAAAGCATTAATGAATTGGTGCACATCAGTCTTCAAGAAAAAGACTATTCTACACACAACTTTTTACAGTGGTATGTGGCTGAACAGATAGAAGAAGAAGCTGTAGCACGAACCATTTTAGATAAGATAAATTTAATTGGCGACGATAAAGGCGGATTGTATCTTTTTGATAGAGATATTGTTACCTTAACGGTGAATTCAGCTTCAACAGTAAATCCTCAGTAAATTTAACAATTAATCTTATTTAGATTTAATAAAAATAATTATTTTTGCCCATTCTTAAATTAGGAACTTTGGGTAAAAAGAAGCAAAAAAAGGCGATTAGAAAACTTGAAAAGTTGGGGATTACACTTCCAAATAAAGTAAAAAGTAGTTGCTGTGAGAAATATAAAAAAGCAGAAGACAAACGTTGTAAAAAATGTCCTTGCTTCGATTTACTTAAAAAAGTAGCATAATCCTAAAAGACAATAATTCACTACAATAATAGGTGTTTCTTAATAAGGCTCTTCATTATCCGTATCATTAAATTATATAATACAAAAGTCAAATTTTGTAACTAGCAATAAGATCTATTGCTATAATTTTGCTCGTATAATAGTAAAACAATCAACTTATGAAAAAATTAGTAACAGCGTTAAGTATATGTGCTTTTTTAATTGTAGCTTCTTGCGGAACGTCTAAAACGGTAAGAACTTCCAAAAAAGTAATTAAAGGTAATTGGGTATTAAATTCAATAACCTATAATCAAGCGGGAACTTACAATACAACCTTGCTTAATGATGCATCCAAAGCGTGTTTTGAAGGTAGTACATGGCAATTTATTCCTAACAACAATACAGGTGTTTACACCATCAACGATACCAGTTGTTCAACAGGGGATCGCCATTTTGTGTTTACTATTCAAGAGGTTGATGCTGAAACAGGTTTATATGATTTTTTATTAAAACCGACGAATGAAAAACACAAATCGGAAACCAATCAAGGTTTCAGGCTAAAGCTATCGGCCTTATCTGATACGGCGATGCAATGGCAACAAACAGTGAGTGTTTCTGGTAGTTCGCTTACAATAAACATGAATTTTACTAAACAATAAATATATACATATGAAAACGACTATAAAAAATATAGGAATTACACTTTTTACAATTGTTTTAGCCATAAGCTTGACAAATTGTAAAGCAATTGAAAATGCCAATAATAAACAAAAAGGTGCTGTTATTGGTGCCACAGGGGGAGCCATTTTAGGAGCCATTATTGGAAACAATGTTGGTAAAGGTGGTAATGGCGAATTAGGTGCAGTTATTGGTGGTGTAGTAGGTGGTGGAGCTGGTGTTCTTATTGGTAATAAAATGGACAAACAAGCCCAAAAAATTGAAGAGGAAATACCAGGCGCACAAGTAGAACGTGTAGATGACGGTATTGTAGTTACTTTTGATGAAAGTAGCGGTGTCTATTTTGATACTAATAAATACAACATTAACAGTGCATCACAAACGACATTAAATAAGTTGATAAGTGTTTTTAAAGAATATCCTGACACTAATATTTTAGTAGTTGGCCATACAGATAGCCAAGGGGCAGAAGATTATAATATGACGCTTTCTAAAAATAGAGCCTATGCTGTAACCAATTATTTATCTCAAAATGGGATTTCTAATGGAAGATTGACTACAAATTGGTTTGGTGAAAGTCAGCCCATGTATGATAATAACACTGCCGAAGGACGTGCTAAAAACAGACGCGTCAATGTTGCCATTTTACCAAATGATAAAATGATTCAAGACGCAAAAAGTCAAGCAGGAAATTAATTATTTTTCATATAAATTTTTTATAAATCTCGTTTTCAATGTTTCTATGAAAACGAGATTTTTGTTTTCATAGAACTTTCAAATCATCAGTGATTTTCCAAACTTTGAATTGTTAATATCATACTAAATACTGTTTCAATAATCAGGTTTTTACTAATTTGATTCGAAATAAAAAATCTAAAAAATGAAATTCAAAATCCATATACATAACGTTCATTGTGATTATGACTTTATTTAGTTGTAATAATATGAAAAATAGCCACGAAAATATTTCAACAGAAGAAATGGAATCCCTAACGGATAGTACCAAGCAGTCAGTTGATTGGGCAGGTAGCTACGAAGGGATTTTGCCTTGTGCTGATTGTAAAGGCATCAAAACCCTTATCGTTTTTAATATTTGGCATCGGAATATGTTTGAACTTTTTTACGGGCTTTATCTTTAATATAGTCTCGTATTTCTTGCTTCAACAAAGGCATTAATCCGCGTATATCAACATTAGAAGACATTTTCATCGTAAACTCAAAGGCGGCATCCTTATCGCTTTCATAAATTTCCTCTATTAAATCTGCATATTTTTTAGTCTTCACGTTTATTGGGTATTTTTGTTGTTCCCAAGAATCTTCTAGTTGTTTGAGATGTTGCTTGAGGTTTGAGATGTTTGTAGAATACACTGATATAAAATCACCAGCTTCCTTTGATGAATTTGTTACTGGTTCAACACTATTATTGGACACTATTGGTTTTTTTAAAACACCATTTTCCCACAAGCCTTTATTTTCCATAGCTCCTTCTTTATTGAAATTGGCTCCATAACCATATCTAATAGCATTGGACATATGGCCACGATACATCGTTCCGGTTCGGTGATAATAACGAACTGCTTGACCAGAAAGTTCACCTAATAACATCTCACCGATATACCAATCGCCTTCAGCCCATGTGTATTTGCCAATATAATCTCTTTTACCATTTCTGAAAAAGCCTAGATAGCTGTCCTTGTTGTCATATCGATATATTCCAAACCCGTTGCTGCAATTACCTGTACAATTTTCAACACTTTTTTTGCTGATAAAGTTTTCAGTCAGCATATTACGCATTTGTTTGCCCTCATAATAAAAACCAGCTTCCACTACTTCATCTCCCTTTATGTAGTAGCCATACCCATTCTGTTTCCCATTTTTCCACTCACCGATATACTGCTCTTGTGTCTTATTCCAAACATATAATCCATATCCACCTCGCAAACCGCTTTCAAACTTACCTTGATAATATCCCGAACCATCAGCAAAGACTTCTTTCCCGTAGCCATTGGCTTTTCCTGCGGCGAAAAAACCTGTGATGGTTGAAACAGCCGTTTTTAATTCGCCAAATCCTTCAGAACAATTCCCGGAAATACATTTGTTTGAAGCGTTGAGTTCCTCTTTTTGAACAACCGCCATTTTTTCTTTGGCATCTGTTTTCTTAAACGTTATGGCTCTGTAAAAATAATTTTTAGATGTTCTTGGAATACTCCCGGAGCCATTACAAATAGGACATGTTTTGTAATCATATCTACCGGTGAACCTAGTGCCTTTTATAGTTGATAGCACTGTGGGCGTGGTTGTGGTGGTGGTTATGACTTTATCATAGTAAACACCTTTGACAACACGTCGGTCATATGCAACATCCTGACCTTTGATGTCTATGGTATAGTCTTCATAAATGGCCACTTTAGATTGTCTCGGACAACTTTCATTATATTGGCTTTGACGTTCCTCTTTGTAATAATACGTCTCCATAGTGCCGTCAATTGTTTTTCTGATATTACTGTCTTTATCTTTGTTCAAGACTGCATCACCTGAATATTCTATTATCCCTTTTTCTTTATTGACTATACCATCAACTTCCCTGTCAACAGAGGGAATATAAAATTTGAAAGGGTCATTAATTTCATAAATAGAAATGTCATCTTCCTTGGTGACCAAGGTTTCGCCGTTTTTCTGATAGGCCGTGTACACAATTCCATCGTAAGGTTTCTTGGACCAAAAATCTCTATTTTTTACCATAGGATTCACATTGATGGTTCGACCTTTTATCAGGTTGTTGTTTGCAAACTCTCCAAAAAGGGCATAAACACCTTGTTTATGCACCATATATGCATGATTTTCAGTATTAGAACCGCCAAACTTATTGAGTAATTGTATAAAATAGCCCGTACCATTTAAAGAACCTTCTTTGAACATCCCTACATTTACTGTAATGTATTCACCCAAATACTGGTGTGTGCTGTAAACCATTGAAATACCATAACCATTTAGCGCAGGAGTTTTTGACCGTATCGTATAAAGTCCATATTCTTTAGTGAACTCACTCATGATTGGCTCTTTTCTTTGTGCATCAATTTTATGTCCTTTAGGAAGTTCTTCCAAATACATCGCTTCGAAATCATAACTATTCTTTAAAGCTTGTACATCGGGTTTTTGGTCTTTGGTTGCTGGAATTTTTGATTCGACTACACCATCCACAATCGTTGCCCAATAGTATTCCCCTTTGGATACATCTTCCATAAAAAGGACAGACCCATTGCCATATTCTTTGAGTATAGGCAGCATAAAACCAGTAAAATTAAATCCTAAATGGGAATAGTACGTACCAACATGCAGATACCCCACGTAATAGTCACCATTATCCAGTGGAATGACAGAGGGTTTTGTGGCCAAGGGTGTAATGCACATACCTGAAGGCCCTGATATCGAAACCTTACCCAACTTTTCATCTGTTCTTGTTATGGCTCCAAATTTTGAAGTGTAAATCTCCTGAAGTATCTCGCCAGAAGCATCATAGGTTACCGTACGTGTAATTTTCTTTTCGGTTGAGGTTTCTTGTTTTAATTTGTTGGTGGCTACATACTTCTGAAAATTGGGGCTTTCGATAAAATAGGTGCTTTTTAGCATTCTGAAATCTTCCTGCGCCAAACAATTGATGTACGGAACTATCAAGAACAGCATTAGATAACATATTGTTTTTGAATTTGTGTTCATGAGCTTGAATTTCAAGATTTTTATGTGACGTTACAATTTAAAAAAGCGCAGAATTGATTTCAATTTTATCACTAATTTACATTGAAGTTTTTATGTTTCCATTTGCCCAAATACCCCTATTGAGAACATTTCCGTTTTTGTCATAATACATTCCCCATCCCTCTCGATTATTATTTGAAAAATCACCGTAATAGATTTCACCAGTATTTTTATAAATATACATACCTTGGCCTTCCCTAACATTATTGTTCCAGTTACCTATATAAATATCTTGATTTTTCCAAACAATACTTGCTGGTCCATTTATAAACGCATTCTTGAAAAACCCAGTGACCACTGTACCATCGCTATAGGTTAATTGTCCAAAACCATCATTGCAGTTGCCTTGGCAACCATTTGAAATTGTCTTATTTCTGTATGGCTCAAACATGTTTGTCACTTGTGCCCCGTTTTCGTAATAACCTGCGCTGGTTATTACCTGATTCGTTATAAAATATCCGAAACCATGTTGCTTTCCCTGTTTCCATTCACCAATATAAAATTGATTGATGTCTTTCCAGTTATAGATACCATTCCCATCACGAATTCCGTCTTTAAAATTGCCCATATAAACACCTTTATCATATGTTTGAATGCCATAACCATTCGCCTTACCGTTTTTAAATAAGCCAATGAGTGTCGATTCTTTCGTTTGCAGTTCTCCATAGCCATCTATGCAGTTCCCCGATAAGCAATTAGTATTTGAAGATGTAGTATTGGTTGATGTTTGTTTTGTGTTATTAAGTGTTTCTGCATCGGTTTTTTCATCATACATTCTAGCCAAATACATTTTATCTTTTTCCATGTTGTAATAATCTGGAAACACATACGTTGGAACGTTATTTACATAAGCTAAAAGACCGTAATCTCCAAACTTAACACGATTAGAGAATGATGTGTTATTAATACTAACACCTTTTAATACCATAAGGACTTTGTTTGTTTCTCCATCTAAATAATAATAAAATTGATCTTTGTTTTCTGGCAGTAAAATACCAGGCGCAAAGGTTTTTTCTTTAGCATCTTTAAAGAAAAACGTTTTTTCTTCGGAGTTGTTTTTGTCTACATGATATGAAAATAAGTAGTTAAGGATATAAAATGAAACACTTTTTTTTGAATTTAAAAAAACGTTTTTTCCTTGATAAAATACAACTACCCTATTTTCAGGTAAATTTTTTAAAAGCACTTCACTGTCTTTTGCTATAAGTTCCATTTTAATCGTGAAACCGTTAGTTAATGTTTTGTTATAGGCATCTTTAGCTATATAATAATTTTGAGTTAAATCATCATAAAAGAGTAAGTCGTTAGAGCCTTCTAACTGTGTTTTTAATGGACTGTAAAAGTATGTACCGTTTCTATAAATATGCTGGTATAAATTGCCATTAGCATCTTTTTTTATAACAATTTTATAATCTAAAGGTTTGTTGGCATCAGAATAGTAAACAATAGAATAATTAAAAGTATCAGTTAATTCGCCACCATTTATATGTTTATCTTCAATACTATTTCCTTTTCCATCTAATTTAGATTCTATTTTGAGCTCAATATTATCTGAATTTGATTTGGAATAAATAAGCCTACCATCTTTATATCTTTTTTCTGAAAGCAACGTTTTTGAAGCTTCCGTTTCTGTTGAAAATACTTTAAGTATGGTGCCTTCTTTGGCGTATTTAAATGTCGTGGAGCTTTTTAAAACATCAGACTCGTATGCTTCTTGTTTTATAAGGCGGTTTTGTAAGTCGTAAGTGTATTTTTTTGTTTTAGATTGCTGTGGTTGATTATATTTTTCTGGTATTATTTGGGTATCTGAAATTAAAAGCCATTTATCGTTGTAGGTATAGACATGACCGTTTAATTCTGTAATATAACCTTGGTCATTTAAACCCCATTTCCAATCGAGTTTTCCGTTTTTATACGAGTATGTATTATCCCCTTGATAGTCGGATTTTGAAGTAAGAAGTCCTTCTTTATTAAAATAATATTGTGAATTGTAGCAGTATACATCGCCTTTCAAATTGAAATGTTCTAACTTAAATTTTAAAACAATAGGGTTTTCGGGCGCATTTACTAAATCTACTTTTTGGGCAAAGGTGTCTATGCTAGAAAATAAAATTATAAGTAATAAGATTAGTCTTTTCAAGGTTTTTGAGCTTTAATTTTTTGGTAGGTATCATCCAAAAATTTCAATAATTCATTTTGATCTGTTATGGTATATGTTTTTTCATCTGTGGTCATTATAGTTCGAAATGTCAAACTAATTTGATTTTGTAAAGTTAATTTTTCAGGTATTTGAGCCGTCCAAACGCCATTAGATTTATAGTTGCTATAACTTAGTTTTTTAGTGTTTTTTGAAGTATCACTTTTTTTAGTATTAAATGATTTATTTAGTATGTTAAATACGTTTCGAGCTTTTTCTTCAGAATCTTCATAGGTATTTGTGATATTCATTTCTATTAAATTATTATCATCATCATACAGATAATCAGTTGTTTTAACAATAGTTTGTTGGAGTTCTTTATCTACATAAATTGTGTTTGAAAATAGTATTTGGTTTCCCGAATAATAAATAGATTCTAAATTCGGCTGATAAGATTTTTGAGAATTATTTTTATAGTGATAAAGAATGTCATTATGATTGTCAAAATAAGTGACAGTCTTCATTTTATCTCCGTTTTGATCGTAAAAAACACTACTAACCAAGTTACCTGAGGTATTGTAGTTTCGGTCTTCAGTTTTTCGTTTATAACCATTATCTGAAGTTTCATATACTGCTACTAAATTATTTTCTTTTACATACTGGTAAGTTGTAATGCTAGATACAGGTTTTTCTTTATTAAAGGACAAAAATGAGCTTTTGTTTAATTGACCAGCTTCATTGTATTCATTAACTGTTTGTGAACCATAAGATTTGTCAGCCATAGCATATTTATCTTCAGTTAATTTACCGTTTTTGAATACTAATACTTGTTGTGAAATGGGTAAGAACTCTTTGGTTTCGCCATTATAATTAGCTTCCATAATTTGGACAGCTAGAGTCTTTTCTGGAAGATTAAAATCCTTTAAAGTTGTTTTTTGTGCCCAAAAGGAATTGGTTGTTAAGGCAAGAAGTAAAAATGTCAATAATATGTTTTTCATAATAGTCTTGGTGTTGCTGTTTGTAACAAAAATAGAAATCGAACAAGCACCAATCCATACGATACATGTCGTATATTTTTCAAACAAATAAACTTGTTATATTTGCTTTTCAATTTATTTAAACTTTTTCATGTCTTTAATTTCATTTATAATTTCCCAAACCCAATTATCAGAAGCCTCCATAAAAAACACTGTTGAATTATTAAATGAAGACTGTACCATTCCCTTCATTTCTCGTTATAGAAAAGAACGTACAGGTAATTTAGATGAGGTTCAAATTGGTGATATTGTAAAATATAAAGAACAGTTTGAAGCCTTAGAAAAAAGAAAATCAGCCATTTTAAAAGCACTGGATGAACAAGGTGTTTTAACGTCAGAATTAAAACAAAAAATGGAAGCGGCTCCAGATTTAACAACACTGGAAGATTTATATTTACCCTACAAGAAGAGCAAAAAGACAAAAGCTGAAACAGCACGGCAAAACGGATTAGAACCTTTGGCAAAAATAATGATGAGCCAAAATGCCCATGATTTAGAGTCCGTGGCATTTAAATATGTAAAAGGAAACATCGCTTCTGTGGAAGAGGCTTTAGAAGGTGCTCGACATATCATTGCCGAATGGATTAACGAACGCAGCGATATTAGAAACAACATCAGACATCAATTAGAGCGTTTTGCCATGATTTCTACAAAAGTGGTGAAAGCAAAAAAAGATGATGAAAATGCCCAAAAATTTAGAGATTATTTTGAATGGGAAGAAAACTTAAGTCGCATACCCTCGCATCGTTTATTGGCGATTTTAAGAGCAGAATCTGAAGGTTTTATTAAGCTTAAAATAGCTATTGATGATGATAAAGCTTTAAGCAAAATAGAAGACAGAATCCTTCGTTCTAACAACGATTGTTCAGAACACATTCAAATAGCAATCACAGATGCTTATAAACGGTTGTTATTGCCATCCTTGTCAAACGAAGCATTACAAATAGCAAAAGAAAAAGCCGACGAAGCCGCTATTTCGGTATTTACAAAAAACTTAAAGCAATTATTGTTAGGCTCTCCACTAGGTGAAAAAAGAGTTTTGGCAATCGATCCAGGATTTAGAACAGGTTGTAAAGTCGTATGTTTAGATGAACAGGGAAACTTGTTATACAATGAAACCATTTATCCGCATCCACCAAAAAGTGACACGATGGGAGCCATAAAAAAGATAGGATCGTTAACCGAAGCCTATAAAATTGATGCGATTGCTATTGGTAACGGCACAGCCTCAAGAGAAACAGAAGACTTTATTCGAAAGATTCATTTTAAAAATGAGGTACAGGTTTTTGTAGTGAGTGAAGCAGGAGCCAGTATTTATTCGGCATCAAAGATTGCACGAGAAGAATTTCCAGATTATGATGTGACGGTGAGAGGTAGTGTATCTATTGGAAGAAGGCTTCAAGATCCGTTGGCAGAGTTGGTTAAAATTGATGCGAAATCTATTGGCGTTGGCCAGTATCAGCATGATGTAGACCAAAATAAACTTCAAAAATCATTGGATGTGGTTGTTGAAAATTGTGTAAATGCAGTTGGTGTTAATGTCAATACAGCAAGCAAATCCCTGTTAAGTTATGTATCTGGCATTGGGCCTAAACTGGCCGAAAATATTTTTGAATATAGAAAAGAACATGGAGCGTTTTCATCAAGACAAGACATTAAAAAAGTACCTCGTTTGGGAGATAAATCCTTTGAGCAAGGTGCTGCTTTTTTGAGAATTAAAGAATGTAAAAATCCGCTAGACGATTCTGCGGTACATCCTGAGAGTTATGCTATTGTTGAAAAAATGGCAAAAGATTTAAGCAAAAGTGTTTCAGATTTAATAGGAAATAAAGACTTACTTCAAAAAATAGATTTAAAAACATATTGCACCGAAGCTGTTGGCTTGCCAACGCTTCAAGATATTCTTAAAGAACTTGAAAAACCGGGCTTGGATATTCGTGAGCAAGCTAAAGTATTTACATTCAATCAAAACATAAAAACGATAAATGATTTGCATGAGGGGCAATTACTGCCAGGAATTGTTAATAATATTACCAATTTCGGATGTTTTGTGGATATTGGCATTAAAGAAAGCGGATTGATTCATGTGTCAAACCTTTCAGATAGTTTTGTTAAAGATGTTAATGAACATGTAAGCCTGCACCAACAAGTGATCGTAAAGGTTTTAGAGGTGGATATTCCGCGTAAGCGTATTCAATTAAAACTGCATAAATAAGAAAAGCGAACCATTTGGTTCGCTTTTCTTAAATTAAAAAATGGCTTTTAAGAAGCTATTTTACTTATGATTTGTTGTGGTATAGAGGCCTTAATTAATTGTTGCCATTTTTCAATACGTTGCCATTCAAAATCTTCATTTAAATCATCATCTACATTAAAAAAGTTGATAATAGTATTTGGTTTAGAAGCAGATTTATAAATAAATTCTAAATCTAAACTCTTTAGTGATGTCGTCTTATTTGTTCCATTATTATAGTTTTTAATAATATGACATTGTTTTAAGTCTGCTAAACTAATATCAATAATAAAGGGCTTGTTTAGTTTAAAGTGAATATAGGTAAGTGTTTTATTGTCACTACTTATCCCTATAAAATTTTTACGCCAAACGTCTTTAACGCTATAAATGATGCCGTTATTTTTTATTAATAAATGGGCTTGTTTTTTTATACTAAGTGTATTTTTTGTTCCATTATAAATAAATATGATAAAAGGAACGAATACGCATAACACTAAAAGCGTAGAAATAATTACTAATGAAATTTTCATCTTGTATGTTTTAAATTAATTTTATGAATAGATAAACCACCATGCCATTTTTTAATGATTGGTGTTTTGGTTAATACAATAAAATCAATGGGTTACAAGAAGGAATGGAAAGGGTAAATAATGGTACGAGTGGTTAAATTTAAATCAAAAAATCCACAAATTTTTAAGTACTGTAAATTAGTATTTAAATATCGTTTGTTTAGAGATGATGCAGTTGTGTAAAAACAACTAACGGAAGGCTGCTCTTTTTCCTTTTCAAAATTTACTAAATGTTCAAAAGAGTTATTAGTTGATATAGCACATGTATTAAAAGCATTGTCAATTTTAATATCATGTGTATGTACGAGGCGTTTAAATGAAGTAGCACTTTCTGTTTTGAACAGAAATAACGAGAAGAAACTAATAATAACCGTTAAAACGAAACAGTTAAGTTTTGACATTTGCCACTAAATTAGAATATGTAAATGTATAAATAAAGGATGTTAAAAAAACAATAATTTTTAACCTTCTTAAGATGCATAATCTTACTAACTATAATTGATTAAACGAAAAACGCGAACCTTTTGGTTCGCGTTTTTCGTATTGAATAAAGAATATATTATCTATTCATATGTTTCATTTCATGCATAAAAGTTTCTAAGTCCACTTCTTCATTTACTAAGCACAAAGCTTTGTCAATAATATATTTTACGTTTTGTACATGAAAACCTAACCCAATGGCAATTTTGGTTAGTAAAATTTCTTCGTGGTCTCCTTTAATATGATCTACATAAACCATACGTGCTAAATCGTATAAACGCTCTAAACGCTGATCGTAAGAATGAGGCGGATTTATAGGATGCGATTTGTAATCACTTAAAATAAGTTTGTAATCACCTTCACTAATATCTAAGTTATGAGCCAATCTATCTAAAAAGGCTTTTTCTTCTTCAGAAATCACGCCATCATCCATCGCCACTCTTACGATAGCCGCAAAATGATCTTCGTTACGCTTTTTAAATCCACTATCAAATAAATCTGAAAACGACATAAATTCTTGTTTATATTTTTAAAGTGCTGCAAACCTACATATTTTTTTCATTTTTTTTACACAAAATAAACCGAAAAAAACATTCAACAGATTTGGTGTCGTTAATATAATTAAGACAAAAAAGTATTTTAAATAGAGAAAAATGTCTTTGTTTTTGCTGTTTTCTAGTCCTATCACGGATTATGTTTTGGAGGTTGGTTCTTATCGGAAATGATGAGTGCCCAAATAATACTTAAATATTCATAAGAATAAAGTTATAGATTTGTTATTTATTATAATAAAATAAGGGCAAAGCTTATATTTGTCATCTTAAATACCATAATTACGTGAGTAAAACCATTCTCTCGCAAACCTATTCACAGATTTTACAAACGCAAAATCTGCAGGTTGCTATTGCCAAAAATCAAGGTAGAACCCATATAAAAGGCTTGGTAGGCTCTTCTCTATCCTTTGTTATTTCAAGTGTTTTTAAAGATGCAGACAAACCTTTTTTATTGGTGTTTAATGATAAAGAAGAAGCGGCTTTTTATTTAAACGACCTAGAGCAACTCATTAACAATAAAGACGTGTTGTTTTATCCAGGCAGTTACCGTAGACCATATCAAATTGAAGAAACAGATAATGCGAATGTGTTGTTGAGAGCTGAAGTTTTAAATCGCATTAATTCACAAAAAAAACCAGCAATAATAGTTACTTATCCCGATGCCCTTTTTGAAAAAGTAGTTACTAGAAAAGAACTGGAGCGTAACACCTTAAAAATTAGTGTTGGTGATAATTTATCCATAGATTTTGTTAATGAGGTGTTGTTTGAATACCAATTTAAACGGGTTGATTTTGTTACTGAACCAGGAGAATTTTCAGTGAGAGGTGGTATTGTAGATGTGTTTTCGTTTTCAAACGACGAACCTTATAGAATTGAGTTTTTTGGTGATGAGGTGGATAGCATTAGAACCTTTGATGTTGAAACACAATTGTCCATTGAACAAATTAAAAAAATCAACATCATTCCCAATGTTGAAAATAAATTTTTGAACGAAGAGCGTGCGAGTTTCTTAAAATATATAGCTTCAAAAACAGTACTTTGCTTTAAAAACCCAGACTTGTTTTTTTCAAGGATTGATGATTTTTATGCAAAGGCAGAAGAGGCTTTTAACACGCTTTCATCAGACATTAAGCATGCCAAACCAGAAGAGTTATTTTGTAATTCGGAGTTGCTAAAAAGACAATTATTGGATTTTTCGATTGTGGAGTTTGGAACTATGGCTGTTTTCTCAAATTCTTCAGATGACGTTATTGAATTTAAGACATCCCCTCAACCGTCGTTTAACAAGCAATTCAACTTATTAATTGAAGATTTAAATACCAATTATGATAAAGGCTTTACCAATTATATTGCCTGTGTAAGCGAACAGCAAGCGAAACGTTTTCATGATATTTTTGACGATTCACATTTAGAAGTCAAGTCATATAAAACCATCACCTTGTCTTTGCATCAAGGGTTTGTAGATTATGATAATAAAATAGTTTGTTATACCGATCATCAAATTTTTGAGCGCTATCATAAATTTAATGTCAAAAACGGTTACGCTAAAAAACAATCCATCACTTTAAAGGAATTAACCAATTTAGATATTGGTGATTACGTAACTCATATCGATCATGGTATTGGTCGTTTTGGTGGTTTGCAAAAAATTGATGTAGAAGGTAAAAAGCAAGAAGCTATTAAATTGGTTTATGGCGAGCGTGATGTCTTATATTTAAGTATCCACTCGTTGCATAAAATCACTAAGTTTAATGGTAAAGACGGAAAGCCTCCCAAGATTTATAAATTGGGAAGTAATGCTTGGAAAACACTTAAAGAGAAAACGAAATCGAGGGTTAAGCATATAGCTTTTAATCTTATTCAATTATACGCCAAACGAAAAACGGAGAAAGGCTATCAATACAATCCAGATAGTTATATGCAATTGGAATTGGAATCTTCTTTTTTATATGAAGATACCCCCGACCAAACCACAGCAACGGCCGATATTAAAGCAGATATGGAAAGCGATCGCCCTATGGACCGATTGGTGTGTGGCGATGTGGGATTTGGCAAAACCGAAGTTGCCATTCGAGCAGCCTTTAAAGCGGTTGATAACGGTAAGCAAGTTGCCGTATTGGTGCCAACCACTATTTTAGCATATCAACATTCCAGAACGTTTACAGAGCGTTTAAAAGATTTCCCCGTAACAGTAGATTATTTAAACCGATTTAGAACCGCTAAAGAGAGACGAGAAACTCTTGAAAAGTTAGAAAATGGCAAAGTAGATATTATTATTGGTACCCATCAGTTGGTTAATAAAGATGTGAAATTTAAAGATTTAGGGCTTTTAATTGTTGATGAGGAACAAAAATTTGGCGTGGCTGTTAAAGAAAAATTAAAAACTTTAAAAGACAATGTCGATGTGTTAACTTTAACAGCCACACCCATTCCCAGAACGCTTCAATTTAGTTTAATGGCTGCAAGAGATTTATCGGTTATTACAACACCTCCACCAAATCGATATCCTATTGAAAGCCATGTGATTCGTTTTAATGAAGAAACCATTCGAGATGCCGTGAGTTATGAAATTCAGCGTGGTGGACAAATATTCTTTATTCATAATCGTATTGAAAACATAAAAGAAGTAGCTGGTATGATTCAACGTTTGGTGCCAGATGCTAAAATTGGTATTGGACATGGTCAAATGGATGGCAAAAAACTAGAACAACTCATGTTGGCTTTTATGGACGGGGCATTTGATGTTTTGGTGAGTACAACCATTATAGAAAGCGGATTGGATGTACCCAATGCCAATACTATTTTCATTAATAATGCCAATAATTTTGGGCTGAGCGATTTACACCAAATGCGGGGTAGAGTAGGGCGCAGCAATAAAAAAGCATTCTGCTATTTTATAACACCAGAATATTCGGCCATGACCGATGATGCCAGAAAACGTATCACTGCTTTAGAGCAGTTTACAGAACTTGGTAGCGGATTTAATATTGCTATGAAAGATTTAGAGATTCGTGGTGCGGGCGATTTATTGGGTGGAGAACAAAGCGGGTTTATTAATGAGATTGGTTTCGATACCTATCAGAAAATATTGAATGAAGCTATTGAAGAGCTTAAAGAAAATGAGTTTAAAGACTTGTATGAAGAAGATATTGACGCCAAAGTATATGTAAAAGAAGTTACTATCGATTCTGATTTTGAGCTGCTTTTCCCCGATGATTATGTGAACAATATTGCCGAACGTTTAAATTTATATACCCAATTAAATGATTTAAAAACTGAAGAGGAATTACAAAAATTTGAAACTCAACTTATAGACCGTTTTGGGGAATTGCCAATTCAGGTTCGGGATTTATTAAATAGCGTTCGTATTAAATGGATAGCCACCAAAGTAGGTTTCGAAAAAATAATCATGAAACAAGGCAAATTTATTGGTTATTTTATTACCGATCAACAAAGTAGTTTTTACCAAAGTAATAATTTTACAAGTGTATTACAGTACGTTCAAACAAATCCAAAAACCTGCCAAATGAAGGAGAAACAAACCCGAAATGGTTTACGCTTATTGTTAACCTTTGAAAACATAAAATCTGTAAAACAAGCTCTAAAAGTTTTAGAACCTATTATGGCTTAATAATTGATTCAATTTTAAAAAAATATACACCACATGAAACGTCTTTTTTTTATTTTCCTTTTAGTGCCAAGTCTCTTTTTTGCACAACATACCCTAAAAGGAACTTTTACTCCGGCTGAAGATTTTAAAGCTGTATTGCTTTATAAAATTGAACCTTCAAAACTTAATTATATTGACAATGCTACCTTAAAAGATGGCCGTTTTGAATTAAAATTAGACTCCAATGTGAAGCCAGGAATGTATAAATTAATTTATGCGTTGCCGCAGGAAGAGAATTATATCGATATTATTTATAATGGAAAGGAGGATATTGCGTTTACTTTCAATGTTGAAAATAATGTGGTTTATCAATCCTCTTCAGAAAATAAACTAATGGCTTCTTACATGCATAGCATGGCAATGATACAACAAAGTTTGAGTAATTTTTTCTCTCAAAAAGGGCAAGATCCTAAAGTGTTAGCGTCTATTTTTAAAACTCAAAAAGAAACCCAAACCAATTTTGAAGAAGCAGCTAAAGGCACCATTGCATTAAATTTTATTAAGGCAAATACATTTTATATTCCCGAAAAAGAAGAAGATGTTAAAACCTATATGAATAATTTGGAAACTCATTTTTTTGATCATGTAGATTTTAAAAATGAGGTGCTACAAAGCTCTAACTTTTTAAGTGAACGCATGTTTAATTATGTGTTCAAATTGTCTCACCAAGGATTAGACAAAGTGTCAAATTTTAAAAAGAACATTGATGTTTTTTATAAAGCCATGAGTGAAGCACCTTTGAATATTAAAAGCAGTTTACTTTTAGAATTATGGGAGCGTATGGGTAAAGATGGTTTTGAAGAAGTTGCCAATTACATAGCGGACACCTATTTAATCGACATTGCTAAACTTGAAAATAATCAAGAATTGGTGTATAAATTAACAACGTTTAGAAATATCTCCCTTGGACATAAAGCACCAGATTTTTCATTTGAAGTTTTAGAAAACGGAAAAAAAATCGCCAAAAAATTAAGCCAATTAGAAGGTGCCGAAAACTATATTGTTGTGTTTTGGAGCAGTACCTGTTCGCATTGTTTACACGAAATTCCCATATTAGAAGATTTTGTTAAAACCCAAGAAAAAGGGAAGCTAAAAGTAATTGCTGTTGGTTTAGAAAGTGAGGCTAATAATTGGAAAGATACCATTACTAAATTTCCGGATTTCATCCATGTTTTTGGAGAAGGTAAATGGGAAAATAAAATTGGTGATGATTATGGCGTCACTGCCACTCCAACGTATTTTATATTAAATAAAGACAAAGAAATTATTGCAAGACCAGATGATGTGGTTGCTTTGAAAGCTTATTTTGAAAATAACTAAAAATGATAAAATGCATTTTCTAAATGTTCTATTTTAAAATCTTTAGAAGCTTTAATAATGGCAATAATATCAAACCTTACTTCCACATCTAAACCATTAACTGTTACGTATTCATCAACTGCTTTTACCAATTGCTGAATTTGTTTTGGTTTTACAAAATCTTGCGGATTACCAAAATCGGCAGTCGAGCGTGTTTTCACTTCTATAATAGCGAGTATATCGTCTTTTTGGGCTATAATATCAACTTCAGCTTTATCAAAACAATAATTGCGTTCTATAATCTCATACCCGTTTTTTAATAGAAAATCTACAGCCAGCGCTTCTCCTTTTTTGCCAAGTTCGTTATGTTGTGCCATAATTAAAAATAATAAATTATTTAGTAATTATAGGGTGTTAATCAATTTTATAACGCAAACCAAAAAACAGACGCCTGCCTTGATTAGGAGCATACACATAACTTGGGTCGAATGTTAATGCGTAAGGGTTTTCGTCTGTGGGCATAACTTGTCCGTTAGAATCAAATTCTACATTTTTATCAAAAGGGTCGTGAGCTCTGGCAATAATGAAAGGGTTTCCTTTATCGGGTGTCCAGTTCAAAAGGTTTTTTACACCAGCATAGAATTCAAAATGGTGTAATCCATCATATGTGAATTGAATGTTTTGAATACTCCAAGTGGGTGAATAGGCTTGTCTTGGGTCTAAAGAACCTAATAAAGGCAATCGCATGGGGCCATATAAATTCCCGGAGTAATCCACGAGGATGTTTGTTTTATGATTTTTATAGGATAAAGCCCAAGTTCCTGAGAATTTTTCGCTTAAAATAGGTCTTGATTTTACACTGTTTTCTGTTTTTGAAACGTCTTGAAACGTAAAACCTAGTAAGGCTTTAAAGTTGCTATTAAACGTACTGTCAAAATTAAAACTAAACCCCTTGGTAGTCGAAAATCCATCTAAGTTATTATAAATAATTTGATTCGGATTGGTATCATAATCTGGTATGATGGCATTTTTAAAATAGGTGTACCAAGCTGAAGCATCAAAAGTGAAAATCATCCCACTTTTAAGGTGTATTTTTTTAAGATAATTAATGTTCATATTATAAGACGTTTCAGGATTCAAGGTTTCTGTAATAACAACGTCCCTAGCTCCAGTTAGCGCAGCGTGTTCTTCAGTAAATAGGTTTACTACACGAAATCCCGTTCCAGCATTAACTCTTAAAATATCATCCTCAGTTAGTTTATAACTATATGCCATTCTTGGGGTTAATATGGAGCCATGTCTGTCATCATAATCATATCGCATCCCTAGTAATAGTTTTTGCCGTTCACTGAGCTTTATCTCATCTTGTACAAAGACTGAAGGGATAGTTATAACATCAGCTTTTGGCGTTGCAGTGGTGTTATCATTATAAAAATTATACCTAGCCCCGACCCCAAATAATAAATCGTGATGATTTAAGGTTTTATCCCAAATGAATTGCCCAAACCCAATTCGTTGTTTTGCCAAATACAACGTAGTACCATAAACCGAGTTTTGATCATGATCTGAATACGAAAATTGAAATCGAACTTTTTCTTTTATAGGAAGCTCATAATTACCTATAATTTCATAGCGTTTGGTATAAATACTTTCTCCATAAACGGCATCACCTCCTCTAAAACTTTTGTTCCATTGAAGTTCGCCGCCCCATCTATCTTCATAAAAAAACCTGCTAGCTAACGAAAGTTTATTTCCTTTCTTTTGTTTGAATTCCCATTTTTGAAATACAGAAATACGTTCTTGAAGGGGCACATCTGTAAAATTATCATGGTTATTATCAATCGGGTTATTGTAATTAAAATAATTTGTACCCAATAAAAGTGACCCATTTTCGCCTATTTTAGCTTTGAGACCAACATCTAAATTAAATTCGCCCCAAGAGGTTGTAAAACTATCAGCAAAAAATAAAGGGGCATTTTTTGGTAATTTGGTGATGATATTAATCAACCCACCAACAGCTTCACTACCATAAAGAGATGAGGCCGGACCTTTAACAATTTCAACTTGTTCGATAAGCGAATTGGGAATCCCGCTTAGTCCATAAACGGTTGATAAACCACTAACAATGGGCATGCCATCAATAAGAACAAGAGTATAAGGACCTTCCAAACCATTAATATGAATATCTCCTGTGTTGCAAACATTACAGTTAATCTGCGGACGCACGCCATTTATATTTTGAAGTGCTTCAAAAATGTTTGGTGTTGGATTTTTTTTGAAGAAAGTTGCACTGTAAACTTCAACAGGTATGGGGGTTTCCAAACTATTTACAGCTTTTAATGTGCCGGTAATAACTATTTCGTTTAAAGATTCAGTTTCTTCTAGTTCGAAATTTACTTTAAGATTTTCGTTAACGATCTCAATTTTTTTGATTATTGTTTTGTAACCAGTAAAGGAGGCACGAATTGTATAAGTTCCGGGTTCTATATTTTTTATTATATACTTACCATTTTCGTTTGATGACTGTCCAAAAGCTGTATTTTCAATATAAATATTCGCATAGGGCAACGATTTTCTATTGGAAGTTATAGTTCCTTCAATGTTAAAGGTGTTTTGTGAATTAGCAAGCGCAGAGTTAAATAATAGTATAATAAAAATATATTTCATTGCCGGAGTGTTAATTTTTTTGTAAATATAAATATATTTTTAGATTAGTCTAAAAATATATTTATATTTAAGTAAATACATTTTGTATATTTGTGCTTTAAAATGGATGTATGGTAACATTATCTGAAGAAAACTATTTAAAGGCTATTTACCATTTAGGAAAACAAGGAAGTATTGCGGTAAGCACTAATGCCATTGCTGAACAAATGGAAACCAAAGCATCTTCGGTAACCGATATGATTAAAAAATTGGCAGATAAAGATCTGGTTAATTATATTAAATATCAAGGAGTTAGCTTGACTAAGGAGGGGCGTTTAGCGGCTGCAATGGTAGTGAGAAAGCATCGACTTTGGGAGGTTTTATTGGTAGAAAAGCTCAATTTTTCTTGGGATGAAGTACACGACGTTGCAGAGCAGCTAGAGCATATAAAATCTGAGAAGCTAATTAACGAATTGGATGCTTTTTTAAATTATCCAAAGGAAGACCCACATGGTGACCCCATTCCTGATAAGGATGGAAACATTAAAAAAGTTGAAAAGATTTTATTAGCGCAAGTGGATGCAGAGACGTCTTGCATTTGTGTTGGGGTTAAAAATTCTTCAAAAGAATTTCTGCAATATTTAGATAAAATAAAGATGGCTTTAGGAAGTCACATTGAAGTGATTGATAAAGAACCTTTCGATCAGTCGATGATTATCAAAATAAACAATCAGAAGCTAAATGTTTCTACAATTACAGCGAATAATCTTTACGTTAAATTAGTATAACCTCATGAGAAAAGAAGGCAAATCGTTAGAAGAGGTACACGAGTCCATTCAAGTAAGCAAAAACACTTCTGTTTGGAAGAAAATCTTAGCTTTTTTTGGTCCCGCTTATATGATAAGTGTTGGTTATATGGATCCTGGAAATTGGGCAACCGATATTGCAGGTGGTAGTCAATTTGGATATACCCTTATTTGGGTATTATTAATGTCTAATATCATGGCATTATTACTACAAAGTTTAAGTTCCAGATTGGGCATTGTAAGAGGTAGGGACTTAGCTCAGGCATCACGAGAATCCTATTCCCCTTTTATAAATTTCATTTTATATATTTTGGCTGAAATTGCCATAGCTGCATGCGATTTAGCCGAAGTTTTAGGAATGGCAATTGGTTTGCAGTTACTATTTGATATTCCGTTACTTTGGGGCGTAAGTATCACCGTTTTGGACACCTTTTTACTACTTTTCTTGATTAATAAAGGTATTCGAAAAATGGAGGCCTTTATCATTACATTGATTGCCATCATTGGGGCATCATTTTTCTTAGAAATGGTTTTGGCAAAACCTGATTTTGCAGACATTGCGGCCGGCTTAGTTCCATCCATACCAAACAGTGCCGCTTTATATATTGCTATAGGAATTATTGGTGCTACGGTAATGCCACACAATTTATATTTGCATTCTTCGTTAGTTCAAACCCGGAAATTTGATCGTACCCAAAAAGGCATTAAACAGGCCATAAAGTATAATTTTATAGACTCTGTTATTGCTTTAAACTTGGCATTTTTGGTGAATGCCGCTATTTTAATTTTGGCTGCAGCTGCTTTTTTTAATAATGGCATGTTTGAAATTGCCGAAATTCAAGATGCCCACCAATTATTAGAACCTCTTTTGGGCTCTAAATGGGCACCTATTTTATTTGCTTTAGCGCTTATTGCTGCAGGGCAGAGTAGTACGGTTACAGGGACTTTGGCAGGACAGATTGTAATGGAAGGATATTTGAATTTGCGTATTCAACCATGGGTAAGGCGTATTATCACTAGGTTGATTGCTATTATTCCAGCTATTTTGACGGTTGTTTTATTGGGGGAAGGAGCTACAGGAAAGTTATTGGTATTAAGCCAAGTGGTACTGAGTTTACAATTAGGATTTGCCATTATTCCGTTAATTCATTTTGTGAGTGATAAAAAGAAAATGCACAATTTCACCATTAGCATTCCTACACAAATTGCTTCTTGGGTTATAGCACTGATTATAGTATCGTTAAATGCCAAGTTGGTTTTTGATGAAATTGATGGTTGGTTGCAAACAGCATCGCACCCTATTTATATCTGGATTTTTGTAATCCCTATTGCCATTGGAGCAGCGATTCTGCTGGTATATATTATTTTTAAACCTCTTATAAATCACCAATTAAAATCGCCGAAATTGGTGCCTCATATTGATGAAGTTGTTTTAAATGATGAATTAATTACCAAGCCTTATAAAAATATTGCCATTGCGATAGACTTTTCTAATGTCGATAGTAAAAATATTGCAACAGCCCTGCACTTAGGGGGCGATGATGCCTCTTATACTATTATACATGTGGTTGAAACCGCAGGCGCTTTGGTTTACGGAAATCAAATTGATGATTATGAAACCTCAAGTGATGCGACTTATTTAAAAGAATATAAACAGAAAATTGAAGATAAAGGCTTTAACGTGTCCATAAAATTAGGATTTGGAAATCCGAAAAAACAAATATCAAAAGTCGTTAATGAAGGTTCTTTTGATATTTTAGTTATGGGAGCTCACGGGCATAGTTGGGTAAAAGACATTCTTTTTGGAACTACGGTTGATGCCGTTCGCCATAAAGTTAATATTCCGGTGATGATTGTTAGGGAGTAGCTTTTGAGGTTTTTGTTTAAATGGGTCTCTTTAAATAGCTTTCCCTTATTTTCATTCCGAAAGCAGCCACTCGCCCCCATTCTGTAAATTCTATGGGATAATCTGATTGTGTTGGTCCATTTGTTAATTTCATAATGAGTTTAATCATTAACTTATCTATAAATGAATAGGATTTATAATCTAATTTTCCAGCAAATACATCTAAAAAATCGGGAGTCCAACTTGTTTCTTTTAAGAATTTAACGAGATACGGGTTTGTGTTTGGCGTATTTTTATCTTCTTTTCTTGCAACCAAGTTAACCGAGAAAAAAGCCGTTTTTATATCCTTAAAGTTGTTTTTATTATTAAGTACAAATTCAGTAATTTTTG
This sequence comes from Confluentibacter sediminis, assembly GCF_003258355.1. Lineage (GTDB taxonomy): Bacteria > Bacteroidota > Bacteroidia > Flavobacteriales > Flavobacteriaceae > Confluentibacter > Confluentibacter sediminis. Next base: position 234,645 of record NZ_QKPO01000005.1, on the reverse strand, counting down.
CATGATGTTTGCCATATCGAATACTAGCTCCAATAATCAATATCTCAAATTCAGATACATTTCCTTTAAAATTATCAATGGAACAGAGTTCGGTTTCTATTTGCCTCTCATTAAAAAACGCATTTAATTTTTCACAAATCTTTAGAGTTTGCCCATCTACAGAAGAATAAATGATTCCGATTTTTCGTTTCATAAGGCCTTTTTTAAGGAAATCTTGTTTTAGGATGAACAACTAACTTTAATATTCTAACAGTACAATACTTCCTTAAATATATTTAGTTTGGAAAGTAGATACTTGATTCTAATAAAGTGACTCCACCAAGATTCGAACTTGGATCTAAAGTTTAGGAAACTTTTGTTCTATCCCTTGAACTATGGAGCCTAAATAAAAAAGTGACGTGCAAATGTAAATTTTCGAAATCCTCTAAAAATACTGCGTTTTGCAAATATAACTTTAAAGTTAATATTTTAAACCTTGCTTATAAGATTAATTTTGTTCAGTTTTTAAAAAGCTTTTCTCTCAAGAATAATAAATAAAAAAGCTTCTACATTTCTGTAAAAGCTTTTTTGGATTTAGTTTTGCACACGAATCTCAAAATTCAATATGTGATGATAATAGCAAAATAAATCGCTCCATGTTTAATACTTTTTTTTAAAATCGAAGCTGTTAATATTAAGAGAACTCAATATCTAGATAAAAATAATAAAGCTTTGTTTTATATGTTGCTGTTTTATTGAGGTTTGATGTAAAGCAGTAACAATTTTAAAAAAACAGTGACTATTCGGTTCCATTTAGGCTATTTTGTTAACTTTGAATATGGTTGATTTAATTCATTCTTTTTAAAAAACATAAAGAACATGCCCCTTTTTTTTATTAATTCTGCCTTAATTTTAATTGGTTTTTTAGGTCTATTTGTAATATCAATTATGCTATTTTCCTATAGGTCTAATATTTTTGTGAATATTTATTTGGTAATAATTTTTTCTATATGCTCTATTAGAAATATTATAATTGGTTTGCTTGCATTTACCAATTCAGGTTCAATACTTAATTCAAAATTAATTGCCCCAATTTTCTTAATCGCAGTCCCTTCTTTATTCCTATATTTTAAATCTTTAGTCAAAGATTATGAACACGTGCACAAAAAAGACTTAATTCATTTTATTTATCCTGTAATGAATTTGGTTTTGAATTTAGTGCAAAAATACGTTCCTATTTTAGAAAATGAATTCATTGAAGACATAAGGTTTATAAGTTTAATAGTATTCTTCTTATTTTATTTGATGTTGTCTTTTAATGTACTTTATAAAAATTTATGGAATGAAAGTTTAAAAAAATCCATTGCAATCGCCCATTACCTTCTTATAAGAAATTGGACGGTATTTATGTTTGTAATTGCAACGTTTTTAGTTTTTAGAGTTTTGTTTTCACTTTATTCTGAAAAATTATTGGATGAATTATTTCGAGCTCATAATTATTCTGTCTTAGTAATAATGCCTTGGTTGCTCCTTTATGGTAAAATTTTGATAAACCCTGAAATTTTACATGGGTATCCCAAATTAAAAAAGCGATTAATTAAAATTGAAAACAATATAAACTTTACCGATCATGTTTGGGTTTTTGATTTAAAAGATATTTCAAACCCCCAAGATAAAATATTAAGCGACAGTATAGAAGAAAGAGTTGTCCCTTACATTACCGAGATTGAAAATTTTGTAGAAAAAGAGAATCCTTTTAGGACTCCTAAATTTTCATTCGCAGACTTTGCAAGAGCCATACATATTCCCACAAGCCATATGTACTATATTTTTAAATATCATGCGATAGTGACTTTTTCTGAGTATATAAATTATTGTAGGATCAAAGATGCTTTAAAGCTTATTAACGATGGAGATTTAAATACTCTAACTTTAGAAGGTTTGGCAAGCAAAGTAGGGTTTAGTTCATATAATTCTTTTTTAACGGCTTTTAAAGAGCAAACCAATCAATCTCCCAAAGACTATTTATCTAGTAGAAGTAACATGGCACCCTTAAATATTAATTTGGCGTTTAAGTAATGTATGGATGAATATCCTATTGGCCCCAGAAATGGTAGATAATATAAATTAGAATTAGTCCTGCAAAAAGTAGTGCAACACCTGCCGTTCTCTTTTTCTTGATAAACAATAAAAGAATGAGGCCCGTTAGTGAAATAATAGTCATTAAAATAGCTGAAACATCAATTGTCCAGAGCCATGCTTTACCAGTGTCCCTACCTTTATGAAGATCATTAAAAAAGCCCATTAACCCTTGATTGGTCTGCGTTAAAGAAAAGCTAGCATCCTCACGATTTATAAATATATCTGAGGCATAGCCTGGGGCTTTGAACGTTAAACTAATTTCACTGTCATATATTCTGAAATCAGTAACCGAACCTTTTACTTTATACTTGTTTCTAAAAAACTCAACAATCTCTAACTTTTTAATTTTTAAAGTATCGGTTGCGCTTATCCAATTGCTATCAATTTTCCCTTCGTTTTGAGTAATGGAAGTATTATTTTGGAAATAATCGGCATGATTTAATGTAAGACCTGTAATTGAAAAAAAAAGCACAATTACAAAGCTAATCATGGAAAGATAAATATGCAGCCACCTAGAATATTTAGCAACAAATTTCTTGGTCATTTTATTTCTTTTTAATTTTCAAAGAAGCTGAAGCTACTTCTGGGTTTGAAGGGAGTTCAATTTTAAAGGCTTTATTGTTTGCCTTAATTTCTTGAGTAATTAATTGATAAGTGCCATGTTCTCTAACAACTTCAATATTTATGATGTAATCCCCCTTTTTTACATAAGCACCAGCATCATTTTTTCCATCCCATTTAATAGTATAATGGCCAGCAGGTCTGGTAGCGCTTGAGACCGAATTGATGGTTTGGGATTCTACATTAAAAGTAGAATAGTTAGCTCGGTACCAAGCTTTCAAATCACGTATCCAACGCGGTTTATTATACCAAACCGTTAATGTTCTAATGGGGTTTTTATCTTCATCTTCAATCCAAATAGCCACAAAAGGTCTTCTGTAAGGCCCTTCAAATTTTGCCAATTCAAGATTTACTGCCAGTTCGTATTTAGGATCCCATTCATCGTTACTTGCTAAACTATTTTCAGCAATAGATGGTTCTTTTTCTATTTGAAAAGATGTCCAATTATCGCTTTCAATTCGATTTCCATTTTTATCAATAAGCAAATAAGCGACGTTTGGAAATTGTTTTGCTAACAAAGCACTTTCTTTAATTGTCATGATATTAAAAGCAGTTGCCATAGCACCGGCGTCTGTGGCATTATCGGCTATCACAGTAGCTGATATGATGTTATCTGCTGGCATGCCAGTTCTTGGATCAATAATGTGGGAATACCATTGGTTCCCAATATGGTTTCCTCGTCTATAATTTCCGCTGGTTGCGATAAATTTATTTTGGATTTTCACAAAGTCTAGAGCATCATCATTAATAGCATTTGCTTTGGGATTGGTGATTTCTATAGTTTCATTCTGATTGCCTAACACTAAAATATCACCACCTATATTCATCACTACATTTTCAGCTTCTGTATGCTCCATAACCTTTTGGGTAGCTTGATCCATAATATAACTTTTCACAAAAGTATTTAGCATTAATGGCGTATTAGTTAAATGCGTCACCGTATTGTTTTTAAAATCAATTTTCCAATGCGCTTGAGATGCTGTATTTATAGCATTTTGTAAATCAGTATTAGATGGCAATATTTGTGTGTTTTCAGCATGTTCCCATAATTGGCTTATAATTTCAAAAGCAGGATTTATAGCACCATTAGTTTTATATTTCCACATATCAAATAAACTTAAAACGTCTATTAATTCTTTAGATACTTTAATGGGTTTATTTTGGGTACGCATCCATACGCTAAATTCACTTTCGGTATTATAGGCACTTAATATGTTAGAAAGTCGGGTGATTTCATCTAACGCTATTTTTTCAGCCAATAAAGCTTGTTTGCTAGAAGTCGTTTTTACTTTCATTTCGAAAGAAGTTCCCAAAACGTTCTCAAATTGGGATGTGTAAACTGATGTATTTTTTTCTTTATTCTTTGTTGGAAGTTTCCAACTTGTTAATGTGATTATAATGATGGAAAAGAATAATATAAAAAATATCTTATTTTTTTGAAGAGCAGGAGTTTGCATAATGTTAATGATTATATTCTTTAGATACTAATTTAGTATAAAGGTTTAATGAAAGACTTGTTTATTATTGAATATAAATTTAGTTGATCTCGATGCTTAAAACCAAAAAAGACCTTACATTTCTGTAAAGTCTTTTTCTTGTTAAGCTCCCCCTCTTGGGCTCGAACCAAGGACCCTTTGATTAACAGTCAAATGCTCTAACCAACTGAGCTAAGGAGGAGTGTTACTTTTTCGCTTTTGCGAGCGCAAATATATATATTATTTTATACTTTGCAATATAAAATTTAAAAAATATTTAATTAAAAATAGCTTTAAAAATATCATTTCCGTTCGCAAAAAGCACTAAGGCTATAAGTATAAAGAAACCAACCATTTGCGCATATTCCATAAACTTGTCGCCAGGCTTTCTGCCCGAAACCATTTCATATAATAAAAACATCACATGGCCACCATCTAAAGCTGGAATAGGTAATAAATTTAAAACACCTAACATAATGGATAAAAAGGCTGTGATAGACCAAAAGGCTTGCCAGCTCCATGTGTCAGGAAAAATATCAAAAATAGCTTTAAAACCACCAACACCTTTATAAGCACCAGTACTTGGGCTAAAAATAAGTTTTAATTGTCCGAAATAAGAACTTATTTGTCCAGTAAGCTTGTCATAGCCTATACCAAAACTTTCACTAAACGAATATTCTTTTTTAATGACATCAAAATATCCCAGTTCGCTAAATCGTCTTGGACTGTTAGCAGGAAAAATTTCTAATTTACCATTACTATTTACTTGCAATTGTCTGGACAGAGTTTCATTGCCACGCAAAACAGTTGCAGTAATAGTTTGTCCTTTTAAAGTGCTTAAAACTGAGGAAAATTGATCGAAATATTTTATTTCATTACCATTAATAGCTGTTATAATATCTTTTTGTTTTAAATCAACATTTTTGTTTTTCGAACTATCTACAACTTCACCAACCATAAAAGGAATTCTTAGTTCAAACAAACTATGATTTTTACCGTCGGAAAATTGCCCTAAAAAGTCTTGAGGCAAATCAATTGTCTTTTGAACGCCATCTCTTTCAATGGTTACTGATTTGGCACCTATAAAATTGGATTTTATATCAGATTCATTAACAATTTTTTTATCGTCAATAGCAATAACGTTGTCTCCAGTTTTAAACCCTAAATTTATAAGTAAAGGGTTTTCAACCCAATAGCCATCTTTTATACTCGCAGCTGAAATATCTTCATCTCCATACCCAAAAGCCATAAAAACGTATATAAAATATGCCAAAATAAAATTAACCGTAACACCACCCAACATAATAATTAAACGTTGCCAAGCTGGTTTAGAACGAAATTCCCAAGGTTGTGGCGGTAATGCCATTTGCTCGGTATCCATACTTTCATCTATCATTCCCGATATTTTAACATAGCCGCCTAAAGGTAACCAGCCAATACCATAAACAGTATCGCCAATTTTCTTTTTAAACAATGAAAATTTCACATCAAAGAATAAGTAAAATTTTTCAACACGCGTTTTAAATGCCTTTGCAGGGATGAAATGACCTAATTCATGTAAAATGATCAGTAATGAAAGACTCAATAAAAATTGAGATATTTTAATAACAAACTCCATATATCTGTAATCCGATTTTTTATAATCCGCACAAAAGTAATCTTTTAAACCAACTTTAAAAAGCTAATTATTGATAGTGCTTTGTTTTAACAAGAATTTAAGCCTTTATATCATAGTTCATCTCTCAATTTCATTGTATTTTTGTATTAATTTAATGTTTATCTGTTTTAATGCTATCATTTTTTAAAGATTATAAAATTTTTGCTATTGTTTTTGGTGTTGTTTCTATGGTTATCGTTACAATCATCTATAGCAAACTGAACGTTGATAAACCCTTGCAGGTTTACCAACCATCCATGGTGAATGCTGAATTGGTTGATAGTACCATTCAAGATCAAAGAAAATATCATAAAATAGCAGATTTTTCGCTTATTAACCAAAATGGTAAAGTGGTTACTCAAGATGATTATAAAGATAAAATTTATGTGGCCGATTTCTTTTTTACTACCTGTCAAACTATTTGCCCAATAATGACGAGCAATATGGCAGATGTTCAAAAAGAAATTATGGATGATGATGAGGTGATGTTATTGTCTCACTCAGTTACTCCAGAAATAGATGATGTGGCTCAATTAAAACGTTATGCTTTAGAAAAAGGTGTTAACGATTCCAAATGGAATTTGGTGACAGGCGATAAAAAACAAATTTATGAATTGGCTAGAAAAAGCTATTTAGCTGTAAAAGGTTATGGAGATGGTGGACCCTTTGATATGATTCACACCGAAAATTTTATGCTAATCGATAAAAAAAAGCAAATAAGAGGCTTTTATGACGGCACCAAAACAGATGATATAGACCGCTTGTTAAATGATATTAAAATCTTAAAAAAAGAATATCAAAAATAGTTTTTGTCATACAATTTTTTTACCCTAAAAATTTACTTTACTTTTGCTTCTTTAAAATCAATCTAAATAAGCTTGCAAATTACATTAGCACATCTTAAAAGGGGAGAAAGAGCCATAATTACTGATGTTTCTTCAATTCATATACCTTTAAAACTTCTTGAAATGGGTTGTTTGCCGGGTAATTATGTCGAGCTTGTTCAGTTGGCACCATTCCAAGATCCTATGTATTTAAACATTAATGGAACCCATTTAGCTATTAGAAAAGAAACAGCTATTCATGTACTAATTGAAAAAATTGATATATGAGTAAGCAAATAAATGTTGCCTTAATAGGTAACCCAAATACAGGGAAAACATCTGCTTTTAATGCGTTAACAGGTTTAAACCAAAAGGTGGGTAATTACCCAGGGATTACAGTTGAGAAGAAGCAAGGCGTTTGTAAATTACCTCGTGGTGTTAAAGCCCATATTATTGATTTACCAGGAACGTATAGCTTGAATGCCTCTTCGCTTGATGAAAATGTGGTTATTGAGTTATTGCTTAACAAGAATGATAAAGATTTTCCTGATGTTGCTGTTGTAGTGAGCGATGTTGAAAATTTAAAGCGAAATCTGTTGCTCTTCACCCAAATTAAAGATTTAGAGATACCTACCATTCTTGTTATAAATATGGCGGATAGAATGCGTTATAAAGGCATTTCTTTGGACATTGATTATTTAGAGGAGCGCCTGCAAACCAAAATCGCTTTAGTTAGTACTAGAAAAAATGAAGGGATTGATCATTTAAAAGATTTAATAACCAACTATAAAGACATATCAATAACACCTTGTTTAGATACATCTGAAATAGATAAAGATTACTTTGATAATTTACGAAAAGCATTTCCTAATCAATTAATTTATAAGCTTTGGCTAGTTATTACGCAAGATGTTAATTTTGGAAAAACAGATAGAAAACAAATTGATGCTGTTGCTGATTTTAAAACTAAAAGTAAAGGCGATTTAAAACGCTTACAACAAAAAGAGATTATCAAAAGATATCAGTTTATAAATGACGTTCTTAAAAACGGACAAACGATAGATATATCTCAAGCAAAAGATTTAAGAGCAAGATTAGACAGGGTTTTAACACATAAAGTTTGGGGTTATGTGATTTTCTTTATCATTTTACTTGCTATTTTTCAAGCTATTTACGATTGGTCTAGTGTACCAATGGATTTTATTGATAATGTTTTTGCATCGTTAAGTGAATGGACAAAAGATGCTATGCCAAAAGGTGCTTTCACCAATTTATTGGCTGAAGGCATTATACCAGGTCTTGGGGGTATTGTTATTTTTATTCCACAAATAGCATTTTTGTTTTTATTCATTTCTGTGCTGGAAGAGAGTGGCTATATGAGTCGCGTAGTATTTTTAATGGATAGAATTATGCGACGATTTGGTTTAAGCGGTAAAAGTGTGGTGCCACTTATTTCTGGAACTGCCTGTGCGATCCCTGCTATTATGGCGACCAGAAATATTGAAAGTTGGAAAGAACGTTTAATTACCATTTTGGTAACACCCTTTACAACATGTTCGGCAAGGCTTCCCGTGTATTTAATTATTATTTCTTTGGTCATTCCAGAAGGGCGTATTTTCGGATTGGGTTATCAAGCATTAACACTTATGTTGTTGTATTTGTTGGGATTTGTAACCGCTATAAGTTCGGCCTATATTTTAAACAAAATATTAAAAATTAAAAACAAAACTTTTTTTGTTGTTGAGATGCCTAACTATAAGCTTCCTTTATTAAAAAATGTGGCATTAACGGTTGTTGAAAAAACAAAATCATTTGTTTTTGGAGCGGGAAAAATAATTTTGGCTATTTCTATTTTGCTTTGGGTTTTGGCCTCTTATGGTCCTGGTTCAGAATTTAAAAATGCAGAAACCATTGTTAAAAAAGAATATGCTTCACAAAATTTGAGTGAAGCAGAATTGCAAAGTAAGATTGCATCGCAAAAACTGGAATATTCATTTATTGGTTTAACGGGACGTGCTATAGAACCAGCAATAAGACCGCTAGGTTACGATTGGAAAATTGGCATAGCCATAGTTAGTAGTTTTGCAGCAAGAGAAGTCTTTGTGGGAACTTTAGCAACTATTTATAGTGTGGGTAGTGACGAAGAAGAAACCATAAAAAACAGAATGGCAGGGGAGGTTAATCCTATTCTTGGAGGACCATTGTTTACATTTGCATCAGGGGTCTCGTTATTACTTTTTTATGCATTTGCGATGCAATGTATGAGCACATTAGCCGTTGTAAAACGTGAAACAAACAGCTGGAAATGGCCTGCTTTGCAATTAATTATTATGAGTGGTTTGGCTTATGTAGTGGCCTTATTGGCATTTCAATTTTTAAAATAGTTTTAAGGAATTAAAATAATTACCCAACTATTAAACTCCTATGAATACTATCATACAAAACATATTAGTTGTTATAGCGATTGTTTTGGCACTTGCTTTCATCGTCAAAAAGTTTTTTTGGAAAACAACAAAATCTAAAAAAGCTTGTGGAGGTGATGATGGTTGTGGTTGCCATTAATTGCCAATGCTTTTTTTGGCAGCATCAACGACACTTTTAGAATTACCTATAAAAATAGCATCGTCACTTATTATAACGGGTCTGCTTAAAAATGTATAGTGTTCTAAGATATAATGTTTGTAATCGCGTTCGGTTAATTCTTGGTTTTTCAAACCCATTTCTTTGTAAAGTTTTGAACGTTTGCTAAAAAGTGCTTCATAGCTTCCGGCAAGTTCTTTCATCTCTTCAAGTTGTTTAACCGTAATATGTTCTGTTTTAATATCTTGTAAAATATAGTCTGAAGGAAGATTCAAATCCTTTAAAATTCTAACACACGTACTGCAAGTTTTTAAATAATATACCTTTTTCATTTTTTGGAAATTTAACCACAATATAAAAGAAATGATTTCATAAAAAAGTATATTTATCGAAAATTAATAAACACAAATTCATGGATTTTATATTTGAAGTTTTACCGAACACCAGAAAATATTTTAATAGCGTATTAGAAAACAACTCATTGGAAGATTTAAATAAAATACCAAAAGGGTATAATAATAATATTATTTGGAATGTTGCCCACATTATAGTAGCCCAACAAATACTAGTGTATAAATTATCTGGTTTGCCTATTATGTTAAGTGATGAGTTTGTTGAAAAATATAAAAAAGGTTCTAAACCAGAAGCTCCAGTATCACAAAAAGAGGTTGAAGAAATTAAGGCTTTGCTCTTTCCTACAGTGCAAAAAACACAAGAAGATTATGCGAATGGTGTGTTTCAAAATTATCATGAGTATACGGTTGTTACTACAGGAAATACACTTAAAAATGTGAATGATGCCCTTCAGTTTAATTTATTTCATGAGGGCTTGCACATGGGTTACATTATGTCTTTATTGCGCGCTATCAAAATTTAAATAGGCATTTACTTTTTCAAAGGGAATGGTAAATTCAATAATATCTGAAGCGTAAGGTGCAATTTCATAGGCGTTATATAGTAATATGACGCCTTCATCTATATATCCTATATTTTCAGGTAATTCAAAGCCATTGACATCAAAAGCATTGTCTTTATTTTCAAGGGTGTTTTCAAAATACTGTTTAGCAATTTCTTTAAAGCCTTCTATATTTTTAAATAAATCTATATTTTTAATGCGCTGTCCTGTTTTTGTATCATAATTTAAAAAGGAAATATTTAAGCTTCCTTGTACACCACCTGTATTGATGTAAGATGTGATAGACATGCTTATAATTTCAGGAGATTGATGCATAATTTCACCATCGATTTGGGCTTCCCAAGGCTGAGGGCTTTCAGGAAAATCTAACTTAAAAGCAGTAAATTCTTCGTTAAAAGTAATGATACTTTCTTCAATAGATTTGGATGTGATTGTTTCTGAACCTCCTGTATGCAATGCTTTTATAACTTCGTTGGTAATATCTGAATTTATAGAACTTACGATACTATTGTTATCTCCAGTCGCTGTAGGAATAATAACTTCAACAAGGGTGTTATGTTCGGTTGTAATATTAGAATCTACAAATACTAATTTTTGTTCTTCATTACAGCAAAACAAAAGAAGAAAACAAAAAGATATAAAACAAAATTTTTTGGAATTCATGATTAGAACTTAGAAAAACCAAAGGTATAACTATTGCTCTAAATATGACAGACTTACTTTGTTTTTATAAAATACCGTTTTACAATATTTTAATCGGTTTTTTTATCAGGTAGATTTACCCAATTACACACTAAAGTCAAAAAGAGTCAGGGAGAACAAATTTTATTTGTTCTCCCTGACTAGAAAAATATTTCCATTCCGATGCGTAACCAATTTTTCTGTCGTATAAACAGAACATTTTGGAAAACTACTTACACGTTAGATATACATGATAAAAGTCCCATCATCACAGGCTATTATTTTGCTCTATTTAAAAGATGATTTGTAAAATAATCTCGTTTTCGTCTTTCAAAGTAATCATCATAAACTCCAGTAAAATGATGCCCTTGACCTGGAATTACCAATAAATCAAAATCTTTATCTGCTTTAATCAATGCATTTATCAATTTATAAGTATGTGATGGGTTTACATTCTGATCGCTCTCACCTGTAACCAAGAACAGCTTTCCTTTAAAATTTGAAACCAACTCCATAGGTGTTTTAACATTAAATTTTAAATCTTCTCCAATACCTTGATAATGTTCTCCCCAATTTTTGTGATATATCGTATTATCATAATTACCGGATGAAGCCACGGCAACTTTATAAAAATCGGGATACGTACTAATTGCTGTAACTGCCATGAAAGCCCCTCCTGAATGTCCTAAAATTCCAACTCTGGAAAGGTCTATAAACGAATAGTTACGGGCTAACTGCTCCAATCCATACTTATCATCGGCCAGAGGATAATCTCTTAGATTTCCAAAACCATATGAAAAATAGTCTTTACTTCTTATCGGAGAACTTCCCCTATGCCCGAAACACACTACAATAAAACCTCTTTTAGCTAAAGCTGTATTTTGATATTTATCTAATACGGTAAAGTCTGTCCAAACAGTTTCTGTAAACGGCCCCGGGTACACCTGAGAAATAACAGGATATTTTTTATTGGGATCAAAATTGTCTGGCTTCCACATAATGCCATACAAATCTGTTTCATTATCAGCTGCTTTGATTTTGAATTGTTCTGGGAAATCCCATCCATAATCCAGTAAAGGCTGAATATTAGGTTTCATAACCGTATCAATTAATTTGCCATTGCACTCTCGGGCCACAATGAGTGGATGACTATCTATTCGAGAATAATTATCGATTATTAAATTGCCTTTCGTATTAACATACGCATGATGATTAGCATTTTCTGGAGTCAACAATTTTAGGTTGGAACCATCTAGCTTAACTTTATACAAAAAGGAATAATTGGGATTGACATTTTTATCCTTTCCATATCCTTGAAAATAAACTTCGTTTTTTTCTGAATCTACAGTTAAGATTTTGCCTGTTGTCCAAGCTCCTTTTGTTAAAGCATTGAGTAGCTTTCCTTTTTTATTATAATGGTAATAATGTCCCCAACCGGTTCTATCTGACCAAAAAAGGATGTCTTTCCCCTGATTTAAAATTTTACAATTAAATAAAACGTCATTAATATTTGGAGTGAATTTCTCTGCAATTATAACTTCAACAACGCCCTTATTATCCAAGGAACATAACTCCAATTCATCATGAGTTCTCTTTAAACGGGTAAAATAAAACAAATCGGGATTATCACTTTTAATTTCTAAAAAATCCTGATCTTTCCATTTTTCAACGTCTATTTTTCTTATGGACTTGTTTTTTACATCTCCTATAAACACTTCGTGTTTTGTTAGAATGGTATCACCTGGAATTGCTTCTTTATAGGTTCTTACAACAGGTACTTTGGTTATTGAATTGATAACTGTAAAATCTCGAACATCCTTATCGTTTTTACGAGATATTATAAACTGGTTGCCATCACCTAACCATTTAATACTAGGTAACATGTACAAACTATTTTTCTCTCCATCAAATGTTAATTGTACCTGGGTAGAATCTTTTAAGTCTTTAAGGTAGATATTGTTGTCTTTATAAATAACTTGATGTTTTTTATCTGGTGATATCCCAAATTTTACAGACTCATTAGTCTGCTCATCTTTAATAATCTGCTTCTTTTTAGGTAGGTAGGTATATTTAATTCGGTTATTACTAAAATTAACACCAATGCCTTCAGTAGTGAAAGTGGGAGTAAAAGCAACTCGAGTAGTATCTAATTTCATAGATAGCATAACAGAATCAAGTTGCGTCTTATTATACAAAGGACGCGTACCAGACCCACTATCAAATACATAATAGTTTGCCTTCTGGTTTACTTTTTTATAATTAAAATACAATATGGGCAGATCTGGATGAAAAACAGGAACTATTTCCGGCTGATCAAACTTATTAACAAGATTTTTGGCATCAAACTTCTCATAATGAGGATCATTTCCATCTAAAAAGTAACTAAAATGATTAGTTAGGTTTTTATTTTTATTGCTTAGAATTACTTTTCGCATCACTTCATAAACTGCAGATGCACGTATTTCTCTAGAATTGAAATTCATTGCAAACAAATCAAACAAAACATTCTGAGTCTCCTTAGAAAAATCGCTTACATTTTCTGATAAAAGCTTTATAACTAAGGGTTTATCTTGGTTACAAAGCGCCTTACAAACATCCATCAATATCAGCAATTCATGTTTTGAAGGAAGGTTAGGTATGGTGTTTATCTTTTTTTTGAAACCATCCAAAACCTGAATATCAACACTATCTTTTTTAAAAAATTTCTTTCTAAAAACAGCGGAGGCAATTCCCTGATAATTTTGGGCTATTCTTTTATAAACAGTGGAGTCTGGAATATGCTTTACAAATGCTGACCAATGATCTATAAGGTAATTACTATTAGGGCTATCATACAGAGAGAGATAAACACTATTTTTATTTTCACCAAATAAAAACCAATTTTCAGGTAATGTCTTTTCTTCTGGAGTTAATGAATTTAAATACGCATTTGCAATTTGAACGGCTTGAGAATTTTCCTGACGTGTAAATTTAAGTTTAATGTATTCTTCCATAAAAGCGGCAGATCTATCACCGCTCTGATACTTCGCATTCATGGAATAATAAATATTATCTGAATTAAGCCCTTTTTTAGCTTCTTCGATAAAATCAGAGGCCTTTTCTTTGGCTCCTACAAATTTATAAATCACATTCCCCGAACCATCAAGAAACAAATACGTTGGATAGGCACCCACTTCATACATAGAACCTAACTTAATCCCTTCTTCTGTCTCCATATCTATTTCAGCAGAGATAAAAGACTCGTTAACAAAATCTGCAACGGCATCCTGAGTAAAAATATTTTTACTCATAAACTTACATGGTCCGCACCATGTAGTGTAACAATCAATAAAGATATTTTTTTTAGTTTCCTGAGCTTTTTCTTTTAATTCTTCAAAAGATAAATGCTCAAATTCAATTTTTCTGTTTTGTGCAAATGCTACACAACTAAATAACAGGCAACCTAATAAAAGTGTACTAACTATTTTTGACATAAAAAAGTATTATGAAGTTTTATTGAAATATTCTTTATTGAAGCGCAATAAAATTAAGTTGCAATTGTTTTTAACTTTATCACTAACCATATCATTATTCATCAGTTTCTCTATGGAATCGCGTACTTGTAATAAATAGAGCTGTATTACTGCGGTAAAATCATTTACTTTAGTATTGATGTTATTAGCTTTGGCTAATTCAATAAGTATATTGGCCATGTTGATTTGAGTGCTCAATTGTATGTCTGTTGGCTCATTTGAAACATCAAAATTTAGAAAGACGACTCTATTTGTAAAAGAAAACAAATCATCACATGTAAATGCTTGTTTGCCATTTTTTTGCTCTGCATCAATTAGAGACAATAATACTTCTTTTTTAAACAGACGTTGTAAAATATTTCTGGACATTTCAATGTGAAACTTATCCATATTAATAGGATTATGCTTTAACAATTCTGGATTTTTAAGCCACTCCAGGCTTGCTGAAAAGACATGTTCTTCAAGACTTTTTAATGCGTCTAATTGCTTTTCTTTACTCACATAATCAACCATGATTTCATTTACACCTTTGATTACAGCACGTTCCATTTGCCCGCCAATTAATACTGCTTCTTGATTTACAAAAAATTGATATAAGGAAAAGTTTTCAGAGATGAATTCTAGAAAATCTTTA
This sequence comes from Confluentibacter sediminis, assembly GCF_003258355.1. GTDB lineage: Bacteria > Bacteroidota > Bacteroidia > Flavobacteriales > Flavobacteriaceae > Confluentibacter > Confluentibacter sediminis. The sequence goes on along the minus strand of NZ_QKPO01000005.1, from coordinate 219,624 downwards.
GTTAGATCTGCATCATGCTTAAAATCGTTAAGTATACCCGGGATTTTTGGATAACTATTTTTCAATTTTTGAATTCCAATTTTGCTAGCTCTTAATAAATCATTAGATATAAAAGTAGCTTGAGCCGTTGGATCTAGGATATTCTCCTCAGCATAAAAAGTAGTTTTCAATGAAGGAGGGCTTACGCGATTGCCATACAAATAAGATATGGCATCACGATCATATATAGACACTTTAGGCAACAGGTCTTTTGGTGTAATAGTCTTATTAACAAGAACATAATTAGGCATACTTGCACCCACAATTGTTGCTGATGGCCCCCATTTTTTTAACCATTCATTATCCTGCAATTGTTCGATAGAAAAGGCTGTTACTGCAGGGTAATTTTCTTTTACTCCCAATATTTGCCCCATGACACTTGCTAATTGCTGTGTCAATATATCTTTTCTTCTTTCTAAACTATAAGGATTTTTTATTATTTCATTATCATTCTCTCCACAAAGAAGTAAATATCTGGTCAAGTTTAGTTTGGCAGGTGTATCCATAAAATTAATCCGAGCAGCTATAATTTCTCCTGTAACTTGATTTTCTACGATACTATATTCCATTTCACGCTCTGAGGTTCCATTTCCCCAATAGAAATTAATTTTTTTATAGGCTTGAGTTTCATCATCCACAATTTTAAAAACATTTTTCCATCCGGCTTCTTCAAGTACTATTTCCCATTGTGCTAAAGCTTGTTTTACGCTTTCAACAAAAGGAGACGGAGTGAGTGGACTTATCCAGACTTTAATAGGAATTTCTGGAGCTACCTTTATTCCTTTTTTATACAGACGAACCTCTTTAGGTTTAGGTGTTAAATTCCATCTTTTAATATATTTTTCAACGGTTGTTTTATAGTTTTTTGTATCATACTCCATATAATCTACGGTATTAAAACCATATGCTAAATTATCTTTCTTAGGTTCATGTATATGACTAGGAACCTTTTGAATAACCATTTCAAATTCATATGCAGTAATGTAATTTGCATCTTTTCCTCCAATAGAGGGTCTGAATGAACTTTCTGTAGCATACCCTTTAAAAATAGCGGCATCATCTGTAGCTTTATATGACTCTATACCAGAACGTAATGGGTCTGGAGCATTAATAGGTCCAGGCTTGCTGAGACTAAAAAGACCTCGCGTTGCGGTTAATTCTTGGGTAAATTCAATGATAAACGATTTTTCGTTTTTGCCGGTAGCTATTATTGGATAGCTTTTATAGGCTGGAACAAGTCCGGATTTTTCAATGGACTGGATCATGCCATAATCTATACTGTCTTTAGAAAAAGTTCTGGATCTATTTTGATACAAATCAAGCTGATTCTTTCTTCCTTTTTGAAAATGATAAATACCACTTTCAGAAGAAACATAGGCTGAATTTCCATTTGTTGTTTGTGCTGAGATAAACAAATCTTCTTCTAATATTTGCTCGGGAATTTCAATGAAATAATGATTGTTGCTAGAGTATATATTGAAATAACCCTTTTCAACTTTCATTTCCTTAGGTTTGTAAAAATCATTAAAAGATTTTGGTTTATTAGCATCCTGGGCCTGTGCTAAAACGCCTTTGAAAAGAATTAGAAGTATCTGTAATAGAACTATTTTTTTACGCATGTGGTTTGTTTTTTCGTTAAAAGTGTTTAAAATTTTTGATTGCCTTGCTCCCAAATTTTTATAGAATTGAGTATTCCTAAATAATGAGCTTTAGTCAAAGAATCAGTGTTTAAAATTTTCTTTTCGGCAAAAGCTTTAACCTTGTACATTTGAGATTGCATAGTAAGCGTATTATTATAGGATGCGTTATTTGGATTGTTAATATTTATACTCAATTGAGATAAATAACTACTCTGCAATCTTTTTTCGAATTCTGAAAGTTGTTTATTTTTCTCTTTACTTAGAAATAATTTATCAAACATGAAATCTAGAAGCTCCCTACTAGTTAAAGGATTACCATTCTTGATTTCAGAATTATTAAATGATAATCCTTTAATTACTAACTGATAAACATAATTATCAAAATAGCTATATTTATCTTCTCCTAAATCAATTTTATTTAGAAAAGGATCTTTGGTCAACCATTTAGGTTCTTCTAAAGCATACTCTTTTAAAAACTCTAGCGCACGAATTTGGTCTTCATAAGAAACTGGTTTATATGCTTTTGCATAATTTTGATTCTCACTAAAAGCAGTATCTATATAATAAGCTCCTATAAAACTCAGCACATGTTTTACATACCTATGATATTGCCTTGCCAAGTATAGATACCTCCGTTTTAGTAGTGTATAATCATCCTGATTTTTTGTCCATTCCTCCAAATGAGCCATTATATATTTAACGTTTTTAATTCCAAGCCTGCCGGCATAAACGATATCATCTCCACTGTCTTCTGATTGAACTCTAGGGTCAGGTGATTTTTCTTCTAGAAAACCAATACCTCCTTTGTCCATTTCCTTTTTAACAAAGTTGTTTAGTTTTTCCACGAGCATTGAGGTTTTTACAGTGTCAGGATAATACCGATATCCCCATTCAATTGCAAACATATCATAGGTTCCAAGTTTTGGGATTAAATTTTTTTGTTCTATATGATCTTCTGGCTGTGCTATAAAATTAAATCGTTGATAATCCATAACAGAAGTGCCAAGCCCATTTTTATCTATAAAATCATTATTTCTTAAACTATCTACTGGATAAAATGAACTTCCCATGAAATTGTGGCGCAATCCTAAAGTATGTCCTACCTCATGAGTAATTACGGTGCCAAACAACTTACCCATTAAATCTTGATTTAAAGGATATTCCCTAGCCATAGGGTCAGAGGTACTGGCCATAACAAAATAACTCATTTGAATCAAATCGGTCACGGCATGAAAAATAGCAACCTGAGCACTAATGATTTCACCTGAACGGGGGTCTACAATTTCTGAACCATAGGCATTTGCAATCGGAGAAGCTTTATATGAAATAACTGAGTATCGTGCATCATCTGATGAATAATTTGGATTTTCTTCTTTTGTAGGTTCTGGCAATGCATATATGGCATTTTTAAAACCTGCTTTTTCAAAAGCCTTTTGCCAACGCGCAACCCCTTCAATCACATAGGGAACCAAATGGGCAGGCATATCTTTGTCTATATAAAAAACAATTGGTTTTTGAGGTACAACAAGCTCTCCTTTCAAATAGCGTTCTAGGTCTTCAGGTTTTGGTTCGATGCGCCAATGTTTTGCTACTTGAAATACCTCTTTTTCATTTCCTAATTGTCCAGGAATGTGGCTAGCAAAATAACCAACCCTTTCATCAAAAGGTCTTATTTTTAATGGCTTTTCTGGAAGTAAAATCCATAATGCACCTACTTCCCAAATACTATTTGAATAGGTGCTTTCATCTGGTTTAGAGGTTGTGTAAGTTCTTACTGAACGAAAACTAATATTAGTGGGATAGCTAACTACTTCTGTAGGATATGAACTTTCTTTGATATAATTTCCTAAGTCAAGTTCGGTTTTTGAACCTTGTAAAGCAAACAACTCGCTATCTCCTAAATAATAATCTGTTATATCTATCAAGTATTTATTGTCTGACATGGCAACTATTGGAAAATTCTTAATAGCTGGATTGAGCAAACTTTTATAAAACGGGGCATACATATAACTATCGTCTTCTATATGATAAACTAGAGGACTTAGTAAACTTATTACATCGTCTTTCTTCTCGAAACGAACCATATTTTCGGGCATGGAATCATCGCCATACCCAAATCTTTTATTGAATTTTCTGTCATTTTTTTGTACGCCTTTTAGAATAGTTATGGTTACAAGTATATCCCTACCTAGAGTCGTTTCTGGAATCTCGAGTAAAAAATGATTATTTCTTTCATAAACACTCATAAAACCTGAGCTTGTTTTTATTACATCACCCTCTAAATATTTAGAGATGGAAGGAATTGTATCCCTACTAGCTACGCTAAAATCTTTTGCAAACAATTGTAAGCTTAAAAACAAGCTACTAAGAAATAGTACGATTTTCATATTTATTTATTAATTATAATTTGGTATAAAACCTTTTAATCATTATTCTACTTTGAATCCAAGGTATAGGGCTAACGACTTAAAGTCTTCCCATGTTTTTTTCTCAATTATTAAATTTACAGCATCCCTTTTGTGGATCCCGATAACGAATGAGATAGTCATTGACTATCTCATTCGAAGGCAGGTATTTTTAGAAGTTAAAGCGAAATGCCCTAGCACAGTTTTAACTAATATAAGAGCAATAAAAATCCTGATGTATTTAAACTTATAGATAATTAAAATTTAATTATTATTTGTTTTTTCTTAGGGATATATGGTATTGCCGACTAGTTGCAAATCAACATTATAATTATCAATATAGAATTGGCGAACCATATTATAACGTTTTTTCAATAGTCCACTTTTATCTTTTACAGGCGAAAATATCCCTTCCCATGAAGTTTCTTTGGTATCATACTCATTAATAGTAGTTCCTTCTTTATTTAAATATGCTTCCGAATAAAGAATCATCATAGTAACAAATTGTTTCCAATCATTTTCAGGAGATGCCGAATAATAAGGCTGCAAAATGCCTATGGTCCATAATTTGGTATTCGTATTTTGGGTAGATGCTATAGAATAATTAGCTGATGCCTTAAATACCTCAGTAGGATTTAATTTGGACTGACCATACATACAATCTACAAAAACACGATTAATTCCTTTCTCAAATGCTGTTTCTTGCTCTGTTGTTAAGTTTAGAACCTCTTCTTTAGCATACGAAACACAAATATTATCGTAGTTATAATAACCTGGAACGTCTGCTCCTTTTATTTGTGCAGGCCAAGAGGAAAAATCATAATTACAGTATTGAACTTGTGAACATAATAAAATCTTTACTGGTAAAAATTTATCCAAAAACTCAGGGGAATAGTGATTAAACCAGGTTCTGTTTAGTAAATCCAATTGTGGCTTAATATAGTTTTCATCGGGTGCTATATATATAAATCCCATCTTCCCTTGACTTTCATCACTAGATGGTTCACCGTTTGTCCATTTAGAAGGCGTCCAATAGGCATCTTTGTCAGTAAAACGATACAGTAAATATGAGCCATAATCCTCGTAAAATTTTACAATATCGCTGTCAAAATCATTGTTGCCCTGAGGCACTATATAACCAGTTTCAATTCCGGAAGGCTCAATGGCACTATCATCTGTATCAGAACAAGAGGATAAAGCACAAAGACTTAAAAAAATATATAAATATGTAATTCTCATTGTATTAGTTTTTAATTATTAATAATATGATTTTACCAATCACAATACTGAAATTATCTTGGATTTTGTGATAATTCAGGATTTCTTTCCATTACATTATAAGGAATTGGCAAAGCATAAAGTAAATCACCTGGTGCAAGAGTATAATCTGTTGAATTACCATCTGCATCAATAAAAGTATGGTTAATACCTAGATTTAAACGTTTTATATCTCCCCATCTCAAACCCTCTTCTAAACATAATTCTCGTCTTCTCTCTTCCAAGCAAAAATCTAAAAGTGTTTGGCCATCTGCGATATCCACGGAGGTGTAAGTATTTGTTTCATAACGCGTTTCACGCAGCGTATTTAAGTCTTGTAGGGCGTTTGCTCTATAATCCTCCATTCCTGTTTCAAGAAACAACCTACAATATGCCTCAGCTCTATTAAGATAAACTTCTGCATTTCTAATACCTCTATCACCGTATTGATTGTTATTTAAACCTATTTTGTTACCCACAGAATTATATTTAGAACCACTATTTGTAGCTTTTGTAAAATAAGCTTCATTTCTTAAATCTTCGGTATCATATAAAGATGTTAACAAGGGGGATACGGAATATGGTGGTTTACTGTTTGTTATTGGATAGAGCGGCCAATAATTTGAAGCTCTTACCGATGAGGTACCATAAACCCATATAGGTTCATTGCTAATATCAATATCATAAATTCCTTTAGAATGGAATGTTGTTTTAAATGAAGTTAAATAAGTTAAGGATGGTTTATTTGAAATGACATCAGTACTATAGTCTATAATACTTTGTAAGTCCTCTTTACTATTTTTATAAATATAAAAGCGAGTTAACATAGCCTCAGCTGCTAAGTATCCTACTCTAAATGGACTAGGAGCCGTATAATTTTCTTTTAATAAAGTTACTGATGTTTTTAAATCTGCTTCAATTTGATCAAAGGTTGCTTTTAAGGAAGTACGCTTAGGAAAAATATCTTGAACATTCATTGATAACACTAAAGGTAAGCCTAAAGCTTCATCAGGATTTATTTGATTAACCGAATAAGGCTGACAATAAATTGAGGCAAGCTTAAAATAATAATATCCACGTAAAAACAACACCTGTCCTTTCAATGAATTAATATCTTTCTCTGAAGCCGTAATGTTTTCTAAATAGTCTAATACGACATTACAACCTTTAATTTTTTTATAATACAACTCCCATGAATTAGCATCAGTTGGGATTAGGTAGCTTCCATCAAACATTGTTTTTGTATACATATATATTTGCATACCATTTTCAAAATTGGTTTGGTAACTATCTGATGTTAATCCATTAGACACCATTTCGTCTGTTAATAGATTTAGATAAATATCACCACTAAACAAATAGGGGTATGCCTCACTATACATGACGGCAGATAGATCTTCAAGCGTTTCAGGAATAATTTCATCTTGGCTGGTCTCCTCTAGAAAATCAGAACAAGAGTTTAAAAACAAAGCAGAAACACCAAATAATACGACTATATTTAATTTTAAGAATCTCATTTTTTTTAAATTTAGAATGTAACATTTATATTAAAAGTATAGGAGCGTGTACGTGGCTGATTACCTCTTGCTACCTCTGGATCCCTTCCATGAAAATCTTTGCTTACAATTGAAAAAACATTTGAAGCACTTAATCCCATATTTAAAGATTTACATTTTAAATTTTCACAAAAACCACTAGAAAAATTATAACTCGCACTCAGCGTATTTAATCTTAAACTTGATGCGTCAACAACGCGATCAGTACTATAATTATACATTTGATACAATGGTACGTAAGTTTTAGTTTCACCAGGCAAAAGAATCGGATTAGTTGCAGCATCCTGATCTGGTAACCCTGGCAATTGAGCTGATGTATTTTCAGGTGTCCATCTGCCATTTAATTCTGATGATAAGTTTTCATATTCATTAGGCAAAATAGCCGTTGGATATGCAGATTTTAGGAATTTTTTACCTCCTAACTGAAGATAAAAGCTAGCTGACAAACTAAATTGTTTATATCTAAAGGTATTACCTAACCCACCTGTGAAATCAGGGTCACCTTTTCCAACATATTGTAAGTAAGCAGTTGGATCTTCATCTGGAAATGTTCCATCCTCTACTGATAAGTCAATTTTTGGCCGTCCAGTTTCAGGGTCTATACCATCGAATTTAAAAGCCCAAAAAGAAGATAGTGAATAGCCTTCTTTTAATAATGTTCCTTGGATAGCCGATTGCCAGCCATTATTTTGAGTTCCGACTTTGGTTACTTTATTAAAATTTTTGGCCGTATTCATTGTAACAGACCAGTTAAAATTATTAGTACGTATAGGGGTAAAACCTACTGTTAATTCATAACCTCTATTTCTTAAACTACCCCCATTTACCGGCATAACTTCTATACCATATTCAGCAGGTAAACTAAGAGGGGTGATTATATCTTTACCATTTTTTACATAGTAATCACCCGTAAAGAAGATTTTGTTTTGAAACAAGCTCATATCAAAACCTAAGTTATAGCTTGTTGTTTGTTCCCAACGCAAATCTTCATATGGTAAATTTTTAATTTTAAGAAGGTATTCTCCCGTATTTACATCATAAAGACTCGATGAAGCAGTTGTGTTTGGAATTTGAACAATCAAACTTGGGCTAAAGTTTACAGCCATATTACGCTGATATCCGAAAGTACTTCTTACGCTTAAATTATTTATCCAGTCAATATCTCTTATAAAACGCTCATTGCCAGCATTCCATCTTAGACCACCTGCCCATACAGGATTGAACTTCTCATTTGGAAATTGGCCAAAGCGATTTGAAGCATCACCCCTCACACTAAAATTTAATACATAACGATTGTCATACGCATAATTTAGGGTTAAGTAGTACCCTACAGTATTGGTTTTTCTATCCGTAATAGAATTCGAGAATTTATTACTATCGACAGTCCCTGAATATAAAGAGTTTGCAATAACAGTTGTCCCTGAAGTAATTGTAGGAGGCACCAATGCAAATGATCTTCCTCTATTGTGTATATAACCATATGCAGTTGAATTAGTCCCGTCAAATTCTAAACTATGAGATTCAACTCCAAGCAATGTAGAAAAGTAATGCACTTTATTGAAAATCTTACTGTAACTTAAATTAGCTCGTAAATTCCAGTTAACAGATTGGTTGTTATCGGTGTTAAAAACACCTCCTATAGGCAACCTAGAGCGTTTGTATAAAGGATCTCCAGAACTTACGCTAGCATATTCATACCCTCTGATTTTGGTTATTAAATTTGTTGTTTCAGTTGCATAAGAATGCCCCATGGTTGAAGAAATGTTATAACTACCTAAAATATTCAATTTCAACTCAGGTAAAAAACTATAAACAAGGTTTAAATTAGAATTGAGCACTTGAACCGTATTGGAGTTACCTGATTCATTTCTTTCATTTATATAATTATATAGATATCCATTCGATTCATCTTTATAATAAAACAAGCTTCCATCATCATTGTATGCAGGAATTACACGATTTATTTTTGTTGCATACTCATATGGTTTAACTAGATTAAAACCATTGGTTTTTGATTTACTCCCACTTAAACGAAAACTAACAGATAATTTTTTATTTAATTGGCTATTTATCCCTAAAGAGGCGTTTAATGAATTGCTATTATTGCCTATTGCGGTTCCTTGATTATCAGTATAACCTATTGATGAATAAAATCTTACTTTACTGCTACCTCCACTGAAACCAATATGGTGTGATTGACTAGAAGGATTACGGTATAAAATATTAAACCAATCAGTATTTACACTTTCCATCTTTGCAACCCTATCATTAAATTCATCATAGGATATATCTCCAAATAAATATTTATTTAATGCTCCCGCATAACCTATATCATTATTGGTGTGAGCTGCTATTAAGCCCCTCTCAAAAATTTCTCTAGAAACAGCTACTCTTTCCCTAGAGTTCATCAACTCTAACTTATCATAAGTCACCTTTTCTCCAAAATTAAAGTTTGTAGAATATGTAACCGATAAAGGCCCTTCCTTACCTTGCTTTGTATTGATAACAATAACTCCGTTTGCAGCTCTAACTCCATAAATAGCTGTTGCGGAAGCATCCTTTAATACAGTAATGTCTTGAATATCATTTGGATTCAACCAAGAGATAGAATTTCCTACGTAGTTTCTAATAAAATCAAAATTATCTTCAGTAACGCCTCCATTATTATCGAATGTTTGCGTACTAAAAGGAAGTGGGTCTTCCTGAATAATTCCGTCAACAACCCAAATAGGCTCCTGATTTCCTAAAAAAGTAGAAGTTCCACGAACTCTTGATTTTTGACGAACACCTACTTCACCAGTTTGGTTTGTAACATTTAAGCCTGCTACTTTTCCTTGCAGCATTTGCTCAACAGTACTAACCCCGTTTACATGTAAATCTTTGCGAGATATGGTCGTCACTGCACCTGCAACCCTCTGTTTTTCAATATTTTGATAACCAGTGGATACTAATTCAACTGCGTTCAGCTCTGTCACATCATCTTCAAGAACAACATCAACATTCAGCTTGTTGCTCACCAAAACCTCTTTATCTTTAAACCCAAGCGAGCTGAATACCAAAACGTTATTCGTAGATGTTATCGTGATCTTATAGTATCCGTCAACATCGGTCGACACGCCATCGTTAGTACCCTTAACCCTAACAGAAACGTAAGGAATGGGGTTTCCCTTCGTATCGGTAACAGTTCCCGACACACCTATTTGGTTTAACAACGTGTTTTCTTCGATAATTATCGTATTACCCTCTGATAACACTACATTGAATCGGGATTCGGGAATGCTCTGCGCGATGAGTTTATCTATTTTGATTGAGCCTTTAGTTAGTTTCACTTTAGGTAAATCTGCAAAAAAGCCATCAGGATACAGGAAATTATACTCGGTCTGTTCTGTAATTAACTGAAAGACCTCGTCTACGGTAATTTCACCGGATGATTCAATGCTTACTTTGGCCTGTGCATAACTAGAATCTGCATTAAACCCTAAAGCCGTGGAAAAGAATAGTAGTAAGAATGTCCTCATGACCATCAATAAGAATTGCTTCCTGGTCCTAAAAAAATGTTCAGGACTACAGACATTTAATAATTTAATTTTCATAAATTTGGATGTGTTGGTTAATATTTGCTTTAACTGATCGAATTAGAAGGGACGAAGTTTGAACCTGCGAAAATTTGAACTTCGGCTCCCTTTTTTTTATATGAATTGCTTGTTTTTTCTATCTTAAACGTACTTGTTTTTCATTGATTTCATAATTTTTTATAATACCGAAGGTCTTAATCCTATCTAGGATTTCGGTTATCTCCTGATCTTTTTGAATCCTACCTACAAATTTCACATCCTCTAACTCCGTATTCTCAAAAATCACATCCATATCGTACCAGCGGCTAAGGATCTTCATAATTTGTTTAAGATTTTTTTGCCTAAAAATAAACTCTCCGTTTACCCATCCTATTTCCTCTCTCAAATTCACCTTATGAATTGATAACGCATAGGTGTTGTCATTTAGAATAGCTTGCTGTTGTGGCTCAAGAATATACTTTTCTCTAGGTGTATTGATCTGAACTTTTCCTTCCACCAGCGTGGTAAACACATTTGTTTCCTCAGAATAAGCTTTAACATTAAACTCGGTACCCAGCACTTGTATCTCTTGCTCTTTATGAATAACTTTAAAATCCGCCCCTTGATGTTTGGCACTGGGGGAAACTTCAAAGAAGGCCTCTCCGTAAAGAAGTTCTACCACACGACTTTGAGCTTTGGGAAAATGTACCGGGTATTTCAGCTTAGACTCTGAGTTTAGCCAAACTTTAGTGCCATCGGCTAGTTTAACATGAAACTGACCACCTCGGGGCACGGTTAAATAATTATAGGCCATTTCAGTATCTGCCTCAGCAGCCTGACTATACTCTAGCCCTTCCTGGCTACTTACCGCATTTTGAGTGTGCAATGCACTCCCTTCTTGTAGGACTATCTCTTCACCTGTTTCTAAAAGTAAAATGGCATTGTTTTTTACAGGTTTGATTTCATTATTAACAACTACTGACAAACTATCGCGAGCCGGATACTTATCCAGTAAAATAGAAAGGGAAATAATTATCAAAATGGAGGCTGCTATCCCACAAATGCGAGTCCATAATTTTCGAACTTTCTTTTGCTGTTGCATTTTACGGATTTTAGAGAGAAAGTCGCTCTTTTCTTGCTCCGTATTAAAATCTTCCATAATATGGTCTATAGCATAATCAATTTGTACAAAAGATTTGAACTCTTGAGTATTAACAGGATTTTTAAGCCACTGTGACAGCTCATCTAATTCCTGCTCTGAGGCCGTCTGGTTTAAATAATTTACAATAAAATGTTTGGATTGGGACTTCATTAAAATTCTATATATGTTAAACATATTAAGATTGCCGAGTCAAATACCCCTAATGTTTTAATATTTTTTTTAATATTTGCATAATTAACATAATCTTTGAATAATTAACAGAATATTTGAATAATTAATATAATATTTTCTATAAAATGAAAGAAAAAGCTCAAATATCTTATAAAAATGAAGCTGTTTTTATAACAGCTTTACGAAAGGGTGAAGAATCTGCCTACGCATATCTCATGGATAGTTATCACCACAAGCTTTGTCTATATGCCTATAGTTTTTGTAAGGATAAAAATTTAGCCGCAGATATGGTTCAGAATGTAATGCTCCGTTTATGGAAAAAAAGAACTTCTCTTAAAATCGATTTGAGCCTACGAAGTTACCTCTACCGCTCTGTATATAATGAATTTTTAGATCAGTACAAACATCGTAAATTCATTCTCAATCTCGAGAAAGAATACATGACAGCAGTTAACACTTTGATAGAAGATGATGAGTCTAACTTACATCGATTGATTCAGCACGTCAAAAAGGAAATCGATAATTTACATCCAAGATGTAAGGAGATATTTTTATTGAGCAAATATGAGGGATTGACTAATCTGGAAATTGCTGATTATCTCAACCTTTCAGTTAAAACCGTCGAGAACCAAATGACCCGGGCTTATGCGCAACTGCGGGATAAAGTAGGTGAAAAACTTCAAAGTATTCTGTTTTTGTTGTTTGAAATGTACAAAAAGGCATAAAACAGCGTTAATGAATGAAACATCCTAAAATATCTGTTTAATTGGTTTTTAACTATACTTTTTAAAAACATAAGCATTCTTCGAATTATATTGATTTTTAAGGCATATTGAGCCAATTATATGCTTAAATATAGTTCTTTTAACAAGTGTTGGATTACTTTGAAAATTGAATTTAGATAATCCCTTCCGCATACATTTTGCTTACCTTATTAACACCCCAACCGTTCTCCGAAACGCTTCTTTTTTAAACTAATTTCGGAACACTTTCTCTCGAAAATAATACGTCCTAAATTAATGTTTACTTACTCAATTTGATGATTTTCTTGTGTGGAAAATAACTAAAATGTCCTGTTTTTATGTGTTTTATGAGTTTTAATTTAAACAATTTTAGTTGGAAAACAAAAGTCAAATATGAAAGCTCTTTGAGATTACGATAATTCTAATAAGAATTGATTCACCAAATAGTATCCATTTTACTTGATTTTATCAAATAGGGTTCATAGGGATGATTGATTGAAGGTTGAATAGGGTAAAATAAAATGAAAGACTATTCTAGAGATAAATAATTATAACTAATATTTACCATAGTAGCAAATCATTATAGTTTAAATTGTTATATGCTTGGCTAAAAATTGATGAGCCAAAAAAAGAAAACTAATCGTTTCAAGTTATATTTAATAAGGTTTTATTTTGACGCACTATCTAAAAAATAGATAAAAACTCACCTTACAAACAAATTTAAATGATTTAGTGAAGATCTCTTAAAATTAACAATTACGAATTTCATAAATAAAAAATGTAATTTTTTAAATTCAGCGTATATTTGTATATAAAAATTGTATAATCAATAAATTCAATACATTTTGTACAAATGAAAAAAATAATTAATGAGTTTTTAAATCTTGTAAAAGAGAGAAATGGTGATGAACCAGAATTTTTACAAGCTGTTGAAGAAGTTGCAGAAACTGTACTTCCCTACATTGTTGAACATGATATATATTACGGTAAAAACATTTTATTAAGAATGGTTGAGCCAGAACGTGCCATAACATTTAGAGTTTGTTGGGTTGATGATTCTGGTGAAATTCAAGTCAATAGAGGCTATCGAATTCAAATGAATTCTGCCATTGGTCCTTATAAAGGCGGATTGCGTTTTCATCCAACAGTTAATATGAGTATTTTAAAGTTCTTGGCATTTGAACAAGTGTTTAAAAACAGTTTAACCACACTGCCTATGGGGGGTGGAAAAGGAGGAAGTGATTTTGACCCGAAGGGAAAAAGTGATGGTGAAATCATGCGTTTTTGTCATGCATTTATGAGTGAGTTATTTAGACATATTGGTCCTAATACAGACGTGCCAGCCGGAGATATTGGGGTTGGAGCTAGAGAAATAGGTTTCCTTTTTGGAATGTATAAAAAATTAAAAAACGAATTTACAGGCGTATTAACCGGTAAAGGATTGTCTTGGGGAGGCTCTTTAATTAGGCCCGAAGCAACAGGTTACGGAACCGTTTATTTTGCTCAAAAAATGCTGGAAACTAAAGGGCAGGATTTTAAAGGAAAACAAGTAGTCGTTTCTGGTTCTGGAAATGTAGCTCAATTTGCAGTAGAAAAAAGTATTCAATTGGGAGCAAAAGTATTAACTATGTCTGATTCGTCAGGGTATATTTATGATTCAGAAGGCATAAACAATGAAAAGCTAGCTCACATAATGTACATTAAAAATGTAAAAAGAGGTAGAATAAGCGACTATTTAGAAACATATAAAAAGGCAAAGTTCGTAAAAGATAAAACACCATGGGAAGTAGCATGCGATATTGCATTGCCATGTGCCACACAAAACGAACTGAATGAAAGTGATGCTAAAACACTTTTAAATAATGGATGTTTATGTGTTGCCGAAGGTGCGAATATGCCCTCTACACTTGGTGCTGTTCGTGTTTTTCAAAAAGCCAAAATTTTATATGCTCCAGGGAAAGCATCTAATGCGGGTGGCGTAGCGACTTCTGGTTTAGAGATGACCCAAAATTCATTAAGATTTAATTGGACAAGAGAAGAGGTTGACCTAAAATTAAAAGAGATTATGTCCAATATCCACGATTCCTGTATTAAGTACGGTAAAAATGAAGATGATGATTATGTGGACTATGTAAAGGGCGCTAATATTGCAGGTTTTGTTAAAGTAGCTGACGCCATGCTAGCTCAAGGAATCGTATAATATTAAATTTAAAAATATTATTTGCAAAAAGCTTCCTATAAATTGGGGAGCTTTTTCGTTTATAGTATATTTTTTTGAAGCAAATTCGTTATATATAAATATATTTGATTGTATAAAAATAGCGTATGTTTATATGAAAATGGTTTGATGAAAAAAGTATTTGATAAGGATCAAAATGTGCTTACAATTAACGAGATTGCTATTTCTGAAGATGATATGGCTCAAGGGCTTCTTTTTAAGCAAATAATCTATGATGGTTCTAATAACAAATGGATTGGAACGGTAAGTTCAGGAATTCATTTAGCTTTGTTGTCAGATTTAAATACCTTCGAAACAAAAGTGGTAAAATTAAAGGTTGCTAAATGTTAATTTCTACAAATGCCATTGTGCTTTCTAAATTAAAATATAATGATAACGATCTTATTGTAAAATGCTATACACAACACCTTGGTACACTCAGCTTTTTATTAAGAGGTGTTTTAAAAAGTAAAAGAGGAGCAGTCCAAACAGCCTATTTTCAATTGCTTTCTCAATTGACCATAGTTATAGATTACAAAGCGAATCGTTCTCTACATACTATAAAAGAAGTTAAATTAAATCATTTGTATAGCAGTTTACATACCAATGTTTTAAAAAGCACGGTTGTCATGTTTTTAGCAGAAGTATTATCCAGTACATTGAAAGAAGAAGAACAAAACGACACGCTTTTCAGTTATTTGGAAACCACGCTATTATGGTTTGATTCCCATGTTGATCAAGCCAATTTTCACTTGTTTTTTTTATTAAAGTTCACAAAATATTTGGGATTCTATCCCGAAGTTCACAATTTAGAATTTGACTATTTTAATCTCCAAGACGGGAAATTTGAATTGAAACCTTCTAGCAAATATTCTATTTCGGAGGAAGATTTGTCACTTTTAAAAGCGTTGTTGGTTGCCAGTTTTGATGATTTATCTGAAATAAAGATAAGCTCAAAACAAAGACAGTCATTTTTAAATATGTTATTGCTTTATTTTGAGTTGCATTTAGGAAATTTTAAACCACCAAAGTCGTTACAAGTTTTCACCCAAGTTTTTAATTAGACACTAGTTTGATATAAAAATCAGTTTTTTTCAGACGAATACATTTTTAAACTCAAAAGATGTGTGTTTTTATAAGTTTTGTTACTCTTATTGTTATTTTTGATATTCTATGCAGCAACCAAAAAAAACATATACACTACAAGAAGCTACCAAAAAGCTCGAAGCTTATTGTGCATACCAAGAACGAAGCCATCAAGAGGTAAGGCAAAAATTGGAAACTATGAACATGATACCCGAAGCTGTCGATATGATTATTATTCATCTTTTAGAGCATAATTTTCTTAACGAAGAACGTTTTGCAAAAGCGTATGTGAGTGGTAAATTTAATATCAAGAAATGGGGAAAAAGCCGTTTAACCTATCAACTCAAGCAAAAAGGTGTCAGTAAAGCTAATATAAATCGAGCAATCGAAGCAATATCTGATAAGGAGTATATGAAAGTTTTTAATGACTTAACTGATAAAAAAGCTTTATCTATTAAAGAACCCGACAAACTAAAGAAAAAAAGAAAGTTTATAGATTATTTTTTACGCCTTGGTTGGGAATCGTATTTAGTCTATGATAGAGCCAACGAATTAATCAAGTAAATTTTAAATTAAGCAGCCTTCTTATTTTTTTTATGCGTTCTTATAATCGCTTGTTCGTTTTTCCAATCGATCCATTTTTGCCCTTTTAGGCGGCGCATGATATTATCAAAATTACGCATGATAATTAAATTGTAAACGGCTTTGCTAAAATTAATAGGATTTCTGGCTATGGCACGTAAGCTCATAGAAAATCCTGGTGTTAAATAACGCATGTAGTGCCAATAGCCTTCTGGCATATATAATACTTCACCATGATTAAGTTCCGTTTTATAACCTCGGGCATTTTTAAGCATAGGCCATTTTTCAAAATCGGGATTTGCAAAATCAATATCCTCACGAGTAATTAATGAGTGTGGAATTTTATAGAGAAATTTGTTTTGTTTTTGGTCAAACAAAATAATTTGTTTTTTCCCTTCAAAGTGAAAATGAAAAATGTTAGCCAAATCAATATCATAGTGCATAAAGGTGTATGAATCTTGTCCACCAAAAAACAACATAGGGATGCCTTTCATCAGTTTTAATCCAAAATCTGGAAACGAAAAATCTTGTTGCAATTTTGGAATTTCCTTAATAGCATTCCATAAAAAAATACGATACTTTGTAGGCTCTCGTTTTAATAAGTCTATATACTCACCCAATTTCATCTTAGCATGGGGCTCATTAAAACCATCTTTATAATCAACTGGTCTATCATCATAAAGTGGCACGGTTAGATTACCACCAACAGCTTTCATATAATCTAGATTCCATGTACTATAGGCGGGCCAATGGTCGATAAAATGCTCAATAACCACGGGTTTTTGTGGTTTAAAATAAAGCTTTAAAAAATCCTCTTTGGTAATGGTTTTTACTCGAGGAATGTCTTGTAAGTTTAATGACAAAGCTTGAAAATTTAATGAGTCAAAGTTAAGAAAACGTTATGAAATTAAAAACTGTAATTTAAGGTTTGGATTGGGAATATTTCAGTAGCTTTTTTTAATACAAGTATGGTTTAAAATAAAGAATCCGCTACTATGCGGATTCTTTATTTCTAGTTTTCTAGATTATCAGTTTTTTTTGGTTTAATGTCTTCAACATCTTTTCCCTTTAAATATTCTGGCAATTCCATTCCCGCCATATTAAACATTTCTTGTAAAGGTGGCACCGATTTATACATTCCTGAAAGAAAATTAGCTGTAGATGATTTGCCATCTGCATTGCTTCCATTTTCCCAAACAGTTACTTTGTCAATTTTTATATTCTTAATAGCCTCAGATTGCATTTTGACTAATTCTGGTAATTTATCAGCAATTAACAATAACACCGCATCTTTAGAATTATTTCCAGCAGCTTTTACAATTTGGTCTAAACCAGCGGCTTGTTTGGTTAATACTTCATATAATCCTTGTGCTTCGGCTTGAGCTTTTAATAAAATGGCATCAGCTTCCCCTTTTGCGCGTCTTCTTATACGTTCTGCTTCAGCTTCTGCATCAATCTCCACTTTTCTTTTATCAATTTCAGCAGGTACAATAATGTCTGCCATTTGAGATGAACGTTCTCTATTTGCTCTGGCTGTTTCAGCTTGTTGTTCTGCTGCATAAGATTCTTCAAGAGCTTTGGCAGATTGAACTTTTTCAGAAGCAATTGCTACACGCTCAGCTTCTGCTTCTCTCTGACGACGTAAAGAATCGGAATTTGCTACAGCAATTTTAGCTGTATTCTCGCCTTCAACAGCTTGTGCATTAGCGGCAGCAACTTGGGTTCTTTCGTCTTGTACCGCATTGGCTTCTCCAATAGAACCATCTCTGTTTTTTTCGGCAACCGATTTTCTAGCGGCATTTATAGCATGGGCAGCAGCTTCTTTTCCTAATGCTTGAATGTACCCAGATTCGTCAACGATATCCGTAATATTAACGTTGATGAGTTTTAAACCTACTTTTTTAAGTTCAGATTCTACACTTTCAGAAATATTAGTTAAAAATTTATCTCTATCAGAATTGATTTCTTCAATATCCATAGAGGCTACTACCAAACGTAATTGACCAAAAATAATTTCTTGAGCTAAATCTTGAATTTCGTTCTGACCTAAGCCTAGTAGCCTTTCAGCAGCATTTTGCATGATACCAGGTTCTGTAGAAACACCGATGGTGAAACGAGACGGTACATTAACACGGATGTTTTGCTTACTTAATGCATTCACTAAATTAACTTCTATTGAAATAGGCGTTAAATCTAAAAACTGATAATCTTGAATAACAGGAACAATAAAGGCAGCTCCACCATGAATGCATTTTGCAGATTGACCTCCGCCAACTTTACCGTAAACAACCAATATTCTGTCTGAAGGACATCGTTTATAGCGTCTTACGAGGACAATAAAAAATACGAATACAAATAGGACGGCAGCAATAATAGTTACTGGTAGTCCGAAATTAAAAGCGTCTTGTGTTATTAATAATAGCATGGTCATTTGTTAAGTTGTTCAACAATTAATATTCCGTTTTCAGTAACGTCTTTTACTTTTATAACAGAACTTGATTTTAGATTAATCTCAGAATCTGTAAGAGCTTCTAATTCTCGTAAAGCTCCTTGTATTTTTACGTGTACTTTTCCTATTGATGATCGATTTGCCCCAATGGTTAAATAAACTTCACCAACAGCTCCGATAGCATTTTTAAAAACTAATGTGCCACTATCGTTAAGTTTACGCATATAGAAAAACATAGCAGCCATAACTCCCATCATCACTAAACCACAAATAAAAGAAATAATAACTGTTGCTGGTTTTGAAAGATTAGAATCTATACAAGCAATACCGCTCCATCCAAATATAGTAAAGAATCCAACTAGGTTTTTGAAGGTTATAAACTGAAAGCCTATTCCGGTATCTGATTCTATTTCTGCATCTGTATCTAGTCCGTCATCACCACCACCAATAAAAGTGAGAATCATGATGATGACAAATATTAATGATGCAATTAAAGCTATACCCCAATAAATTCTTGGGAATATTTCTAAATTAAAAAACCATTCTGTCATAATTGAAATATTTATGAAATATAAAACCTTTTTATGATTTTACAACATTGTTTTGAAAGTAAAATCATAAAATTTACTCTTGTTTCGATGTGTTAAATATTGTTTTTTTTAATATTCAATCTATCTTAGTTTGTAACTTGATAAGTATCTAAAAATATCTATTTGTTACAAAAAGAAAAAAGATTAAATTTTAGTATAAGTAAAATTTAATCTTTTTAAAATAGTTGTATCTTAAAATAGTAATGAAAGATTGTTGTTTTAATTAAAGTTATACCTTAGTCCAAAAAGTATATTCCCTTTAGGCATGGGCACTAAATTGGTTTCGTAATATTCCGCATTAAAAATATTGCTAGCAGTGGCAGTTATTTCAAACTGTTTTATGTTTAACATTATAGAGGCATCCCATACATTATAGCTGTCGCCTGTCGTTCTTTCGGCATATTTATAAACGATATTTTGACTTATGTTTTTAAATAATTGCGTGCTTAAACGGCTGGTAAATTGGTGTTTTAATGAGTTTATGGCGTATCTGGAAAAGTTGACGTTAAGAGCTTTAACTTCATCTTCCAAAAAAGTATAACCTAAAGAAAGATTTTGGCGGAATGTGTTTATACTAAAGTAGTATGCCGTATTAATTTCTAAACCTTTAGTATTTAAATCTCTAATATTGGTAGCGTCCCATTTATCTGGGGCGTTGTCTTTTACATAATCTATTAATTTACGGGCATCTCTATTAAAAAGAGCTGCTGATACTGTAAATGTTGGCGTAAAATATTTAATCCCAATTTCTTCAGATAGAGCTTCTTCTGGTTTTAAATTTTCGTTTCCATTGGTGGTTGGATCTGTATAATATAAATCGGTATATGTAGGTATTCTATAGGTGTAACCCATGTTTCCGTAGGCTTTTAAATTATCATTCAAACGATAACCTATATCAATTCCTGGAAAGGCATGAAATTTAAAATCTGAAAAATAAGTAGCAGCTACTCCAGGAGTAATATCCAATTGATTATTGGCTAGTTTAAATTGATGTTCTACAAATAAGGTTGTCATAAAACGATTTCTATTCCCTAAATTATTACTACGTAAATATATTTTAGACATATCGATACCAAAACCCGTAACTCCAAGACTTGATGTGTAAGATGCATTCATCTCGGTGCCTATTTTATCGGTAATATGTAAGTTTCTATAAATAGATGGATCTTGACGAACAAAAACATAGTCGTCTTGATTGCGTTTCCAGTAGGCACGAGGTTTAATCTGCCATTTTTCAGAAAAAAACTGCGTTGAAAAACCTATTAAACTATTTTGGGTTTCTTCATATTGATTAATGGCCGTTGGACTGGAATAAAATCCATTGGCACCAAATTTACGTTCAGAAAAATTAGTAATCATTTCAATGGCTTGTGCTTTTTTATTGAAGATGCTTTTAATAAAATAATTACTATTATCATAATCGGTGTTATAACGATATCCATCTGATGTTAATCGACTTAAATGTACAATATGTGAAGAATTTTCAAGATTTGATGTTGCGGTTAAAGAACCATTTAGCTGATTATAAGAGCCTGTTTCTAAATTTATAGACAATCCATTTTCTGTTGTTTTTTTTGTAACAATATTAATAGCACCCGTAAAGGCATTTTGACCAAAAACCCTAGCTGCGGGGCCTTTTATAATTTCTATACGTTCTATAACCTCCATGGGTAGGGCGGCATTCATGGTATGGTGTCCTGTTTGTGCATCATCCATTTTTATTCCATCAATAAGCAATAAGGTTTGGTCGAAACTACCACCACGAATATATAAATCGGCTTGCATACCGGCGGTTCCTCTTCGTCTTATATCAATGCCAGCTTCTTGTTGTAATAAGTCGGCAAGATTGGTGGCTGCACTTTGTTTTATATTTTCAGAAGAAATGATAGTGATCGTTCTAGAGTTTTCTTTAAAGGGTAAGTTTATTCGTGAGGAAGTGACTGTAACTTCTCCTAGTGCCATCGTATCCTGTTGTATGACTTGCTCGTTTTGAGCGTTTACAATTATAGAAACTAATAGAGATATGGCTAAAACATAGTTATTTTTCATAATTAAGTATTAAGTCTATTTAGACGATACAAAATTCGTAACTTTCTGGACTAGTTAAATAGTCCAGTTTTAAAATAATGAATAGTCCGGTTGATAAGCTTTTAAAGCAAGTAATTTATTTAGAAAAATCGAATGCCACAGCTATATATATTCAAGCTGCGCAACAAATTATTAACGCTATTCAACGTGGTTATTTAACGGAAGGGACTTGGTTACCTGGTACCCGCGTTTTTAGTCAATTATTTAATATTAATAGGAATACGGTTGTCGCAATTTACGATGAACTAGCGTCGCAAGGGTGGGTAGAGATAATACCAAATAAGGGAACTTGTATTTTAGTTCCAGAGCAAAAAACGGCAGCAATTAAAGCGACTTCGCAGCGTATTGACCAAGTACATACATATTCCACAACCACAGGTTTCCCCTTTCAGCCTTCTTTTAATTTAGCATCTACTAGCGAACAGAATCAAAATAAATACAGTATAAGTGATGGACAACCAGATTTGAGATTGCATCCTACCCACCAATTTTCGAAATGGTACAGTGCTTCTATGAAGCGAAAATCATTAATTCCAAAATGGAATCAAGCAGTATTATCTTCTTATTCTGCTTTCGAAATTCAATTATGTAATTATTTAAATGCCACGCGTGGATTTCATATCAAGTCTCATAACTTAATGAGTACAAGAAGTACAGAAATGAGTTTGTATATTGTGTCTCAAGTATTATTACAGCCTAACGATATAGTGTTGGTTGGACATTTAAGTAACTATGCTGCCAATATGATTTTTCAACAAGCAGGAGCTATTATTAAAACCATCCCAATAGACGACGATGGTATAGATGTAGACTATATTAGAAAGCATTTTATAAAATATTCCATTCGCTGTATGTATGTGTGTGCACATAGGCATTACCCAACCACCAGAACGCTTAGTGCCGAACGACGCTTACAATTAATGCAACTCGCTAAAGACTATCAATTTGCCATTATTGAAGACGACTACGATTACGATTTTCAGTTTGATGGCTCTGCCATGCTACCTATGGCGAGTTCCGATGCCCATGGCATTATTATCTATTTAGGGAAATTAGGGCAATCCTTGTTTCCAAGTTTTCAAACAGGGTTTGTGATTGCCCCCGAGAATTTAATCTCAGAAGCAAAAAACTATTTAAAAATATTAGATAGGCAAGGGGACTTAATTCAAGAACAAATGTTGTCTGAGCTTATTTATGAAGGGGAAATACATCGATTAATCAAGAAAAACATCATAATTTATAAGCAGCGACGGGACTTTTTATGCGAATGTCTTTCGAAAAATTTTAAGGCACACCTGATTTGGGAAAAACCTTCGGGAGGTTTGGCATTATGGATACGCTTTGATCCAAAAATATCGTTGATTAAGTTAGCGGAGCACGCTTATAAAAATGATTTATTTCTCCCAAAAACAATTCTTTACCAAGACAAAAACACCTGTTCTATCCGTTTCGGTTTTGGAGATTTAAATGAAGAAGAAATTGAGGTTATTGTAAAGAAATTAAGAATGGCTTATGATTTGGTTCTAAATGGTTAATTCTATTTTTATTTTAAGTAGTTAAAGATTAGTGTCATCTTTTCTCATTAAAAAATGTATTTTTGGAAGAATCAAAAGTCTAATTTCTATTGCTTATGAAAACTTCTTTTTTAATCTTGTTGTTTTTTATCTCCTTTATTGGTTTTTCACAAAATAATTATATTGTAAAAACAGATGATGGCAGACGTGTTTTATTAAAGGCCGATTATACTTGGGAATATATAGATGCTGAGACTTCTGTGGGAAGTAAGAATGTTATGAGCGAGACATTAAAGCCTTCTGAAAGTAATGCGTGTAATTTAAGTCAAGATTTTGTAGAGCCAGCGTTGGATAATAATATTCAAGCCCAGTTAAAAAGAGGACGTGCAACAATAGATGACATAAAAAAGAAAGTGGCTAAAGACAATAAATGTGAAGTTGGAGATATCATATTATTATCGGTTTCGGAAGAAAAATCTAAAGGATTATACAATTTTTGTGCTAATGGTAAAAAGGTTTCTTATAAGCGCACAGGTCATTCCATTGTGAAGAGCGGACAGCTACTTCCTTTTTAAAAAACTTCTTTAGCTATCTTATTCCATTTTAAAGGTTGTTTCTCGTATATTTACTTGTATGTATGCCTTAGTAGATTGTAACAATTTTTATGCGTCTTGCGAACGCGTTTTTAATCCTAATTTACGCCATAAACCCATTGCTATTTTAAGTAATAATGATGGATGTGTTATTTCGCGAAGTGATGAAGCCAAAAAGCTAGAACTGCCTATGGGCGCCCCTATTTTTAAATGGGAAGCCTTCTGCAAAGAAAAAAACATACATATACTCTCCTCAAATTATCCATTATATGGAGATATGAGTAGTCGTGTGATGAAAATTTTAGAACAATTTACACCAGATGTTGAAATCTATAGCATAGACGAAGCTTTTTTGGGATTTAAAGGTTTTAAAAATTATGATTTTGATGAATATGGACATCAAATAAGGCAACGTATTTTAAAATGGACAGGCATACCAACTTGTGTGGGCATTGCGCCAACAAAGGCGTTAAGTAAAGTTGCCAATAAAATTGCTAGAAAATTTCCAGAACAAACAAAAGGCGTTTATGTAATTGATACGGAGGAAAAGCGAATTAAAGCCTTAAAATGGACTAAAATCGAAAACGTTTGGGGTATTGGTTGGGGGTTGCAAAAACGGTTGAAAGCAAAAAATTGTAAAACGGCCTTCGATTTTATTCAACTTTCCGATGATTGGGTTCGTAAAACATTTTCAATTACAGAATGGAAACTTAAAAAAGATTTAGAAGGCATTTCTGAAATAAAACTCGATGAGGTTAAAAATAAGCATGCCATTGCCACTACCAGAAGTTTTGAATATACCTTTTCAGATATGGACAATATTAAAGAACGCATATCTACATTTGCAACCAGTTGTGCAGAAAAACTTAGAAAACAAAAGTCTAGCTGCCATGTTATTTATGTGACCTTGAGTAGTGATAGGCATAAAAAAGATGTACAACAACATAGAGCAAGTAAAATAATAAGCTTACCTTATCCAACAGATTCCAGTTTAATAATTAGTCAACAAGCAGTTCAGGCAGTGACAACAATTTTTAAAGAAGGTATTAAATATAAGCGGACAGGGGTGATTGTTATGGGCTTGGTGCCTACTAATAATTATCAAATAGATTTATTTGAAAGCGAAAACCCAAAACATAAACCATTAATGCATGCCATTGATGGTTTAAATGAAAAGTATGCAGATTATAAGGTTAAGCTAGGAAATCAAGATTTAAATCGAACTTGGAAAATGCGTCAAGAACGCTTATCGCCAAGATATACAACCAATATTAATGATATTATTAAAGTGAAATGATATTACGAAACTCCCAACCATTAACATTTTTTACTCCAGATGAAACCAATAATTTAGGAGCTTTTTTCTTTGATACGGGTATTTCTGCAGGATTTCCTTCACCAGCCGAAGATTTTAAAGAACAACGGTTGTCTTTAGATAAAGAGCTTATTAGAAACAAGGAGGCAACATTTTTTGCACGAGTAAGTGGGCAGTCAATGATTGGGGCAGGATTGGATGATAACGATTTGTTGGTTATAGATAGAAGTTTAGAACCAGCAAACAATAAAATTGCCGTATGCTTTTTAGATGGAGAATTTACCGTAAAACGATTAAAAGTCGATAAAGATGAGGTTTGGTTACAACCAGAAAATCCCAACTATCCTATTATAAAAATAACAAAAGACAATGATTTTATTATTTGGGGCATTGTTACCAATGTGATTAAAAAAGTGTATTGAATTTTTAAAAAATCAACGTTTAAGGTATGTCAGAAATAAATCGAACACCTACACAAAAAAACAACGCATTTGTTCCCATTAGTGTCATTGCTGGATTATTTTTTATTTTCGGATTTGTAACCTGGATTAATGGAGCATTAATTCCATTTATGAAAACAATAAATGAGTTAACAGATGCTCAATCTTATTTAGTAGCATCGGCATCTTATATTTCATTTGTAGTTATGGCGCTTCCAGCGTCTTATATCATTAATAAAATAGGTTTCAGAAAAAGTATGTCTTTAGGTCTAATAATTATGGCGTTAGGAGCTTTAATTTTTATCCCAGCAGCTGAAGCTAGAACCTATTGGGTATTTTTAACAGGTATTTTTGTTCAAGGTGCTGGTATGACATTGTTACAAACCGCCTCAAACCCATATATTACTATTTTAGGACCTATTGAAAGCGCAGCAAAGCGTATTGCTATTATGGGGATAGCAAACAAAGTGGCAGGCGCATTAGGGTCGGTTATTTTTGGAGCGTTATTATTATCTGGCATCGATAAAATTAAAGAACAGCTTGATGTTGTAGATAATGCTGAAAAAGGAC
The DNA here is from genome assembly GCF_003258355.1 of Confluentibacter sediminis. Classification (GTDB taxonomy): domain Bacteria; phylum Bacteroidota; class Bacteroidia; order Flavobacteriales; family Flavobacteriaceae; genus Confluentibacter; species Confluentibacter sediminis. The sequence continues at coordinate 193,652 of NZ_QKPO01000005.1, read as the reverse complement.
GTTTATTGGACACCATGGCAGACAGCGTGGTAACTCCTTATTTAGTTATGGCTACGGTGCTATTTGTTCTGGGGGTTTTAATAAGAAAAGCTCCTTTACCACATGTTGAAGAATCACCCATAGAAGAACCAAAAGCAGGAGAAATTGGAAAAACCAGTATTTTTCAGTTTCCGCATTTATGGTTAGGCGTTTTGGCTTTGTTTTTATATGTGGGTGTTGAAGTGATTGCTGGCGACACCATAATATCTTATGGTATTGCTTTAGATATTCCTGTTGAACAAGCTAAGTTTTTTACTTTATTTACGTTAATGGCTATGGTGTTAACTTATGCTTTGGGTGTATTTTTAATTCCTAAATATATAAGTCAAGCATTTGCATTAAAGGTTAGTGCTATTTTAGGAATTATTTTTTCGTTTTGTATTGTTTTTGCAGAGGGTATTACATCCGTTCTATTTGTTGCGGCTTTAGGGATTGCAAATGCTTTAGTGTGGCCAGCAATTTGGCCTTTAGCTTTAAATGGCTTAGGAAAGTTTACTAAAACGGCATCAGCATTACTTATTATGGCAATATCTGGCGGTGCTGTCATACCTCCATTATATGGAGTTTTAGTAGATAATAAGAAAGATAACTTACTTATTGAAGGGATTAATGAAGTTTCAGCGGCGGCAGAAGCGGCGTCCTTTGGGTATTGGATTCTTTTACCATGTTATCTTATTATTTTATATTATGCATTTTATGGGCATAAGGTTGGTTTAAAAAATTAATTCAAAGTATATAAGTATAAAAAAAGGGAAGCATTTGCTTCCCTTTTTTTATTATAATGACATAAAGATTAATCTACTAGAATAATAACTTTATTATCTTTCATTTCAACGGTACCTGACTTAATCTTAAGGGTTAACACTTTTTTGTCATCAAAATGAGGAACAACTTCTGCATGAAGATGGTCAAACTCTAAATGACTTTGGGAATGTGTTTTAATTTTAATGATACCCTCTTTTAAAAGAGATACAATAGCAGCGTGATCTTTTAACATTTCAAACGCACCATTAACCCCAGGGACAACCACAGAATCGACTTCTGAACTAAATAAGGTTGCTTCTGGTGATACAATTTCTAAATACATATTTTATAGTTGTTTGTTCGTAGTGTATGGTTGTTGGAAAACGAATAATCAACAACGAATACCTATTAACCAATTACGCTTCTGCAAGCATTTTTTCTCCAGCTTCAATCGCTTCTTCAATAGTACCTTTCAGGTTAAACGCTGCTTCAGGTAAGTGATCTAATTCACCATCCATAATCATGTTAAAACCTTTAATAGTTTCTTTAATATCAACCAATACCCCAGGAATCCCTGTAAATTGCTCAGCAACATGGAAAGGTTGAGACAAGAAACGTTGTACACGTCTTGCTCTTGATACAGCTAATTTATCTTCTTCTGAAAGTTCCTCCATACCAAGGATAGCAATAATATCTTGCAATTCTTTGTAACGTTGTAACAACTCTTTTACGCGTTGCGCACAAGCATAATGATCTTTCCCTAAAATGTCAGCAGTTAAAATTCTAGAGGTAGAATCTAATGGATCTACAGCAGGATAAATACCTAACTCAGCAATTTTACGAGATAATACCGTAGTGGCATCTAAGTGAGCAAATGTTGTTGCAGGTGCAGGATCTGTTAAATCATCTGCAGGTACATAAACCGCTTGTACAGATGTAATAGAACCTCTTTTAGTGGAAGTAATACGCTCTTGCATCGCACCCATCTCAGTTGCTAATGTTGGTTGGTAACCTACCGCAGAAGGCATACGTCCTAATAATGCAGATACCTCTGAACCAGCTTGTGTAAAACGGAAGATGTTATCTACGAAGAAAAGTACGTCTTTTCCTTGAGCTTCTCCAGCACCATCACGGAAATATTCAGCAATAGTTAAACCAGATAATGCCACACGAGCACGAGCTCCAGGAGGTTCATTCATTTGTCCGAATACGAAAGTTGCTTTAGATTCTTTCATTTTAGATTTATCTACTTTAGATAAATCCCATCCGCCATCTTCCATAGAGTGCATAAAATCATCACCATAACGAATAATTCCAGATTCTAACATCTCTCTTAAAAGGTCATTTCCTTCACGGGTTCTTTCTCCAACGCCAGCAAATACTGAAAGTCCACCATGTCCTTTTGCTATATTGTTAATCAACTCTTGAATCAATACTGTTTTACCTACACCTGCACCACCAAACAAACCAATTTTACCACCTTTTGCATAAGGCTCAATCAAATCGATTACTTTAATACCTGTAAATAAAACTTCAGTAGAAGTTGATAAATCTTCAAATTTCGGTGCTTGACGGTGAATAGGCAACCCAGCTTTTCCAGCTTTAGGCAAATCTCCAAGACCATCAATAGCGTCTCCAATTACGTTAAATAAACGGCCATAAACGTCATCGCCAATTGGCATTTGTATGGGAGCTCCTGTTGCAACTACTTCAGTACCTCTACTTAAACCGTCTGATGAATCCATCGCGATGGTACGCACAGTATCTTCGCCAATATGAGATTGAACTTCTAATACTAATAAAGTACCATCAGGTCTTTTAATTTCTAATGAATCATAGATTTTTGGAAGGGTAGATCCTGCCTCGAATGCGACATCTATTACTGGACCAACGATTTGTGCAACTTTACCTGTAACTTTAGACATTACTTATATGTTTAATATTATGCGATTTAATTGTATGAAAACGCATTTTGTTTTCGCGTGCAAAGATATATTTTTTAATTTAAAAGTAAAGTCGTTTTTAAGTTTTTTGTAATAAAAAAACACCTCTAAAAAAGAGGCGTTTCTTCAGTATAAATTAAAATATAATTATTGTAATGTAGGTGAATAATTTGTTGGGTAATCACCAGCTTTTGCAACATTTCCTGAAGCTATGAAATTTGAACCAAATTTTGCATCAATGGCTTCTAAAAATTTATTTGCTAAATAAGCATAGCCTCTAGCAGTTAGATGTACGCCATCTAAACCGATTGCTCCACCAGTTACTAAATTTGTTTTAAGTATGTAGTTATCAAAAACAACGCCATTAGCCGTTGCTTGTTGAAGAATACTATTTAAGTCTACTAAAGCAATATTCGGATTTGAGTTTGCAACCGATGCAATTGTGGTGTTATAGGCATCGGTAGCATTTTTAATTTCTAATTGTTCTTCCGGAGTTAAAACCCATTTATCAGCTAAAGGTATCGCAACACCATTTACAGTTTGAGGATTATTAGGTACAGCTAATGTACCTATAAATGACGATGCGGGTAATACTAATAAATCCTCAGCAGTCGCTTGTCTCATATTCACTAATGCTGGATTTAAGCCTGTTAAATCGGTTAAATCTTCATCCATAATTACAACGGCATTGTTTGCGCCGGCAGTGAAAGTTATGGTTCTTTTTGCTATTTCTGCATTAGCATCAGCTTGACTTATTAAATTATTGCCTACCAAATAGGTAAATGCCTGAACAATTCCTACGTTATAGGCTCCATAAGCAGAAGCGCTATTTAAAAATCCTGCAGTTGTTGCATCTAATGGAATTGGGTTGTAAGGAACGGTTGTAAAATGAGGCAAGTCTTTTACGTAAGGAACATTGGTTACCACACCTTTTGCGCCTCCTGATGTTAAGGTAGTAACTAAATACCCAAAAGTAGCATCAAAGCCTACGCCAATAGCACCAGCGCTTGGTGTAATGGTGTTAGTGCCATCTCCACCAGATAACGCATACCCTAAAACATCGTTTCCTCCAATTTCTGATAATGTGAAAAATGTTGGATTCTGTGCCATAGCATCTCCTAACATTGTAGCTGAAGAGCTAGAGGCCATTCTAACAAAATAAGGATTGGCGGTTTTAGTGGCTAAATTTGCAATATTGCCATACCCATTAAATAGTAAATGGTAACTTTTAGCCCCAGGTACTCCCATATTGTTAAAAGGCCCCGTTGGCTTATTTAAAGCAATATCTGTGCTAACGGTTACAGGACCGATTACAGATTCCAAAGGAACTGGGCCTGCACCTCCAAAAACCAATCTTGGATCAAATCCAGGAATTCTAGTTCCTCCAGCTGCTAAGCCACCGTAATTATCACTTGTTAAGGGTTGAACAAAACTACCACCTCCAATTTTGGCAAATTCTTGGGACAATATGTTTGGAAATGAGTTTTCTTGAGAAGCTTTAAATAAGGCATTATCTGTAAAACCAGCTGTGAAAGAAGCTCCAATAGCTACATAATTTGAAAAATCAGCAGTACCCGATGTAAGTTCAGGTAATTCAGCAACAGGGTCTATTCTGTCTATATCATCAATGTCATTACAAGCTGAAAAACCAATCAAGATTATTAACAGCCATATATATTTTGTGTTCATTATTTTAGTTTTCATTTTATAAGTTGTTAATTGTCCAAGATATATAATACATCGAACCTATATAACCTGTGCCATAAGCAGTGGTATATTCTTTGCCAGTAAGATTGGTGGCACCTGCTTTAAATATAGATTTTAAGCTAGGCACTAATAGGTTGATTTGTGCATCTACAACATGATATTCTGGCACCACACCATCACCAAATGTTGCCTCCCAATAGTAATCATCACTGAATCTATAAGAGATATTAAATCCGAAATTTTTAAATAGTTCTGTATTTCCAAATGAGGCTTTAAATTTATGTTCAGGGGTATTAAAATTGGTAACAAAACTTGGGTATTTAGCCTGATCGAAATCAAGTTTAGCATAAGTATAACTTCCGCTTAAATCGAAATTTCCAAATATTTTAGTAGATAATCCTATAGAAGCGCCATAAGATTTTACATCAGCTTCAGCATTTGTATAGGTGCCATAAATTTGATAATCCCCATTGGATATGGCTGCAACCGATAAAGAATTATCTCCTACCGTACCATAATAAGGAGAAATGACTCTTCCTTGAGATATAAAATCTTTGTATTTATTATAGTAGGCACTAAAGTCGATAACTAGGTTGCTAAATTTGCCTCGATAACCTACTTCAGCTGAAGTAACTTGTTCTGGTTTTACAATATCTGGGTTTGCAACTTCTAAAACCGCAGGATTCCCTGTGGCTGCAGCTGCTAAAGCAGAACTTGCTGTATAGGAATTAATATATCCAGCACGTCCTGTTTGGGTTATAGTTGCAGGTTGTCCCAATAATTGTCCGGAAGCACTTACGTTATAAGTTCTAGAATAACGGTCTAAATTATCTGGTGCTGAACCTACTAAAACATAGGCTCCGGTATCTAACCCTATAAATAAATCTTGTGTTGTTGGATTTCTAAACCCTGTTTGGACTGAAGCCCTAATATTATGATTCTTATTTACAGTTAAACCAGCAGATATCCTAGGAGATAAGAATCCATCAAAAAATTCCGATTTATCATATCTTATAGAGCCTGTAAGTTTTAATTCTAAGGCATCATTTAATTCTAAATCTTTTTGAATTTGAGTATAGATTCCAAATTCTGAATAATCAATCGTTCCATTTTTGTCTGTATAAATTGTTCCAGAGGAGTTTAAGCTATATTTTCTATAAGAACCTCCAACTTGTATATCGGCAATATCGGTTAAATGACTAAAGTTATAATTACCATCTGCATGATAGTACTTTGAAGCATCTTGAAATTTTGAACCTGTTAATATATCAGGGTCGTTTATACTTTTATTGAATGCTGCTTTAAATTCTGGAGTGCCAGGTTCAAAACGTCCATTTTCTGCTGCCGCTCTTGCAGCTGCATGTGCTTGTGCATCTGTTGCACCACCTAAAGTAGCACCTACATAGGTGTTAATATAATCTCCAAACCATTGTTGATCACTTTTCCAAGCTCTATTGATTTGTATGGCTGTAGCCACCATATCATAAGAGTCTCCCGCTTTATCATTAACGACATAACCTCTTAAAAAGAAGTTATTGTTTTTTATTTCAATTTTATGTTGTTCTTGGAAAAATCCATCTATATAATATCTGTTAGTTCCTTGGTAAATAGTAGATCCTGTACCTACTTTACCAACATAGGATACCTCGAAATCATTTTCAAAAGGTCTGTAATATAAGCCCCAATCGGCTTTCACACTTTCTGCATTATAATCGGTTAAGTCACTTTCGTTATAACCTGTTCTACTTACAGATACGTTGGGTACAATACCCAGTCCGCCCGCTGCTGCTCTAATATTAGTAGAGACGATATCTCCGTAAACGTTGACACCGTCGTAATTGATATTATTTGCTCTAGTGCCGCCAACCATATTTTTATCTACTTCACTATTAGCAGCCCAATCAGTTCCTTGTAAATATCCAAAATTCACTTTTCCAGCAAATTTATTGCTGAATTTATGTGCAGCTCGAAAACTTATGTCTGTGTAGGGGTTATCTCCTGCTGCTTTTTGTGATGTCATGCCTCTCTTAACGGACATACTAATGCCATGATAATCGAAAGGATTTTTACTTTGCATAAATAAAATACCATTAAAAGCATTAGCTCCGTACAAAGCAGACGAAGCGCCAGGTAACAATTCTACACTTAAAACATCGGTTTCGGTCATACCAACTAAATTTCCTATAGGAAAATTTAAGGCAGGCGTAGAGTTATCCATGCCATCAACCAATTGCATAAAACGGTTGTTGGCAAATGTTGCAAAACCACGGGTATTCACAGATTTAAATGTTAAACTGTTGGTGTTTACATCGACACCTTTAAGATTTTCCAAACCATCATAAAAATCGACTGAGGCTGTGCTTTTAATCTCTTTTAGCCCTATACGCTCCACAGTAACCGGAGATTCAAAAATGCGTTCAGGGGTTCTTGAAGCAGATATGACGACCTCGTCAAGGGATGTACCTTCTTTAAGTATAAAATTAACAGTTTGGTTATTTGAGGTTATTCGTTCTATAACTGTTTCAAAACCTACGCTACTTGCCTGCAAATCAAAAGGTGGAATTTGGTTAACAGTTAATGTAAATTTACCATCAAAATCTGTGGTTATTCCAGTAGAGGTTCCAATCACAATGATATTTGCTCCAGGAATAGGTTGACTGCTGTCATCGATAACTGTTCCTGAAATTATTGTTTGTGAGTACGACAATCCAAAGAAAAGTAAAGACAAAATTGATAAAAATGTTTTCATTTATTTAGTTTGGTTTTATTTATATTAAAGTAAGAAATTATCTTACACTCTAGTGACAAAAATATAAAAAAAATTATGCACGCATAATATTTTTATAGAAAAAACAGGTTTTTAATTGTTTTATTGTCAAAATATAGTAAAATAAATGATAAAATCCCATAAAATTTGAGTTAAAATTACGGGATTTTTAAAATTAGTATTTAAAGGGTTTTATTCTACTGTAACAGATTTTGCCAGATTACGAGGTTGGTCTACATTTTTACCGAGCATAACTGCAATATAATAAGATAATAATTGAAGTGGAATGGTAGTTAATAATGGCGATAACGATTCTAAAGTATCAGGTACTTCAATAATATGGTCTGCTAGTTCTCTAACGGTAATATCGCCTTCTGTAACAACGCCTATAATTTTACCTTTGCGAGATTTTATTTCTTGAATATTGCTTACAACTTTATCATAATGTCCAGTTTTTGTAGCTATAACGACTATGGGCATATTTTCATCTATTAGCGCAATAGGACCATGCTTCATTTCGGCAGCAGGATAACCCTCTGCATGAATATATGAAATTTCTTTTAATTTTAGAGCACCTTCTAGAGCTACTGGAAAATTATAGCCTCTACCTAAATATAAGAAATTAGAAACATTTTTATATATATCGGCTATTTCTTTTATATGTGCATCAGCTTGTAAAGCTTTTTCGACTTTTTTAGGAATCATTTCCAATTCTAATAAGTAGTGACGAAAATCAGAGCTAGAAATAGTGCCTTTAGCTCTTGCCAAACGCAATGCTATAAGTGTTAATACAGTAATTTGAGTAGTAAAAGCTTTGGTTGAAGCCACGCCAATTTCAGGACCGGCATGGGTATAAGCCCCTGCATCTGTTTCTCTGGCTATTGAAGAACCTACGACATTGCATACTCCAAACACAAAAGCCCCTCTAGATTTTGCTAGCTTAATCGCGGCCAATGTGTCCGCGGTTTCCCCAGATTGTGAGATAGCTATAACAATATCTTTTTCAGTAATTACTGGGTTACGGTATCTAAACTCAGAAGCATATTCCACTTCAACAGGAATTCTAGCTAAATCTTCAAAAATATATTCTGCTACTAATCCAGCATGCCATGATGTCCCACAGGCTACTATAATAATACGATTGGCATTAAGGAATTTTTTCATATTGTCTTCAACACCAGCCATTTTTATTATAGCTTCTTCTCTTAATAGTCTACCTCTATAAGTATCGTTTATGGCTTTAGGCTGTTCGTATATTTCCTTTAGCATGAAGTGATCGAAACCACTTTTTTCTATTTGCTCTAAATTTATTTGAAGCTGTTGAACGTAGGGATCGACTAATGAATCATCTTTAATTTTTCTAATTTTTATGTCTTTACCTTTTTTAATAATAGCCATTTCTTCATCTTCTAGATAAATGGCATTTTTAGTATATTCTATAAAAGGAGAAGCATCGCTAGCAATGAAAAATTCATTATCTCCGATACCTATAGCTAATGGACTTCCTAAACGAGCGATGATGATTTCTTCAGGGCTATTTTTATCAACAACAGCTATAGCATAAGCTCCTACGACTTGATTGAGAGCAATTTGAACAGCTTTTCCAATTTTTAAACCTTCTTTCTTTTTAACGTCTTCTATTAAATTGATTAAAACCTCAGTATCTGTATCTGATTTAAAGGAGTAGCCACGAGAAATAAGCTCTTTTTTAAGAGAATCATAATTTTCAATAATTCCATTATGGATGATAGCTAAATTACCAGAATTTGAAGTGTGTGGGTGAGAATTAACATCATTAGGCACTCCATGAGTGGCCCATCTGGTATGACCTATACCTAAATTCCCATTTTTTGAAATTTGTTTTTCAACACAATTTTCAAGGTCTGCAACTTTGCCTTTTGTTTTTGAAATATTTAGATTAGTACCATCAAATAGAGCAATTCCAGCACTATCATAACCTCGATATTCTAATCGTTTAAGACCTTCAATAATAATTGGGTATGCCTCTCTATGTCCAAGATATCCAACAATTCCACACATAATTAGTTTGGATTATAAATTAAAAATAAATCACTAACTGAAATTAAAACAGAATCCCATTTTAATAACTTTATAATTACAAAAGAACTAAAAAATTTTTGACTCAGTTCAAAGCTAAATAGTTATTTAGGCTCAGTAAAAAATAGTTCTAATTTCATTTTTTTATTTTCAGGAACACTTGCATTAGTGCCATATAAAATGGTCCCTCTAGGAGTTATAATCGAAGCAGAAGGAACACTAGTTACTGTATCTCCACTATTTAAAATTTCAGAGTTATTTGTAAGATTTACATTTGATGATAAAACCAGCCCAATTTTTGTATTGGTTGAGTCTCTAATTAAAATGTTATTTAAATGTTGGGTCAGTCGGATTTTATATTTTAATGAATCAGGCTCTCTCTGTCCCAAACTTACTATTTTAGAGCCTAATGGGTTAGTTGTATTTAAAGTAGGATCATAATAATCTAAATAATCAACTGTTGGTATATTATTTTTAACATCATAAGCATAAATTCTATCATACTTATGATCCGTAGAGTTTATCATTGTTTGATCTTCATAAATAACCAATCGGGCTTCATTAATCAATTGTTTTAAAATATAATTGCCCGAACTGTCTTTTTTATATCCGCCATTTCCGTCTGAAACTCTATATGTTTCTTTAAAACAATCAAGGGCAGACATATCTAAGTTACCATCTCCATCGCAATCCACCATGCCGCCAAATAAATCCACCACAGCCATAGAACCTTCAATACCTTTTAAATAAAGCTTTTCATCCCCTATTGTTTTATTTCCATTAGTTAATGGACGTGTATAGGTGTTTATAAAGGTATTTAATCTATTAATATTTATGGTGCTAGTACTAGCTAAGTTTAAAATGTAAGTGTTTTGGGTTCTTTCTCCAGATGTAGAAGCATCAAAAGAGTAGTAAATAGTTATAGCAGAACTACTAGAAGCCATGTTTAGTAAAACTAAATTACCAGTCCCATTATTGGCTTCTGCTTTGAAATATAAACCTCTAAAATAGTTTTTGAAATTGTTTTCATTGCTTAATTCTGGCTGACCTTCTTTGTCTAATATTGCTGTGGTCCAAAAATCTTTATCCATTTTAAATCTTAAAGCAGGAGGAGATTTCACCCTAGTTTTTTTGCCCTCACTATCAAAAGTAACAGTAACTATCCTCTTATTGCTTGGTGTATAAATAGTGTCTTTTAATAATTCTCCTTTATAAGAATCAAAATTTATAATACCATTTTGGGTAATAGCAAAATTCTCAGTATTATTTATGGAGCCATCTGCTTTAGAATAATAGTTTTGTCTAGAATTTGTTGAAGAATTAGGGTTAAAATCTCTTAAAAAGTAATTATTTTTATAGAGTGATAAATGAACGGGCTCACTTCCATATAGCGAATCTTTAATGGTATAGGTGGAGTCTATAATAATAGCTTTGCTGTAATAAGGAATGGATAATACAACAGAATCTATCACAGGGTTTTTACCAAAATTGGGGCTAAACCCATTTGACGGTGGTGAGACTTGAGTAATAATGCTCGCTGTAGTTTGTCCGTAAACAGGGTCATTAAAAACGCCTAATAAATTTGAGGACAAATTATTAATCTGTAAAGAATCAAGTTTTTTATTATAAGCTATAATGGGTAAGTTTACTTTACCCGTATTAAAATTAACATTGCCTTCTCCTAAAACATCACTTTTAACCGTGCTAAAATCATTGTCGCAAGCAATAAAAAAGATTGCTAAAAATAGACTAACAACAATAAAATTAAGGGCTTTAAATATCTTTTCCATATAATTATATAAGTAATGTTTGGTTAGCTTAAAACTTCAGTGTTAAAAAATTTTGTATAAGCTTCACCAAAATCATCTCTATTTTTGTATTCTAAAACAGGTTTATTTGAGTCTTTCATGTAGGTTGTTAAATCTTTAGGGATTTCTTCAGAACCAACAATTAAAGCATCTGAATAATCAATGGCAATTTTCATTAAATTAACATAAGATGGTTCTTCTAAAACTTTAATCGAATCTTCATTAAGATTGTCAAATTTAACTTTATTAAACATATCATTACTTAACGTATTGTTAAAACTTTGATTGTATACAGAAGTAACAATTTTACTTTCGTTAAACAACGGTTCGTCTTTGTAATATTCCTTTAGGTAAATAGGAAGTAAGGCGGCTAACCAACCATGTACATGAATAACATCTGGAGACCAATTTAATTTTTTAACAGTCTCAATAACACCTTTTGCAAAGAAAATAGCACGCTCATCATTATCGGGAAACAACACTCCGTTTTCATCTGTTAGTGTGGCTTTTCTTTTAAAATACTCGTCATTATCAATAAAATAAACCTGGATACGTTCTTTTGGAATAGAAGCCACTTTTATAATAAGAGGCATATCCAAATCATTAATCACTAAATTTATCCCAGAAAGTCTAATAACTTCGTGTAGTTGATGTCTTCTTTCATTAATATTTCCGTATCTGGGCATGAAAATCCTGATTTGACCACCCTGTTGATTCACCAATCTTGGTGCTTCAAAAGACATTGAAGAAATTTCAGTCTCTGGTAAATAAGGCACTACTTCAGATGATACATATAATATCCTCTTATCTTTCATATATTTGCTTTTGCCGTTTTTTGATGATTTTATGAAACTATTGATAGGCTTTTCTTAACATAAAATCGTTTCACAAATGTTCTGATTTTGAAAATTCAAAATAAAAAACACGCAAAAGTACAAAAATTTATGCAGATTGATTGTAAAATCTTAAGTTTGCCAGCGTTAATTTTATAATAAAAGGTGAAAGTTTTTTCAGAAAAGAAGGAGATCAATACTCTTGTAGATGCTTATAAAGCAGAACGGCAAACTATTGGCTTTGTTCCAACTATGGGGGCATTGCATAAAGGACATTTGGCATTAATAGAAAAAGCAATTCAAGATAATGATGCTGTGATAGTAAGTATTTTTGTAAACCCAACACAGTTTAATAATGCCGAAGATCTTGAAAAATATCCAAGAACTTTAGATGAAGACATCATGCTTTTAGAAACACTTTCTAAAGACATTTTAGTTTATGCACCTACTGTTGACGATATCTATGAAGGTAAAACCACATCTGAGCATTTTGATTTTGATGGCTTAGAATTTGAAATGGAAGGGAAATTTCGTCATGGCCATTTTGATGGTGTGGCTACCGTTGTAAAGCGTTTTTTTGAAATTATAAAGCCTGATAATGCCTATTTTGGAGAAAAAGATTTTCAGCAATTACAAATTATTAAAAAGCTCGCTGAAAAATATGATATACCTGTGAATATAATTGGGTGTAAAATACATCGCGAAACTAGTGGACTTGCAATGAGTTCAAGAAATACACGACTAAAACCTGAGTATATAAAAGTAGCGCCAGTCATTTACAAAAGATTAAAAACTGCCAAAACATTTTTTGGCACAAAAAGTGCTAATTGGGTAACTAAATGGGTGGAGAATCAGTTTAAAAATAATGAATTGTTAAAATTAGAATATTTTACGATTGCTGAAGTTGATACTTTAAAACCATTAAAACGGAAATCTAAAAACAAAACATATAGAGCATTTATAGCGGTATATGCAGATGATATTAGGCTTATTGACAATATCGCATTAAATTAATTATCTTTGCCACATGCAAATTCAAGTAGTAAAATCTAAGATTCACAGGGTGAAATGTACAGGTGCAGAACTCAATTACATTGGTAGTGTTACCATTGATGAAGACTTGATGGATGCAGCCAATATCATTCAAGGTGAAAAAGTTCAAATTGTGAATAATGACAATGGGGAACGTCTAGAAACCTATGTCATTCCCGGACCAAGAAATACGGGCGAAATTACATTAAATGGTGCAGCTGCTAGGAAAGTATCAGTAGGAGACACCTTAATTTTAATTACTTATGCTTTTATGGATATTGAAGAAGCCAAAGTATTTAAGCCTTCGTTGGTGTTTCCAGATGAAGCCACGAACTTATTAAAATAGATTTTTTTTGAATCCAAAAATACTGAAAGCGCTAAAAATCATACTCCCATTATTATTGGGAGTTTTTTTGGTTTGGTATTCACTTCATAAAGTGTCTTTTAGCCAATTACTTGTTTTTTTTAAGAAAGCAGATTACAGCTGGATAATTTTGGGAATGTTTTTTGGATTTCTTAGCCATTTGTCAAGAGCTTATCGCTGGTTATTTATGCTAGAACCCATGGGTTATAAAATAAGATTTGGAAATAGTGTGATGGCTATTTTTTCAGCTTATTTAATTAATTATACCATACCAAGAGCGGGAGAAATAGCAAGAGCAACAATACTAACAAATTATGAAGAAGTTCCTTTTCAAAAAGGATTTGGAACCATAGTTGCAGAGCGTATGGCCGATTTAATAATGATGTTTTCGGTAGTATTTATAACCTTGTTTTTACAGTTCGATTTTATTTATGGATTTTTAATTGAAAAATTCAATCTACCCAAAATCGCAATAGGATTTGTCCTATTGGCCTTTTTAATTTTTATGTTTTTTAAATTCATTAAGAATAGTAATTCAAGAATAGCCTTAAAAATTAAAACGTTTGTTAGTGGTTTAATTGAAGGGATATTTAGCATTTTCAAAATGAAAAAAAAATGGGCGTTTATTTTTCATACACTATTTATTTGGGTTATGTACATACTTATGTTTTACGTGACATCTTTTGCTTTTGAGGATTTAGGGAATTTGCCAATAGGAGCTGTTTTTGTGGGCTTTATTGCGGGAAGCTTTAGCATTGCAGCTACTAATGGTGGTATTGGTTCATATCCGTTGGTTATTTATGCCGCATTATCAATTTTTAATATTCCAGAAGAACCTAGCATTGCTTTTGGATGGATTATGTGGTCTGCACAAACAATAATGATTATTATTTTTGGAGCAATATCTTTAATGTGTTTACCCATTTATAATAGAAAAAACAATCTTGAAACTCGTTAAAATCCTTGTTAGATTTCGTTTTTTTATCTTCTTGAAAAGTTAGGGCTTATTTCTTACCTTGCCATATCTTAAACCTCAAATTTTTTAAAATGAAAAAATCGATTGTTTGTCTGTTACTTATAATATGTTCCATTAGTTTTGCTAACGCACAGGTTATTTATAAAACTTTGGAGTCTTCAAAATTGGGGAAAACAAGGGAATTAAAAATACAATTGCCTAGAGGTTACAATAATGATAAAGATAAAAGTTACCCATTGTTTGTTGTTCTTGACGGCGATTATTTATTTGAGGCTGTAGCAGGAAATGTTGATTATTATACCTACTGGGAAGATATGCCAGATGCTATAGTTGTTGGGATTAATCAATTTGACTCTCGATATGATGACTGCATGTACTCTGCCCAAAACTCATTACCAATAGAAACGGGAGCAGCTTTTTTTGAATTTATTGGGGCAGAACTTATGCCATTTATTGAAACTACTTATAGAACAGGGAAGTTTAAAGTGGCTATTGGTCATGGAGAAACTGCTAATTTTATAAATTATTATTTACTTAAAGATCAACCACTTTTTCAAGCATACATAGCTATAAGTCCAGAATTGGCTCCAAAAATGATAAATTATCTTCCGGAACGTTTGTCTAAAATGCAAACTAAAGTTTTCTATTATTTAGCGACAACCAATAACGATTCAGATTCTATAAAATCAATGGCTGGAGCTTTGAATATGGATGTTAGTGCCTTAGACAATAAAAACTTATTATATAAATACGACACTTTTGAAAACCCGACTCACTATTCGGTTCCTACGCACGCATTACCAAACGCTTTAGAAAGTGTTTTCCATGTGTATCAACCTATTAGTAAAAAGGAATATCAAGAAGTCATACTGAAGTTAGATTCATCTCCTGTTGCATATCTTCAAGAAAAATATCAAATGATTAATGATTTGTTTGGTATAGAAAAACAAATTCTTGTAAATGATTTTAAAGCGATCTCTGCGGCTATTGAAAAAACAAGAAAGTTCGAATATTATGAAGAGTTAAGTAAAATGGCAAGAAAAGATTATCCAAAAACGCTTTTAGGGAGTTATTATATAGCCCGTTTTTATGAAGAAACCGGTGACCCCAAAAAAGCTATGAAAACCTATCAATCTGCCTATATACTTGATGAAATTGGGGATATCACTAAGGATTTAATGCTAGAAAAAGCCGATGCTATTAAAGCCGATTTTGGTTATTAATTCGGTTATTTAAAAATTAGACTATTAAAAATAAAATGGCTAAACTAAAAACCACTTTTTTTTGTCAGAGTTGCGGCAATCAATATTCAAAATGGCAAGGACAGTGTACAGCATGTAAAGAATGGAACACTATTGTTGAAGAAATTATACAAACACCGGAAAAAAGTGATTGGAAATCAACTACTTCAGCAGTAAAAAAAGCAGCAGTACCATTGAAAATTAAGGATATTGATGCGACAAATGAAACCAGATTAAATACTTTTGATGGTGAGTTTAACCGTGTGTTAGGTGGCGGCATTGTTCCCGGCTCATTAACATTGCTAGGTGGAGAGCCAGGAATAGGAAAAAGTACTTTATTACTTCAAATCTCATTGAAATTACCATACAAAACCTTATATGTGTCTGGTGAAGAAAGCCAGAAACAAATAAAAATGCGAGCCGAACGCATCAATCCAAATCATAATAATTGTTATATTTTAACGGAAACTAAAACTCAAAATATTTTCAAACAAATTGAAGTATTAGAGCCGGATATTGTGATTATTGATTCCATCCAAACATTACATAGTGATTATATTGAATCATCTTCTGGTAGTATTTCGCAAATTAAAGAATGCACAGCCGAGCTTATTAAGTTTGCGAAAGAAACATCTACTCCAGTCATTTTAATAGGTCACATTACAAAAGATGGCAATATTGCTGGACCAAAAATTTTAGAGCATATGGTAGATACGGTGTTGCAGTTTGAAGGTGATAGAAATTATGTGTTTAGAATTTTAAGAGCCCATAAAAATAGGTTTGGTTCCACAAATGAACTTGGTATTTACGAAATGCAAGGTTCTGGATTGCGTGAAGTGTCTAATCCATCAGAAATTTTGATTTCTAAAAAAGACGAAGAATTATCAGGGAATGCCATTGCGGCAACTTTAGAAGGTATGCGCCCGTTGATGATTGAAGTCCAGGCACTTGTTAGTACAGCTGTCTATGGTACACCACAGCGTAGTGCAACTGGTTTTAATGCGAAGCGTTTAAATATGCTTTTAGCAGTGCTAGAAAAGCGAGCGGGATTTCGTTTAGGGGCTAAAGATGTTTTTTTGAACATTACAGGAGGTATCACAGTTGATGATCCAGCTATCGATTTAGCTGTAGTTGCGGCCATTTTATCATCAAATGAAGATGTGGCTCTCCAAAAAGATATTTGTTTTGCTGCCGAGGTTGGATTGTCTGGTGAAATTCGTCCAATTCAAAGAGTTGAGCAACGTATTCTAGAAGCTGAAAAATTAGGATTTTCAACAATGTATGTTTCTAAATACAACAAAATATCACTTAAAAATACCTCTATTAAAATTCAACTTATCTCTAAAATTGAGGATTTGGTGGGGGTTTTGGTTTAAAAAATATTTAGGCTCTGATATGTTTGTATTTAGTTAATTGAAAATCATTTTTTTATTTATATCAATGGAAAGCCAAAATAATTGTTTTGGCTTTTTTAATTACATTTGTAATATGAGAAAACATCCTTTATATCTGATATTTATTATTGTTTTGGTTGCATGTGGGCCAAAAGTGGCTAAAAGCCCTGAAAGTGTTATAAAAGAAACTGAAATATATTCGCAAAAGGTAGATACGGATAAAGGTATTAAAACCGAAGTAACAGAAGGCGCCCTTACAGATAATGAAGGTTTTAAAGATATTGGAAAGTTTAAGTACACCGTGTCTTTTAATAATGACACAAATGAATTATTAAAAATTAATAATATAGAAACCACAGATAAAACCATTATTGAAAACTATTATTTTAAAAACAATAAACTTACCTATTTTGAATCTTCTTCTGAAAATTCAAAACCGAAAAAAATATATCTATCCAACGGTAAAATAGTTTCTACAGAAAGTTTAAGCCCAGATGAACAAAAGCTTTTTATGGCTAAAGCAAAACGCTTTCAAAAAGTATTTAAGGAAACCCATTAAATCTAGAGCGTTAATGGTTTTTTAACTTTATTAAAGTTACTATTTTAACAAAATTCCTTATTTTCGCGCATTGAAAAGAAAATGGATATAATGAACGCGAAATTTCCTGAATATAAAGGACTTGACTTACCAAAAGTTGCAGAGGATATTCTCAACTATTGGCAAGAAAATAACATCTTTGAAAAAAGTATATCAACCAGAGAAAACAACGAATCGTTTGTGTTTTTTGAAGGGCCACCTTCAGCAAACGGATTACCTGGTGTACACCACGTTTTAGCACGTGCCATTAAAGATATTTTTCCTCGTTACAAAACGATGAAAGGCTACCAAGTGAAGCGTAAAGCTGGTTGGGATACGCATGGTTTACCTATTGAGTTGGGTGTTGAAAAAGAACTTGGCATCACTAAAGAAGATATTGGAAAAACCATTTCTGTTGAAGATTATAATGCAGCTTGCCGCAAAGCAGTCATGCGCTACACCGATGTTTGGAACGACCTAACTCAAAAAATGGGCTATTGGGTAGATATGGACCATCCTTACATTACCTACGAGCCTAAATACATGGAAAGTGTTTGGTGGTTATTGAAAGAAATTTATAAAAAGAATTTATTATATAAAGGTTATACGATTCAGCCATACTCACCAAAGGCGGGAACAGGGTTGAGTTCGCATGAGTTAAATCAACCAGGAACGTATCAAGATGTTACCGATACGACGGTTGTTGCTCAATTTAAAGCAAATGCAGATTCATTACCCGATTTTTTACAAAATGAAGGGGATATTTATTTTTTAGCTTGGACGACAACACCTTGGACCTTGCCAAGTAATACGGCTTTAACCGTAGGGCCTAAAATTGAATATGTATTAGTAGAAACATATAACCAGTATACATTCAAACCTATGAATGTAATTTTGGCTAAAAAATTAGTCAACTATCAATTTTCAGGAAAGTTCAATTTAGTTGAAACAAAAGCGGAATTATTAGGTTATAAGGAAGATGATAAAAAGATTCCATTTTATGTTGTAAAAGAATTTATTGGTAAAGATTTAGTTGGAATTACCTATGAACAATTATTACCATACGTACTTCCAAACGACAATCCTGAAAATGCTTTTAGAGTGATTGCTGGAGATTTTGTAACGACAGAAGATGGTACAGGAATTGTTCACACTGCACCAACATTTGGAGCCGATGATGCCTTGGTTGCAAAACAAGCAACACCAGAAGTGCCGCCTATGTTGGTAAAAGACGAAAATGGCAACTTAGTGCCTTTAGTGGATTTACAAGGTAAGTTTAGACCAGAAGTGTTGGATTATGCGGGCAAATATGTAAAGAACGAATATTACAATGATGGCGAAGCACCAGAACGTTCGGTAGATGTGGAAATTGCCATTAAATTAAAAGAAGAAAATAAAGCCTTTAAGGTTGAAAAATATAAACATAGTTATCCAAACTGTTGGCGTACCGATAAACCGATTCTGTATTATCCTTTAGATTCTTGGTTTATTAAAGTGACTGATATTAAAGACCGTATGGTTGAATTGAACGAAACCATTAACTGGAAGCCTAAAGCTACAGGAACGGGTCGTTTTGGTAATTGGTTAGCAAATGCAAACGATTGGAATTTATCGCGTTCAAGGTATTGGGGTATTCCATTGCCAATTTGGAGAACTGAAGATGGTAAAGAAGAAATTTGTATTGGCTCGGTTGAAGAATTAAAAGCTGAAATGCAGAAAGCAGTTTCAGCCGGGGTACTTTCTAAAGATATATTTGCTGATTTTGAAGTTGGCAATAATTCCGAAGAAAATTATACAAAAATAGATTTGCATAAAAACATTGTTGATGACATTGTTTTAGTTTCAGCAAACGGAAAACCGATGAAACGCGAAAGCGATTTGATTGACGTATGGTTCGATTCGGGTTCTATGCCTTATGCTCAATGGCATTATCCGTTTGAAAATAAAGAATTGATTGATAAAGGCACATCATATCCTGCCGACTTTATCGCTGAAGGTGTCGATCAAACACGCGGTTGGTTTTATACCCTTCATGCCATAGCAACGATGGTTTTTGATTCTGTAGCCTATAAAAACGTGATGTCTAACGGCTTGGTGTTGGATAAAAATGGACAAAAGATGTCCAAACGTCTTGGTAATGCCGTAGACCCTTTTGAAATCCTATCGACTTACGGAGCAGATGCGACGCGTTGGTACATGATTTCCAATGCCAATCCTTGGGATAATTTAAAGTTTGATTTAGAAGGTATTGAAGAAGTGAAACGTAAGTTTTTCGGAACACTTTATAATACCTATTCGTTCTTTCAATTGTATGCCAATTTGGACAATTTCACTTATGCGGAAGCTGATATTCCCTTAAACGAACGCCCAGAAATAGACCGTTGGATACTTTCAGAATTACATACATTGATTAAGAAAGTTGACGAGTTTTATGCGGAATATGAGCCAACCAAGGCGGCAAGAGCCATTTCAGATTTCACTCAAGATTATTTGAGTAATTGGTATGTGCGTTTAAGTAGAAGACGTTTCTGGAAAGGTGATTACCAACCAGATAAAATTTCGGCTTACCAAACGCTTTACACGTGTATGGAAACCATTGCTAAGTTAGGAGCACCCATTGCGCCTTTCTTTATGGATAGATTGTATTTGGATTTGAATTCTGTAACCAAAAAAGAGGTTTTTGAAAGTATCCATTTAGCGGAATTTCCAAAATTTAATGAAGCTGTTATTGATAAGAGTTTAGAGCGTAAAATGGAAAACGCACAAACAATATCGTCTTTAGTATTATCATTACGAGCCAAAGAAAAAATAAAAGTGCGTCAGCCACTTCAAAAAATCATGATTCCTGTGACAAGTAAACAGCAAAAGGAGGAGATTTTGGCAGTTTCAAACTTAATAAAACACGAAGTAAATATTAAAGATATTGAACTCTTAGAAGAGGCTTCAGCTATACTTGTAAAACAAATAAAACCTAATTTTAAAACCCTTGGCCCTCGTTTTGGGAAGGACATGAAAGCCATCGCAAGTGAAGTAATTAACTTTACGTCAGAAGATATTAACAAAATGGAACAAAATGGGGTTTTGGATATTGTTATTAATGGAAAAAATATAACTTTAGCCATTGATGATGTGGAGATTACATCTCAAGATATTGAAGGGTGGTTAGTTGCCAATGAAGGCGCATTAACAGTGGCTTTAGACATTACTATTACTGATGAATTACGAAAAGAAGGCATTGCAAGAGAACTTGTAAACCGTATTCAAAATTTGCGTAAAGATTCAGGTTTTGAAGTTACCGATCGTATTGATGTGATGCTTGAAAAAGATGAGAACATGGCACAAGCAGTACACTCGAATTTAGAGTATATTAAAACAGAAACATTAACAGAAGAACTTGAAATTATAGATCATATAAACAACGGTATAGAAATTACTTTTGATGATGTAAACACCAAGTTGTTTATACAAAAACACTAAAATTATGGCTATAGAAAATACAGTAAGGTACTCAGACAAAGATTTGGCAGAGTTTAAAGAGCTTATACAGGACAAAATAGTGAAAGCACAGCACGATTTAGACCTTATAAAAAGTGCTTACATGAATAATCTTAGTAACGGTACCGAGGATACATCGCCAACGTTTAAAGCATTTGATGAAGGTAGTGAGGTAATGAGTAAAGAATCTAATTCGCAATTGGCAATTAGACAAGAAAAATTTATTCGCGATTTAAAAAATGCTTTGATTCGTATTGAAAACAAAACCTATGGTATTTGTCGTGTTACAGGAAAACTTATCAATAAAGAGCGTTTAAAATTAGTGCCACACGCAACGTTAAGTATCGAAGCAAAAAATATGCAATAGTTTTAAATGAAGTTATATATTTGAAACATCCACTTTATAAGTTTAATTAAGGAATAGCATTATAATGGATGTTGCATGTAACCAAATTCAAAATATTAGAAATACATGAAACGTCTCGATTTAAACCGAGACGTTTTTATTTGTCATTTATGTTAAAGCAGGAAGCTATATTGTAATAAAAATTAATGTCTTTAAAAAAATCCATCTTTCTTATCATCATTGTTTTGCTTATTGATCAAATAAGCAAAATATATGTAAAAATGCACTTTCAACTTCAAGATAGCATTCAAGTTTTTAGTTGGTTTAAAATCTTTTTTATTGAAAATGAAGGCATGGCGTGGGGAACCAGAATTAGTGATTTTGTGTCGTTTGTGTCTGAGAGATCTGCAAAAACAGCATTAACCATATTTAGGATCATTGCCATTTTTGGTATTGGGTATTGGTTGTATGATGCTACAAAAAAGCAATCGTCTACCGTATTAGTAGTAGCTATTGCGTTAATCTTTGCAGGTGCTTTAGGTAATATTATAGATTCTGTTTTTTATGGTGTTTTTTTTAATGATAGTTATTTAAATGTTGCCACATTTTTACCTCGCGAAGGTGGTTACGACACTTTATTGCATGGGAAAGTAGTAGATATGCTTTATTTCCCTTTATACAAAGGCTATTTGCCTGAATGGTTGCCTTTTTATGGAGGTCAATTCTTTACGTTTTTTGAACCCGTTTTTAATGTGGCCGATGTAGCCATTAGCACTGGTTTTATTATGCTTATTGTCTTTAATAGAAAAGCATTTCCTAAAAAATAGTAAACCAAAATATTAGAAGTAAGTATTTTTCCTATATTTATATTTTAATAAAATTCTTTCAAACTCTCAATTAATGAAAGGTAAACTGCTATTCGCTATTTCATGCTTATTTTGTATTTCAAACCTAGCTTTGTCTCAAAACACATTCGATATTGTTTTTAATGCCAACGATAGAGACCAAAAATGTAAAGAGTGTATCAATGCATTCAACCAAAAACCAAAAGAAGTAAGTTATTCAATTTTAAGAGAAAATGATAATCTTTATTTTGAAGTAAACGATAAGAATTGGTTTAACTTACTGTTTAAAAATACAGATGATGGGATTGCTATAGATATTGTTTCGAAAGACAGATACGATTGTGGGATTGAATCTATTAGTAATACTCAGATAAAAGGAATTTTACTTAAACCTATATATTCTAAAGAATTGCAAAGTGGTTTAGAATCTACTATACAAAATACATTTAGAGTAAAAGTTGGTATCATACCTAAAGCTCTTCTAAAAGACGATTTAGAATATAATATACTTTTTTTAGGAAGAAAAAACCTCTGCCAATATTACATTACTTATGGTTTGGATTACTACTCATGGGATTTATTGGATATGGGAATGTATTTGGATTATTTAACCTATGACACAAAACAAATAAGATCATCGGCTCAAGATGGTTCTGCAATTAGAAATAAAACGTTAAAGTTTATAATACCTTTTGAGAAGAATAAATCCAATTATTCGCAAGCAGATATTAAACCAATTTATGACTCTTTAAGGACGACAGACTTTGATATTAAAACTTTAAATATTAAAGCATATTCATCTATTGAAGGAGTTTCCAGTCGTAATGCAGAGTTGCATGAACAACGAGCAAAAAGTATTGTTGCTGCATTGCAGGCATTTCAAAAGCCAACTATTAAAACAGTTGTTTCTTCATCTGAAAATTGGGTGGAATTTTTTAATGATATTGGGGAAACTAAATATGAGCATTTAAAGTTGTTAACTAAAAATGAAATTAGAAAAATTATGGCTGGCCCTATTTCAACAGATATGGAAAATATTTTAAAAAACCATAGAAAGGCAGTTGTTGAATTAGAGTTGGAAAAGAAAGAAAAAAATAAAGTAGAATCTGCAAATATGTTGTTAGCGGAGTTTAACAGTAGAATTGCAGAAGGAAAACTTGATAGAGCGAAAGAAATCCAAAATTCAATTTTTGAAAAAATCAAAGCACAAGAAGCTTCTGCTACTATTTTGCAAGACATGAAAATACCGAAGCAGGTTAAATATGCCAAAATAATCAATAAAAATATTACATATAAATATATCCTGAATGAAAGACAGGCTTTAATCGTTTATAATGAATTGCTTGATCTTGAAAAACTAGCGCCTAAGGAAGGAGAGCTAAAATATAACAGGGTAGCTATAGAGATTAAACTCTGGAGAAATAAGGCTATAGATATTGATGAATCTAAATTAATAAAGGACATAAACGATTTAAAAAAATATGGAATAGATAATTCGCTTATTTCAAGAATGATGGTAAACTTCCACATTGTAATCGCTGAAAAATTAATGAGAAACAGAGATTTTGACAATAAAGAAAAATCGGTTGATTATGTAAATGATAATTATAAAAATTTCTCTTTGTCTAATTATGATTATTTAAGTTTAGCTCAGTTTTTTAGTATCTACGGTAATTCTAATTTTGCCGTTAAATTATTGGAAAGAAAAGCAAGAAGTATTGATATTGATGAAGATTTATTGTTTTACTATTTAAATTTAACTTTAATTGATAAGAAGCTGACCCAAGATCCAAATTATAGAACAATTTTACTTAATGCCTATAATTTAAATAATCAACGATTTTGTAAACTGTTTAATTCTGTAGATAAGGGAGGCGTGACATTTCAGTTATTATCTAATGAATATTTACGAAAAACTTATTGTGAAAATTGTGAGAATTAAAATTTATATACCCGCTCAGGGGTTACACAATAATCTAATTTAATATCATTTTTAAAAACATCATCAATACTATCTTCGGCTTCAAAAAAAGAGAGTCCAACTTTAATAGTGTCAGGTTTGCAATCGTTTAAAAATCTATCATAAAAGCCTTTTCCGTAGCCAACACGGTTGCCTTTTTTATCAAACGCTAACAAGGGAACAAAAACGACTTCAATTTTGTTATTGGTGATTTCTATACCATCCACAGGTTCAGGAATGTTATATGCATTTTTTTTAATGACGGTGTTATCCGTTAGTAGATAATGTGTCATTAACATGGTTTCAAAATCACTTTTTGAGAGTACAATATGTTTATCCTTTCCCGAAAGAATATTCAAAATATAATCTGTATTGACTTCTTTTTGTTCTTCAATCGTTAAAAAAGTATGGTAAAAAGAAGCATCCCAAATAAACAGATAGAAACATCTTTTTTACGGTTTTTCCACAACCATAATTCTGCTTTTTTGATGAATTACATAAATTGAGACAATTTTTGTGTAAGAAAATAAAATATTGTTTTTAAGTTTACGGTATAGCAATCCTCTCTTAGATTATTAATAGCATAAAGATTTAAATAACCGACCTTTAATTTATGCTCATGAAATTTTACTTAAAAAATTACCTTAAAGTTGGAATTCTCTTTTTCGGAATTTCCTTAATTATCACCAATTGCCAAAAAGAAGATGTTAGACCAACAGAAACACAAAAAATTGAACAACCACCAGCCAGCATTTCAATAAACTATGTTCAAGGAGAAAACATCCCAAATATTCTAAGTCTTTTAGATCCTGATTATAGTTCTTATTCAAAGGCTAATAGCTCAAAATCCACTACCGTTCCCTCACCCTTTGGAAGTATTTCGATTGAAAATATCTTAGAGGTCATCGATACTCTGGGAAACCAAAATTATTCATTTTCGCTCATACCAATAACACCCAAGCCCAATTCCATTTTCAATCTTGTTGTAGGCAAATCAAATGAAGCTACTGATATGGCGATCGTGGAATACCGGATGTCCCCCGATTTTGCGGAAGCCTATTACAACGGCACTAAATCAATGGGAGAATTCACGGGAAGTATCATAACATTTCCTTTTAATGCCGCTGCTACTAACATGTTTTCAAAATCCAGTGGGAACACCTGTGTACAGAATATTGATGAAGTTGTTAACTGTGATCAAATCAATGTAGATAACGGCACTGTTGTTAGTTCAGGTGGTAGTGGCAATACTGGAACAACGGGAATCGGTGGCACCAATACCTACACTGGTGGTAACGGTAGTGATGTGACCCAAGATTATGGTGGAGGCTCTGCTTCTTGGGTTTGTTCATGTAATGAAACCCATGCCTCTCCGTCAGAGTGCAATTGTACAAATACAACTGGCGGTGCTGGAAGCCGAGGTGCCAGGGGCGCATGGATAATAACGCTTCCCGATAGCCACACAAGCAAATCCAGCAACACTAAGGGTAAGAGTATTACTGGCAGTTGTTGTGATGGTGCCAATTTAGATGGCAGCGTGGGGATTAATGCCTACAGGACAGAACTGGCCAATAGCATCTCGCTTATATTAAGGTTATTGAACACATCTGAGGAAGCCATTTGGCTAAACAACGATGCCACCGTGGGACAACTGACTTCAATACGTGATTTTTTAGCAAGCAACAAGGGTTCTGTTGAGGCTAAAGGGTTTGCTAAAGCCCAAATGGCTATTGAAATTTTGACCGATCCCCAAAAAATTAAGCTAGAACCTAAAAACGGAAAACTTAACAATAGAGATGACCAAGAATATACCCATTTCGGTTCAAATGGCACCTATAACGTCTACCAGTTAAAAGATGGATCTAGAGTCTTGAAAAGCCCGTGGCCGCTCAAAATAAATACAGATGGAAAACTTGTAAACGACACAAGTAATCAAGATACAGGAGAGTCTTGGTATATAAAGCCCATAGGAGAGTCTTTATGGTCAAATTACTTGTTAAAAGAGAGTATCAACCTATCCGAAGAACTAAGAAAAACAGCTTTACTAACAGGTACCGCATTAGCAAAGGCTATAGGAACTTACGTTTTGCCCATAGAAGACATCAAAATACTCATAACAGGTTCAGATTTTGACGGAGAACAAGTATCCCGCTTGCAAACTGGTGGCTTTATGATTGTTGGAGTTGTGCCTGGTGGAAAAGTTTTAAAACCTTTAAGCAAAGGTACAGGTAAAATATGGAAAATTGTTATCAAAAACGGCGATAAAGTTTTTTCCAGAAGCGTTAAAGAACTTACCGAAGAAACCATACAACATTTCGATAATTATGCAGAAGGTGCTAGAGACCTTCTACAAGAAGCCCTAAGAAAAGGCGATATTCTTGATGATGAAATTATTATTGAGATTGGACAGGAAATCTCAGACCTTTCTGCTAAAAAAGGTAGAAAACTTACTTGGGAGGAAGTTAAAGTCCTATTTAAACGTGGACAGGATTTTAATAATAAGGCAAGAGAATTACGTTGGTATAAGTATAATGAAGTTCATTTGACTAATGGTAAGCGGCTAGATGGTTATACCTTAAATAATGGAGGAGAAATTGTTTCACGAAAGGCAACAGATTTGGGCAATATTAAATTTTCTTCCTTTGAAAATTACCTAAAGGAAATGCGCCAAAAATACCCAACAGGAACACAAATTCGATCCAATAAGTACCCAGAGATAGATGGTCAATTTTTACTTGGAAAGCAAATATTGGAAATCCCTGCTAGTAATCAGAGTTTATCAAATATTCAGACATTTATTGATTTTGCAAAAAATAATTATCATATTACAATCCGATTTAGACCTGAATAATAATGGCAATAGAAAATAATATGATTAAATTGTATGATGATATAGACTTTTGTTCTAGATACAAAGACATCGCAACAAAATATAAAGTAGAAAACAGAGATAATCGATTAAAAAAAATTGACAAAAAAAAAGTTTTGGAAATCTTTGATAGCTTAGGTTATGAAGCTATTTTTAACACTAAAGAAAGTTTTTACAAAGTTAGGATTATTAAATTCGAATATGACTTCTATTTTCACGTAGATATTAGGTCAGGATTATATGAATTAATATTTGGTGTTATATGCAAAGACTCGAAGAAGCATATAGGTGGCGTAATAGCTGATGTATATGATGATATATTACGAGTAAAACAGATTGAAGAAGAATCAATGTCTTTACCTTCATTTAGTAATTACGAAGAATTAGAGTCAATGTTAAAAGAATCTTTGTCATTATTCGTGGATTTTAAGGTAGGAGTGCTAAAATTGAAACCTTAATATGAAGATAAACCACTTAGTAAATATGCTAGGTGGTTTTCTCTTATTTTCTTATGAAGAAAATCTATCCCGTAAACAAAACATCGGCAGATACTCATCCTCTAGCTAAAATTGCGTTTAATTCTGATAAATTTTATGACTTGCAAAAAGCTTTTAGTGTATCACAAAATTCATTAGAAAACGCATGGAAATCTGTAAATTCAGGAATCCCAATAAATTTACATCAACAAATAACGGGTAATCAAAATAGATTATATTCGGCTTTTGCTAAAAAAGCGAAATTTTAACAATTGAAAAAATGGCTGAAATAGAAATACAAGCACTCATAGATGCAAAGATTCCTAAAGATATAGCAACTGGTTGGGTAATAAAAGCTCTAGAAGATTTAAAAATACAAGGAGTAAAAGTAATAACCAATATTCCTTGGAACGGACTTAATTAATTAACATAATCATATGAATTCAAATCAAGAAATCTTAGATGACTTTGGTCGTCTTTTAGTTAAAGAAGTTTATGACGACCAACTAAGATTCATCAATAATGACATTAACGATCTAAAACAGACAAAGCAGTTTGAAAATTTATTTTATAATTTAAATGAGCAAGGTTTTAATGAATTAAAATTGTACACTAAAGAAATTTTAAGTGGTTCTTTATTTAATTTTTTAAGAGTCTTTGAAGAAAATGAACAATTCAAACTCTATTTTGAAGAAAATGAACAAAAAGTAAATTTAGTCAAAATTAGCGAAATGCTTAAAGCAGAACCTGCCATAGAGAATGGTTGGATAGAACGTTTTAGTAAAGAATTAAACAATGAAAAGTAATAATCCTTTAAAAGTGGGTATCATAAATGTGATACTCACTTTTCTTTTTTTGTCGTTAT
The DNA here is from genome assembly GCF_003258355.1 of Confluentibacter sediminis. Lineage (GTDB taxonomy): Bacteria > Bacteroidota > Bacteroidia > Flavobacteriales > Flavobacteriaceae > Confluentibacter > Confluentibacter sediminis. Next base: position 165,313 of record NZ_QKPO01000005.1, on the reverse strand, counting down.
TAATTCTTTTTAGCAAATTAGAAAACACTATTCTTATCATAATCACTATACTTATTATTCTTTTAGCTACTTTTTCTAGCTTAAGAGGATTATTTTTATGCATAAAGAGCATTAAAAATGAAAGTATCTCAACACGTATTTTTTTGTTTGGTATGATATTAAATTTAACATGTCCCTTAATATTAGGATTGTTATTAATGGCTAACTTAACAGATATCATAAAATTATTTAGTTTATAATTGAGTAAAGGAAGAAATTGATTTCCATAATTATTGTAGACAGACTAAAAATGAAATTAACCTCTAAAAAGTTTTATGATATTTGGTAATACATAAAGCTTAACATATGATGCTTGGAATATATTACCTTTAAAAATAAAATATGAAAAATAAATTATTGACAGTAATTTTTGCTTTAGGAACCGTTATTGGATTTTCACAAAATAAGAATATTGAAATATTAAACACACAAAATGATAAAGGATTTATTGTTAGTGTGATTAATAATAGTAGCGTTCAACAAGAAGTTACACTAACAATAGTCCCTACAAATTTAACTGGGTATAAAGAGCCTATTACAAAGCTTGTGCCATCAAAAACCACAATAGAAATAATAAAACTTTTCTTTATAAAGAATAAAGGAGGAAGTTTTAGTACAAAATATAGTTATAAGCCTAGCTTGACCGAAAAGGAAAAAATAGCTTACAATAAGAAGCTTGAAGAAAAAATTAAAAATGATATAGGAAATATAGAAAAAGGAATAGTAGTATTTTCAAAGGATGGCTGTTCAAGATGCCATTATACAACTAGTTTTTTGCTCGATAACAATATTGATTTCAAATTAATTAATGTTACTAAAGACGATAAACAAAACCTGTTTATGTGGGAATTATTAAAAAAAGAAAACCCTATTATTAAGAACCTCACAATGCCAGTAATACTTCTAGACGGAAAGATTTCATATAATATTGATGACTTAAAGGGGTTTGTTGGTAAACTTAAAAATAATTAATTACTTTTTCAAAACCCATAAACCCCCTCAGGTGTTACACAATAATCCAGTGTGACATCACCTTTAAAAACATCATCAATAGCATCTTCGGCTTCAAAGAAAGAGAGTCCTATTTTAATGGTATCTGGTTTACAGTCGGCTAAAAATTTATCATAAAAACCTTTGCCATAACCAACACGATGGCCTTTTTTATCAAAAGCCAATAAAGGCACAAAAACCACTTCAATTTTATTATTGGTAATTTCTATACCATCAACAGGTTCGGGAATGTTGTAGGCGTTTTTTTTAATCACCGTATTATCCGTTAGTAAATAATGCGTCATAATATGAGTTTCAAAATCACTTTTCGAGAGTACTATATGTTTATCTTTTCCCGAGAGAATGTTTAAAATATAATCGGTATTGACTTCTTTTTGTTCTTCAATCGTTAAAAAAGTATGGTAAAAAGAAGCATCCCAAATGGGCAATTTTAAAAGTTTATTGGCAATGGACACACTTAAATGGTCAACATCATCCGTAGATAATTCAGAACGAAGTGCTTTATATTTTTTTCGTAATTCAGCTTTTAGCATGCTATTATTAACGTTTAAGTTTAGTGCTTATGTGAAATAAAGCATCTCCCTGATAAACAATGGGTGATTCGTTCACATTAATAATATAGCCAGTGTTATTGGCTTTTACAAAGTGATTAAACTTACCAAAAGGGTCGGTAATGGTGCCTAAAATATCTTTTTTATTTACCTTAATTCCAATTTTAACCGAAGGTTTAAACATGCCTGAGTATTTGGCACGTTTCCAAGTGCTTTCATTAATATAAATAGATTCTTTGGTGGGTTTTGTTACTTTAAAATTGGTCTTTAGCATACCAAAGTGTTGTAATATACGCTTAGCGCCTTTAATGCCCCAATTCGTAATGGTTTCGTCTATATGAAATGATTTACCACCTTCAAAGAGCAACATGGGTTTGCCTAATTTATGACAGGTATTTCTGAACGATTTATTTAAATTTTTAGAGTATAAAACAAATGGTGCTCCAAATATTTTTGACAAATCATTAAGTTCTTTATTTTCTTTGACGAAACGAAGTTGCGGCGCATTAAATCTACCGGCACTTCCTGTGTGGTAGTCTATAATTAAATCGACATGAGGAATGATTTCATGAACCAATTTATAAGCCACCCTACTAGCTAAGGAGCCATTTTCTGTGCCGGGAAAAACGCGGTTTAAATCTCTACCATCCGGGAACTCACGTTTTAAATTGATAAAACCAAAAATATTAATGACAGGAATACAAATAATAGTGCCGCATTTTGGTTTATTGATACCAGAAGCAATAAGTTGTCTTACAATTTCAACACCATTTACTTCATCGCCATGAATCCCAGCTGTAAATAAAATAGTAGGGCCCGGCAATTTAGAACGTTCCACAATAATAGGGACATCAACGGTTGAGGTGGTGTGGAGTTTGGCTAAATCTAAACTTATTTCTTTGCTTTCGCCTGGCATAATGGTTACTCCAAGAATATGTAAAACGTCATTTTTGGCTGTAATCATTTAAATATAAATTTTATGAATGTCTATTTCTTTCAATATAAGTAATGATGCTTTTCGCTATATTTTTACCACTGGCTTCTTCAATACCTTCTAATCCAGGTGTCGAATTGACTTCTAATAATAAAGGACCTCTAGCAGATTGTAACATGTCTACTCCGCAAACGGGAAGTTTTAAAACTTTTGATGCATTCATAGCTAACTTTAGCTCTTGCTCATTTAATTTTATAACATTGGCAGTGCCACCTCGATGTAAATTAGAACGGAATTCACCTTCTTTGCCTTGGCGTTTCATGGCACCAACCACATGCCCATCCACAATAAGCGCACGAATATCGGCACCTTTGGCTTCTTTTATAAATTCTTGAACGATCACCCGTGCTTCTAAACCATTAAAAGCTTCTAAAACAGATTCGGCAGCGTTTTTGGTTTCAGCCAGCACAACGCCCAAACCTTGTGTACCTTCTAAAAGCTTAATGATGACAGGAACACCACCTACATGTTCAATCACTTCTTCTACATCGCGGGAGTAGTTGGTAAAAACGGTTTTTGGCATACCAATGCCTGCTTTGCTTAAACGCTGTAAACTTCGCAATTTATCTCGTGAACGTTGAATGGCATCTGACGTGGCTATAACAAACACATTCATCATCTCAAATTGTCTTACTACAGCACAGCCATAAAACGTAATAGAAGCTCCAATTCTCGGGATAACCGCATCGACATAGTCTAAATAACGGTCTTTATAGTAAATGGTTGGCTTCTCTCTTTCTATGATAATATCGCATTTTAGAGGGTCAATAACTTCCATTTTATGACCTCTTTTTTCACCTTCTTCTATAAGCCTTTCGGTTGAGTATAGATTAGAGTTTCTGGATAGAATAACTATATTCATTGTGTTTTTAAATTAAAAGACATATGTTCTTTATCTACATCAACCATAAATTTGTTTTTTAAAAATTGCCTGCCTATAAGTACGGGAAATTTCATGTCGTCTCGTGTGCTTAAAGTTAAGTTAATCTTATATGTTTTTCCAAAAAATATAACTTCAGATTTTATCTTGTATCGGTTTTCTTTAAAACCATTGCTACTTTTAACGTTTGTTCTAGAAAAGGTTTGGAAAATGATTTCTTTGCCATTAAAATTAGCATGGCCTTTACTATAGAAAGTACATTTTAAAGTATTATTCTCTTCAACAATATCAGAACAATGAATAGCAGATGTATAAGCTCCAGTATCTATTTTAACATCAATATTGAATAAATCTAAATTAGGAAAGTCTACTTTGTCTACTCTGCCAATAATTTTTTTTTTCATGTGCTGTTCATTTAAAAAAGTTTGCGAAGGTAGCGAATTAGTAAAATGCAAAACTATTTATATTAAAAAGTTTAACGATTTAATACTTGGTTAAATTAACAATAAAAATTAAAATAATTACCTTTGAATGATGAGTGATTCTCCATTAGAAATACAGCTAAAAACCTTACCGGAGCAACCAGGTGTTTATCAGTATTACAATTCTGAAGGAACTATTTTGTACGTTGGAAAAGCTAAAAACTTAAAGAAACGTGTAAGCTCATATTTTAACAAAACGCACGATAATGGTAAAACCAGAATGCTGGTTAAAAAAATTGCAACCATAAAACATATTGTTGTAGAGACCGAAACAGATGCTTTGCTGTTGGAAAACAATCTTATTAAAAAGTATCAACCACGTTATAATGTGATGCTAAAGGATGACAAATCGTATCCTTGGATTTGCATAAAAAACGAGCGTTTCCCCAGAGTATTTTCTACCCGCAGGGTTATTAAAGATGGCAGCGAATATTTTGGACCTTACACCAGTATGAAAACGGTTCACACCTTATTAGATTTAATTAAAGGATTGTACCATTTAAGAACGTGTAATTTTCATTTATCTGAAGAAAAGATTGATGCGGGAAAATATAAAGTCTGTTTAGAATATCACTTAGGAAATTGTAAGGGCCCTTGTGAAGGTTTGGAAACAGAAGCCGAATACAATGAAAACATTAAAGCTATTAAGGAAATTTTAAAAGGAAACTTTAAAGACTCGCTGTTACAATTTAAAACTCAAATGAAGCATTATGCTGCAATGATGCAGTTTGAAGACGCTCAAAAAATAAAAGAGAAAATAGAAGTGCTTGAAAATTATCAAGCAAAATCAACCATAGTAAATCCTAAAATAAGCAATGTCGATGTGTTTTCTATTGTAAGCGATGAGACTTATGGATATGTGAATTTTTTGCAATTATCTTATGGTTCTATCATTCGCTCACATACCTTAGAAATTAAAAAGAAACTGGATGAAACGGATGAAGAATTATTAGAACTTGCTATTACTGAAATCAGGCAACGGTTCCATTCAAAATCAAAAGAAATATATGTGCCATTTAAGGTGGAATTGGGTGAAAATATAAAAGTAACGGTTCCACAATTGGGCGATAAAAAGCATATTTTAGATTTATCCATTCGTAATGCAAAATATTACAGAATGGAGCGATTCAAACAAGATAAAATTGTAGATCCCGATAGACATGCCAATAGAATCATGGCACAAATGAAAGCAGACTTAAGATTGCATGAAGAACCACGACACATTGAGTGTTTTGATAATTCTAATATTCAAGGGACAAATCCAGTAGCAGCCTGTGTGGTTTTTAAAAATGGAAAACCAAGTAAAAATGATTATCGCCATTTTAATATTAAAACAGTAGAAGGCCCAGACGATTTTGCTTCTATGGAAGAGGTGGTATATCGTCGCTACAAAAGAATGCTTGACGAAGAACAATCCTTACCACAACTTATTATTATTGATGGAGGTAAAGGGCAATTGTCTTCGGCATTAAAAAGTTTAGAGGCTCTTCATTTAAGAGGGAAAATAGCCATTATAGGTATTGCAAAACGTTTAGAAGAATTATACTATCCAAATGATCCAATTCCCTTATATTTAGATAAAAAAAGCGAGACTTTAAAAGTCATTCAACAATTGAGAAATGAAGCGCACCGTTTTGGAATTGAACACCATAGGAACAAACGCAGCAAAAGTGCATTAAATACAGAATTGGAAACGATTGCTGGGGTAGGAGAAAAGACGATTGTCGATTTATTAAAGCATTTTAAATCCGCCAAACGAATTGCCAACGCTAAATTAGATGAGTTGGAGACGGTAGTAGGGGTTTCTAGAGCAGAAAAAGTTTATAATTATTACCATAATAAATGAAGTATGTATTAATCATTTTAATGTTTTTTGTCTGTTTTGAGGGTTTTTCCCAAGATTCAGAAAAAAAAGACATTAAGGTAGGTTTGGTATTAAGTGGTGGTGGTGCTAAAGGATTGGCGCATATTGGTGTTTTAAAAGTCATCGATAGTTTAGGTGTTAAAATAGATTATATCGCTGGCACCAGCATGGGAGCTATTATTGGGGCTTTATATGCGTCTGGATATTCGGGAAAAAAAATTGATTCTATTTTCAGTGCTGTTGATTTTGATGACATTTTAAATGATAATTTACCAAGAGCATCAAGAACATTTTATGAGCGTGATAATTATGAAAAATATGCCTTCACATTACCTTTTAACCACTTTAAGGTTAAATTGCCCTCTGCTCTTTCAAGAGGTCAAAACACCTATGGAATGCTTTCAAAACTAACATTGCATGTTAATACTATAAATGATTTTAGCAATTTGCCAATCCCATTTTTCTGTATAGCAACAAATATAGAAACAGGAAAAGCAGTTGTGTTAGATAAAGGTAATTTATCGCAAGCCGTTATGGCCAGCGGTGCATTTCCGTCTTTGTTTCAGCCTGTTATTATTAACGATCAGGTTTTAATAGATGGTGGCGTTGTTAATAACTATCCTATAGATGAGTTAAGGGAAAAAGGTATGGATATTATTATAGGGGTAGATGTGCAGGATGGCTTAATGTCTCGAGATAAACTCACATCGGCACCAGATGTTTTACTCCAAATCAATAATTTTAGGACAATAAACGACATGAGGATTAAGGCGAAAAAAACAGACATTTATATAAAACCTGATATATCAAATTTTTCTGTAGTGTCTTTTAGTGAACTAAAAAAAATAACAAAAACAGGCACGGCGGCTTCATTAAATCACCTCCAAGCTTTAATTGACCTTGCTAAAATTCAAACAAAAAAGAGAAAACCAATACAAATAAAAACGGTTGATAGTTTAAAAATCAATTCTATTGATTTTTCTGGAGAAAGTAATTATACCAGATCCTATGTTTTAGGAAAACTAAAATTAAAGACTAATGAAAAAATAAGTTATGACGATTTTAATAAAGGGGTTAATAACTTAATAGCAACTAATAATTTTGACAGTTTTTTATATGAATTAAAACCATCAGACACGCTGGTTGGTTATGATATGAAAGCTGAGATAAAGGAAAGTAAAGAGACGACTTTTTTAAAATTAGGGATTCATTATGATGATTTATATAAAAGCTCTGCATTAGTAAATATTACTAGAAAAAAATGGCTGACAAAAAATGATTTGGCTTCTTTAGACTTCATTCTTGGTGATAATGTAAGATATAATTTTGAGTATTATATTGATAAAGGCTTTTATTGGAGCGTTGGTTTAAATTCCAGATACGATAGCTTTAGCAAAAATGTTGCAGCAGCAGCCATTTTAACCCCAGATGAATTAAATTTAATAAATGTAAACAAGCTAGCTATACAAGTAAGTGATTTTACCAATCAGTTTTATTTACAAACCCTTTTTAGAAAAGACCTCTCTTTAATTGTAGGGGCTGAGTATAAACGTTTAAAGATTACTTCTGAAACTATTTTGAATACAGCCAATAATGAAGAATCTGTATTTGAAAAAGGTAATTATATAAGTTTATTTGGAAAATTAAAATTTGACACTTATGATAATAAGTATTTTCCTAAAACAGGTATTTTATTTGATAGCGATTTGCATATATACTTGCATTCTTCTGAATTTAAAGATGATTTTTCCAGTTTTTCAATAGCAAAAGCAACTTTTGGTTTTTCACACTCATTTTCTAAAAGCTTTTCTGCAAATCTTACAACAGAAGCTGGTTTTAGGGTTGGCCAAGACACAAATCCATATCTTAATTTTGCCCTAGGAGGTTATGGAAGCCATATGATAAACAATTTAATGCCCTTTTATGGGTATGATTTTCTTTCAATAGGGGGAGACAGTTTTATAAAATCTGCATTAACATTAGACTATGAAATTTTCAAGAAAAACCATATAAACTTTGCAGTAAATATGGCAAATGTAGATAATAAGCTTTTTGAGAGCACAGATTGGCTTTCAAAAATAGATTATTCAGGTTATGCATTGGGCTATGCCTTAGAAACATTTATTGGTCCCATAGAAGTTAAATATTCATGGTCGCCAGAAAATAAAAAAAGTATTTGGTTTTTTAATGTAGGTTTTTGGTTTTAATTCGGCGATATATTTGTTTTTGTATTTCCATGAGTCAATAAAAACATTAATTTAACATTAATTTATTCTTTTAACAAGAAAACTCTATCAATTAATTTTGATGGAGTTTTTTTGTTTTAATACTTTTGGAACAGTAATTGTAATTTAGTAAATATTATAATAAATTAATAAACTAAGAGTTACAAGCAACTACGATGAGAATGAAAAAATATCTACTTATAATAATAGTGTTAATTACGCAGCTATCTTTTGCCCAGGAATCTGCATTCGACACAGGAGAATGGTTTAAATTTAAAATGAGCTATAGTAATTGGCTTAAAGCAGGTAATGCCACACTTACTGTAAAAGACGATAGGATTAACGGAAAAGATGTATATCATGTTGTAGGCAAAGGTTGGACAACAGGTATGATTAAATGGTTTTTTAAGGTGGAGGATAGGTACGAAACCTATTTTGATAAAAAAACAACGCTACCCTATAAATTCATTAGAAACATTGATGAGGGAGGGTATACAAAAGATATTGAAATTGATTTTGATCAAGTAAACAATAAAGCCTACAACAATAATAAAAAGGAAAAAACGAAAACGGTTTTTGATACTAAACCCAATATTCAAGATATGGTGTCAACATTTTATTATTTAAGAAATAATTTAAATACAGAAAACATAAAAGTTGGTGATGAGGTTAAGGTTGACATGTTTTTTGATGAAGAAACTTATGGGTTTAAGTTAAAATATTTAGGAAGAGAAACTATAACTACAGATTTCGGGAAAATTGATGCATTAATGTTCAGGCCTTATGTTATGGCCGGGCGTGTATTTAAAGAAGAGGAAAGTTTAACCCTTTGGGTTTCAAATGATAAAAATAAAATTCCTTTACGGATCAAGGCAGATCTTAGGATAGGATCATTAAGAGCCGATTTAGAAGCTTTTAAAGGCTTAAAGCATCCCTTTAAAATAATTGTAGAGAATTAAAATTTATCAAGAACCTTTCTTTTTTAAACTTATTGAATCTTTAGGGAGGGTATTGTTAAACTGTTGAAAAAAAGTAATAGATTAACAGTTTTTGAATATAAATACCAATAGGAATTTATTAGATTTACGAAATTTAATAATTAACTATAGTGAAGAGCTATACAAAAAAAATAAGGTTGGTAAATAAATATGTAATCTTGGCGCTACTAGCCATAAATATTTTTAGCTGTAAGGAAGGAAAAACAGAAATTTTAGAAAATCAATCGGAAGAACTAGCTTCATTTCCAGATATTTATGAGTTTGGTTTTAAATTAAATGACTTTATTGTTAAAAGAGATACCATAAGAAAAGGGGATAGTTTTGGTGAAATTCTGGAAAGAAATAGAGTCGGTTATCCAGATATATTTCAAATTGCCAATAAAGCTAGAGATACTTTCGATATTAGAAAACTTCAGATAGGCAAGCCATACACGCTTTTATGTGCTAAAGATTCTTTGGAAACCCCCAAAACGTTCATTTATCAACCCAATTTAGAAGAGTATGTAGTGATTAATTTTAGTGATTCCATTCATGCTTACACCAGTAGAAAACCTATTAAATATGTTGAAAAAACAATTACAGGAACCATTACAAGCAGTATATCCCAAACGTTAGATGAAAAAGGCATTAGTCCTATGTTAACTAACTTGTTGGCCGATCAAATTTATGCGTGGACTATTGATTTTAATAGATTGCAACCAGGAGATAGGTTCAAAGTTATTTATACGGATAAATATATTGATGATACCATTTATGCAGGAATTAAAGAGGTTAAAGCAACCATATTCGAACATAAAAAGGAATCATTTTATGCCTTCAAATTTGTAACAGATAGCGTTAAAGGATCCTATGATTATTTTGATGAAAAAGCTAAAAATCAAAAAAGGCCATTTTTAAAAGCCCCTGTACAATTTAGCCGAATTTCTTCCAGGTATAATTTAAATCGAAGAATAGCTTACTATGGTTTTGCTCTTCGCCCTCATAAAGGAACCGATTTTGCCGCAGCTGTCGGAACACCCATTATGGCTACTGCTAGTGGCATAGTTACAGAATCTAAATACAAAGGAGGAAACGGTAATTATGTAAAAATAAGACATAATTCTACTTATGAAACACAATATCTTCACATGCAAAAGCGAAAGGTAAAAGTAGGAGACCATGTTAAACAAGGTGAAATTATTGGATGGGTTGGTATGACGGGTAATACAGGAGGTCCCCATGTATGTTATCGTTTCTGGAAGAATGGCAAGCAGGTAGATCCATTAAAAGAAAAACTACCCCAATCTGAACCAATTTCAGAAAATTTGAAAGGAAAATATTTAACCTTCATTAAACCATTAAAAGAGCAATTGGATACTATTCCATTTGAAAAAGAAGTCTCTGATGAAAAACCAAAAGATAATTTAATTTCACTTAATCATTAATTTATGGCATTACCGAGCATAAATCCCACATCCACAAAATCATGGAAACAATTAGAAGAACATTACAAAACGATGCAGAATGTTCACATGAAAGATTTATTTTCTCAAAACAATCACCGTGCAGACAATTTTACTATTAAATGGGATGATTTTTATGTAGATTATTCAAAAAACAGAATTACCGAGGAAACTATAAAATATTTACTTCAATTAGCAGATGAGGTTAAATTGAAAGATGCCATTAAAAGTCAGTTTTCCGGGGACATTATCAATCAAACAGAAGGAAGAGCTGTATTACATACAGCCTTGAGAGCACCAAAAAATGCCGATTTCAAAGTAGATGGTATTAATGTGATGCCAGAAATATATCAGGTAAAACAAAAAATAGAAACGTTTACGAATGAAGTGGTAAATGGAGATAGAAAAGGGTTTTCTGGAAAAGCGTTTACCGATGTTGTCAATATTGGTATTGGTGGTTCAGACCTTGGTCCAGCTATGGTTGTAGAATCTCTCCAATATTATAAAAACCATCTAACAACTCATTTTGTTAGCAATGTAGATGGCGATCATGTTAATGAAGTCATTAAGAAATTAAATCCCGAAACCACACTTTTTGTTATTGTTTCAAAAACCTTCACTACTCAAGAAACACTTTCAAATGCCAATACCATTAAAAACTGGTTTTTAAAATCGGCTAATGAAACTGCTATTGCTAAACATTTTGTAGCAGTTTCTACCAATATTAAAAATGTAAAAGCATTTGGTATTGACGAAAATAATATTTTTCCGATGTGGGATTGGGTTGGAGGTCGTTTTTCTTTGTGGAGTGCTGTTGGATTAACGATTAGTCTAGCTATTGGGTTTAAAAACTTTGATAGCTTATTGCTAGGGGCTCATAAAATGGATGAACATTTTAAAAATGAAGATTTTAAAACAAACATTCCGGTGGTATTAGCACTTATAAGTGTTTGGTACAATAACTTTTTTAATGCCGAAAGTGAAGCTATTATTCCATATTCTCAATATTTAAGTCAGTTTGCAACCTATTTGCAACAAGGTATTATGGAAAGTAATGGTAAAAGTGTGGATAGAAATGGTAAGCCAGTAAATTACCAAACTGGAACTATCATTTGGGGTGAACCAGGAACGAATTCGCAACACGCCTTTTTTCAGTTAATACACCAAGGAACTAAATTAATTCCTGCCGATTTTATTGGTTTTGTTAAATCATTGCATGGTAATCAAGATCACCAAGATAAATTAATTTCAAACTTTTTGGCACAAACGGAAGCTTTATTAAATGGTAAAACAGAAGCTGAGGTAAAAGCTGAAGGGGCTTCTTCCGATTTACTCCCATTTAAAATATTTGAAGGCAATAAACCCACTAATACCATATTTATTAACAAGTTATCGCCTGAAAGTTTGGGTAAATTAATTACTATGTATGAGCATAAAATTTTTGTTCAAGGTATTATTTGGAATATTTTTAGTTACGACCAATTTGGAGTGGAATTAGGTAAACAATTAGCAACAAAAATTTTACAAGAACTTAACAATACAGCAACAAACGAGCATGATTCATCTACTCAAAATTTATTAAATTATTACAAACATTTTGCTTAAAATGTAATAAAAAATTCAATAAAAACACGAAAACACCCTGTTATGCTTAATTAGCAGGGTGTTTTTTTTATCAACAATTGTTAAATTTATTAACATATCCATAATACTAAAAGACTAATTATATGTATTTTTGCATTGACTAATTTCAAAAAATAATTAATTCTATTTAAAAAATCATGAAAAAAACTACTCAATTTTTAATGATGGCTGTGGCTTTTTTATTTACTACAGTTATTATGGCCCAAAGTACTGTTACAGGTACTCTTATAGATGCCGAACTGAATGCACCGCTTCCCGGGGCAAATATTGTTGAAAAAGGCACTACAAATGGAACGACTTCAGATTTTGATGGTAAGTTTAGTTTAAAAACAGAAAACAGATCAGGGCAAATTGTTGTTTCTTATGTAGGTTATGCCCCAGTAACATTATCTTTTAATGGAAATTCTAATGTAGGAAGTATTAAATTAGTATCAGATAATTCACTTGATGAAATTGTTATTGTAGGTTCAGGAGTTATCGATTTAGCTGAAGGAAGAAAAACTCCAATAGCGGTTTCTACAATTAAAGCAATTCAAATACAAGAAAAGACAGGAACTTCAGATTTGCCTGAAATTTTGAAATCAACACCTTCAGTGCAATCTGTTCAAAAAGGGGGTTTTGGAGAAGGACAATTGTTTTTGAGAGGTTTTGATCAAACTAATACTGCATTTTTGTTAAATGGTCAACCAATTAACGGTGTGGAAGATGGCAAAATGTATTGGTCCAACTGGTCTGGAGTATTAGATGTTGCAAAAGCTGTTCAAGTACAACGAGGTTTAGGGTCTTCTAAATTAGCTATTTCCTCTGTAGGAGGAACAGTTAATATTGTAACTAAAACTATAGATAAGAAAGAAGGTGGTTTTGTGCAACAAATGATAGGAAATGATAATTACACAAAAACAACAGCTTCTTATTCAACAGGTTTAATGGAAAGTGGATGGGCCTTTACTGCTTTATTAGGTCATTGGCAAGGAGAAGGTTATGCAGATCATACAGATGGACAAGGTCAAACCTATTTTTTGTCGTTAGGGTATAAACCAAATGAAAATAACATTTTTAACTTCATGGTAACAGGTGCTCCACAATGGCATGCTGCATCTGGTTATAATACATTGAAAACATATTTAGAAAAAGGAAGAAGATATAATTTCGCATATACCGGTGTTAATAGTCCAAATAATATTAGCGGAGGTTTTTACCCAACAGGTAGAAATGTATATCATAAACCAGTAGCTAATTTAAGCTGGGATTTAACCATAAATGATAAATCATCATTATCAACTGTACTCTATGCTTCTTTAGGAAGGGGGGGCTTTGGTTCAACTATGAGTTCATCGGGTGTGCCTACATATGTTAGAGGTTCTAATAATAACCATAATTGGTATGGTTTAGTGGCAAATTATAATAACCAATTAACGGAGAATTTAAGTTTAAACGCTGGAGCAGACGTTCGTTTGTATAATGGGATTCACTTTAGAGGTGTTAACGAATTTTTATCAATAAGTTCATTAAATTCATCTAGTGATTATAATGGAGGTAGTTATGTAATAACTAAAACCTATGGAGGTCTTAACCCATGGGGGTTATTGTTTAATCCAAATAACGACCACGCACAACGTATTCATGGTTATTATGATTATGAGGAAAAAATTAATTATACAGGGGTATTTGGTCAGTTAGAATATACTAAAGATCAGTTTTCTGCCTTTTTCCAAGGTTCTGCTTCTACTCAATCTCATTTTAGAACGGAATATGGTGAGGCTCAAAATAAAGGTCAGGCAGAAGACTCAGATAAGATAAACAATACTGGTTTTAATGCTAAAGCTGGTGCAGCATACAATATTAATGATAACAACATTGTTTTTGTTAATGCAGGTTATTATTCTAGACAGCCTTATCATAGCGATTTGTTCATTAATGATAGATCATCCAATCAATTAAATCCTTTTGTTGAAGGAAACCAAAAAATAACAGGGTTTGAAGCTGGATATAAACTTCTAGGAGACAAAGTTTCGGCTAATATTAACTTATATCATACTACTTGGGATAATAAAATCGATTATAGTTCTAGAGATACTGATAGTGACGGGTTAGCTGATGAATTCACTAAAACAAGTCCATTAAAACAAGTGCATATGGGAGCAGAGTTGGAAATATTCACACGTCCTGTTGATAAATTAAATATAAATGGATTTTTATCTATTGGTAATTGGGAGTACAGAGGGAACATAACAAGTAGAACTACTGATGATACAGGAGCTGTTATTGCAGAAGGAGATATTAGTTATATTGATGGCGTTAAAGTTGGAGAAGCTGCTCAATTCACGGCAGGTATTAGTGCGGACTATGAGTTTTTGCCTCGTTTAAAATTAGGTGCAAATTGGAATCAATATGATAATCTATATGGAGCAGCAGATTTTGGTTCTGCGGAGTTTAAAACCGAAAACAATAGAGGATCTATTAAGTTGCCATCTTATGATACTGTAGATGCAGGACTTAGTTATAAAATGTTATTAGGAAAAAACGATCAAAACTCTTTGCAATTTAGGGTTAATGTTAATAATGTTTTTGGAGAAGTATATATTGAAAATTCGAGAGATAATATTCATGTTGATTCTGGAGATGTTGCTTGGAAAGGAGTGAATGTGAAGAATGGAGTATGGTTTGGTTACGGAAGAACTTGGAACGTTAGTATGCGTTACAATTTCTAATAAAATAAAATTATAAAATGTCAAAACCGCTTCGTTTGAAGCGGTTTTTTTATGCTATAAATTATTACATTTGTTTATTCTAAAATTTAAATTAAATTATCATGTACAACACCGTTAAAATGCTACATTCTTATTGGGCTTATCTAGTACTTATCGTATTAATATTGGCAACATTTAATGCATTATATAAAACATTTGCAGATAAAGAATATGAAGCTAAAGATTTTAGAATCTCTTTATTCACGTTAATAACTTCACATATTCAATTATTAATTGGGTTCATATTATATTTTGTATCACCAAGATTACAAGCTTTTAGCGAATTGGGGATGGGTGGTGTTATGAAAGATTCCATTTATAGATTGTATCTTGTTGAGCATCCTTTTGTAAACATTGTAGCTGTTGCTTTAATCACTATAGGTTATTCAAAACATAAAAAGAAACTGACTTCAAAATCTAAATTAAAAACAATCGCTATTTTTTATAGTATAGCTCTTGTATTGTTACTGTCTAGAATTCCTTGGAGTATGTGGCTGGCTTAATTATTAACTTCTTTAATCACATAAACATATACAGGGAAGTGGTCGCTAAACCCACCTGAAAATCCACCATCAGACCAACTTCTAAAAGGATAACCTTTGTATGTGCCTTTGCTTGTTATTAAATATTCTTTATTATAAATACCAGCTTTATAAAATTGAAAAGAAGTATAATCTTTTTCCAATAAAGGTTTGGTTACCATTATCTGGTCAAATAGGCTCCAGGCATCTCTATAAGCCGTAGTTCCTAAACCATCTCTAAAGAAATTTTCGTATGGATTGTAAATGCCTTTAAAATCAACTTTGTCTTTGTCTTTTTGAGTACCCAACCCCTTTTTTATACTGGCATTTGTTGGGTCATCATTTAAATCCCCCATGATAAAAACTTTAGCATAAGGATCTATAACCTGTAGTGAATCTACTAAATGTTTACATAGTTTGGCAGCGGCCAAACGGTTGTATTTGCTTTTTGCTTCACCACCACTTCTAGATGGCCAATGATTCACTATAATATGAATAAGGTCTCCTTCTAAATTTCCGCTTACTAATAATTGATCCCTGGTGTAAATCCTTTTCCGAGTGATATGATCATAAATTTTGAGTTCATGGCTACTTGTACTAATAGGCGTAAAAAGTTGCTTTTGATAAAGTAACGCTACATCAATACCTCTAAGGTCAGGTGATGGATAATGGACAATACCATAATTTTTTTCTCTAAGTACAGAATCGCTTATAACATCTTCAATCACTTCTCGATTTTCAATTTCAGAAATTCCAATAATTGCTGGTGAATTGTTTGGAATTTCCTTTCCGATATCGCCTAAAACACGAGCCATATTTTTTACTTTCTTTTTATAGACTTCAGAACGATTTGCCTTTAATTCCATAATAGGACTTGATTCATCAAATTTATTAGGGTCATTTATGGTATCAAATAAATTTTCTAGATTATAAAAGGCAATGGTATGTATTTTAAAAGTTTTTTGTTCTTGAGCTTCAAGAATTGAAATAATCATAAAAAATAAACAGAATTTTAACAATCTCATAAATATTGGAAATGTATTATATAAATATAAAATAAATCCTATTAAGTATGTGGTTATTTCTTTCAATTTAAATTAATTTTTATTTTTTTTGTATTGTTTATTAATTTAGAGTTGAGAAAGTTAAACCTTATTTTTTTGTTTTACCTTGGGGTGTCCATACCTGCACTTGCACAAAAAACACTTGTGAAAGGCAGTGTTAAGCATGCGGTTTCTTTTGAGCCTGTTCCAGATGTAACCGTTACCATTCAAGAAACAAATCAAAGTACTAAAACGAATTCCTTAGGTGAGTTTGGGTTTTATTCCAATATACCTTTGGGAGAACAGATATTAATAATTTCTAAAGAAGGGTATATAACAGCTAAATATCCCATAACTGTTGATGAATTTCAAATAATTAATATCACAGACATGGTCATAGAGGCTGATTATTCTTTAAATCAAGATTTGTTTACTATTACCTTATCTGATGACGAACTCGATAATGATGAAAGTGGCTTGGGCAATATTTCGGGTTTACTGCAATCGTCATTAGATATGTTTCAACGTACGGCTGCTTTCGAGTTTAGTTCTTCATTTTTTAAAGTTAGAGGTTTGGATTCTGATAATGGTTCCCTGTTGATTAATGGAATTGAAATGAACAAAATCTACAATGGTAGACCACAATGGAGTAATTGGGGTGGGTTGAATGATGTGATGCGTCACCAAGAATTAACATCTGGATTAAAACCGTCAAGTTACCAGTTTGGAGGTGTTTTAGGAACCAGTAATATTAATGTTAGAGCATCACAAATGGGAGCGGGTGGACGTATTACATACTCCTCTAGCAATAGAAGTTATGCGAATCGTTTTATGGCAACCTATAGTTCAGGTTTGTTGAAGAATAATTGGGCTTATACATTGTCAGTTGGAAGACGTTGGGGAAATGAAGGGTATCAAGAGGCTTCATTATATGATGCTAATTCCATTTTTGTTTCGGCAGAAAAAGTTTTTAATGATAACCACAGTTTAAATATTACAGGAATTTATGCGCCAAACAAAAGAGGGAAATCATCACCAAACACTCAAGAAGTTTACGATTTAAAAGATATAAAATATAATGAATATTGGGGATGGCAAGATGGTAAAAAACGAAACTCACGTATTAAAGAAGTTGATGAACCTATTATCATGTTAAACCATTATTGGAACATAAATAAAAAACTTTCATTGAATACCAATATAGGTTATCAATTTGGAAAAACAGGAAATAGTCGATTGGGTTACGGCGGCACGACACGAGTTTTTACATCCGATGGTCAAGAATCTTTTGAAGGTGGAGGAACAAATCCAAGTCCGAGTTATTACCAAAAACTACCCAGTTATTTTGAGCGTAATTTTCCAGATGATTTGGAATTTGCATACGGAGCAGAACAATCTTTTTTAAATGATGGACAAATAGATTGGAATCAAATGTATGAAGCTAACACCGCCAATGCACAACAAGGAAAAAACGCTACCTACATGCTCTATGAAGATAGGGTAGATGATAAACAATTGACTTTAAATACTGTTTTAAATGGTGAATTAAACGAGCATATATTATTAGATGCTTCTTTGACTTACAAGAAGTTAAAATCGGAGAATTTTGCTGAGGTTTTAGACCTTTTAGGTGGCACAGGTTTTTTGAATGTGGATAGTTTTGATGGTATTCAGTTCGATTTAAATAATCCAAATGCTATTGTAAGTGTTGGCGATAAATATGCATACAATTATAATATGTTTGCCAATGTGTTTTCAGGATTTACCCAACTACAATTTAAATATAATAAGATCGATTTTTATGCTTCTACAAGTTTAACCAATACTCAATATCAACGAGAAGGTTTGTTTCAGTTAGAAACCTTTGCCAATAATTCCTTTGGGAAAGGTAAAAAATTATCCTTTATAGGAATCGGTACCAAGACGGGTTTTACCTATAAATTATCAGGAAAACATGTGTTTGATGTTAACATAGGTTACCTTACTAAAGCGCCATCCATAAGTAATAGTTATACAAATTCCAGGTCCAATCATAACATTGTTCCTAATATTTCAGAAGAGAAAATTAACAGTTTTGATGCCAGTTATATTTTCCGCTCAGCTATTGTAAAAGCAAAACTTACAGGCTTTTATACACAGCTTAAAAATGCTAACGAAATCTCTTTTTTCTTTGCAGATGGGATTGGTAATATTATCGCTGATTCTGGGACTCAACAATCTGGTTATGATGATACCGAATTTATTCAGGAAATTTTACAGGGCATCAATAAAAACCATTTAGGTGCAGAGCTTGGTGTTGAAGCTCAAGTAACCTCGCCTATTAAATTAAAAGGAGCGGCTTCTATGGGGCAATATACCTATGCCAATAACCCCGATTTATATGTGTCTTCCGACAGGTTTGAGAATGTGTATTTAGGTAAATCCTATTTAAAAAATTACAAACTAGCTGTGGGATCACAAGAAGCCTATTCCATTGGTTTTGAGTATCGCGACCCTGACTATTGGTGGTTTGGTGCGACGGCCAATTTTTTTAAAAACACCTATGTAGATGTAAGCCCACTCACAAGAACCAATAATTTTTATACCGATGTGGATGGATTTCCTTTTATAGATTATGATGAAAATTTAGCAATAAGCCTATTAAAACAAGAACGCTTTGATGATTATATGGTAGTAAATCTTACTGGTGGAAAATCTTGGAAAGTCAACCAGTATTATATCGGTTTTTTTGCGAGTGTGAATAATCTACTAGATGAAGTTTATAAAACAGGAGGCTTCGAACAAGGACGGAATGCTAATTACAGACAATTAAGAGATGACCAAGCATTACAAAAACCAGTGTTTGGTTCTAAATATTGGTATGGTAGAGGTACTAATTATTTTGTAAATGTATATGTTAGATTTTAACAATTAAAAATATGAAAATTAGGATTTTATTTTTGTTGGCTTTTGTTTCATCATGCGTAGATGATGGTAATTATAGTATTCCTATACCAAATGAAGAAAATAATATAACGATTCCAGCAGATAAATTAACCACCTTCAAAGCATTGTATGAAAGGTATGCCCAAGCGGTTGCAAATGGTAATACAATTGCTATTATTGGTGAAAATGAGGATGTATACATAGAAGGCTATGTAGTGTCTAGCGACTTAGCAGGTAACTTTTTTGAAGAACTTATTATTCAAAATAAAGTAGATGATAGCAACCCTGATAATGACCCAAGACTTGGCATTCGATTAGATATTAATGTAGGAAGTTTGTCTGATACTTACGAGTTTGGTAGAAAAGTGTATGTGAAATTAAGGGGACTAACCATAGGAGAATCAAATGGTGTCTTAACGATTGCGAAAGGTGAAGACCAAAGATTGGAGCAAATACAAGCCTTTGAATATAGGAACATAGTTATCAGAACATCCGAAGTAGTGACCATTACTCCCAAAATCATATCATCTTTAACGGAATTAATGGAAACCGATGAAAATACATTAGTTCAATTAAATAATATGCAACTCAATAGATTTGAATTAGGAGCCACTTTTGCAAGTGAATCCATTGATGAGTTTGATGGTTTTAGAGTATTGGAAAGTTGTGATTCTGGGATCTCAATATTCCTGCAAACAAGTATCTATGCTGATTTTAAATCATTGATTGTTCCCCAAAATAAAGGAAGTCTTACCGGTATTTTTAGTCGGGATTATGGTGACGATTTTAATGTCTTGATTTTAAACAGTGCTGCCGATATTATTTTTGAAGATACAAATCGTTGTGAACCTATGGAATTAAATTGTGGTATTGCAACCACATTGGGTTCAGGAAATTTGTTTTACGAAGATTTTGAAACACAAAAAAATAACCAATTAATAGTTGGTAATGGCTGGACGAATTATATAGAGGCTGGCTCGGTAGGTTGGGAAGCCTATTCTTCAACCTCGACCAATGCCTCTTTGGGTCGCTCTGCTAGATTTCAGTCAGCAAGTTCTGGAGACGACAGTAATATAGGTTGGTTAATAACACCTGCCATTGATTTAGATGCTCAAGAAGGTGAAACGTTGCGTTTTAAAACTTCCAATAGTCAAGCAGATAGTAGTTATTTAGAGGTATTGTATTCATTAGATTGGGATGGTACAGAAGCCAACATTATTACGGCTACCTGGGGCGTATTATCTGCAGCGTATGTGGTAAAAGATACCGATTCATTTGTGCCTTGGTTTAATTCTGGAACGATTGATTTATCATGTGCCACAGGAACCATGTATATAGCTTTTAAATACACTGGTGGTGGACAAGATAATTTTGATGGGGTTTATGAATTGGATGAGGTTAGTATTGATTATGTTCAATAAATAATTGAATAGTTTGTAATTTAGTGGAAAATGAAATAAAATAAAAACAAATAATGAATAAACCATTTAAACCCACAGGCTACAATTCTACGTCACCATATTTTATAGTTGATGGTGCACAGAAGTTTATAGAACAAATGAAAACCATTTTTGATGCGAAAGAATTAAGACGTTTTGAAAGATCCGACGGCACTATTATGCATGCAGAAATTCAAATAGATGATTCGGTTATTATGCTAAGTGATGCTACCGAAAAATATCCTGCCATTAAAATGGTGATGCATGTATATGTACCAAATGTGGACGACGTTTTTCAAAAAGTGGTTGCTGCTGGCTGTGAGATTATTGAAAAGCCAAAGCAAAATGAAGGAGACCCAGACAAAAGAGCCACGTTTACAGATTTAGCTGGAAACATGTGGTCTATTGGTACACAAATGTAAATTAAATTACTTCTTAAAAATAGCATACACCGGGAAGTGGTCGCTATATCCTCCAATATATTTTTTGCCGGCATAGGTTCTAAAAGGCGTGCCTTTAAATCTACCATTAAACTGCTTTAAAAAATCGGCATCAAAAATATTGGCTTGATAAAACTCTAATGCATTATTAGAAGTCTCAAAAAAATTAGTAGAGAAAATAATCTGGTCGAATAAATTCCATTGCCTAAAATGATTGGCGGAACCTCTGCTAAAAGACCTTAACGTTTCGGTAGCGTTATATAATTGGTTAGTTTCTACAAGATGTTTAATACTGTTGCTAGATGGGTCATCATTGAAATCTCCCATAACAACTATTTTAGCATGAACATCTTTTTGTCTTAAAGATGTTATAATCTCGGTAACCTTATTTGCAGAAGTCATTCGTTTATGCTCAGTTTCTTTTTCTCCTTCGCGTCTAGATGACCAATGGTTTACAATCACATGTATTTTTTCTCCATCTAACAAACCAGAAACTAACAAAATATCTCTGGTAAAATCTAAGGTGCCATCTAAAACATCTACCAAATTAATAGTAAACGTTTCAGAATGTAACACTTCAAAAGCAGTTTTATCATAGATCAAGGCAACATCAATACCACGCGCATCTAAGGAATTGTAATGTATATAACGGTAATCGTAGTCTTTTAAATGCTTAAATGCAATCAAGTCCTTAACCACTTTTGCATTTTCAACTTCTGCTAAACCAACAATGGCAGGTGGTTTGCCAGTTTCTGTTTTTCCAATGTTTGAAATCGCAAAACTTAATTTTCGAAGCTTATTTTCATAACGTGGGCGTGTCCATTTTTTTATTGAAGTTGGTAAGTAATCATTATCATTGGTTCGTTTATCGTCGTATACATCAAATAAATTTTCACAGTTATAAAATGCTATGGTTTGCATGTTGTGTCTTATCAAACTATCTTCCAAAGAATCAGCCATAAATCAAAAATTAGCTCTAAAAATATAAAAATTAAAATGGATGCAATTATGTAACTTTGTACATTAAATTTTTTTATGTTAGAAAAGAAAGATATTACTTTAGAAAGAGCTGTTTTAATAGGTCTTATTACTAAAGATCAGGATGAAGATAAATCTAAAGAGTATTTAGATGAGTTGGAGTTTTTAACGTTTACAGCTGGCGGAGATGTTATAAAGCGCTTTACACAAAAATTAGAGACACCAAATCCTAAAACGTTTTTAGGAACTGGTAAAATTGAAGAAATAAAGCAATATATTGATGATAATGATATTGGAACGGCCATTTTTGATGACGAATTATCGTCTGCACAAGAACGAAATATTAGTAAAATTCTTAACTGTAAAGTATTAGACAGAACTAATTTAATCCTCGATATTTTTGCGCAACGTGCTCAAACAAGTTATGCCAGAACACAAGTAGAATTGGCACAATGTGAATATTTATTGCCACGATTAAGAGGTATGTGGACACATTTGGAGCGTCAAAAAGGGGGTATTGGTATGCGTGGTCCTGGAGAGACTGAAATTGAAACAGATAGACGTATAGTGCGTGATAAAATTTCACTTTTAAAAGAGCGTATTAAAACCATTGATAAGCAAATGTCTGTACAACGAGGCAATCGTGGTGCCATGGTAAGAGTCGCTCTAGTAGGTTATACCAATGTAGGTAAATCAACTTTAATGAACGTGATTAGTAAAAGTGAGGTGTTTGCCGAAAACAAATTGTTTGCTACCTTAGATACCACCGTTAGAAAAGTAGTGATACAAAATTTACCTTTTTTGTTAAGTGATACCGTAGGATTTATTAGAAAATTACCAACACAATTGGTTGAAAGCTTTAAAAGTACGCTAGATGAAGTTAGAGAAGCTGATCTATTACTTCATATAGTCGATATTTCACATCCTAATTTTGAAGAGCATATCGAGTCTGTAAACAAGATTTTGGGAGAAATAAAAAGCAATGATAAGCCAACCATTATGGTGTTTAATAAGATTGATGCTTATGAGGCAGAACCTTTTGACAAAGATGATTTAATTGCTGAAAAAACTGAAGCCAATTATACCTTGGAAGAATGGAAACGTACTTGGATGGGTAGAGTGGGGAAAAATAATGCTTTATTTATCTCGGCGTTAAACAAACAGAATTTGGAAGATTTTAAAAAGCGGGTTTATGATGAGGTTAGAGAGATTCACGTAACTCGTTTTCCTTATAATAAGTTTTTGTATCCTGATTATAATTACGAACAAACGGAATGATTTTATACCTTTATTACTTTTTTACAGTGATAAATATATTCAGTAAAAAAGTTTTTGTTCGAGGTCATTTCACATTTTTCAAATACCTGCTGGAATTTTTTAAAGTTAAATTTTGTGTACAATACTTGACTGTAATAAGCATTGTTTTCTAAAAGATCATAGGCGTTTTGTATAATGGATAAACCTTTTTCTTTGCTAAAAAAGGAAAAGGGAATTGAAGATATTACAGCATTTATATCTTCTTTTATATGTAATTTAAGGTTTTCTGCTCCATCATTAATAATTATTAATCGATGATCTTTAATATTATTTTTAACATGGTTACAAAAACTTTTATTTACTTCAAAGGTATAAAGTTTAGAAGTAGGAGAGATGGTGTTGAGTATTTCCTGGGTAATATTTCCGTGTCCCATTCCGAACTCAACGATAACTTTGGAATTTTCTTTTGAAATATGTTTACAAATATCAATTTCAACTTGTCTGCTAGTTTCAGAAATAGCACCAGTTACTAATAAGTTTTTGGCGAATGCCAAAGAAGTTTTAAGTTTTTGATTCATTAAATTGTTTTGTGGTTTTTAAACGTATTTTAATTTATCTAAATAAAAAGTCCCAAGATAAGGAAAATGAATAGATCCAGAAATAAGAACCTGGATTAAAACTGATTTCTTGATGAGAAATACCAGCTTGAGCTCCCCAGAGATTACTGTTGTTTTGTGGTGAAAAGTAATAGCCTAAATTAAGTTTTTGGGATTGAAGGTTAATAATGGTTTTTTCATTCCCACCAAAATTGAACCTATTTTCTTCAGGGGAGAATCCAGCACCGACTTCAATACTAAAATAGTTATTTGCATCATTTCTATACTTTCTAAAACTTATGGTTCCAGATTTACTTGCTTTGGGGTCGCCTGGTGTAACATAGGCTCTAAAGGCCCAATAATTATTCTTTTGATACCAACCTATAGAGCCTGTGTAAATAGTTGTTGTACTGCTAAATTTTAAAGCTCTAAAGCCTAACGAAGCTTCTAAACCTTTAGGTAAAGATTTATATAATTCTGCACCATATCTAGTATCTGGGAATAAAAAAGAATTAGAAATTCCAAAATTAGTATATGCATATAGTCCTTTGGTTATTCTTGGATACATATCTATTTCAAATTGTATCCCATTTTCTTGAAATCTTCTATTTGCATTAATTTTAGCATGAATACTTCCATATTTTGTTGCCCTTGCATACTTAACTAAATAGTATTGCATAGGATCGAAAGTCTCTGAATATAAATCTACTGAAGCTTTTAATCCAATAGTATTTAAACTTAATTTATTTTTTAAACTTGTTTTGTAAGCAATAGATTTTTCATGATCTGGGTTGTTATTCAAAATAGTGTTTATGGTTAATAAAGCCTCTTCGGGATTATTGGTAGCATCCTCGGCACTGGCTTTCAAGTATAAAATTTCTGGATTTTCAGGAAAATGCTCTAAAGCTTTATTAGCCATTTCCAAAGCACTAAAAGGAGAGCTACTCCATAATTCATTTTTAATGGCTGCTTCCCAAGTATTTAATCTGTCAGGACTCTTTTCTAATATGTAATTGAACTCTTTTTTTGCTTTTTTATAATCTCCGTCCCATGAATAGGTGTTTCCTAGAAATGAACGAATATCATGATAATCTGGATATTTGGTCAGTATTAAAATTAAGGTGTCTTGTGCTTGTTTTCGTCGGTCGTTAAAAGCCATTTTCCTTGCTCTCTCAAAGGATGTGTCTGGGTTGCCGTTATAGGTAGTTTGTTGCGCATAAGCGAAACAACTTAAGAATAGTAAAAGCATGTATATATTTTTCTTCATAATTTAATATAACCCATGTTACAAGGTTTTTTTAAAGTTTAAATAGTCAACATTTTTACTATCTATGTTAATAATACTGTCCATTATTTTTTCTGCTTTAAACTTATTATTTAGTCTAGCATAAGCTTTGGCCATTTTAAAACCAACTTCTGGGTTGGTAATGTTGTTTTTTAAAGCTAAATTATATAAGATTTCAGATTTTTTTTCTTGGCTAGACCACCAATACATATCAAAAAGAGCCAGATAAGTATCGTCATAGTAAGGCGATCTTTTAAGGGCATTTAGTAATTCAATTTCAGAATCATTATATTTTTGTTCCCAAGCTAGCGTTCTACCTTTTAGTATTCTAGCATCTGTATAATTTGGAAATTCATTTAAAATGTAATCACATAATAAACGGGCTGTCTCATATTGTTTTTTATAGGCCAAATCATGAGCTGTAAATAACAATTCATCAAATGTTTTGTTTTTAGAAAATGTATTGATTTTAGCTAATTGTTCTTGAGAGAATTCAATTTTTGGAGTTATATAAATATTTAGAGAATCTGGAAATATTTTATTGCTTTGAGTAACGTATGCATTCAACTCTTTGAAAGCTGTTAATGAATCTGATATTGTTTTTAATATAGCCTCCTCATTTACTTTATATATGCCGAAATTCTCTTTTATTTTAAAAAGTTCGCCATCTGAAAATAAATAATCCTTATATATATAGTCATTTAAGCTTCCTTTGTATCGCATCAAAGGAATTTTATGGATATTCCTAAAGCTTTTTGTAGTGTCTAAACCATCCCCCATCCATGATGTTTTCTCCAAAGGTTTAAATTTGTAGTTATTTGTTAAAAAACTTAATAAACTGGGAGTGACATCCCAATGTGATGATATCGACTTAAATTTTTCAGGACGTTTTAATAACGGGCTATAAATTAAAAATGGAACATGAAATCTACAAAGTTTATCTTTTTGTGATATAGGTATAAGCCTGTGGTCACCTGTAATTACAAAAATAGTATTCGAGTAATCAGGTCTTTTTTTGTAAGCGTTCATAAAGTCTTTTATGGCGTTGTCGGTATATAAAAGACAGCCGAAAATATCTTTATGATTGTTAATTTGGGTTTTTAAAGATTCTGAAATATTAAGGTCTTGCAATTTTTTTTCTACAACATCCATATACCTTTCTTTATCTGGAAATTCAAAAGGTTCGTGTGAGGACAGTGTCATTATTATATCTAATCTCGGTTGCTTCTCAAGATTTAAAGACGATAAGGTCTTATTAAAAATTTCTTTATCTGGGTAACCCCATGAAAACCCACCGTCATTACTGGCTGTTTTTATATATCCAGGGCCATACTTGCTCTCATCTGTTAAATTGTCAATACCATTATACTCTAAAAAATTTATTTTTCTATCAAAGCTAGAAGGACCACCTGAATAATAATTTGTCTCATATCCATTTGATTTTAAAATACTAATTAATGAAGTATGCGATGGTGTTTTCTGTAGTTCTAAAAATCCTTTTTCTCCATATGGTAGTGACCCAAGCAAAGATGGTAAAATCCCGAACGATCTTCCAGTTGTACTTAAAAAGTTCTCCCAATATAGAGATTGAGGGATGAGAGAATCAATATAAGGGGTAAAGCCACTCAATAAATTATTGTTGACGAATTCACCACCTAGACCCTCTACTACAATAATAACTATGTTGGGTTTATCAGCGTTAATATTTAAAAAAGGGGATAAAACATCTTTTGTTTTTTTAGATGATTTTAATAATGGATAATCATTTCTATCTGAAAAACTATAAGTATTTAGTTTGCGTTTCTCATTTTGGAATTTAAGAATATCATTTACAAAAAAAGCTATCTTATTTTGATATTCAGCATCTGAGGAATTATGGAATATTAACTTTAAACTTCCAAACAGGACAATTGCTATTAAACCAATACCAATTAATTTTTTTCGTGTTAAATATTTTGTTGAAATAAATATTAGTATAAAAAACAATAAAGGAAAAACGATGAAAGGAATAAAATAGGTGACTGATATGGATTCAGAAACAGAAACTGTGCTAAAGGCATCATCGAATGAATATCCAAGAATGTCTGCGCCTAAATTCAACATAGTAGTTAAACTGTATTTTACTAGTGAAAATTGACCAAGTATTAATAATACATAAATAGTATTGACTAATATTAAAGCGTATTTTTTAATAATTATAATTAGGAATATGTATAATGGTAAAAGAATTAAGCCAATAAAAACACACGTCCAAAAATCATTTACAATTTTGAATAAAATATTTGTGCTAGTTGATTTGGTTGATAAAACCTCAAATAAACTAATAGACCAAAATACAATGAGTAATGAAATTGTAGCACAAGCGTATTTATGAATATCTTCATTTTTAAAATTAAGTTTCATTTTTAATCTTCATTAAGTTGATACTAAACCTTTGCGAACCATGGTCCCCCACTTCTTTTTCTTGTTGAAATAGTAATCATAGTTTCCTCTAATAGCTGCATATAATATAAATGGATGTAAAACAAAGGGTTCTAAAGCGCTTAACAATACTAATTTATATCCAGTGCCTTTCTTTTTGTATTCATGAAATGTTAACTCTTCTGAGTATATAGCAACAATTGAGAATAGTACAGAAAATAAATATGCCAGAATAAAAAATGATATCGCGAAATCCCATCTTACCTCTCTTAGAATAATTAGAATTGTAAAATAGATTAAGCCAATTACTTCAATTATTGGAGCTAATCTTTCAAATATTAACCAGTAAGGATAACTTATCATTCCAAACGAGCCATATTTTGGATTAAATCCTATTTTTCTGTGTTTTTTAAGGGTTTCAATAGTGCCGCGTGTCCATCTGTTTCTTTGTGATATAAAAATTTTATAACTATCTGGTGCTTCTGTCCAGCATAATGGGTCAGGTATATAGGATACCCTGTATTTTTCTTTTATTTCTTCCATATATCGTCTCATTCTAACAATAATTTCCATATCCTCACCAACAGTTTGAGTGTCATAACCACCAACGGCTATGGCAATTTCTCTATCCAATATTCCAAATGCTCCAGAAATAACTAATAAACCGTTTAATCTGCTCCAAGCCATTCTGCCCAACAAAAAGGCTCTTAAATATTCTAGAATTTGTGATTGAACAAGTAGCTTTTTTGGTAGGTTAATATCTATTAATTTTCCACCTCTAATAACACAGGAATTAGCAATTCTAATAACCCCTCCAGTGGCAATTACCCTAACATTTGTTTCTTCCAAAAATGGTTTTATCATTTTTTGAAGGGCGTCTTCTAATAGTAAACAGTCAACATCTATACATGCAACATACTTATTTTTACTAATATTTAGACCCATGTTTAAGGCATCTGCTTTCCCACCATTTTCTTTATCGACAACCATTAACTTTTCAAAAGCAGGGTTTTTAGATTTAAATACCCCGGCACGCAATGGCTGAGTTTTAATTTTACTATTAACTATAAAGTCAATTTTTTCTAAATCATAAGCTTCAATTAATTTTTCCAGACTGTTATCCTTACTTCCATCATTTATAATAATTACGTTATAATTAACATAATGGTTAGATAGTAATGATCTCACGTTTTCAACAATATTTAAACTTTCATTATATGCTGGAGCAATAATGGTAATTGAAGGTGAAACGGTTGATGATAAAATGTCTTTGTAATTAACAAAACTGTTTTTTTTAATGTATTCAATAGTTTCTTTTCCTGAAATTACCGATAATATTACATAGGATAGGACGGATAAAAAGGCATATCCGAAGAATAAGTAATGCAGTATGAGTAAAATTATTTTAACCGAGCTCGTATCCATAGTTTTAAATATTATTTACATATTCTATCATTTCTGAATTGTAATTGGTTTTAGCTGAATTGCTTAACCATTTAAACTTATCTACATTAATTGATTTTAATATTTTAAGAGCTAGTAATTGGATTTCAAAGTTTTTGTGAAAAAGGTGTTTTTCAACAAATGGTTCATCAGATGGTACAACTAGTTTTTCTAATAGTCCAAAGAAACTAATTTGCTCTTCTAAGCTCAATTCATTAAAGTTTGTCTTAAGGATTTCTTTTGCTTCAATACCGTATAAATGGCTTAGCACATCGATGGCTTTAACACGTATTTCTTTATTGCTATGAGATAGCAATTCGATTAAGCTATCTTTTACCTCAAATTGATTATATATCTGTGCTAATTTTAAAGCGAATAAAATAACCGTATTGTTTGTTGATTTCAACCACGGTTGAATATTGCAAATTTGTTGATCGTCGAATTTTTGTAATGTTTCTAATAATTGAACCTGAACCCATTCGGAGAGCGGCACGTTTAAATCATCTAAGAAATGAAGTCCGTTAAATCTAAATAAGTTAACTAAATATAACTGGGTTGCATTTCTAACTTCATTTCTAGGATGTTTTATAAATTTTGATATATGATCGTGTGCTTCAACAATATTGAACCTAGTAAGCTCGCCTATACCTTTTGCTATAGTATACCAGTTTTTATTTTTTAGTTTGGCTAAAGCATAATCTATTAGACCCGTTTTGTAATAAAATGTTTTTATAGATTCAGACATTTCTCCAGAGACTTCATTCATTAAATTGTATAAGACAGAAATAATGATTTTGCGTTCGGAAGCACTTTTTAAAGAGTTTTGAAGTTGTAAAATTATAGCTTCTTGTTCAGGGTTTAATTTCCTTGGATCGCTAGATGAATATAAATATGTGACCAATAAGCCTTCGTATTCAGTTTTAAATTTTACCTTCTCTTGATCTTTTTTTCTTAAGTAGGATCTAAAGATTTTTAAATAAATGGTGAGTAAAATAATTGTTAAAAATAAAACAAAGCTAAAAACCCAAACTACCTTTATAATTAGAGGTAATTCATTAAAATAATCAATACTATATTGAGAATTTATCATAGGTTGGGTATTTGGAATAGCTTGGGGGCTGTTTTTATGTTCTCTACATTAAAAGTCTTTTTACTCTAATTACTAATTCATTAGGACTAAATGGCTTTGCCATAAAGTCATTGGCGCCTAAATTAAATGCTTTAAGAACCATTTCTTCTTGACCTGCTGATGAAAAAACTATCACAGGAGTATCTAAATTCAATTTTAATCTTAAATGACTAATTACTTCTAAACCGCTCACAAAAGGCATCATAATGTCGGTTAAAATTAAATCAGGGTTCTCCGATATAATAAAACTAATTGCTTCATTACCATCCTTTGCGATGAGTAACTCATATCCTTCTTTTTCTAATCTAAATTTTAACAACAATGAAAGCGTGGAGTTGTCTTCAGCTAAAAGAATTTTTTTCTTAGTCATTAGTCATCAATTTAAGTTCGGTTTCAATTTCAAGAGTTACTTTTTTAAAAATATCTATAGTAGTATTCACTCGATCATCTACCGTATCTAGATTACGCTCATCTCTAAAATCATTTTCTAATTTTAAAATAACAGATTCCAATGATTGAATACCAAACATATTTATATTAGGCTTTATTTTATGGGTAGCCTTAAACAATTCGTGCCATTTTTTATTCGAAAGCTCTTTATTTAAAGTATCTATATATTCATCTATTAGTTCAAGAAATAATTCCATTATTTCTTTTTGAATATCAATATCATTAAATGTGTTTTCTTTCAATGATTCCAGATTTATATATTGATATTTTTGTTTTATCATACCACAGTTTTTATATTCTTTTTAACTTTTTAAAATAAAACTTATAGCAATAGTAATTATAATATCGATAAAACGCAAATATTTAAGATAAAATGTTTTTAATTGTAAGAAAATTAATTCGTTGTTCTGTGAATTTATGTTGTAATGAATAGACAAAGGTCAAAAAAAAGCACTTCTTATAAGAAGTGCTTTTTCAAATGTTAGTATTATTTATTTAAAACTTATAGCTCAATCCAACTACCCAATACGTCTGTAATTTGTTATTGATGCTTTCAAAGGTTGGAACTGGATTAGTACTTAAAGGATCATAGTTATCAACATAATACTTTAAAGCTTCCTGTTTGTTGTTTCTCAATCCAAAATCGAAACCTACACCTATCATGTTCCATAAAGTATATCCAAAAGAGTTGTTCCATGTCCAGTTAGATAGATTTGAAGTCTTGTAGCTTTGAAACATCGATAAATTGGTTTTAAAACTAATATCTTTTATTTGTCTGGTATAATCAACTAAGATTTTTGTACCATAAGATGATTGAAAAATAGCGTCTGTTTTACTAAATACAAGATTGTAGTTTAATGGATGCACTACAACAACTAAATCTTTAATTGGCGTCCAAGTAGCACCAACACCAATGTCTAAATATCCTGGATTATTAAAATTATTTAAAATGGTAGTTCTGTATTCTCCTAATCCAGATAGAGCAAATTTTTCGCTTAATTTCTGCCCGTATAAAGAGGATATATTGAAAACATCTGTAGCTTCTCGCCATTTTGTATTGTCATTAGGCTTGTCTTTATCGTCAAATTTTACCCACGATAAATTCATGTTTCCAGCATTTCTCCAAAAAAAATGTTCAGTATTTAAATTTGCAAAAGCATTGATCGTAAAGCCTAAATTACCAGACCTATTATTTGGTGATTTTTGAGCATACCAATTGCTAAAGTTTGAAATACTTCCACCAATAGTACCAAAAGCACCTTTTTTCCAACCAGGGATCGCATCAATTTTATTTTGGGTTGCATCTACTCGATTTTGAGCAGCTTTTAGTGAATCTTTTTGAATTGATAATGTTGCTTTAAGCTCCTCTAATGTTTGAGCAGTAACATTCATCAGTCCGATAAAAAAAGTTAGTAATAATAGTGTTTTTTTCATTTAGATATAATTTATACAAATATAACCACGAAGAATTATTTTTTATTGTTGTTGGTGAAATTTGTTGGAATTATTTATTTTTATAAAGAGGAACGGAAGAACAAGCTTCTCCATACATAATAGACTTTGCGACGGGTTTTAACTTGTTAGAAAGCATGATGTAAGCATTTTGAGGCACTGGTCTTTTTGAGCAACCTTTAATTATTAAAGGTTTGTCTTTAAACTCAGAAACATCTAAATTATTAATAATATCTTGATATATAGAAGTTTCTAAATTTTCAAGATTTCCAATGATTATTTTCTTCGCGTAAGGTTGTAATTGAATAGATATTAGCATAAATGCCCAAGCAGGAATAATAGCATCTGTGGAGCATGTTAAAGCCATATAACAACCTTGATATTGAGACCAATCATGTTGTGAAACTTGCTCTCTAAAATTTTTTTCACGCAAAACCAAACCTTCAAGCAGCCAATCTTTGATATCAAAAAGCACACGATTCCCTTTTGGATAATAATCCTCAAGGTCAACTGTTATTAATTTGCTATTCGCAACGCGATTTATGATTTCGTCTGACATTAATTTATTCAATTAAAAAATCTAACTCTTTGCTTGTTTTTGTGGGGATAAATTCTGTGATTTCATAGTCAGCCAACCTGTTTATTTTAAAAGGATCTTTGTCTATAATACTTAATAATTCTTTTTTATTTGATACTTTAGATAGAATAATGCCACCTGTTCTTGGAACTTTTCTTCCTGAGGCTATAAAATTTCCTAATTGATATTGTTTGTTCAAATATTCTATATGGTCATTTAAAAAGTAATCGATTTTTTCCAAAGCGACTTTATATGTTAGTGTTACAATAAACATTTATAAATACTATTGATCGTTTAAAGCATTCCCAACTCCAATTTTGCTTCTTCGCTCATCAAATCTTGTGTCCAAGGTGGATCGAAAGTAATTTCAACTTCAGCACTATTAACTTCGTTAATGGATTTGATTTTTTCTTCAACTTCCATAGGCAACGTTTCTGCAACCGGGCAGTTTGGTGTTGTTAAAGTCATCAAAATTTTTACATCAGAATCTTCATTAACAAATACATCATAAATCAATCCCAATTCATAAATATCTACGGGGATTTCTGGGTCATAAATAGTTTTTAAAACTCTAACTATTTTGTCACCTAATGTGTTATTTTCTATTTCTTGTTCGCTCATTTTTTAATGTTTATCTGTTAATTTGTTTAGTCGTTTAAAATAGGTTAAACAATTAAACGTAAACGATTTAACTATTTAAGTTGGGTTTGATAGGCGATAGCATATAATTTAAGTTGTTTTATCATACTTCCCAAACCATTGGCCCGTGTTGGTGATAAATGTTCTTTCAACCCAATTTTATCAATAAAATCAGTTTCAGCATCAATAATATCTTTTGGGTGCTGATTTGAAAATACACGAATTAAAATAGCAATAATACCTTTGGTGATAATAGCATCACTATCGGCAGTAAAAACCAATTTTTCATCGTTCATTTCGGCATGAACCCAAACTTTACTTTGACAACCTTTAATAATGTTGCTATCGGTTTTGTATTGGTCGTCAATTAATGGTAAATCTTTCCCTAAATCTATCATATATTGATAACGCTCTTCCCAGTCTTCAAACATGGAAAATTCGTCAATAATTTCGTTTTGTATATCTGTAATGCTCACAATCATAATTTTAAACAAAAATACAATAAGAACTGTTACTATTCAACGTTTTCTGAAATTGATAGTATTTCTTTAACAAGCGCTTCAATTTCACTAGGAGGTTTTCCATGATCGAAACTTGAAGATTCGTAAACCGTTCCGTTTTTTGTCACTTCTAATTGACCTATAGAGGCGCCATCGTAAAAACGCGCTTCTGTTGGCGCTTTTAAATTTGAAATACTATCTAAATTTATAGTTTCTAGAAGTGAATTTAACTGCTTCCAGTTTTCAGAAGTGATGGCTTTTGAAACAGGATTGGCTTTTCTATCTTTTGAAACGGAAATAAGAGAATCATTTACATGAATATCTAAAAATCTTCCTCTTGAAGTTGCTGAATAATTAAAGGAAATGGATGATTGATTATCTTGTTCTTTAAAAGCAGTTAAAATGATTTTGTCACCGTTTAAAAGTTTTAATAAATCATTTTCAATAATGATTTCACTAGCTTTAGATAATGCTTCTTGCATTTCAGATTCAACTTGCTGCATTTCTTGACAAAACATTCTTGTAGAAGCTAGAGGTCCAATTTTAATAGAATTAGCTTTTAAAACATAGCCACCACGAAACCTATTACAACCTGAAAATCCAGAAATTATTTGGTCTTTTTGATTAAAGGTTATGGTAAGATTGTTTTTTTCTAAATGATTGCCATTTAAAGTTTTAACATGATAAGTGCCGTCTATGTATAAAGCCTCTTTTTTATCTTCAATAATTGCAGATTTGTTCTGATGATTACAAGTGTTAAGAAAGGTGAAAAATGATAAAAGTACCAGAAATCTCATAATGTGATTTT
Source organism: Confluentibacter sediminis (assembly GCF_003258355.1). Taxonomy (GTDB): domain Bacteria; phylum Bacteroidota; class Bacteroidia; order Flavobacteriales; family Flavobacteriaceae; genus Confluentibacter; species Confluentibacter sediminis. The sequence goes on along the minus strand of NZ_QKPO01000005.1, from coordinate 130,530 downwards.
TATTGTTAAATCAATATAACAAAAAGGAAGCCAAAGTTTTTAAGACAACATCGTCTTGGCCTTTTTTACACCTTCCACTAAAACATCAATTTCAGATTTGGTATTGTAAAAAGAAAATGAAGCACGAACGGTTCCTGGAATTTTATAAAAATCCATAATGGGTTGTGCACAATGATGCCCAGTTCGAACGGCAATTCCCAGTTTATCTAAAATAGTACCAACATCATACGGATGAATACCTTCTAAATTAAATGAAATAACAGCCGTTTTATGTTTTGAAGTACCATAAATTTTTAAGCCATCTATTTCAAGCAACTTATTGGTAGCGTATTCTAAAAGCTCATGTTCATATTTGGCAATAGTATCGAAGCCAATGGCATTCATATAATCGATGGCGGCACCAAAAGCGATGCCACCACAAATATTAGGGGTGCCAGCTTCAAATTTATGCGGAAGTTCTGCGTAAGTCGTTTTTTCAAAGGTGACTTCGGCAATCATTTCCCCACCGCCTTGGTAAGGCGGTAATTTTTTAAGCCAAGCTTCTTTGCCGTAAAGCATACCAACGCCTGTTGGGCCACACATTTTATGTGCGGAAACTACATAAAAATCGACATTTAAAGCTTGTAAATCGGGTTTTATATGTGGAGATGATTGTGCACCATCAACCAAAACAGCTGCACCAACGCCATGGGCTTTTTCAATAATATATTCTATAGGATTTACAGTTCCTAATGCGTTTGATACATGGTTTACAAAAACAAGTTTGGTTTTATCAGAAAGCAATTTATCAAATTCAGTCATGATCAATTCGCCATCTAAATTCATTGGAATGACTTTTAAAATGGCCCCAGTACGTTCACAAAGCATTTGCCAAGGCACAATATTACTGTGATGTTCTAAAGCTGAAACAATGATTTCGTCTCCTTTTTTTAAAAAAGATGAAAAACCATTTGCAATTAAATTAATGCCATGTGTTGTCCCCGATGTGAAAATGATTTCATGGGCAAGTTTAGCATTGAAGTGGGTTTGGATTTTTTTGCGAGCTTGCTCGTATTTATCGGTGGCTTCTTGGCTTAAGGTATGAACGCCACGATGAATATTGGCATTGTAGTTTGAATAATAATCTACAATAACATCTATGACTTGCTGAGGTGTTTGGGATGTAGCTGCATTATCAAAATACACCAAAGGTTTGCCATTTACTGTACGAGAAAGAATGGGGAAGTCTTTTCGTATATTTTCTACATTAAACATAATAAATGGTTTAGCCCCGATTGAGGCATTTATTGAAGCTCTTTTATTTCTGGATTCTTGCTAAGGCAGGAATCCAGAAATAAAAAGCGACAGCCGAAAGCGGGAAATTGCTTTAAATTATTTTACAAATCGAATCCCATATTTACACCCAATTTATTGGCTATAATTTTGGTAATGCGTTGTTTTATTTCTGGAATTTTAACCGAACTCATCACGGTATTGCTAAAAGCATACATTAAAAGCGCTTTGGCTTCCTTTTCTGGAATACCGCGCGAACGCATATAAAACATGGCACTTTCGTCTAATTGCCCAATAGTACAACCATGTGAACATTTTACATCGTCTGCAAAAATTTCCAATTGTGGTTTGGTATTTATAGTTGATTTATCGCTTACTAAAATATTGTTATTCGCTTGAAATGCATTCGTTTTTTGAGCTTCTTTATTGACAATGATTTTACCATTAAAAACCCCAGTAGAATTCTCGCCAAAAATACCTTTGTAATCTTGATGGCTTTCACAATTTGGCTCTATATGATGTACCAATGTGTTATGGTCTACATGTTGTTTCTCACCAATAATAGTAACACCTTTTAAAGTGGAATCGATACGTTCGCCATTTTGGTAGAAGTTTAAGTTGTTACGAATTAATTTTCCACCAAATGCAAACGTGTGAACCGATGCCACGCTTTCTTGTTTTTGATTTATGAAGGTATTGTCTATTAATGAGGCGTTTAGATTGTCATTTTGGATTTTATAATAATCGACAATAGCACGTTTATTGGCAAAAATCTCGGTAACGCTATTGGTTAATACGGCATTGTCGGTCAAACTTTGATGACGCTCGATAATTTGTACATGCGAATTCTCATCCACTACAATTAAATTACGTGGTTGTAACATCACTGCTGATTCATTTCCCGTTGAAAAATGTATAATTTGAATTGGCTTTGCAACCATTTTATTCTTTGGGATGTGAATGTAAGCCCCTTCTGTGGAAAAAGCCGTATTCAATGATGGTAAACTGTCTTTAGTGGCTACTTTATTAAAATAGTTTTCTATAACAATATGATATTTTGGTTTAGACATCGCTGCCGACATCAGGCAGATATCCATACCATCATGGGTGGTTTCAGAAAGATAGGAGGAGTATTTTCCGTCAATAAACACTATTTTATAAGAATCTATATCATGTATAAAATACTTTTTTACATCATTGAATTCCAAGGCATTTTCTTGTTTTGGAAACACCGTATAATCTTCTTTGATAACACTATTCAAAGACGTGTATTTCCAAGCCTCTTCCTTTTTAGACGGAAATCCTTTTTCTTCAAATATTTTTATAGCATTATTTCTAAGATTATTGAAATAGTCGTCTGAATCTAACTGATTTTCAAATACTAAAAATGATGATAATAATTTCTCTTTTAAATCCATGTTTTAAGTTGAAATGTTTAAAAGTTTGAAAGCAGAAAAGTTGAACAAAAGCCACTTTAAAACTTTATGAACTTTTTACTTTTTAACTGATTGTTTTAAGCGTTCACTTCTTCTTTAATCCAATCGTATCCTTTTTCTTCAAGCTCGTGAGCCAATTCTTTGCCACCAGATTTTACAATTCGTCCATTATAAAGAACGTGTACAAAATCTGGAACGATATAATCTAACAAACGTTGGTAATGGGTAATGACTAGTACCGCATTGTCTTTACTTTTTAGTTTGTTAACACCATTAGCTACAATACGAAGGGCATCAATATCCAAACCAGAATCGGTTTCATCAAGAATCGCTAATTGTGGTTCCAACATTGCCATTTGGAAAATTTCATTACGCTTTTTTTCGCCTCCTGAAAATCCTTCGTTTAACGAACGCGATAAAAATTTTCTATCGATTTCTAACAACTCCGATTTTTCACGAATTAGTTTTAACATGTCTTTAGCAGGCATATCTTCTAATCCTTTTGCTTTGCGAGTTTCGTTGATGGCTGTTTTCATAAAATTAGTCACCGAAACACCTGGAATTTCTACAGGATATTGAAACGATAAGAAGATGCCTTTGTGAGCGCGCTCTTCTGCAGCTAAATCCTCAATATCTTCACCATTAAAAACGATGTTACCTTTAGTAACTTCGTATTCTTCTTTCCCAGCAATAACGGAAGCCAAGGTACTTTTTCCAGAACCGTTTGGCCCCATGATAGCATGAACTTCTCCAGCTTTAATTTCTAAATTAATCCCTTTTAAAATACCTTTATCTTCAACACTTGCGTGTAAATTTTCAATCTTTAACATATTGATTTCTAATATTATTTTTGATTAGCCTACGCTACCTTCTAAACTTATTTCTAACAATTTTTGTGCTTCTACAGCAAACTCCATAGGAAGTTTGTTTAAAACATCTTTACTGAACCCATTTACAATTAATGCAATCGCTTTTTCAGTATCGATACCACGTTGGTTACAATAAAAAATTTGGTCTTCACCAATTTTACTAGTGGTTGCCTCGTGTTCTATTTTAGCAGTTTTATTTTTAGCCTCAATGTATGGGAAAGTATGCGCACCGCATTCATTACCCATTAACAAACTATCACATTGTGAAAAGTTGCGAGCATTATCGGCGTTCGGACTGATTTTAACCAATCCTCGATAACTGTTTTGTGATTTTCCAGCTGAAATTCCTTTAGATATAATGGTTGATTTAGTGTTTTTGCCTAAATGAACCATTTTAGTTCCCGTATCTGCTTGCTGAAAATTATTAGTAACGGCTATAGAATAAAATTCTCCAACAGAGTTGTCTCCTTTCAATACACAACTTGGGTATTTCCATGTAACAGCAGAACCAGTTTCAACCTGTGTCCAAGAGATTTTGGCATTCTTCTCACACAAACCACGTTTGGTTACAAAATTGTAAACGCCTCCTTTGCCTTCTGAATTTCCTGGATACCAATTTTGAACGGTACTATATTTTATTTCAGCATCATCCAAAGCAATTAATTCAACCACAGCTGCATGTAGTTGATTTTCATCTCGACTTGGAGCTGTACAACCTTCCAAGTAACTAACATAACTGCCTTCGTCTGCAATTAACAAGGTTCTTTCAAATTGTCCAGTCCCTGCTTGATTTATTCTGAAATAAGTAGATAGTTCCATAGGACAACGTACGCCTTTAGGAATGTAGCAAAAACTGCCATCGCTAAAAACAGCACTATTTAAAGCCGCATAAAAATTATCTCTTTGTGGTACGATCGTACCAATGTATTTTTTAACTAACTCAGGATGTTCTTTAATAGCCTCACTTATTGAGCAGAAAATAATACCTTTTTCTCCCAATGTTTTTTTGAACGACGTTGCTACAGAAACAGAATCCACTACCACATCCATAGCGACGCCAGTTAATTTTTTCTGTTCATCCAATGATATTCCCAACTTAGCAAATGTTGCTAATAATTCAGGATCTACTTCATCTAAACTATCATATTTTGGTTTGCTATTAGGAGCAGAATAATAAGAAATTGCTTGAAAATCTGGTTTCACATAATTTACATTGGCCCATTCGGGTTCTGTCATTTCTTTCCAAGCTTTAAAGGCTTCAAGCCTCCAATTGGTCATCCATTCTGGTTCACCTTTTTTAAGGGAAATTGCTCTTACTATGTCTTCATTTAAACCGATAGGAAACGTGTCAGATGCTATATCTGTATAAAAACCATATTCATATTCTTTGGTTTTAAGTTCTTCCCTTAAATCGTCTTCCGTGTATTTACTCATAATTAGTATTAATGTTGTAAAGTAAAAAGTTATAAAGTGGCGTTTAAATATTTTATTAAACCGCTAATTAACTTTTGAAACTTCATTTACTTTTAACTTTAATTTTTCAAATTCTTCTGAATTCAAGTAATTTATATCGTAAGCTAAGTATAATTGCGAGCGAAACTCTCCTGAGGATGCTTTTGCAATGTATAAAAAGCGAATGAATTCTTTTGTTGTTTCTCTTTCAAAACCTTCAGCAATATTTGAAGATATTGAAATGCATGAACGTCTTATTTGGTCTCTTAAACCAAAATCATTATTAAAATTTTTGTTTTCTTTTGTTATATGATAAATGTCTCTGTTTAATTCCCTTGCTTTTTGCCATGAAATAATTTCTTCAAAAGAATTAAACTTTGCCATTACTTTAAAACTTTTTAACTTTCAACCTTATAAAATTATAATGAAAATGATTCACCACAACCGCAAGTACGGTTGGCGTTAGGATTATTAAACACGAAACCTGTTCCGTTTAATCCTCCAGAATATTCTAAGGTGGTACCTACTAAATATAAGAAACTTTTTTTATCTACTATAATTCTAATGCCATTGTCTTCAAACACTTTGTCTCCTTCTTGTTGTTGGTTATCAAATTTTAAATCGTAAGACAAACCAGAGCAACCACCACTCTTAACACCTACGCGAACATAGTCTGTCGTAGGGTTAAAGCCATCATCAGACATAAGTTCAATGACTTTCTTTTTGGCTATTTCTGAAACTTTAATCATAATCGTTATATAGATTTTGTCTAAATAGACTGCAAATATACAATATATGTCATGGATTTTTACATAACCTAACATTATATTAGCATATAGTTTCATAGGTTTTTATTATAGATTTGAATAGAAAGATGGATATGTAAACAATGCTCCTTATTTTTGTAGCATGATAGAAGATAAAAACCAAGAAAGAACACCTTTAAGCCATTTGGGTGAATTCGCGCTTATAGAGCATTTAACTAAAAATTTTAGAATAAAACATACTTCGACTCTAAAAGGGGTTGGGGATGATGCTGCTGTGTTAGATTTTAAAAACAAAAAGGTTGTTTTAACAACAGATTTACTTGTTGAAAGCGTGCATTTTGATTTGAGTTATATGCCTTTAAAGCATTTAGGATATAAAGCCGTGATCGTTAATTTGTCTGATGTGTATGCCATGAATGCAACGCCAACACAAATTACTGTTTCCATTGCGGTTTCTAACAGATTTCCATTGGAAGCTCTTGAAGATTTATATGCTGGTATCGAAACGGCAACCAATATTTATAATGTTGATTTAATTGGTGGAGATACAACATCTTCTAACACCGGATTGTTAATTTCTGTTACTGCCATTGGTGAAGTTGAAGAAGGAAAAGAGGTTTACAGAGATGGAGCTAAACCAAATGATTTATTGGTTGTAAGTGGTGATTTAGGTGGTGCTTATATGGGTTTGCAGGTGCTAGAACGTGAAAAAGAAGTTTATAAAGTAAACCCAAGTTCTCAACCAGATTTAGAGCCTTATACTTATATCGTTGAACGTCAATTGAAACCTGAAGCCAGAAAAGATATTGTTAAATTGCTTAATGATTTGGATGTGAAACCAACGTCCATGATAGACATAAGTGATGGGTTGTCTTCTGAAATTATTCATCTGTGTAAGCAAAGTGGTGTAGGGTGTGATTTATATGAAGAAAAAATTCCTTTAGACCCAGCTGTTATTTCGGTTTGTGAAGAATTCAATATAGATAGTACAACGGTAGCTTTAAATGGGGGAGAGGATTATGAATTGTTATTTACAATATCTCAAGAAGATTTTCCTAAAATTAAAGCAAACCCAAATTTTACTGTCATTGGTTTTATGAAAGAAGCAGAATCAGGTATGCACTTGGTTACAAGATCGGAATCGAAAATACCTTTAAAAGCACAAGGTTGGAAAAACTTTAATGTTTAAAGACTAGTAACTTTGAATATGATTTTTTGCTTCTTGATTTTTTATCGCGTTTGTAGTGTATACGCTCTAAAACATCATTTATTTCTTTAAACTTAGGTGTAAGTTCTGTTAAATGACCATTGCTATTTGTGGTTAATTGTTTTTTGCAACGACTGCAGGTATATTCTTTAACATGATATGTAACATTTCTGGTCACATGATAATCATGACCAAACATTTTACATTGGATTTGTTTCATAAGATTCTTATACTTTAAATTAATTCAAATAGAGACCTTTTAAAGGTATAAAAATCAATTTAAAGTCATAAGCAGGCTATGAATAAATCGACGAAGCGAGCGTTTTTTCCTGTGAGCGTATAGTTCTTTTTGCATGAATGCGTTCTAAAATAGCGTTTATTTCTCTAAACTTAGGAGTAAGCTCTATTAAAAGACCATTACTGTTTGTGGTTAATTGTTTTTGGCAATGTCTACAAGTATATTCTTTGACATAGTAGGTCACTTTTTTACTTACTTCATAATCATGACCAAAAAGATTGCAGTATATTTTTGGAATGAAGGTTGATTTGTGGGTAGATTTTTGCATGGTTGTAATTTTTGGTTTTTTAAATGTAAAACAAAAATCCAAAAAAAACGACAAAACGTCATTAATTTTCGATGAAATACATGATTTCTTTTAATAAATCATGTGTATTTTCAATATGACTCATATGTCCATCAGGAAATTCTACGATTTTTACATTTGCAGGGGTAGTTTGCTCAATAAGTGAATCGTAATCTAAAACAGGATCTTTTTCACCAATAATCATCATTTTTTTAAACATATGGTTATGTAAAATACATGTTCTGTTTTTTCTAATCTTCATGCCCTCCAATGCAGCAACAATTCCTTGTAAGGGTGTTTGTAGTGCTTCATTGACTAATAATTTAATTTTTTCAGAATAAATGATTCTATTTTTAGGTCGGAAAAGGTTAACGATGGCGAGTCTTATAAATGTTTTATGGTTTTGCTTTACGGCAACAATGGCTCTATCTCTACTTAGTTTTTTTTCTTCACTATCTTCAATTGCTGTTGAATTCATTAAACATAACCCAATGATAGTTTCAGGGTGTTTTTCAGCAAGTGCAAGAGATACATACCCTCCCATGGAATGACCAATAAAAATAGATTTTTCAATGCCCAAATGGTTGAGAACAGCTTTAACCGTTTCTGCCATAAGTTCCATAGTATGAATGTAACCCAAGCATCCCGTTTTTCCATGTCCTAATAAGTCTATACAAATAACTCTATTATTTTGGGAGAGTTTTGGAATAAAATAATCCCACATAGTTGAGTTCTCCAAAAAACCATGAAGCAATACGATGCTTTCTCCTTTGCCATTATCTGTATAAAAAAGATCAATGCCTTTATATTCTAATACCATTTTAATTCTTTAATTTCTTAATAGCGGCAAATGCTTTATCTACAAACTCATCTTCAACTAAAATAGTAAACTCATTAGTAGTTGAGATAACTTCATATAAAACAATCCCTTCCCATGCCAATCGTTTAAAAAAGTGATAATATAATCCCGAAATTTTAGAATTATCTTGAGGTAAATTAATGCTAATAGCAGACAAACCATCTTGAGAAGCCAAAAAGGTTTCGTTTTTTAAATTTTCTTTGATGAACTCTTTTAAACTACTGGAAATAATAAAGTTACTTTCGTGAATGCCTCTGGTAAACGTGTAAAACAATTTGGATTCTTGATTTATACGATTTAAAATTTTAGCATGATTATCAATAATAGTTTCAGAATTCTTTATTGTAAAATCTGTTAAATTAGATCTAACGGTTATATCACCTAAATTCTGCATGTATTTTTTCATTTTCACAGAATTGCTCAACGCGGTGGGTGGATTGTATCTTCTTAAAGCCATCATAATGGCTCCCGGTTTCACATCTTTTTTCAACATAGTACTTATGGGCTCTGTAAGTTCGATAGCCAGTGCACTAAAGTTTATAATGTTTCTAGAGAGGGCTTCTTCTAGGTAGGGTTGTGTTATTAAAATGTCTTCAACACAGTTAGATACGGTCTTCATGTTAACTATTTAACAATTTGTGCTAAAATAAACTATTTTTTATAAAAATATAGTTTATTGGAAATGGAAGTATAGTTTTGTGCCTTATTTCTTTAAATATAAGGATGGAAGTATTAAAATTTGGCGGGACTTCAGTTGGTTCTATTGAAAATATAAAAAACGTAAAAAACATCATCAATGATGGTGAACAAAAAGTGGTTGTGTTGTCGGCTATGTCTGGTACTACTAATACATTGGTTGCAATTGCGAAAGATATAGAAAGTAAAGAACCAAATAAGGCAATAGATACGATTAATAAATTACATGGAAATTATTCTAGTGTGGTTGATGGACTTCTTACGAATCAATCCTTAAATAAAGAGACAAAAGAGTATATATCAAGTGTTTTTAATTTTTTGGTTGAATGTACTTATAAAAAGTTTTCCAAAGTTTTGGAAAATGCCATTCTTGCTCAAGGAGAATTGCTTTCTACGTTTATGTTTAATTGCTATTTACAGCAAGAAGGCGTTAGCTCGGCATTATTACCAGCTTTGGATTTTATGCGAATTGATAAGTTTAAGGATCCAGACTTAACATATATTAAAAAGAAAATAGCCGCCGTTATAAATGGTGTTCCAGAAGCACAAATTTATATCACTCAAGGATTTATTTGTTTAGATGATAATGGTGATATTTCAAATTTACAAAGAGGAGGAAGTGATTATTCTGCAACTATTATTGGAGCTGTTTTAAAAGCTGAGGAAGTTCAAATTTGGACTGATATAGATGGAATGCATAATAATGACCCAAGGTACGTTGAAAATACGCGACCAATTTCAAATCTATCATTTGATGAGGCGGCCGAATTAGCCTATTTTGGAGCAAAAATATTACATCCTCAAACTGTAACGCCTGTTAGGGAAGACAATATTCCAGTGCGACTTAAAAACACCATGAATCCCGATGCTTACGGCACATTGATTTCAAGCAATACAACCGAAAATGGTATTAAAGCTATTGCCGCTAAAGATAATATTACTGCTATAAAAATTAAGTCTGGCAGAATGCTTCAGGCTCATGGCTTTTTAAGAAAAGTATTTGAAATTTTTGAAGTTTATGAAACATCTATTGATATGATTACAACCTCAGAAGTTGCTGTTTCGTTAACTATTGATGATGATAAAAATTTAAATGAAATTATTGGAGAATTAGAAAAATTTGCTTCCATAGAAGTAGATAAAGACCAAAGCATTATATGCTTAGTAGGACATTCTATTGTTAAACATGAAGATACCTATAAAATGTTTCAAATACTTCAAGACGTAAAAATAAGAATGATTTCTTATGGAGGAAGTAATAATAATATTTCCTTATTAGTTCATTCAAAAGATAAAATCAATACGCTAAGTAAACTAAACGATTATTTATTTGAATTAGTCACTCTATAAATTACACTTCAATTTAGTAAATTAGCTATGAAGGATTGTTCTAACCAAACAATCCTTCTTTCTTTTTATGAATGCATCAAATCTTCAATCTCTTCAGCTTCAATCGGGATGTTTTTCATCAAATTAAATGGAGCTCCTTTTTCTTGAATAACAACATTGTCTTCAAGACGAATACCAAATCCTTCAGCAGGAATATAAATAGCTGGTTCTACAGTAAATACCATATTGGCTTGCATAGGTTCGGTTAAAATACCATAATCGTGGGTATCTAAACCCATATGATGCGACGTGCCATGCATAAAGTATTTTTTATAGGCAGGCCATTCAGGATTTTCATTTTGAACATCTGCTTTATCGAGCAATCCTAATCCCAATAATTCAGAAGTTATAAGTTTGCCAACCTCAACATGATAATCTGCCCATAAAGTGCCTGGAGTCAACATGTTTGTAGCGTCTTTTTTTACTCGGTTTACAGCATTATAAACATCTTTTTGTCTAGCTGTGAATTTTCCTGAAATAGGAATGGTTCTTGTCATATCACTAGAATAGTTGGCATATTCTGCAGCGACATCTAATAATAATAAATCGCCCGCTTTACACTGCTTATTGTTTTCAATATAATGTAATACGTTAGCATTGTTGCCTGATGCAATTATAGGGGTGTAAGCAAACTTTTTTGAACGATTTTTTATGAATTCATGAATAAATTCTGCTTCAACTTCATATTCCCAAACATTGGGTTTTACAAAATTTAAAATACGACGAAATCCTTTTTCAGTAATATTACATGCCTGTTGAATCAAGTCAATTTCAATAGTGTCTTTTACAGAACGTAATCTTTGTAAAATAGGATTACTTTTCGCTACCGAATGTGCAGGATATTTGTTTTTAAGCCATTTAGTAAAACGGTCTTCTCTGGTTTCTGTTTCAACGGAAGTTCTATAATGTTCGTTTGTGTTTATATAAACAGTTTCACATTGTGACATAAGTTCACGAAACACCTTTTCCAAATCTTGTAGCCAATAAACGGTTTTTATGCCACTAGTTTCCAATGCTTTTTCTTTAGTTAGTTTTTCGCCTTCCCAAATAGCGATGTGTTCATTGGTTTCTTTTAGAAATAAAATTTCTCGATGTTGTTCTTTGGGACAATCTGGGAACAAGACCAAAATACTCTCTTCCTGGTCTACACCACACAAATAGAAAATATCTCTATGTTGCTCAAAAGGCAAGGTGCTATCAGCGCTTATGGGATAAATATCATTAGAATTAAAAACAGCCAAACTATTTGGTTTCATTTTAGCTGTGAAATTTTTACGATTTTTTATGAATAGTAAATTATTTATAAGATTGTATTTCATGGTATTTTTTTGATACCATAAAATTATAAAAAACAAATAGACTAGTGGTATTTTAAGATAAATAATGTTTTGTGTTTAACATGAAAAATCATTTAAAATCATTCTAAATAACAAAAACATGACAAATGTTTGTTGTCTAAAACCTTAACCTAGCTTACCTTTGTGTTCTTATCAAATAACTTCAAAATAATGAGCGGATTTTTTAAATCTTCAATTGGAAGAAAGGTAGCCATGGCACTTTCGGCTTTTTTTCTTATGATATTTTTATTAATGCATGTTTCTGTAAATTTATTATCTGTATTTAGTGAAGACACATTTAATGCAGCATCACATTTTATGGGAACAAATTGGCTGGTTCAGTTTATTATGCAACCCATTTTAATTTTTGGAGTCATATTCCATTTTGTTATGGGGTTTGTACTCGAAATTAAAAATAGGAAAGCCAGAAATGTAAGCTATGTTAGTAATAATGGTGCTGCCAATTCCACTTGGATGAGTAGGAATATGATTTATAGTGGATTGGTTATTTTAGCTTTTTTAGTTTTACATTTTGCTGATTTTTGGATTCATGAAATTAATGTAAAATACATTGCAATGCATCCTGAAGACCCAACTCGGTATTTTCATGAATTACAAGAAAAATTTGTGCCTATTTGGAGAGTAGCGGCATATGTGATAGCATTTGTCTTATTAGGGCTGCATTTAGCACACGGGTTTACATCGGCATTCCAATCATTAGGGGCTACTGCTAGCAGAAAAAAAACGTTACAAAATATAGGTAAAGCATATTCAATTTTAATTCCATTAGGATTTATATTCATAGCTTTATATCACCATTTTAACCATTAATCTTAAAGATATCATGGCTTTAAATTCGAAAATACCAGAAGGTCCAATTAAAGATAAATGGACAAATTATAAAGATCATATCAACTTAGTTAATCCTGCAAATAAGCGCCATATAGATATTATTGTTGTTGGAACAGGTCTTGCGGGTGGTTCTGCAGCAGCAACTTTAGCAGAATTAGGATACAATGTAAAAGCATTTGCTTATCAAGATTCTCCACGTCGTGCACACTCTATCGCTGCACAAGGGGGTATCAATGCTGCTAAAAACTACATGGGTGATGGTGATTCTACATACAGATTGTTTTATGATACCGTAAAAGGTGGCGATTACCGTTCCCGTGAAGCTAACGTATATCGTTTGGCTGAGGTGTCTGCAAATATTATAGATCAATGTGTGGCTCAAGGAGTTCCTTTTGCTCGTGATTATGGCGGACTATTAGATAACCGTTCGTTTGGAGGGGTATTGGTTTCCAGAACTTTTTATGCTAAAGGTCAAACAGGTCAACAATTATTATTGGGTGCTTATTCAGCCATGAATAGACAAATTGCTCGCGGTAAAATAGAGATGTTTAACCGTCATGAAATGCTTGATGTTGTTAAAGTTAATGGTAAAGCTAGAGGTATTATTGCCCGTAATTTAATTACTGGTGAAATCGAGCGTCATTCAGCCCATGCTGTTGTTATTGCTTCTGGGGGTTATGGTAATGTATACTATTTATCTACCAATGCGATGGGGAGTAATGCCACTGCAGCTTGGAAAATTCATAAAAAAGGTGCGTATTTCGCAAATCCTTGTTTTACACAAATTCATCCAACTTGTATTCCGCGTTCCGGAGATTATCAATCTAAATTAACTTTGATGTCTGAATCGTTACGTAATGATGGGCGTATTTGGGTACCAAAAAACATTGAAGATGCTAAAGCACTTCAACAAAGAAAAATGAAACCAACGGATATTCCTGAAGAGAACAGGGATTATTTCTTGGAAAGAAGATATCCTGCTTTTGGTAATCTTGTTCCTCGTGATGTGGCTTCAAGAGCAGCTAAAGAACGTTGTGATGCTGGCTTTGGTGTGAACGCAACGGGAGAAGCTGTGTATTTAGATTTTGCTTCAGCTATTGAACGCTACGGAAAAACACAAGCAAAAATCCATAATTTAGAAAATCCTTCCAAAGAAAAAATTTATGACTTAGGGAAGGGCATTGTAGAAGAGAAATATGGAAACTTATTTCAGATGTATGAGAAAATTGTAGATGAAAATCCATACAAAACACCTATGATGATATATCCTGCAACACATTACACAATGGGCGGTATTTGGGTTGACTATAACTTAATGACTACCGTTGATGGTCTATATTGTATTGGTGAGGCAAACTTTTCTGAACATGGAGCTAATAGATTAGGAGCTTCTGCTTTAATGCAAGGGTTAGCAGATGGGTATTTTGTATTACCGTATACCATAGGCGATTATTTATCTAATGAAATTAGAACAGGAAAAATACCTACAAACACACCGGAATTCGATGAGGCTGAAAAAGATGTTAAGGAACGACTACATTTCTTTATAAACAATAAAGGTGAACATTCTGTAGATTACTACCATAAGAAATTAGGTAAAATTATGTGGGATAAAGTAGGGATGTCTAGGAATGAGAAAGGACTTATTGAAGCGATGGCCGAAATTAAAGAACTTCGAGAAGATTTTTGGAAGAATGTAAAAGTGCCTGGAAATCTATATGAAATGAACCCTGAATTAGAAAAAGCTGGACGTGTAGCAGATTTTCTTGAGCTAGGTGAGTTGTTTGCTAAAGACGCCTTGCATAGAAATGAATCCTGTGGGGGGCATTTTAGAGAAGAATCAGTAGAACTTGATGGCGAGCAAAAAGGTGAAGCTAAGCGTAACGATAAAGATTATGCTTATGTAGCTGCATGGGAATATAAAGGCGAACCCGCTGCGGCCGTTTTACATAAAGAACAATTAGAGTTTAAAGATATTGAACTAAAACAACGTAGTTATAAATAGTTGCTGGTTTGTGGTTGGTAGTTGATGGTTTTAAACATATCGAACAGCTAGCAGCCAATGACCAACAACCAACAACTAAAGAATATGAATTTAACACTTAAAATTTGGAGACAAAAAGACTCAAATGCAAAGGGTCAAATGGTGGATTATAAAGTTACTGATATTTCCGAGCATATGTCTTTTTTAGAAATGATGGATGTTTTGAATGAACAGCTAGTGAATTCTGGAGAAGACCCAGTTGCTTTCGATCATGATTGTCGTGAAGGTATTTGTGGTATGTGTTCCATGTATATAAATGGTGAAGCTCATGGGCCAGATAGGGGCGTAACAACTTGTCAATTACACATGCGTATGTTCAAAGATGGTGATACCATAACTATCGAACCGTTTAGAGCATCAGCTTTTCCAGTATTAAAGGATTTGGTGGTTGATAGAACTGCTTTTGAGCGTATTCAACAAGCTGGGGGGTATATTTCTGTAAATACTTCAGGAAATACTCAAGACGCTAACTCTATTCCAATTTCTAAACATGCTGCCGATGAAGCCATGGATGCTGCAACTTGTATTGGTTGTGGTGCTTGTGTTGCAACGTGTAAAAACTCTAGTGCGATGTTATTTGTTGGAGCGAAAGTATCTCAATATGCTTTATTGCCACAAGGACAAATAGAGGCTGCCGATCGTGTGCGTAACATGGTAGCGCAAATGGATTTAGAAGGCTTTGGAAATTGTACAAATACAGGTGCATGCGAAATTGAATGCCCTAAAGGTATTTCTTTGGATAACATTGCTAGAATGAACAGGGAATTAATGAAAGCTTCTATTTAAGATAATAAAATATTTAATTCAGTATATAAAAAAGAAAGTGCGACTTGAGAAAGGTCGCACTTTTGATTTAAAACAGTTTTAGTGACTAATTAAAATTAGAAAAAATTAACCACAATATTAATTGTGATTATAGCAATTACCAAGACAATCAAAGAAGTTATAAAGAGTGCATTTATGAATTTGCTTTTCTTTTCCATAGATAATTTTAATTAGGTAGCTTTTTGGATTATCCTAAAATTAAATTTTTTGAAAACTCTGTACCTTTACGGTACAGAGTTTATTTAAAAAATTCTCTCTCTAAGAATTTATTAATAGCGATGTAAAATTATATTTTAATTAGATCAAATAAAATACGTACTTATGAGTATTTTTTGTTCCATTTATAAAAGATTTTAAAAAAAAGAAAGCCCTAGATTATTTTAATCTAGAGCCTTCAATAATTCTCCCTAAGAACTAATTAATAGCAGTGTAAAGATATATCTTATGAAGATTAAAAAAAATACGCACTTCTGCGTATTTTTAAAAAAAGTCCTTATTTAAATTTGCCCAAATAGATAAAGACGTTGGTTTGTTATCAAGTTCTAGCTTAGCTACAATATGGCTTCGGTGTTTATGAACTGTTTTTATTGATATGGAAAGTTCATCAGCTATTTCTTGACTTGTCTTATTCTCAGCGATAAGTTTAACTATTTTTAATTCAGATTTAGTCAATATGTCTAAGCAATCTGTTTTGTGTGCTATATTATTTGTGTTTAAGTGGTTTGCAATTTCTTTACTAAAATAGGGTTTATTTTGTATGGCGTTTTTAATACAAGTTTCTATTTCTTCTACAGCAAATTCTTTAAGTATATAGCCAAATACATTAAGCTCTTTTGCCTTATCAAATAACTCTTCTTCCTTATCAAAGGTTATCAAAATAATTTTAGTTTTCAGATTATTTTTTTTGCATGCTTCCGCAATTTCTAAACCTGTTTTATGTGGCATTCTAATATCAAGTATAGCTATATCAGGCTTATGCTTAACGATTAAATTATATGCCGTATTGCCATCTTGGGCACTTCCTACAATATTAAAATTTTTAGAAGTTAAAAAATCTGTTAAACCTCTAAGCATAAGAGGGTGGTCGTCTGCTATTACTATAGAGATACTCATTAGTTTTCGGGATAAATTGCTATTATAATATAAAAATAAGCTTTTTTTGAAAGGTATGTTTTATAACTTTAAATAAAGGTGTTTTTTTTCATAATCAATAATGGCTTTCCCCTTTTTTAAAATATCTGCACCAATAATACCATCAACTGGTTTGGATTTATGATTTGTAAGAGCCGTATTTACATGAGTAAGATTAAATAAAATGAGAGCAGTTTTATTACTGCGCCATTTTCCAATTTTCACTTTATTTTTGATTGACATTTTAGTATCCATATTTACAGCCCCAGCCCCAGCAGCTTTAATTTCAGAATCTTCTACATGTAATTTAAAAGTCTCAATGGCTTCAAATCCGACACAAGAACTGGAGGCACCAGTATCTAAAATAAACAATCCTTTACGACCATTGATAGTTGCTTTAACTTCAAAATGATTGGTCTTTGTTAAATGAAGTTTAACTTTTATATAGCCTTTTGCAATAAGGAATTGCTGAAGTGTTTTGGTCATTACTTTTTAAAATTTAGTACTAAAAATATAGCAATCGATAGAATTAGTATGCCAAAAATAATATAAAATAAAGTGTTAGATGTTTTTTGAGGTTCTAGGGAACCATAAAAAACAAATGCACTCCAATAATAAGGCGATTTTTTTTCGTTACTGATAGATTCGTTTTCTAAATAGTCTATTTTCGAAAAATGATTTGCAAAATAGGCTGATTGGTGTTGGACGTAATTTTTATAAAAGGATTGCATTATCTGTGAGGTAGATAAATCGTTTATTTGCCATAAAGAAAATAAAAGATTTTGCACACCAGCATATTGAAATCCGCGTGCAATGCTCATAGATCCTTCGCCCTTATAAAGCCTTCCTATCCCTGTTTCACAAGCACTTAAAACCACTAGGTTGCTGTTTAAATTTAAAGAGTACAGTTCGTTTAAAAGCATAGTGTCCTCATAGAATTCAATATGTGCAGGAATTACAAAATCGCCACTACTGGCATGTGTAGAGAGGTGAAGGATGCCATATTCTTTTGCATTTTCTATAAAATGATTTTTAGTTGCCTGAGTTTTTAAAAGGATTTTTGATCTCAGTACATTTTCAATAGCTTTTGCTTCATTTAACGAGAAAGATAATGGTTGCTGGCTATTTTCAAAAACAGGAAAAATACCCAATAGCTTATTGTTTTCATATGATGTAGATGAATTTAAATAAAGTTGTGAACTAGAATTATAAGCAATGGTTTGACTTTTAACCACAAAAGGCATTTTTGAATATGACGATGTATTGGTGGGTTCGGACAAAAGGGCTTCAAAAGGTATAAAATTGAGTAAACCATCTGGAATGATTATGACATTCTTTCGGGTATCAATGTCATCAAAATTTAGAAATTGAAATAGTTTGTAAGCCTGTGCGGTAAACTTGCCGATATCATTATTTATTGCTGATGGATTTTCAAAAAAATGAATGAAATTCACGATGTTTTTCTTGGCTTCATCATTTAAGTCAATGTCTTCAAGTATGATGTTGTTTTCTGTGATAATGAATTGGTACAGTGTGTTTTTTCCATAGAAGTATTCCACTAAAACAGCTTTGTCATTTTTTAATTTTTGCTGAAGTTCTTCAATTGAAATAGGATCACTTGCTAAAGGATGTTTTTTTGAAATGATCGTTTTTAATGTTTTAAGCTGAACGGAAATAGATGTTAATTCTTGGCTTAAACTATTAATTGTTGCTGCTTTTGCATTACCCAATTGCTCTTTTATAAGCAAACTTGTTTTAAGTTCTTGTTCTTTTAAAAGATTGAATTCTTTAATCAATAAACTGTCATTTGGATACCGTTGAAGCTGCATCTTTTTTCGGAAAATTTCTTTTAAAACCGAAGCTTTATTGTTTTCGGCATATTGAAAAGCTTTTATAATAAAGTCTTTGTTTTTTGTAAGGTGGTATTCGTTAAAAAGGATATCTATATATTTTTCACTTCTAATTCTATCGTCAGACTGATTTCTTATTTTGTTTTCCTGCGATGTCCAATTATTTTGTAGCAATTCTGACACATAAAAACTTAAATCAAGACTTTCCAGAGCTATTTTAGGGTTTGTTTGTAGTGTGGCATATAAATCGAAAATATCAATAAAGGTGTTTTCTGCATATAAATACTCTTTGTTTGGTAACTCATTTTCATTAAAGTTTGGCAATAATGTTTTAATGGCTTTATGCAAACTTAATATAGCTTCTTTATTGTTTTTAAGTAAGTAGTATAATTGTGCTTCTTCAAAATAAGTTTTTGCTAAATCTCTAGCTGGTAAGTCTTTGTTTTGTAAAAGTGAAGCTTTAACGTTTTTAAAATAAGAAAAAGCCGTTGTGTAATTGCCTTTGTCTAGTTCTATTTTGTATTTAGTTATATCTTTTAATGTGTTGGGAATATCGTCGTAACTTGAAATATGCTTGAGAGCTATTTGGCTAGCTGTATTTATAGCCATTAGCTTTTGTCGTTGAGATTTGTTAATAGTTGAATGGTTTAGGTATGTATCGGTAATTTTAATAACCATTCCATGTTCGCCCTTAGATTGATAAAGTTTGGCTAAATTTATAATGCCACTTGTTTGTTGGGTTTTATTATTGTTGGTTTCTGCTAAAAGAATATATTTGTTAATGGTGCTTATTGCATTAGTGAAATCCCCAGTCTGTGTA
Source organism: Confluentibacter sediminis (assembly GCF_003258355.1). GTDB lineage: Bacteria > Bacteroidota > Bacteroidia > Flavobacteriales > Flavobacteriaceae > Confluentibacter > Confluentibacter sediminis. Next base: position 111,140 of record NZ_QKPO01000005.1, on the reverse strand, counting down.
TATAAATTGCCCAAGGGTTTTAAACAACTTTCTGTAATATCAAAGTCTGAAAGCGTAGAAAGCTGATTTTCAAAAAAACGTTTTGAGGCCTCTTCATAGGAGGTAATGGCATCTTTTAAATGTCCAGTGTCTTTTAAATAGTAGGCTTTATTACATTGCAAAAAAACTAAAGCGAGTTGCTCATCTTTTGTTTTTACCTTAGTTTTAAATGTAGTTTCTGCAGTATTTAAAAGTTTTAAAGAAGTGTCGTTTTTATTGCTAATAAATGTTTCGGCAGCTTCATAAATAGCTTCTTCTAGGTTTTGAGAAAAGGAAATTCCGCTGAAAAAATATAGCAGAATGATGATGGCTTGTCTCATAATCAAATTAATATTCTTTAAAACTTCCAAATAGCGTAAAACTGCCAATAATTAAAATCATTTTCAAAATTCATAATATAACGAGCTCCCAAACTAGGACCAATTCTGGCAAAACCTGCGGTGGCCTCAAACAACAAACCTGATCTTAAATGGGTAAATGTATTGGTTTGGCTGGAAGTGTCTTCTTTGGAAGAAATGACCGGATTGGTGGATACATCACCTTCAAACTGTTCAATTAAAATGGTTCGCTTTTGTTTTTCACTAAGGGAGATGGTGTTTTGTACACCTGCTCCAAGTCCTATATAATTATTAAGGTTATAGCGAATTAATACAGGAACATCCCAATCAATATTTTCAAAAGAATGGTTTGTTGTAGTACGCTGTAAAAAACGAACACCTTGTGCATCTGAAACAAACTCTTCATTTATATCTGTTTGGTCATCATAATTGTGAAAATTATTCATAAGCTCTATTTGCCAATACCAACGATAGGATTTATAGGGAGACAGTGTTGCACCAAAAAAGTAGCTTTCAGAATTGTTTAAATTTGAAAATGAATTAACCCCAACTTTAGCACCAATAGAAATTCCTGGTAAAAAACGTGTGGTAGAATAATTGGTGACAATAGGATCGTTTTTATCAAAAATAATGTTAGTTCTACTTTTTGTTTTTTTCTTATGGAAATCTTTAGCAAATTTAATGCTGTATTTCACAAAGCCTTTGGTAGAATCATATGCTTTTATGTTTTTTTGTTCACTTCCAGGAAGATAAATATTTTTAAACGTGAAGATGGCTTGGGTTTTTGTGAATGTTGTGTCCAAGCAGCTATATAAAACATCGTATTTGGGACAAATTTCGCATTTTGGATACATATCTAAAACTTTTAAAGTCGATTTGTCTAACATCTCCGGAATATCGGTTTCTAGCTTGATTGTATTTGCAGGCCCTTCACCATTATTTTGAAATTTGATTTTATATTTTAAGGTTTTAAAGCGAACCAATCTGTAATTTAAAAATGTTCCATTTGATGACATTTTATTTGGATCGTGAGAGGTAACAATTTCCATTTCCATGTCTTTTACTTTATGGTTATCGTAACTACTATCTGGTACATAAATGCCTCTTATCGAAATAATGGCACTAGTATCTTTAACCATTTCAGGTGTGGTTTTTAAACTGAAAAAGAGGTTACGTTCTTCTTGTGGTTGCATGTTGTTAAACTCTAAAATGCTCCAGTTTTTATATAAGTCTTCAGATTCAGCAATGGTTAAAGGCAAGTTTGTCTTATATGTGGAATCTTGTAAAACGGTTCGAGTTTCAATGAAATCATTATTTGAAGACGCCAAATAAGTGCCGTCGTTATCAATAGTATTACTGAAAGCAAACCCAGAATTTGAAACATTTTTTTCGTTGTGGTACATTCGGGTTTCTATAAGCTCAAAATTATTTGCCTTGAATTGATGTTCATTATAAAATAAATATAGTTTACCGTTGGTCGTATAATCTTTAGTGTTTTTATAGCTCATAATGACCACCATTTCTTCATCGGGGACAGGTTCTCTATTTCGTTTTAAAATAAAGTCCTCATCCATAGAAGCCACATCGTTATAAGGAGTAGTGATTTCATTTATAGCAATTTTTTTTGGTCTTGTGGTGGGTGGTTTTCCTGTGTCATAATTATTGGTAGCCCATAGCTTTACTTCATATTCACCGGTCTTTTTATAGGTGTGTTTAGGTTTTTTTTCTGTGCTGTAATGGCCATCGCCAAATTCCCAATAATGGGTGTAAAATGATTTTGGTGCACCTGCAATTTGATTTAATTCTGGGGTTTCGGGCGTAAATAAAACGGCATTACCAGTGGTTGTGTTTTTAATGGTTGCAACCCTAGTAACCGTATCGTTTACAATTTGTTTTTGTGCATAACAGTAAACACCAATTAAAAATAAACAGATAAAAGAAAACCATTTGTTCATAATAATGAGGTTTAAATAAGTTTTAAATATACAAAAAGAGATATTTATTAAATTAGTTTTAATAGGTTTCTGTTTTTTGTTATTGTGGTAAATTAGACAAGATCATGTTTATGTTGGCGCAGATAATTAATAAAATAAATAGTATTATAATAAATATAAAAAGATTCTTTTTCATAATATGTTATGTTTATTCTTAGATAAATAAAGCTGGTGTTTTGTTACCCGTTTAATTAAAAATCCCAGAAACCACGGTTTCTGGGATAAAAAGCAGGTTAAGGATTTTAGGAAACCATAACTTTTAAGTAGGTAATAACATCGTAGATTATTTATGGTAAACCATTTATAATCGTTTTAAGTTCTGCTTCGGTTGCTAAGGCTGTTTCACCTTCGGTAAATGTGTATATATCATTGTCTGCAATGGTTACCGCTTTTATGGCATATTTCCAGTCTCCATTGTATTCGGTTACAAAAATGATATGACATTCTAAACCTATTGGAATTTGGCCGTAGTGTTCACTAAACAGTCCTGTTCCTGCATTGTAAGTATCTAAATTTGCTAAACCCGTATTTTCGCCGTCGTAAGACAAAAATATGGAACAATTTGTGTTGTCATAACCTTCTGGAACACCTACTAGAATAGTGGTTTTTGAGCGTGGGTCATTGTAAAATCTATCTACGTTCGACCAGCCAAAGTCTCCCAAAAAGGCATAATACTGGTTGCCTTCTGCAAAAACACCACCTTGACCGTTTGTATTGTCGCGTTTATCTTCAGTCCAAGCCAGATTTCCATCTTCATCAATAGTCCCAGTCCAAAGAGTCATTTCATTATCCACCCCACCTGTTAAACCAACGGGTATTCCTAATTGGATATCGCAGGTAGTTTCTAGAGTCTCACCATTTTGGGTAGCCTGTACAAAAAACTCACCTCCAGAGATTAAAAGAGCTTTATCACCATTAGGTAGTCTTCCCATAGTTGGTTTGTTAGTGACAAGCATGTTCCCTTTATCGAACAATTCTACAAATTCTAAATCTACTGTTCCAGTTACCGCGTTTCCATTTAAGGTCAAGCACGCTGGGTTGATATTTATGGTTACACCTTTATCTGATGTTAAACTTACATAGCTATCTTCGGCATTAAATTGAAAAGTTTGAGTTAAGTCTGCCAGAGATTGTTCTCTAATGGCATTAAATTCTTCTGCAGTTGCTACAGAGCATAAACCATCGCAATCGTCGTCTTTTACATCCGATTTGCTACAGCTAGTAAATAATAAAACCGTTAATAAAAGAGTTCCTAAAATGTGTTTTAAATTTTTGCTCACGCTGTTTAAATTGTTAAACGGTACGTGAAAGTGTTTTGTAATTTTCATGATAAATTGGTTTTAAATTGTTGTTCATTGTTATATAAACAGGGTAACTATTTTGTTACCCTGTTATTCGTAGTTTTTTTATTGTTGAGGCTGGCTGAATATTATTTTTGAAACTACAGCATCGCCAGAGGCTACAAGGGCAATCATTTTATTGGCATAATCTTCAGAAGAGGCATAGCCTTTTGCAAATCCAGAAGCTGTTTCAACTTCCCAGAAATAATTTCTTTTTATGTTCACTTCACTTTTTAAAACAAAATAACTTGTGACTTGTATTCCTGTAATAATTTCGCCTGAGCTGGATAAAGCAATCATTTCTTTGGCTCTTTCAAGCGTAAGAGACGTTCCTGAGTAGGTTGATTTGTTTGTTTCAACTTTCCATTCAAATACATGGGCAATATTATCTTTTGTAATAGTTGCAACTTCATTTGCAGGGTTGAAATGTTTTTTTTCATTTGCAGCATTTAAGTTGAATATTGATAACACTGCGGTTCCGATAATTAGAATTGATTTCTTCATGATTTCTAAATTTTATGATTTATTAAATTTTTCGTTTTTGTAATTTTTGTTGTTACACCCTTATATCAAAACCATTTAAAATTTGTTACCCATTTATTTTAAAGTTTTTTTACATTAGCAGTAAATACAAGGGGTAATGAGCGAAAAAAAATTACATGAAGACCAGAAATATATAGATGGATTGCTACAAAACAACTCCTTTATTATACAGGCCATTTATGATAAGTTTGTGCCTAAGGTTATTAATTATATTAAGCAGAATAGCGGAAGTGTTGATGAAGCCCAGGATATTATTCAAGATACTTTGCTAACTATATATAATCAAGCAAGTGAAAAGAAGTTGGAATTAACCTGCCCGTTTGATGCCTATTTCTTTTTATTATGCAAACGCAAGTGGTTAAATAAACTAAAAAAATCTTCTAATAAAGAGGTAACAATTAACGAAGAGGTTTTATATAAAGATGACGAAGCTCAACAACTGGCTTTTGAAACAGATGTATTTGGTGAAAAACAAGAACTATTTACAGAAATGTTCAACAAACTAGGCAATGCTTGTAAAGAATTATTAACAGCAACTTTTAAAATAAAATCGATGGAAGAAGTGGCTGCTAGTTTAGGTGTTACATACGCTTATGCTAGAAAAAAGAAATCTTTATGTATTGGAAAATTGACTGAGCTGGTTCAAGAGTCGCCAAAATTTAACCTACTTAATAATTAACTGCCATGACCGATCAAGATTATATATTGTTTGAAAACTACCTTTTAGGAGATGTTTCTGAAGAAGAGAAAAAAACTTTTGAAATTCGATTAGAAGAGGATTCAAAGTTCAAAGAAAGCTTTAATACTTATAAAGAACTATCTTCTTATTTAGAGCATACATTTGAAAATGAAGACGCTTCAAAAGCATTTAAAGCAAATCTTCAAAAGATTTCAAAGGTATATTTTGATAAAAATAAAGATTCTGTAAAAATTGAAGGATCAAAAAACACGTATCATTTCTACAAATATGCTATGGCAGCCTGTGTTGTTCTGTTTTTAGGTATTTTTATGTTCAATCAGTTTTCAAACCCGTCTTATGCTGATTTTGCCCATTATGATACCATAAGTTTAACAGTAAGAGGTGAGCAAGATGCCTTATTAAAAACGGCTGAAAATGCTTTTAATAACAAGGATTTTGCCAAGGCTGAAGATGCTTTCAGCAAATTATTGAAAGTTGATAAAGATAATTCTGAATTAAAACTTTACAGAGCTATAGCCAATATTGAATTGAACCATTTTGAAACCGCAGACGCCTTACTTTTTAATCTGCAAGAGGGTCAGTCGGTTTACAAAAATAAAGCCACATGGTATTTAGCATTAAGTAAATTAAAACAAAAACAATATGCAGCATGTTTGGACATTTTAAAAACCATACCGGAAGATGCAGATAATTATAAACAAGTTAAAAACCTTATTAATAAATTGGACTAAAAGCATTCTATTATAAAATACCAATGAAGAAGTCACTTTTTAAAGGTGACTTTTCTATTTTTACAGCATGATTATTACAGATACACATACCCATTTATATAGTGAAGCCTTTGATGAAGACAGAAACGAGATGATTAGTCGGGCGATTGAGCAGGGTGTTTCCCGGTTTTTTGTTCCAGCAATTGATTCTACTTATACAGAAGCAATGATTAATGTTGAAAAAGAATATCCAGAAAATATTTTTTTAATGATGGGTTTGCATCCCACTCATGTAAAAGACAATTATAAAGAGGAACTGAATCATGTAGAAGACATGTTGAATAAAAGACCATTTTATGCAGTTGGTGAAATTGGTATTGATTTATATTGGGACAAATCAACTTTAAAAATTCAACAAGATGCCTTTAAATTTCAAATTGCCTTAGCCAAAAAACATAAATTACCAATAGTTATTCACTGTCGAGAAGCCTTTAATGAAATATTTGAAATTTTAGAAGAAGAAAAAAGCGATCATTTATTCGGGATTTTCCACTGCTTTACAGGAACACTAGAACAAGCAGAGAAAGCAATTTCCTATAACATGAAATTAGGAATAGGTGGCGTGGTTACATTTAAAAACGGTAAAATAGATCAGTTTTTAAATGAAATTGATTTAAAGCATATTGTTTTAGAAACAGATGCTCCTTATTTAGCTCCCGTTCCATTTAGAGGTAAAAGAAACGAAAGTGTATATATTAATAAAGTGCTAGAGAAATTAGCAGATATTTATAAGGTATCCATTGAAGACATTGCAGGCATTACAACCCAAAACTCTAAAGACATTTTTAAAATATAAAATATGAATCAAACCAAACCAAACATATTATTAATATATACTGGGGGTACAATTGGAATGATACGAGACTCTAAAACGAAATCTTTGAGAGTTTTTGATTTTAAAAATCTGTTGGATAAAATTCCAGAATTACAGCAATTAGAATGTAATATAGATGCTTTTTCATTTAAAGAACCCATAGATTCAAGTAATATGAATCCTGCTTATTGGATTCAAATTGCAGAAATAATAGAATCTCGTTATGAATCTTTTGATGGCTTTGTGATACTACATGGAAGTGACACCATGAGTTATACCTCGTCAGCACTAAGCTTTATGTTAGAAAATTTAGCTAAACCAGTTATTTTTACTGGCTCTCAATTGCCCATTGGAGATTTAAGAACGGATGCTAAAGAAAATTTAATAACGGCCGTTCAATTGGCATCATTACAAAAAGAGGAAAAACCAATAATCACAGAAGTGTGTTTGTACTTTGAATATAAATTGTATAGGGCTAATAGAACAACAAAAGTCAATGCAGAAAATTTTGAAGCTTTTGCATCATCAAATTACCCTGAGTTAGCAGAATCTGGAGTTCATTTAAAGGTTAACGAACAATATTTATGGAAGCCTAATTTCATCAAACCTTTGAAAGTTCATAAAACATTACATACTAATATCGCTTTAATCAAATTATTTCCTGGAATAACAGAAGCTGTGATGACATCCATATTAAACACCTCTGGTTTAAAAGGAGTAATTATCGAAACTTTTGGAGCGGGTAATTGTATAACCGATGTTTGGTTCATTAATTTATTAAGAGAAACCATTTTAAAAGGCATACATATTATTAATATTACTCAATGTATTGGTGGGACTGTTAATATGGGACATTATGAAACTAGTAGTCAACTAAAAGAAATAGGTGTCATTTCGGGAAAAGACATGACTACCGAGTCTGCTATTTGTAAACTTATGTATATGCTTAATGGTGAAATTTCTTATAAAGACTTCAAAACAAAGTATGAAATGTCTTTACGTGGAGAAATGTTGTAAAATTAACTTTTAAAGTTTTAACATGTAACAATTTTTTTGTTATTTGCTTGCCTAAATAAAAATACAGAATAAAGAGAGGTGGCCGAGTGGTCGAAGGCGCACGCCTGGAAAGTGTGTATACGCCAAAAGCGTATCGAGGGTTCGAATCCCTTCCTCTCTGCTGATATTTTTATTTTTTAATTATATTTTTTTATATCTTTAACACTTTAACTAATAAATTTAAGATTTGAACATGAAAAGATTATTTTCTATCCTTGCCATATCAGGAATAATGGCTTTTGGAACTGTTAATGCCAATGCAACTACAACTACAGCCGTAACCACTGTAGCTAGTGCAACACAAGATGAAGCTCCTGTAGCTGAAGAGCTGGGATTTCATCAAGAATTAAAGAAAAGGTTTATTGAAGGTGGCCCAGCCTTTATGGGAATTGTATTATTATGTTTAATTCTTGGTTTAGCGATTGCTATAGAGAGAATTATCTTTTTAAATCTTTCTACGACAAACACAAAAAAATTAACTCAAGATGTAGAAGATGCATTGGCCTCAGGTGGTGTTGAAGCAGCAAAAGAAGTTTGTAGAAATACAAAAGGACCTATCGCTTCTATTTTCTACCAAGGTTTAGATAGAACAGATGAAAGTATCGAAGCTGCTGAAAAAGCTGTGGTAGCTTATGGTGGTGTGCAAATGGGACAATTAGAGAAAAATGTGTCTTGGATTTCATTATTCATCGCATTAGCTCCTATGCTTGGATTCATGGGTACAGTAATCGGGATGATTGATGCATTCGATAAAATTGAGGCGGCAGGAGATATGAACCCAGCCTTAGTAGCAGGAGGTATTAAAATTGCCCTTTTAACGACTGTATTTGGTCTTATTGTTGCTATTATACTTCAAATATTTTACAATTACATCATTGCAAAAATTGATAGCATTGTTAACGACATGGAAGATGCTTCTATTACGTTAATGGATTTGTTAATCAGACAAAAGAAGTAATAATTAAACAATAAAAAAAATTATGAATTTACATAAAATATTCAAAATTTTAGCTATCATCCTTAGCGTTATTGGTGCAGCATTTGCATTAGTAATTATAGCAGCTTCAGATGAAGATACAGCAAAAAGTATGAGTGGTAATATGTTAATAGTTGCTTATGTGATTTTAGCAATTGTACTAGTGCTAGTTTTAATATATGTAATAAAAGGATTGTTTTCTGGAGATATTAAAAAGACATTAATGTCCGTTGGGGCATTTGTAGCAATCATTCTTATATCATATATCTTATCATCTGGTACTGATTTAGACTTAACACCATTTAATAGTAAAGGATTAGGAATTACAGAAGCCGTATCAAAAAATGTGGGTGCAGGATTAATTGCATTTTACATATTAGGCTTTTTGGCTATTGCTTCCATGATCTTTTCTGGATTTAAAAAAATATCTAAATAATTATGGCAAAAAGAGCAGCACCAGAAGTTAATGCAGGCTCAATGGCCGACATTGCCTTCTTATTATTAATATTTTTCTTAGTTACAACAACCATTCCTAAAGATTCAGGGATAAGCAGGAAACTGCCTCCAATTGATCCTAATGATCAAAAACCACCTATCATCAAGGAGAAAAATATCTTTGCAGTATCACTGAATGGTAAAGATCAATTGTTAGTAGAAGATGAACTTATGGAGGTTAAAGATTTAAGAGCAGCTGCTGTTGAATTTTTGGATAATAATGGCGATGGAACTTGTAGCTTTTGTAAAGGTAAAAAAGATCCAACTTCTTCTGATAATCCAGATAAAGCGGTTATATCTTTAAAGAATGAAAGAGAAACCTCTTATGCTAAGTATATATCAGTTCAAAATGAATTGGTAGCAGCCTATAATGATTTAAGAAACAGAAGGGCCCTAGAAATAGGTTCTCAAAAAGGATTTCCTAACATGAACTTTATTGAAATGCAGGCTAAATATGATGATGTGAGATGGAGTGGCAATAAAACTAAGTTAAAAGAAGTTATTGATCAGATACAAAAGGAGATTCCCCAAAAATTATCTGAAGTTCAATAATAATTTTATCTAGAAAAAATAACAATTATGGCTAAATTTAATAAAAAAAAGGATGGAGAATTACCTCCAGTAAATACAGCAGCTTTGCCTGATATTGTATTCATGTTGTTATTCTTCTTCATGGTGGCTACAGTAATGAGAGAAAATACTCTTAAAATAGCAAATACGTTACCAGTAGCAAACCAAGTAGAGAAACTAGACAAGAAGAATCCAATAAGTTATATCTATATTGGTAAGCCTAGCGAAAACTATGCTTCTAAATTTGGTACAGAAGCAAGAATTCAGTTGAATGATGATTTTGCTGATGTAGATGAAATAGTGCCTTTTATAAACCAAGAGAGATCTGCTTTGAGAGAAGAGCTTATTCCTTACTTAACAGTCTCTTTAAAAGTTGATAAAAAGTCTAACATGGGTATCGTTGGAGATGTAAAGCAAGAATTGAGAAAAGCTAATGCTTTAAAAATAAACTATACAACAGGAACAGGTGATGTGTCGGCAAATGAAAATTAATACAATTTTATATTAAGCATAAAAAAAGGCATTCCTAAAAGGGTGCCTTTTTTTATGCTTAATATTTTGACAGGTGTAAAATTGTATATTTGCTATTAAAAAATGGTATGTTGTTATTAAGTAATAGGTTATTATAGATGAAAGGGTATTTAGTTTTAATAGGTGTTATTTTTTTCGGTTTCATTGAAGCTCAAGAAACAATTACTAAGACTGTAGATTCTTTGTATAAGGAAGATCAGTTTTATGCTGGGATTACTTATAATTTAATTGGAAATATACCAAAAAACCTATCCCAAAATGGGTTTTCTTTAGGATTTCATGCAGGATTTATAAAGGATATTCCCCTAAATAAAGATAGAGATATTGCTATAGGCATTGGATTAGGGTATTCTTCTAATTCATTTAATGAAAATTTGCTTATCATGAAAGATGATATGGGACATATCAACTATAGTCTTATTGATAATAATAACATGTCATTTTCCAAAAATAAATTTTCCCAGCATTTAATGGAACTTCCCATTGAGTTTAGATGGAGAACATCAACTCCTACAGACTATAACTTTTGGCGTATTTACGCAGGTTTTAAAATAGGCTATGTGTTTGCTAATACTGCCAAGTTTAAAGGAGATTTAGGAAGTTTTAAATACACTAATATCGAAGACTTTAATAAGTTCCAATATGGATTAACAGTAAGCATGGGTTATAATACGTGGAATTTATACTTATATTATGCCTTAAACCCAATTTTTTCCAATGATGCGAAATTAAATGGAGAGTCTATTGATATGAATGCCATAAAAATAGGATTGATGTTTTATGTTTTATAGCCAATAATTAATAAGCATTAATTGAGGTATCAAACCGACAAAAAAACCTAAAATGAGTTCTTTATAGGTGTGAGCATTAATGTGTAGTCTAGAAGTTGCAATGGCACCGATAACAATACTCATTAAAGCTAATAAACCATTAATATTAATGCTGAAGTGTATACTTAAAGCAATGAAAAACATAAATAATCCAGATACACCAATCATGTGGATGCTAGCTTTAAATTTAACGATAGCAAGAACCAAACACGTGAGAGTTGATATTAATATTCCCAAAAAGAAATAATAAAGTTCAGTAATTTGATGATTACTTATAACCCGTTGTAGAACTAATAGAATAACAAGGCAATTAATAGACAAAGGTATAATACGTTCTTTGGTTGTTTCAAGTTCTATCGAATTTACTTTACCTAAAGTTTTTAATAAAAAATAAAGTAAAATGGGTAAAACAATGGTTAAGATAAGAAGTGATATTATTTTGGCATAAATAATGTCTTGAGGTAAGTATTTTGGACTTATTTTAAAATAAAAAATAACCCCTATTAAAGGCATTAACAAAGGGTGGAATATATACGAGATACTGTGTAAGATACGGTTTATCATATCTTTTTTCGTAATCGTGCCACAGGAATGTCTAATTGTTCTCTGTATTTAGCAACGGTGCGTCTGGCAATTGGGTAACCTTTATCTTTTAAAATGGAAGCTAAGGTATCATCAGTTAAAGGTTTTCTTTTATCTTCTTCTTCTATAACTGTTTCTAGAATTTTTTTAATTTCCCTTGTTGAAACATCTTCTCCTTGGTCATTTTTCATTGATTCAGAGAAGAAATCCTTAATGAGTTTAGTGCCATAAGGCGTATCTACATATTTGCTATTGGCAACCCTGGAAACCGTTGAAACATCCATAGAGATTTCGTCTGCAATATCTTTAAGAATCATAGGTTTTAAGTTACGTTCATCGCCTGTTAAAAAGTATTCTTCTTGGTAGTGCATGATGGCACTCATAGTAATGAATAAGGTCTGTTGGCGTTGTTTTATTGCCTCAATAAACCATTTGGCGGCATCTAATTTTTGCTTTATGAATATAACAGCATCCTTTTGGGAATTCGATTTATCTTTAGAATCTTTGTAGCCCTTTAGCATATCATTATATTCCCTAGACACATGAAGTTCTGGAGCATTTCTCCCGTTAAGTGTTAATTCCAGTTCGCCATCAACAATTTTTATAGCAAAATCAGGTACCACATGTTCTACAATTCTATTATTGCCCGAGTAAGACCCACCCGGTTTAGGGTTTAAATGTTCAATTTCCCTAATAGCATCTTTTAGTTGAAGTTCACTAATATCAAATTTCTGTATGAGCTTATCATAATGTTTTTTAGTGAATTGATCGAAAGCGTTATCTATAATATCAATAGCTAATTCGACATCTGGATTCTTTTCTTTTCTATGTAGCTGAATGCTTAAACATTCTTGTAGGTTGCGCGCACCAACACCAGCAGGGTCTAATTGATGCACCATTTTTAAAACATGTTCAATGTTGTCTTCGGTGGTGTAGACGTTTTGAGTAAATGCTAAATCGTCCATAATATCTGTTACAGACCTTCTTATATACCCACTTTCATCTACATTACCAACCAAAAACTCTGCAATATTATATTCTTCGTCAGTTAATCTATAAGTATTTAATTGACTGATTAAATGTTGAGTAAAAGAGGTCCCTGCTGCATAGGGCATGGTTTTTTCTTCATCATCACTACTATAATTATTTACTTGGGTTCTATAATCTGGTATTTCATCATCACTTAAATATTCGTCTACATTAATTTCATCATTACCTATCTTTTCACTATCATCATAATCGTCTGTAGTATTGTCCAAATCGGCGTCATAATCATTTTCAATGTCTTCTTTACCACCTTCTAGCGCTGGATTTTCTTCCAATTCTTGTTTTAATCGTTGTTCAAATGCCTGAGTAGGCAACTGAATCAATTTCATTAACTGAATTTGCTGTGGAGAAAGTTTTTGGGATAATTTGAATTGTAAATGTTGTTTAAGCATTTGTATGATTTGGTTTCAGATAAAAATATAAAAATTATACTAACAATATGGTTTTAAAAAAACTATTATCTTAAGAATAATATTAAAATTCTGCATTCTGTGGTGTTCTAGGAAACGGTATAACGTCTCTAATATTGCTCATTCCGGTAGCGAACATAACCAAACGTTCGAAGCCTAACCCAAAACCTGAGTGGACTGCAGTTCCATATTTGCGTAAATCTAGATACCACCATAAATCTTCTTCAGGAATATGGATGGCTGCCATTTTTTTCTTAAGGACATCTAAACGTTCTTCACGTTGAGCTCCACCAACAATTTCGCCTATACCTGGAAATAAAATATCCATTGCCCGCACTGTTTTACCGTCATCATTTAAACGCATATAGAATGCTTTAATATTTGCAGGATAATCATATAGTATTACTGGACATTTAAAGTGTTTTTCAACTAGAAAACGCTCATGTTCACTTTGTAAATCGGCGCCCCAATCTTCAATTATGTACTTAAATTTCTTTTTCTTATTTGGTGTGCTGTCTCGTAAAATATCGATAGCTTCTGTATAACTTAAACGCGTAAAGTTATTTTCTGTTACAAAGTTTAACTTTTCAATTAAACTCATGTCACTTCTTTCGGCTTGAGGCTTGGTTTTTTCCTCATCTAAAAGTCTCTGATTTAAAAAGTCTAAATCTTCCCGGTTATTGGCCAAAATATATTTTATAACAGATTTTAAAAAACTTTCTGCTAAATCCATGTTGCCCGCCAAATCCATAAAAGCGACTTCAGGCTCAATCATCCAAAATTCGGCAAGATGTCTAGATGTATTTGAGTTTTCGGCTCTAAATGTTGGTCCGAAAGTATATACCTTTCCTAAAGACATGGCATAAGTTTCTGCTTCTAATTGTCCCGATACTGTCAAATTTGTTTCTTTTCCAAAAAAATCTTTTGAATAATCTATCTGTCCGTTTTCCGTTAAAGGCGGGTTCTTGCCATCTAAACTGCTTACCCTGAACATTTCTCCAGCCCCTTCGGCATCACTGCCTGTAATAATAGGTGCATGCATGTAGTAAAATCCATTCTCATTAAAATACTTGTGAATGGCAAAAGACAGGGCAGAACGCAAACGCATCACCGCACTAAATGTATTGGTTCGGGTGCGTAAATGGGCATTTTCTCTTAAAAATTCGAAGGAGTGTTTTTTAGGTTGAATAGGGTAGGTTTCAGGATCTGAATCTCCCAAAATTTCAATATGCTTCACATTAATTTCTACACTTTGTCCTTTTCCAAGACTTTCAACCAAATCACCTTTAATATGAATCGCAGCACCCGTTGTAATGCGCTTTAAAATGCTTTCATCGGTGTTTTCAAAGTCAACAACACATTGAATATTATTTAGGGTAGAACCATCATTTAAAGCGATAAATCTATTAGCCCTAAAGGTTCTTACCCATCCTTTAATATCAACTTCTGGATTCGCGATTTTTTGCGATAATAATTCTGAAACAGTACGTATTTGCATGTATATAAAATTTAAACGTAAATATAAAAAAGACTTTTGGGTTTTAATTAAGTGTGCCTGAAAAACGAATTAAAATAATAAACTTAAAAGAATAGGATTTCTAATTAAAAGTTTGAATTGTCATCATCTACATCTTCATCATCATCTTCTGGAATAATGTTAATGGCTGGCTCTTTCAGTACTTCTTTGTTGGCGATGCTTCTTTCCAAAGACAATAAAAGAGAAGGTAAAAGAATTAAGTTTGATAGCATAGCAAATAATAAGGTTGCAGAAACCAAAGCACCTAAAGCAACAGTGCCACCAAAACTTGAAATAGTGAATACTGAAAAACCAAAAAACAAAACAATTGATGTATAAAACATACTGACTCCTGTTTCACGTAAAGCACCATAAACAGATGTTTTTATTTTCCAATTATTCGCCTGTAACTCTTGTCTGTATTTTGCAAGAAAGTGAATGGTATCATCTACAGAAATACCAAAGGCAATGCTAAACACTAGTATGGTTGAAGGCTTGATAGGAACACCCAAATACCCCATCAAACCAGCAGTAATTAATAAAGGCAACAAGTTTGGTATGAGCGATACAATAATCATTTTAAAAGACCTAAACATGAATGCCATAAATAAGGATATTAATAAAATGGCAAGTGTTAGGGAAACAACTAAATTGTTGACCAGGTATTTGGTGCCTTTTTGAAACACCAAAGCTTTACCAGTCATAGTAATATTATATCTGTCTTTTGGAAATACTTTATTTATTTTTGTTTGAAGATTTTCTTCAATACGCTCCATTTTATCGGTACCAATATCTTTCATAAAGGTGGTAATTCGGGCGTATTGACCCGTGCTATCAACAAAATTGTTTGTCAGATTAATGTTTGAGGTTGAGTTTTTTGCATAGGATAAAATGAAGCTACTTTCTTGTGATGTTGGTAACTGATAATGTAGCGGATTTCCATTGTAATAAGCCTGTTTAGAATACTTAACCAAGTCAACAACCGATATGGGTTTTGAAAGTTCTGGTGTTTCAATAATTACATCTTCCAACTCATTCATGCGTTTCAGGGTAGACAATTTCATAACCCCCTTTTTCTGTTTGGTATCTACCATAATTTCAAGAGGCATGATACCGTTAAATTCACGCTCGAAAAACCGAATATCTTCAAAAAACTCAGCTTTTTTGGGCATGTCTTCAATAAGACTACCCGAAATCCTGATTTTATAAATACCAATAATACTCACTATTAGTAATATAACAGATGTGGCATAAATAGCAATACGCCTATGTTTTACAACCCATTCTATCCAGTTAACAAAACCACCAATCCAACGTTTATTTAAATGTTCTAAATGACGATCTTTTGGATAAGGTAGGAATGAATATATTATAGGAATGATTAATAAGCATAGCATAAAAATAGCAACAATACTTAAAGAAGCTACTGTACCAAATTCTTTTAAAAGTTTGCTTTCGGTTAATATAAAGGTAGCAAAACCAGAAGCAGTCGTTAAATTGGTCATTAATGTAGCATTCCCAATTTTTGTAATAACGCGCTGTAATGATTTTACTTTATTACCATGTAATTTTACTTCTTGCTGATATTTATTAATTAAAAAGATGCAATTAGGAATACCAATCACTATGATTAATGGTGGAATAAGAGCTGTTAAAACAGTTATCTCATAATTTAAAAACCCAATGATCCCTAATGTCCACATCACGCCAATACAAACCACTATAAGCGAGATGAATGTGGCTCTAAAAGACCTGAAAAAGAAAAAGAATATTAAGGAGGTTACTACCAGAGCCGCTAGAATAAACAATCCAATCTCATCAACAATATTTTGTGCATTTAGAGTCCTTATATAAGGCATTCCTGAGATTCTTACATCTAAATTGGTAGTCTTTTCAAAAGCTTCAATTTTTGGTAATAAAATATTGATTACAAAATCTTTTCTAGCAGAAGTGTTTACAATATCTTTTTTTAAATAAATAGCAGAACGAACAGTTTTTGTTGTTTTGTTGAACAAGAAATTATCATAAAAAGGATATTTGTTAAACAATTCATCTTCAAGTGTTTTTATTTGTTTAAATGAAGAAACAGAATCTTTTATAAAAGGACTTAAAGTAAATTTTCCATTAATAGTATCTTTTACAAGTTTTTGAAGATCTTTTATTGAAATTACCGATTCAACAGCATCATATTTTTTGAAATTATCGGATAAATTATTCCAAGCATTTAATTTTTCAACAGTAAATAGAGTAGAATCTTTAACACCAATGACAATAAGATTGCCTTCTTCTCCAAAGGTTTTTAAAAAATTATCGTAAGTAATATTAATGGGGTCATCATCAGGCAATAGATTGGCTTCCGTATAAGTGAAGCGCATATGTTTCCATTGGGTACTAAATAAAACAGTGATGATTAAAATACCAATAAGAATGGCGATTTTATTCCGTAAAATAAGTCTTGCAGTAACCGCCCAAAAATTTGTTGTAAAAAGCTTAAACATGCTTTAGTTTAAAGTTGCGCAAAGGTAGAAAAAACAATGAATTAAGCGATTAATAGATTTAGAATGTTACGTTAAATGTAAATTTAAAGGCCACATTATCATCAAAGTTTGGTAAATGGTAAGCTCCATATCTGTAAGCAAAACTCAATCCGAAACCAAATAGCAGTTTATTTATTTCAAATCCGGATTCTGTATACCCCTTTTTTAATGAACCAAAAGTTATATCTTGGTGTCTTTCCACATGGTCAATATCACCAATGGCGAACCTGGTTATCAATACTAATTGCGGTTTATAACGATCAGATATATTAAAAGGTTTTATGGCATGCTTTAATTGAAGGGTCGCAAATTTATCTGAAAAAAATTCATTGAAAAACATGGTTTCGAAACTATTCGTCCCTGCAACAGAAAAGCGTCTTAAAATCTTTTCTTTATTAATATTATTTGGATAAGTGTGATATAAATGTGTTAATGGCGTGTTACCATTGGCGATGCCAGAGACTAAAGTGATTTCAGAAAAGTTATCATTTATATGCTTTATTTGCTGAATAGCTTTAAATTCAAATTTCGAAAAATTGAAATCACTTTTAAAAACATCCTTAAAACTTTTGGTATATTGAAAGGTGAATTTAGGATAACCGTTTTTAATTTCCTTTACATCTCCATTATCATTCATCTCAAAATCACTAAACGGACTCCATTGGATGGCTAATTTCATCATGCTTAAATTAAATGAATGATAATTATCGCCATTTAACACAAACTCATAAGGATATGTTGGGTTTATATCATTAAAAGAAAATTGGGTTTCAGTTAATATTTTCGGACTTAGTTCATGCTCTAAAGAGATAGATTTAGAAATGATTTTATGAAATAAACTGATGTTTAGTAATCTGGGTTCAAAGAATGAGAAAAAGCGTTTGTCTGTCAAAAACGTTGAGCTACCAGTCTCTTGTAAGTCGTCTGTATAGGATGCATTTAACCAGGTATTTGTGTTTTTAGAAAGTCTTAAGCCCCCACCAAAACTATATTTGAAACGCTGGTCTCCAAATCCATAAACCACATAGGTGTTGAGTCTAAATTTTTCTGAAAAAGCATCATTTGTTATACCGCCCAATCCCGTTCTTAAGGCTTCATATTGATTATATTTAATAAGATATCTTAAATCAAAATTGAAGTATTTGGTGGGCAAATAACCGTCCCCCAATTGTTTTAAAAATTGTCTTTTTTTAATAGAATCCTGAATGGGTTCAGAATTACTTTCTGCCATAGATTGTCCTGTCATCAACCAAGAAAATAGTGAAAAAAAAGCGAGAGTACAGAATTTTGCCATTAAAGGATGGTGTAAGTAAGCTAAAGTTTATAAAAAAGAAGCGACAAATTTGTCGCTTCCAGAATTTATACGGTCATAATTTCTTTTTCTTTAAGCTCGAACATATCGTCAATTTTTTTAACGTATTTATCGGTCATTTGTTGTATGTCTATTTCTGCATTCTTTTTAAGATCCTCGGAAATATCATCAGATTTTTTTATGTCGTTATTAGCATCTTTACGAGCACTTCTAACTCCAATTTTAGCGTCTTCAGCTTCAGCTTTAGCTTGCTTGGCTAAATCTCTACGACGCTCTTCTGTTAAAGGTGGTACATTAATAATAATAGTGTCGCCGTTATTCATAGGATTAAAGCCGAGATTGGCATACATAATGCCTTTTTCAATTTCTTGAAGCATATTTTTTTCCCAAGGTTGAACCGTAATAGTTCTACCATCTGGGGTATTTACATTGGCTACTTGATTTATTGGTGTTTGATTCCCATAATAATTTACAAGTACGCTTCCTAACATGGCAGGGCTTGCTTTACCTGCTCTAATATTTACTAGTTGCTTTTCTAAATGTCTAATAGCATTATCCATTGCTTCTTTTGCAGTGTCTAATATAAATTCTGTTTCCTCGTTCATCGTTTTAAACTTTAATGGTCAATTATTGTTCAAAAATTACGCAATATTATATGTTTACTTCTGTGCCAATTTTTTCTCCAGAAACTACTTTTAAAAGGTTTCCTTTTTTGTTCATATCAAATACTATGATAGGCAAATTGTTTTCCTGGCTAAGCGTAAAAGCGGTTGTATCCATTACTTTTAATCCTTTTTTTAAAACTTCATCAAAAGATATAAAGTTGAATTTAACAGCTGTGCTATCTTTTTCAGGATCTGCGTTGTATATACCGTCCACTCGGGTACCTTTTAAAATAACGTCCGCTTCAATTTCTATAGCTCTCAAAACAGCCGCAGAATCTGTTGTGAAGTAAGGGTTTCCTGTGCCTCCACCAAAAATAACAACACGCCCTTTTTCTAAATGGCGAATGGCTCTTCTACGGATAAAAGGTTCGGCAACTTCATTTATTTTTATAGCAGATTGTAATCTTGTTTGAATACCAGCATTTTCTAGAGCACTTTGTAGAGCTAATCCATTAATAACGGTTGCCAACATCCCCATATGATCGCCTTGAACACGATCCATACCTTTACTGGCTCCAGAAACACCTCTAAATATGTTACCGCCACCTATAACGATAGCAACTTCAACGCCTTTGTCTGTTATGGTTTTAATATCTTCGGCGTATTCTGCCAAACGCTCTGGGTCTATACCGTATTGGCGATTTCCCATTAGGGCTTCACCAGATAACTTGAGAAGGATTCTTTTGTATTTCATTTTTGCTTTTGAAAGTTTAGCAAAGCTACATAAAAAATTTATTTTATAAATTTTTATAAAACTGAATTGAATAAAAAAGCCACTATAAGGGTTTATAGTGGCTTGAATATATTCTATACGTTTCTTATCCTAAAGATACACGTTTAAAACCAGTGATGGTAACATCTCCATAAGACGCTACATATTTAGCAACATTTATTTTATCGTCTTTAATAAAGTTTTGATCTAATAAACATTGTTCTTGGTCTAAAGTCGTGTTATCTGAAATGAAACGCTCTAATTTACCTGGTAAAATTCTATCCCAAATTTGTTCTGGTTTACCTTCTGCTTTAAGTTCAGCTTTTGCAGCTTCTTCCGCTTTAGCCAAAACTTCAGGGGTTAATTGAGCCATAGAAATGTATTGAGGTACATTTTTTAATGTTTTACCTAAACGTGCTAATTCTTCATTATCTTTTTCAATAACAGCGATTCTAGCTTCAAGTTCTGATGCGATAAAAGCTGGATCAAAATCTTTGTAAGATAATGTTGTTGCTCCCATTGAGGCTATTTGCATAGCAACATCTTTAGACAAGATTTCTGCATTTTTTACGTTAGCAGATAAACCTACTAATGCAGCAATTTTGTTAATGTGAACATAACTGCCCACGTATGGTGCTTCTAATTTTTCAAAAGCGGTGATGTCTAATTTTTCACCAATAACACCCGTTTGTTCAATTAATTTTTCAGCAACGGTCATACCACCAAAATCGGCTGCTAAGAACGCCTCTTTAGTATCGTAGTTAAATGCTAAATCTGCTAATTGATTTGCTAATGCTACAAAATTTTCGTTTTTACCAACAAAATCAGTTTCGCAACCCAATACGATGGCTACACCTACGGTGTTGTCTGCATTTACTTTCGCGATAGCAGCACCTTCAGAAGATTCGCGATCTGCTCTATTTGCAGCCACTTTTTGTCCTTTTTTACGCAAGACATCAATCGCTTTATCAAAATCGCCTTCAGCTTCAACTAAAGCTTTTTTGCAATCCATCATTCCAGCACCTGTTGCTTGTCTTAATTTGTTTACTTCTGCTGCTGTTATTTGTACTTTAGCTTCCATATATGTTTTAATTTAAAAAGTCGTTCAATAAATTTCCAACAAAGAAAAGAACTAAACGACTTATTTATGTTGTATTAATGTTATTTATTCTTCTTCGTCGGCTGCAACTTTGACAGTTTTAGCTTTAGACTTTGTTTTTGTTACGATTTCTTCAGACTCATCAGAATCTTCAAAACCATCTTTTTCAGCTTTACGCTCTGCTAAACCATTGGCAATAGCAGTAGTTACGTGAGATAAAATTTTATCAATCGATTTTGAAGCGTCATCGTTTGCTGGGATAACATAATCAACTTGACGTGGGTCTGAGTTGGTATCTACCATAGCAAAAATTGGAATGTTTAATTTTTGAGCTTCTTTTATCGCGATATGCTCACGTTTGATGTCTACAACAAACAATGCTCCTGGTAAACGAGTCATATCGGCTATAGAACCTAAGTTTTTCTCTAACTTAGCTCTTAGACGATCAACTTGTAAACGTTCTTTTTTAGATAGTGTTAAGAACGTACCATCTTTCTTCATTCTATCAATAGAAGCCATTTTTTTAACCGCTTTTCTAATAGTAACAAAGTTAGTTAACATACCACCTGGCCATCTTTCAGTGATGTAAGGCATGTTAATTGCGCCTGCTTTTTCAGCAACAATATCTTTTGCTTGTTTTTTTGTTGCAACGAATAAAATTTTACGGCCTGAATTGGCGATTTTGCTTAAAGCCTCACTTGCTTCTTCAATTTTTACCGCTGTTTTATAAAGATTAATAATATGGATACCGTTGCGTTCCATATATACGTAAGGGGCCATATTTGGATCCCACTTACGAGTAAGGTGACCGAAGTGTACACCTGCTTCAAGTAATTCTTTTACTTCTACTGCCATTTTGTAATAGTTTACGTTCTGTTGATTAGCAATGATTAAGTGGTCATTTTTCAAATCGCCTTAACCATTTAGATGCTTAACTAAATCCTGACTTTTAAAGGTCATGGACAACAATAACTGGTTTAAATTTTTCTTTGTACTGAAAATTAATTCAGCAATAATATTAACGTTTAGAGAATTGGAATTTCTTACGCGCTTTTTTCTGACCGAATTTTTTACGCTCTACCATTCTTGGGTCTCTTGTTAATAAGCCTTCTGGTTTAAGTGTTAATCTGTTTTCTGCATCTACTTCGCACATAGCACGAGAGATCGCTAAACGAACAGCTTCTGCTTGACCAGTAATTCCGCCACCTAATACACTTACTTTAATATCAAAGTTACCTTCGTTATTAGTCATTGCTAATGGTTGGTTAACTTTATACTGTAAAGTAGATGTTGTAAAGTAAGCGTTTAATTCTTTTTTGTTTACTGTGATGTTCCCTTTTCCTGGGGCAACATATACACGAGCAACCGCCGTTTTTCTACGACCAATTTTGTGAATTACTTCCATTACTTGAATTCGTTTAAGTTAATTGTTTTTGGTTTTTGTGCAGCATGTGTGTGTGCAGAACCAACAACAACATTTAAATTACGGAATAAATCTGCACCTAATTTGTTTTTAGGTAACATTCCTTTTACCGATTTTTCTACGACTCTTGCTGGATCTTTTCCAAACAATTCTGTAGCTGTTAAACTTCTTTGACCACCTGGATACCCTGTGTGACGAATGTATGTTTTATCATTCCACTTGTTTCCTGTTAAGTTGACTTTTTCTGAGTTGATAACAATCACGTTATCTCCACAATCAACGTGTGGTGTGAAGCTAGGTTTATGCTTACCTCTTAAAAGTTTTGCAACTTTTGAAGCTAAGCGACCCAAAGATTGACCTTCAGCATCCACTAAAACCCACTGCTTATCTGCAGTCGCTTTATTAGCTGAAATCGTTTTGTAGCTTAATGTGTCCACGTTATTAATTTTTTCTTATTAAACATTCCTCTCTCAAAAAGAGTTTGCAAATTTACAATTATATATTTGATTACCAAATACAGACGAATATTATTTATAGTTAATTTATTAGGTGATTATTAAGGTTTAATATCTTTATTTAAGTTTGAGTAATTGGAGACTTTTTTTTAAATATAATAGACTGTAATCTATTGTGAATTTTTTAAATTGAAATATTAAAAAAATCTACTTAATGGATTGATTTCAATCCACAAACCCCATCAAAGCATACACCAAAGCACCTTGCCAATTAATAGCTATTTCATTGAGGCTATAAGATTCTTGGTCATCAATCCAATCGGTTGCTGTGTGTCCGCCACCAACCAAATACCCTGGCCAGGGTGCTTCAATACCATCAGCACCAGATCGGCGGTCGTGTGGATGCATGGGTGGGTTGATGCCCAAACCAGTTACAAACGACCGATTATAGAAATTGTTTCCAAAAATATGGTCAACAATACCAACGGCGGTGTCTATATATTCTTTTTTTGGTTGTAGCTTGTTGGCAATTTGTAAATTCATCGTTTGGCGCGCGACCGTACCATTACAGCCCCAAAAATAGATCCCACCAAGCGCACGGGCATATACATCTGTTTTGCCTTTTTCAACCAAGGCATCTGCATTATGGATGATGTTGTTTTTAATCAATTTATCAATTTCAGGATTTTTGTCTTTTCTTTTTGAAAGGGCATAGGTGAACATGCCCAGATTAGACACATTTCCCCAATCCCAATTTTCTTCCATCTTGAAATCCATAGTAGCTGCTCTTTTTTCAAAATCGGCAAGTGCCGTTTTATCCCCTGTGGTTTCCCATAGTTCTGCGGCTGCCCATAATCTATCGTCGGCATCTCTGGTTTGGTAGCCCCCCGTTTTAAAGTCGCCTTGAACAAAACGTTTTTCTTCTGGATTTTGCTGTAAAAAGCGATAGCTTATCCAAGCGGCATCCAAACATTTTTTGGCATACGCCGCATCATAAGGTTCAAAATAGCGTGCGGCCATAGCCATCATCGCTACAAAATCGGCAGTGGCGGCAGAACTCCATTCTGTAAAATAGCGTTTCTCATCATCTTTATCGGCCATAATAAATGGTGCAAAGTTTATACGTGTTAATTTATGCGATACTTTTCCAGAACCATCTGGATATTGCATTTTCAAAACCCAGTCGGTTTCCCATTTTATTTCTTCAAGAAAATCAGGCAATCTAGTAGCTGTTTTTGGAAGGTCTAAATGTAATTTTTCAATTTTTGGTTTAAAATGCTCCCATGCCATGAAAAGCATACCGACAGTGATACCCGCATTCACAGTGTATTTTCCGTAATCACCTGCATCATGCCATCCGCCAGTTCCATCACGTTGAAAGCCACTATTTCCTATATAGTCATCAAATCCATCTTTTAAATGACATGCGTCCTGATGATACTGGTTTCCATTGAAATCATCTTCAACAACCATACCACAACGCCATAAATAAAAGGCACGCATGCTTGTTTTTGCAGCAAAATTAAACGTATCGTCGGCTATTTTAAATGGTATAGATTTCCCAACATTTGGTATTTCTAGAATATAGTCTCCAGACTTTGTGAATTCTGAAAAATCGGCGTTCCAAATATTTTGATCTACATCTTTTTGGTAAATAGGACCCGTAGTTTTTCCTGAAAACACAAGATGGCCTTTCAAATCTAGAATATTAAATGCGGTACATTCTTTTGAAATGGTTGCAGATTTTTTAAGATTGGTCAGGAAGCCAAGAGAGTTAACATGAATATCTTTAGATTGTGCTTTACTACAAACGGTTGAAATGAAACAGATAGTGATAAAAATAATTTGCTTTTTCATTGCCTGTAGTGGTTTGGGTTTAGAAGGTTATAGGTCATGTATTCTGTTCAGGCTAAGCTAATCATAATTTTTTTATTGTTTTGAAATGATTCCTTTTTTAACTTGATTGTAGTAACTTTTTTATCAAAACAATTTGTCCTAGATGATAGTAGCAATGTTCAGTCATACCTTCAATATTTCGATGATATGTTCCGTATTTTTCATCTACAAAATTTTCGTTTAACTTTTCTTCAGACATTTGTTCAACCAAATTGGCAAATTCGTCTGTATCGGCCCATAATTTTTCTAAAAATAATTCCCAATCACTCTGTGATGCAATTGGAGGGAAATCAAAACTAAACGAGTCTTTAATATCTAGATTCCCACCCTTGAATACATTTTTTATTCCATTAATATAATAATGGATATGCTGAGCTAAAACAGAGATTGCATTTAATGCCCCTAATTTTTTATTCGCAATGTCCAAACGTGTATTTGTCAATTGGTCTTTGTAATTTGTATTTGCTATCCAAGTTCCGTTTAAAATAACTTCTCTAAAGCGGTTTGCTAAGCCATGGCTTTTTTCCATAGTTTGATTTTTACTAGTTAGTCTTTAATATTCAGGGCCTTTTTTAAAGCGCTATGTATTATTGCAGGTTCTACATCTGTACCCGTCCAATGTTTAATACCAATCACACCTTGATTTACCAACATTTTTAATCCGTCAATTGTTTTACAATTTTTTGCCATTGCTGTTTGAATTAAATGGGTTTTCGGGGGATTGGGAATGCAATCTGCAACTAACATATTGGTTTTAATAGAGTTGAAATCTATAGGTAATTGCTCATTGATATTGGGATACAAACCGATACTTGTAGCGTTAATAACAATATCTGTAGTGGTTTCGACAGCGTATTCGTTTGTCCAAGGATGATAAACGGCTTTTGTCTCAGTCTTTTTATTTAATAATTCTACAACCTTTTCAGCTCGTTCTTTGCTTCGGTTAACAATAGTGATTAATGAGGCTCCTGCTAATGCCAATTCTACAGCTATAGCTCTTGCAGCCCCGCCAGCTCCAAATAAAGTAACATGTTTATTAACAGGATTGACTATTTCTTTAAGTGCCTGTACAAAACCTTTACCATCCGTGTTTTCACCAATCCATTTATCCCCTTGTTTTACAACGGTATTTACGGCACCTATTAATTGAGCAGATTCTCCGAGTTCGTCTAAATATTTGATGATTTCAACTTTATGAGGTAAAGAGCAATTAAAGCCTGCCCACCCCATCGCTTTGGCACCATTTACTGCAGCTTCCAGGTTTTCAGGGCTTACTTCACAAGTGATATAACGAAAATGCAATCCATGATGTTCATAGGCTGCTTCTACCATTGCTACGGTAGGGTTTTCGGCAGCAGGTTGTGCAAAACAAGCTGTCAATTGAGGCAAAAAATCAGGATGTGGGTTCAATTCTTTCATTTTATGTTTTACGCTTTTGTTTTGAAAAAGAGATGTTTAATTGTTTTTTTTATGGTTTTATTTAGTTCTAATAGTTCTAAGAATGGGTCATTTAAAGTGTTACTGCAAGATAAGTTGTTTAGCTCTTAAATAATAATTTTTTTAGTATGGATAAGAGAACTAGAAGATTCATAAAGTTTATTTAAAGACCTGTTAATGTTAGGTTAAACTCCCTAAAGCATTCGTTATAATTGTTTGTTTTCCTTATATTGAGGATGAGCATTTATTAATTAAAAATTAAAATAAAAATGGAAAATTTAGAAAGAAAGACCGTTGCTATATTAGCAACTGATGGATTTGAAGAAAGTGAATTAACAGAACCAAAAAAAGCCCTAGAGAAAGCTGGAGCAGATGTACATATAGTATCTATAAAATCTGGGGAGATCAAAGGATGGTCTGATGGAAATTGGAGCAATTCTTATAAAGTTGATAAAACTTTAGAGGAGGTGTCTCAAAGTGATTATCATGCCTTAATGCTACCAGGCGGTGTTATAAATCCTGATTTATTAAGAAGAAATGTTAAAGCAGTAAAGTTTGTTAAATCATTTTTTGAAAATAAAAAACCTGTTGGAGCGATATGCCATGGTCCATGGCTATTGGCTGAAGCAGATGTTTTAAAAGGACGTAAAGTAACATCTTTTAGTTCCATAAAAACAGACATTATTAATGCAGGAGCGCATTGGGTAGATCAAGAAGTTGTTGTCGATGAAGGATTGGTTACGAGCCGTTCACCGAAAGATTTACCGGCATTTAATGCTAAATTAGTAGAAGAAGTGTACGAAGGTAAACATAACATGCAAACTGCATAATATGATTTGATCATATAAAAAAGGGTGGGATTCCATCGAATCCCACCCTTTTTTATATGTTAATTTTCAAATTAATGTGCTTCTAACCAATCATAGCCAACACCCAAATCTACATCCAATGGGACTTCAAGTGTATAGGCATGTTCCATTTCGGTTTTTACCAAAGTTTTAATAGTCTCTAGTTCGGGTTTGTAAACATCAAAAACCAACTCATCATGTACTTGTAGTAGCATTTTGGTTTTGTAATGACCAGCTTTTAGTTTATTGTAAATATTAATCATAGCCATTTTAATAATATCGGCGGCGCTGCCTTGTATCGGTGCATTAACCGCATTGCGTTCCGCAGCTCCTCTTACCACAGCATTTCTGGAATTAATGTCTTTTAAATAACGGCGACGGCCTAAAACGGTTTGAACATAGCCGTTGTCGCGAGCAAAATCTATTTGCTCACTTATAAAACTTCTTAGTTTTGGGTAGGTTGCATAATAAGTGTCAATCAATTCTTTCGCTTCGCTTCGTGTTAGGTTGGTTTGATTGCTTAAACCGAAAGCTGATACCCCATATATAATACCAAAATTCACGGTTTTAGCATTGCTACGTTGCTCACGAGTCACTTCATTTAAAGGCACATTAAACACTTTAGATGCTGTTGAAGCATGAATGTCTTCGCCATGTTTAAAAGCATTTATCATGGTTTCTTCTTTACTTAAAGCGGCTATGATACGAAGTTCTATTTGAGAATAATCGGCAGATAATAGCGTGTAATCATCATTTCTTGGAATGAATGCTTTTCGTACTTGGCGACCCCGCTCTGTTCGAATGGGGATGTTTTGAAGATTTGGGTTGTTGCTACTTAAACGTCCAGTAGCAGCAACTGTTTGCATATAATCTGTGTGTACTCTCCCCGTAATTTTTAAAACTTGATGCGGTAAAGCATCCACATAAGTGCTTTTTAGTTTTGATAAGCCTCTAAAATCTAAAATATGCTGGATGATTTCATGGTCTTTTGCCATGTAACTTAAGATATCTTCCGATGTGGCGTATTGCCCTGTTTTGGTTTTTTTAGGTTTATCAACCAATTTCATTTTATCAAAAAGAATCTCTCCTAATTGTTTTGGCGAGGCAATATTAAATGTTTCGCCAGCTTCTTTATAGATGTTTTCTTCTAAAGTTTTGATGTCATTATCTAATTCAACCGACAATGATTTTAAAAAGTTTTCATCTAAATTTATACCTTCCAATTCCATCGCTGCCAACACGCGCAATAATGGAATTTCAATGTCATAAAACAATTTTTGTGTATTAGCTTCCCCTAATTCTTTTTCAAAATGTTCTTTAAGTTGAAGCGTTATATCGGCATCTTCAACAGCATATTCCGTTTGCTTTTCTAAAGGCACCTCTCGCATGGTTATTTGATTCTTCCCTGTTTTACCAATCAGTTCCGTGATGGAAATAGGGGTATAGTTCAAATAAGTTTCAGCCAACACATCCATATTGTGGCGCATATCGGGATTGATTAGATAATGGGCCAACATGGTATCAAATAATTTGCCTTTTACATCGATGTTGTATTTAGCCAACACTTTAATATCATATTTTAAATTCTGACCAATTTTTTCAATAGATTCATTTTCAAAAAACGGACGCAGTTGCTCAACTAATGCTTGTGCATCGTTTTTGTCTTCTGGAAATGGTAAGTAAAAGCCTTTGCCAGTTTCCCAAGAAAAAGCAATACCAACTAATTCGGCTATAATGGGGTCTATATTGGTTGTTTCGGTATCAAAACAAACGCTTTTTTGAGCCATTAAATTTTTAATGAATAATTTAGTAGCCATACCAGAAACCACGCTTTGATAAAAGTGTGATGTGTTTCCAGAAGTGTTTCTAGAGCTGTAATTTTTTACAACTTCTGCATCACCATCATTCCCAAATAATGAAAATTGACCAGCACCTGCTGAGGATTTTGATTCTTTCTTTTCTTTTGGTTTTTCTTCGGAAATGGATTCACTATTCTGACTTTCCATTGAAGCCATTTCTGCTTCAATAGCAAATGTTTTTACAAAGTTTGTTAGTAATTGTCTGAATTCTAATTCTTCAAAAATGGCTGTTACTTTTTCAATATCGGGTTGGTCTAATTCAAAATCTTTGGCATTAAATTCAACAGGCACATCTAGCATGATAGTCGCCAGTTTTTTAGAAAGTAAGCCGAGTTCTTTATTGGCTTCAATGTTTTCTTTCATTTTTCCTTTTAGCTCATGGGTATTTGCCAAAAGGTTTTCCATGCTACCATATTCCGCCAATAATTTTTTTGCTGTTTTTTCGCCCACACCTGGCAAACCTGGAATATTATCACTAGAGTCCCCCATCATTCCTAAAAAATCAATGACTTGTAATGGGTCATCCACTTCAAATTTTTTCTTTACTTCATCAATGCCCCAAGTTTCGTAACCACCGCCGAAAACCGGGCGATACATAAAAATATTATCAGAAACTAATTGAGCAAAATCTTTATCGGGTGTTACCATAAAGGTTTTGTAACCTTCTTTCTCCGCCTGTTTGGAAAGCGTTCCTATAACGTCATCGGCTTCATAACCTTCTTTCACCATAATAGGAATATGCATGGCTTTTAAAATGTCTTGAATATAAGGAATGGCAATTTTTATGGCTTCAGGGGTTGCATCACGGTTGGCTTTGTAGGCTTCAAACATTTCCACTCTATCAACACTGCCACCTTTATCAAAACAAACGGCTAAATGGTCGGGGCGTTCTCTTTTTATCACATCTAAAAGAGAATTCATAAATCCCATGATAGCAGAGGTGTCTGTGCCTTTGGAATTGATTCTAGGGTTTTTTATAAAAGCATAATAACCTCTAAAAATTAGGGCATAGGCATCAACTAAGAAAAGACGTTTTTTATCGGACATTTGATTGGTTTTGATAGAAAATCAAAACTACAAAAAGTTAATGGTAAAATTGAAATTATTGAAAGCCCTATTTGGTTTTTGCATTTTGTAGTGAAAGGAAAACGAATTAACCTTAACTAATAGTTAAATAAAATTCGCTTGTCGCCTATTAATTTATAATACTATTATCTTTGAAAAAAATAAACCTATGATTCGTTGGATTATCTTCCTTATCATCTATGTTGTTGTAGATTTTTACGCTTTTCAGGCATTTAAAACGGTTTCAAAAAATAATTGGATATATCTTTTATATTGGGTATTATCTTTACTTGTTATCGGGAATTTCCTATTTAATTATTATGAGTTTAATAGAAACAATGGCTTCTCTAAAAATCAAGCCTTTGCTTTTGGATTTTTAATTGCCGCATTGGTTCCTAAAATGGTTTTATTGTTAATCATGTTTGGGGAAGATATTTTTAGAATACCACAGGCTATTTACAGATATTTTACTGAGGGCGGTAGTGCTAAAGGAAATTATTTTCCAGCAAGGCGCCAATTTTTAAGTAAAATGGCAATCGGTTTGGCTGCTATTCCGTTTGCTTCTATTATTTATGGCATTTATAAAGGTAAGTATAATTTTAAAGTGTTGAAATATACGTTGACTTTTGAAGACTTACCTAAAGCTTTCGATGGTTATAAAATCACACAAATAAGTGATATTCATTCAGGAAGTTTTGATGATATGGATAAAGTTAAATACGCTATCGATTTAGTGAATGAACAACAAAGTGATGTTATCCTGTTTACTGGAGATATGGTTAATAATAAAGCAGAAGAAATGCATCCTTATATGCATGTTTTTGATAAGCTTTATGCTAAGGATGGTAAATATTCTGTATTGGGGAATCATGATTATGGTGATTATGTGTCTTGGGAATCAGAACACGCAAAGCATCAAAATTTAGAAGATTTAAAAAAGGTTCAAAAAGAATTGGGCTTTGATTTATTATTGAATGAAAGCCGTTATCTAGAAAAAAATGGCGAACGCATTGCTTTAGTGGGGGTTGAAAATTGGGGCGTAGGAGGCTTTAAAAAGGCGGGTGATTTAAAAAAGGCTGAAAAAAATATAGATAAGAATGATTTTAAAATATTAATGAGCCACGATCCATCGCATTGGCAGTATGAAGTTATTAAAGCAGACTATCATTATCATTTAACATTAAGCGGACATACCCATGGGATGCAATTTGGTATTGAAATTCCAGGATGGATTAAATGGAGCCCTATAAAATGGCGTTATAAATATTGGGCAGGTATATATAATGAAATGGGTAAATACATTAATGTAAACCGTGGTTTCGGGTATTTAGCATTTCCTGGTCGAGTCGGTATTTGGCCAGAAATTACAGTTATAGAACTTAAAAAGGCCTATAGAGATGCTTAATTAGTTTTCGCCTGTAATAATTATGAAGAAATTATGTATTTTTATCTTAGTAAATTGACAAATACGTTATAAACTATTGCAAATATTTGTAATATTAAAAAAATACGTAGGTTTGTATAAGTTATTTGGCTAATAAAGAATTAAGTATGTCAAAATTTGGGGAACTTATCGATGTAGACATTCCTGTTTTGTTAGATTTTTTTACAGAATGGAACGAGCAATCAACTGCCATGCATGCGGTATTAAGAGATGTTGCCGCAGCTCTAGGTGATAAAGCTAAAGTTATTAAAATTGATGTTGAAAAGAATGAAGAATTGGCAGAAGCACTTCGGGTAAAAGGATTACCTACATTAATAATCTATAAAAATGGCGAAATGAAATGGCGCCAAAGCGGTGAACAAGATGCCAATACCCTTATAGGCATCATTCAGCAGTATATTTAAAAAATTAAAGGTCTAAAGTTATAACCTTTGTCACTAAAATATTCCAAGGTTTTTGGTAGGGTGTATTGCATGTTTTTTGATGCTTTTACACTATCGTGAAAAACAATAACACTTCCGCTGGTCGATTTGGAGATTACATTTTTTAAACAAGTATCTTCACTTATAGTCTTATCCCAATCAAAAGATATAATATCCCACATAACAATTTTATATCCTAAAAGCATCAATTCTTTTCCTTGTTTAGGTGTTATTTGTCCGTAAGGTGGGCGAAACAGATTAACTTTTGAGGAAAGACTATTATTCATTTGAGAATTTATCATGTCTTGTGTTTTTTTAATATCTAATAGATAGTCAGCTGCTTTTGTTTTCCAACCTTTTATATGGTTGTATGTGTGGTTTCCAATAGCATGTCCATCATTTAAAACATTTTGAAAGATATCAGGGTGGTTTGCAATATTTTTACCAATACAAAAAAAAGTGGCTTTTGCGTTAAAAGCTTTTAAAGTGTTCAATGTCCAATCGGTGATTTCTGGTGTAGGGCCATCATCAAAAGTAAGATAGAGGATTTTGTCTTTAGTTGGGATGTCCCAAACATAGTTTGGGAACATCTTTTTCGCAACTAATGGTATTTTTACAGGTGCAAAGGTCATACCTTACTCCGGGGTTACATCTATACTGCTATCTTCTACAGGAACGTCTTTGTCTGTTTTGGGTTTTATTTCATCTTCGGACGGGTTTTCATAAAAATGTTTAAATAACTTTAAATTGTTATTGAAAACCTCACTCTCAGTTTCAGCAAATTTAGGGTCATATTTCATTAAAACATCAACCAGTCCTTTATAACGTTGTATGTCAGTATAAATGTCTTCAAATAATTTTTCTTGATTCTTTATTTTTAAACTACTATAGTATGCTAAATTTTCCTGATATTTTTTAGAGACTTCTTTAAATAGTTTCTGAGCTTTTTCTTTATTTTCTACTTCATAGTATGCACTAATATAAGGCTCTAAAAGCGTATAATAGCCAAAATATTCAACTGGCATATTAGTCATGGCTATATCTGCTATCTCTTCGGCTTTCTTTAATTTATTCTCATTAATTAATTGCTCAATCAATCTGGCTAAATTACCTCTGTATGTAATGGAGTTTTTTCTGGTTTCTGTATCATGATAAATATTTTTACCACTGTTGCCCCAATCCCAATGTTTTACTTTTTCATACATAAGGTCACTATCTACACGCCCCATGTCAAATGGGTTGGCTTCATTAACAGGCGTTTTTATAGGTACTAGCTTATAGCACATACCGTCTAGCTGTAAGTAATCTTTCATCCAGATATAATCGTCGTCACCAAAACTGCCGCCTGTAAAATAAATAGGGCGTTTCCAATCGTTATTGGCAACAATATCCAACATAAGCAATCTGTTTTTTAATAAAGCACCTCCTGTAAGATGAATATCAATATAAGGTACTATTTTGTCAGCATCCTTAGGTTTCACAATGCCATATTTTAATGCGTTTTCCTTATTTACGGGAATCCTTAAATTGGAAGTTGGCACATAATTGGCATTTAAATCTTGGCTTCTTACTTGCTTTAGGTCTGTAGCATCGTAACCCTTTTGCTCAAGAATGAACTTATACTTTGTTTTAGGATTGTTACTTTGTATGATATTCAATAATTCTTTTACTTGTAATGTGTCTCTAATAACATTTTCAATTTGAAGAAATTCATTAGTGCCAAATTTGTAATCGTTATGGGTGAGCTGTGAAGGAATTGGGTCACTTTCATAAGCTTTACGTTTCATTTGGTCTATATACCAATCTGTTTGGAATAAACTGGTGTTTACCACACGAACATCGGTTCTGTAACCTTCAATTTCTTGGGCATACCATAGGGCGAAGGTGTCATTATCTCCAATAGTGAATAGAATACCATCTTCTGCACAGGAATCTAAATACATTTTCGCCATGGACTTGGCCGTATATTTATCAGATCTATCATGATCATCCCAATTGTTCGCGGCTAAAATTCCAGGAACCAATGCTAAGCATACAACAGTTACTAGACTAGCAGTTACATTTGCGGGCAAATATTTTTTTAGGGCATCAAATAAAGCATAAACCCCGAAGCCAATCCAAAGTGCGAATACATAAAATGAACCCACAACAGAATAATCCCGCTCTCTAGGCTCAAAAGGACGAACATTGGTGTAAAACTGAATGGCTATTCCTGTAAAGAGGAAAAACACCAGCATCACCCAAAATAATTTTTTGTCTTTATTGAATAAAAAGAAAAAGCCTATTAACCCTAATATAAAAGGCAATAAGTAATAGGTGTTTCTGGCTTTGTTGTTTTTAACATCACTAGGCAACTTGTCTTGAGACATGCCTAAAAGTTTTTCGTCTAATGGTTTTATACCAGTAATCCAATTTCCATGGTTGTCATACCTGCCTTGTATGTCGTCTTGCCTTCCTGAAAAATTCCACATAAAATAACGAAAATACATATACCCTAGCTGATATTCAAACATGTAGGTAATGTTAGACCATAAAGAAGGTTTTTCAACATCAATATAACCTTTGTAGCGTTTTAAAAATTTATTATAACCTTCATAATCTACATTTCCTTTGGCTACATTGCTTTTGAAATCGTTCACCAAAGTTCGAAGTTCATTCTGCATTTGGTATTCTGGTTTTAATTTGAAATTTAAAAACCCTGAATACATCATATAATTTTCGGCATGTTCGGCACTCCACATTCTTGGAAGTATGGCAGCATGCTTGGAATTATAATTTTGTTTGCCATTTTTATAATCATTTACAATAACATACTTGCCTTTAGCGTCATCTTTTTCATATTTAGGCTTGTCGTCTGAATACGGATTATTTTCATCTAAAGAAGCATATTGGTCTGTAAATAAAGGACCGTAAAATAAATAGGACTCTGGGTATTGTTCTAAATTATAATAAGCCAATAATTCTCTGGCACTCGATGGATTATTTTCATTAATGACTACATTAGCATTGGCGCGAATAGGAAGCATTAACCATGTAGAAAAACCAATAATAATATAGGTTAAACATAAAATACTTGTGTTTAAATGGGTATAATTTTTCTGTTTAGTATATTTTAATGTATAGTAAATTATGGCAATTAATAAGATGCCTGCGATGATGGATCCTGAATTAAAAGGGAGTCCGATGCTGTTGACAAAAAAGATTTCAAAAGCACTAAATATTTTAAGAATGTTAGGGGCTAGTAATTTGAATATAAACAATAAAACAGCCACTGAAACAATATTAGCTATGATGAAATTTTTTATGGTTACGGTTTTATAGTTTTTAAAATAATAAACAAGACCAATAGCAGGGATGGTTAATAAACCCATAAAATGCACCCCAAAAGATAAGCCGATAACAAATGAAATTAAGATAAGCCATTTATTGCCTCTGGGTTTGTCCATGTCCTGTTCCCAACGTAGTCCAAGCCAAAATAATACAGACATAATTAACGTGGCCATAGCGTATACTTCAGTTTCAACAGCATTAAACCAAAAAGAATCTGTAAATGTAAATGCTAACCCGCCGACAAGCCCACTTCCTAAAATAGCTATGTATTGTTGTTTAGTTAAAGAAACTTCAGTTGCATTGTTGTTGACGTCTTCTTTATTGGAATTAGAGTAAATCACTAACTTTTTAAGTAGCAATGTAATCGTCCAAAACATGAAAAGAATGGTGAAAGCACTAGAGACAGCACTCATCATATTCATCATCCACCCAATTTGCGAAGGCTCTAAAGCGAACATTGAGAAAAAGGCTCCAAGCATTTGAAATAAAGGTGCTCCTGGCGGATGTCCAACTTGCAGTTTTGAAGAAGTTAAAATATATTCTCCGGCGTCCCAAAAGCTTACAGTAGGCTCAACAGTTAAGCTATACGTTATTAAAGCTATTAAAAAAGCGAACCAGCCTGTTATGGTGTTCCATTTTTTAAAGTTAAAATCTGTCATGAAAATGTTTGTTTTTTACTAGGGCGAATTTAGTAATAAATCTGCAATAGCATCATGCTTTTAAGTAAACGTTAAGGATTCAAGATTATTTTTAAAGAAAATGCTTGTTCAAATAAAACTTTGTATTAAATTTGCACCCTCAATTACACATTGGCTTATGGTGTAACTGGCAACACGTCTGGTTTTGGTCCAGAAGAGTCTAGGTTCGAGCCCTAGTAAGCCAACATGATTGTTAATCCTGATTCTATTTGAGTCAGGATTTTTTTTGTTTAAATTTTAAACGTAAGAACGGGTCTTTTGGCATGGTTTACTAAATCTTCACTAATACTGCCATTAAAGAAATGGGATATGCCTTGTCTTCCATGGGTGCTCATGCCAATCAAATCTGCTTTTATGGATTGTGCAAAATTCATGATGCCTGCTTCAATGGTCTCATCGTTGTATATGTTTATCGTGAAATTTTTAAAATCAACACTTTCCGTAAAGTTTTTTATTCTTTCTTCCGCTTCTATGGTTGTCATAAATTTGTTTGGAGTATTAACCAGTAGTAAATGTACCTTAGCTTTTAATAAGGCAGCAAAATCAATAGCTGTTTTATAAGTAGCTTTGCTTTCATCATTAAAGTCCGATGCAAATACAAATGTATCTATGTTAAAATTTTCATGTTCTTTTTTAATAACCAGCACAGGAACATCAGATGTGCGAACCACTTTTTCTGTATTAGAGCCTATAAGCATTTCGGTAAGCCCATTGGATCCTTTAGATCCCATGATTATCAAGTC
Organism: Confluentibacter sediminis; assembly: GCF_003258355.1. Classification (GTDB taxonomy): domain Bacteria; phylum Bacteroidota; class Bacteroidia; order Flavobacteriales; family Flavobacteriaceae; genus Confluentibacter; species Confluentibacter sediminis. The sequence continues at coordinate 74,644 of NZ_QKPO01000005.1, read as the reverse complement.
AATTTTTTCTTTTTCACACAGCGCCATAACGCCTCTAAATATGTCGTCAAACTCCACGTGTTCATGAATTTTAATGCCTGTTAAGTAATTTTTTCGAGTTAATTGTTCAAATCGTTTACGAGCTAATTTCATAAAATAAATAGCTTCAGGCAAATCGTTGTAGGGGATTATAGGATCCACTTTATGAAGTGGTAATTCAATAATATTTAATAAGTGAATGTCACAATGGTGTTTTTTTGCAAGTTGTGCTGCTACTTTTAAAGCGTTTTCGGCCTGTGGGGAAAAGTCGGTGGGAACAAGTAGTTTTTTCATGGGTATTAAGGTTAAGTTTCCTATAAATTTATATATTATTACTTTAAAAATCAATTAAAATATTATATATTTGCGCCGTTGTTAGGCAAAAAAGATATATGAGGGGACAAGAAGTCCCCTCTTTTTATAATAAAAAATGTTTAAAACTACTGTTGAAAATTTATTGGAAAAAGCCTTGTTGGAACGAAGCGATTTGTTTCTTATCGATTTTTCTATTCAAGGAGATAATCACATAAAAGTTGTCATCGACGGAGATCAAGGTGTTTCTGTAGAAGACTGTATGTTTGTTAGTAGAGCTATTGAACATAATTTGGATAGAGAGGAAGTTGATTTTTCTTTAGAAGTGATGTCTGCGGGGGCTACAAGTCCTTTAGTAGATAAAAGACAGTATAAAAAAAATATCAACAGAGAACTTACGGTAAGTACAGCTTCTGAAAAAATAGAAGGGGTACTTGCCAAGGTAACGGAAACTGATATTACATTGGAATGGAAAGTGAGAGAACCAAAGTCTGTAGGTAAAGGTAAAGTGACTTTGAAAAAGCAAGCGAATATTGCTTATCAAGATATTATTGAAGCAAAAGTGATGATTAAATTTTAATTCAAAAGGAGTATGGAAAATATTGCGTTAATTGATTCTTTTTCAGAATTTAAAGACGATAAGTTAATTGATCGTGTAACGTTAATGGCGATTTTAGAAGACGTTTTTAGAAACGCTTTGAAGAAAAAGTTTGGAGATGACGATAATTTTGATATTATTGTTAATCCTGATAAAGGTGATTTAGAAATTTGGAGAAATAGAGTTGTTGTTGCTGATGGCGCTGTAGAAGAGCCTAATCAAGAAATTTCGTTGTCTGAAGCTCGTAAGATTGAGCCGGATTTTGAGGTAGGTGAAGATGTGTCTGAAGAAGTAAAATTGGTGGATTTAGGTAGAAGAGCTATTTTGGCATTGCGCCAAAACTTAATTTCTAAAATTCATGAACACGATAATACCATAGTTTATAAGCAATTCAAAGATTTAATAGGTGAAATATATACTGCTGAAGTACATCACATTCGTCACAGGGCGGTTATTTTATTGGATGATGAAGGCAATGAGATAGTGTTGCCAAAAGAAAAGCAAATTCCATCTGATTTTTTTAGAAAAGGAGATAATGTAAAAGGTGTTATAGATAGCGTTGAGCTTAAAGGAGCAAAGCCTACTATAATTATGTCTAGAAGTTCCCCTGCATTTTTAGAGAAATTGTTTGAACAAGAAATACCAGAGGTGTTTGATGGACTAATCACTATAAAAAACGTTGTGAGAATTCCTGGAGAAAAAGCAAAGGTGGCTGTAGATTCTTATGATGATAGAATTGATCCTGTTGGAGCTTGTGTAGGTATGAAAGGATCCAGAATTCACGGAATTGTTCGCGAATTAGGAAATGAGAATATCGACGTTATCAATTATACAAACAATTTACAACTCTACATTACTAGAGCTTTAAGCCCAGCTAGAGTAACCTCTATTAAAATAAATGAAGCAACAAAACGTGCTGAGGTTATATTAAAACCTGAAGAAGTTAGTAAAGCTATTGGTAGAGGTGGACATAATATTCGTTTGGCTGGTCAGTTGACTGGTTACGAGATAGATGTGTTTAGGGAAGGTGCAGAAGAAGATGTGGAATTATCTGAGTTTTCTGATGAAATTGAAGCATGGATTATTAAAGAATTTAGTAAAGCTGGACTGGATACTGCTAAAAGTATTCTTGAGCAAGATGTTCAAGATTTAGTAAAAAGAACAGACTTAGAAGAAGAAACAATTAATGACGTTATTAGAATTCTTAGGGAAGAATTTGAAGAATAACATATATTTGAGTATTTTAAAGGCAATTTATGGCTGAAACAGTAAGATTAAATAAAGTATTAAGGGAACTCAATATTTCTATTGATCGCGCAACGGAGTTTTTAAAAGACAAAGGCGTAGAAATAGAAAAGAGTCCGAATACCAAAATATCAGAGGAGATTCATATACTTCTTTCCAATGAATTTCAAACAGATGCAAGCAAAAAAGTAGCATCTATTGAAGTTAGTGAAGCAAAATTAAAGGAGAAAGAGGTGTTGCGTGAACAACGTGAACGTGAAATCGAAGAAAAACAAAAAGAAGCCGCCAAAAGAGAGGAGATTTACAAAGCTACTAGAACGCTTTCGGGACCTAAGCAAGTTGGAAAGATAGATTTAGAGCCACAGAAGAAGGAAACAAAGCCGGAGCCAGAGCCTAAAAAGGAGGAAGTTGTAAAACAAGAAGTCGTTAAGCAACCAGAACCTGTTAAGGAAGTGTTGAAGGAGGTTAAAGCAGATCCAGTTGAACCAGAAGTTAAGAAGCCTGAAACAGTTGTTCCCAAAACTGATCCTAAACCTATTGTTAAAGAGGTTCCAAAAGAAAACAGAGATACAAAAGCTGCTCCAGAAGAGGAAACGTTAAAAACAAAATACCAAAAGCTTACTGGACCAAAAATATCTGGTGATAAAATTGATTTGAGTCAATTTAATAAACCAAAGAAGAAAAAAGAAGATAAAAAGACAGATACAAAACCTAATGATGCGAATGCTGCCAATAAGAAAAAGCGTCGTAGAATTAGTAAAGTAGGAGGGCCATCAGGCAATAATCAAAACAGACCAGATGCTTCACCTAGACCACATTCAGGTTCAAATGACAGATTTAAAGGTAAGCCTGGTCAAGCAAGACGCCCTATTATAAAAGAAGAGCCAAGTGATGAAGATGTAAAAAAACAGGTAAGGGAAACACTTGAAAAATTACAAGGCAAAGGTTCTAAAGGAAAAGGAGCTAAGTATAGAAGAGAGAAAAGAGATTATCATAGAGATCAAACAGAAAGAAATTTAGAGCAAGAGGCAGCGGAAAGTAAGATTCTTAAAGTTACTGAGTTTGTTACTGCTAGTGAGGTTGCTACCATGATGGATGTGCCAGTAACTCAAATTATTTCTGCATGTATGTCACTAGGTATGATGGTGACTATGAATCAGCGATTGGATGCAGAAACATTGTCTATTGTAGCTGATGAGTTTGGTTATAAAGTAGAATTTGTAACTGCCGATATTGAAGAATCCATCGAGGTAACAGAAGATTCAGAAGAAGATTTATTACCTAGAGCACCTATTGTAACCGTTATGGGTCACGTAGATCATGGTAAAACATCGTTATTGGATTATATTCGTCAAGAGAATGTAATTGCAGGAGAATCTGGAGGGATTACCCAACATATTGGTGCTTATGGTGTAGTATTAGAAGGTGGTCAAAAAATAGCTTTCTTAGATACGCCAGGTCACGAAGCGTTTACAGCGATGCGTGCACGTGGAGCTCAAGTAACAGATTTAGCTATTATTGTAGTAGCGGCCGATGATGATATTATGCCACAAACTAAAGAAGCTATTGCGCATGCACAAGCTGCTGGGGTACCAATCGTTTTTGCTATCAATAAAATAGATAAGCAAGATGCAAATCCTGAAAAAATTAAAGAAGGATTAGCGCAAATGAACTTATTGGTTGAAGATTGGGGAGGAAAAATCCAATCACATGATATTTCAGCAAAAAAGGGAACTGGTGTTAAAGAATTATTAGAAAAAGTATTGCTTGAGGCTGAATTATTAGAACTTAGAGCCAATCCAAATAAAAATGCAACTGGAACTGTTGTGGAAGCATTCCTTGATAAAGGTAGGGGTTATGTAGCAACTATATTGGTACAGGCAGGAACATTACGAGTTGGTGACTATGTGCTTGCTGGTAAAAATAGTGGTAAAGTAAAAGCGATGCATGATGAGCGTGGTAAGGATGTTGTAGCCGCTGGACCATCAACTCCAGTATCTATTTTAGGATTAGATGGAGCACCACAAGCCGGTGATAAATTTAATGTATTTGATGATGAACGTGAGGCAAAACAAATTGCTTCTAAACGAGCGCAATTGCAACGTGAACAATCTGTTAGAACACAACGACATATAACACTTGATGAGATTGGTCGTCGTATCGCTTTAGGAGATTTCCAAGAATTGAATATTATCCTTAAAGGAGATGTGGATGGTTCTGTAGAAGCACTAACGGATTCGTTCCAAAAATTATCTACTGAAGAAATTCAAGTTAATATTTTACACAAAGGTGTTGGGGCCATTACGGAAAGTGATGTGCTATTAGCTTCGGCATCCGATGCTATTATAGTAGGTTTTAATGTGAGACCTGTTGGAAATGCCAGATCTATTGCAGATAAAGAAGAAATTGATATCAGAACATATTCTATTATTTATGATGCCATAAACGATCTTAAAGATGCAATGGAAGGTATGTTATCTCCAGAGCTTAAAGAAGAGATTACTGGAACTGCTGAAATTAGAGAGATATTTAAAGTTACTAAAATTGGTAGTATTGCAGGATGTATGGTAACCAATGGTAAAATATTTAGAAACTCCAGCGTTCGTTTAATTAGAGATGGTGTAGTTGTTCATACGGGTGAATTAGCTTCATTAAAACGATTTAAAGATGACGCTAAAGAAGTTACTAAAGGTTTTGATTGTGGTATGCAGATTAAAAATTACAATGATATTCAAGAAGGAGATATCATCGAGGCATTCCATGAAGTTGAGGTTAAAAAGAAACTTAAATAATTAAAAATTTTATAATAAAAACGACTCATTCGAGTCGTTTTTATTTATACCATCATTTATTTTACTTTTTAGGTTTAAAAATAAAAGCACTTGAAAACTTCTGTTTTATTTCTTTTAAAGCTTTATCTGCCTCCAAACGAGTTCTAAAGTTTCCTGCCCAGGTTTTAAAGTTTGGTTGTTCGTAAACAACTGTTGGACTCCAATCTTTGAATTTTGAATTAAATTCTTCTTGAGCGGCATAAGCACCAGACCTATTTCCATTATAAATTTGAATTTTATAACGATCTGTTGCATTTTCATTTTTATTCATATCCTTCCTTATATCTAATAAGGTGGTTATTTTTTTATCTTGATTTACAGATGCAGAGCCTTGTTGGGCATAGCAATGTATTGATAAAGAAACAATAGCGATAAAAGCTAATGAGGTGATTTTTAAATTTGATGTTTTCATTTTCAAATATATTAATACATATGTATACGTTACAAACTTAATTATGGCTCATTTTATTATTTAGAATCCCTCTAAATTAACAATTAACGCTTATCTAACATTTCTAAAATCGACTTTTAATATTACTTTTGCCTGAGATTTTATAACTGCGTTTTTTCTATTATTGAAAGAAAAAATCATACCAAAGTTTAGAAGTTAATTTAACCAACAATATGGAACAGGTGATTCACCGTAAGTTAAGTAAAAGCATTCTTAGTTTAGGCTTAATTATTTTATTAGCGTTTACAACATCGCTTTCTGCTCAAGAAGGAGATCCAGCAAAAGGAAAATCATTGTTTAATGCCAATTGTGCTGCATGTCATCAATTAGATAAAAAAATGACAGGTCCTGCTTTGCGTAATATTGAGGCACGTTTGGCAGATGAACAAGGCCTGGATAGAAATTGGATAACCAATTGGATTCATAACAGTCCTGGGTTGATTAAGTCTGGTGATGCTTATGCCAATAAAATTTACAATGAATTTAATAAAACTGCTATGACTGCATTTCCGCAGTTGTCAGACCAAGATATAAGCGATATTTTAGCTTATACGGCAGAGGTTAAAGAGGAAGCTCCTGCTCCAACAGCAGGAACAGAACAAGCTGCTTCTGGTGCTGCGTCAACTGGCGGTATTTCGAATGAAATTATTCTTGGAGCTTTAGCTATACTATTTATATTGTTAGCATGTGGTTTGTATTTAGTAAACAAAACATTGCGTCGTTTTGCAGCGATTCAAAATATAGAATTACCAGAAGAAACTAAAAGAACACCATTGTGGAAAGCTTTTGTTAAAAACCAATTTTTAATGTTGGTGGTTGCTATTTTCTTCTTATTGACAAGTGCTTATTTTATGTATGGTTATTTAATGCAAATAGGGGTGGATCAAGGATATCAGCCAGTGCAACCTATCCACTTTTCACATAAAATACATGCTGGTGATAATGGTATAGATTGTAAATACTGTCACTCTTCAGCTAGGGTTAGTAAAACATCAGGAATTCCGTCATTGAATGTATGTATGAATTGTCATAAATCTATTTATGAATACAAAGGAGAAACAAGTCCAGAATATCCAAAAGAGTTTTATGATGGAGAAATTAAAAAATTATATGCAGCAGCTGGGTGGGATGATGCTGCTCAAAAATACACAGGCAATTCACAGCCGGTTAAATGGGTTCGTATTCATAATTTACCTGATTTTGTTTATTTTAATCACTCTCAACATGTTACCGTAGCGGGTGTGGAATGTCAAACCTGTCACGGGCCTATTCAAGAAATGGAAGTTGTGTCTCAATTTGCTCCCCTAACAATGGGTTGGTGTGTTAACTGTCATAGAACCACTAATGTTAATATGAAAGACAATGCTTATTATGAAAAAATACATGAGCAATTGGCTAAGAAATATGGTGTTAAAGAAGTTACTGAAGCTCAAATGGGTGGTTTAGAATGTGGTAAATGTCATTATTAATTTATTAAAGAAGTAATTCAATTATATAATATGTCATCAAACAAGAAATACTGGAAAAGTGTTGAAGAGCTAAACGAGAATAGCTCTATTGTTGAGACGCTAAAACAAAACGAGTTTGTAGAGCAAATACCTACTGATGAATTTTTAGGCGATAAAAGTTTATTAGATGCAACATCTACAACCCGACGCGATTTCTTAAAATTTGTAGGTTTTAGTACGGCAGCAGCATCTCTTGCTGCATGTGAAGGGCCTGTGGTTAAGTCTATTCCTTATGTTGTTCAGCCGGAAGAAATTATCCCAGGAGTTGCTAATTACTATGCAACTACTATTGCTGATGGATTTGATTTCGCAAGTGTTTTGGTAAAAACTCGTGAGGGTCGTCCGATTAAAATCGAAAACAATGCTATGGCAACTACCAATGGTGGTGCAAACGCCAGAGTGAATGCTTCGGTTTTAGGATTGTATGATAGTTTAAGAGTTCAAGGTCCCACTAAAGATGGAAAATCTATTTCTTGGAGTGCATTTGATTCGGAAACAAATCAAAAATTAACTGATATAAAGGTTTCTGGAAAACAAATTGTATTACTTACACAAACTTTTGCGAGTCCTTCTACTAGTAAGTTGATTTCAGAATTTAAAGAAAAGTATGGTAATGTTAGTCATGTGGTGTACGATGCTGTTTCAGAATCTACTGCCCTTGACGCTTATCAAGCAAAATATGGTGAACGTGGTTTAGCTAATTATGATTTATCTAAAGTTATGACTATCGTTTCCGTAGGAGCAGATTTCTTAGGGGATTGGCAAGGAGGTGGTTTTGACTCTGGATATTCTAAAAATAGAATACCACAAAATGGTAAAATGTCCCGTCATATTCAGTTTGAGTCAAACATGACATTAACCGGAGCCAATGCAGATAAACGTGTATTGTTAACGCCAACTCAACAAAAAATAGCATTAGCTAAATTATATAGTTATGTAGTTGGTGGTTCTGTTTCTGGAAGTTTGCCTGATGCAGTTGAAAAAGCGGTTAAAAGTGCTGCAGCTGAAATTAAAAAAGCAGGAAGCAATGCTGTTGTATTAACAGGTATTCAGGATGTGAATGCTCAAACAGTTGTTTTAGAAATCAATGCCTTTTTAAACAGTAAAGCGTTTGATGCTTCAACACCAATAAAAACAAGACAAGGTAATGATAAAGAGGTTGCTTCTTTGGTTGCAGATATGAAAGCAGGTAAAGTGGGTGCCATCATCATGAGTGGTGTGAATCCTTTATACACCCTACCAAATGCTTCAGATTTTGCTGAAGGATTGAAAAAAACAGAATTATCCATTGCGTTTTCTCTTAAAGCAGATGAAACGTCTTCTGAATGTCAATATATAGCTGCGGCACCTCATTATTTAGAATCTTGGGGAGATGTGGAAATTAAAAAAGGACATTATGCTTTAACACAACCAACCATTCGTCCGTTATTTAATACCAGACAATTTCAGGAAGGTTTGTTAAAATGGAATGGAAATGACATGTCTTACCATGATTATATTAAAGATGCTTGGGGAACCACTATTTTAGGGGGAAGTTCTTTTAATCAAGCATTACACGATGGTATTTTTTCTGGAAGTATTGCTACAGAAACCATAAGTACAGCATCAAATTCAAACGAAACAGTTGAGGCACCTTCTGGAAATGCTTCAAGCGCATTAGCAAGTTCTGCTAAATCGAATGGAGGATATGAATTAACTTTATATACCAAAATAGGTATGGGTGATGGGCAACAAGCCAATAACCCTTGGTTACAAGAGTTCCCGGATCCCATTACAAGAACATCTTGGGATAACTATTTAACAGTTTCTAAAGCTGATGCAGAGAAATTAGGCTTGGTAAATACCCATGTTGCAAATGGTGCTTTAAATGGTAGTTATGCTAAGATTACTGTGAATGGAACGTCTGTAACTGCACCAGTAATGATCCAGCCAGGACAGGCAAACGGTTCGGTTGGTTTAGCACTTGGTTATGGGAAAACAAAAGGTTTAAAAGAAGAAATGCAAACAGGTGTTAATGCTTATGCATTGTACCATAATTTTAATAATGTTCAAAACGTAACTATAGAAAAAGTTGCAGGCGAACATGAATTTGCATCTGTTCAGTTACATAATACATTAATGGGGCGTGGTGATATTATTAAAGAAACCTCTTTAGTAATATTTAACACTTATGATAAAGAAGATGAAGAACATGGATGGAATCAAGTTCCTAAAGTATCTTTAAATCATGAAGAAGTCCCGGTAACATCTCCTGAAGTAGATTTGTGGGATGAGTTTGACCGTTCTATTGGGCATCATTTTAATTTATCTATAGATTTAAATGCTTGTACAGGTTGTGGTGCTTGTGTTATTGCTTGTCATGCAGAAAATAATGTCCCTGTAGTAGGTAAAGCGGAAGTTAGAAAAAGCCGTGACATGCACTGGTTACGTATTGACAGATATTATTCATCTGAAACATCTTTTGAAGGTGATGATGAGAAAAAAGATACTATTTCAGGGTTAGGAAGCTCATTAAGTGAATTTGGTGAATTGGAACATGCGTCTGAGAATCCTCAGGTTGCTTTCCAACCAATCATGTGTCAACATTGTAATCATGCACCTTGCGAAACGGTTTGTCCTGTAGCTGCAACATCACATGGTCGTCAAGGTCAAAACCATATGGCTTATAACCGTTGTGTTGGTACTAGATACTGTGCAAACAACTGCCCTTATAAAGTACGTCGTTTCAACTGGTTCTTATACAATGGAAACGATGAATTCGATTATCATATGAATGATGATTTAGGACGTATGGTATTAAATCCAGATGTGGTAGTACGTTCTCGTGGAGTTATGGAAAAATGTTCAATGTGTATTCAAAAAACACAAAAGACCATTCTTGATGCTAAACGTGATGGACGTGAAATTAAAGATGGTGAATTCCAAACAGCTTGTTCAGCAGCTTGTAATAATGGTGCTATGGTTTTTGGAGACATTAATGATAAGAGTAGTAAAGTTGCAAAACTTAAACAAGATAATCGTATGTATCACTTGTTAGAACACGTTGGAACAAAACCAAATGTGATGTATCAAACAAAAGTGAGAAATACAACAGAAGCATAAAATTAATTAAGAAACACTTATAAAAGGATTATGGCGTCTCATTACGAAGCACCTATTAGAAGACCTTTAGTTACAGGCGAAAAATCATATCACGATGTTACTGTCGATGTGGCTAAGCCTATAGAAGGACAGGCCAATAAACAGTGGTGGATAGTTTTTTCTATTGCACTTGCCGCTTTTCTTTGGGGAATTGGATGTATTATTTATACAGTATCTACGGGTATTGGAACTTGGGGTTTAAACAAAACCGTTGGATGGGCTTGGGATATTACTAACTTCGTTTGGTGGGTTGGTATCGGTCACGCAGGAACGCTTATTTCAGCTGTACTTTTACTCTTCCGTCAAAAATGGAGAATGGCAATTAACCGTTCAGCTGAAGCTATGACGATTTTTTCCGTAGTTCAAGCAGGTTTGTTTCCAATTATTCACATGGGTCGTCCATGGTTAGGTTATTGGGTATTACCAATTCCAAACCAATTTGGTTCGCTTTGGGTAAACTTTAACTCCCCATTACTTTGGGACGTATTCGCCATCTCAACCTATTTGTCTGTATCATTAGTTTTCTGGTGGACTGGTTTGCTTCCAGATTTTGCTATGATTCGTGATAGAGCCGTTAAGCCTTTCCAAAAGAAAATATATTCATTATTAAGTTTTGGATGGTCTGGTAGAGCTAAAGATTGGCAACGTTTTGAAGAAGTATCTTTAGTTCTTGCAGGTTTAGCAACACCACTTGTACTTTCTGTACATACGATTGTATCGTTTGACTTTGCAACATCGGTTATACCAGGATGGCATACAACCATTTTCCCTCCATACTTTGTTGCTGGAGCAGTATTCTCAGGATTTGCTATGGTAAACACATTACTTATCATCATGAGAAAAGTATGTAACCTTGAAGACTACATCACGGTACAACATATCGAATTAATGAACATCGTAATCATGATTACGGGATCTATTGTTGGTGTGGCTTACATTACTGAGTTATTTATCGCTTGGTATTCTGGAGTAGAATATGAACAATATGCTTTCCTTAATAGAGCAACAGGACCTTACTGGTGGGCTTATTGGTCAATGATGACATGTAATGTATTTTCTCCACAATTTATGTGGTTTAAGAAATTAAGAACAAGTATCATGTTTTCATTCTTTATATCGATCATTGTAAACATAGGTATGTGGTTTGAGCGTTTTGTTATCATTGTAACATCATTGCACAGAGATTATTTACCGTCTTCTTGGACCATGTTCTCTCCTACATTTGTTGATATAGGGATTTTTATTGGAACTATTGGATTCTTCTTTGTCTTATTCTTACTATACTCAAGAACATTCCCAGTAATTGCCCAAGCCGAAGTTAAAACCATTTTAAAATCTTCAGGTGAACGCTATAAAAAGATTAGGGAAGCAGGCGGAAGTTTAGTAGGAACTGGTGCTGATGCAAGAACCTCTGGAGATTCAATTAATGAAATAAAAAATAACAAGTAGCATATGGAAGCTTCAAAAGTAATTCACGCTATTTATACGGATGATGATGTATTAATGTCCGCTGTTAAGAAAGTTAAGGCAGAAAGATATCATATAGAAGAAATTTATACACCTTTTCCAGTTCATGGACTAGATAAGGCTATGGGATTAGCTCCTACACGAATTGCCATTACATCATTTATGTATGGTCTTGTAGGGTTAACAGTAGCTATAGTTATGATGAATTTCATAATGATTAAAGATTGGCCGCAGAATATTGGTGGAAAACCAAGTTTTAGTTACTTACAAAATATGCCCGCTTTTGTGCCGATTATGTTTGAGTTAACGGTGTTTTTTGCGGCACATTTAATGGTTATTACTTTTTATTTAAGAAGTAGAATGTGGCCGTTTAAAAAAGCTGAGAATCCTGACCCTAGAACAACAGATGATCATTTTTTAATGGAGATTGCTGTTGATGGGAATGAAGTAGAACTTGAAAATTTGCTTAAAGAAACAGGTGCAGTAGAAATTAATTTAGTTGATAAAGCCCATTAATATAAATATGAAAAGCTTAATTAAAATAGCAGCAATAGTAATCGTTTTATTATCTATTGTGTCTTGTAAAAAAGATACGAGACCTAACTATCAGTTCATGCCCAATATGTATGAGCCTGTAGGTTACGAGACGTATTTAGAAAATAATATGTTTGAGAATGGCATGGAAGCTAGAGTACCTGCTGAAGGATCTATTGCAAGAGGATTTGTGCCTTTTGATATAGATAATACATCTGAAGGATATGATTTGGCAAAAGCGACTTTAAAAAGTCCGCTTGATTCCACTCAAGTAGATTTAGGAAAGGGAAAAGTTTTATATGAAATTTATTGTGCTATTTGCCATGGAAATCAAGGTAATGGTCAAGGAAATTTAGTAAAAAGAGAAAAAATATTAGGTGTTCCAGCTTACAACGATGCCGGTAGAGCTATTACAGAGGGCAGCATTTATCATACTATTCATTATGGTAAAAATGCTATGGGGTCGTATGCTAATCAACTTAGTATTGAAGAACGTTGGCAAGTTGTAGCTTATGTGTTACAGTTAAAAGCAGATTTAGAAAAGTAAGATTATATAAGATATGTACACATTTTCAAATAAATTAAAGACATTTTCTTTCATTCTAATTATATTAGGAGTATTAGGAGTGGGATATGGTTTTATGACATCTCATAAATCTTTTGAAGAAGTTGAAACCTTACTTGCAGAAGAATTACATCATGAAGGCGGTCATTCAGAAGTCGCTGTAAATGAAGAAACAACTCATAATGAACATGGACAAGTAGATGAGCACAAAAAACACATCGAACATGTACAGCATCAAATAGCTAACAGACCTTGGTCTGCACTTTATGTGGCGGCTTTTTTCTTTATGATGATTGCCTTAGGTATTTTAGCATTCTACGCTATACAATTTGCTGCGCAAGCAGGTTGGTCTCCAGTTTTGTTTAGGGTTATGGAAGGTATCACTGCCTACTTATTGCCTGGAGCTTTAATTGTTCTCGCTATTGCGGTGGCATCTGGAACTATTGGACATTATAATTTATTTACCTGGATGGATCCAGAAGTGGTAGCCCACGATAAATTAATTCAAGGGAAGTCAGGGTTTTTAAATATTGGTTGGTTTGCAGTACGAGGTATTATATTTATAGCTGGATGGAGTGTATATAGGCATTTTGCACGTAAATTTTCTATTGCCCAAGATACTGCTGAAGATAATAGTAACTTCAAAAAAACGTTCCGTATTTCAGCTGCATTTTTAGTGTTCTTCATTTATACAGAATCCATGATGTCCTGGGATTGGATAATGAGTGTCGATCCACACTGGTTTAGTACATTGTTTGGATGGTATGTATTTGCATCTATGTTTGTAAGTGGTATTACCGTTCTTGCTTTGATAACTATATATTTGAAATCTAGAAATTACTTAGAATTTGTTAATGAAAACCATTTACATGACGTTGCAAAATTCATGTTTGCATTCAGTATTTTCTGGACTTATTTGTGGTTCTCTCAATTCATGCTTATTTGGTATTCAAATATACCGGAAGAGGTAACTTATTTTATAACTCGTTTTAATGATTACAAATTACCATTCTTAGGTATGGTTGTAATGAATTTTGTATTCCCAATTTTAATGTTGATGAATGCCGATTATAAACGTATTCCTTGGTTTGTAGTTATGGCGGGATTAGTCATATTAGTTGGGCATTACATTGATATTTTCAATATGATTATGCCAGCAACGGTGGGTGACAGATGGTTTATAGGTATACCCGAAATAAGTTCTATTTTATTATTCGCTGGACTGTTCATATTTGTAGTATTTACAGCTTTGACAAAAGCTCCATTACTTGCAAAAGGGAACCCACTTATAAAAGAAAGTAAAGATTTCCATTATTAATAAGATATAAATAGAGAAGAAAGAGAACAATGACTACTTTATTAACAATTATAGTTTTAATATTCATTTTAGTTGCAATTTGGCAAATGGTAAAGATATTTGACCTAGCACAAGCTAAAAATGAAAATTCTCAAGTTGCGAGCGACAAGGACAATAGAATGAATGGATACTTAATGATGTGCTTTTTGGCTTTCATTTATATCATTACTATCGTAAGTTTTATTAAATGGGGTGATTTGCCTTTATTGTCAAATTCGGCATCAGAGCATGGGTCTAGAATAGATAATTTAATGATTGTCTCATTAGTGCTTATATTTACAGTACAAATAATTACACAGTTTTTACTTCATTATTTTGCATATAAATATAAAGGTGAAAAAGGAAAAAAAGCACTATTTTTCGCAGATAACAATAAGTTAGAATTCATTTGGACTATCATTCCAGTAATTGTTTTGGCTGGTTTAATTATATATGGATTGAGTACCTGGATTAATATTATGGGAGTAGATGAAAGTGATGACCCTATAGTGATTGAACTGTATGCTCAACAATTTAATTGGACGGCTCGTTATGCTGGAGAAGATAATACTTTAGGTAAAGCGAATGTTCGTTTAATAGATATAGGGCGTGCGAATATTTTAGGAATCGATGAATCGGATTCTTATGGTCAAGATGATGTTATAACTAAAGAATTACATTTACCAGTTGGTAAACCTGTTTTATTTAAAATGCGTTCTCAAGATGTATTACATTCTGCTTACATGCCACATTTTAGAGCTCAAATGAACTGTGTTCCAGGAATGATTACCCAATTTGGTTTTACACCGACAGTAACGACTGCTGACATGCGTCAAAATCCAGATATAGTTGATAAAGTTGCTAACATTAATAGAATTAGAGTTGCAGAAAGTGAAACTTTAGTGGCAAAAGGCGAAGAAGCTTTATCACCTTATGAATTTGATTATCTATTATTATGTAATAAAATTTGTGGTAAATCTCATTACAATATGCAAATGAAAATTGTTGTTGAAACTCAAGAAGAATATGACGCTTGGATGAAAGAGCAAAAAACATTTAAAAATTCTCTAAATTAACTAATTTAAAAAGATAAATACGATATAAGATTATGTCAGCACACGAAGATAATCACGCTCACGAAGCTCACGACGACCACGGACATCATCATAAAGAAACGTTTGTAACTAAATATATATTTAGTCAAGATCATAAGATGATTGCTAAACAGTATCTAATTACAGGTACTATTATGGGAGTCATTGGTGTATTAATGTCTATGATGTTTCGTATGCAAATTGCTTGGCCAGAACAACCGAACGTCTTATTTGAAGCTTTGTTAGGGAAATGGGCACCTGAAGGTGTTATGGATGCAGATATTTATTTAGCTTTAGTGACCATTCATGGTACCATCATGGTATTTTTTGTGTTAACCGCAGGTTTAAGTGGTACGTTTAGTAATCTATTAATTCCATTGCAAATTGGAGCAAGAGATATGGCTTCTGGATTCCTTAATATGGTTTCTTACTGGTTATTTTTCTTGTCTAGTGTTATTATGTTAACTTCTTTATTTGTTGAAGCTGGGCCTGCAGCAGCTGGTTGGACAATTTATCCGCCATTAAGTGCCTTACCAATGGCTCAAGGTGGTTCAGGAATGGGTATGACTTTATGGTTAGTATCTATGGCTATATTTATAGCTTCTTCGTTACTAGGCTCTTTAAACTATATTGTAACAGTTATTAATTTACGTACAAAAGGAATGTCTATGACCAGACTTCCATTAACAATTTGGGCGTTTTTTATTACTGCTGTTATTGGTGTTATATCATTCCCAGTATTATTGTCTGCAGCTCTATTGTTAATTATGGATAGAAGTTTTGGAACATCATTTTTCTTATCAGATATTTTCATTCAAGGTGAAGTGTTGCATTATCAAGGAGGTTCTCCGGTATTATTCGAACATTTGTTTTGGTTCTTAGGTCATCCAGAAGTATACATCGTTATTTTACCTGCAATGGGTCTGGTTTCTGAAATTATGGCAGCAAACTCCCGTAAACCAATTTTTGGTTACCGAGCCATGATTGCTTCTATATTAGCAATTGCATTTTTATCGACTATAGTTTGGGGCCACCATATGTTTGTTTCTGGTATGAATCCATTTTTGGGATCGGTATTTACATTTACCACCTTATTAATTGCGATTCCATCAGCTGTAAAAGCATTCAACTGGATTACTACATTATGGAAAGGTAATTTACAGATGAATCCAGCCATGTTATTCTCAATTGGTTTTGTGTCAACATTTATAACAGGCGGTTTAACAGGTATTATTCTTGGAGATAGTGCTTTAGATATTAATGTTCACGATACATATTTTGTGGTTGCTCACTTCCATTTAGTAATGGGTATATCGGCGCTTTACGGTATGTTTGCTGGTATTTATCATTGGTATCCTAAAATGTTTGGTAAAATGCTTAATAAAAATTTAGGGTATATCCATTTTTGGATAACGGCAGTTTGTGCCTATGGTGTATTCTTCCCGATGCACTTTATAGGTATGGCCGGATTACCACGTAGATATTATACAAATACAAACTTTCCTTTATTTGACGACTTGGCAAATGTGAATGTTGTAATTACTGTTTTTGCTTTAATTGGAGGTGTTGTACAAATAATTTATTTATACAATTTCTTTAGTAGTATTTTCTTTGGAAAGAAAGCAACACAGAATCCTTGGAAATCTACTACTTTAGAATGGACGACTCCTGTAGAACACATTCATGGTAACTGGCCAGGTGATATTCCTCATGTATACCGTTGGGCTTACGATTATAGTAAACCAGGGCATGATGTTGATTTTATCCCTCAAAACATTCCATTAAAAGAAGGAGAAGAAGAACTTCAACACTAAAGTATCTTTTTAAAATCAACGAAATAGAAAATAAACGTGTCAATCAAAAAATTATTTTGACTTTAGTATATCTGAAATCCTTGATGATGTGGCAACCTCTTTAAATGTTTTGTTAGATTTAACGGATAAATATTCATTTGATATCTCTCAACATAGAGATAGACGTAGAAAAGTTTAATAGAATTTAAAGTTGTCATTCCTGTGCAAGCATGAGTCCAAATAAATAATCTGATAAGCCTTTCTAGAAATAGAAGGGCTTTTTCTTTATATTTGCTTTTGTCATTCCTGCATGGGCAGGAATCTACTATTTTAATATTTTTTACAAAATAGATTCTTGTATCCGCAGGAAGTTGATATGAACGAAAACCTAGACCCAACAAATAATAACTTTTCTCCTGAAGAATTTGATGTAGAAAAAAAGTTAAGACCCTTAACTTTTGAAGATTTTACGGGGCAAGACCAAGTGTTGGAGAATCTTCAGATTTTTGTTCAAGCAGCAAATTTACGGAGTGAGGCTTTAGACCATACTTTATTCCATGGACCTCCAGGATTGGGGAAAACTACCTTAGCACATATTTTGGCTAACGAATTAAATGTTGGTATTAAAATAACATCGGGGCCGGTTTTAGATAAACCAGGAGATTTAGCAGGATTACTTACCAATCTTGAAGAAAGGGACGTTTTGTTTATTGATGAAATACATCGTTTAAGTCCTATAGTAGAAGAGTATTTGTATTCTGCCATGGAAGATTACAAGATAGATATTATGATAGAATCTGGTCCCAATGCTCGTTCCGTTCAAATAAATTTAAATCCGTTTACTTTGGTTGGAGCCACAACACGTTCAGGCTTGTTAACAGCTCCTATGCGTGCTCGTTTTGGAATTCAAAGTAGGTTACAATACTATAACACGGAACTTTTAACAACCATAATACAACGAAGTGCCACTATTTTAAATGTGCCAATTTCTATGGAAGCGGCAATTGAAATTGCGGGAAGAAGTAGGGGTACGCCAAGAATTGCCAATGCACTTTTGCGCCGAGTTAGAGATTTTGCACAAATTAAAGGTAATGGAAGTATCGATATTAAAATCGCTAAATATAGTTTAGAAGCCTTAAACGTAGATGCCTTTGGTTTGGATGAAATGGATAATAAGATCCTTTCTACAATTATTGATAAATTCAAAGGAGGCCCTGTTGGGATTTCTACTATTGCAACGGCAGTTAGTGAAAGTACAGAAACCATTGAAGAAGTTTATGAGCCTTTTTTGATTCAGCAAGGTTTTATTATGCGTACACCTCGAGGACGTGAAGTCACCGAGTTAGCCTATAAACATTTAGGGAAAATTAAAGGAAATATTCAAGGTGGTTTGTTTTAAAATAAGTTTGATTCTGAGCTTTTTTGAGAATCTTATAAATGGGAAATAAACAAAAATACACACAGCTAATAAAAACCGAAGCCAAACGCCTCGGTTTTTTGTCTTGTGGCGTTAGTAAAGCAGGTTTCTTAGAGGAAGAAGCACCCAGATTAGAAACATGGTTGAATAAAAATATGAATGGACAAATGCAGTATATGGAAAACCATTTTGATAAACGCTTAGACCCGACAAAATTGGTTGAAGATTCTAAATCTGTTATTTCATTATTGCTCAATTATTATCCCAGTCAAGAACAAATTGGGAATAGCTATAAGCTTTCTAAATATGCTTACGGAGCCGATTATCACTTCGTAATTAAAGGTAAATTAAAATCGCTTTTAAGTTTTATTCAAGAAGAGATTGGTCAGGTACATGGGCGAGCTTTTGTAGATTCAGCACCAGTCTTGGATAAAGCTTGGGCAGCAAAATCAGGTTTGGGTTGGATAGGTAAGCATAGTAATTTATTAACCCAACAAGTAGGCTCGTTTTATTTTATTGCCGAGTTAATAATTGATTTGGAATTGGAGTATGATTCTATTACAACAAATCATTGCGGCACATGTACCGCTTGTATAGATGCTTGCCCCACGCATGCCATTACTGAACCTTATGTAGTTGATGGTAGCAAATGCATTTCTTATTTTACTATCGAGCTGAAAGAAAAGATACCAACAGAGTTTAAAGGAAAAATGGATGATTGGATGTTTGGCTGTGATGTATGCCAAGATGTATGCCCATGGAATCGATTTTCAAAATCCCATAATGAACCCTTATTTGATCCGAATCTAGAATTATTGTCCATGACCAAAAAAGATTGGGAAGATATAACAGAAGATGTATTTAAAAAAGTATTTAAAAATTCTGCTGTAAAACGAACCAAATTTTCAGGTTTAAAAAGGAATATTGAATTTTTAAAAGATTAAGGATACAAAAGAGTACTTGGTTTGCCCATATTAATAGATTGGAATCCTAAATCATCTGTTTCAAAAGAGTTTGTTTTAAATATATTGTTTCCTTGTCCCGGAATAGTAGGATAATATGATAAGGATAGTTGAAAGGAACTAAATACCAAAAAATCATTCCTTATGATGAAACCAGCGCCTATGGAAGAATACATTTTACTTTTAGAAAGAGGGGTGTATGTATCGCCTATTAACCCAGCCGTAAAATTTACGTAAGGATTGAGTCTAAAGCCTAAAAGATTCCAAGGTGAATAAAACTGGGTTTGCATGGTAAAAAGTATTTTTTGAGTGCCATAAATATCAGCATCAAATCCAGGAATCCCTCTGCTATTATTACGTCTATAATTATTGCGATCATATCCTATAGTTTCCATATTTCCATCCAGAGAGAGGCGATCTCCTATGGTGTTCAACCTATTAAACCCTAAAAGAAGTTGTGGTTTTATAAATTGCCTCATTTTCCACTGGGCACCTAAAGTAATTAAGTCTGTGAAATAATTAAATTCTATATTAAGAGCAGATTGTTCTAATTTAGAATGATGGAAGAACGTTTCATAACCTATAGAGCCACTCAAATATCCCCATTTAGAATAATCTGCAACTGTAATATTTGCTCCAAGATAATACCGATTTTCCTGGTTTTTTCGTTGATATCCCGGAGTTAATGATCCTGAAAAACCAACAGGTACATCTTCAATAATACCGTCCCTAAAAATATAATTGTCTTCGATAAACTGTCTGGAGGTAATACCTATGCTTCCTAAATAAAAATTCTCATTTGAGAAATAATTGATAGAATCATATTCTTTATTAGGAGATTCTCTGTATTCAACATTAATATATCTTAATGAAGTTATAAGATTTGTGGTTCGTTCTGCAATACTCTGTCCATCTAAAATCCTGAAAGCATGTCCAGCCCAAATATCATTGGTTCTATATTTAAAATTCTGGTAATTGAATTCATTTTGAACATTCGGCAATGAATCCTGATGAAATTGTTCATCCAAGTACAAACCTCCAGCCCACTTTGTTAAAGGCGAAAAAAAAGTTCTTTCAATATTTAACTTTTTTTGATAAAAGCCTTCTAAATCAATATGATATTTAATATCAGTCCGTATATAAGAGTTCTTTATGGTCGGTATAATATACTCTAATTGGTAGCCTGTATTTTTGTTGTTAAAACTTTTCTCTATACCATTTTTAAATTCATGTCCCAATCCGAAAAAATTACGTTCATTGAGCAGGATATTGGTTTTTGAAGTGGAAATAGAAGCTTTTGGGATTATGCTCCAAGAGTCTAATACTCGAACTTTAATATCTACAGAGTCTGAGGTTTGATTCGATTTCTCAGCTTCAATTTTTACGCTTCTAACAAAGTTTTGAGAGCGTATAAGTCGTTGAGATTCATATAATAATAATGTGTCTAATGGTGTGTTTTGTTTAAAAAGTAATAAATTTCTAATAGCAAAATTCTTAGATTTTATATGAACGGCATTTCCGAATCTATCCATCCAATTTTTTGGGCCTTTGGTGGTATCTTCAACTGAAAAACCAAAAGGATCTAACGTTTCAATATAGATGTTTCTTATAGGTTTTCCTTGATATGGTTTATAACTTTCATTTGGGTTTTCATGTATTCTTTTTTCATTTCTTTTCTGGGTAGATTTAAAAATGAGTCCATGAATGGTTTGTGTAAATTTACTTCGCTTAGAATAGATTTTAATTTTATTGTAAATATCAGTAGTATCTTTTTTGTTTATTGGCGTCTGATTTTGAGCAGGTAAACTGGATATGATTAGACATGTGATTAAAAATGAATACTTTATACTCATTACCATATAATTTAAAAAATGCTATAAAAAATATAGACTATTTTAGTTCTGAAGCTATTTTACCATGTTAAATTTTGGCATCCAAATATTGAATGATAATCTAGTTTGTTTTTGCGTTTTATTATAACTAAATGGAATTAATTTTTAACTCATTAAGTTTTTAAATGATCTAAAACAAAAATGTTTATAAAATTAAAAAACGATCTTTAAAAGAAGCATCAATTTCTTAAAAGAATAGCAGTTTAAAGTATAGGATTATTATATTTGTCTCTTCAATGATATCCTTTGGGTCAATATGATTAAGGATTATTAAATATTAGTTTTTCAATTTAAAACCACCAACTAGACACTTTATGAGCAAAGAAAGTAAACGCAGAGAAGCACTAATATACCACGCAAAACCAACTCCGGGCAAAATACAAGTTGTGCCAACAAAAAAATACGCAACCCAAAGAGATTTATCTTTAGCATATTCCCCAGGTGTGGCCGAGCCTTGTTTAGAAATAGCCAAGAATGTAGATAATGTTTATAAATATACAGCTAAAGGAAATTTGGTGGCTGTTATTTCAAATGGAACAGCCGTTTTAGGTTTGGGTAATATTGGTCCAGAAGCCTCAAAACCTGTAATGGAAGGTAAAGGATTACTTTTTAAAATCTTTGCAGACATTGACGTTTTTGATATTGAGGTGAATACAGAAAATGTTGAAGAATTTATTCAAACGGTAAAAATGATTGCTCCCACTTTTGGAGGAATTAATTTAGAAGATATTAAAGCTCCCGAAGCTTTTGAAATTGAAAGACGCCTGAAAGAGGAATTAGATATTCCTGTTATGCACGACGACCAGCACGGAACCGCGATTATATCTGCCGCGGCCTTAATAAATGCTCTGGAGCTTTCAAATAAAAAGATTGAAGATGCTAAAATTGTGATTAGTGGGGCTGGGGCTGCCGCTATTTCTTGTTCTCGTTTGTATCAAGCGTGTGGGGCAAAACGTGAAAACATGGTCATGCTTGACAGTAAGGGAGTTATAAGAAATGATAGGGAGAATTTGTCATCAGAAAAAGCTGAGTTTTCTACGCATAGAAAAATTGATACCTTGGATGAAGCTATGGTTGACGCTGATGTATTTATTGGCTTGTCACAAGCTAATATTGTAAATCCAGATATGTTGCTATCTATGGCTAAAAATCCTGTTGTATTTGCTATGGCAAATCCAAATCCAGAAATAGAATATCAACTTGCTGTAGATACAAGAAAAGATATTATTATGGCAACAGGGCGTTCAGACCATCCTAATCAAGTGAATAATGTACTTGGGTTTCCATTTATTTTTAGAGGTGCTTTAGATGTTCGAGCTACTAAAATTAACGAAGCTATGAAAATGGCTGCTGTTAAAGCTTTGGCAAGTTTGGCTAAAGAGCCTGTTCCAGAGCAAGTTAATATTGCATATGGTGAAACCAGATTAACATTTGGTAAGGAGTATATTATTCCAAAACCATTCGATCCTCGTTTAATTGGTGAGATACCCCCTGCGGTTGCAAGAGCTGCCATGGAAAGCGGTGTAGCAACACATCCTATTGAAAATTGGGAAAAATATAAAGATGAATTATTGGAACGGTTAGGTTCTGATAATAAAATGATACGACTGCTTACCAATAGAGCTAAGATGGATCCTAAACGAGTGGTTTATGCAGAGGCAGATCATTTAAATGTTTTAAAGGCAGCTCAAATAGCTTATGATGAGCGTATCGCAATTCCTATTTTATTAGGCAGAAGAGATATTATTAAAAAGTTAATGGCTGAGATCGAATTTGATGCAGATATCCAAATTATCGATCCAAAATCTGATGAGGAAGAAGCTAGAAAAAATAAGTATGCCAAAGTGTATTGGGAACAAAGAAAGCGTAAAGGTGTGACGCTTTATGCAGCCCAACGTATTATGCGAGAGCGTAATTACTTTGCTGCTATGATGGTTAATGTAGGTGACGCAGATGCTATCATTTCGGGTTATTCTCTTAGTTATCCTGCGGTTGTAAAACCTATGCTTGAATTAATTGGTTTGGCTAAAAATGCAAAAAGAGTTGCGACAACTAATATCATGATGACGCAACGTGGGCCATTGTTCTTAAGCGATACATCTATTAATATCGATCCTTCAAGTGAAGATTTGGTTAAAATTGCTCAAATGACAGCAAAAACCGTCCGTATGTTTGGTTTAGAACCTGTTATGGCCATGACTACGTTTTCTAATTTTGGCTCATCTCCAAGTCCGAGAACCAGCAAAGTTAGAGATGCGGTAGCTGTACTGCACGAAACCAATCCTGAATTATTGGTAGATGGTGATTTGCAAATAGATTTCGCTCTAAATAGCGAAATGCTTGAAAGTGCATTTCCGTTTTCTAAACTAGTAGGTAAAAAAGTAAACACGCTTGTCTTTCCAAATTTAGAATCAGCAAACATTACTTATAAACTTCTTAAAGAATTAAACAAAGCGGAATCTATTGGTCCTATCATGATGGGTATGAGTAAGCCAGTTCATATTTTACAATTAGGAGCTAGTGTAGATGAAATTGTTAATATGACAGCTATTTCTGTAATTGATGCCCAACAGAAAGAAAAGTGGGAAAAAGAAAAGCAAACGCAAAATAAGCAAGAGCAATAATTTCATTACATTTGGTCGTATAACCTAAAGTTAAATGATAACCCATATTCAAGGAAAGCTAATTGAGAAAAATCCAACAGACGTTGTTATAGAATGTAATGGTATTGGATATGCTATTAATATATCGTTACATACCTATTCTCAAATATCTGATAATGAATATTTAAAATTATACACATATTTACAAGTTAAAGAAGATTCCCATACACTTTATGGGTTTTCTTCTTTAGCTGAAAGGGAAATTTTTAAGTTATTAATATCTGTAAGTGGTATTGGTGCCAATATAGCAAGAACCATGTTGTCATCATTAACACCCATTCAAATTAGAGAAGGTATTGCGGTAGGAGATGTAAATTTAATTCAATCCATAAAAGGTATTGGTGCAAAAACGGCACAACGCGTTATTATTGATTTAAAAGATAAAATTTTAAAGATTTATGATATAAACGAAGTTTCTGTTTCTAAAGACAATACCAATAAAAATGAAGCGTTATCTGCATTGGAAGTACTTGGTTTTGTTAAAAAGCAAGCAGAACGTGTGGTAGATAAAATTTTAATATCTCAACCAGATGCTAATGTAGAAACCATTATAAAACAAGCCTTAAAAAATTTATAATAGATTTGGACGCAACTAATTATAATTTTTATAAAGTAATTAAAAAATACTTTTTTTTAGTTTTTGTTATTTTGTTTTCTCTCACAGCTTGGTCTCAGCAACCTACTCAAGATTCCATTATAACGGGCTTTAATTTAGGCAATATTAAAATGCCAAACCCTAACAGTATTGAATCCAAATACACTTACGACCCCATTACGGATAGATATATTTATACTGAAAAAATAGGTAATTATAATATAAACTATCCTGTAATTTTAACACCAAAAGAGTATCAAGACTTGGTGGCTAAAGAAAATTTAAAATCCTATTACAAAGAAAAAATTGATGCTTTTGATGGCAAAAAAGATGGCTCTAAAGATGGTCAAAAAAACTTATTGCCACAGTTTTATGTAAAATCAGATTTTTTTAAATCTATTTTTGGGAGCGACACCATTCAAGTAGTTCCTCAAGGTTCTGTAGAAATGGATTTGGGAGTTCTCTTTTCTAAACAAAACAATCCATCCTTTTCACCTAGAAATCGAAGTAATTTCACGTTTGATTTTGATCAGCGCATTAGTTTGAGTTTACTTGGTAAAGTGGGAACACGACTGCAAGTAACCGCCAATTATGATACACAATCGACTTTCGATTTTCAGCAACTTATAAAATTAGAATACACACCTACTGAAGATGATATCATTCAAAAAATAGAAGTTGGTAACGTTAGTATGCCTTTAAACAGTTCTTTAATAACAGGAGCGCAAAGTTTATTTGGTGTCAAGGCACAATTACAATTTGGAAAAACGACCGTTACAGGTGTCTTTTCTGAACAAAAATCACAAGCAACATCTGTGGTAGCGCAAGGTGGTGGAACCCTTGAAGACTTTGAACTTTTTATTAGAGATTATGATGAAAATAGGCACTTTTATTTATCACAATATTTTAGAGATCAATACGACGAAGCATTAAAAACATATCCTTATTTGAATAATAAAGGATTACAAATTACAAGAATTGAGGTTTGGGTTACCAACCGAAGTAATAAAACAGATAATGTTAGGAATATTATAGCACTTCAAGATTTAGGGGAAAATGAAAAATTTGGGAATCCTGGAGTAAATGTTTTAGCGGGTCCTGGTGCTTTTCCAAGTAATAAAAATAATGGGTTAGATCCCACAAATATAGGTGGTGCTGGATCACAATTAACAAATGGGATTAGAGATATAGCTACGGTTCAATCAGGGATATTAGTTCCAAATTCAAGAGAAGGTTTCGATTATGCCAAATTAGAAAATGCCAGAAAATTAATTGAAGGTCAAGAATATATAGTAAACAAAGATTTAGGATACATTTCATTAAATCAACGCTTAAATAATGATGAGGTTTTAGCAGTTGCTTTTCAATATACGATTGGCGGACAGGTGTATCAAGTAGGTGAATTTGCTAATGATGGTATAGATGCTACAAACGTTACTACCAATGGCTCTGGACAAGTAACCAATGTTGTAAATACTAATTTAGTATTAAAGATGCTGAAAAGTAGTATCACGAATGTAACCCAACCAGTTTGGGATTTAATGATGAAAAACATTTATGATACAGGAGCTTATAATTTGAGTCAAGATGATTTTAAATTAAATATTTTTTATAACGAAGCATCACCCTTAAACTATATAACGCCTGTTGAAGGAACTACTTTTCCTTCTTTCGATTTTAATAACACCCCATTAGATAATAATGATGATACTCAAATCATTGAAACACCTTTATTAAGACTTTTTAATTTAGATAAGTTAAATTTTAATAACGATCCACAAGCAAATGGAGACGGGTTTTTTGATTTTGTTCCTGGTATTACGGTTATAACACAAAATGGAAAAATAATTTTTCCTAACGCAGAACCTTTTGGGGAATATCTTTTTAATGTATTAGGTGGGGGTAATTATGATAACCCTACAACATATAACGAAAATCAAGCTAAATATGTTTACGATATACTTTATAAAAGTACTAAAACAGCTGCTTTAGAAGCTGTTGAGAAAAATAAATTTCAATTAAAAGGGCGATATAAAACTACAGGTGGTGATGGTATTTCTATTGGCGCGTTTAATGTGCCCAGAGGATCGGTAAAAGTAACTGCAGGAGGACGTGTTTTAGTTGAAGGTATTGATTATGTGGTAAATTATGAATTGGGGCGTGTTCAAATTTTAGATGAAGCATTAAAAGCATCCAACACGCCTATTAATATTTCTACAGAGAATAATGCCGTTTTTGGTCAACAAACAAGACGTTTCACGGGCTTGAACGTCGAGCATAAATTCAATGAAAATTTTGTTTTAGGGGCAACACTTTTAAACCTAAACGAACGACCTATTACACAAAAAGCTAATTATGGTACAGAGCCTATTAATAATACTATTTTTGGCATTAATGGAAACTATGCTACAAAAGTGCCATTTTTAACACGTTTGGTAAACATGTTGCCAAATATAGATACCGATGTTGAATCAAATTTATCACTAAGAGGTGAATTTGCTTATTTAGCACCAGGAGCTCCAAAAGGGACTAATCTTAATGGCGAAGCTACCTCGTACGTGGATGATTTTGAAGGCACTCAAAATGCCATTGATTTAAAATCACAATTATCATGGTTTTTAGCAAGTAGACCATTAGAATTAGGTGTTTCTAGCAATCCTAATGAAGATGATAATGGTATTCAAAATGGCTACCAAAGAGCTATGTTAAACTGGTATACCATTGATCCTATTTTTTATACAGGGCAAAGACCAGATGATATATCAGACGAAGATATGTCCAGTTTATATACCAGTAGGGTTTTTATAAACGAGTTGTTTCCAGATAGAGACTTGGTACAAGGTCAAAATTCGGTATTAAATACTTTGGATTTGGCATACTTTCCAACTGAAAGAGGTCCTTATAACTTCGATCCAAATGCTACGAGTGGTGTTTTAAGTAACCCTTTAGAATCCTGGGCAGGTATTACAAGGCAATTAACATCTACTGATTTAGAACAAGCAAATGTCGAATATATTGAATTTTGGTTGCAAGATCCTTTTCAAGAAAACCCCTCAAATCCTGGTGGAAAACTAGTTTTTGACTTGGGAAATATTTCTGAAGATATTGTTAAAGATGGACGTAAATTATATGAAAACGGTTTACCAAAAGATGGCGATGTAAGTTTATTGCCAGTAACGGGCTGGGGGACAGTGGTGCCTCAAAATCAGTCACTTGTTTATGCTTTTGATAGTACAGGAGATGAACGTGTTAACCAAGATGTAGGTTACGATGGTTACGATGATGCTCAAGAAGCTGCAGTATTTGGGGCAGAATTCGGGGAAGACCCTTCAAATGATAATTATACCTATTTCTTAAATACAGATGGCGATATTTTTGAGCGTTATAAAAAATATAATGGAGTAGAAGGCAACACACCCGATACATTTTCTAATACAGATAGAGCATCGAATAGCCAGCCAGATGTGGAAGATATCAATCGTGATAATACCATGAATACGATTGATAGCTATTTTGAGTATGAATTGGATATTAACAGGCAAAATTTACCAGAAGATCAAACGAGTTTTGATAATATTCCTGATTCAAATCCTTTAAAGGAGTTTTTAAGAGATTATAAAGAAAGGCCTCGTGTACTTCCTAATGGAGACAGTAAAAATGTTAGGTGGTATCAATTTAGAGTTCCTGTTCAAGGCAGTCATGTTAAAGCTGTTGGAGGTATCACCGATTTGAGATCAGTACGTTTTGCGAGAATGTTTCTTAAAGAGTTTTCTGAAAACACTGTTTTTCGTTTTGGTACTCTGGATTTGGTAAGAAGCGATTGGAGACGATATACACAAGCATTAGATAAGAATGATGCAACACCAGATGATACACAGACAGATTTTTCGGTTGGAGTGATAGGAACACTAGAAAATGAAGGCAGTTATAAAAGTCCTCCAGGAATTGAACCCGAAGAGCTTTTTAATAATAATACGGTAGTAAGACAAAATGAACAATCGTTAGTAGTTAATGTATGTAATTTAGAAACCGAAGACTCAAGAGGTGTCTATAAAAATATAAGTATAGATATGCGTCAATATAAACAATTGCGAATGTTTATGCATGCAGAGTTAGGCAATTCAGGGACTTTAACCGATAATGATTTGGTTGGTTTTATAAGAATGGGGAATGATTTAACCCAAAATTTTTATCAAATAGAAATCCCATTACAAGTATCAACATCTACCTCTAGAGAAGGTCTTTGGCCTGAAGACAACCAAATTAATTTGGCTATTCAGCTTTTGGGTCAAATTAAATCAAATGGCATTTCCGACGGTACTTTAACAAATGAAGACCCCACTTTTTATGATATAGTAAATGGAGAATTAATAGCTGTTACAGATCCGTTTTCAGGTTATGTTGCAGGACAACATCGTATAGGCATTAAAGGAAATCCGAATTTTGGAGATATTAGAACGCTGATGGTTGGGGTTAAAAATGTAACCAACAGTAACGATGTTTGTGCTCAGGTTTGGTTTAATGAACTTCGATTATCCGATATGGATAATGAGGGTGGTTGGGCTGCCGTAGTAAGTATGGATACCAATTTAGCCGATTTCATGAATATTAGTGCAACAGGAAGACAAAGCACCTCTGGTTTTGGAAGTCTCGAACAAGGGCCTAGTCAGCGTAGTCTTGAAGATGTGAAACAATATGACGTAGTTACTAATATAAATGCCGGACAATTATTACCAAAAAAATGGGGCATTCAAATTCCTTTTAATTATGGACAAAGTGAAGAACTGATAACACCTAAATATGACAAATATTATGAAGATTTAACTTTGCAATCTAGATTAAATGCTGCTAATTCTAAAGATGAAAAAGAAACTATAAAACAACAATCTGAGGATTACACTAAGCGTCAAAGCATCAATTTTATAGGTGTAAGAAAAACAAGAACAACCGATGCTACCCCACATTTTTATGATGTTGAGAACTTAACATTAAATTATTCATATAATAAATTAGAACATAGGGATTTTGAAATCGAAAATGCCGTTAATAAAACTGTTAGAGTGGGTGCGAATTATGCATTTAACTTTAAAACGATTACTGTAGAACCTTTTAAAAAGAATGATTCCTTGTTTACTGGTAAGTATTGGAAAATACTAAAAGATTTCAATTTCAATTTATTGCCTACTAGTTTCACAGTTAATACAGATATTAACAGACAATTCAACAAACAAAAATTTAGAGATATTGACCTAGGTGCTGGTAATATTGGAGTGGAAGAGTTATTTAGGAGGAATTACACGTTCGATTTTCAATACACCATTAATTATGCTCTCACAAACTCATTGCAGTTAAATTTTACAGCCGCGAATAACAATATCGTACGCAATTATTTTAAGGATGGTATTATAAACGGCGAGCAAGACCCCAATTTGGACGTTTGGGATGGTTTTCTAGATTTTGGAGATCCTAATCGGCAATCGCAACGATTAGGAATTAACTATAAATTACCACTTGATAAAATTCCAACCCTTAGTTTTATTAATACCACATATACATATAGTGGTGATTTTCAATGGCAGAAGGGGTCAGATTTATATGGAAATTTAGAGCTTGATGGCCAGACCTACGATTTGGGAAATAATATTCAGAATGCTAATACGCATACTATGAATTCAACCTTCGATATGAATAAGCTTTATAGGTATATAGGGTTGGTTAAGAAACCTATTTCAAGAGCTAGAACAACTAATAAGGGTAGAGGTGGATCTGCTGCTGCAGGACAAAATAATCCAGTTCAAGTAAATAGAAAAAGCCAAGCAAGTACGAAACTACTAAACGCAGGGGTAGATATATTAACAAGTATTAAAAGAATTCAACTTAATTATACTGAAAATAATGGAACTTTTTTACCAGGCTATACACAAACACCTGGGTTTATTGGTACTCTTAAGCCAACTTTGGGCTATACGTTTGGTAGTCAAAGCGACATCAGGTATTTGGCAGCAAGTCGCGGTTGGTTAACATTGTATCCAGAATTCAATCAGCAATATACTGAGACACATACTAAGCAATTAGATGTTTCTGCTAGTATACAGCCTGTAAATGATTTACAAATAGATGTTATAGGGAATAGAACTTATTATGAAAATTACACTGAAAATTTTAGAGTAGATTCAAACACGCTTCAATATCTACCACTGACCCCAAATACGTTTGGTAATTTTAATATCTCAACCATTTTAATTAAAACAGCTTTTAGTAAAAGCGATGAAAATGTATCGGAGGCATTTAATGATTTTAGAGCAAACCGACTTACAATAGCAAGACGATTAGCCTCAGAAAGAGGTGCCAATGTTAACGATGTTGATGCAAATGGATACCCAAAAGGGTTCGGTAAAAATAGTCAAGCCGTATTATTGCCAGCATTTTTAGCAGCTTATACAGGGCAAGATGCCAGTAAAGTCAAACTGGGGGCATTTAGAAATGTGCCTATTCCCAACTGGGATTTAAAATATACAGGTTTTATGAAGTTTACCTGGTTTAAAAAGAATTTTAAACGTTTTTCAGTAAATCATGGTTACCGTTCTACATATACTATTAATCAGTTTCGGTCAAATTTAGATTTTAATGGCATAGATTACAGTACAGATTATGCTTCTCAACCAAATGAAGATTTAGACCAATCTGGTAATTTTAAAAACCAAACATTGTATAGTAATATCAATTTAGCAGAAATGTTTAGTCCGCTTATAAAAATTGATATGGAAATGCAAAACGCTGTAAAAATTGTAGCTGAAATTAAAAAAGACAGGATATTATCGCTTAGTTTCGATAATAATTTGCTTACCGAAATTCAAGGAAATGAATATGTTTTAGGCTTGGGTTACAGAATTAAAGATTTAAGAATACGCTCTAATTTGGCAGGGCCAAGTAAACGCATTATTAGTGATTTAAACATGAAAGCAGATGTCTCCGTTAGAGATAATAAAACCATCATTAGGTATCTTGATTTAGAGAACAATCAAGTCACTTCTGGACAAACCATTTGGACATTAAAATATTCGGCAGATTATGCGTTTAGTAAAAATCTAACCGCATTGTTTTATTTTGATTACTCATTTTCAGAATATGCGATTTCCACCGCATTTCCTCAAACGACCATCCGTTCTGGATTTACTTTAAGATATAATTTCGGAAATTAAAAATATCTGTTTGAATTTAAAGTTTGAATAGATACATTTGTCCATATTAATTTAAATCAATTACATGAATATTCCATCAGAATTAAAATATACAAAAGACCACGAGTGGGTTAGAATTGAAGGCGATGTTGCAACTGTAGGTATTACAGATTTTGCGCAGAGTGAATTAGGAGATATTGTTTATGTGGAGGTTGAAACCTTAGATGAAACGCTTGCTGCGGAGGAAATTTTTGGAACTGTAGAAGCCGTTAAGACAGTTTCAGATTTATTTTTACCATTATCAGGTGAAATTATAGAATTCAATACCATACTAGAAGACGAGCCTGAAAAAGTAAATAAAGACCCTTATGGAGATGGTTGGATGATTAAAATAAAATGCTCTAATCTAGAAGAGGTGGATGATTTATTAACTTCAGATGCTTATAAAAACCTCATAGGTGCTTAAAAAATGTGTTTTTATAATAACCGTTTTTTATTCTTTGGCATTAGCTTCTGTTTGTTTAATAGATTTTAAAAAATTACCAGACGTAGGCATTTCCTTTGCTGATAAAATATTCCATTCACTAACCTATACTCTTTTGGCTTTTTTATGGTTTAACACCTTGATTTTCCAATTTAAAATGGGCAATAAACAAGCAATAATTTACGCATCTGTAATTTCAATTGTTTTTGGTATAATTATTGAAGTATTACAAGGAGTGTTTACAAAAACAAGACATGCCGATGTATTGGATGTCCTTGCTAATTCTTTAGGGGTATTGTTTATGGTATCCTTGATAATGTTAAAAAATAGAATTACAGTTAAAAAATTATAAACGCTTGCAATTTTGATAAATAAATACTTATTTTAGCAATCTTCAAAAACAGTATAAATTATGGAACCTAAAAAAAATCCTAAAGCTAATGTTGGACGTAACAGTTCACTTTACTTTGCAATTGGTTTAATGCTTATGTTATTTTTAACCAATTTCGCAATTAATTATAAAACCTATGATAAATCTAATATTGATATAGGGCAATTAAGTTTAGATGACTTGGTAGAAGAGGAAATTCCATTAACTCAGCAATTACAAACACCACCACCACCACCACCACCACCACCTGCTCCAACAGAAGAGATTGAGGTTGTTGATGATGAAGAAGAAGTTGAAGAAACTGTCATCGAATCTACAGAAACGAATCAACAAGAAAAAATTGTTGAGGTAAAGCAAATTGTAGTACAAGAAGTTGAAGAAGAAACAGAGGTACCATTCGCGGTAATTGAAAACGTCCCAACATATCCAGGATGTGAAAAGGGAAATAATGAGGCTAAGAAGAAATGTATGTCTGATAAAATATCAGAATTTGTTGGTAAAAAATTCAATACAGAATTAGCAAGTGATTTAGGATTATCTGGAAAACAACGTATCACAGTTCTTTTTAAAATTGATAAAACAGGAAGCATTACAGGTGTTCAAGCAAGAGCTCCACACCCTGCATTAGAAAAGGAAGCTGCTAGAGTAATCAATTTGTTGCCAAAAATGTTGCCTGGTAAACAACGTGGTAAACCAGTGACAGTGCCTTACGCTTTGCCTATAGTTTTTGCTGTTCAAGATTAATTATATATAAATCTTAAAAAATATAAAATCCCGCTACATTTTTTGTAGCGGGATTTTTTTGGTATGCTTATTGTGATTTTATCATAATATTAACATTTAAACTATAATTATTATGAGAACTCCAAAAAAGACTCCCGACCTCATTCGCCAAAATGAGCAAGTCGTAAAAAAATCGCAAAAGCATGATACAAATTTACAAAAAAACTCTGTCCTGTATTTTCAGGTAGGGTTAATTGTATGTTTGCTCACAGCCTACGGGTTGTTTGAAATGAAGTTTGAATATGAAATGCCAAGGGTTGTTGATGTACTTCCTCCAGACGACCCAAATGATTTTGTTATTGACTTTCCATTCATTCCTGAAACACCTAAAAAATCGGATCCCATTATTAAAGAAAAATTAGCTAGCAAATCTTTAGAACCAGAAATTGTTCCAAATGATACTGCGTTAACGCCTTTCGATAATGTTGATGAACCAGTGACTAAACATCCACAATTAAATCCATCCTCAGTCAAAGTTGTTGATATACCTGAAGAAATTCCTGTACCGATAGCTTTAATAGAACAAGTGCCTATTTATCCCGGCTGCGAAAAAGAAAAAAGTAATGATGCTAGGCGTAAATGTATGTCTGAAAAAATCTCAAAATTGGTAAAAAAACAATTTGATGCTAATTTAGCTGGTGAATTAGGACTTTCAGGAAAGCAGGTTATTCAAACGCAATTTAAGATTGACAAAACAGGTCATGTTTCAGATGTGAAAGTACGTGCTTCACATCCAAAATTAAAAGGAGAAGCAGAACGTGTCATTAATAAAATCCCTGAAATGACCCCTGGTAAACAGCAGGATAAAAATGTAGGTGTTATATACAATTTACCCATTGTATTTATAGTTCAGAATTAATATTTGGCATAATTTAAAGTAATTAAACCGTTATTGTAAATAATTAATAGCGGTTTTTTTTATAAGTGATTATTGAATATCGAATCTTTTCAATTCTAAACAATGCTTTTTAAGTGTTATGAAGCAAGTTATTGTTCCTGTTTTAGTTGATAATATATCTTATTATGATGAAAAGCCCTGTTTTCCCCATATTATAGAGGTGTTATTTAAAGCCATGGAATCTATTTTAAACATACTGTTTATTAATTTGTTTATGAAAGTTTTTAAAATATCCCAATAGTTATCCAATTTAAATTACAATATTTAAAGGCAATACGGTGGGTTTGCCTTTGGAAGGATAACCGATTTATTTGATAGATTCATAGGTTTTAATTAACAAAATGAGTTTGTTTTTTTTATAATTAAAACCATTGCCCAAAATACATTAATAAAGTATCTTTGCACTCGCATTATTAAAATGACTTACACATAAAACGTTGAACAATACAAATTATTCATTAACAACACATTCTGTTATTTCAGATTTTAAGGAAATCACAAAAATGCGATTGGCAGTTAGTGTGGTTTTCTCGTCGTTAGCGGGTTATTTGTTGGGTGTAGAAACGGTAGATTTTAAAACTTTGATGTTGTTGGCTTTTGGAGGTTATTTTATGGTTGGAGCATCCAATGCTTTTAATCAAATTATAGAAAAAGATTTAGATGCCTTAATGAGCCGTACGAAGAATAGACCCATTCCTTCTGGTAGAATGTCTGTAAATACAGCTTTTGTTATCGCTTCCGTTTTTACATTACTAGGCCTCGTTATTTTATACAGCATCAATAAGCAAACGGCTATGTTTGGTGCTATTTCTATTTTTATATATACCTGCGTTTATACGCCGTTAAAAACAAAAACGCCTTTATCAGTGTTTGTTGGAGCCATACCAGGTGCCATTCCATTTATGTTAGGATGGGTGGCCGCTACAGATAATTTTGGTATTGAACCTGGCACCTTGTTCGCGCTACAATTCTTTTGGCAATTTCCACATTTTTGGGCTATTGGTTGGTTTTTGTTTGAAGATTATAAAAAAGGTGGTTTTTTTATGTTGCCAACAGGTAAGCAAGATAAAGGTACTGCTGTACAAATCATTATGTATACCATTTGGACGGTATTAATATCTATCATTCCTGTTTTTGGTTTTACTGGTAAGTTGCAATTGTCTATAGTGGCAGCTGTTTTGGTGTTTATTTTAGGTTTAGGAATGGTGTATTATGCCATTCAATTATTCAAAAAAATGACAGAACAGGCAGCAAAACAATTAATGTTAGCAAGCGTATCCTATATTACATTGGTTCAAGTTGTTTACGTTATCGATAAATTTATAAGATAAATCATGGATTTAACTGAAGGTACTTTAGAAGAGAAAAATAGTAGGGCAAAAAAAATGATGCTTTGGTTTGGTATCATTTCACTTATTATGTCATTTGCAGGATGGACAAGTGCATTTGTTGTAAGCAGTTCAAGACCAGATTGGTTGAAAGATTTTCAATTACCAAATGCCTTTATTATTAGTACGATTGTTATCATGCTAAGTAGTGGATCATTTTTTTTAGCGAAAAATGCTTTAAAAAATGGGAAAAGACAAGCTACTACCTTATTCTTATTTATAACACTTATTTTAGGAATTATTTTTATTTTTAATCAATTTTCAGGCTTTCAGCAAATTATAGATTTGGGATATAATTTTACGGGTCCCACTAGTAATGTCACTATGTCTTACATCTATTTAATAGCCGTTGTGCATATTTTACACGTTATTGTTGGGATAATTTGCTTGTTAGTGGTAATTTATAATCATTTTAAACAAAAGTATAATGTGTCGAAAATGCTTGGTTTTGAACTTGCATCTACCTTTTGGCACTTTATAGATATCCTTTGGGTGTATCTCTTTTTGTTTTTATATTTTATTAGATAAATAAATTGATTATTTTTGTGCAACTTTTATAAAAACAACCAACATATATGAGTAATACAGTTGTAACTACTGACGTTGAAGTTAAAACTTGGGGAGGTGGTAATGAGCCATTAAAAGCAAGTTATGGTAAAATGATGATGTGGTTTTTCATCGTGTCTGATGCCTTAACGTTTTCTGGGTTTTTAGCAGCCTACGGATTTTCAAGATTTAAATTTATTGAGTACTGGCCTATTGCAGACGAAGTATTCACACACGTGCCTTTTTTACATGGTCAAGAGTTGCCTATGATTTACGTGGCTTTTATGACGTTTGTGCTTATTATGTCTTCTGTGACCATGGTTTTAGCTGTTGATGCAGGTCATCATTTAAATAAAGCGAAAGTAACGGTATATATGTTGCTTACGATTATTGGAGGTTTAATATTCGTAGGGTCGCAAGCTTGGGAATGGTCTACTTTTATAAAAGGAGATCACGGTGCTGTACAAACTAAAGGAGGTAATATTTTACAGTTTGTTAATACAGAAGGACATAGAGTGGCGTTAAGGGATTTTGTTGTTGCTGGGTCTCACGAAAGAGTACAGCAAGATAGTAAAAATGGATTGTGGTTTGTGAGTGAAAGCACTTTGCCTACATATACCGTTGAAGAAGTTATACAAGGTTTAGAATCTCATAAAGATATTTTAGTTAGAACTCAAACCATTAATGAACACGGTCATAAAACGGTCCTTTCTAGAGAAGAGTCCTTAAAACAATTAAAAAATAACGGAAAAGTAGTTGTAGAAGGTGCTAATCTTCATGTGAATGAATACGGTTCACCATTATTTGCGGATTTCTTTTTCTTTATTACGGGTTTTCACGGATTTCATGTATTCTCTGGAGTAATTATTAATATCATTATTTTCTTCAATGTTATTCTAGGGACTTACGAAAAACGTAAAAGTTACGAAATGGTTGAAAAAGTAGGGCTTTATTGGCATTTTGTAGATTTGGTTTGGGTATTTGTATTTACATTCTTCTACCTAGTTTAATTGATTAATATTTTTTAGAAATGGCACACGAACATAAATTAGAAATATTTAGAGGCTTAGTTAAATTCAAATCCAATACTCAAAAAATTTGGGGTGTTTTGGTTTTCTTAACTCTTGTAACAACTGTAGAAGTAATTTTGGGTATATATAAACCGGAATCTTTAATGGCAAAGTTTATAGGTATGAAAATCTTAAATTGGATATTCATTATCTTAACTTTAGTAAAAGCATATTATATTACTTGGGATTTTATGCACATGCGTGACGAAGTAAAAGCATTACGACGTATGGTTGTATGGACAGCAATATTCCTAATCATATATTTAATATTCATCTTATTACAAGAAGGTGGTTATATAGAAGGTGTTTATGCAAAAGGGTTTATCAAAAGAGATTTTTAATCTATTGTTATAGATACTGTTAAATGACAAATTCAAGGTGGTTATTTAAACCACCTTTTTTATTTTTGTAAAAACAATTTTCAACAATAGAAAATTTATATTTAATGGAATACAAGAAAGTGGGTCGCTATGTCGTTTTAGGAATTTTATTTTTTCTACCGGTGACGTTTTTATTATTTCTATATCCCGCAACACACCACTACACGCCATTAGATATTGTTAATGAATCTGTAGTAGATTTAAATGGATTGTCTTCAGATTCAGATGAACATGTGGTGTTAAAAGATTATATTACAGTATTAGGTTTTTTTGGAAACCATCCTTTGGAAAAATCGATTACGGCTTCCAATTTAAAAGAATTAGTATATGATAAATTTAAAGGCTTTAAACGCTTTCAAGTAGTGATTTTAATGCCGAAAGGAACAGAGAATGATGTGGAGGCTTTAA
This sequence comes from Confluentibacter sediminis, assembly GCF_003258355.1. Classification (GTDB taxonomy): domain Bacteria; phylum Bacteroidota; class Bacteroidia; order Flavobacteriales; family Flavobacteriaceae; genus Confluentibacter; species Confluentibacter sediminis. The sequence continues at coordinate 36,693 of NZ_QKPO01000005.1, read as the reverse complement.
AAAAAGAAATCAATTCTTATGAGGATATTAGGTTTTGGCATTTTGTTTTCGCAGACTTGGAAACTATTCAAAATGTATTTAAAAGTTTAAAAAGTAATATCAATTTAGATTCAGATTTAGCGACAGATAATGTCTTTATAATTGATAAAGATTTAAACCAAAGAGGCAGGTTAGATGATAGAAAGGATAATGAAATAGCCAAGAAAGGCCCTATTTATGGTTTATATGCATATAATTGTATTGAGGTTGCCGAGATTAAGAACAAAATGAGTGAAGATATGCGTATTCTATTTACGGAATATAGGCAAAAAAGAAAAGGAGAGTTTGATTCTACAACTAGAAGGGCAAACGATTTAAAAGGAGAAGGTGAAGAAAACTAACTGGTTTGTTTTTATTGCGAAAGCAGCAATCCAAATTTTTCAATGAGATAAATATAAACAATATGAACAAAAAAACGAATTATTCATATATAGGTATTGCTTTTATTATTTTAGTATTCGGTATTTATTTTATTCCAAAAATTGTAGATAGAATTACACATGATGATGTTTCTAGAAATGAAGGGAGAACTGACCAAAAACTTGGAGAGAAGAAATCAAAATCAGATTTGGCGTTTATTGAAATTAATGATGAACCAAAAAAAGTGCCTTCATTTTCCTTTATAGACCAAGATGGTAAATTAATAACCAATAAAGATTATGAAGGTAAAGTGTATGTTGTGGAATTCTTTTTTACAACATGTCCAACTATTTGCCCTAGAATGAATTCGAATTTAGTCCAAATTCAAAATGAATTTAAAGATTTTGAAAACTTTGGAGTCGCTTCTTTTACCATTAATCCAGAACATGATACGCCAGCCGTTTTGAAAGAATATGCTAAAAAATATGGGATTACTAATCCAAACTGGCATTTAATGACTGGAGATATGAATACTATTTATAAATTATCTAATGAAGGATTTAATTTGTATACTGCTGAAGAAGAAGATGTGGCCGGAGGTTTTGAGCATTCAGGAAATTTTGCTTTAATTGATAAAAATGGCTTTATTCGCTCTAGGAAAGATGAATTCGGAAATCCTATAATTTATTATAAAGGCATTGTTTCAGAAGAAGAAAAATTAGATGATGACGGATCAAAAGAAGAAATTAGCGCATTAAAAGAAGACATTAAAAAATTACTTAATGAATGATTCTGAAAATATGTTGGATGAAAAAAAATACAACAAATTAATAGTTGTTTTATCGGTCGTTATTCCGATAGTTGTAGCTATTTTATTTGGAGTGAAAATACCTAATGTGGAGCCACTTTCGTTTTTACCACCTATTTATGCAACTATAAATGGATTAACTGCTATTATTTTAATTGTAGCTTTTATAGCCATTAAAAACAAGAATATAGTGCTGCATGAAAATTTAATGACGACAGCTATTTGGTGTTCAGTAGTGTTTTTGGTTATGTACGTGGCTTATCATATGACAAGCGATTCTACAAAATTTGGTGGCGAAGGTGCTATTAAATATATCTATTATTTTATTCTTATAACACACATATTATTATCTATTATAATCATTCCATTTGTACTTATTACTTATGTAAGAGCCATTACAAATAATATTGAAAGACATAAAAAAATTGCAAAAATCACATTTCCATTGTGGTTATATGTGGCTGTTACTGGTGTTATTGTTTATGTTATGATTTCACCATATTATGTGTAGCATGATTTTGAGAAACGAAACAATTCATACATAACATGAAAACCAAAATAGTCTTTTGTCTCTTATCTTTTTTGTTTTTTATAGAAACAAATGCTCAATGTGCTATGTGTCGAGCCGTATTGGAAAGCGAAGAAGGACAAGGTGCCGCTCAAGGAATCAATGATGGTATTGTATACCTTATGGCGATCCCATACATCCTAATAGGAGGTTTAGGATATTTTATTTACAGGAAATTTAACAGAACAGACTCAAAGTTAAATAAATAATAAATTTTTTTTCTGAATTCAATGTAACTTTTCTTTGTATTTTGAGTCTAATTGATAATTGTAAGTTACATTAACCAATCAAGAAATGTTACAAATAAAAAATCTAAATAAATCCTATCCCATAGGAGATACCAGTTTGCACGTTTTAAAAGGTATAAACCTATCTGTTGAAAATGGGGAAATGGTAGCCATAATGGGATCCTCAGGGTCTGGTAAATCTACATTGTTAAACATTATAGGTATGCTGGATGAAGCCGATTCAGGTGAATATATACTAGATAATCTACCAATAAAAAATCTTACCGAGAAAAAAGCTGCTGTTTATAGAAATAAATTTTTAGGATTTATTTTTCAGTCTTTCAATCTCATAAATTATAAAAATGCACTTGAAAATGTAGCATTGCCCTTATATTACCAAGGTATGAAACGCAAAGAACGTCAAGAATTGGCTATGTTCCATTTAGAAAAAGTAGGTTTGGCAAATTGGGCACATCATTTACCAAAAGAACTTTCTGGTGGACAAAAACAACGTGTCGCTATCGCTAGAGCTTTGGCGGCAAACCCGAAATTATTATTGGCAGATGAGCCAACAGGAGCTTTAGACACCACAACTTCACATGAAATCATGGCGTTTATTCAGCAGTTAAATGATGAAGGCAAAACCATATTAATGGTAACTCACGAAGAAGATATAGCGAATATGTGTAAACGTATTGTACGCTTACGCGATGGCATAATTATAGAAGATAAAAAAGTCAACCAAGTAAGAGCAGAACAATATGTTTGATTTAGATCTCTGGAGGGAAATTTTTCAAAGTATCAATAAAAACAGAACTAGAAGTTTGTTATCTGGTTTTACTGTAGCATTCGCTATTTTATTATTTACTATACTTTTTGGTATTGCTAATGGTCTACAAAATACTTTCAAAGAAGAATTTGTTGATACTGCTGCCAATTCTATTTTTATTATGTCTGGTAAGACTTCTAAGGCTAATGAAGGCTACCAGGCGGGAAGACAAATCCAATTTAAAAATGAAGATTATAAATATATTAAAGAAGAGTATGGTGATAAAATAGAATTTATATCCTCAAGGGTTTACAAAAATGTAAATGCTGCATATAAAACCGAGAAAAACAGCTATAGCCTTATTGCTGTTTATCCAGATTATCAATTTGTTGAAAAAAACGAAATAAAAGAGGGGCGTTACATAAATCAAAACGATTTAGATAATAAGTCAAAAGTAATAGTAATTGGAAGATTAGTAGAGAAAGATTTATTCATACAAGAATCTGCTATAGGTAAATATTTAAATCTTGATGGAATACAATATAAAGTTGTTGGAGTTTTTTCAGATGAAGGGGGCGATAATGAAGAAAGTATTATTTATATTCCTATAACAACAGCGCAGCATATATACGGCAACAATGATTACATTGACCAAATTAACCTGACCTACAGTCCAGATTTAAATTATGACCAAGCATTAGGCTTTAGTAATTTACTAACAAGAAAATTAAAAAGCAGATTTTCTGTTGCTAATGATGACCAAAGAGGGATTAGGGTATTTAATATGGCTGAAGCAACCAAAACCGTAGACCAAATGACGGGTGGGTTAACAGTTATTATTTTAGTAATTGGTTTTGGAACCCTTATAGCAGGTATTGTTGGGATCAGTAATATTATGATTTTTATAGTAAAAGAACGGACCAAAGAAATTGGTATCAGAAAAGCTTTAGGTGCCACACCTAAATCTATTATATCCATTATATTAATTGAATCAATACTTATTACCGCAATAGCGGGTTATGTTGGTCTATTAATTGGTGTGGGGGTTCTAGAGCTTGTTGGGCCTAGCTTAGAAGTTTATTTTATTAAAAACCCAGGTGTGAGTAACAGCCTTGTGATTGGTGCTACTTTAACTCTTATACTAGCAGGTGCATTAGCAGGTTATTTGCCTGCAAAAAAAGCATCACAAATTAAACCTATAGTAGCCTTAAGAAACGATTAATATGTTTAAATTTTTATTTGATAGAGATACTTGGCAAGAAGTTTTTGATAGCTTTAATAAGAACAAATTAAGGTCTATACTTACTATGGTAGGTGTGTGGTGGGGTATTTTATTGCTAATAGGATTGTTAGGTTCTGCCAGAGGTTTGGAAAATTCGTTTAACAGATTATTTGGTGATTTTGCAACCAATAGTGTCTTTATCTGGTCTCAAAATACAAGCAAACCTTTTAAAGGGTTTCAAGAAGGACGACGAGTGAGGCTTTCGTTGACAGATGCGCAAAAAGTTGAAGAAAATGTTAATGGTATCGAATTTGTTGTTCCAAGAAACCAAAATCAAGCTACGGTAGTTAGAAATTTTCTTTCAGGTACGTTTTCTTTAGGAGGTGATTATCCATTACTTGATAAAGTTGAAAAGAAAAAACTTATACATGGTCGGTTCATTAACCAAAGTGATATTAGCGACAGGAAAAAAGTAGTTGTTTTATCCGAAGACGTTTATAAACAGATTTTCGAAAAAGATGAAAAGGCTATCGGTCAATACATTCAAATAAATAATATCAATTTTAAAGTTATTGGTGTATTTGAAGTTTCAAACATAAGTATGGGGCCTCGAATTGATATGCATATACCATTTACTACTTTTCAGCAGATTTATAACACAGGAGACCAAATTGGATGGATGACCATAACTGGAAAGCCAGGATATGATATTGTGCAAATAGAAAAAGATGCCAAGCTATTGTTGAAAAACCTGAATGATGTCAATCCAAACGACAATACGGCATTACGAAGTGCAAATGCCGCAAAGGAGATTGGTAGAGTAACAGGATTTTTAACGGGAATGCAGTTTTTAACATGGTTTGTAGGTGTGGCTACTTTAATAGCAGGCGTATTTGCAATTGGTAATATCTTGTTAATCACTGTAAGAGAACGTACTAAAGAAATAGGTGTACGCCGAGCATTAGGGGCAACACCATTTGAAATAAAAAGACAGATTGTAGTAGAAGCCGTATTTTTAACATTAATAGCTGGTTTGTTTGGAATCATTTCAGGTGGCTGGATTTTAATAGGGTTAGATGCCGCATTCGGACAGGGAGATGACGCCGTCATAGTAAATGCATCTGTATCAATAGCCGTTGTCTTTATAGCCCTTTTATTATTAGTGATTTTAGGGACGTTAATAGGATTAATACCAGCATTTAAAGCTACAAGCATAAAACCAATAGAAGCATTAAGAGAAGAATAAACAATCAAAAAAATGAACAAAACAGTAAAAATTATTTTAGGATTAGTTGCAGTGTTATTATTAATATTTGTACTAAAGTATTTTATGGATTCCAATTCTAAAGCCATTGAGGATTTTAAAGTTGAAGAGCCTTTTTATACAACAATCAAAACAAAAGCTGTAGCTACAGGAAAACTAAATCCAGAAGAAGAAGTGGAGTTAAAACCGCAAATTTCTGGAATTATTGATAAGATTTTTGTTGAAGAAGGAGATATCGTTAAAAAAGGTGATTTAATAGCTACTATTAGAGTGGTTCCTAATGAACAATCTTTGGTACAGGCTCAAAGTAGAATAGCAACTTCTAAATTATCATTTGATAATGCTAAAATTCAATACGACAGAGATAAAGCATTATTTGATAAAGGTGTCATTTCAAAACAGGATTTTGAAAATACTGAACTTAGTTTTAATCAAGCTAAAGAATCTTTAGGCCAATCTCAAAATGATTATCAAATTATAAAAAAGGGTTCTATTTCTGGGGGAAGTTCGGCAAATACAAGTATAACAGCTCAAATTGCAGGAACCATATTAGAGATACCTGTTAGAGAAGGAGATCAAGTTATTGAAAGTAATAATTTTAATGATGGAACAACCATTGCTACTATAGCAGATATGAGTTTTATGATTTTCGAAGGAAAAGTAGATGAAGCGGAAGTTGGTAAATTAAAAGAAGGTAAAGACATTAAAGTTGTTCTTGGGGCTATAAATGCTAAAGAGTTTCCTGCAAAATTAACCTTTGTCGCTCCAAAAGGGGTTGAAGAAAATGGTGCTGTGCAGTTTACTATTAAAGCAGATGTAAATATTGATGCAGGTACAAATATTAGAGCAGGTTATAGTGCCAATGCCGAGATAGATTTAGAAGGAAAAGAAAATATTTTTGCTATTAAAGAATCTTTGCTTCAATTCGATAGAATTACAGATAAACCTTTTGTTGAAATCCAGACAGGCGAAGGAAAATTCAAGAAGAAAGACGTGAAATTAGGAATTTCAGATGGTATTAATGTTGAAATTCTAGATGGTATTGAAAAAGGAGACAAAATAAAAGTTTGGAATAAAGCTTCTAAAGATGATGATGAAGATAACCAAAGAAGACGAAATAATTAATTGATTATGAAAAAGATAAAAAATAGTTTTATAGTGTCTATTTTCTTTGTTAGTGCATTGTGTTTTTCACAAAAAAAATGGACACTACAAGAATGTGTGACTTATGCTTTAGAGAATAATATTACAATAAAAAAAGCAGAGAACACTTTACTTACAAATGATCAAGATATTATTGCTGCAAAAGGTGGTTTTTTACCATCTGTTTCTGGTAGTGCTTCCCATGGTATTAGCTTAGGACAAAGTCAATTATTTGAAGGGTCTTTTGTAAATAGAACGAGTAACTCTACCAATTTTGGAGTAAGAGTTTCTGAAAATGTTTTTAATGGATTTAGAAATACTTATTTATATAAACAATCACAGCTAAATTTAGAAACAAGTCAGTTAGAGTTAAATAGAATTAAGGATGATATTTCGTTAAATGTTGCCAACTCATATTTAAATGTGTTGTTTAATAAAGAACAATTAGAAACGGCAAAGGCCCAATATGATTTTTCTAAAAAACAATTACAACAAGTTAATGATTTAGTAGATTCAGGCAAACAACCTAGGGTGAATATTTATGATGCAGAAGCTACTTTAGCAAACGATGAACAAGCCGTTACTATAGCGCAGAATAATTACACACTCTCATTATTATCTTTATCACAATTATTACAAGTGCCTTTTGAAGGTTTTGATGTTTCCATTATTGAAGTAGATAGCCCTTCGGAAGCTTTATTATATAATGACGTCACTCCTATATTAAAATATGCGTTGGAGAATAGAAATGAAATTAAAATTGCAGAAAAAAATATTGAGAATTCAGAATTAAGCACTAAAATTTCTAAAAGTGGTTATTTGCCAAGTGTAAATTTTGGCTATAGTTTTGGAACGAATGTGTTTTTCACAAACTTAAGCACTAATGAAGATGCCTTTTTTAGGCAATTAGAAGACAATAAAGGACATAGTTTTAATTTAAGTGTAAATATTCCTATATTTTCCCAATTTCAGAATAAAACAGCCGTTGCTAAATCTAAAGTAAGAGAAGAAAATGCCAAGCTAGATTTGGATCAAGCTAAATTAAGTTTAGAATCTAATATACAACGAGCTTATACAGATGCCCAAGCGGCTTTTAAAACCTTTGAAGCAGCTAAAAAATCGTTAGAATCTCAAAAATTATCATTTGAAAATTCCCAAGAACGTTTTAATATTGGAGCTATGAATTCTTTTGAATTAGAACAATCACGTATCAGATATATTAATGCACAATCGTCTTTAATAAATGCTAAATACGATTTTGTTTTTAAAACAAAAGTTTTAGATTTTTACATGGGAAAAAGAATAACCTTAGATTAATTTGGCATTAATACTTAATATAGAAACAGCTACAACTAATTGTTCGGTATCCGTTTCAGAAAATGGGAAAACTATTTATCTGAAAGAAGATAATAACAAGAATTATTCGCATGCCGAAAGTTTACATGTGTTTATTGATACTGTTTTAAAAGAATCAGAAGCAACCTTAAACGATATAGATGCTATAGCGGTTAGTAAGGGGCCTGGGTCTTATACGGGGCTTCGTATTGGTGTTTCTGCAGCAAAAGGGCTTTGTTTTGCTTTAAACAAGCCGCTTATTGCTATATCAACTCTTGAGGCTTTAGCCTATCAATTAAAAATTGATGAGGGTTTTATAATCCCTATGCTCGATGCTAGGCGTATGGAAGTCTATTCTGCTATATTCGATTCAAATTATAAGATAGTAAGAGAAACGCAAGCACAGATTTTAGATGAATACTCATTTACGGAATATTTAAATGAAGCACAGGTCTATTTTATAGGTAATGGTGTTGAGAAAACAAAAGAATTAATTCATCATACCAATGCCAATTTTAAGGATAATAAGTTGCCATCTGCTAATGAAATGAGTATGTTGGCATTTAACAAATACAAAATAAGCGACTTTGAAGATGTCGCTTATTTTGAACCTTATTATTTAAAAGATTTTATAGCTTTAAAATCTAAATCTTAAGCGTTTTTGTGTATTTCAACTTGGTGAGGATATGGTATTTCTATACCGGCAGCATCAAGGGCTTCTTTAGTACTTTCGGTAACTTCAAAATAAACACTCCAATAATCGGCAGCATTGCACCAAGGTCTCACGGCAAAGTTTACTGAACTATTTGCTAATTCCAAAACATTTACGGTAGGTTCTGGGGTGTCTAAAATTTTCGGATTGTTTTTTAGAACATCCATTAACACTTCTTTTGTTTTTTTTATATCAGAATCGTATCCAACCCCAAAAACCAAATCGACACGTCGTGTTCCCTCAGTCGTGTAATTAACAATATTTCCGTTTGATAAGGCACCATTTGGTATTATTATTTCTTTATTTGAAAGCCCTATAAGTTTGGTGGTAAATATTTCAATTTGTTTTACAGAGCCTATTTCGCCTTGTGCCTCAATGACATCACCTATTTTAAAAGGTTTAAAAATCATGATCAATACACCACCAGCAAAATTCCCTAAGGAACCTTGAAGTGCCAAACCAATCGCTAAACCTGCCGCTGCAATAACCGCTGCAAATGAGGTTGTTGGGACACCTAATGTGCCTAAAAGTGTAATAATGAGAAGTATTTTTAATGCCCAATTAAATAGGTTTATCAAGAACTTTTGAAGGCTGATATCATAGTCGCTTTTGGTCATTATCTTACGAGCTGTATTAAGAACCTTTTTAATAAGCCAAGAACCAATAATCCAAATAGCAATAGCTCCAAGAATTCTTAGTCCGTAAGTTGTAGCTAATTCAATCCATTTTTCTGCATCAATATTTTCTAAATTCATAAGTTTTTTTATAGTTATTACAAGTATACATTATACAATTTTATTATAAAAAAAACAATAAGGTAAAAGTTAAAAAACGTTAACAATTGTAGAAATGAGACCAAGAATTGCAGGAATAGATTGAATGTAAAACAGTTTAATTTGTTTAGTGGAATAGGCTCCATAAATACCGGCAATAGTCACAAAAGTAAGAAAGAACAAGGCAATCTTTATATCGTTTTCTATGATTGAAAATAGTAAACTAGCAGCTAAAAAGCCGTTATATAAACCTTGGTTGGCCGCTAATACTTCGGTGTCTTCGGCAAATTGTTTTGATTTTAAGCCAAACGCCTTCATACCTTTAGGTTTCGTCCAAAAAAACATTTCTAATATTAAAAAAAAGACATGTTCTACAGCGACAAATGCTATTATTATGATACTTAAAAAATTCATTCTTTTAAGAATTCTAAAGCTTTATTTACATCTGCGACAGGTAATTTGCAAGCTTTGTTTACACAAACATAAATAAGCGTTTGTTGTGGGTTATATCTGCTTTCCAATAAAGGCATATTGTTTTCTGTAGTGCTTGCGGCAATTAATTTATTGGGCACATAATGCGTGTTTAAATCGGCTAATTTTTGTCTAGCATCTTTTCCAACAATAGCAACTTCATAAAATGAATTGGCATAATTCAACATTAAATCGAACCAATTGGAATATCCAGATGGGTATTCTTTCATTTCTGGTTTTACATTATTTAACATCGTCATCGCCGTTTTTGAAAAATGTTCATTATCGAAATAATGAGATAATTTAAATAGGTTTTTAGCCATCATAGAATTGCTGGCAGGAATCACATTGTCTCTATATTCAATACTTCTAGAAACCAATGAGGCATCACTGTTTGAAGTGAAATAAAACATTTTACTAGAGTCATCAAAAAAATGGTCAAATGTATAATTAGCTAAATCTCGTGCAGTGGTTAAGTATGTTTCGTTTAATGTGTTTTCATAAAGTGAAATAAAGGCATCGATAGTAGCCGCATAATCTTCTAAATAACCATTTATAGTGCTTTTGCCGTCTTTATAATTATGGTTTAAACCACCATCTTGTCGTAATTGGGTGTTGATGATGAAATTCGCATTTTTTTCAGCAGCTTCTAAATAGGCTTTAGTGCCTAAAACCCTATAAGCGTCTGTGTAACCTTTTAGCATTAAAGCGTTCCACGAGGTCAGCGTTTTATCATCAAGTCTAGGTTTAGGTCTTTTATTTCGAACAGTTAAAAGGATGCTTTTCCAATGCTGTTTCTTTTCAGATAATTGATTGTCCGTTAAATGATGCTTTTTAATAATGGAGGGATCATCATCTTTTCGGATTAACACATAATTATCATGTTCCCAGAGTCCGTAATTATTGATATTGTAATAATCTGAAAACACATCAAAATCTTCTTTAATGAGTGTTTTTAACTCCTCTTTGGTCCAAACATAAAAAGCACCTTCTTCTAATTTCCCTTCTGGATTATTACTGTCTGCATCCAGAGAGGAATAGAAAGCACCGTTGCTCGCAGTCATATCATTTTTTATATAATCTAAGGTTTCTTCAATGACAGTTTTATAAAGTTCATTTTTTGTGATGAGGTAAGCATCAGCATATAAACTAACCAATTGTGCATTGTCATAAAGCATTTTTTCAAAATGAGGGATATGCCATTTTTCATCTACCGAATATCTTGAAAAGCCGCCGCCAATATGATCGTAAACACCTCCATATGCCATTTTAGTAAGCGTTAAATTCACAAATTCCTGTAAATCTGTATCATTATTTTGATAAGCATTTCTTAACAAAAAATGATAGTTGTTTGGCATCATAAATTTCTGTGTTTGCTTGGTGCCCCCGTCATGATAGTCAAAATTTTTCTCCCAATTTTTAAGTGCATCATTTATATAAGACGCTTCAAAAATGGGCTCATCGGTATTTAAATTTACAACATCTAGAGATTTGATACCTTTAGATAATTTCTCGGCATATTCATAAAGTTTATTAGGGTTTTCAGAATACAGTTTAGAAATCTGATTTAAAATGTCAATCCACTGGTCTTTTTTAAAATAGGTGCCTCCCCAGACTGGTCTACCATCGGGTAATGCTATTACATTTAAAGGCCAGCCACCACTACCGGTCATTAATTGTACCGCATTCATATAAATTTGATCCACATCGGGGCGTTCCTCTCTATCAACTTTTACATTGATGAAATTTTTATTCATGACTTGCGCTACCAAACTATCTTCAAAACTTTCATGTTCCATAACATGGCACCAATGACAGGCTGCATATCCTACACTTATTAATAATAACTTATTCTCAGATTTTGCTTTTGCCAATGTTTTATCGTTCCAAGCATTCCAGTTTACCGGGTTGTGGGCGTGTTGTAGAAGATACGGACTTGTTTCGTTTATAAGATCATTCGTATATGGATGTGTCATGTCTTCTGAAGTTTGACTTTTACAACTAAGGAGGGGAATAGTTGAAATTAATAAGATGTAAAAAAGTTTTTGCATGATATAAAAGTAAGTAAATAATGAATAAAAAAAACGTCCTCATGGCGGACATTTAAATTCTATAATCATTTATAATGTTTAACCATTAATGGCTTCCACAGTTTCAACTTTGCCTTTTAGCATTTCTTTCAGCATATTTTCAATGCCACTTTTTAATGTATAGGTTGAGGATGGACAACCACTACAAGCACCTTGAAGCAATACGCTCACGTTTTTAGTAACGTCATCATAAGAAATGAACTGAATATTTCCACCATCACTGGCGACAGCGGGTTTTACATATTCTTCAAGTATGTTTATAATCTCTTTTGAGGTGTCATCAAGCGATTCAAAATAATCATCTACTTGTTTTGTGGATTTTTTTAAATTTTCAGTAGCACCAGGCAACACTATATCTTTTCCATTTTCAATATAACTCCTTATAAATTCACGAAGTTGTACGGTAATGTCTTGCCATTCGGCGATGTCATATTTGGTAATGGAAATATAATTTTCATCAAGGAATATATTTTTTACAAATGGAAAATAAAACAATTCTGTGGCTAAAGGAGATAGTTTAGCTTCATCGATTGAAGTAAATTCAAATAAAGCCGTTACTAATTTTTTATTTGCGACAAACTTCATCACAGAAGGGTTCGGTGTGCTTTCCGCATAAACCGTAACTGGTACTTTTTTAGAAACAGCCGTATCTTCAATAACAATGCCTCCTTCATTTAAATAATTCGTTATTTGTTCAGCCATTTCATCTTGTACATCTTCCCATTCAACAATATTGTAACGCTCAACAGCAATAAAGTTTCCTGAAATATATACTTTTTTTACAAAGGGTAAATAAAATAATTGTTGCGCTAATGGAGAAGGCTTAGCTTCATCAATATTATTAAACTCAAAACTTTGGTTTTTGGTTATAAACTGATTAACTTCAAATTTTATAATGGCTTTATTCGTGGTTTTTTGTATTGAAACGTTAAAAGTGTTCATTTTAGCTTTTTTTTGTAAAAATACTAAAAGAAAACTATAGTTATATATATATTTGGTTTTTGTTGCTCTTTTGAAAATATGAAAACACATTAAATTCAATGTTTTAATTTATTGGTAATCAAAACATTGAATTTAATGTAAAACCTACTAAGTGATAGTTTATGAAGTTGAAATATTGTTTTGTTTTGGTACTAGGATTTTTGAGTATGCTTATAGCAAAGGCTCAAGAAGGATTGCCTATTTATGCCGACTATTTAACTGATAATTATTATTTAATCCATCCATCCATGGCAGGAGCTGCAAATTGTGCTAAGGTTCGCCTAACAGCACGCCAACAATGGTTTGGACATGAAGATGCTCCTAAGCTTTTAACCTTAAGTATGAATGGTAGAATAGGGGATTCGCCTTCTGCAATCGGAGGTATTTTATATACAGATAAAAACGGTTACCATTCGCAAAGTGGTGCTTATGTAACGTATGCGCATCACATAATGTTTTCGAGGTCTGAATTAGATTTAAATCAGTTGTCTTTTGGATTAAGTGTTGGTTTTATTCAGTATAAGTTAGATGAAACGTCTTTTCCTCAAGATGGTTACGATATTCTAATTAGTGGAAATGTAGAAAGCAAAACAAACCTTAACATGGACTTTGGCTTTTCTTATAACTATTTAGACTTTTATTTGCATGGCACAGTAAAAAATATGTTAAAAAATTCTGGTGTTAATAATGATATTGAAATTACAAGCAATCTGAGGCGTTATTTGTTTTCTGCTGGTTATGTTTTTGGAGCTTATGGAAGTGATTGGACTTACGAGCCTTCATTGATGTATCAATATAAAGAAGGTACTAAAGAATCTTCCATAGATATTAATGCTAAAGCATATAAACAAATGGAATTTGGAAGTATTTGGGGAGGTTTGTCTTACAGACAAAGTTTGGATGGTGCTCAATATTTAACAAATTCAGGAGCTATAAATAGCCAAAAACTACAAAACATAACACCTATTCTTGGGGTTAATTATAACCAGTTTATGGTTGCCTATACATATACTTATCAAACAAATTCAGTGGTATTTACCAATGGTGGATTTCATCAAATAACACTTGGATATAACTTTAATTGTAAAAGAGAAAAATACGATTGTAATTGTCCTTCTGTAAATTAATATTAGTAAGACGTATCGACAATAATTTTCCAATCGGTTTCTATTTTCCTAAATAATAGCATAAAAAAACCATCTGCATTTCCAACATTGCGTTTTAAATGGTATTCGCCTAAAACGTAATAATTGTTTTCACTGATTTTGGAAACATCGTTTATTTTAAAGCTTAAGATACCTGTGTGATCTTTATCAGGATAACTCCTTCTATATTTTTCAAAGGTGTTGTCCCAACCTTGTGTAATACCATTAGGACCATAAAACTTAAGTGAATCACTTTTCCAATAGGCTTCCATAAAACCTTCCATATCATCATCAGACCAAGCTAGTCTTTGAGCTTTTAAAACAGCAAGAATATCTTTTTTGTCTTCTTTCTCGGAGGTTTGTGCAGTAACGTTATGTAACGATAAAATAAAAAGTAATAGTAAAAGCTTCTTCATCATGCATATAAAATTTGTGAAGTAAAAATAGCAAAATCAAACTTTTAAAGAAGTGATATATCGATTTATTTGACAAGTTTAATTTTTTTAACTAAAGTATTTTCCGCTTTATCGATAAAATGCAACTAAGTTTATTTTTAGTTGTATATTAATATGGTAATCAATGGATTAATAATTATAAATATTTATATAATATAAATTTATGTGTATGGACCTAACAATTAGTAACTGCAATAATTTTTATAGTTTAAAAGGAATTTTAAACAGGAATAATGTATATATGTTTCAGCAAGCATTCAAAAATATTTTTGAAAAATCTAACACTGTTACTATTAGCATAGAAGATTTAGAAAGCATAGACAGATATGGAGTTAATGCCATTGCAAGACTTCATGATGAGGCTATAGCTAAAAACAAAAAATTCGCTATTGTTGGTTTGGGGTGCAAAGATTTATATGATTATTTTAAATCTGGGAAAGCCGCTTAATTATAAAACATTTTTTTGTTGTTTAAAGAATGCATCAGCTTGTAGCTGCATAAGTTCTCTGGCTTTTTTGCGTTTATAAGAGTATAATTCATCTTCATGTTCAATGTCGTTGTAAATACGGTCATTAATGGCAAAGTCCGTTTTAAGTAAAGCCTCTCTTTGGTTTTTATTTTGAAGAATGGTTGTTTTTAAAGTAGCTTCCTGGTCTTCTAATTTATAGTCGTAAGCACTTTTTGGGGATAATAATTTTGCGAGTATAGGAGATGTTTCAATGGCCAGAAACAGCAGAAATATAAAAAACGAAGGTAGCCAAGGCAGCTCACCTAAAGCATTAACACGAGCCATTAAACCGTCAAAATTATTGATGATGGGTTGTGTTTTCTCAACCTCGGTGTCATAACTGCCTTTTAAATGGGCTATTTGGGTGTCATTAGCTAAAATCTTTTCTTTATTCTCTGCTTTTAGTTGTTGCAATTCCGCCAACAAATCATCATGTTTATCACGTTTTTCTTTATAAACAGGACCTTTGCCTAAAAGTTTGGTACCAGCGGTTCCTTCTGCTTCTGCGATATAAGTATTGTATAATGCGTTTACTTCGGCTTCTTTGTCATCGATTTGTTTTTGCAAAGCTTTATTATTTTCGGCTAAACTGTTTATACTAGGATTAAATTGTTCTGCTATTTGTGTTTTATTGGCAAGTGTTAAATCATTTTTTTGTTCCAATAACACCTGGTTAATTTCTTTTTCAAAAATTTTAAGTTCTAATGGTTTTGAAATAACGATTGCTATGATAACTGCCAATATAATTCGAGGTGTTGCTTGAATAAATTCGTCAATAAAGTGTCCGGTTTTTTTAATAGTGGAAACGATATAGCGGTCTAAATTAAAAATGAGGAATCCCCAAATAAGTCCGAAGAATATGGAGGTATACAAATTATCGAAAACGGTATAAAGCGCATAACTAGATGCTATAAAAGCCATAACGGCTGTAAAGAACACGGTGGCTCCAATACCAGCGTATTTATTTTGTTCCCCTTTAGAACAGTTTTCTAAAATGTCGGTATCTGCACCAGAGCAAATAATGAAGAATTGCTTTAACATAACGTATGCTATTTGATTGACCCTTCGACTAAGCTCAGGACAGGTTGACTATTAGAACGTTATCTTAATCATTTTGTTACATAAATTGATAAAAAAAAACAGCCAAGTTTAAACTTGGCTGTTTTAATCATGTATGTTTTGTTTACTTTTTTGCTGGCGGCGGTGGAGGTGGAGGCAACACATTTTCTTTTCTGGCTAAAGCCGTATATACGTTATAGAGTTCCATAACTTCTTTGTACTGAGTTTTTAAATCGTTAAGATCTCCTTTTTTCTCTTTAAAATAAACCTGCATAGCGTCTCCATAAGCATCAGCTTTTTCTACAAATTTTTTCTTGGCTTGCAATAATTCTTTTGAAGGATTTTGTGGTAAAGCTGTTTCAATTGGTGGAGGTGGAGGTGGTGGAAGTAATTTTTTGTCTTCCTCGGTCAAATCACTAATTTTTTTGTATTCTATTTTTCCATCTCTTATCAACTTCGCGTAAGGCAAAATAGGAGCTTCTGGTCTTGAAACAAGTTGTCTATTAGTGCTAGACATTTTAAAATACATACCACCTAAATCTGAAAACAAGGCATTCATTTTTTCTTGTTCTGTTTTTGTTTTGTTTATATAATGAGGAGGTATTTTTTTTAGCACTTCTAATTCATTGTATTTTTTCTTGTATTCTTCTACAGTATCTTGAGTTGCTCTTTGTTGGGTTTTAGAACTTTCTGCTTTCAATTCCTTTTTAATTTGTTCTAAAGCAGAATGATTTTTTTTTGAATTAGTAAACGTAGTTTCAAATCCTTTTTGAGTATACAAATGATTTTGATAAGATTGAGAAAACTTTACGCTTCTAGCATTATTATAAACAAAACTAGTTGTAAAATATTTAATATCAGATACTTTGTAATTGTCTAGTTCTGAATTTTTTACATGGGTTCCATCAATCCAAATAGCAAATTTGTTGGAGTTTTTCCATGAATTAAATTCAGTTTCAGTAGGAGTTTTTGGTTTTACATTGGATAAATTAGAAATTATATCTTTTGGATATTTTTTAACTGAATGGCGTTGTTCATCTGTCATTAAATCATAAATAGCAACAGCCCTTAAATATTTAGGATAAATTATCTTATTTGAATTTTCAAAGTCTTTGATGAAGTCTCGATATTCTTCCATCATCGCTTCGGTTACACCACTGCTGGTGACGTTTTGTTGAACAATAAAGGGCTTTTCAACAACTTTCTTTTCACTAAAACTATAAATCAATATAGCAAGTAATGGTAATAAAATGAGGCTTCGGAGCCAAATAGCTTGTTGGGATGTGTGTGTTTTCATAACTGTAAATCGTTTTTTGATGGATGAATAATTGATGGCGTTTGCCAATTGAGGTTCTAAAGCATTTGATGAGAATGTCAATAACATTTGTTGATATGTTGAAGGTATAATACCATTATTTATAACAGCTTGGTCTGCTAAAAACTCATGGTTTAATTTAATGCTGCGTTTTATAAAATGAATAAATGGATTGAACCAAAATAGAATGTGTAATAGTTCAATAAACAACACATCCAAACTATGTTTTTGTTTAGCATGGGTTTCTTCATGTAACAACACTTCTTTAGGGATTTGATGCGATTCAAACTTTTGCTTGTTTAAAAAAATGTAATCAAAAAAGGTATGGGGAATGACTAAATCTTGCAGCAACACATTAATGAAACGTTGGTTTTTAAATTTCGGGTTTCGTTTTATTTTAGTGATTAGTCCTGATAAATTTTTAAAAAACTTAAAACTAAAAAGTAACACACCCAAACCATAGATGCTCCATAACATCATAGAAGTATAGTTTATTGGTTCAGCCTTTATTACTGAGTTTGTTATAATTGATTCAGGGAAAACTAAAGGTACTTCTTGAGGAATAACTTCTATATATTTTATAAAGGTTATTAATGGGATTACAAATGCTATAACTACCGAAAGCAATAAATAAAAACGCTTAAAAACATGAAAGCTTTCTTTTTCTAAAACCAGCTTATAAAAGCCATAAAAGATTGCCAAACAGATGCCCGATTTTAAAATATAGAATCCCATAGCTATTTATTTTTAAGTTCCTTATCTATGAGTGTTTTTAAATCTTCCAATTCTTCTTTGGTTAAATTGGTTTCTTTGGTAAAAAACGAGGCGAACTGCGAGGCACTATCATTAAAAAAGTTTTTGATGAGACCGTTTACATGTTTAGAGAAATAATCCTTTTTTTTAACCAACGGGTAGTATTCTCTGGAGTTTCCGAATAAATTATAAGCAACAAAACCCTTATGGGTCATACGTTTTAAAAGCGTTGCGACGGTTGTAGTTGCTGGTTTAGGTTCTGGGTAGGCATCGAGTAAATCTTTCATAAACGCTTTCTCTAGCTTCCAGAGGTAGTTCATTAAATCTTCTTCGGTTTTTGATAATTGCATTTTCTACAAGATTAGATTATGTTCTACAAACATAGAACAAATATTTTAATTCTACAAGTGTAGAGTTAAAAAACATAAATAGTAGTGTGTCAATTCGATATTAGAAGCAGGAGAATGGTATCGAGAACTATTTGAAAATCTAAAAAGAATGATTCTCGATACAAATTACACACATGAAAAATGTGTGTAATTCACTCGAATTGACATTTTTAAAATATAGAAATATTAATTAGGATTTTTTACGCGAGCGAACACTCTCAATAACAACAGTTGCCAAGATTAAAGAGCCTCCAAGGAATGTGTTTAAATTAGGGATTTCATTTAGAAAAATAAAAGCCAAGATAATCCCAAAAATAGGTTGTGTGCTACTGATTATGCTGGCGGTGCTTACCGAAAAATGTTTAAAGCTACTTACCAACATGGTATGCCCAATGGCGGTTGTTAATAAACCTAGAGCGATGATGTATGGAAATTCAGTTGAAATATTTGAGATATCAAACAAAAAAGCAGCAGGTAACAATACCACACTTAGTATAACCAATTGATAAAACATAATGCTCATGCCTGTATAGCGAGTTATTAATTTTTTGGAAATGATGTTACGTAATGAATATAGTAATGCCGATATCACTCCAAAAATAATAGCTTCTACATAAGAATTTTCAAGACTGAATTCAGGTGCTAAAATATAAAGCCCCAATAATACTATAATGCTCAAAACAATGTACATGGGGTCAAATTTCACTTTAATGAACAAAGGTTCAATAAGAGCGGTTATCATAGGATAAGAGAACAACGATAACATCCCAATAGCAACGTTTGATAATTTAAGCGCATAGAAATAAGTAATCCAATGGGCGCCAAAAAACAAAGCGCTTAGTAATATGGTTAAAAAATCTCTTTTTGATAAAATCTTTAAATTAACCTTCTTAAAGTAGCAAAAAGCAAACAAAAAGATACCGCCTAAAACACAACGGCACCAAATAATAACTGGTGGATCTAAATCTATAAACTTACCTAGGGGACCAGAGGTGCTGCCAAAAAGCGTTGCTATTAAAAGAAAAATAAGGTTTTTGGTGTGTTGGTTTTTCATTTAACGGTTATAAGGGGTCTCATTAATCCAATTAAATTCTCTTGAATCTAACAGTAATTCTTTTCTTTTTAGTTTTATGACTATGTCATTAAAATTGAGGTTGCCTTCAAGAATTAAAGTTTCATTATTCAATAGGTTGTATTTTAGATTATAAGTTTTAGATTTAGTAATGCCAACTGAAATCATTGCTTTCTTAGAAGTTGTATCAATTTCAATCCTATAGGGCATATATGAATCATTCATGGTTTTTATTGTAGCACGGTGATTGTTTTCAATAATCAAATATCGCCATCTTTCAGTGTCTGTAATTAGTGGTTGAAGTGTGTCACCTTCTTTAATGTATTCTTCAACTTCCCAAATCCCATAAAGTGGAGTTTTATTACCTTTACTTTTTCCTCTGTCTCTTCCTTGCATAAGGGAGAAACCGAAGAATAAAATTACTAAGACAATTTTAATCCATAAGATAATTTTATGATACGTATGGTTTTTAATTGGATTGTAATAATTGTATGAGTTTGTTGGTTTATTTTTAATAAAAACATTAATAAACCTTTTAATATCTGTACTAAAAATAAATAATGCCATTATTGTTAAGTGTGTTGAAAATAACTTAACAGGAATGTCGTAAGTAAAATTCATAACAACAACATGCATCATAACTCCCATAGTTATAAACGCACCTAGAGTAGATGTTCTTCTTGGAATTAATAGTAAACCACCCGAGATTTCCATAATGCCCATAAAAAGATTATATCCTTTTGAGTATCCTAAATAAGTCCAAGCAAGTCCCATAGGGGAAAAATTCCCTAAAGGTTCTAACATTCTTGCTAACGAAGGATAAGGGAATTGTGACTGTATTATTTTTGCGAAACCATAGGAAAACATAGATAATATTAAGAAGACTCTTAGAACAACAATCAACCAATATAAGGGTTTGTTGTAATTTGTTCTTTTCTTGTCTAATAATATCCACAAAAAGGAAATAAAAAGACAAAGAGTTGCATTGACGAAAAGTGTAATATAAGCAAATGTATGGTCACCACTCCCAAAACCACTCACATTATAGTTGTAAGATATTCCTAAGATATTCTTGCCAATCCATTTAAATGGTACTTCCAAGAAATTACCAAAAAATCTTAATGTTAAGTAAAGAACAAAATAAGAAAATACAATTTTAAAAAACACTTTTTTGCTAAAACTCCAATTGTCTTGATATTCTTGAGTAAGTAACATTTTTAGTTTATTTAGAAAGCTCCGTAAAATATTTATAAAACAACGGAATGGTTTCAATACCTTTTAAAAAATTAAAAATGCCGAAATGTTCGTTAGGGGAGTGAATGGCATCACTATCCAAGCCAAAGCCCATTAAAATGGTTTTACTTTTTAGTTCTTGTTCAAAAAGAGAGACAATGGGAATGCTGCCACCACTACGTTGAGGAATTGGGACTTTGCCAAAAGTGTCTTCATAAGCTTTACTGGCTGCTTGGTACTCAATGCCATCAATTGGCGTTACATAACCTTGTCCACCATGATGCGGCTTTACTTTAACAGTCACTCCTTTTGGAGCGATGCTTGTAAAATGTTTTGTGAAAAGTTCGGTGATTTCTTTCCAATCTTGATGAGGTACCAAACGCATGGATATTTTGGCATAAGCTTTACTAGCTATCACCGTTTTAGCACCTTCGCCTATATAACCGCCCCATATCCCATTCACATCTAAAGTTGGACGAATGGAATTACGTTCGTTGGTGGCATAGCCAGTTTCTCCATAAACGGCTTCGATATTCAAGGCTTTTTTATAATTTTCTAAATTGAAAGGGGCTTTTGCCATTTCCGCACGTTCTTCTTTGGAGAGTTCTTCAACTTTGTCATAAAAGCCCGGAATGGTTATGTGGTTATTGTCATCATGCAGCGATGCAATCATTTTTGTTAAGATATTGATTGGGTTTGCCACTGCACCACCATACAATCCTGAATGTAAATCTCTGTTAGGTCCTGTTACTTCCACTTCTACGTAACTAAGTCCGCGTAACCCCGTCGTGATGGACGGGACATCATTCGCAATCATGCCTGTGTCGGAAATAAGAATGACATCGTTTTTAAGTTTTTCCTGATTATTCTTGACAAAGATGGACAGATTCGGACTCCCCACTTCTTCTTCGCCCTCAATCATGAATTTAACGTTGCAAGGCAATTGGTTGGTGCTGGTCATAAACTCCAATGCTTTCACATGCATATACATCTGTCCTTTATCGTCGCAGGAGCCTCTGCCAAAAATAGCACCATGAGGATGTAATTCCGTTTTCTTTATTACAGGCTCAAAAGGAGGCGAATCCCATAAATCAATGGGGTCAGCTGGTTGTACATCGTAATGTCCGTAAACTAAAACCGTTGGCAGTGCTTTATCAATAATTTTTTCACCATACACTATAGGATTCCCATCTGTTTGGCAGATTTTAACCCTATCGCAACCCGCCTTTTCTAAACTGGTTTTTACGGTTTCTGCCGTTTTTAATATGTCGGCTTTATAGGCTGAGTCCGCACTTATAGAAGGTATTTTAAGAAGTTCTATAAGTTCATTTAAAAATCTATCTTTATGCTCGTTGATGTATGATTGAATATCTTTCATGAAGTTATAATATGTTTCTTCAAAAGTATAAAAAAAGAATGTTTTTTAATCTTAAGAAGTTTGCCATTTAAAAATCTTGATTATATTTGCAGTCCTTTTGCGGGCGTGGTGGAATTGGTAGACACGCTAGACTTAGGATCTAGTGCCGCGAGGTGTGGGAGTTCGAGTCTCCCCGCCCGTACAAAAGCCGAAGAGAAATCTTCGGCTTTTTTTGTTTTAAATCCCACCTTAAAAAAGTCAGGTACAACATTTTCAATTTTTTAGAGTTCTAATAAGTTTTAAAAGTTTTTGATTATAAATCGTTCCAAATCAAATTAATTTGTTGGGTTGTTCCATAGTATGTAATATGCCTTATGTGTTTTTTTGTTTGTTTTCATTTGATAAATATCTGTATCAGTATATTTTTTTAACTATTGATAGGATTTTTCAATACATCATTATTCTGCTTTGTGGTCCTTTATTATAAGATGTTGTTTTTCTTACTATATTTTATGTGAGTTTGGATTCAACTTAATTTTTTTTAAACTAAAATAGAACCTGTCATTATATAGATATTCAATCCAATAACTTACATAAACAATTATGAATATTGTTATATGAAAAAAAAGTAAGACTTTTGCGCCGTGAAAACAGCAACAATCATATTATCTTTATTCATGCTTTTTAAACCTATAATTCCATTTGTGGAATATGTGGCATTGTATGATTATATAAAAAATGAACTATGCATAAATAAAGATAAGCCAATACTTAAGTGTAACGGTAAATGTTTTTTGAAAAAGCAATTAGCAAAAGCCTCAGAATCTGAAAATAGTAAAGATAAAAAACATATTTCAGTAGAAACGAGTATTGTCTTCTTTCAACCAATAAAAAAGGATTTTTGTTTTCGGACTTTATTGCATACAATTAAATTAAAAACATTTTCAATAAATGGTGATTTATCTTATTCGTATTTAGGTGTAAATTCCATATTTCGTCCTCCAATGGTATAGTTTTCAAGAGGTGTTTTTAGCTTGGTTGAAACATATGCCAACATCTAGGTTTGGTCTTTTTCCAATCACTATACCACGCCCTTCATCAGGAATATTATAATGTAACTAAGTGTTTTTGATTTTCAAAGATACTTAGCAATGTTATATATAGTTTCTGCTGAACTTCCTATAGTTTCAATTTAACATTCAAATTTATTAGAAATGAAATTTCTTAATTTTTTTGCAATTGCAACATTGTTTGCATTTACCATATCCTGTACCGTTGATAAGACGGATTTTGAAGCCGAGCTCAATCAGGATGTCACCGAATATTTTGAGTTTGAAGAAGCTGTTTCTTTTAATACCAACGGTTATCGCATAAGTGTCGAAGCCCTGAACGGAACGTTTTTCAAAGGGTATAATGAAATCCGCTTAAAAATTGTTAATACTCAAAACAACCAATTGGTAAGCAATTCTGAAATTACTTTTTTGCCGATTATGACCGGCCTTCAAGATCAGACAACATCTTGCCCACACAGATATAATTTGATTTACAATGCCGAAGAAAATTATTATTCTGGATATGTGGTATTTACAGACGAAAGTAGTTCGGTGAATAGTTGGGATGTGTATATCGGATTTATGAGTGAGGGCGAGCAAATATTTATTAACCAAAGTGTTACGGTTGAAACGCAGACCAATAAAAACCTGAATATGACGGCATTTACAGGAAATGACGGGGAAACATATTTTATTGCATTAATAGCTCCCCAAAAACCAAGTGTTGCAGAAAATGAGTTGGTTGCCGGAATTTATAAATACCATCAGCCGACCACCCCTTCGGGAACTTTTCCCGACCCTTCGCAGTTTTTATATTCTGAGGTGAATAACTATACATTATTGCTAGATCCTAGAATGCCGGAACCGTCTATGGGAAACCATTCTTCGCCCAATAATGTCGATTTGACCCAGCAATTAGACGGATTGTATTATGGAGTGGTTAATTACACGATGACCGGTAAATGGACATTGAACTTTATCCTACTAGATAAGAACGGGCAAATTATAAAAGGAACTGAAGTACCAACGGATTTTACACCTGGACTAGAAGGCGCAAAAAGCGAACTTTATATTGATATATTATTTTAGAAGGATGAACCGTTTAACACTATTATTACTTTTTACGGGAGTTGTGGGCTGGACTCAAAATACTCCAATACAAAACGACAGTACAGAGGTTGCTTTGGATGAAGTTGTACTTATTGCTAAGACTAAAAAAAAGATAGAGACCGAAATGAAAATGGCTGTTTCAGTCGATGAGTTTCTGGCATCTTCTGACAATATAAGTTTTATTAAAAGAGGGGCTTATGCTTGGGAACCTTTGCTAAACAACATGAGTACCGAGCGTTCGATCATTACCATTGACGGAATGCACGTTTTCGGAGCATGTACCGATAAAATGGATCCGATTACCTCATATGTTGAGAGTAATAATCTTGCATCCATTGAAATCAAATCTGGACAAGAAGGAGGAATGCAAGGTTCAACAGTGGCAGGAAGTATTAATTTGAAAAGAAAAAATACTTCGTTTACCAATTATAAAGACTGGAAAGGAGCGTATCAATCTGGGTTTGAATTTAACAATAAACAATTTTTCAATCTAGGTAACATATCATATTCAAGTGAGAAATTTGTAACCGAAGGAAGCTTTTCTTATCGTAAAGCTGAAAATTATTCTGATGGGAATAATGATAAGGTCAATCATTCTCAATTTAGAAAATTTAACAGTTCGCTAGGATTGACTTATAAAACCAGTGATTTATCTTCTTTACGTGTTGACGCAATTTTTGATCAGGCCAATGATGTCGGCTATCCCGCGCTTCCTATGGATTTATGGCTTTCAAGAGCTCTGATTACTTCAGTTGCTTATAAACAATTATTTGAAGAGGGATTGGTTCGGGTTTGGGATTCCAAAATATATTTCAACACCATAGAACATTATATGGATGATACCACCCGACCCGAAAACCTAGTGCATATGGATATGCCGGGGTGGAGTACAACGTATGGGTTGGTATCTAAAATCAACTTGAAAAAAGATAATTACTCTTCTGAAATTCAATTGAATGCCTATAATAACCTGTCGATTGCCGAAATGCGAATGTATCCGCAGGACAGAAGTGAACGAACCATGTTTGCCTATAGCTGGCCTTGGGTAACTACGCGTTATGCAGGAGTTTCCATAAATAACTCATTTGAGGTTACAGAAAAGACCCAGTTAAATTTTGGAGGTTCATTAGGATTAAATTATAACCATTCTAAATATGTGGATTTTAACTGGATTTTCCATCCGGGAGTGCCACAGGAAAAAACCAGGTTTTTACCAAGTCTGTATGCCGGTTACACAATTGATGTAAACAAATTCAATTTTTCTGTAGGAAGTGGTTACGGACATCGTGCTCCTTCTGTTTCGGAAGGTTATGGGTATTATATCTATAACAGTTTTGATCGCTACGATTATATCGGAAATCCTGATTTAAAGAATGAGATTTCGTATGAAATCAATGCAAGTGCGGGTTTTAAAAATGAAAAAATCAGCTTTCAGGTAAAAGCCAATTATTTCCATATTCAGAATTATATCATCGGAAGGATTTTAAGTATGGGAAGTCCAATGAATTATCAATCTGTCGGAGTTAAGGGGTATACCTCATTGGATTATGCAACGCTTTTCAATTTTTCCCTAAATGCTAAATATGATATTTTAGAACATCTGCATTGGAATGGAACGTTGACTTACGCCCGTGGGAAAGATAATAAAGAAGGGAATCTTCCTTTCATTCGTCCTTTGAGCTATCAGACTTTGTTGCAATATCATTACAAGGATTTTGGTTTTCAAACTTCGGTAAATGGAGATTTTGAACAAATCGATTATAGTCCTGAATACGGAGAAGATAAAACGCCATCTTATACGGTATGGAATCTGTCTGCCGATTATACGTTTTATCTTGAAAATTTCAGTACGACATTTCAGGTAGGGGCTGAGAACCTATTAAACGAATACTACAGCACGTATGCTGATTGGGGAAATATTCCTAGGATGGGACGTAATATTTTCACCTCCATAAAATTCAATTTTTAATCATAAATCAAATTATATATAACAATTAAATTCAAAAAAAATGAAAAATTTAAAAAAGTATCTTTTCTTATCTGTTATTTCAATGGCATTTGTTTCATGTAGCAATGATGATGATATTCCTGTTGCAAACAATGTAACCTTAGCGTTCAACAACACCTTTGGGGATAAGGCTATTGTACTGGGCAATGCTTCTTCTACCACAGCTTCGGTAAATACTTCAGAAGCAGGACAAGTCCATCGTTTTTCAGAGCTGAAATATGTAATAAGCAATATACGTCTTATAAAAGCAGATGGCACAGAAATTCCTTATAATGTGAATGATCTGGATAAAGGGGCAACAGTAGTAGATCAATCAAAACCAGCCTCATTGAACTATGTCATGAGTAATATCCCTTCGGATGAATATAAACAAATCAAATTCGGATTAGGGGTTAGAAATGATTTGAATACTTTGAATGAGGCAAGTTTTCCTGATTTCTACGCTATGGCAGGAGCCAACGATACCGAGATGATGTGGGAATGGGGAACGGGATATCGCTTTACTAAAATAGAAGGCTTTTATGATACTGATAATAAAGAAATGTCCATTCACACCGGGAGTACAGTAGAAGGAGAAGAAGGTAGTTATATACAAGGGGTTGATGCCTATAGGGATATTGTCTTAAATCTTTCTACAAACGCTGTAGTGGGTAGTGCATCACCAAAAATTACCATTAAAGCAGATTTTGACAAATTGTTGAGCGGAAATTCCAATACGATTACATTATCAACAGGAACAGGTATGGGCGACAATGCAACTCCAAACATTCACACAGCTGTTCAAATGGTGAAATTTGTAGATAATTTGGGAGGAAATGGCTCAAGCGATACCACTGGCATGTTCTCTATTAGTAGCGTAGAAAACTAAATTTATATTTCAGAGCCGCCTTATAATAGGCGGCTCTTACTAAAAAATATTTTAAATAACCAGAATGAAAGTTTTTCTGAAATTTTTACCGCTTTTATTTTTGCTGGCATCTTGTAGCAATGATGACCACGAAGATATTTTGTATGACAATCCCGAATTATCTTTAAATATTCCGTCCGGTTTTCCAGAACATAATAATTCGTTCTATACAAATAGGCCAACAAAATATGGAGTGCAATTAGGACTAAAACTATTTAACGAAAAACGGTTCAGTTTAGACAATACCATTTCATGTGCGAGCTGTCACATTCAGGCAAATGCCTTTACTGATAATAAACCACAGGCCATAGGTATTGAGGGAAGAATAGGAATCCGTAATACTCCACCTATCCAAAATTTGGCATTTATGATGTTTTATAATTGGGATGGAAGCAAGCTTCAGTTAGAGCGTCAATCTATAGTGCCCATCATAACGCATGAGGAAATGGATTCTTCTATTTTGGAAGTTATTGGAAAAATAAATGAAGACCCTTCCTATAAAGATTTGTTCAGAAAATCCTTTGGAGATGAAGATATCACTCCGGATAGGATTTATAAGAGTATAGCCCAATATGAATATACATTAATCTCGTCAAACAGTAAGTACGATAAAGTAAAAAGAAATGAAGGTGGAACTTTTACGGAAAGCGAATCACAGGGCTATCAAATTTTTCAGCAAAAATGTGCTAGTTGCCACAGTACCGAATTATTTACCGATCAAAGTTTTAGAAATATCGGGTTTCCTTTAAATCTGGACAGTAATGAGGGTGGAAGAGCTAGGATTACAGGAATTGAAGCTGATTATATGAGTTTTCGTGTACCTTCATTAAGAAATATAGAGTACACAGCACCTTACGGAAGCTTCGGGCAATTTGCCACGTTGAAAGATGTTCTGGATTATTTTGATGATGGTGTCTTAGGTGCAGATAACCTTGATCCTATTTTTAAAGATAACGGAAATAGAATTCCGCTTACCGAAGAGGAAAAAGAGCTTCTTATTTCATTTATGAAAACATTGAGCGACAATGAATTTACAGAGCGATAAAAAAGTAAGCAAGACGACTAAGAATCACATTTTTAGTTAAATATTGAAAATAAGTATATTGCACTATGAAAAGAATGGTCTGGTTTTTATTTCTAATTATAGCTTTTGGTTGT
This sequence comes from Confluentibacter sediminis, assembly GCF_003258355.1. GTDB lineage: Bacteria > Bacteroidota > Bacteroidia > Flavobacteriales > Flavobacteriaceae > Confluentibacter > Confluentibacter sediminis. The sequence continues at coordinate 8,410 of NZ_QKPO01000005.1, read as the reverse complement.
CAAGAAAAGCAACTACCTATTTTGGGTCATCCTGAAATTAAGGATAATAAAACCATATATCCTAAGATTAAGGAGTTTTCCTTTATAGATCAAGATAGTACGGTCATAACAAACAGCACGTTCAATAATAAGATATATATTGCGGACTTTATTTTCTTATCATGTCCTACGGTATGTCCAAAAATGCATACCCAATTAAAGTCGGTGTATGATATCTATAAGGATAATCCTAGCGTATCATTTTTATCCCACACCATAGACCCTGAAAGGGATACGGTAGAACAATTAAAGAACTTTACCGAACTACACGGTATTGATAAAAATTGGCACTTTGTTACTGGAAATAGGGACAGTATAATGAACATAGCTACGGAAAGCTATTTTACTACCGCATATCCGGATTCAAAGGAACCTGGGGGTTTAGTACATGGTGGTGGGTTTTTATTAGTTGATAAAAACAGACATATACGGGGTGTATATGACGGGACAGATCCAGTAGATACTGCAAGATTAAGTGATGATATCAAGGTATTGCTAAAAGAATAAAACCGATTAATGAATAAAATAATAACATATTTCCTCATTATTTTGTTTGTATTTCAAAGTACAAGCAATTTTTGGATTATGTTTTCATTTTATTTAAACAGGGATTATATTGCGCAGGAGCTATGTATTAATAGATTTGATAAAATCCCTGTTTGTAAAGGGTCTTGTTATTTAGGTGAAAAGCTATCCGAAAACGAGAAGAAAGAACAAAAAAACACCAGTACTAAAAACAAAGAAGTTCAACTTTATACACAGGTAAAGTACGATATGGATTTTGGGATCAAACCTTTTATAGGTTATCACAAAGCGGTTTTTTTCTCAAAAAACGATCTCATACATTCCACTTTTGTCCATTCCATTTTTCATCCTCCAAAGCAGGTTAATTTAATTTAGTTTTTCTAATTTTTAATTAATCATAATCATGCAAACAGAATATATACCTGTATGCAAGATGGATTTATTTGATGAAAATTTAAAGCATTTTTGGATAAGCGATTTAAATGGGTTATTACCTAAATTTCCTTTTTTAGAATATCCTCACACTCATAATTTTTACACCATACTATTTATTGAACAAGCTCAAGGAGAAATCAATATAGATACTGAAAGAATTATGGTTAATGATGCTAAAGTTATCATCATTAAACCTTATTGCATCAATACGATTAACTTACATAGTAAAGCTACTGGGACAATTATTTGTTTCCATGAGGCTTTCTTTTCATTGCGATTCAATAACAATATTTTAAATCTATTTTCCTTTTTACATCTGGAATCTAAACCTTTTGTTAGCGTTTCAGAAAACCAATTAAGCAGATTTAAAATATTTTTGAATCTCTTGGAAGAAGAATATGTGCTTCAAAAAATAGAAGCAAAAAAAGTAATGCAATCCTATTTAAATATTCTATTGTTTGAATTGGAACGCATTTACAAGCCTATCGGAGTTGTTAACTTTAAAACCCAACGACAGCATAGGGTCCAAAATTTCGAAAAATTAATAGATAAACACTATGTTTCGAAAAAGCTCCCTTCAGATTATGCTAAATTGCTCAATATCAGTCCGAATTACCTCAATAAGCTCTGTAAGGAAATTACAGGCATGACGGCCGGAGATTTGATAAGAAAACGTATCACCATAGAAGCTCAAAGACTTATTCACTACACTCACCATTCCATAAATGAGATAGCGGATAAACTTGGATTTGAAAACACGTCCTATTTCATAACCTTTTTTAAAAAACAAACAGGGAATAGTCCTGAACAGTTCAGGAAACTTGAAAAATAATTAACTAGAAACAATGAAAACAAACACTATTTTATTTTTACTGATGATTCACTGTGCATACGGTTTTGCACAATTCTCACAAGAGCCATTACCTTATAAAGTAGATGCCCTTGAGCCTTATATTGACTCACAAACGATGGACATCCATTTTAATAAGCATCATGCAGGCTATATTAAAAATTTGAACACGGCCGTAAAGGGAACAGCGACAGAAAAAATGACCTTACTGGACATTTTATCCAATGTTTCCAAGCTGGGTAGCACTATTAGAAATAATGCAGGAGGCCATTACAACCATCAATTATTCTGGAAAGTTTTAACACCAAATACGGCTACAAAACCATCTAAAAAATTAGAAAGAGCCATAAATGAAACCTTTACCGATTTAGAAGCCTTGAAAGTTGAGTTGTCCAAAGCCGGTTCAACTCAATTTGGTTCCGGATGGGCTTGGCTTTATGTAAACCAAAATGGTAAATTGTCCATTTGTTCCACAGCAAATCAAAACAACCCTCTAATGGATGATGCCGAACATAAAGGAATTCCAATTTTAGGAATTGATGTCTGGGAACATGCTTATTATTTAAAATACCAGAACCAACGTGGTAATTACCTGAATGCCATTTGGAATATCATAAATTGGGATGAAGTGAGCGAAAGGTATGAGGAAGCCATAACTAAGAAACAATAATTTAAAAAAGGAAAATGAGTTATAAAAATTTTGTAGTGGTATTGCTATGCCTTTTAGCCACCAGTGGCTTTGCCCCTAACGGTCTTCTTTACTTTGATTTATTAATTTAATAGAAGAAAAGAGGAGAACTAAAACGGTCTTCCGTTAGAGGTTCGGGCTTTTATCAGCCTTTAATTGCAAATGAATATGTCCAAGCAATGAAGAAAACTTGCAACGGAACCCTGAACCATAAATAAGTTAGTCCGTTTCCATCAAAAGTTCCATTTTGATAGTCAATGTGTTTCATGGCTGCATAAATGTTTGCAGGAAGTATGAGTATAAAAAATATGATTAACAACCACGCTGTAACAATTCGGGCATTAGGTATAAAAAGCCCCATAGCTGCTGTAATTTCAATAATGCCTGTCAAATAAACTACTCCTGTTTTGTATGGAATAAAGCCGGGTAACATCATTGACATTCCTTTGGTGAATGCAAAATGTGCAACTGCTGTAAATACGAGCATAACCGACATGGCAATACGACCTGATAAGGCAAATTCAAAATTTCCACGAATAATTTTTGTGGTAATGAGCGAAATGGCAAATACCGAAAGTAAAACGATTAGAGGTTTCATAACTGATTATTTTTAAAGTTAGTTTTTCATTATTTTGTCCGAAAGTTTAGGCGAAAGCCGGTTGATAAGTTTTAGCAACTTTGTTTTACCGATATAACTCTCCAACTTGTCTGCTTTAAAGTTGCGGAAAAATTCATCTGTTAATTGTTCCGGTGTAATTTTTGATTTTCCACGTCCTGCGGTCATTGGTGTCTCTACTAATGCAGGAATAATTTCAAAAACTTTAGCGTGGGTATCTTCCAACTGATAGCGAAGTGTTTTTGTAAAGCTGTGAATGGCAGATTTTGTGGCACAATAAATAGAAGCCGATTTTTTGGGTGCAATAAATAGTCCGCTACTTACATTTACTACAGCACTATCTTTATTTTTCAATAGCAACGGCAATAAAAGCCCTGTCAGTTTTATAGGTGCTGTTAGGTTAGTCGCTATTTCGTAGTCTATTTTGTAAGTAAGGTTTGGTTCTTCTGTAAATGTGTAATTGTACTGAACGGCTGCATTGTTTATTAAAATGTTCAAGCCTGAATGTTGTTGTTCAATGAAAACAACCAATTCATCCAAAGAATTTTTATCGGTCAAATCACCTTTAAATGTTACCATTTCTGGAAAGTCATTTTTTATTTGCTCTAATTTTTTTAGGTCTCGTCCTGTGATGATGACTCTGTTATTGAGCGACAAAAAGCGTTTTGCCAACGCAAGTCCAATGCCCGATGAACCCCCTGTAATTAAAACCGTGTTTCCTGTCGTCATCATTACTCTTCCTTTTTAAATCGTTCGTTAAAATCTTTAAATAGGTTTTCCTGCCCAACAATGATGTCCTTAATTTCAAAATAAGGAGCTGCGTAAACTTTGGTATCGCGAAGTAGCTCAATCAACAATTTGTAATCGTCCAAATTGGTTGTAGTTACAATCATAAAATCTGATACCGATGCATGAAAATACTCGCTATCAAACAAACGTACACTTACGGTTTTACTAACACGAACAAATATTGGCGTCAGTTCTTTTTCTACAAATTCGCTTCGTTGCTCTCTCGTTAAAGAAAGCCATTTCGGGGTTGCATTCATCAACACCAAAATGGTATAAGGTTTTTTGTTTTCCATATCACTTTGCTTTGGTTGAGCATTGGCAACTAGGGACAATGCCGTAAATAGAATTAATAGTAGTTTTTTCATTTTGCACTATTTTGATGATACAAAATTGCAAAGCTGAAAAACCAATTCCATTTACATAGGTTGATAAATGCTACTTACCCCAAATTTTTTTTCTGATACGGCTTAATTGTGTTGGCGTAATGCCTAAGTAAGAAGCAATGTGATATTGCGGAATTTGTTGTTCCAACTGCGGAAAATTGTTTTGAAAAATCTGATAACGCTTTTCAGCATCCAATAAAACGATTTCTATTTCTCTCTGTTCTTTCTGCACAAAAAACAGTTCGGCTAAAATTCTCTGTGCTCGTTCAATGTCAGGGCAAGTTTCGTAAAGTGCCTGTATGTCTGCATAGTTAGCGACCATAAAGGTACAGTCTGTTAGTGCTTGTTGATTAATTTGGTTGGGTTTTCCTGTGATAAGTGAAGCGTATCCTCCAATGAAGCAAGGATTGATAAAAAAATGTTTGTTGTATTCAACGGCTTCGTTGTTTCTGTAAAATGCCCTAATAATGCCACTTTCCAAAAAACCGATTTCTTTTGCTGTCTGTCCATCCGAAATAAAGTAGTCGCCCTTTTTCAAAGCTTTTGTTGTAAACAATGCCGAAAACTTGTCCCAGCTCTCAGGCGAAATAGGTGTCAGTTTATTGAAAAATGTTTTTAAGTCTGTCATTGTTTTTCTTACGTGCTGTCGTTCATAGCCTGAACGCAAATAACCGTATAATCCCAACAAACACCAATCCCCATGGTAGTCATCCCAGTTATATATGCAATATATTACTTTTTAATAACCTATCCTATGGGCTTATGATGGTTTTGTTGTTAATCTCAAGGGGAAATCATAATTAGCTGGTGATTTAAAGGCCAAAGCAGTCCAATTCGAATGAACTTTTCCACATTCAGAGCATTTAAATTCAGTCGGTTTATTTTTCTTCTTTTTCCAAAACATTAATTAGTCCGTTTTATAAAAATCAAGCACGAAACAATAGTCAAAATCAGAATTCCAATTGTTCCGAAAATTATCAGATTTAACCACATTACAACACTGTGAATTCCTGTTGCAAATTTATTTAATATTGGCTCGGATGTAAACAGTAGTAATAAAGTCAGAACTACAAATACTATTAAATGAATTAATATTATTTTCTTTTTACTTAGCATTTATTCACTCGGTATTGTTACAAAACCTGTCCAAATCATAATTATATAAATTAGGCACATTATGGATGCCGCTTTAAAGAACAGATTAAATATTTTAAAAATGATTGGTACTTTTTCAACTAAACCTGTGTTATTTCTAATATGAAAATCTTTAAGTTTATTTACTATAATTGTTCCGCCTATTCTAAAAAAGAAAAATCCAAAAAGAAAAAACAATGAGAGTTTAATTTTAAATTCCAAATTTTGAGTTTTTTTAATGTTGTACAACAATCATATAACCCCAACAAACACCAATCCCCATTGCAGTCATACCATTTATATATGCAATATATTACTTTTTAATAATATCCTATGGGCTTGTAATGGTTTTGTTGTTAATCTCAAGGGGTCTGGGAAGTGGAGAATTTAGCATATCACATCACAGACTTCAAAGCCCTGGAAAAATACAGTGAAAAGTGGAGCAGGAATGCTTGCTCTATTGTTTTTAGTAAAAAAGAGTGCATACAAGCTAAAAACCTTGTTTTTTAAGGAATCTTAAAACAGCTCATTATAAAGTACCTAAAAAGAGAAACTGCCTCAACAGACAGTTATAGAAGCCTGTTTTTTATAATGTATGGGCTTGTGCTACCGGTGTTGTGTTTAGTTCAATTTATTCGTCCAAATTTATCTTGACATATATAATTTTCAACTGTAAATGTTTTAATGTCAATCGTATCTTTTACAAAACTTGCTTTTTCTTTTACAAATACAGTTCGCTCATGAGGTAAAATATATTTTTGGTCTTTATTATATATAAATTCAGTGTCCTTTGCCATTCCGTCACTGCCTTTAAATAGTTCAATATTTTTGTAATCCTTTGAAGGTACTTTGTAATTATTGAAATAATAAAAACAACCATCAGTACTCCATCGTCCTAAAAAGCTTTCTTCATCCTTGTAAACAAAAGTAAAGTCTTTAACAGAGCATACATTTAAAGACTTATTTGTGTAAAATACATTATTCCAATTTTGAGAAAAATACCCATCTATTATTTTGAACTCTTTTGGACTCGAATTTGAGATAGAATCGTTATAGTAATATGCTCGATTTTTGTCAACTGCATAGCCGTCTTTAATGTGCTTAAATGTTTTTGGGTCAGCTCCAGGAATAACTATGTTTTCGTAGTAAACATTTGTTTTATCCCTACCATAAAGATTGTCATCTGTTTTAATTTCAGAAAAAGATTGTAAGTCAGCATTTTCAACTATTTTCTCATTCCAACCTCCTTGTCCGAAACTCCAAAATCTATAATAAACTTTATTTTCTCGTTTTTCATATTCTGAACTACAAGAATAAAAATTCAATAATATCAATATGACGAGAATTTTTTTCATAATTAAACACAACACTTATACAACCACAACAAACTTACATCATCATCTTTCAATGTACAAGATAAGAACCTATTAAAACCAAAAAACGCCCTTAAAATGGGTGTTTTTGTATCATGTTTTTTTGAAATTATAGGGTTGTGCAACGGTTACCGGTGTTGGCAATAGTATTTATTCTAAATATTTATCAATCGGAAATTTTATTCCGATATAATATTTGTGTCGGCTTAAATAGTCTTTAACCACAGATGTAACTGCTGGATAAGTTCCTATTTCTATTCTACCAATATTTTCAAATTTATAAGCTAAAGCAATTTTTGCTATAAAATCAAAATTCTCTACTTTTCTATTTTGGTTTTCAAAACCTTGGTCATTTACTATATAACCAATTCCACCTCCAATATTTACAAAAAGGTTAACACCAAATATATCATAATCGAAATACGGGATTAAATTAATTGCGGAAAATTCTATATTTTCTAAATCTTTTGATGAAGTCTTGTCGTAAAATAATTCCACACCAATATTCGTTCTATATTGAACATTAAAGCTACCATATAATCCGATTGCAAAATTCATCTTGTAACCTGTATTATCTGTATTCTCACTTATACCACCTCCAGAATTAATAGTTATCCCACCATTTGGAACGGATAAAGTCGTATTTGCAATATTAAACATTAGTCCAAACTCATTTTCTTGAGCTTTGCTGACTGTTAAAAAGCAAAGTAGTAAACAGGTAATAATAATTTTTTTTCTCATAATTAATAAGTTGTTGTTTTTAGAAAGTTAGTGTGGCTATCTTTTCATTTCCATAATATAAAATGCCAGAATTAATTGATTTTGGAAAAGGGAAAAAGAAAACAATTTTTTTTGATTTAAAATTTTGTGGTTTGAAATATAAAATAAAAGCTCTTGGTTTATTTTTATTTCCAAAATTTATTGGTATTTCTAATGTGTTGAAACCATCAAAATTAAAATTTTCAAAAGAATCAGGAACAGATGGGTCATATTTTAATATGGAATTTTTAAGGTCAAATGAATTTGGATTTTTAACAAGTTTTTCAAATCCAGTATAGGCAGTAGCATTTTGATAAGAAATGTCGACAGGTCTTATTTTTAATTTGTTCACTGTGTCCAATAAAATGAATTTATTTACATCAAATTCTTTTTTTTCTTTACTTGTTGATGACATTTCAACTTTGATGAAAATTGTTTTCAATTTATCGGAATCGACAATAATTCTTGTAGAAATTTGCACTTTTTTTAATTTTCTTGCCGCATTGATTTCTATATCATATTGATTGTCTGAAGTACGTATTATTTGACCAAATGAAATTAATACAGAGAAAAAAAATAGTGGAAGTAAGAATTTTGTTTTATTATTCAAATCACTAATATTTAGTAAGGTTCATATTATTGCCAACGTTTATGTATAAGGAAAGTTGCGTGTTTGTGTGCGAGGATTTTCCGAAGGAAAATCGGAAGCCGGCAAACAAGCAACAGAGTTTGTGTTAGCTAAAACTAGCAATTTTTTATACACGTTGTGCCTGTTGCACAACAATCAAATATAGTTTAAAATTTCAATAATTGCATGAA
>NZ_QKPO01000049.1 GCF_003258355.1 Confluentibacter sediminis | reverse complement strand
ATTACTGTTTAAAGTTAATATTATTTTTACACTTTTAAACAGTTCGGTTTTAAGGGAAGCTTACAAAAACAAACTTACAAAATCATTTTTAATGTATTGATTACCACACGATGGTATTGATTACCACACGATGCAATCGTGCGTTAGCGGGGCAAACGTTTTTATTTTTTTTCTAAATTCAGATTATCCAGTACAGCATTTAAGTCCGAGAGAGAAGTTTTGTCAATTAGTCCTGTATTTATTTTCAATTCAGTAAGGTCAGTTTTAAGCACATAATCTCCCGCAAATTTTTTAATCCGAGTAATTTCATTCAAGTTTATTTTTTTGGAAACCAGAAGGTTTTTTGAAATAACTCCATTTTCTATGGTCAAATACTGTTTTCTATTTTCAAATAAATAAGTTCCTAGATACAAAATCCCCATTAATAGATAACCATAGTTAAAAACATTTCCTGATTCAAAAATAATGGCAGAACTACCAAGAACCATCCATAAAATTCCAAAAATCAAATAATATCTTAAACGTTTTTTTGTGTATCGTATTTTCATTTTTTTAATGTTTGGTAACTTGTTTATATGCGCTACTCTATTTCTCTTATCATACCAATTTGGCGGGCTATGCGCTACTTTTGTAGCAGTGTGTCGCTTATTTTTTAAACTTACCAAACATAACCTTTTCTTACAATATTTCCAATTGTTTTTGTTTTTATTTCAAACAAAGAGATTGTGTTTCATGTCTTGTCCTAAAATAGCTATACACAAAACCACGAGTATGGAAACATCAAAACAAACAGAAAATT
>NZ_QKPO01000048.1 GCF_003258355.1 Confluentibacter sediminis | reverse complement strand
GCTTCCACACCTTCCGAAGCAGCGGACAGTGCCACAGACAGGATTGGGGTCTTCATGGAGACCTTGGCCTCGGACTTGATCTTACGCAGCTGCTCCACGGCCTTGCCGGCCCAAGTCAGCAGCTCGGGGGAAGCGCCGGTGGCGGCCTCGACATACGGGTCCACGACCGGCCAGGCGGCGCGATGCACGGAACCGGAACCGGCGTGCATCCAGCTCCACACTTCCTCGGTGGCGTACGGCAGGTACGGGGCCAGCAGACGTGCGAAGGCGTCCAGGCCCAGACCCAGAGCGGTGCGGGCGGACTTCACAGCCTTCTCGGACGGCACATTGCCGTGCTCGTCCGGAGTGCCATAGGCGCGGTTCTTGACCAGCTCGATGTAGTCGTCGCAGAACTGCCAGAAGTAGGACTCGATGACTTCCAGCGCTTTGGAATGCTCGTAGGATTCCAGCGCCTCGG
>NZ_QKPO01000047.1 GCF_003258355.1 Confluentibacter sediminis | reverse complement strand
TCGTCGCAGAACTGCCAGAAGTAGGACTCGATGACTTCCAGCGCTTTGGAATGCTCGTAGGATTCCAGCGCCTCGGTGGCCTGACGCACCACCAAAGCCAGCTTGGCCATAGCGGCGCGATCCAGCGGTTCGGTCACATCGGCCGGGTTCCACGCGGCCTCGGCGGCAGCGCCCACGTGATGGTTCTCGTCCTCACGGCCGATGGCCAGCGCGAACTTGGTGGCGTTCAGCAGCTTGATGGCCAGTCGACGGCCAATCTTCATCTGGCCGATGTCGTACGTGGCATCGAGGCCCAGGCGAGCGGCGGCGGCCCAGTAACGCACGGCGTCCGCGCCGAACTTCTCGATCGGCTCG
>NZ_QKPO01000046.1 GCF_003258355.1 Confluentibacter sediminis | reverse complement strand
GGAGGATTTTTATAAACAGAAAATTGTTTATCCAGATATCATGCGAATGCCAAGTAAAATAGAATTATTGGATGATTATCCTTTTATTTATTTGGACGATAATAAGTTTTACATAGAAGCGACAAACTTTATGATAACAGGGGAAAACATTGACTTCATATATTCATTTCTCGTTTCGGAAGTTGGATTTTATACTTTTTCCAAATTTTACACGGGACCTCAATTTGATGCAACCGGCTTTAGATATAAGAAAGCCTATTTAGAAGAGGCATTTGTACCTCTAATAAAAAGCGAAACAATAAATCCTATTAATGAATTAAAGAAATTTCAAAGTGATAAAGTATTATTTGGACTTACAAACAATCAAATTTGGTTTGATTTAATAGGGTTAAATGATGAAGAAATATCTCATATTATAAATTATAAAAAAGAGCTTTTAGAACATTCGAGATAACCTTATTGAGATTCAATAAAGTTTATTTCCTCGAACGTCAATTGAAGCAAATCATAAACCATTTGATTTAGTTCTTTTTGTAAAATAACAGAGGATTTGTTTTCTTTTTCTAAATATGTGATATCGTGTAGTAATTTAAAAAATAATTTTTGACTATCTTTTGGAATGCATGGAATCAATAAATTTCTAACATATAGTTCTCTCCATTGATTTGTTCCAACACCTGAGCTTATGCAAAATGTATTAAAATCCCAGCTAATCACAGGATTGTTTAAGATACAGCATAAATATTCCAAATCTTTTCCAGTTAGAATGTAAGTTCCATTTAGAGTCATGAAATTGTCAGAATCATCAAGAGCGAATCGACCTTTGTCTGCTAATTCAATCCATATAAGCTTTTGTTTATAAAAATCCTCC
>NZ_QKPO01000045.1 GCF_003258355.1 Confluentibacter sediminis | reverse complement strand
GATGTAATATTGGCAATAAACTCAGGACCGTTGTCCATGCGTATTTTTTCAGGTCTACCTCGTTTGTTTACTAAATGGTTCAAAACCCAGACAATTCGGTTACTAGTTAAGGAAAAATCGATTTCAATATGCAGTGCCTCTCTATTATAATCGTCAATAATATTAAAAGCCCTAAAACGTCTTTTATTTTCAAGCACATCAGTTACAAAATCCATACTCCAGGTATGGTTAAGTGTTTCTGGAATATCTAAAGGTTCTTTTACCCTCGCTGGCAAACGTTTTTTAGCCTTACGCCTTAGAGGTAATCCCAAAGCTTTATAAACACGGTGTACCCGTTTATGGTTCCAAGAATAACCTTCTCCTTTTAATCGGTCAAAAGCTTTCCAAAAGCCTTCTTCTGGGTGGACTTCTGCCTTTTGAAGTAGTGCTTGTTCAATTTCTATATCATCCTTAGGCAAGGGCGTATAATAATAAACACTTTTACTCATGTTTAGAACACGGCACGCCCTACTGATGCCGTAATGAATAAGTGTCTTTGCTATATCTCTTTTACGGCAGGGCTTTAAAGCTTTTTTTCGATAATCTCTTTAGCCATTTGATGGTCTAAGGCTAAATTAGCGTACATCTGCTTAAGCTTGCGGTTTTCCTCTTCTAATTCTTTGATGCGTTTGAGTTCTTTGCCGTTCATGCCGGCATAGCGCGCTCGCCATTTATAAAACGCTGATGAGCTTACGCCATGTTCACGGGTAATTTGTTCGACACTTTTACCGTTATCAAACTCTTTTAAAATCTTGGCTATTTGACTTGGATTGAATTTACTTTTTCTCATAATTACTGTTTAAAGTTAATATTATTTTTACACTTTTAAACAGTTCGGTTTTAAGGGAAGCTTACA
>NZ_QKPO01000044.1 GCF_003258355.1 Confluentibacter sediminis | reverse complement strand
AAAAAACAAGCCCTGTATGAACGTCGCTTCCAAAAACCATTGCCTTTTTTAGCGGCTGCAAACATACGACCCTTTTTCCCTTTCCTGCAAACTTTTTTCGCCCTTTTTTTGAACTTTTTTTTGCCGACTTTTAATCCCTCTTATTATCAATCGGTTAGACATTACCCTAACCCTATACCTTTACATAAAAGGTGATTTTTAAGGTGGTTTATAAGTTTAAAAACGCAAAATTTGATATAGAAATAATCTAATGACCGTATAAAAATGGATCATTAATCGAATTTGATTCTTTTGATATGGATAAATGCCTCACTGAAAAAGACCCTTCCATCCCCTGTTGGGGATTGAGCGATCTGTTTTGGACTCTTTTAAACAGTTGGAAAAACCGCTTAAAAGGTGAGCAGCGAAAGCCCGGCCACCAGGGGGCACCAAAAAAATCACAAGAAAAAATTCCAGACGATGCCGAAACGTACCGTGAAATCCCTGTAGGGATAGTTTGGTGCAGAATAATAATCGTAACCGGTGAAGGCGGAGTTGAAGTGCTCGGCCTTTAAAAAGATACGTGTTTGACGGATCTTGGCGTTTATAAAGAAGTCCAATCTTGGGAACCCACCATATTCCCTGTCATTTTGAACATAAAATTCCGCCAACAATGTATCGTAGGCGTCCATATGGTACTTCGTGAAATAATTAAATGTGACACCTGTTTGCAAATACATGGCTTTTTTGAATACATGATTGGCATAATATAATGTGTTTCGCGTTGTTAGTTCCGGAACATTTAACACCCCGCCTCCATCTTGTACTTCCTGATACAGCAGCACGCTGTCAAAACCGAAATTGCCAAACATTATTTCTTTTCCCAATTTAACCCTTAAATACGATATCGTTTTATTATCCTGAAACCCTTTTATGGCATTGTCT
>NZ_QKPO01000043.1 GCF_003258355.1 Confluentibacter sediminis | reverse complement strand
GGCAAAAAACAATATCATTTGGTACCTTGACCCAATTTATGGGCATAAGCAAGGTCAAATACCATAGGTATTAATCAGGCGAATAAGTGCATGCAAATCTCGGCCATTGCTTATAATTTAAAGAAGTGCCTAAAATTCATAGAAAAACACAGTAAACGTGGGGCGGAAAGTCTACACTTCGTTTTTTACCGTTTTAAGGCTGTTATAAACGTCATTTTAAACCCATATCATCATCTTTCAATGTACAAGATAAGAACCTATTAAAACCAAAATACGCCCTTAAAAAAGGACGTTTTTGTATCATATTTTTTGAAATTATAGGGTTTTGCAAGGGTTAACAGTTGTTGTGGTGCGTTTTTATTTCCTTCAATTTGTTTTCTATTTTAGGGTTTATTTTTGTCAAATCGTTAGCAAATTCCGTTTTGTCCTTTGGGGAAATTATTATTAGGTCAAATTTTCCATAAGTCAATTCAATTCTGTCTAAAGAAGGTGCTGGTGATGAAATCAGATTGTTGGACTTTCTAATGGATTTTATTTTATTTATATCAAATGATTTATTGTAAACAAAGCCGCATTTGACTTTTAAAATACCATTGTCCGTAATCGCGTATTCTGTCGAAAAATTTAGATATAGACAAAATCCGTAGACCAATAAATGAATTCCTGAGACCGATAGAATCGCTTCTAGGGGTTCGTTTTTGTAAATCATATATCCAAGAATAGATAAGAACAACAAAGTCAGAAACCCCATTACTCCGTATCCGAATTTTGATTTATATATTTTCATCGTTTTTTGTTTTTATCCGTGGTCAAATGCACTACAACACTTGTACAACCCCAACAATCACCAATCCCCATGGTAGTCATACCAGTTATATACGCAATATATTATTTTTTAATAACCTATCCTATGGGCTTATAATGGTTTTGTTGTTAATCTCAAGGGGTTTGGGAAGTGGAGAACTTAGCCATAGCACCTCACAGACTTCAAAGCACTTGAAAAACACAGTGAAAGTGGGGTGGTAAGCCTACACTTCGTTTTTTACCGTTTTAAGGCTGTTGTAAACGCCATTTTAAACTCATATCATCATCTTTCAATGTACAAGATAAGAACCTATTAAAACCAAAAAACGCCCTTAAAATGGGTGTTTTTGTATCATGTTTTTATAAAATTATAGGGTTGTGCAACGGGAGTTTGCGCACAAACCCCATTTATTTCTATAAATCTATAGATTTTCTACAAATTAATGAC
>NZ_QKPO01000040.1 GCF_003258355.1 Confluentibacter sediminis | reverse complement strand
TGACCCGTCCTAAAATAACTATACAGGTTATTAAATAAATCCTGATATAATTATACAATTCTTTTTCTTAATCCTAAAATGACTGTACAGTCATTTTAGGATTGTTATATGTTTGATAGTTTTTCCATCGTTTTTTAAGCTTTATTGTTTTTAAATGCGCTTGGTTAGGCGTCATATAATCACAGCTAGCATGTGGCCTTAAACCATTATAGTTATCAATGCATTGTGAGATATATTTTTGTGTTTTCTCAAAGCCCAAAACACTAGAATGTAAATTGAACTCTGTTTTTATAATGCCATTTACACGTTCAGCTATGGCATTTTCATAAGGATCACCATTCTCTGTCATGCTAATAGCCGTTTTGTTTTTGAGCAACAAACCAACGTATTGATGAGAACAATACTGCGAGCCTCTATCGGAATGATGTATCATTGGTTCTTGGTATACTTTATTGTCCAGAGCCATTTTTAAAGCGTCTATACAGCCTTGTGCGGTTAAATCCATCCTAAAGCTATGTCCCATTATTTTTCTTGAGTATGCATCTGTTATCAAGCTTAAATATCCCCATTGATTAACCATTCTGATATAGGTTATATCACTGACCCATACCTGCTCCGGTCGGGTTATGGACATGTCTTTAATCAGGTTACCGTACTTTTTCATCCAATGCCTTGAGTCTGTGGTAATGGCTTTGCGTTTTCGTTGTCTGACCAATAGATTATGCTCGGATAGCAAATTGAACAGATAGTCCCTGCCAATGGTTATATCGTGAGATAAAAGCCTCTTATCTAATACATAATGTAGTTTACGAGCACCTAATCTGGGTAACTGTTTTCTAATATTGAGAACCTCTTGGAGAATAATATCTTCTTTAACCAGACTGCGTTCTTTACGCCAGAGAGCATCATAGTAAGCATGTCTTGTCTTGCCAAACAATCGACATAGCGAGCCTATCCCTAATTTAGGGTAGTACTGCTTCATTTTTAAGACTGTTTGGCACCAGACTTTTTTCTGATATCGATTTTAAGCTGTTCTTCAGCCACATCAATCAGCGTGTTTAAAGCCTTTATCTTTAGTTCTGCCTCTTGTAGGGCTTTTTCCAAAGCCTGTTTGTCCGATGGTTGTTTGGTTGCCATGAGAGGTTGTGTTTCTATGCAAATATCAACTTTTTCTTCTTTAAAATGCAAGAGCCAATCCCTTATGGTCTTTTCTGTTTTGATATTGTAGGCTGTACGGGCTTCTTTAATGGTCATCCTTCCTTGCTCAATGGCCGTAACGATGGTACGCTTCTGAAGCTTGGTATAACGTCTTCTTTTAAGGTTGTGATGATAGTGGTCTGAACCGTATGTGTTCATCCAGAGATCCAAAGAACTTTTGCCTAATT
>NZ_QKPO01000004.1 GCF_003258355.1 Confluentibacter sediminis | reverse complement strand
AACACTGATAATCATACAATTAACAGTGTTTTAATACTTCCTATTTCTAGGTTCGTCGGGGTGGCAGAAGCCTATCACCTACTGCAAAATACTATATACCGATTATTTACAATATCAAAAAACAATTTGTTAGCCGATTTGTTGATGGGGTTATAAATGACCTCAAAATAAATTACTTTTCTTACTGGTTTTATAAAGATAGTTTATTAGATAACCTGTAAGTGCATGAATTAAATTAACTTTCAGATTATTTATATTTCTCTTGAGGATGAATTTATTCGAATATTGTATAGTCCGTTAAAGTGGTTATTTTAACAAGAATCCTTGTTTTAAAACCTTTAAAAGATTTAGCATAATTTCGTCTAATCATAAACTGGTCACATAATTGTGAGAACAAAGTTTTTATTCGTCTTCTGAATTTTCTAAATCAATAGAACTGCTGTTTATAATCTTTTTGGTTGATTCTTTTAGGGGTTTCTAATTGAATATTTACCTCATTAAACAAATCAAGCTGAATGCTTTGAGAAAGATAACCTCTATCTCCAAGTAGCACACAATCTGATAATTGTGATTTTATATCTTTTAGGTAATGAATGTCATGAACCGAAGCAGGGAGCAAATCAAAACTTAAAAAGCTCCCTGCTAGTGAACATACAGCTAACCGTAATTGAGAAGCACAAAATCCTTCATTTGGTAGAGAACAGTCTTCTTCTTACATATTTTACTTCTTGAACAACGAGTTATTTTACAAACTTCTAAAGGCATCTATCGATTACAAATAATTTTCAAATTCATTAAGGATGATTTTCCATGTTTTGAGTGAATTCTTGCTGAAAACCATCCAATTTACAAAGAATCCTGTAACTTTACCTCTAAACATTTGAGTGTTTTTCTTATCCATTATTCACGTTCAATAGTAAATATTTAAAAATGGACACATAAATATAGTATGAACTGGAATAAAACACCTCAACTCGTCTTGGTTCTTTGTGTTCTTGCATAAAAAAGCCTGAAAGACTATGTCTTTCAGGCTTTTTAAAGTTAATTGCTTTAATATATTATTTCAAAGTAAATTCTGAAGTAGAAACTAAATCTTTTTTATTAAAAACATTTACCGTATAACGTCCTTTCGCAAAATCGTTTGATCCTTTTGATGCTACAAATTCACATACATTAAGATTATCATTTTCATAATTAAATTTGCTAATGATACTATAGTTTAATGTTTTTTCTCCAAAGCTTATTTGCTCATTCAATCCCAAAGTGTTGTTTTTTGGGTCTATGACTTGAACATACAATTCTTGATCTCCTGATTGTACCAATTTGTTTTTTGCAACAGTAAAACATACTCTTATTTTATCTGTACGACTAGCTCTTTCAGTAGGAATTAATTTTCCAGATGTTCTTTCAATCACACCAAACCCTTTTAAACCAACAGTTCCTAAGACAGATGCATTTTCAACAACTTCAGCTAAAGCTGTATTTTGCACTAATAATGAATCCGAAAACATGCTACGCTCTTCCAAACGAACCCTTGTGCTATCTAAAGAAGTCGCTAAATATGAATTACTTACTCTTAAAGAATCATTTTGAGCCATTAAAACATCCATTTCTTTTTGTAATGAAAGATATTGACTTTTATATTTCCATAAACTTTTTACGTTAGTTTCAGAAATTTTCAAAGAATCTATTAAACTTTGAATACGCCCTCTTGCTTCAATTAAATCTTTATTAGCAACTTTATTTTCGCTTATAGCAACATCATATTGTTTTGCCATAGCATTTAAATCGTTCATTACTAATTGTTTTTCTTCACTTAACTCTTTTTGAGTCTCATTAGTGGTCTTGTAAAGATTCATTGTATAAAAACCAGTTGCTAAAAATAGCACCAAAGCAATTCCTAGACCTATTTTTAATCCCATACTACTTTTGTTGTTTTCCATGATTACTTGTTTTTTGTTGTACGTGTTTACTTTATTTTTGTCCGTTATTTTTTTAATTTGGAAGTTGAATATTATTCCCCTTAACTTCCATTTTAATTATATACGAACAACTTAAAAATATAGATGTTTTTATATATATTTTTTTGAACTATAATTAATTTTTATGTTAAATATTTTTTGATAATTAAATAATAGAAATAAAAAAAGGGGCAAATACTTGCCCCTTTTTTTTATTTACATAATAATAAAAGCTACCATCTAGTTTAACGAATCAACTTTAGCTTTCATTTCTTTATATTTTTCAGTTTCTCCTAAAACGCTATAAATATTCATTAACGTCGTAGCTGCACTAACATTTTTGGAATCTATTGCCAAAGCTTTTTCTAAATAAGGTATAGCGTCAATATAGACCGTCTTACGAACTTCGATTAACTCATCATATCGTTTATTGTCTTTAGCAGAATTTCCTAAACCATTCATTTCTTCAATGATGACTTTCTCTTTTTCTAATATTAATGCTGCAGAATTAATATATGCATTGGTATACTGAGGATCTAATTGAATTGTTTTGGCATAATATTTTTTTGCAGCTTCGGTATCACCAGCTTCTGCAGATAATACCCCTAAATTATATTGAAGTTCGGCATTATTTGGATCCATTTCAGTCGCTTTTTCCAGAAGTTTTTTAAACTCTTCGGTCTTGCCCATTTTATAATAAATATTAGCTTCAGACAAAATTAAATTAATATCATTTGGACTTTCAGATCTAGCATCTTTAATGGCAGCAATCGCTTTTTCATCATCACCTTTTGAAACATAAATAAGAGCCACATTTTTAACAATTTCAGGTTTTTTTGATTCTGTCATACGCTCACCTGGATTTGTATGTGTCCCTGATTTTACATATAAATCCCTAGCAGGTTTATCTAAAATATCTTCCTCGCCTGTTTCTTTGTTTGTTGCATAATACTGCTTCTCTATACCAGTATATCCTAATTTTTTAAGTTCTTCATACAAAGCTAAAGCTCTATCATACTCTGGAACATTTACAGCTGTAACCGCTGCATAATATAAGAACAAGGTGTCTTTTTCACTTAATCTGTATGCTTTTTCAAAATACTTAGATGATGTCGAAAAATCTTTTTTCTCGTAAAAACCATTTCCTTTAGTTATGATGCTATTAGCCATAGTCTGTCTCAATTGATTACTTTCAGCAATATAACCCCCTTGTACTTTTCCTAAACTTTCAATAGCAGCATCAATATCTGCCATGCTTCCCGCACCTCCGGCATATAATGCTTGGGCATTTAAATAATAGTATTGAGCTTTCATTTTTTCATCCATAGCAGACATTAAACTTTCTGCTTGCTTTAATGCTGATTTAGCTTCAGCATAATTGTTTCCTTTAATAGCTTTTTCTACGGCTTTCAATTCTTTTTTTTGTGCAAATGAAAATGCGCTAATTGAAATTGCAAAAGCTATGATAATCTGTTTTTTCATTTTTAATAATATTTAGTTTTTAATTTTCACTGTTATTTTCGTCTATATTAATATCAAGAGTTGTGCCATCAGTGGTACCATCATTATCAACAATATTTTCATCCACATTATCTTCATCATGCATTACTTTAGCAACTGCTGCAATAGAATCATTGTTTTTTAAGTTTATCAGCTTAACACCTTGAGTAGCCCTCCCCATCAATCTCAAATCTTGAACAGCTAAACGAATGGCTATACCGGATTTATTGATAATCATTAAATCATCACTATCGGTGACACTTTTAATGGCTACTAAATTACCGGTTTTTTCTGTTATAGAAATCGTTTTCACACCTTTCCCTCCTCTATTTGTTATTCTGTAAACAGGTTCTCCATCTTCCGGATCATCAATATAGGTACGTTTACCATAACCGTTTTCTGAAACAACCAATACGGATTCTTCTTGTGGTTTTTCAATGGTAATCATTCCTATGACTTCATCTTGTTCATTGGCAAGGGTAATACCTCTTACTCCTGAAGCACTACGACCCATAGGTCTTGTTTTGGCTTCTTCAAACCTAACAGCTTTACCAGATTTAAGAGCCAACATGACTTGGCTATTACCTGTTGTTAACCTTGCTTCTAATAAAATATCATCTTCTTTAATCGTAATGGCATTTATACCATTGGTTCTAGGCCTAGAATATTGTTCTAATAATGTTTTTTTAACTTGACCTTGTTTGGTTGCCATAATGACATAGTGACTATTTATGTAAGCTTCATCTTTAAGATCTTGAGTACATATAAATGCTTTTACAGCATCATCTTGCTCTATGTTTATTAAATTCTGAATAGCTCTACCCTTTGAGGTTTTACTACCTTCTGGAATTTCATAAACACGCATCCAGAAACATTTTCCTTTTTGAGTGAAGAATAACATGTATTGATGATTTGTACCAACAAATAAATGTTCTAAGAAATCTTCATTTCTGGTAGTTGATGCTTTTTGACCAACCCCTCCTCTATTTTGAGTTTTGTATTCTGATAAAGATGTACGTTTTATATAACCAGCATGTGAAATCGTAATAACCACTTTTTCATCTGCAATCATGTCTTCAATACTTAAATCACCTCCAGCATATTCAATATTGGAACGACGCTCGTCGCCATATTTATCCCTTACAACCACTAATTCATCCTTAATAATTTCCATTCTTCGCTCTTTCTTTTCTAAAATATCTTTTAAATCAAGAATGGTTTTCATCAATTCTTCATACTCAGAACGAAGTTTATCTTGCTCTAAACCTGTAAGTTGACGCAAGCGCATTTCAACAATGGCTTTGGCTTGTATCTCGGTAAGTTCGAAACGTTTTATTAGGTTTTCGCGGGCTTCATCTGCATTGGAAGATGCTCTAATAATAGCAATAACTTCATCAATATTATCTGAAGCAATGATTAATCCTTCTAAAATATGAGCACGTTCTTCCGCTTTGCGTAATTCGTAAACAGTTCGTCTTACAACAACTTCATGTCTATGCTCTACAAAATAATGTATTAATTCTTTTAAGTTTAATAGCTGTGGACGCCCATTAACAAGTGCTATATTATTAACACTGAAAGACGATTGTAATGCAGTGTATTTGTATAATTTATTAAGAACTATGTTAGGGATGGCGTCACGCTTTAAAACGTACACGATACGCATGCCGTTTCTATCCGATTCATCACGAATGGTAGCAATACCTTCCAGTTTTTTTTCATTCACCAAATCAGCAGTTTTTTTAATCATTTCTGCTTTATTGATTTGATAAGGAATTTCAGTTACAATGATACACTCTCTACCTTGAACTTCTTCTATAACGGCCTTCCCCCGTAAAACGATTCTACCTCTGCCTGTATGAAATGCTTCTTTAACACCATCATAACCATAAATAGTTCCTCCAGTAGGGAAGTCTGGTGCTTTAACATGTTTAATTAACTCGTCTATTTCAATATCATTATTTTCAATATACGCAACAATGCCATTAACCACTTCCGTTAAATTATGAGGAGGCATGTTAGTTGCCATACCAACGGCAATCCCTGATGCGCCATTAACTAAAAGACCTGGAATACGAGTTGGCAATACAGTCGGTTCATGTAAAGTATCATCAAAATTTAACTTATGGTCTACAGTTTCCTTTTCAATATCTGCCAACATGTCTTCTGCAATTTTCCGCATACGTGCTTCAGTATAACGCATTGCCGCTGGGCTATCTCCATCTATGGAACCAAAATTTCCTTGCCCATCAATTAACATATAGCGTAAACTCCACTCTTGAGCCATACGAACCATAGCATCATATACCGATGTGTCCCCATGAGGGTGAAACTTACCTAAAACTTCACCAACTATTCTTGCTGATTTTTTATGTGCCGTGTTTGCTCTAACTCCCAGTTCGTGCATACCAAAAAGTACACGTCTGTGAACAGGTTTTAAACCATCTCTTACATCTGGTAGCGCACGTGACACAATGACTGACATTGAGTAATCAATGTAAGCCGATTTCATTTCATCTTCAATGTTAATAGGGATCAATTTTTCTCCTTCTGCCATAGATATTTAATTAAGTTTTTATGAGTATTTCAAAACGTGCTAATATAAGCATTTCAATAGTTAAAGAAGGTGTTTTTACCCTACTTTTTCGTAGTTTTTATTAACAATCAACCAATGCTTTTTCGTTAATAAGTATGCTGTTAAAAGTTTTGATTTTATAAACTTTTTTTCGTCAATTAGCAGCTCACAGTCATTATTAAGGCATAGTTTTTGCCCATAGTAAAATGTTTTAGTATTTTTATTGCAGAAAGAAGGTATTTTATGGACGATAATTTTTCACCAAGAGTAAAAGACGTAATAGCTTACAGTAAAGAAGAAGCCCTTCGTTTGGGCCATGACTTTATTGGAACAGAACATTTAATGCTTGGCTTATTGCGTGACGGAAATGGCAAGGCTATTAATATTTTAAATGCTCTTGATATAGACTTGAATCATTTAAGACGTAAAGTTGAAATATTAAGTCCTGCAAACCCAACCATAGCTGTATCTTCCAATCAAAAAAAGAATTTACATCTTACTAGGCAAGCTGAACGGGCTTTAAAAACGACGTTTTTAGAAGCTAAACTTTTTCAAAGCACGTCTATAAATACAGCGCACCTCCTTTTATGTATTTTAAGAAATGAAAACGACCCAACTACTAAACTTTTAAATAAGCTTAAAGTTGATTATGATAATGTTAAAGAACAATTCAAGTCTATGATAACAAATGACAATAATTTTATAGAACCAAAATCTGAATCTTTTCAAGATGATGATTCACATAATGACGATGACCTTACAAAAGATAATCTCTTCAATAACCCAACTGGAAAAACTAACAAAAAATCGAAAACCCCTGTTCTCGATAATTTTGGGCGTGATTTAACAGCTCAAGCAGAGGAAGGGAAACTAGATCCTGTTGTAGGTAGAGAAAAAGAAATTGAGCGCGTTTCTCAAATATTAAGTAGACGGAAAAAGAACAACCCTTTACTCATCGGAGAGCCTGGGGTTGGTAAATCTGCTATCGCTGAAGGACTTGCCTTAAGAATTGTAAAACGCAAAGTATCACGTATTCTTTTCAATAAACGTGTGGTGACTCTTGATTTAGCAAGCTTAGTTGCTGGCACAAAATACCGTGGACAGTTTGAAGAGCGTATGAAAGCCGTCATGAACGAACTGGAAAAAAATGATGATGTTATTTTATTTATTGATGAAATACATACTATTGTTGGTGCTGGAGGTGCTACAGGAAGTTTAGATGCTTCTAATATGTTTAAACCCGCATTGGCAAGAGGCGAAATTCAATGTATTGGGGCAACAACACTGGATGAATACAGACAATATATTGAAAAAGATGGTGCTTTAGAACGTCGTTTTCAAAAAGTCATTGTAGAACCTACCTCTGTTGAGGAGACCATCGAAATTCTTAATAATATTAAAGGAAAATATGAAGATCATCATAACGTAGACTATACCCCGGAAGCTATTGAGGCGTGTGTAAGGCTTACAAATCGTTATATGACAGAACGTTTCTTACCAGACAAAGCTATTGATGCTTTAGATGAAGCAGGTTCCAGGGTTCATATTATAAATATTGAAGTTCCTAAACAAATACTAGAGCTAGAAAAACAACTGGAAGACGTTAAAGAAACTAAGAATTCTGTAGTAAGAAAACAGAAATATGAAGAAGCAGCTAAACTTCGTGATGATGAAAAACGTATTGAAAAAGAATTAGCCTTAGCTCAAGAAAAATGGGAAGAGGACACCAAACAACACCGTGAAATAGTCACAGAAGATAATGTAGCCGATGTGGTCTCTATGATGACCGGAATTCCTGTAAACAGAATTGCACAAACAGAAATCAATAAACTTGCGGAGTTGCCAAACCTTATAAAAGGTAAAGTGATTGGTCAAGACGATGCGGTGGCTAAAGTTGTGAAAGCTATTCAACGTAACCGTGCCGGTTTAAAAGACCCAAACAAGCCCATTGGTTCATTTATATTTTTAGGTCAAACCGGTGTTGGTAAAACACAGTTGGCTAAAGTATTATCTAGAGAATTGTTTGATAGTGAAGATTCTCTTGTTAGAATTGATATGAGTGAGTACATGGAGAAATTTGCTATTTCACGATTAGTTGGAGCACCTCCAGGATATGTTGGTTATGAAGAAGGTGGTCAATTAACTGAAAAAGTAAGACGTAAACCATATGCTGTGATATTGCTTGACGAAATCGAAAAAGCACATCCAGATGTTTTCAATATGCTATTACAAGTACTTGATGATGGTTATTTAACTGATAGTTTAGGTAGAAAAATTGATTTTAGAAATACCATAATTATCATGACCTCTAATATTGGTGCTAGAAAACTTAAGGATTTTGGAAACGGTATTGGATTTGGAACCATGTCCCAAAAAGAACAAGAAGATGCCAATGCTAAAAGCGTTATAGAAAATGCTTTGAAAAAATCGTTTGCTCCAGAGTTTTTAAATAGAATTGATGATGTGGTTGTATTCAATCCTTTAGAAAAAGAAGACATCAACAAAATTATTGATATCGAATTAAAAAAACTGTTCTTAAGAATTAAAGATTTAGGCTATATTTTAGAATTAAGTGATTCTGCCAAAGATTATATAGCAGACAAAGGTTTTGATAAACAATATGGTGCTAGACCACTAAAACGTGCCATTCAAAAGTATGTTGAAGATGCTTTAGCGGAAGAAATTATAACCTCGCATTTACAAGATGGAGACAAGATTTTTATCGATTTAGATAAAACGACTGATGAACTTAAAATAAAAGTTGAAAAAGCTGAAAAGCCTACCGAATCTTAAAATTCATTTAGTCTATAAATTTATAAATCCTACTTTCTAATCAGATAGTAGGATTTTTTTTTGTAAAACTGTAACAAATAAAAACCTTTATAATCTTTAATGTATAATTTGATTTTTTGATGCCAACCACATTAAACATTGAACAACTTATACAGCTATGTATATCTGGAAACCAATCTGCGCAATTGGAAATTTATAACCGATATTATAAAGCTATGTATAACACATCAGTAAGAATTGTAAAAGACAGTTTTGAAGCTGAAGATATTATGCAAGATTCATTTTTAAAAGCATTTACAAAGTTAGATACTTTAAAAGAAGCATCTATGTTTGGAGCTTGGTTAAAACGAATTGTGATAAATAAAAGCATTTATCACTACAATAAAAATCTGAAAAAAAACGAAACATCTATAGACGATGTTTTGTATAAAGTTGAAGATATAAGCACCAATAATGACAGCGATTTTAACTATACAAACCTAAAAGCGCAACAAGTTATAAATACCATGCGACTTTTAAAAGATTCTTATAGAATTGCTTTAACCCTTAATTTAATTGAAGGTTATGATTATGAAGAAATCAGCGACATCATGAATATTTCTAATGCCAATAGCAGAACCCTCATTTCTAGGGCAAAAGAAAGTTTAAGAAATAAATTACAAGTTACATATTAAGAAAAGAGCATATGAATAAAGATAATATAGACCAATTATTCAACCACTTAAAAGGAGATTTTGATGTTGAACAACCAAACATCGAACATACAAAGCGATTTTTAGATAAACTTAATAATCAAAGTAAACTAAAAATGGTTAAGGGTAATACCAATCAATGGCACCGTTTGTTTAAACCTTTAATCGGTGTGGCTGCCTCCATTATTTTGTTAGTTGCCCTTTTCATTGGCTTTCAAGAAAAACCTAAGGAGAGAGGTTTGGCTAGTGTTTCGCCTAAAATGGCACAAACTCAAGACTTTTTTACAAATTCCATTAATGAAGAATTAAATAAAATCAAACAAGAGTCTTCACCAGAAGTTCAACAATTAATACAAGATGCTTTAAATCAAATTAAAATTCTTGAAAAAGATTATGACACCTTAAAAACAGATTTAAATGAAAGTGGTGATGACCATAGAGTTATTTATGCCATGATTTCAAACTTTCAAAACAGAATAAACATATTACAAAATACCATCAATCAAATAAAAATCGTAAAACAATTAAAAAATCAATCACATGAAACTAGCACTACAATTTAAAACATTACTAATACTGTTATTAGTTCCCTTATTTGTCTTAGCCAATACAAACCATAAAGACAAACACACCAAAAACAAAACCATTAAAAAAGAATTTTCAGTAAATAAATACGCAACTCTAAAAGTTAGTAATAGTTATGGAAATGTTGATGTCGTCACCTGGGAAGAAAATAAAATTTCAATTGAAGTGTCCATCACCACTTCTGGAAATGATGAAGAAAAGGTACAGAAAAAATTAGATGAGATAACTGTAGATTTTGAAATATCAGAAAATTATGTGTCAGCAAGGACTAATTTTAATAGTAATAAATCTAAATCTTGGTTTAATTGGGGAAACAATAATAATGTAAATATGAAAATAAATTACCTTATAAAACTCCCTATTACTAATAATGTAGATTTAAATAACGACTATGGCACCATCACCTTAGACAAGCTTAAAGGACATGCTAAAATAAATTGTGATTATGGCAAAATAATCACTAAAGAATTGTTGGGTGATAACAATACATTATCTTTTGATTATACAAGAAACTGTTACTTTGAATATATAAAAAATGGCAAGATTAATGCAGATTACAGTGAGTTTACGGTTTCAAAAACCAACGATTTAGAGATTAATGCAGACTATACAGATTCTAAAATTGAGATATCCGAAAACATAACCTATAATTGCGATTATGGTAAAATGAATATAGGAAAAGTTAATAATGTAAATGGTAATGGTGACTACTTAACGACCATAATTGGAGATGTTTATAAAAATGTAGCTATCAAAGCAGATTATGGCTCCATAAAGATTAATAGAATGGCAGAAAATGCAGGAAACATCTCAATTAACTCAGATTATGTAGGCATCAAAATAGGATATGCCCCTAGTTATAGTTTTAATTTTGATATAAATTTAGACTACGGAAATTTAAATGGTGATAGTGATTTCGAATTCACTAAAAAAATCATAGAATCATCTAGCAAGCATTATATGGGGTATCGTGGTACTAAAGCATCTGGCAATTCCATCAACATAACATCAGATTATGGAAGTTTAACGTTTTATAAAAATTAATCATCAAAAATAAAAAATCAATCAAATGAAAACATCCATCAAAAAACAAACAGTATTATTTATCGCATCTATACTTTGTATAACCACCTCAAACGCACAGTGGAAAAAAATTAAGGGCAACGGTAACGTGACCACAATAACAAGAACAACATCGGAATATGATGGCATTAAATGCGTAGGATCTTTTGATTACATTTTAGTAAGTGGTAGTGAGGGTCATATTAAAATTGAAGGTGAAGAAAATTTATTAGACTATATTATCACGGAAACAAAAAACAATACGTTAATTGTAAAAGTAAAAGAACATGCAAATATTAGCCCAAGTGAAAATAAAACCATCAAAGTAACGATTCCTTTTAAGGAAATAAGTTCCGTATCACTTACGGGTTCTGGCGATTTATGGAACAATGATATCATAAATGCATCCAATTTTGATGTCTTGTTAAATGGTTCGGGAGATGTTACGATAGACATACAAGCTACATCAGTGAAAGCGAACTTATCTGGCTCAGGAGATTTAAAATTAAAAGGACAAACTTCAAATTTAGAGGCTAAACTAACTGGTTCTGGAGATTTTAACAGTTTCAATTTACAAGCAAATAATACAGACGTTACAGTTGCTGGCTCTGGAGATGCTAAAGTGTTTAGTACAGAAAAGTTAAAAGCAAGAGTTGCAGGCTCTGGAGATATTGTTTATAAAGGAAATCCGAAAAAAGAGGACACTAAAGTTGCCGGTTCTGGAAGTATCAGTAATAATTAATTGAAAATTAATGCATAAAAAAAGCAACAATACATGTATTGTTGCTTTTTTTATGCATTTTGCTTAGGCACTCTAAACAATAAAATAATTCCTGCTAAAAAAAATACAACTAAAAATAGAATCCCATTTCTCATACTTCCAGTTATTTGGTCTATAGTAGCAAAGATACCCATACCTATTACAATTCCTATTTTCTCGGATACATCATAAAAACTAAAATAAGATGTCGTATCCTTTGTGTCTGGTAAAAATTTAGAATAGGTCGATCGGGCTAACGCTTGAATGCCTCCCATAACTAAACCAACTAAAGATGCTGCTATATAGAATTGGAGAGGCGTTTCCATAAAATAGGCATAAAAACACAACGACATCCATATAAAATTAACAAAAATCAAAGTTTTGATATTTCCAAACTTTGCTGAAGCTCTTGAAGTTAAAACAGCTCCAATTATGGCTACCAATTGAATAATTAAAATACTACCTATAAGCCCTGTGGTTTTTTCAGAAGATCCTCCCCAAGCAATTTCTTCTTCTCCAAAATAAACAGCCACTAACATAATGGTTTGAACGGCCATACTAAATACAAAAAAAGCATATAAATACCGTTTTAATCTTAAATCTTGCTTCAATTGAATCCAAACCAATCTTAACTCTTTTAATCCATTAAAAACAATCGCTTTCGTCACTTTATGGCCAGATGAAGTCCCTTTTGGTAGCCAATAGAATGAATATTGACTAAATAATGCCCACCATACACCTACCGTAATAAAAGAAACCCTCATGGCTTCAAAAGACGCTGCATTTTTAGCTGCCGTCATGGCTTCTTGTATATCTGCTTCAGTCCCCGTTTTGTTTATAGTTTCAGAAATACTAATATCAAATCCAAAATATTGAGGAAAAAGTACCATTCCTAAATTCAATAGTAATAAAATAACACTTCCAATATATCCTAATGAGAATCCTTTGGCACTAACCCTATCTTGTTGTTCTGGAAATGCTATATCCGGCAAGTAGGAATTATAAAAAACCAAACTCCCCCAATAGCCAATTAATCCCATAAAATAAAACAATAGGCTTAAATGAATTTTATCCGGTGAAATATCAAACCAATACAAACCAATACAACCAATACTCCCTAAATAGCAAAAAAATTTCATAAAATTTTTCTTGTTACCAACATAATCGGCAATTCCAGACATTATAGGAGAGGTAAAAGCGACCACTAAAAAAGTAAAAGCTGTTACAAAAGTAATTAGTGCTGTACTTTTAAATTCTATTCCAAAAGCAGTGACAACTTTTACATCGCTTAAAAATAATGCGGAATAAAAAATGGGAAAAATAGACGAAGCTATAGTAAGGGCATAAACAGAATTTGCCCAATCGTAAAACGCCCAAGCATTTAAAAGCTTTTTGTTTCCTTTTTCTAAAATTGTCATATTAAAAAAGCTGCTCTTTTATAAGCAGCTTCAAAAGTAATTAAATATTTTATATGACTAGAATTTTCCTAATGGTCTAAAAGAGGTTACTCCAAACTTTTTTGCTTCCTCTTTGGCAGCAGGTGCTAATTTTGTTAGCTCTGCAATTCGGGAATCGTTAGATGGATGCGTACTTAAAAACTCTGGTGTCGATTGTCCTCCACTATTAGCTTTCATACGTTCCCATAATCGAGCAGCTTCATCCGGATTGTAGCCCGCAATTGCCATTAAATATAACCCTATTTTATCGGCTTCAGACTCATGATTTCTACTGAAAGGCAACATCACCCCAACTTGTGAACCAACTCCATAAGCTTGATTAAACATGTTTCTAGTTTGTTCATCTTTAATGGCCACATTTCCAGCAACAGCACCTAATTGTTGTAACATACCCGCACTCATACGCTGCTGCCCATGATTTGCTAAAGCATGAGCTACCTCATGCCCCATAATAGCAGCAATTGCTGTTTCATTTTGTGCAATTGGTAAAATACCCGTGTAAAACACTATTTTTCCACCAGGCATACACCAAGCATTTACGGTTTTATCATCCACTAAATTATATTCCCATTTGTAATCGGCAAGATAACCTTGATGTCCATTGGCATTCATCCAACGCTCTGTAGCGGCTTTAATACGCTCTCCTACTCTAGTAATCATTTCAGCATCTTTTGTACCTTTAACAACTTTATTCTCATTTAAAAATTGATTATATTCAGCAAATGAGGAAGGAAAAATTTGAGAGTTAGGTACTAATGCCAATGTTGACTTTCCCGTAAAAGGATTCGTTGCACAAGCTAAAACTAGCAGGAATACTGCTAAAACTATAAATATGTTTTTATGTTTCATTATTATATCTTTTAATATGTGATAAAATTACAAAAATCGTTCCGTTTGAATATTACATTTAAAATTTTCTTTATTATATAATTTTTATTATTCTCGTTATGTTTATGAATTATTTTCGACTGAACTAAAAAATAAATTTTCATGAAAAAAATATTAATATTAAGTGCTATAATAACCCTAATGAGTTGCAACAGCAATGCTCAAAAGAAAAACAAAACAGACAAGGTTACCAATAAAGTGACTAAAACGGACGCCGGGTGGGAAGCCCAACTTACAGATATGGAATATTATGTATTGAGGCAAAATGGAACAGAACCTGCTTTTTCAAGCCCTTTGAACAAAAATTATGCTGAAGGGACTTATGTTTGCAAAGGTTGTGATACACCACTCTTTAAAAGTGAACACAAATTTGATTCCGGTACGGGATGGCCAAGTTTCGATAGAGAAATTAAAGGGAACGTGGCTTTTTCTAATGGTTCAGATTATTATGGTAGAGAAGAGCATTGTGCTGTATGTGGGGGACATTTAGGTCATGTTTTTAATGATGGTCCAAAAAACACTACTGGCAAACGTCATTGTATAAATGGTGTTTCTTTAAAATTTATCCAAAAAAAATGAGTAACTATAAAATAAATAAAACAGAAGACGATTGGCGTAAACAACTTTCTGATGAAGAATTTAGGGTTCTAAGACAAAAAGGTACTGAAAGACCACATTCAGGAAAATTTAATCTTCATTTTGAAAAAGGAACTTATGTGTGTGCGGGCTGTCATCAACAATTGTTTGAAAGCAACAGTAAATTTGATGCACATTGTGGTTGGCCAAGTTTTGACAAATCTATAAAAGGAACAGTTGATTATGTTTTAGACAAAAGCCACGGCATGATTAGAACCGAAATTGTTTGCTCTAATTGTGGTGGTCATTTAGGTCATGTTTTTAATGATGGTCCAACGGAGACTGGTACTAGATATTGTGTAAATTCGGTAAGTATAGATTTTGAAAAAAATGAGTAGTAGTTTTTTAACAAGTGCTATAAAACAATTTGAATATTATAAGAGCTTAGGAGATAAGACTTTTAATCAACTTACTTTTAAAGAATTGCAAAAAGAATTTATCGAAGACTCTAACTCCATTTCTATAATTGTTAAACATATGGTTGGCAATATGTTGAGTCGTTGGACTAACTTTTTAACTGAAGATGGTGAAAAAGAATGGCGACAACGTGATGCGGAATTTGAAGATACGTACAAATCTAAAGAAGAACTTATTACAGATTGGGATAAAGGTTGGTGTTGTTTATTCCATGCTTTAAACGAATTGACCGCAACTGATTTAGAACGTATTGTTTATATTAGAAATCAAGGTCATACGGTAATGGAAGCCATTAATAGACAACTATCCCATTATCCATACCATGTTGGTCAGATTGTGTTTTTAGGAAAACTAATAAAAGGCAATCAATGGCAATCGTTATCCATACCAAAAGGAAATTCAAAAAGCTACAATGAAGATAAATTCAGTAAAGAAAAGGGCAAACGGCATTTTACGGATGATTTGTAGACATTAGCTTTTTAACTTCTTCTTAAAAGGTCGTATAATTAATCTGGCTTCCCTATCAAAACGAATATAATTGTAAACCCAATTTACAAATACAACCATTCTATTTCTAAAACCAATCAAAAAAAACAAATGAACAAACATCCATACATACCAAGCGAAAACTCCTTGGAATTTAAAATTCTTTAAATCTACTACCGCTTTATTTCTACCAATGGTAGCCATGGCACCTTTATCTTTATAAACAAAAGGTTTCATAGGTTTTTGTTCAATGAACCTAAGCAAATTCTCCCCTAATTGTTCGCCCTGCTGAATAGCAGGTTGTGCCATCATTGGTAATCCTTCCGGAAATTCTTCATTAACCATACAAGCGATATCTCCAACTGCAAAAACATTACTAAACCCTTTCACTTGATTGAATTCATTAACTAAAAGGCGATTACCTCTTGTCATTAAATCGGCCGCGTCCAAGCCTTTTATGGTAGCCCCCATAACCCCTGCAGCCCAAATTAATGTAGCCGTTTCAAAGGTCAAATCGGAGTTTGTTGTGACTGTTTTTCCATCATAATTAGTAACCCTTACATTCTTCCAAACATTTACTCCAAGCTTTTCTAAAAAATCCTCCGCTTTTTGGGACGCTTTATCACTCATACCTTTTAAAATACAATCACTAGATTGAATGACATGTATTTGTGCCAAACGCGTATCTAAATCTGGGTAATCTTTTGGCAAAATACCTTTCTTAATTTCAGCTAAAGCACCTGCTAATTCAATACCTGTTGGCCCTCCTCCTACTATCACAAAATTCATAAGGGCATTACGTTCGTGTAAATCTGAAGTCAATAAAGCCTCCTCAAAATTTTCAAGAATCAAACTTCTTAAATTAAGAGACTGTGGTATGGTTTTCATGGCCATACTATTTGCTTTTATGGTTTCATTTCCAAAGTAATTAGTTTTAGAACCCGAAGCAATTACCAAATAATCATATTTAAGCTCTCCAATATCCGCAATAATCTTATTATTTGTAGTCTCTATTTCATCTACATGAGCTAGTCTAAAATGAAAATTAGGAAAATCTTTAAGTATTTTACGTATAGGGTAAGCAATAGAATCTGGTTCTAAGCCACCTGTAGATACTTGATATAATAAAGGTTGAAATGTATGATAATTATGCTTGTCTAATAATACAACTTGAACTTCTTGTTTGGATAATTTTTTCGCTAGTGAAATTCCAGCAAAACCACCACCAATTATAACTATTCTTGGGTAACTTGTTCTTGGTATGTTCATATATGCTTCCTTACCTTACAAAGGTAATATAAAGATGGAAATTTATAGAATTCTAAAACCTTTATTCAAATTCGATTTTGTAAATTTGTCACTTAAAATTTAACACATGAGTAAATACGATATTATTGTTCTTGGAAGTGGTCCAGGCGGGTATGTAACAGCTATTAGAGCGTCACAATTAGGCTTTAAAACAGCCATTATTGAAAAGGAAAACCTTGGAGGTGTATGTTTAAATTGGGGTTGTATTCCAACGAAAGCGTTGTTAAAATCTGCTCAAGTTTTTGAATATTTAAAGCATGCAGGTGATTACGGGCTTTCTGTTAAAGAGTATGATAAAGATTTTGATGCTGTTGTGAAACGTAGTCGTGGTGTTGCTGATGGAATGAGCAAAGGTGTTCAGTTTTTAATGAAGAAAAACAAAATTGATGTTATTGAAGGTTACGGAAAACTTAAAACTGGAAAAAAAGTGGATGTTGATGGCACTGAATATAGTGCCGACCATATTATTATAGCTACTGGTGCACGTTCTAGAGTCTTGCCTAATTTACCACAAGACGGAAAAAAAGTCATTGGCTATAGAGAAGCCATGAGTTTGCCTAGCCAACCTAAAAAAATGATTGTTGTTGGATCTGGAGCTATTGGTGTTGAGTTTGCATATTTCTATAACTCTATGGGAACTGAAGTAACTATTGTTGAATATTTACCAAACATTGTTCCTGTTGAAGATGAAGACGTTTCTAAACAATTAGAACGTTCTTTCAAAAAAAGTGGCATTAACATTATGACTTCAGCTGAAGTTACAAAAGTTGATACTTCTGGAAATGGTGTAAAAGCAACTGTAAAAACCAGTAAAGGTGAAGAAGTTCTGGAAGCTGATATCATTTTATCTGCTGTAGGCATTAAAACAAATATTGAAAATATTGGTTTGGAAGATGTAGGTATTGTAGTAGATAGAGATAAAATTTTAGTTGATAAATTCTATAAAACAAATATACCTGGTTATTATGCTATTGGAGATGTAACGCCAGGACAAGCATTGGCGCACGTGGCATCTGCCGAAGGTATTTTATGTGTTGAAAATATTGCTGGCATGCATGTGGAAGCTTTAGATTATGGAAATATTCCAGGTTGTACTTATTGCTCACCTGAAATTGCCAGTGTAGGTTTAACCGAAAAGCAAGCGAAAGAAAAAGGGCTGGATATTAAAGTGGGAAAATTCCCTTTCTCCGCTTCTGGTAAAGCTAAAGCCGGAGGAAATGCTGATGGTTTTGTAAAAGTTATTTTTGATGCCAAATATGGAGAATGGTTAGGCTGCCACATGATTGGTGCTGGTGTAACCGATATGATTGCTGAAGCTGTTTTAGGTAGAAAACTGGAAACTACAGGACATGATGTTTTAAAAACAGTTCATCCACATCCTACTATGAGTGAAGCAGTTATGGAAGCAGTAGCAGCTGCTTATGATGAGGTGATACATTTATAGATAAGAGAATAATCTAAATAAAAAAGGCTGTCCTTACTTTTTGGACAGCCTTTTTTATATAAGATTTAGAAGTTTCTCATTTTTAAAATAAAAGTTGTGCCTTCTTTAACTTTAGAATTGACCGTGATTTTGCAATCAATTGCTTTTGCTAAATCTCTAATTAAGTGCAACCCTAAGCCAGTTTTAATTCCGACAACTTCTTTGTCGTCATACAATGCTTTAAATTTTTCGTCTGATGCTCCTTTTCCGTTATCAGAAATAGACAAAAATGATTGATTATTTTCTTGCCAAGCTTTCCAGATAATTGTTGGATTTTCAATTTTATCTAGAGCTTTAATGGCATTTCCTGTTAAGTTTCGGATGATCGTTTTTAGATAATTTTCATCCGTATTGATTTGTACATTTTGTGTATTCTCAAATGAAATATGAACTTTCTTTTCACTGGAAAAATGAGCTTTAGTGTCTTCAAATAAAGAATTTATGGCAATTTCTCTAGGTTGAGGTTTAAAATTTTCCATTTGGCTTTTACTCCATTGCAAGATGTCTTCCATGGCGTTTAAAAGATTTTCTGCTCCAGTCATTGTTTTATCTTGCATACGCTTGGTACTTTCTTCATCGAGTAATTCCGGGCTTTCTTTTTGAAGTTGTAAAAAGAAAATAAGATTAGCCACCGGACCACGTAAATCGTGATTTAAAACACTAAAAAATCTAGTTTTAACCTTGTTTGCTTCATTGAGTTCTTGATTTAAAAGCTGGAGTTTTTCATTAATTTTTTTGCGACTTCTACTTTGATAAAAAAGTAAACTTCCAATAATAATCAATAGGAAAATACCTATAATAAAATAGAATTTTTGCTTGTTGGCCGTTTTTATTTGAGTATTTTTGTTTTGTATTTCTTGCTTTTTCACCTTGTTTTGATACTTGGCTTCTGCATTGGCTATACTCTGCTTAGCAGATTCTTGTAATATTTCCTCATTGCTATCACTGTAAATGGTATTGTATTTATAGGCATTTTGCCATTCACCTATTGCAGCATAGCTTTTAGATAATAATTTATTTATTTTGATATAATGTTCTTTATCAAAATCCAATGCAAATCCCGATGCTAACATAAGCGTGTTTATAGCGTTCTTGTAATCTTTTTTTTGGTAAAGCAACCTCCCATAAACCATATTTGCCTCCATTAAAATTTCTTCATCATTCGATTTTTTTGCATTTGATATTGCTTTTTCAGCATAACTAAAAGCAGCACTCAATTGTTTATTATTGAGATAATATTCGGCCATAAGTCGATTTGCATAACTGATATTGAGATGTAGCGAATCATTTCTACTAACTAAATTATAGATCTCTGTGTAATATTTTTTTATGCTATCCTGTTGATGTAAATTGGAATAGCATTGTATATAAAAATCGTATAAATAAGCTAAACCGCTTTTTGAATTATTAATATACGGTTTTGCATAATTAGTATATTCAATAGCTTTATCAAATTGCTTCATCTTAATATAACTACTAGCAATTTGCTCATAAGAAATTCCAATGTTGTCACTATTGGAAATATCTCTTTTTGGGAATTTTTTACGAAACTCGATTGCTCTTAATTTAAAATGAATAAACTTTTCATAATCAGAATTATCTAAATAATATTCTCCTAAACTTCCATTTAAAACGCCTAGTGTATATGTGTTTTTTGTAGTATCAATTATCTTTTTTATGACATTAATAAGTGTATCTCTTTTTTTAAATTCTTTAACAGAATAATATAAATAGTTCAACCGCATTAAAGCATCTGTTTCTGATTTTAAATTCTTTGATTTTTTTGCGTAAAATAAAGACTTTTCATAATTGATAATGGCATCTTTATAAAGGTTGTTATTATACTCGTAACCATAACCTTTATAGAAATAGAATTTTGCTAAATACAGACCATTATATCCAGCAAGAGCAATGCCTTCATTTGATATTTTAATTAAATGTTGGTACTCTTCCGTATTAGTAGCGACTTCTCCACAATAATCATCCCAAGCTTGTAGTTTCTCTTTTTGGGTATTATATGTCGAAAGAATTGGTTCTTGCTGTCCAAAAGAGAAATAGGTGATACACGTTAAAATTAATATAAGATATTTTCTCATAGAATCGTGTTTATACTATTCTTATAGCTTCTACCAACAGGAATAGAAACATTATTTTTCAATACAATTTGTTGGCTTCTAATTTTTTGTATAAACTGTTTTTGAACCGCATAACTTCGGTGAACCCTAATGAACGATTGAAATGCTTCTTCTTGTAAAATCTCTCCCAAATTAGATAAAACACAATGGCGTTTATCCTGGGTAACTAAAATGGTATAATTTTTTAAAGCCTCCATATATAAAATTTCATGAAGTTTAACTTTTATTTGATCATGTCCTGTTTTTACATAAACAGTATCTCCACCGATGCTTGATTCAAATAAACTTGCTTTTAAGCGAACTTCCATAAATTCTTCAATGCGTTTTACAGTTTGTTCGAAACGAGGAAATTTAAATGGTTTTACTATAAAGTCTAGAGTTTGTAGCTCAAATGTTTCTGCAGCATTCTCTGAATGAGATGAAATGAAAACGCATACTGGAATAGAAGACACTTTTTGACGTAGCTCAATCCCTGAGGCGCCATGCATTTGAATATCTAAAAAAGCAATTTCTATGGTGTTCTTGTTTAAAAAGACCATTGCTTCTTCAGCCGACTCAAAAACACCCACAATATTTAAAATAGGAAATCTTTTAGTGTATGAAACGACTACAAGCCTATCCATTTCGTCATCGTCAACAATTATACAGTTAAAAGATTTCATTGCTTTATTTATTTTCAAATTCAAATATAAGTGTTTCAAACAAACTTGTGATTCATATATTTAAAACGTCGTTCGTCCTTTTTCGTTTTTTAATTATTTTTTTCATTAAGACCTTCGCGGAGTAAAACCTACAATTAACTTAATAAAAATTTAAAAATGAAAAAATTAATTTTAAAATCAGTCCTCATAATTTTTGTAAGCGTCACTTTATTTTCATGTAGTAAAGATGACGATGGTCCTAATTATCAAGAAGAAAATTTTTTAGAAGGGTATCTTAGTTCAACAGACTTCAATCAAAAAGTAACAGATTATATAAACTCAGGCAGTTACGAATTTGGTTTAGAATTCACACCACTAGTTAATGGTGTAATTACTTCTATAAGAGTAGAATTACCAGATACAAATCCTTCTTTAAAAGTGACCATTTGGGATAAAGAAGCGGGAACAGTATTGAAAACTGAGATCGTGAATGTAGCAAGCGCTAATACTGTTTACAATTTTGATATTGTTGATTTAGATTTAACAAAAAACAAAGAATACACCATCACTATGAATTCAGATGATTGGTATAAAAGAGAGAAAACAGATGGAATTAATGCCACTTACCCAATAACTGTAGGGAATATAAAAATAAATAATTATAAATGGGGCAGTGGAAATTTACAAATATATCCAGGGAATAAATCATTGAATTATTTTGCGGGTGATATATCTTTCAATTTTAAGCAAACAGAATAAAATAATTATTAATCGAGGGATTTTTAATTATTGAAAAAAGGCTGTCCAAAAGTAAGGATGGCCTTTTTATTTATACATAAAGAGCAAAATTTTTATTTGCTCTATGAAATCAAATGATATAAAAAAGCTATCGAGCAGCAAATTAAAATACCAACTATAATAATTTTTCTGGTTTAATGCTTAAGTTTAAAAAGGGAACGTCAATGATCCTTTTTGCTGTCTAAAATTTAAATTTTGCTCCTACTCTGTAAAGAACATAATCACCCCCGCTATTTATTGTAGGATTTACAATATTTGGAGTCGTGCTTTTTTTAAAATTATAATCTACTCTTCCTTCAAGAGAAAAATCTTCTGTGATATTATACTGATAGCCAAAAGTATAAAATAAAGAGACATCATCTATGCTACCATTTATTTTTAATACATTTACTTTTGTTCCTAATAAAAAACTGTGATTATTATTTAGCCTATATTTTATCAATAAAGGATATTCTATTAGAGTTTTACTATTAATAAGATTATCATGACTCCTTTCTTGCATTTCCATTCTAAAAAACCAATTGTTATGCACGTTATATTCAGAGAAGTAACTTCCATAAAACCTCGGTGTATCTAATATGTTAACGTCATCTGTAACACTAAAAGAATCAGTTACATTCATCCTCTCTTGAGATATTATTAAATTAGAAACCAGTAAAGCAGAAACAAATAATATTCTTATCATTAATCAAGGAAGAATTAGAATATTACAAATCTATTCCCTAATCTTAAAGGATTACACAATAATATCATAAAATTAACCTAGAAGAATGTTAAAATATGATGAAGTGATTGATTTATAGACTTGTTGTATTTTTAGACTTAATTAGACATATTAATCCAAAATGTCTAATAATATGTAAATCGAAGAAATCTTATAAAAAGCTTTGAATCGCCAACTCATAACTCTGTAACCCAAAACCAAGAATAACGCCTTTAGCATTTGGTGAAATGTAAGAGATATGTCTAAATTCTTCTCTACTAAATGTATTCGAAATATGAACTTCAACTACTGGTGCTTCTATTGCTTTTACGGCATCGCCAATGCCAACGGAGGTATGAGTGTATGCAGCTGCATTTAAAATTATGCCATCGCAATTAAAGCCAACTTCCTGTAACTTATCTATTATCTCTCCTTCTATATTTGATTGAAAATAATCAATTTTTACCCTAGGATATTTATCTTTAATCGTTTGAAGAAATCCTGTAAACGTTAAACTTCCATAAATAGCTGGTTCACGTTTTCCTAATAAATTTAGATTGGGACCGTTAATGATGATTAGTTTTTTCATGCAGTAAAAATATTAAAAAAAAGACGTAAAAAAACCGAAATTAACACTTCGGTTTTATAATATTTTTATTTTTTATTAGAAATGTAAAGCAAATCCAATACGTGCTTGAAAAACACCTTCATCAGTAGCTTCTTCATTTAAAGATAAGCTATATCTTAAACCAGGCTCAATACTTACATTGTTGCCTAAAAAGATAGCATAGCCTCCTTGTAAACCTAACCACAATGGATTCTCATCTGCATCTTTTATGGTTGCACCAGTTACATCAATCTGAAGAGGAATCATACTCAAAATATAATATTTAGCTCCTACTTTATATGTAAAGATAGAAGTGAAATCTAAATCAGTATATCCCAAACCAGCTTTAATAGCCAAATCATCCATCACGAAATAACCTCCTTCAGCACCAACAGACCACGTTGTGTTACCATCAAAAGAAGATAATCCAAAACCCGTATTAGCCGAATGTTGAAATAAACTTGATTCAGAAAAAGTAGAAAAACCTGTATTAGCTTCAATTAACCATTTACCTTTAGATGTCTGTCCACCAACTGCTTCATCTTGAGCATTTACTTGCGATAATCCGAATACTGCAATTGCAGCACTTAACAATAGTTTTTTCATAATAAATTTGATTTTAATTATTGATTATATGACAAAATAAATACATAAATTTTAAACATACCTCATAAATTCATCTTGTATTTTATATATTTTTTTATTATGTATATAAAAGACTACATTAATATTTTGGTTATCAAGTAGTTAAAATATAGGATGTTGTTGTTTAAATTTTATCAATTTTGCAAATAGCAAGCAAACCATTAATTTATTTTATTTTTACATCTATGAAATGGCAAAATGCACTTAAGGATTATCAACTGTATTTAAAGATAGAACGAGGTCTATCAAAAAATTCTATTGATAATTATGCATTGGATGTCAAGAAATTGATTCTTTATCTAGAAAATAATGACATAGCCTTATCCCCTATTTCAATTACTTCTGAAGTTGTTCAACAATTTATCTACGAACTAGCTAAAAAGTCTAACGCCCGCTCGCAATCTAGAATCATATCAGGATTACGGAGCTTTTTTAGTTATTTAATTTTTGAGGATTACAGAGAAGATAATCCTTTAGAGCTTATTGAATCGCCTAAAATTGGCATGAAGCTTCCTGATACCTTAGCTGAAGAAGAAATAGATGCCCTTATAAATGCCATAGATTTAAGCAAACCCGAAGGAGAACGAAACAGAGCCATTCTGGAAACATTATATGGTTGTGGACTACGTGTCAGT
This sequence comes from Confluentibacter sediminis, assembly GCF_003258355.1. GTDB lineage: Bacteria > Bacteroidota > Bacteroidia > Flavobacteriales > Flavobacteriaceae > Confluentibacter > Confluentibacter sediminis. Next base: position 330,843 of record NZ_QKPO01000004.1, on the reverse strand, counting down.
GAATTGGTAAACCTTAAATTATCTGATTTATTTTTTGATGAGGGATTTATTAAAGTGACTGGGAAAGGTGACAAACAACGTTTTGTTCCTATTGTTGAAAGTACCCAAAAATATATTAATATTTATAAAAAGGAAGTCCGTTCTCATATAAAAATACAATCTGGTTTTGCAGATACTTTGTTTTTAAACAGACGAGGAAAACAACTTACCAGAGCTATGATATTTACTATTATCAAACAATTGGCGGAAAAAATTGGGCTTAAAAAAAGTATTTCACCCCATACTTTCAGACATTCTTTTGCCACCCACCTACTTCAAAACAATGCTGACTTAAGGTCTATACAATTGATGCTTGGTCATGAAAGTATAACTACTACGGAAATTTATGTCCATTTAGATAAAAGCCATTTAACTAAAGTGGTTCAAAAGTACCATCCTAGGAAGTAATTGTTAGTTAAAACTAAACTTTTTAACTTTTTAACTTTTTACCTATAAAAATTATTTAGCAATATTAACCGCTCTAGTTTCTCTAATAACTGTAATTTTAACCTGACCAGGATAGGTCATATCTGTTTGTATTTTTTGGGAAATGCTAAACGATAACTCAGCTGCTTTTTGATCATCTACTTTTTCACTTTCCACTATCACACGAAGTTCTCTACCGGCTTGAATAGCATAAGCTTTTTTCACCCCTTGGAAACCAAAAGCAATATCTTCTAAATCTTTCAGACGTTGAATATAACTATCTAAAACCTGACGTCTAGCACCTGGACGAGCTCCAGAAATAGCATCACATACCTGTATGATAGGCGATATTAAAAACTTCATTTCTACTTCGTCATGGTGAGCTCCAATGGCATTACAAACCTCATCTTTCTCTCCATATTTTTCAGCCCATTGCATACCAAGAATAGCATGTGGTGTTTCCATATCTGCTTCAGCATCTGGCACTTTTCCAATATCATGTAAAAGACCTGCTCGTTTCGCTAATTTAGGATTCAAGCCTAATTCCGCTGCCATAACGCCACAAAGTTTAGCTACTTCACGCGAGTGTTGTAATAAGTTTTGTCCGTAAGAAGATCGGTATTTCATTCTTCCTACCATTTTAATAAGTTCAGGATGTAGGTTATGAATTCCTAAATCAATAACCGTACGTTTACCAATTTCAATGATTTCTTGTTCAATCTGTTTTTTGGTTTTCTCTACAACTTCTTCAATTCTAGCTGGGTGAATTCTACCATCGGTAACCAATTTGTGTAATGATAAGCGTGCAATTTCACGTCTCACAGAATCAAAACAAGAAAGAATAATAGCTTCCGGTGTGTCATCAACAATAATTTCTACACCTGTAGCAGCTTCAATCGCTCTAATATTTCGACCTTCCCTACCTATAATTCGACCTTTAACATCATCAGACTCGATATTAAATACAGACACGCAATTATCAACGGCTTCTTCTGTTCCAATACGTTGAATGGTATTTATAATGATTTTTTTAGCTTCTTGTTGTGCGGTCAGTTTGGCTTCTTCAACAGCACTTTGCACGAACGCCATAGATTCGTTTCTGGCTTGACCTTTTAAAGATTCTATTAATTGTGCTTTAGCATCCTCAGCCGAAAGACTTGAAATAACCTCTAATTGTTCCACCTGACTTTTATGAAGTCTTCCAATTTCAACTTCTTTTTTATCAAGAATATCCAATCTATGATTGTAATCTTTAATTTTTGCCTCTAAATTATCGTTTAATGTTTTCGATTTATTTAACTCGCTAGATACTTGAGATTCTTTATCTCTAGTTCGCTTTTCAGCTTCAGCCATTTGTTTGTCACGAGACAATATCACCTTTTCATGCTCCGACTTAAGTTCAATAAACTTTTCTTTAGCTTGGAGGATTTTATCTTTTTTAATGGATTCTCCTTCAATATTTGCTTCTTTTAATATAGAAGCCGCAGATTTTTTTGCTTCTCTAACAAGTTTAGATGCATTATTTTTTTCTAATGTTTTGGCTATAATAAATCCTATTACAACCCCTAATAATATTCCTCCTACAATTAATAAAATTGTGTTATTCATGATATTCAGTTGGTTTTTATATATAAAAAAAGCCTACACCAGCATAAAGTTTTGTATAAACTCCTTAAAACAAGTTTAGGGCTAACAAGCTGATCAAGGATCTGCTAGGTACTAAATAAATTCAGCACATGCAGCATGCTTTTACAACTTAAACTCACCCTTTTTAAGAGAATTAACGTTGAGTTTATCAAAAAAAATAACCAATGTAGGCAGTAACTTTCGTTTATTTAAAGAACGTTTAAGAGATTAAATGCGAATGCAATAATTCATCTAGAGCTTGAAGCTTTTCTTCTAAATGTTCATTTACATTCTCTTTATCAATTGATTTCTGTTCCACTTGAGAAGCAAACTGTAAGGCACACATGGCCAAAACATCTTGTTTATCTCTCACAGAATAACTTTGCTCAAATTGCTTAATCATGGCTTCAATGTTTTTAGCTGCTTTACGCAAACCTTCTTCTTGACTTGCATCAATTGTTAAAGGATATACCCTATTAGCTATAGATAGCTTTATTTTAAGCTTTTCTGACATTGAATTTACTTAATCATTAATCGGAAAGTTGAGCAATACAATGGTCTATATCCCTAATTAATGCGTTTATTTTAAGCTTAGTCTCTCGTTTATTTTCATCACTGCCAAGTATTGTATTTGCCATTTTTAGAGCTTCATATTTTTCTTCCCAAGCTACTATATGCTGTTGCTTTTTTTGAAGTTCTTGTTTGGATAACTCTAACTCTTCATTCAACTTTAAATTGGTACGCTTTAAAACCTCAAGTTTATGAAGCACTTTACTAATTTTGTTTTCTAGAGAATCTACAATGTCTTCAATATTACTCATTTGCAAATTTCAATACTTATCTCACAAAGTTAACATAGATAACTATAAATTACAATTGTTTTTACATAAAATTTAAATTAATTCGTTATCACTGAATATCAACGCTATGAATTGATTTTTGTTTTATCTTTTGTTGATTCATATCAAATTAATATTTTAGCCTTATACCAATTCATACCTGAATACCCATTTTTATCATGAAATTAATCCTGTTTTTTTTACTAGTTTCCTCTACATTTATTAGTGCTCAGAATAATTATCCACAAGATTATTTTGGAAATCCTTTGGAGATACCCTTAATATTAGCAGGTAATTTTGCGGAATTACGCTCCAATCATTTTCATTCTGGCCTTGACATTAAAACGCAACAACGTGAGGGCTTAAAAGTTTTGGCTGCTGCCGATGGCTATGTTAGTCGAATTAAAATTCAACATTATGGCTATGGAAAAACACTATATATAACCCACCCCAATGGCTATACAACTGTGTATGCGCATTTATCGAGATATTCACCTGAAATTGAAGCATACGTTAAAGAACACCAATACAAAGAAGAATCATACGAAATTGAAATATTTCCCAATATTGAAGACTTATTGGTTGAAAAAGGAGAGCTTGTTGCCTACAGTGGAAATACTGGAGGTTCAGGAGGTCCCCACCTTCATTTTGAAATCAGAAATAAAGATGAATTCACCATAAACCCCATGCTTTTTGGTATTGATATCAAAGACACTTCCAAACCTGTAGTGACCTCTGTTTATGCCTATCCTCTAGGAGATGGTTCAAGCATTAATAAATCACTTTTAAAACAAAAACTCAAATTAACACCTTTAAAAACTGGAGACTATATAACAGAAAGTATCACTGCTTTTGGAGATATTGGATTTGCCATTAACACTTTTGACAGACAGGATTTTGGGGCTAATAACAATGGTGTTTATAACATACAGACGTTTATTAATGGGAATCAAAATTTTGAGGTAGATTTTAAAATATTCTCTTTCGATGAAACAAATCGCCTCAACAGATTTATAGATTACGAACATTTTAAAACCAAGAAAGAACGCATTCAAAAATTATTCAATGATAATAATGACCTTAGTATGCTAAGATCTGCTTTAAACAATGGTATTATCACCATTAAAGACAGTACCAATATGGTTTATAAAATACGTTTAAGCGACTATAAAAACAACGAAACTTGGATAACCATCCCTATTAAAGGCTCGCAACCAAATACTGTACAGAATATAAATAAAAAAATAACCCCTTATCTTATTTCAACTAAAGGGACAACTAACTTAAAAGAAGGCAATGTCTCTGTAGACATTTTCCCCGATACTTTTTACGATGATTATTACCTCGATTTCAAAGTTAAAAACGATACCCTTTTTTTAGAAGAAGATATTGTTCCCCTAAAAAAAACTTTCAACATTAGCTACGATATTAGCAATTACAACGATACTGACAAAAGCAAACTCTATATTGCAAGATTAGTGGGCAGCAAAAAATACCCTGTTTATGAAAATACTAAAAGAAGAGGCAACATTTTAACTAGCAGCATAAAAAATCTTGGGACATTTGCCTTGGCTAGAGACCATGTGAAACCAACAATAACACCTATAAATTTCAAAAACAATCAATGGCTAAGTAATTTCAGATATTTAAAAATTAAAATTAGCGATGCCCAAACAGATATTTCAAATTACAGAGCTACGATAAATGATCAATGGATTTTAACAGAATACGACTATAAGACCAAAACACTTACATACGATTTTAATGATTCTGTAAGCACAGAAACCAAAAACAATTTAAAAGTGATTGTTACAGATAATGTTGGAAATAGTGCTACTTTTGAAGCAACTTTTTACAGAAAATAAACAAACACATTTGAACACAAGATTTTGGTTTATTAGTCTCGTTTTTTTATTGGTAACACTGCAAAGTTATTCGCAAACAGCTACCATTAAAGGTATCATTCTTGACGAAAAGAAGTTTCCTGTTGAAAATGTAAATATCAAAACTGGTTCTATTGGGACACAAACCAATGGCAATGGATTTTTCATTATAAAAATACCAGCCGACCGAGATGTCGAAATAGAATTCACTCACATATCACACAAAAAAATTGTTAGCACTTTCAACCTTAAAAATGGTGAGGATTTTGAATTTAATCCTGTAATGAACACTTCAACCGAGCAAATAGCGACCGTTGTTGTATCAAGTAAACGACAAAAAGAAGTTGAAGGTATAACAACCCTGAATCCAGAAACCATAAGAAAAATTCCTGGGGCCAATGCTGGGGTTGAAAATTTATTGATGACACTTCCTGGAGTTAGCAACAATAATGAATTAAGTACGCAATACTCTGTTCGTGGTGGTAATTACGATGAAAACTTAGTGTATGTTAATGATATTGAAGTGTATCGTCCTTTTTTAATAAGATCTGGACAACAAGAGGGTTTAAGTTTTGTTAATACAGATTTAGTACAAAATGTCGATTTTTCATCTGGTGGATTTCAGGCTAAATATGGTGATAAATTATCCTCTGTATTAGATATTACTTATAAAAATCCGTATCAATTTGAAGTTAATGCCGATTTAAGTTTATTAGGAGGAAGCCTTTCTGTTGAAAACATTAGTAAAGACTCTAAGTTTTCAGGAATTGTAGGACTTCGGTATCGAGATAATAGTTTATTGGTTAAAGAAAAAGAAACCGAAACCAATTATAAACCAGCATTTGCGGATGCTCAAGCTTATTTCACTTATAAATTTTCAAATACATTCCATTTGAGTTTTTTGGGAAATGCCTCTAGCAACAAATACAACTACCAACCCCAAACAAGACAAACCAATTTTGGAACATTAAGCGCCCCTAAGGCTCTTATTGTTTATTATGAAGGACAGGAAAAAGATCAATACCAAACTTATTTTGGCGCTTTTAAAGGCACTTATTTTGTTAATGATGATTTAACTCTTAAATTCATTACATCTACATACCACACGACTGAAGAAGAATATTTTGATATTCTGGCTCAATATAGACTGGGAGAGGTAAATTCTAATATTGGTGATGAAAATTTGGGTGAGGTTGAATTTAGTGAAGGCGTTGGAAGTCAATTGAATCATGGCAGAAATGATTTGGATGCCCTTATTACAACCATTGAACATAAAGGTGATTTTAAAATTAACGACAACCGCATTGAATGGTCTATAAAATATACCAATGAAGATATTCGCGACCGATTGGTTGAATGGGAAGTTATAGACTCCGCAGGTTTTTCAATCAGACCTCCAAAAACCACACCGATAAACGAGCAGCCATATGCACCGTATGAAGGCCCATTAGTACCTTTTCAAAATGTTAGAGCTACAAATTATGTCACAATCAACAGACTGCAAGGCTATGCGCAATGGAGTAAACGCGCTACTTTAGGCACGAGTGACGTATGGTACAATGCGGGTATACGTGTTCATAATTGGTCTATTTCAGGAGACAATATCACATCAACAAACCAAACAGTGTTTAGTCCACGAGCACAATTTGACATAAAACCAAATTGGGGAAAAGATATGCTTTTTAGAATAGCGGGAGGCTTATATTACCAACCTCCTTTCTATAGAGAGCTTAGAAATTCGACAGGAACCGTTCGTCCTAATGTAAAGGCTCAAAAATCGTTTCATGTGGTATTAGGAAATGAATATAGCTTTAAAATGTGGGACAGACCTTTTAAACTTAGCACAGAGGCTTATTATAAAAAATTAACAGATGTGAATCCCTATACCTTAGAAAATGTCCGCATTCGGTATAGAGCAGCTAATAATACCGAGGCCTATGCCTATGGTTTGGATATGCGATTGAATGGGGAATTTGTTCCTGGAACAGAGTCTTGGTTCAGTTTTAGTTATTTAAAAACAGAAGAAAATATAGAAAACAAAGGCTATATAGCGAGACCAACAGACCAGCGATTAAAATTTGCCGCTTTATTTCAAGATTATGTGCCAAATATACCAAGCATGAAAATGTATTTAAATTTGGTTTATAATACAGGTTTACCAGGTGGCTCCCCTAGTTATGCAGACCCCTATGAATACCAAAACCGTTTACCTTCTTACAAACGTGCCGATATTGGTTTTCAATTTGTAATGGTAGATAAAAACAAGTCATTTAAAAATGGCTGGAAAAAACCTTTTAAAGAACTCTCTTTTGGTGTTGAAATTTATAATATGTTTGATGTACAAAATTCCATTACCAATACTTGGGTTAGAGATGTATATAGCAAGCGTCAATACGCTATCCCGAACTATTTAACACCTAGGGTTTTTAATGTTCGGACAACTATGAAGTTTTAATTAGTAACCAATTCTTTTAAAACTCCAACAACATAATCGATGTCTTCTTTGGTATTATAAATACTGAATGAAAACCGAATAGAAGGTTTTTGTAAATCGTCATCATTTAAAATTTCAGCAAGTACATGTGAATTTTGGGAACTTCCACTCTGGCAAGCACTCCCTTTCGAACAAGCAATCCCCTTTAAATCTAACTGAAATAAGAACATAGACGCTTTTTTTGGTGATACAGGTAAACAGACATTCACTAAGGTATACGTACTTTTTTCTAGGTTTCCTGAATGACCATTAAAAATAACCTCTGGAATGTCATTGGAAATTTTATTAATAAAATATTTTTTTAAATCTAAAATATAGTCTGTTTCTTTTTCTAAATGCTTATAAGAAATATCTAATGCTTCAGCAATACCAACAATGTTATGAATGCCCTCCGTTCCTGCACGAAGCCCTCTTTCTTGTTCGCCTCCAAAAATCAATGGTTTTAATCCCGTATTTTTTCTAACAAAAGCAAAACCAATGCCTTTGGGTCCATGAAATTTGTGTGCACTAGCTGCTAAAAAATCTAATTTTATATCTTCTAAATCTAAAGGATAATGGCCAACAGATTGTACAGTATCACTATGAAACAACGCATGATTCTCTTTACATAAATCGGCAACCTTTTTTAAATTCAGAACATTACCAATTTCATTGTTTATATGCATTAGACTGACCAACGTTTTACTTTCAGTTTGCAACAAGGTTTTTAAATGCAATACATCAATACTTCCATTGGTCTTTAAATCAACATAACTAACAGCGATTTTATATTCCTTAATCAATTGATCTATGGTATGTAAAACAGCATGATGCTCTATTTTTGAAGTAATGATGTGCTTTACACCCAAGTCTCTAACAGCACTTCTTAAAATTAAATTATCGGCTTCGGTACCTCCTGAAGTAAATATTATTTCACTGGCTGACACATTTAAATAACTGGCTATAATTTTTCTTGATTTTTCAATGATAGCTTTAGATGATCTACCAAAACTATGTGATGATGAAGCATTTCCATAATTAAGTTTCATTACACTAGTCATTCCTTCGATAACTTCATCACGAATTTGCGTGGTTGCAGCGTTGTCTAAATAAACGTTTTCCATTTTTTTATTCTATGCCACAAAATTACTTCAAATAAAATTATTATCATTATCGGGCGTTATAAATAACAATTCTATTATTTTTGCCTTAAAACCCAAACCAATGAAGAAATCTTTATTTGTTATTCTATTTATAAATTTATTCTTTTCTTTTTCTTGTAGTGATGGTGATGTGATTGCGGTAGAATTTGATTTTGATGAGACATTCTACGCTTGTACAGGAACTGATTTAGTATTCTATAAAACTAAAAATGACCCATCGGAATCTTTATCAATTTTAATACCAAACCTTACTCTAGCCGATATTATAAATGTTGGAACAGACAACACCCTGGTTACAACTACAAATGGCACATTTAATTATAGAACTTACAGTAACGCAAGTTTGCCCTCAAATTTGTTTTGTAGCGATGTGCCGTCTTCTGAAATAAAAATAACTCAAGATTACCAAAGCTCAGCTACAGCCGTTATAACGACTATTTTAACCAGAGATGATAATGATGGCATCCCCGCGGCTTTAGAAGATATCAACGGGAATGGTAATTTAGAAGACGATGATACGGATCGCGATGGCATTCCAAATTATTTGGATATTGATGATGATGGAGATAATGTATTAACAAAAGATGAAAACCCAGACCCAAACGGGGATGGCATATTAGATGATGCTCTAGACACTGATGGCGATGGCATTCCTGACTACTTGGATACTGATGATGATGGTGATGGTATTTTAACACGAGATGAAGAAACGGATACACCAGATGAAAATCCTAGAAATGATATTACAGATGGGATTGCAGATTATTTAAATAAAGATGTAGCGATAACTTCTACAGCACCAGCAACAGCTTTTAGAGTCCATACCGTAAATTTAAGTTATTTTGTTACGCTAAAAGTAACGGGCATAAGTTTAGAGATTTTGTCACAAGACGAATTTGATTTTGGAGTTTTGGATAATGGCATCTTGACTGATACCGAAACACGATCTACCAATTTTAATTAGTTAGGCGCAACACTTTGTAAAATATAAACTTCGGTAGCCCCTAGTCCATATTTTTGGTAATTGGCATCATAAAATTTCACGTTGTTGTAACGTGCAAACAAGTATTCCAATTCTACCTTAAGCACCCCTTCCCCAACACCATGAATAAACACTATTTTTTGAATACGTTTAGCCATTGCAAACTCCAGTTGACGTCTCGCGGTATCTAATTGAAGTGTGAGCATATCATGATTACTCATGCCTTTTGATGATTTAACCAATTGATTGATATGCAAATCAACTTCCATAGTTGGCTCATAACGCTCTTTGGCTTTTGTGTGTTGTTGCTTTCTTTTGGGCTGTTCTTTTTCTGAAATTATCTCATTAATACTGGAATTGAAAAACAACCCTTCTTTGATAGATTTATCAGACTTTTTTTTTACAAGTTCACGACTCTGATAATCGAGTAAAAAACCATCGCTTGTTTCTATAGTAATAACATTGTCCTTAATTATTTTAACAACCCCTGAAAAATCCTCATCTATCACCAATACTTGGTCACCTATATTAAAATCCATAATTATGTCGTTTCATTAGTGTCCTTATCCTTTTCGTTATCGAGTTTACTAGGAATCGTTTTAGAAATTCTATAAATCCCTACCATTAGCATAACAATCCCTCCAATTAAAATAAACAAATTTTGATCTTCTTTACCTGATTTTGCATAAAGCGCGACAAAAGCTCCTAAAACTATAAGTATGTAGTTTATATATTTCATTTAAATTATACAATTCAATTATTTTTTAAACATTTCTCTGTATGAATTATTGAAAAGTAATTCATAATTTATATTAAAACCTAATATGTTAATCACTAGATTGCATTGTTTTTGTTCTGTAAAATTAAGTTTATAAAACATTTTTCCTATATTTAATTTTATAAAATCAAACTATTATAAATTTTATCACATGGAGAACAAACCGCCAAGACCAAGTAGCTATTTAGCTTTAGCAATTATTACAACGATTGTATGCTGTTTACCAACAGGTATTGTAAGCATTATATATTCAACCAAAGTTAATGGCCTTTACGAAGATGGAAAATATGATGAGGCAGAAAGAGCTTCTAAAAATGCAAAAACTTGGGGACTGGTTTCTATTGGAGCTGCTTTTCTTGGTGTTATTGTTTATGTACTCATCTTTGGCGTAGCCATTTTTGGAGCAATGGCTAGTGGTCACTAAAATAAACACCTATATAATCATTGTCATAGTCGTAACTTTTTTTTTAGTGTTATGGCTATATTTTAGATTTAATCCGTCTGAGTCTAACATATTCCCAAAATGTCCTTTTTATTCCCTTACTGGACTTTATTGTCCTGGATGTGGTAGCCAAAGAGCCGTTCACCATTTTTTAAACGGTCATGTATTTGATGGTATTAAACATAATTACCTTATTATGTTATTACCTAGTGTTTTGATTTATGATTGGAGTATTATTTTAATTAATAAATACTTTAATAAGAATATTAAAAATATATTACATAATTCAAAAACCACATATGCAATTCTAATTACAGTATTATTATTTTGGATATTAAGAAATGTTAATTTCTATCCTTTTAGTATTTTAGCTCCCTAATATTTACTTATGGTTTCTTTAGAAGATTATATGTTACCCTGTCTAAATAAAAAATTGTTTGGCATTGATTGTCCCGGATGTGGTATGCAGCGATCTGTATTACTTATTTTCCAAGGAGATTTTGAAGCTGCTTTTCACCTATACCCTGCCATTTTTTTGCTTATTCCTCTAGCTTTAATCATAACAACTTCTTTGTTTTATAAATTTAAGTATTCAAACAAAATTATAAATATACTTGCTATCATTTCAATAGTCACCATTATTATAAGTTATCTAATCAAAATAATAAATTAAAATACAACACATGGAACAACAAAAATTAAACCCAACAATTGTTTACGTTTTAGCTATTTTAGGATTTTTATGCTGCTGCTTTGGTGGGCTTGGCTTTATTCTTTCTGGAATTGCTTTTATTATAGCCTATAGCAAACTCAAGGATGCACAAGTTAATCCTGAAAATTATACACCCGAAAGTATTAAAGCTATGAATACCGCTAAAATAGTTGCACTAATTACTTTAATAATAAACATTCTTTACCTTGCAGCTACAATCTACAAAATTTACACTATTGGTTGGGATGAAATGATGGAACAATCGAGACAAATTATGGAACAATACCAGAATCAATAATAAAAATTCAAACAAAAAAGCGACCTAATATGGTCGCTTTTTTGTTATAATAAAATTTTAAGCTCTAAAGTAAAGCCGCAAATATTCCAAAAATAAAGATTAAAGCATATATACTAAATATGACAATAACAAACATACCCATGAATTTATAATGGGATTTCAAATTAGAAAATGCCATTTTAAATTCATGGTTGTTATTTGTCTTCAAAGCATTTTTCATTTTCTTAGAAAAATTAAATAAATAATATACGGGGAAAAAATATAAAATTCCAATCACAACATATATCAAACCTAAGTACCCCATAGAGAATCCTAAATTCTGGTAAGGATTTATACCTCCCATAAAACTTCCCATAAATGCTCCAAAGAATACGCCAAAAAGAATCATAATTCCAATACCAATAAAACCTAATATAGATAAAAAGTAAGACCAACTAGATGTTTCTTTCAAAAAGCCTTTAATATCATTATCTAATTCTAATTCAAAGGTTTCAAAAACCGATTTTTCTTCCATAACTATTTATTTTTCAAATTGTTTTATTGTTTTTATGATGATGGAAATACAATCCAGCAGCTGCTCTTCATTCATTACTAAGGGAGGTGCAAAACGAATAATATTGCCATGAGTAGGTTTTGCTAACAAACCATTATCTCTCAAAGCTAAGCAAATATTCCATGCGGTATCACTATCTTCAGAATCGTTAATCACGATGGCGTTAAGGAGTCCTTTTCCTCTTACTAATTTTACAATCGTACTTGTTTCAATATATTTGTTTAATTCATTTCTAAATAATTGACCAAGCACAGCCGCATTATCTGCCAGCTTCTCATCTCGAATAACTTTTAATGCTGCTATAGCAACAGATGCGCCCAGAGGATTTCCTCCAAAAGTACTGCCATGTGTGCCTGGCGTCATAACCCCCATAATATTATTATTTGCTAAAGCCGCACTTACTGGGTAAACACCACCACTTAATGCTTTTCCTAAAATTAAAATGTCTGGTTTTACATTTTCAAAATCTACTGCCAACAGTTTGCCTGTTCTACCAATACCTGTTTGAATTTCATCTGCAATAAACAATACATTATATTCTTCACATAATTTTTTAGCTTTTGCCAAATAACCTTCATCAGGCACATATACGCCAGCTTCTCCTTGAATAGGTTCAACTAAAAAACCGGAAACATTTGCATTGTTTTTTAAAGCTTCTTCCAGCGCATTCAAATCATTATAATTTATATTGATAAAGCCATTGGAATAGGGTCCAAAATTTTTATATGCAGAACTATCACTGGAAAAGGATACGATTGTAGTGGTACGTCCATGAAAATTTTTGTTACAAACAATGATCTTTCCTTTGTTTTCCTCAACACCTTTCACTTCATAACCCCATTTTCTACAGATTTTTAAAGCCGCCTCCACAGCTTCTGCACCAGAATTCATAGGTAATAGCTTATCAAATCCAAAATATTCGCAAGCAAATTTCTCATATAGACCTAACACGTTGTTATGAAATGCTCTAGATGTTAAGGTTAATGTTTGTGATTGCTCAATTAATGCTTTGACAATTTTTGGGTGACAATGTCCTTGATTTACGGCAGAGTAAGCTGACAAAAAATCGTAATATTTTTTTCCATCGACATCCCACACAAATACTCCTTCCCCTCTACTTAAAACTACTGGTAACGGATGATAGGTATTTGACCCATACTTTTTTTCTAATTCAATTGCTTGTTGTGAAGTTAATTGTTCTAAAACAGCCATTTTAATTTGTTTTAAATTAATAAAATAACCATTCCTTATCTACCTTTATCCTTTCGAAGAGTCGAAAATTCAGCGTGGGAAAGAAATCATCCCTAAGTATATGCAAGTTAGCAAATATTAATGGTGTTTGAAAATAATTATATAGGCCTTTTTGAATTTAAAAGATCAAAAAAATAACTATTCTATACATTACAAAATAGAAAAAGCAATTACTTTTGCACCATGTCCAGAAAAATCACAAAAAAACAAATCTTTGAACATATTGAAGTTCTTGATGCCGGTGCCAAAGGGAAAACCATTGCTAAATCTCCAGACGGAAAAGTTATTTTTTTACCAAACGCTGTGCCTGGGGACATAGTTGATATACAAACATTTAAAAAACGTAAGGCTTATTACGAAGGTAAAGCTATAAATTTCCATAAACTTTCAGAAAAAAGAACAACACCTGTTTGCGAACATTTTGGAGTATGTGGAGGTTGCAAATGGCAGGATATGGGTTATGAGCATCAGCTTTATTACAAACAAAAGGAAGTTACCAATAACTTAACACGAATTGGTCATATCCAACTTCCTGAAGTGACTCCTATTTTAGGTTCAAAAAATTCATATTTCTACCGAAATAAAATGGAGTTTTCTTTTAGTGATAGCCGTTGGTTAACTCAAGAAGAGGTCAAGTCTGACAAAGATTTAGGTGATAGAAATGCTTTAGGTTTTCACATTCCTGGAATGTGGGACAAAATTTTGGATTTAAACACATGTCACTTACAACCAGACCCTTCCAACGCTATAAGAAATACGGTAAAACAGTTTGCTATTGAAAATAATTTAGAGTTTTTCAATACTAGAAATCAATCAGGTTTTTTACGAACCATGATGATTCGCACGTCCACTACTGGTGATGTAATGGTAGTCATTCAGTTTTTCAAGGAAGATAAAGCCAAACGCGAGTTGTTATTGAATTTTATTGCTGAAACGTTTCCGCAGATAACCTCATTGCAATACATTATAAATGAAAAGGCCAATGATACCATTTACGACCAAGAAGTGGTTTGCTATAAAGGAGCAGATCATATCTTTGAAGTTATGGAAGGCTTAAAATTTAAAATAAATGCTAAATCTTTTTATCAAACCAATTCAGATCAAGCGTTTGAGCTATATAAAATAGCAAGAGATTTTGCAGGGTTAACTGGAAATGAATTGGTGTATGATTTATATACTGGAACAGGAACCATCGCACAATTTGTTGCCAAACAAGCTAAAAAAGTTATTGGTGTAGAATCTGTGCCAGATGCCATAACTGCAGCTAAAGAAAATGCACAATTAAATAACATAAATAACGTTGAGTTTTTTGTAGGAGACATGAAACATGTTTTTAACGATGCATTTATAAATAAACACGGACATCCTGATGTTATCATTACAGACCCACCACGAGATGGTATGCATAAAGATGTTGTTCAGCAAATCCTTACCATCGCTCCAAAACGAGTGGTTTATGTGAGTTGTAATAGTGCCACACAAGCTAGAGATTTAGAATTGATGGATGCTACCTATAAAGTGATTAAAACACAGGCGGTTGACATGTTTCCACAAACGTTTCATGTCGAAAATGTTGTACTTTTGGAGAAACGCTAGATACTATTAAAATTTAAAAATGAAATATTTAAAAATCATTATACCTCTAATTTTCCTAATCTTTATGGGAATTACAATTAGTTGCGAACGCGATGATATTTGTCCAGAATCTACGCCTACAACGCCTAACTTAATTATAGAATTTTACGAAAGTACTGATCCAGAAACAGCTAGCTTTGTTCCTAAACTTAGAGTTCAAGGTATAGATAACAGCGACGTACTTGAAGGATATAACGCCGCTAATACAAAGGAATTGAAATTACCATTAAAAACTGATTCTAACATAACACAGTATAGACTTCATAGGGATTATTCCATAAATGATAATGGTACACCAAATGATACCAGCGACGATTTTGCCAATGGAAATGAAGATATTATCACCATAAAATATACTACAGAGCTCGTTTTTGTTTCTAGAGCTTGTGGGTATAAAACAATCTTTAAAAACGTGAGCTTAACTATTGAACCTGATAGTGATAATTGGATAAAATCAAGACAATCTGTAAACGACAACCAATCTGTAGAAGATGAAACAACAGCACATTTTTACTTATTTTTCTAGTATTTTAATGATGCTATTTTTTTGTGTATCTACAAATGCGCAAAATGATAGTATAGCAAGTTCCATTAATGATTCCATAAAAATTAAAGAAAAATATGGTCTTAGGGTTGGTGGCGATATAGGAAAACTCATTCGTTCGTTCGTTGATGAAGACTATTCTGGTTTTGAAATTAATGGTGATTTTAGACTTAAAAAACGATTATATATTGCTGGCGAAATTGGTATTGAAGAAAAAAAAGATGACAATACTTACCTTAACATCACCACAAAAGGAACTTATTTAAAAGCTGGTATTGATTACAATATGTATCAAAACTGGTTAGATATGGATAATATGGTTTATAGTGGTTTCAGGGTTGGTGCCAGTACTTTTAGCCATACTTTAAATAGTTATCAAGTTTATAACACCAATCAATATTGGCAACCACAATTTTCGTCTAACACACCACAAGAATTTAATGATTTAACGGCTGTTTGGATGGAATTGATTTTAGGCATTAAAGCGGAACTTTTCACTAATTTATATATGGGCATTAATGT
Source organism: Confluentibacter sediminis (assembly GCF_003258355.1). GTDB lineage: Bacteria > Bacteroidota > Bacteroidia > Flavobacteriales > Flavobacteriaceae > Confluentibacter > Confluentibacter sediminis. Next base: position 314,677 of record NZ_QKPO01000004.1, on the reverse strand, counting down.
TCAATTAAAAGCGTTGGTAAGCCAGACAGAACCAGACAACTTTACCAATATTTACATACCTGGTTTTAACAAAACGTTTGATAGCACTAAAATAGGTGTTGGTTATGGTTATTCTATTTCTTATCGAATACCACTATATAAAAAGGATAAATAGAACCTTTAAAAAAATTATATCTTTGTATTAAATCTATTTTCTATATAAATGGCAAAAAAAACATATAAAATATCTGTAATTCAGTTAAATCTTAATGATAGTCCTGAGAATAATTTAAAGAAATGTAAAACTTGGGTACGCGATGCTGCCAAGCAAGGTGCTGAAATCATTTTATTACCAGAACTTTATAGTAGCCATTACTTTTGCCAAAGTGAAGATGTAGATAATTTTAAATATGCTGAGCCCCTGTATAGTACATCCTTTATTGCTTTTAGTGATTTAGCCAAAGAATTGGGCGTTGTAATAATTGTCCCATTTTTCGAAAAAAGAATGTCAGGCATTTACCACAACAGCACCTACATTATTGATACAGATGGCTCTGAAGCTGGTTTGTATAGAAAAATGCATATTCCAGACGATCCTCATTTTTACGAGAAATTTTATTTTACTCCAGGAGATATTGGTTTCAAGGCTTTCCCAACCAAAAAAGGAAAAATTGGCACATTAATTTGTTGGGATCAATGGTATCCTGAGGCTGCCAGATTAACCGCCCTTCAAGGAGCCGAAGTATTATTCTACCCAACGGCTATTGGCTGGCATCCAAAAGAAAAAGAACAATACGGTGAAAACCAACAAGGTGCTTGGATGAATGTTATGAAAGGGCATGCTGTAGCCAACGGTATTTATGTTGCAGCAGCAAATCGAATTGGTTTAGAAAAATATCTTCCAGATACTGATGGTATACAATTTTGGGGTTCTTCATTTATCGCCGGTCCCCAAGGAGAAATATTAGCACAAGCCTCTACAGATAAAGAAGAAATTTTAATTGCTGAAGTCGATTTAGATTTACAAGAAAATGTGCGTCAAAACTGGCCATTTTTAAGAGATAGACGTATTGATAAGTATGATGGCATTACCAAAAGAGCTTTAGATTAATATGGGTGGACATAATTGGAGATTTCCTGCGGAATGGGAAAAGCAACAAGGCGTTTTATTGTGTTTTCCACACAATGGCAATGATTGGCCGGGTAAATATGGAGCCATACAATGGGCTTTTGTGGAATTCATTAAAAAAGTGAGTGATGTTGAAGAAGTTATTCTTGTTGTTGCTTCTGAAGAATTAAAAATCAGTGTTTTAGAAAAACTAAAAATAGCTGATGTAAACATCAAAAACGTATCCTTCATCATCCATAAAACTAATAGAAGTTGGATGCGTGATTCTGGCCCTATCATTGTAAAAAATGGTTCGGAAAGAAAAGCATTAAACTTCAACTTTAACGGGTGGGCAAAATATTCCAATTACCAATTGGATAAACACGTTCCTGAAAAGGTTTCTAAATTTCTAAAAATCCCATTAACACAAGTCACTTATAAAGGGAAACCTGTAGTTTTAGAAGGTGGTGCTATAGAAGTAAATGGTAAAGGTACTTTAATCACTTCCGAAGAATGTTTGCTAGATCCCAAGATTCAAGTTAGAAATGTAGGCTTCACTAAAAGTGATTATGAAGCGATTTTTAAAGAGTATTTAGGCATTACAAACACTATTTGGTTAGGGAATGGTATTGAAGGTGATGATACCCACGGGCATATTGATGATTTAGCTCGTTTTGTTAATGAAAATACTATAATTACAATTATTGAAACCAACACGAAAAGCAAAAACTATAAACCTCTTCAAGACAATTTAAAAAGACTTAATGAAGCTACTTTAGAAAACGGCAAAAAACCTAATATAATAACACTTCCTATGCCAAACCGTTTAGTCTTTGATGGTATACATATTCCAGCTAGCTATGCTAACTTTTTAATTATTAATTCTGTAGTATTAGTGCCCACATTTAATGATGAAAATGACAGAGAAGCACTTAACATCATTGCCAGCTGTTTTCCTGATAGAAAAATTATTGGTATAAGCGCTATAGATCTTATCTGGGGCTTTGGCACATTACATTGTTTAAGCCAACAAATCCCTGAATAACTCCTAACATTTTGACTTTGTGAGACATTAACATTTAACAGCGTATTAACAGCACTTTTTAAATACAACATATACATTTGTAATGTTATGGTAATGTTACCAAAATCATTTTTTAAGAGCTAATGAAACTGTTTTTTTATTATATCCTTATTGCTCTCATTGTTTTTAGCTGTAAAAAAGACAAAGATAATGTCGCCTTTTTAGGTGGTGAAATAATTAATCCTAATACAAACTTTGTAGTTATTTCAAAAGGGGATACTGTTTTAGATACCTTAAGCCTTGATAACAATAACCGATTTATTTACAAGATTAATAATTTGGTAAGTGGTATTTACACTTTTAAACATGGTGGAGAAGTACAAATGGTTTTACTGGAGCCTAATGACAGTATTATATTTAGATTAAACACCCTTGATTTTGATGAATCTTTGGTTTTTACAGGGAATGGTGATAAAAAAAACAATTATCTTATCAATGGATTTTTACAAAATGAAGTAGAACAAAAACGAATTTTTAAGTTTTGCCAACTCAGTCCCGAAAAATATCAACATCAAATAGATTCTTTAAAAACCGAGAAAGATTTAAAACTTAAAAGATTTAAAAAGAAATATGAACCATCGGATTTGTTTATTAAAATAGCAGAAGCAAACATTAACTATAATTACTATGCTAGTAAAGAAATATATCCCTTTATACATTACGGTGATAATAAGCGAGATATTTTAAATGCGTTGCCCGAAAACTTTTATGACTATAGAAAGGACATTGATTACAATCATGATTATAATAGAGATTTTTTCAACTATAATTCCTTTTTAAGATCTACCTTTAATAATATAGCGCTTAAAGATCATATGAATCATTCTGAGGGTGATGACTTCAATATGAATACCTTATGCTATAATTTAGATAGGCTGAATGTGGTAGATAGCGTGATTTCAAATCAAACCATAAAAAATGAATTAGTTTTTTATTACACCATAAGCTATTTAACGAAAAACAATGATTATGAAGGTAATGATGCTATGGTTACATCTTTTTTAAGTAAGAATACCGATTTAGACAATAAAAATATTATTTCATCTGTTGCTAAATCCATAAATAATTTAAAAACAGGAAATGATTTTCCAGATATTGAATTAGTCGATTTTAAAAATAATTACACGCATATACATTCTTTAATTAATAAACCAACAGTGATTTATTTTTGGTCCCATAAGTTTAATGACCATTTTAAGGAAAGCCATTATAAAAAAAATGAGTTAAGTGTTAAATATCCCGAAGTCACTTTTATAAGTATCAATATTGACGATAGTAGTACTGATTTTTGCAGAGATTCTATGAAGAAAAATAATTTTTCATTTGAGAATGAATTTAAATTTAAAAATCCGAAAGAATCTACATTGTCTCTAGCAATTTATCCCATGACAAAGACTATTATATTAGATAAAAACAGTAAAATAGTCAATGCGAATACTAATATTTTTAGTTCAAATTTCGAAGAACAACTTTTAGGATTAATTAACAAATAGAAACAAAAAAGCCTCCATTAAAAATGGAGGCTTTTTTTATATAAATTCAAAAATGAATTATTAGTTGTTTCCTTTTTTGTAATCTTCTAAAAACTTAGCCAAACCAATATCCGTTAATGGGTGTTTTAACAAGCCTTCAATAGCACTTAAAGGCCCTGTCATAACATCTGAACCTAATTTGGCACAATCAATAATATGCATATTATGACGAACTGAAGCAGCTAATATTTGTGTTTCAAAACCATAATTATCATAAATCTGTCTAATTTCAGAAATCAAGTTTAAACCATCTGTAGATATATCATCTAAACGACCAATAAAAGGCGATACATAAGTAGCTCCCGCTTTAGCAGCAAGTAATGCTTGTCCTGCAGAAAACACTAAGGTTACATTGGTACGAATACCTTTTTCTGAAAAATATTTACAAGCCTTCACGCCATCTTTCATCATGGGTAATTTAACAACGATTTGCTCATGCAATTCTGCTAAAGCTTCACCTTCCTTAATCATACCTTCATAATCCGTTGAAATAACTTCAGCACTTACATCACCATCAACAATATTACAGATGTCAACATAATGCTTTAAAATGTTGTCGTGACCAGTAATGCCTTCTTTAGCCATTAAGGATGGATTTGTAGTTACACCATCAAGAACGCCTAGATCTTGTGCTTCTTTAATCTGATTTAGATTAGCGGTATCTATAAAAAATTTCATTTTGTTTTGTTTAGTTAATTATTCGGTTGCAAATTTACAACTTTGAAAAAACCTAGCCTAAGAGTTTAATTAAAATATTCAAACATCTTACTTTAAGTTTTTTATAGTTTATAATGATTCATCAACATTTTTTCATAAACCTTATCTGGTAAGATACGTTTTAATACGATAGAGAATTTTTGCATAAATTCCCCTACTTTATAATGCACTTTAGGATTCTTTGTATGGATGACTTTTAAAACGGCTTTGGCCATCAAGATGGGGTCGCTTCCACTAGTAACATGAGCATTCATTAAACGTAAAGTGTTGCCATAAGGCTTTTTATACGGCGACTCTTCAAGAAGTGGTGCATGATACCTACCAGCGGCGATATTAGTCGCAAAATCACCTGGAGCTATATTGGTCATTGTAATATTAAAATCTTTGAGTTCCATTCTAAAAGCCTCCGTTAAAAGTTCCAAGGCTCCTTTGCTGGCACTATAAATACCGCGATAAGGCAAACCCATATAACCAGCAATAGACGTGATATTGATAATTAAACCTGCACGCTGACTTCGCATATGTGGCAATACGGCTTTTATAACATTAATAGGTCCAAAAAAATTTGTGTCAAAATTTGCTTTAATGTCTGCTTCTGGTATTTCTTCAATAGCACCAGTAATACCAGCACCTGCATTATTTACAAGCACATCTAACCTACCCTCTTTTTCAATAATTATTTTTACAGCTTCTTGTATACTATCTGTATTTTTAACATCTAATCTTAAAATTGAAAACTTACTTTCTGTATAATTTTGAGGATTTCTACTCGTACCATACACTATAAATCCGTTCTCGGTAAGAAACTCTCCAATAGATTTTCCTATACCCGAAGAACCACCCGTGATTAAAATAACTTTAGACATGCTATGTGTTTAATAAGATTGTAAAGTTACTATTGTAAATGTTTTTTAGGAAAGAAAAGGGCATAAAAAAAGGCAAGCTACCTACATCACACCGCTACGACCATTTACCTTTGCTGCGTTCCCGCCCTGGAGGATTCAACAGGAGCTGGTTGTGTAGGACTTGCCGGGGCAAAGATACAATCTTTTAAAACTTTCACAATGATTTTTTAAACTGATTTTAAATAAATATCTTGCTGAAAATTTAATTTTAAAATGAAAACCTTTAAATTTCTAGCAATCATATTTTTAAGCTGCTTTATTCTGTCTTGTGGAACTAATTCCAGCAAAAACAAAAGTAACTTCATTATAAAAACGAATACCAAAGATCATGCTATTTCTAATTCCGAAACGCTGACACTTACGTTAGAGAATCCTAAAAATTATCCTATAGATTCTGTTAATTATTATATGAATGGAGAATCAATAGAAGAAAAAAGTGCCTTAACCACTATAAAATTGGGAACACAACGTATTGAAGCAACCGTCTATTATAACAATGAACATGAAAAAGTTTCAAGTAGTATCACTATTTTAAACAACGAACCTCCCAAAATATATACTTATAAAATAATAAATGAATATCCTCACGATATCACATCCTATACACAAGGCTTAGAGTTTTTCAATGATACACTCTACGAAAGTACAGGTCAATACAAAGAATCCAAGCTTAGAAAAGTAGATTACAAAACTGGTAAAGTGATTAAAAACATCAATCTAGCTGACGACTATTTTGGTGAAGGATTAACCATTTTAAACAATAAAATCTATCAACTAACTTGGCAAGAAGGCATTGGTTTTATTTATGATGTTAATACTTTTGAAAAACTAAATAACTTCAAATATGGCAAAAGTAAAGAAGGTTGGGGTTTGTGCCATAATAACCAAACCATATATAAAAGTGATGGCACTGAACATATTTGGCTATTAAATTCTGAGACCTTAGTTGAAGAAAATAATATTCAAGTGTATACCAATAAAGGTAAAATAATTGGCATTAATGAAATGGAATGGATTGATGGTGACATTTATGCCAACCGATGGCAAAAAGATGGTGTTGCCATCATCAACCCTAAAAATGGTGCTGTTATTGGAGTTATAGACTTCTCTCCTCTTAAAGAACTCGTAACCCAACATCAAGGTTTAGATGTTTTAAATGGTATCGCGTACAACCCGAAAACCAAAACTATCTTTATTACTGGCAAACGCTGGGACAGACTATTTGAAGTAGAAATTGTTAAAAACTAATTGTTATTACACTTTCTTGGATTGATAGCGAAAGAATGCATAAGAAAACGGTATAAACATCAAGCCTGCTATAACAAAGACAACAAACGCATTCTGTAACCCAAACGCATGCGATAAATACCCTATAAATGGGGGGCCTATTAAAAATCCAATAGTAGCATAGGTCGATATTATCGAAATAGCCATGCCCGGTGAATATTTTTTTGAAGTTCCTGCTAAAGAAAATGTCATTGGGAAAATAGGAGCCGTACCAAAACCTACAAGGCAAAACCCAAATAAAGCTGACCAAAAAAACGGAAAAATAACAGCTATCGAAATACCCAAAGCAATCAATACAGCACTTAAAATATAGGTTTTTTGCATTCCAATTTCGTGCACTAGTCTATCAGAGAAAAATCTAGAAAATGCCATGGTCGTCATAAAAGTAAGATATCCATAAGTAAAGACATCTTCTTTAATGACTTCTTTAAAATATACGCCGCTCCAATCGAACATCCCTCCTTCGCACATGGCTGCAAAAAATATAATAAACCCAAGATACAGGATAAATGTGTCTGGTTTTCCTAGAATCAGTTTATTACCAGAAGTCGATTTATCATTTTTTAAGATAAACTTATAGGATGCTAAAGAAACAAACAAGGTAAATATTGAAATTATCAATAAATGTATTTGAATGGAAATATCATTCTTAACCATTAATGTTGAAAAGACCACCCCTATTAATCCACCGGTACTCCACAATCCATGAAACGAACCCACAATTCGCTTTTCATACTTATTTTGCAAGGTTATGGATTGGGTATTCATTGAAATATTTAAAATTCTCATAAAGAACGAAAACATACAAATAGCTAATACCAATAAGAAAGTAGTGGCAGCATATCCAATTAAGGCGAGAGCCAAAGCAAAAAATATAAACGACACTATTAATGGTTTTCTACTATCAAATTTTGAGACCAACCAACCCGAAATAGGCAATCCAATAATAGAACTTATGGGCATGGTTAAAAGTATCGTACCCAGCTCGGCATCATTTAAATTAAAAAATATTTTTATAGTTGGGATACGAGAAGCCCAAGATGAAAAACAAATACCCGAAAGAAAAAAATATACACTTAAAGCAATGCGTTGTTTTGTTCTTGATTCCATTTTACACTTATAAATTTAAGTGCAAAAATAGTATAACATATGTTTTAATTTACAAATCTAGCATAATTAATGTACAGGACCTTGTGTACAAGGACAATTACTAATACCCTGTAAAAATTCTAATCCTATTGTGATAACATGCGTACCAGAATTATAAGCCGACAAATCGTTGGTAGTAAACTGATAGGCATACCCGAAATAGAAAATGTTTTTCTTAAAACCAGCCATGGGTCCTATATTTAAAGGTTTAAAAAATTGGTCATTTAAAAAACGGTATGAGATACCTGCCCAATAATAATCTTCATTTCTATTATACTTCCTAAATTTAAAATTCAAATCGGTGCTACTACGTTTATCACTACTAAACATCTGGTAATAAACAGAAGGTTCAAATTCCAATCCGCTCTTTTTAGGCCCGTTAAATGTATATCCAGAGTATATTTGGTAGTTTAAAAGTAAATTTGGTTCTGCTTTTCTTATGCCCTCATCAAATTTTTTCTCTAAAATATTATTGGCATTAAAACTTAAAAAGAACCCTTTATTTCTGTACAAGAACCCTACATCAAAATTGTTGTTATTAGTAGCTCTATCATCTGTTATGATGGGGTTTGAAACTGGTGGCTGATTGGTACCGTTGTTGAATTTACTGATGTCAATTCTAAAGTTATTGATGTTATAAGATATCCCAAAAGATAAATATTGTTTTGAATAATAATCTAAAATCAAGTGATGTGCAAATGAGAACTTAGCTCCTTTTTGAAGGGTGTTTCCATTTTTATCATTATAAAAAGAGATACCAACACCACTACGATCTGCAATTCTAAAATCGGCATAAAACGATTGATTATCGGGTGCATCTTTGATACCCACCCATTGGGTTAAACCATTAGCCCGTATTTTTAAGTTATCACCTATTCCTGCATAGGTTGGTGATACTACAAAATTATTATCGGCCAAATACTGTGTAAATACAGGTAAATTTAATTCTTGGCCATGGCTTTTGGCTAACACCAATAAGACTAGATATATAATTAATTTTCGCATTTTTAATCTTTTTATATTAGAGGGTTTTATGCCTAATTACCTGTATAAAGTAAAATGTCCAACAAAATCCCGGTCATCTTTAGGGTCGTTTAATTTTAAAACATACCAATAATCTCCTGTTGGTAGTTCTTTACCATTATACAAACCATTCCATAAATCTCCCACACGCAGGGTTGCTATTTTACGACCGTATCTATCAAAAATATCGACTGTTAAATTTTTATATTGAGAAGCGCATCCTGGTCCCCAACCTTTAGTATTATTATCTGGTGTGAAATAATTTGGAATACAGACATCGATATATTCAAAATATTTTGTTGCCGTTGCTACACACCCGTTACTATCGGTTACCGTAACGGTATAATCACCCGATTTGTAAATTAAGAAGCTATTCGTACTACCATAATCTTCTCCATTTAAATCATACTGATACACCCCAGAACCTCCTGTGGTTACAGCAACAATCTCATTTAAGCCCGCTCCATCTTCTAAGGACACCTCTAAGGGGTCATACTCCTCAACATCAAACAATTGGGTCCGTTTGGTACAACCATTGGTGTGCATTACATCGATATAATGATTCTGTCCTGATATAACGTTTATAAATACATTGCTTGTTTGGTAAGGTCCGTTATCCAGTGAATAACTTAAATCTGCTGCATTGGCATTCCCAGTAACGCTTACGGTTACCGTGTTGTTCGATATATTGTTGTCACAACCATAGTCCACTCTAGCCAATGGTTGGATACTAACAGATTCAGGTAATGGTATAACAAGCTCATAATCACATCCTGAACCATCAATAACGTATACCGTATGGTCTCCACCGCTTAATCCTGAAAAAGGAAATACAGTCTGTGTTGGAGTTCCCGTAACATAAGGACCATCCATGTCATCTATAGCGACACTGTAAGGCATATTACCTCCCGATATCTCTACACTAAAAGCCGCATTCATATCACCTTCACATAATTCTGGCTCTATAGAACTAGGAACAACAGCAATCTGTATAGGGTCTGGCTGCTCTATAGTAAAATCAAAAAGCACGAAACAACCTTGTTCATCCTGAGCGATACCTTGATAATGTCCAGGATAAAGATTCTCAAATACTGGGGTATCAAAAAACTGGTTCATCTGTGGTGAGATGGCATATTTAATAATACCCGTGCCTCCAGATGCTGTAATTTCAAGCCTTCCATCGCCTTTTCCAAAACAACTAGCAGGAATTGGATCAAAACGCGCTACAAATGGATCTGTAGGTTCTGAAATTGTAATTTCTCTCACTTCTTCACAATCCACACTGGTTACTTGTACCTTATAATCACCTGCTAAAAGCCCTGTGAAAACGCCTGGGCTATTTTGAGTAGCCGTTTGAATTGGGTTACCACTACCATCCAATAACGTATATACATAATTTCCTAAACCACCTTGTGCCACCGCAACTATAACCCCTGTATTATCTCCCTTACAATTAATCGTAGGATTGTCTTCGTTAAAGTTGATGATAAGAGCTGGTAACGGATCAATATTGATTTTATTAGAAACATTCGCCTCACATCCATTCCTATCCCTCACGTAATATTGATAGGTTCCTACAGGTACTGGAAATGTTATGGGCGATGCCGATGTGAATGATCCTAAAATAGTACCAAAAGTAGCTGAATCACTATATTCATAACGTTCTGTACCACCCGTAGCACTCAGTGTTAACTCTGACTGAGTTAAGCATGTTTGCGAAGTTGCTTTCACCAAGCTTGCTTGAACTGGTGCTGGTTCTTCTATAACAATATTATCTATTAAAGTCCCACTACAACTGAAACCATCGGTTACTGTAATGGAATACTTTCCTGCCCCTAATCCGGAGAATACAGGTGACAATTGAGGCCCTGATGAACTTACAGTAGGGAAAATAGTATTTAATGTATAAGAATAATTACTGCCTTGACCACCTGTTGGTAAATCTACGGTAATGGTTGCGTTTTTAGCTCCAAAACAAGATAACATGGTAATATCTGAACTTGCATTTACTATAATTGGTTTTGGGTTTATTAATGGAAAACTTTTTGAATCAGTACACCCTCTACTATTACTATTTCTTACACTTACTGTATAATTCCCTGCTGACAGGTTTGTAAATGTTCCGTTTGAAGAGTATGGTATTGTAGGTATGGGATCTCCTAATAAAGTTGTACCCGATAACTCATATTCATACCCTCCTGGCCAACCACCGGTAGCGCTTGCAGAAATAGTTCCATCATTATTACCACTCACACAGGTGATTTCTGTGTGGGTTTCTGCAATCGCTAAAGCGGCTGTTGGTCCTGTAATTGTAAATCTTCTTTTTGCTTCACAATATGGGGAATTTATTAAAGTCGCTATAATCTCATAAGTTCCTGCTGCCAAATTTGGAATAGCTACTGGACCTGCATCACTCGTTGTTCCAGAAGTAACAGGATTTACTAAATCCGTTACATTAAAGACATCATAACTAAATGGCCCTGATTCATCTGTTGGGATAGGCGATCTATCTATAAAAGTAAACTTAACGCTACCATCAGAAGCACTAAAACAAGTGACATCAACCGGAGGATCAATAGCCAAATCAAATGTATTAGGATTGCTTACATAATGTGTGGTTTGCAGGCTACATCCTGTATCTAGATTTTCAACCGTAATGATATAATTCCCAACTGGTAAGTCTGTAAAGTCTGCAGAAATATCTTTTGTTGTATTGGTTTGGCTATAAACCGCTCCTAATACAGAACCAACAATATCTTTTACAGTATATCGTAAGTCAGGCGTACCTACTCCTGAACTGGTTACTGAAACGGTTATATCTTCACCCTTAGCACATGTAATAGGTATAACAGCTACATTTAAGTTGCTTATAGAAACAAATAGTTCAATTGTAGTAGTTCCCATACACCCTTTATTATCATACACATTGATGGTATAGTTGCCACCTGATAAATTTGTTTCGGTATATACATTATTGGGCCCAGATTGTACAACTTCTGCATTTTGTGTAGACGTAGCATCTTTAATAAATTCATAACGGGTATAAGCTCCAGAACCACCCTTGACGCTATTTACTGTAATGGTAGCAGAATTAGAACTATTTTTTCCTGATGTACACTCATAATTTACTGTGGGGTCAGAGACAACAATATCGGCTGGTTGACCTATTTTTACGTCATCTGTTTCCACACACCCTCTACCAGAAGTTACCACCACGGTATAGGTTCCTGCAGCTAATCCTGCAAACACATTGGATGTTTGAGGAGCTACTATAATGGGTGCTGTGATTTCATAGGTATAAACAGGATTATCATTACCTGCTGGTAAGTTTACAGTAATCGTACCATCGCTACCTAAATAACAACTTACATCTGTTGGCGTTGTTGTAAATGTTACAGGTGTGGCTGCTTCTAAAGTTACAGTAGCAGGTTTGGTACAACCTGTGGTAGTATCTGTAACGGTAATGGTATAGGTACCTGAAGGCACTCCTGAAAATCCAGTAGCAGTCGAAGTTATTGATCCTGCACTTGGACTTATTGCAAATGAATAGTTTCCAGAGCCACCCGATCCTGTTACAGTAATCACACCATCATCATCACTACAAGATGGTAATGTTGTTACTGTAGGTGTTAAACTAACCGGAGGCACAATATCTACAGACACTAAATTGCCACATCCGTTAGAATCTTTTACCTCAACAGTATGGGTTCCAGATGATAAATTTGATATGGTAAACGGTGCGGTTCTTGTTTGAAAGGCTCCTCCGTCAATACTAAAGCTATGTGGTGCAATACCACTAGTTGTTAACGAAACATCTATTGTAAATCCGCCTTCTACTGCTGTACATTGATTAGAGACTACTACAGCAGCTAAAACAGGTTCTGGATCTTGGGGTAATACTGTAACTAATGCTGTCTTAATACAACCATAAGCATCTTTAACATGTGCATAATAACTACCAGCATCTCTATTAAATGTATTTGAAGATGCCCATGAAGGATCTGTTGTTAAAGGGGGCGTAGCCGATGTGGTTAATTGATAGACATAAGGAGCGGTTCCATCTCTTGCAATAGCACTTATAACTCCCGAACTAGGATTACAATTGGCATTTTTAACTACAGAGGCTGTTATGCTTAGATCTATAGCGGATTCATTGATTTCAAAAATAACCGATGCTGATTTACATCCGTTAAAAGAACCTGTACCGTTTTCAGTAAAAACAAGATAATATTGACCTGGAGCTAAACTACCGGGAGATGGAGTGGTTACTGTAGAAGGAGTTCCAAAAGTAACAGGCAGATTGACTATAGAACCAATTAATACATTTGTATAAGCTGTATAAATACCGTAATCAACCGAAGTTGTTGTACTGTCAAAATTATCAATTGTAAAGGTAACACTACCATTATTTTCTCCTTGGCAAACAACATTATTCGGAATGACAGAGGACGTTAAGGTAGAAGCTGCTGGTATAGCAAAATCTGCAGATTTAACAAAATAGCAATCTGTTGTAAGATCATGTACAACAAATGTGTAAACAATACCTGGTGTTAAATTTGTAAATGTTCTTGTATCAGGTGTTGAAACATCTGGTGTTAAATAATTTAAAGTATATGGTGCTGTATTAAATTCTAAAATACCAAATTCATAATTCCCACTGCCTAAAGGAGATATTGCTTGTACTGTAGCTGTCCCTCCTGTGGTACAATCTGGAACAGATGTGTCTATATTTATTGATAAATCAGAAGGAGGTGAAGCTATGGTTTCCTGTTTAGAAAGACTACAACCATTTGAGTCAATAACATTTATAGTATAAACACCATAATTTATAATATTAAACGTATGATTTTCATTTGAAGTTGCTGAGTATGGATTACCTGGAATAACGTCTCCAAAGTTATTTGTAATGAAATAAGTAAAAGGAGCCGTTCCTCCTGTAACATTTTGAATGGTAATGGATCCTAAACTGGATCCTCCAGGATTGTTACAAGTAATATCTTCTTTTATTAAATCAAAATCAATCGCAGTCGGCTGATTAATGGTTATAGTTTCTACATCTGTACAACCTTTTCCATCTGTTAAAGTAACAGTATAATCCCCAGCTGGCAAGCCTGTTGTTTGAGTTCCATAGTTAAACCCTGTTGTGTCGTTATATACATTAATTACAAATGGTGGTGTTCCTACGGTATTATTAATTGTTATTTGAATTGAACCATTATTATCGCCATAGCACAAATTATCAGTTGCAGATATTGAACTAATTTCAGGGTAAGAAATAGGAGCGACCAATACCTCCCTAGATTCGAAAGTACAACCATTAGGATTAGCATTAGCATCCGTAATAAGAAATCGATAAGTTCCGTCGGTTGAAGTTGTATAACTAAAAGTAGTACCGACAACATTTACAGGAGCCCCATAGGCAGCGCCATTTACAGAAACTGAATAGGTATAAGGCGCATATCCTCCAAAAATAGTTCCCTCAATAATGGCTCCCGGAGATACACAATCTAAATCTTTGGTTAAAACAGCACTTGCCGTTAATTGAGGCTCAATCGTTTCTGACAACGTATCGGTACATCCATAAGCATCTCTTACCGTAAGGGTATAAGTTCCAGGTGTTAAATTTGAAAATGTATTACTTGTTTGGAAGGCATTGCCATTAATACTATACTCGTAAGGTGCTTGACCTCCTGAGGCATCAACAACTAGAGTTGCTCCATCAGTAGCATCATAACAATAATCTGAGGTATTACTTATAGATAATTCAGGAATTTCTGGTGCCACTAAGTTAAGCCGTTCTGTATCTGAACATCCATTGGCATCCGTTACTTTTACTATATAATCTCCTGCGGCGATATCGGTTAAAATACCACTACTAGGAAAAGGTATAGAATTTAATGATGCATCTATTAATTCATAAGAATATGCTGGAGAGCCTCCTGTGGCAGACGCTGTCACCGTAGATCCCATAAGACAGGTTACTGGTGTTCCAGAGACCGTCACTTCTACAGGGTTCGGTTCGGTAATATCTTGGGTAAATGGAAAACTACAACCCGTTGTCACATCATCATAACGTATTTGAATGTTATAACTAGTTGGTGCTAGCCCTGTAATGGTATAAGGTGAGGTCATTTGGGTATTCCAAGTCACGCCATTGTCTATAGAATACTGAAATCCTTTTGCGGGATCAAAATTTTGTGCAGAAATGGTAATAGAGCCATCTGCACTTCCACTACAACTAATATTACTAAATCCTATAATGTCTGCTGTAAACGCATTTCCTGATGCTACAATAAATGGAAAATCTACTGTAGTTACACAGCTTTCTGGCAATTGATATACTCTAATGTCATCAATGGCAACATCATTTCCACTAGTTTGCTGGACGTTAGACCTCACTATGAATTTCAAACTTGTATTTGCCCCTGGATTTAGAGTCATAGGTGTTTTAGGATAATTTTCCCATTGTCCACTTTTTGGAATATTTCCAGTAGTGAAGGAAGAAATCTCTGTGCCAGAGCCATCAACCAATGCGACCAATAAATTAGGATCATATATATTACTGGGTGATTTCACTAAATTCATAGCATAAAACTCCACATTGATGGGCTGGTTAGGAATGATGTCGTTTATTTGTTTTTCATATAAAATCTCAGTTTTTGGTATGGATGCTCCAATATTAACGACCAAATATCGTCCTTTTGGAGTTACTGGATTCGTTGGTGGTGTATGATCTACGGGGTTTACCCAACCTGCAAATGGACTTACAATATGAGACGTTACAGAATAATCACCATCATTAATTTGTATACTGCCTTTACATTGTGTAGCTACAACTTGTCGTTCGAAACAATAATATGCCGTGTTGATTCCTGGAGACGTCGTATCATCTCCATAACCAAACGTTTCATATAATAAATTACTATATGTTGGCACCGTTGATAGAACATATTCCACAGTTACAGTATGTGTGCCGTCTGGAACATTTAAAAATACGGTTGGATCTGTGGTATTGGTATTCTCAACACCATCCAATAAATACCTATAGTTAAAAGACTCTGTTCCAGAATTTGTTACAGTTACCGTTGCGTTAGCACTACCATCACAATTAAAATCAGGATCAGAAATATCTATAGTGGGTGCCACTGGTACTGGGTCTAAAGTAATACCTGTCATTGGGAATATACAACCGTTGGCATCCCTAATATATAAGGTATAGGTTCCCGGAGCTACATCAGCTTCATTTGTAGTTGTCCAAGTCGCTTGATTATCAAAACTATATTCATATGGTGCTTTACCTCCTTGTGGATTCGTAATGCGTAGTCTACCTTCTCCAGAAGGGTCACAAGCTAATTTCGAAACGCCTGCCGAAGCGGTTACAGCACTATCAGGCTGTGTAATACTAATTGTTTGTGTGGCACTAAAACACTCAACACCATTTAAAGAATATCTTATGTTTGCAAGATAATCTCCCGGACTTAGATTTGAAAATGTGGGATTGGCACTATAGGTTGCACCATTATCTATACTATATGCAACCGTATAACCATTCGCATTGGTAACATTAAAATGGATGACTCCATCATTGGAATTGTAACATAATATATCTGTATGATCGACAGTATATTCTGGTGCCGGAATAGGATAGACAGTAATAGAAGTTGTTACCGAACAATCATTGGCATCTACCACGGTAATATTATAGTTACGACCTGGTGCTGTTACTGGTATTTGTGGGGTAGATTGAAATTCCGTTGAGCCATTTACAAAATAATAATATGGTGCTGTACCACCACTTGGGTACACCGTAATCTCGCCATCGGTACATGTTAATGGCGTAGTAAGTGCCGATGTAGCCGTTAATAATGGTGGATTGATAATCTCAATGGTATCCGTAAAAGTACACCCATCATCTGTTGATACATTTACAGTATAGGTTCCTGGATTTAGATTCAAAAAAGGATGACTATTTTCCATAATCGGCCCTACACGATCTACCTCTGTAGCACCTTGATAAATAGAAAAGTAATACTGTGGACGCACATCGTTTGCGGCCAATGTAACGCTACCCAATTCATCATGACATAAAGGTTGTGTTATAATGGTAGAAACCGTAAAATCCCGTTGTCTTATTTGAACAGCTGGTACCGTAAAAATACAAGGATTAGGTGTTACACCATCTTGTTTAACATACACCGTGTATACATTTGGCGTATTAATTACAAACACATTTTCTGTTTGATAATTTACACCATCAATACTATATAAATAGCCACTAGGTACATTGTTAACGGTTATTTGTCCTGGAGTCGTACAAAAAATATCCCTTGGTGTGACCTTAGGAATTAATAAATTCTCATAAACATTAAAATAAAATTCATTATAACAACCACCCGTATAATTTAAAGTTAACTTATATTGGCCCGCAGTATCCGCTAAATAATCCGGACCTGTAGCCACTTGATTCCATGTACAAGTATCACTTTCGTTAGCACAATCTTGATCTACAACAGCAGAACAACTGGATTCATCTAGTTTTTCCCATATCATAGAAGAGGTATCTGTAATATTGGTTTGAATAAATCTAGAATCATTAGCACCACATAAGAAAATATTAGGCAGTTCTTTTCCATCATTAGGGCAAATAACTACTTCATCTGCAAAAGGTAAAACGGGATTCGTGACACCTGCTCCATATGTAATAACCTCAAAAATCTGATCGATGGATTGGCAAGGTGCTGTTGCCGTATTATGGACATAATATGTCCCAGGACTCGTAACTGTGATGGATTGATTAGTACCAATAACTGGTGTTCCCGAAGGACTCGTTGACCATGAATAAGCATCATAACCCTCCCCAGCCGTTAAAACCACATCCGAACCACATAGCACAATGTTTTCTTCAAAAGTACAATCGTTTAAATCTGCTAAAAAATTGGTTGCGCCTGGCGTTAATAAACATCCGGTATTACTTGCATAACTTGGGTCGTCGGAAATAGTGAAATCAGAATTTATAGTACCCTTATAAGTCGAATAAGCCTGATTATCAATACTATTAGAACAAGCATCACTTAATAAACTACATGTGGAAACAACAGTAACTTTAAAACGAATTTCAGATACTGGATCTTTCTCTTTTACAACAGATTCGTCTATATTGAATATAAGTTCGCGAGTAGTAGGGTTATAACTTTTAACGGTAACACCTGCAGGTAATAAATCGATGTCTGATGGATAATTAAACACCACATTGGTGGGTAATATATCCCTAATGGTCATATCGGTTGCATTATCATTTCCTGTATTTTGAAACCCTATCACATAATTAAGTTCGTCACCCAAATCTACTACTTGACCACCAATATCATTGCCCGCAGCATCTTCAACTATTTTAGTTAGTACAATATTTGGGGCTATAATTTCAATAGCGAAAGCACTAAAATAGAAGTAATAAATATCCGTATTAGTCCCTAACTTAATATTGGCTGAAGTCGCCCCATTTGCTATAACACTTTTGTCTGCGTTTGGAATATTAATGATTCCAGCATCAAAGCCTAACGTATTGGCACTTTCCGGGTTTCGATCTGTAAAAAGTACGGGCGCATTTGTATTTGGATCTATAATAGATACGGAACTATTGAAAAAATTATTACTAGGACGTATCGTTGTACCACCTACCGTTGTGGCACTAATGCTAGTACCATTAATTTGTAAATAATCTCCAGACCATGCCCTATCCCCTTCCAAAGCACTAAAAGCGTATTTTGCACGAACTGGTCCCGTTGGTATGGTTTGGAAACCATTTATAGGAAACGTTTGTTCATTGTTAGGGGCTTGATTATCTATTTTTGTAAATCCGTCAAATGAGGTGATATATTTACTTGGCAAAAGAGGATCTTCATATATCACAAACAGCGACCATCCCGCGGACAAGCCTTCTGTATTAAGACCACTTCCACTATTCATCATTGCAGAGGTCATAGATGATATATTGGCAACTGTGTAAGTTCCTTCTGGATTACTAAGAGTGGATAATATATCGGTTACATCTCTATAATAAACATAAGTATTAGAGTTTCTGTTATCTGAAGAATTTTGATAATAAATTTGGGTTCCTGTGATATCTACATACGCACTACTTCCTGGGGTTTTAAATTTAATATTTGCCATTGGGGTAGTTCCACTTACTACAGAACTCCAATATAAACCAGCATACACTATTTGATAACAACTCGCAGTATTTGGAACATCTAAATCTGCGCTACTAGAATTAAATGTCGCGTTGTCGCCATCGATGTCCACATATACCATCCGGTTTTTATTATTTGACCCTTCATTGTTGTAGCTACTGTTGGTTCCAGTATAGTTGTAAGGATCTGTAGGGTGTACGCTTAAATTACTGTTTCCTATTAAAAGCATGTCTCCTTTAATAGCTTCGTCATATCTTGTGACAAAAGGAACCAGGTTTTGGGCGAAAGATTGAATACTCAAAAAGAGCATCAAAATTGCAAATACAATTTTAAAATGAGTAGGCTTTTTCATGGGGTTATTTTTAGTTATTTCTTTTTCTTAATTTGGGGGGTTAAGGAAAAGAGTTTAGGCTGTTTAGTTTTGTTTCATATGTAAATATTCATTGCTTTTTAAAGGTCATATGGTATCACTTTATTTTCATTGGTGTTTGGGTTTACAAATCATGGCGATTCATATATTAATTTTCTATTTTAATCATAGACATTTTACTATTATATGGCTTACTTTCTTTATTCTTTAAAGCATCATTTGCTTCTTCGATGGTATCATATTTTTGATAGTAGATATAATACTTACTGGTGTTTACATCATAAAAGAAATTGATATCGGTTTGTCCAGATGCTACTACCTTGGTTAAGAACTCATCCCGTTTTGCCACATCACTATGTACTGCAAGCACCGCATAGTATCCACTTTCAACATTATTAACACCTTTAAATATTTGTATGTTCTTGCTTTGTTCTTCACCAAAATCTAAATCTTCTTCTTTAAGAGGCACTGTACTTTGCGGTGTATTTTGTTTAATAGCACTTAATGCTGCCCGATCTTTTAAATATCTATCTTGCTCATTATCATAAGCGGCACGTTTAATTCGTCGTTTTCTCTCGATTTCTGTAGCTTCTTTAATGTCCTCAAGAGCTGATAATAAATTACCTCTTGTAGTTACCGCCTGTACTTGTTCTGCTTTTAATGCATTTATTCTACTTAAATAAGATACATTCGTAGGGTCATTTACATCCTTAACTGTTTTCAATCGCAGATTATATGACTCTTCCATTTGCCTAATTTTAGCATTTTGGGATTTAATCACCTCATCTATTTCCGATTTTAAAGATTCTATAGCTG
This sequence comes from Confluentibacter sediminis, assembly GCF_003258355.1. Classification (GTDB taxonomy): domain Bacteria; phylum Bacteroidota; class Bacteroidia; order Flavobacteriales; family Flavobacteriaceae; genus Confluentibacter; species Confluentibacter sediminis. The sequence continues at coordinate 294,517 of NZ_QKPO01000004.1, read as the reverse complement.
CATTTTCTGCAGAAACACTCTTAAATGGTTTAGGTTCCTTGTAAATACCTTGCTCACTTAAATCATTTTCTTCTTTTAAATCTTTAAGATCTTGTTCTTTACTAGCTACTGTTTCTCGCAATTTTATCAACAATTCATATTGCTCGATGCTAGAGTCTGCTGTTAACAGGGTCGCACCTTCAGTTTTCTTAGTGTTATTCCTACCAGTTGCTTCCACTAAAACATCATCTAAGTCCACTTGACTTATAGTATCATTTGTTTCTTGCCTTACTTGATTTTGGAGGGCTTCTTGTTCTAATTTCGCTTTGGCTGCTTCATCTGCTTTTGCTTTAGCTTCAGCTGCCAATTTTGCTTGGTTTTCTTGCTCCGCTTTCAACCTAGCTGCTTCGTCTGCTTTCGTTTTTGCTTGCTCTTGTGCCAATTTAAGTTTTGCTGCTTCCTCCGCTTTTAATTTAGCTTCCGCTGCCAATCTTGCTTGGTTTTCTTGCTCCGCTTTCAACCTAGCTGCTTCGTCTGCTTTCGCTTTTGCTTCTGCTGCCAATCTTGCTTGGTTTTCTTGTTCTGCTTTCAACTTAGCTGCTTCGTCTGCTTTCGCTTTTGCCTGCTCTTGAGCCAACTTAAGTTTTGCTGTTTCCTCTGCTTTTAATTTAGCTTCAGCTTCCAATCTTGCTTGGTTTTCTTGATCTGCTTTCAACTTAGCTGCTTCGTCTGCTTTTGTCTGAGCTTTAGCAACCGTATCCACATTTGGTTCTTTAACAGGCTTTGTTGCTGGTTTTCTTTTTGCTACAACAGATTTCGTTTTTTTTACTGGGGCAATTAAAGCACCTTCATCATCATCTCCGCTATAATTATATTTATAGCGATTTTTAAATTTATAGGCTAATGTGATTTCATGAGAACTACCGAATGTGGATACATCTCCCATAGCCTTTTCATAATTATACTCAATAGCGATTTGGGAACTAATATTAAAGCCAACACCTCCAGATAAACCATATAATGTATTATAGCCTGCCTGTGCCCAAAAGCCTTTAGGAACTGTTAACATTGCAATGCCAGAAAGAAATGTTTTATCTTTTTTGAATTCTGACCTCACTAAACCTGAAAATTTAGTTTCATCAAAAAAACCACGACTGTTTACATACCCCGTGTACATAATATGGCCTTGAATACTTTGTTCTGGATTCTCCTCTATGAGTTCGGAAGTTGTAAAATTGTATGATGCTACATTATTAAGAGACACCCCAAAATCTAAAAAAGCCGTTCCGTAGTTAATGCCTGGATTTACTGTTATTACAGTGTTGGATGGTATATTCTGTAGAGACGGATCTGGAAAATTGGTGACTACATTCCCTTCATTAATCCCACTTTTATAAACCCCTAAGTTCACTCCAAAAGTTAAATTACTATCTCTATCAAGAACGACGTTATAAGCATAATTCAATATACCGCCAAATGTGGTTAAAACCCCATAATTTTGTTGAAACAACCCAACACCAATACCCATGTTTTCATTAAACCTACCAGAATAACTAAATAAATAAGTTTGTGGTGCATCATTAAATTGAACCCACTCTCTTTTATTGGTTAAAGTTATATAGCTGTTCTGTTCGCGAACAAAACTGAATGTTGGATTGATGGCATATTTATTGAACTTTAAAGAATTTCGAACAGGCAAAGCTAAAGCAACAACACCATCTTCTTGAGAATATGATTGTTCCACTATAGATATGAATAAAAACATATATATTATATATTTTACCATGTTACTTCACTACTGTTATTGATCCTTTTTTAATTTGATTATCTTGTGTTGTTATGATATAGTAATACACAGGATTGGTGTCTTTAAAATCTATTTGATCTTGTGGCCAATTATTTTGATAATCATCGGTTTTTAATACGATCTTTCCTTGAGAACTCATTATAATGACTTCCGTATTTGTTCCTGCTACATATTTTTGAGGGATGACCCAAGTATCGTTAATACCATCGGCATTGGGACTAATGAGATTGGGTATATGAGCTACATCTGGAAAGGCTTCGGTTACATTAAAAACAAGTTCCTTTGAAGCTATACACCCACTTGTTTGGTATATGATAACTTTATAATTGCCTTCTTGGGTTACTTCATAACTATTTCCTGTTTCCCCAGAAATTATAACATCATTTAAATACCATTCAAATTCAGGATTTGTAGCATCCGTTGTTACCGTTGCCAACAACGTTTCATCTTCATTTAATATGTTATTCTCTTCCACATCGATACTACTTGTAAATGTACTAGTATCCAAATCAATAGATGCTGTTGAAACACACTCGCCCAAATCGATAGAAACAGAATAACTCCCAGATTCATTCGTCACATAAGTTTGATTGGTTGCTCCAGAGATGGCCGAACCATCCTTAAACCATTGATAACCATTACCATGTATAGTTGTTAATGTAGTAGGCCCTTCGTTTACACAGTACGGATTTCCTAAGCTAGAACTTATGTTGGAAGATACGCCTCCTGAAGTAGCCTCACTGATAGTCACTCGATTTGAAAATGAATTTGATGTACACGTTCCATAATTTGTTTCAGCAAAATATGTCCCAGGCGTGTTGACATAGAAAGTGTTTCCCGACCCCACAAATACTGAGGTTGTAGGGCTAGTTTCCCGATACCAATTAAACGTAAGCGACGGATATTGTAATGGGGAATCATTCGAACCAAATCCAGGATTATCTATGGTTAGCAAATAACTGCCCCCGGCACAATATACGCCTGTTTCAATTAAATTATTGATACTGAATGGGGAATCTTGAATTTTATAATAGGCCGCAAAGGCATTGGATGCTTGACTTTCAGATGCCGGAGCTGTGCTTTTAATTCTTACCCTGTATGCCTCACCAGAGGTGGTGGTTGGTAAAGAAAAACTTAATGTTGCTGGCGATGTTGTTACTGCTCCTTGAGCCGAAGTAAAAACGATTGTTGAGTTTGTAAAACTACCTGAAGCATCAGAAAGTTCAATTATAAATTGATTGGTTGGAGCTAATCCTGTTGAGGGTGTAAACGAAAATGTTACAGTAAAAGCATTAAAAGAAGTGCTTGAGCTTGCACAAGCTTGTGTAAAACCCAAATTAGGCGAAGCTATAAATATTTGGGCATGAATAGCTTTAGTAAAAGAAAAAATTAAAATAATAATAGTAAAATTTCTCATTCCATACTTTTTTCTTTATTAAATAAAACATTATAAATCATTTATATTTAACTTTTTACTTAGCTTCTTTGATACCTTATACAATCACTATTGAGTAAACTATAAACACAAAACCTAATGTTTTTTAATCAATTAATCTTTAGTTATATCTTCTGAAGCAAAATGATCTTTAGAAGCCATTATTTTATTGATTCTTAATCTAAAATCTGGTCTTTTTTCATTTTTTAAATCAATAAATGTTTCAGAATTATCACTTTTAGAATACACATTAAAAAAGGCGGTATTACCGTACCAGTTTTCTAAATCTTCATTATTTGAATTGTTATCAACAAAAATATTTCCATTGCAATTGTTGAAATACATATTAGAAAACTTGATTTTTTCTAGATTGGCTTGATTAATATTAATTGTGCTTTCAAACAATACGGCTGGGTTGAAACCAGAAATAACGCTTGTGCTCATGTTTAATGTTGAATTTTGTCCAACATATACAGCTTCTTTTACCAATCCTTTTTCTATGTCGGCTTTTAAATTATCACTGTCTGTTACCAATGTTAAATTTTCTGCAACGACCACAGTTCCATTTTTACTAAAGTCCACCTCTTCTTTTTTATCATAAGAAGCAACCTGTAAACACCTAGAACCGTAACTACTGGATACATAAGGCGATCTTACCGCTAACGAATTATATATTTTTGAATTTGCTCCATAATTGAATTTAAAGTCGTTTCCACTAGATCTATTAGAAACCAATTTGCTTAAATTAACATTTCCTCCATCTATTTCAAACGAATTACCCGCCGAATAACTTACCATGATATTCTCAATTACCGTTTTACTGCCAACACAAGCCAATAGCAACCCATTAAAATAATCGTTATTGCCTATTCTTTTACCTGCAAACTCTATTCTAACATATTTTAATATTCCAGAATAGCTTTCCAGATTTGAACCACCAAAATTGGTGTTGGCATAAGCCGTTGAGGTTAAGTCTGTATGATAGGATGCGACAGAGCCATTGCCAAACTTATTGGTAGGAGCATCTCCAAGTATGATTAATCCGCCCCAGTCCCCTGCTCTTTTCACGCTTCTATTTGATGTAAAAATAATCGGGTCTGTTTCTAAGCCTTCTGCAATAATTTTAGACCCTCTAGAAATTGTAAGAGATGCTTTTGATGCAAAATCCCCTATAATGACCGTTCCCGGCTCTATGGTTAGTGTAGCACCATTTGTTACAAACACACTTCCTAATAACAGATAGATGTCTCTTTTAACCAACTTCATATCTTTATCAATATTACCTGCTAATATTTGGGTAGGTTCATCGTAATTTTTTTGGTTAGGTTTAAATTCCGTCCAATTGTACAACCAATTATTAGTACCTATTATTCCTTTTTCTTGTTGACCAAAAACACTTCCCATTGAAAGAAGAAATATTAGCAGTATTGAAGTAAACTTTTTCATAGTAAAATAATTTTTTGCCAAAAACACCTAAACAATAATTTTCGACGAATTGATGCTCAAAAATAAAATAAAATCCATGAAATACCAAATATTTCGCTGAAATACACAAAATATATAAATTTGACGAAAATAAATCCGATGAAATGCATATTTTTTCTTATAAGAAAAAATCCTATTTATTTTAAATCCGCTTTTTAGGTATTTATTTATAAAGAGTTCTTTAAATAATGGAATCGGATTTATAAAAAATCACGATAATTTTGTAAGAATACACTTTAAAAGTATAGTGATTTCAAAACATATTATAATAAAAAAACCTTGAGATATCTCAAGGTTTTAAAACAATTTGGAAATCTATTTAATAAAAGGATTCTTATTAATGAAACTCACTATATTCATGCAACGATTTTAATATTTCTTCATAAAATAAAATAGCGGCAATTAACTTACTAGTATCTGAATATGGTAGTATCTTACTTTGAAAGACTCTATTGGAGTCTATAAAATCTTTAGTAGCTTCAAACTTACTTTCTAAAACTTTTCTATTATCATTATCGTTTGGAATACCTAATGAAGACATTGTAATTCCAGGTTTAGTCGCAAAGGCTATATAGGGCAATGTTTCTATCAAAGCTTCTATTCGCTCTGTATAAAGAGTTAATAGGTCACCTTTGGGCAAACGTTCCAACTCTTCTTTATTATAATACTTTTTAATGGATATTTTATCATTAATTATGCTTTTAGGATCATCCTTTTTTTGAGCAAAACCAATGGATGCTATTAAAAACAGACTAAAACTTAACAAAATAATTTTTGTCTTCATATCTAAGATTTAAGGGTTTAATTAAGCAAAAATATGTAATTAATCGTTAAAAACAATCGTTTTATCGAATTTTTTAAAAATAAATTTTATTTTAATGTAACAAAGTATCTATAAACACCTTTTTATATTAGTTGTAAAGTCCACATATTTATCTAGCTATAAAACTATACTCGAGGCCAAGCCTCCAGAAATTCTTTTCGATCAACAATTAAAAGCTTAATCTTTGTTCTAAGTTTCTTCTAAGCAAATGTTTTTGTAAGTTGAGCCAATGTACTATTACTTAGGAAGTCATAAACATGAAACAGATTATGTCAAATTACTATACAAAAAATCAAACGAAATAAAGACTCAAGAAAAGATTCTTTTAGGAAAGAACGTTGATTTATACGTCCATCTATAACTCAAAAACAAAACCAATCACTCGTCATTTCATCTACTGTGTTGGAAACGTCTATATGAATATACTCGTTTTTGATAGCATTGTATTTATAATTAATTTCCCATTTCTTATAATTATGGGCAACATCAATAATGGCTTGACAAATAAACTCTATGTCTTCATTGGTCATCGTTGGGTGTATAGACATGCGTACCCAACCTGGTCTGTCCAATAAACAACCTTCCAATATCTTTTGTTCTATAGCCTTTGAAGTGGTTTGATTGACGTTTAATAGATAATGTCCATAGGTGCCAGCACAGGAACATCCTCCCCTAGTCTGGATTCCAAAATGGTCGTTCAATAACCTTACCACCAAATTGAAATGTGCATCTTCTATATAAAATGAAAATATGCCCAATCTATCTGTATGCTCTGGAGCTAATATTTTTAAGTTGCTTACACTTGACAACCTATTAAAAATTATATTGTTCAGTTCATGCTCTCTGTTCAAAATATTCTGAACACCCATTTTCTCTTTAAGCTGGACGCAGAGTGCTATCCTGATGGTCTGTAGAAAGCCCGGAGTGCCCCCATCTTCACGTGTTTCGATATCATCAATATAATCATGGTCACCCCATGGATTGGTATAGCTAACCGTGCCTCCTCCTGGATTATCTGGTACCAGGTTTTTATAAAGTTTCTTATTGAAGATTAATACACCTGAAGTTCCGGGACCTCCCAAAAATTTATGAGGTGAAAACGTGATGGCATCTAGATAGGCTTCCTCATCCTCAGGATGCATATCAATATCAACATAGGGTGCCGAGCATGCAAAATCCACAAAACACAAGCCATTGTTCTGATGCATGATTTTAGCAATCTCGTGATAATCTGTTTGGATACCAGTAACATTTGAACACCCTGTTACGGCCGCTATTTTTATTGGAACATGCTCGAATTCTTTCAATAGCTTTGTCAAGTTTTCCAAACATGGCAACCCTTGATCATTGGATGCAATCACCTTGACCTTTGCTATGGTTTCCAGCCATGATGTCTGGTTCGAGTGGTGCTCCATATGGGTCACAAAAACAACAGGCCTTTTTTCCTCTGGAACTAACGTATTTCCCTTTAAATTCTCATTTAGCTTGATACCAAGAATCCGCTGGAACTTATTGATTGCCCCTGTCATGCCTGTTCCTACTGTAATTAACACATCTTGATTTGACGCATTCACATGCTTTTTAATAATGTTTCTTGCATTATGATAGGCATGCGTCATAATACTTCCTGTTATGGAAGTTTCAGTATGGGTATTGGCAACAAAAGGACCAATATCATTTAACATTTTTTCCTCTATAGGTTTATATAATCGGCCGCTGGCTGTCCAATCGGCATAAATGATTTTTTTACGACCATAAGGTGATTCAAATTCTTTTTCTATTCCAACTATATTTTGTCTAAAGGGTTCGAAATAGTCCTCCAAACTTATATGCCTTTTAGACGTAGATTTTAGCATACTATTAAGAGCTAATTTTAGTGTACTCATTTTTAATTTTTAACGAAATAACCTAGAAAGGTGACAAAACACGCTATACTATATATCTAAAGTTTTGAGCAAATTCTTTAATTCATCACTTGAGGGTCTAGGGGCATTCGCATCTACAACCATGCCTTTGGGATCGATCAAAATAAATCTAGGAATACTGTTTACTGAATATGCGGCGGCAAAGTTCTGATCTTGCTTGGCATACAACTGAATTCCGGAAAGTTCTTTTTCTTTAACCATGGTTCGCCAAGCTTCGTAATCTTTTTGACTATCTATCGAAATACTTACAAACTCAATGTTCTTTCCATGATATGCTCTTTCTACTTCTTTAAGAAAAGGAATTTCTTGTTTACAAGGCCCACACCATGTTGCCCACATATCAATGTAAACGTATTTCCCTTTCAAATCATCTAATGATGTCGTACCACCGGAATAATTCTCATAATCAACAAATTTAGGAGATTCATTTCCCTTTAATGCAGACAACCTTTGGTTATCCTTATACATCCCTAACAACTGATTTTCGATTATTTCAAACTCTTTCTTTTGATTTGCAACAAAAGATGAATCTAAATGTTTAGTGGCACTCAACATCTCTTCTAAAGTTTCAGTATTAACTTTTACTTTTTCAGAAAATGCTTTTTCATCTAAAACTAAAAGCGTATCTAAATCCATCATTTTCTCTAGAAACAAACTCTTTTTGGCCAAATAGTTATTAGCTTCGGCACCACGTCCAGTATAGGTTATAGTTTCATCAAATAGCTTGGTATCTATACTTATGTTCAAATCATCTCCATTTTTTAAATAAATCGATGTTTTTTCTTTACCGTCAAAAAGAACATAACTAGATGGTTCTACTTTTAAAGTATCTGAAAACGTACCATCTTTAGCTACCTTTAAGGTTTTTACAATACCCTTATTACCAAAAACAACTAAAGAATCAGAATTTTGGTTTGCTATTTTTCCAGATAACGTAACATAGTCCTTTAAAACATCTTCTTTACAAGATAAAAAAGAGACTATCAAAGCGCTTAGGAAAAGTGTGTGTTTCATGTTTATTTTTGGATTCATTTTTTTTTAAATTTATTAATGATTTATTTTACTTAAAATTAGAAACACCTTCTTTTAACCAGTTAAAGTAAGTTTCCACATCTGGCGTATAAGCTACCGGGTCTATCAGATTCTCTTCATCATGTCCCATGAGCACATACATGGGCTGGGTATTGGCCTTGTATTTAATGGTCTGAAGTTCGCTCCATTTCTGGCCGATATATTTAAGCTTTTTCCCCGGGTTCAATTTGGATTCCACAACTTCCTTTTCCGATAAAGGCCGTTTGTCATCAACGTACAGGGAGATCAGCACCACATCATTTTTTAGGATATCCAAAATATGGGGCTTTATCCATACGTTATTTTCCATCTTTCTACAGTTCACGCAGGCGTGTCCCGTAAAATCTATCATGACCGGTTTACCAACTTTCTTTGCATAGGACAGACCTTTTTCATAGTCGTTAAAGGCCAAAATATCGTGGGGGGCCATCAAATGAGCTCCTTCGGGTATTTCGTCTTGGCTCGCAGAGGCTGTTCCTGAACCTATTTTAGCGTAACCTACACCGTAAGGTGACTCGCTATAATGTTGGGGCGGCGGAAAGGCACTTATTAGATTTAAAGGGGCGCCCCATAGACCGGGGATCATATAAATGGTGAAGGATAAGACCAACAATCCCAAACTTAGCCGCCCTACTGAGATATGGGGCAATGGCGTATCGTGCGGCAATTGGATTTTTCCGAACAAATAAAATGCCAGAGCTCCAAAAACGGCAATCCATATGGCAATGAACATTTCTCGTTCTAATATATGTGCCTGTAGCACCAAATCGGCATTCGATAGGAATTTGAACGCCAATGCCAATTCCAGAAAGCCCAAAACCACTTTTACGGTATTCAACCAGCCTCCCGATCTTGGCAGTGAATTCAACCAGCCCGGAAAGGCTGCAAACAAAGCAAAAGGCAAGGCTATGGCCAGTGAAAAACCTAGCATGCCCACTATAGGGCCTACCTGGCTTCCTCCTGCGGCGGCTTGCACCAATAAGGTGCCCACTATGGGGCCCGTACAGGAGAACGACACAATGGCCAAGGCCAAGGCCATGAAAAAGATCCCGATCAGACCTCCTCTATCGGCCTGGGAATCCACTTTATTGGCCCATGTGTTGGGCAACATAATCTCGAAGGCCCCTAAAAACGAGGCCGCAAAAATCAACAACAAAACAAAGAAAGCCAAATTGAACCAAACATTGGTAGATAGGGCATTTAACGCATCTGCCCCAAAAACCAAGCTGACCAGAATGCCCAACAGTACATAAATGACCATGATTGACAGTCCATAGATAATGGCATTCCGAATGCCGGCGGCCTTGGTCTTGCTCTGTTTGGTAAAGAAACTCACCGTCATGGGGATCATCGGGAACACACATGGGGTCAACAACGCTGCAAAGCCCGACAGGAATGCAACAAAAAATATGGACCAAAGTCCTTTTTGGGAATCGTCCGAATTGGCCGTGTTGGCGGCATCGGCGGAAACATGGACATCTGTGCCTTTTTCCGTTGGTGCAACAACAGCTTCTTTTGAAATATTAAATACCAGATCGACTTCCGTTGGTGGCAAGCACCTGCTGTCGTCGCATACCATGAACTCCACAAAAGCGTTGATTGTTTTCACATCGCCTTCAAGCACCACTTTTTGCTTGAAGGTCGCTGATTTTTCGAAGAACTTGATCGTCATCCCAAAAACGGGATCATCGACCGTATGGCCCTCCTCTTCCAAGGTATTTCCTATTATCTTAAAATCCCCTTCGCCATCGTCATAGGTGAATGTCGTGGCTATGGGACCGTCTTCCGGAACATTTTGGGAATACAGGTGCCAACCCGGTTCGATACTTGCCTTGGCTATCAGCTCATATTCCGTTCCTGATAGTTTCTCTACCGATGTGGTCCATTTTACTGGTGCCAACACTTGGGAATTGACCGTAATACTTAATAAAATACTTATTGCAAGAAGAAATTGCCTCATTTTTTTACTGTTCTTTATTTTATATTGAATACCAGATCGACTTCGGTCGGCGGTAAGCATCTGCTATCGTCACACACCATGAATTCGACGGTCGCATCCACCTTGAAGGGCTCTTTCCCTTTTAACTTGATGCGCTGCCTGAAGGATGCTTTATTTTCGAAAAACTTGATCTGCATACCGAAAACGGGATCATTGACCGTATGGCCCTTTTCTTCCATGGTATTCCCCTTTTTTAGGTAATTATTGTTGCCCTTAAATGTGAAACTCGTCGCTATAGGCCCATCTTCTGGAACAGTCTGTGAGTAAAGGTGCCATTTGGGATCTATGTTTGCCGTTGCTACCAATTCGTATTCTGTATCTGATATTTTATCTACTGATGTCGTCCATGTTACAGGCTTTAGGATTTGTGCCTGGGTCAAATTTAAAGCAAGAAAAGCAAATGCTAAAATTAATTTTTTCATTTATTTATAATATTTAATTAGTGTTTCGGTTTGAATACTACTTCATACGATTCTCCCCCTCCAAGAGCTTCTTTTGCCATATCCTGGATATCCTTTTTGGACATTTTGTTTACAATATCCTCGAAATTTTTTGGATCATCGATGTTTTCGTTATATCTAAAATAAGAAGTAAGCACTTGCATGTCATAACCATTTTTATCTTTAGCTTGCTCACGCTCTTTTAGGAAGTTCGTTCTTGTTTTATTTAAATCGTCATCATTAATCGTGCCATCTGCTATTTTTTGAAGCTCTCCATTAACAATATCTACTAATCTATCTGCCATATCTGGGTTGCAATCAAAACGAAATACTACATAAATTTGAGACTTTGGTTCTCTAGTAAGGTAAGCACCAGCTTGTGGACTATAGGCGCCACCCTCAGCTTCTCTTACTGTTTCCGTAACCCTTAATTGTAAAATATCTCCCAGAGCACTGGTGTAAATGCTGTTTTTTATAGAGTATGGCATTTCTTTCTGATAAGCAATATTCACAGATGCTTTTGGATCTTCCATCGTCAAATATATGTCTTTATCTATTTTGTTAGAATTCCATTCTGGACTATTTTTTTTATAAGTTTCCTTGGTGTTTTTAGTAGGGATACTAGCTATGTATTTTTCCAAAAGTGGTTTCAGTTGCTCTGCTTTTACATCACCTACTATAAAAAACTCAAAATCTGAAGCATTATCAAAACGCTGGTCATAAATCGTTTTAATTTTATCAAACGAAACGGCATCAGCATAATCTTTATTAAATATTCGTTTTCTGGGACTGTTTTTACCGTATAAAGCAACGGTCAAGCTATCTTTCATTTTCTCACCAATATCCTTACTTCTTCTAACAATGTAATTATCTATATTGCTCTCCAAAACCTGAAAGGCATCTTTGTCGAATCGTGGCTTTACAAAATAAACATGTACCAACTGCAACATGGTTTCTACATCCTTTGTATTTGAAGATCCCGAAAAAGACTCTGTAATATCACCAAGACTCATTTTGACATTAGCAGTTTTACCTGCTAATATTTTTTGTAGATCGGTCGCATTAAAATCACCCAACCCTGACATTGAAATCAAATCGCCTAATAAATTTGCAGATGGCAACTCATCATCACTTAAAAGCGAGGTCCCTCCATAACTCACAGCACTTAAAGAGACCTTATCCTTTTGTTTATCTACAAATTTGTAGTGGACTTTTACACCATTGCTTAGAGTGTATGTGGTAGCTCCTAAATCTTTGTTCATTTCTGTTTTAGAAATTGTTCCAGAATTAATATTTAGGTCTGATACTAATGTTTTTCCAGCTAAAGCTTCCGTATAAGGGCTTATGGTGGCATCACTTTCTACTTCTGAAATAATTTGTTTAGCCTGAGCCTCTGTTAAATTATCTTGACCTTCAACACCTGTTACATTTAAATACCTGTTTTCTTGAGAATACAATCTCTTTATTGTTTCATGGAGTTCCTGTGGGGTAATTACATTAAATATCTGCTTTGCTATTTCATATTCTTTTTCAATATCTGTCATAGTATTATTAGATAAAAAATTATTTTGGATAATTCCCTCTATTTGACCATGACCGACATCATCTTTCTTGGCAATTTGATTTTCATAAGAACTTTTAGACTTGGCAATAGATCGATCGATCTCCGATTGCGTAAAGCCAAATTTTACTGCTCTTTCCACTTCGGTCAATACTTCTTTGAAAGCCTCTGCTTGTTTATTCAATTTAGGATAGATACCGATGTTAAAAACATTGGAGGTTCTAGTAAATCCCCAATAACCTATTTGAGCTCCTAAAAAAGCAGCGTTTGGATTTTGGGATTTTTCCGAAACTCTTGCAGACAACATGTCTGTTGCCATAGATTCTAACAACGTCCGCTTTAAATCGGCAATAGTTTCTGGTTTTAGTGATTTTTTATGGCGAATCCCTAAACTAATAGAAGCTGTTGACACTTCCGGGTCTGTACCAAAAATATATGCCATATCTTTATTGCCTGGTATATCTACTACAATTCGCTCTTTTGGTTCTTCTACTGCTGGTATATTAGAAAATTTCTCTTTGATTTTTTGTTCTATATCATTAACATCTACATCGCCAATAACAACGATAGCTTGTAGATCGGTTCGGTACCAATCATGATAGAAATCACGAAGAGCTTTATAGTCAAACCCTTCAACAACAGACATCAATCCTATGGGCATTCTATCAGCATATTTTGAATGGTTAAATGTGATCGGTAAAGCTTTTTCAAACAACCGACTCCTACCACTTTGGCTAGTACGCCATTCTTCTTTAATAACACCTCGCTCAGCATCGATTTCTTCATCGGTTAGCAACAAATAATTCGACCAGTCGCTCAACACAGTTAAGCAAACATCTATCAACCCATCTTTTGTTGGTATATTATCCAAATTATAAACCGTTTCATCAAAATCCGTATAGGCATTGATATCTTTACCAAATACAGCTCCGTGCTTTTGTAATGTATTCAAAATGCCTTTACCCGGAAAATGTTCTGTTCCGTTAAAAGCCATGTGTTCTAAAAAATGGGCTAATCCACGTTGATCCTCATTTTCTAAAATGGAACCTACATTTTGTATGATATAATAACTGGCCGCTCCTTTTACTACATCGGTGCTTTTGATGTAATAGGTCATACCATTGGGCAAAACGCCTTTTTTTATGGTGTGGTCTACAGGTAATGGACTTTCATAATGAAATGACTGGCCTATTGCTTTAAACGTAAAAGCCACTGATAGAGTAAAAAGAAAAATTAAAGTGTGTTTCATGAAAATGATATATTAATTGATGTTTATCTTCTTAAGAATAAATGCTTACCTATTTGTTGCGCATTTATTTATAAAATTTTAGTAAAAGAGGACTGCTTTTAAACAATCCTCTTTTCTTCGGCTTTGCTTAAAATTGAATGACTAATTCAAAAACTTAAAAACAAAATATGAAAAGAAGTCTTTTTTTATATTTATAATGTTTTATTGTATTCATATGCATAATACGACACATTAAGGCTTCACCCCTATTAATACTTTGTTAAATTTTAATATTTTTATATAGACACAATAAAACTTTATCTAAAAAAAGAACTAACTAGTTTTTAAATATTTTGGATAATTTTGTTTGTAATTTTTCACCCTTAAGGTCTTTAGCTATTATTTTTCCATCTGGATCGATTAAAAAATTGGCAGGAACTGTTACCACACCATACCTGTCTGCAACGGTACTTTCGGAATTAGTTTCATCCAACAAATTTAACCACGGCAAGCTATCCTCCTTAACTGCTTTCATCCAAGAATTCTTATTTTTATCTAATGATATAGAAATTATTTCAAAATTTTTACTCTTAAATTTCTTATAAGCCTTAATTGCATTAGGGTTTTCTGCTCTACAGGGTTTACACCATGATGCCCAAAAATCCACTAAAACATATTTCCCACTAAATTCATTGAGACTGTGTTCTTTATCTCTCGCATCCTTAAGTGTAAAAGCACTTGCTTGTTTTATATCATCTTCTTCTTGAATCAACGCAAGACTATCATTAGTTGAAGATTTCAAGGCCACAACGGAAGCTACTGAAGGATCTGTATTAAAACTTATCGAAAACGTTTCTTTTTTAGGGGGCAAACACATAGCATTTGTACACGCCATGTATTGTATCGTAAAGCTTAAATTTGTTTTTTCTTTTGATTTTAACCTTAAGCTTTGGGTGAAAATGGCCCCTTTAGAATAATAAGAACTTTGTCCATGCCCTTTCTCTATTCCTTTTTCTTTAGTGGCATCAATTAATTCAATATTGCTATTTTCTTTAAAACTTATTTGAGTTGGCATTGCCAATCCAGCATTAGATGCTTGTTGCGTATAAATATGCCATGGTGCCTTTACTGTTGCCTCCATTTTAAGATCGTAAGTAAGCGGACCTGTTTTTACAGTGTCAATTTTCCATGATACAATTTGATTATTCTGAGCTATCCCCAAAAAATCCGTCATAACTATTAATACTAAAAGAAGGATTCGTTTCATATATTTATAATATTATAAAATTCATTAATACTATTACCTGACTTAAATAAATGAAAGTAGTCAGTATAATATTTACTATTTAATTATGCGCCTTTTCGGGCTAACTCTATCATTTGCGATAATTCTTCGGCCACAACTTCATCTTTACCTTCAAAACCTTCCAATTTAAATCGTATTTTCCCTTCTCCATCAATAATAAATTTAGCAGGAATTCCATTTGCGCCAAAGGCTGTAACAGCAGGAGGTACTTTAGTAACTGGATCTTTAGTATCCATATATAAATCGAAAGAATAATCGCGTTTGCTTAGAAAATTCTTAGCATCTGTTAAAGGATCTTTTACATTTTCCCATGTATGGATAAAAAGAAACTTAACATTAGCATCATTCGCATATCTATCTACAGCCATTTGCATGGCAGGAAAAGATGCCACGCACGGGCCACACCACGTTGCCCAAAAATCCAAAACAATGGTTTTACCTTTAAAATCTGCCAAAGTGACCTTTTTCCCATTCACATCTGTTACATAAAAGTTTGGTGCAGGTTCACTAATCAATAATGGTTTAACCTGATCTCTTATTTTGGATATAAACTCTTTTTGTAATGAGTCTATATAAGTATTTACATCCTTATTTGGGTTTAATGTTTTATACCCTATTCTAACCTGATCAACATATCTTTTTTCGTTCTTACCCTCTTTTATCATTTCGGATAAAATTGGCAAGGTTTCCTCGTAATTCTTATCAAAAACTGATGATAAGAAGGCATAATTTTCTACGAGGGTTCTATCTTTATCTTCTGTATTATCATAAGACTCTTTAGTATACATGTAAGCCTTCTCATTTTTTCCTGCTTTAAAGAGAAGTTTACCATACCTATTGATGTAGTCGTAGTATACAGGTTTAGGATCTATCTTAAGCGGATTACTAAGAGCTGTGTTTTCCTTCATTTTTTTTACGCCATCTATCTCTTTAGTGGCAATATCTAAAGCCTGATCAAAATCTATTGGCTCCATTAAATCAAGATTCATAGTTATAGCCGCTACTCTATAAACCTGATCCTCCATTGAGTCAATGTATTCCATTACTTTAGTCCCATTAGGTACTTCAGCATAAGCCATGGCTACTAAATTTTTTTCCAAATCCATATTCACATCGGGATACTCATTATGTAAAGATTTAAAATGATCTTCTATTTCTTCTGGACCACCTTTCAACTTAAGAAATGACATCATTCGTATCATACTTGCCTGTGTACTTTGTGGATATTTCTTATTAAGACGTTTTATTACCGCATTTTTTTTATCATCATCTTTATTGTAATATTCAATCAAAACAAATAAATCTTCAGCCGTTCCATTCTCCAATCTGCTAATATTTTGATTGAGCACCTTTTGATTTTTTTCGTTTTTTAATGCCTCCAATTTAGGATCTAAATCAAGTTCTTGTGACATTATACTTAACGATGTAAGCACTAAGATGAATAATATTTTATAATTCATGTCTTTACTTTTAACTTTTATTCTTAGCCTTAGTAATTTCTACCATAGCCTTTAGCTTATAATATTCTCTATCGGTAGAACCTGCATAAGCTATAGAATAAAACCTGATATTGCCCTTGGTATCAAAAACTATTTTATTTGGTGTTGCAGCTACCTCATATGTTTCGTTATCCTCATCATGTAATACATCCAGAGAAATCCCTTTTTTGGCTATAAAGCTTTTAACTGTTTCTTGCTCTTCAAAAATATCGATAACAAAAAGTTGAAAAGGCTCGTTTTTATATTCAGCAACAACTTGTTCAAATCCTGCAAAGGAAGCCACACAAGGTGTACATGCGGTAGTCCAGAAATCAATAACTAGAATTTTTCCTTTATAATCATTAAAATTTATGGTATTACCATTCAGGTCTGGCAAAGAAATCTCATATGCATGCTTAGTAGCATTAAAAACAGCAAATGATTCACCACTACCGCTAGGATCTGGAATTGTACCTTCAAACGGAATCGTACTTTCTGCTATATAATGTTTTTCAACTTCTTTGTATTCCTTTTCATAAGCCTCTTCCTGTAAGTCTGTAATTAATTTATCCGCTCCTTTATCATTTCCATGAACTTTTTTATAAACCTTTCTTAAAGTCTTAACCAACTTTGGGTTTGAATCTGCATTTCTAACAGCTTCTACTAAAGTATCTAAAGCCTTTTTATCCTCACCAGCTGCTGATAAAACAATAGCATATCGATTATAGTAATTAGCTTTTGAATCTTTAAAATATTTAATTTCCCTAGCTCCATCCTTAATCTCCGATGACTTTTGAATGTTTTTCAAAGCTATATCAACGTTTCCTAATTCTGCATTGGCCATGGCATTTACCTCCAGTAGTACTTGTAATTGAAAAATACCTATTACATCATCATCGTTACTTTTCTTCTCAATATCATCTATAAGGCGTTTTGAAATTTCTTTAACAATATTTAAGTAATTCTCATCTTCTACCAAATCTTGTAAAACATAGGTTAAGTTAATCAAGCTTACCCCTGAAACTTCAGGATCCGTTTGCATATAGTACCTGTATTTTTCAATATTCCCCTTAGCTAGCCAATCCGTTGCAAGAGCTACACGGAACACATTATACAGTTTAGTATTAGATTCATCCTCAGGCTCTTCCTGAAGCATTTTATTAAAATACACCTCCTGATCTTCTACTTTGACAATTAAATTAAAATCCTGGTAGTTGTACTTTTTAATTGCTTCCTGTTGCCCCCAACTTGAACAGGTTATCATTATCAAAAGACATATTAATAGTTTATTCATAGTATTTTTATTTAGTTTATTTAATTAATTCTGCAAGTTTTTGTTGTAACGCCTGCCCTTTTAAGCCTCTCCCTATAATTTTTCCATTTTTGTCTATAAGAAAATTATCTGGAATAACGCTTACGCCATAAAGTTTTGCTGCTTCATTATCAGCCCCTTTTAAATCACTCACTTGTTTCCATGGCAGACTATCTTCTTTTATCGCTTTTAACCAAGCTTCTTTATTGGAATCTATGGAGACAGCTAGAATTGTAAAATTCTTATCTTTGAATTTCTTATATGCATTAAGAACATTTGGATTTTCTGCCCTACAAGGGGCGCACCAACTTGCCCAAAAATCCAAAAGCAAATACTTGCCCTTGTAGGATGCAAATGATACGGGATTGCCTTCTGGGTCATTCATGGTAAAGTCTGCTGCGATTATTTCTCCAGACTCAAACTTCTTTGCCTCATCCAATCGTGGTTTTAAAGCAACAATTTTTGGCGTATTTTTCATTCTGTCGCTTAAAACCTCATACATTGGTTCTACTAGATTTAGGTTTATTGCACCTCCTGTTGTAAACAAATCCATAAGATCAACGCTAACGTAACGGTCAGGATGGCTTTTAACAAAGTCCGTAACCAAATTTTCATAAAAAGCCATTGTTATTTGATCTCCTTTTAGGGCTTTGGATTTTGTTTCACTCATCTTAGCATATGCTTGCCAGGCTTTCTCCTCTCCACCTCCTCCTGAATAAGACGCTATACCAGTTGAATCAAAAGAGACATCAATAGTTCCATCTAAATAAATTAGAGCTACATTTTTCATAGTTGAACCATCCTGCTCAATTTGGGAACTATCTCTAACCTTCTTTGTAAGAGCTATTAAATTTAATTCTGCCAATTGTGGTCTGCCTATTGTTCCTTTAAATTCAAATTTCCCATTTTTAATGGCAGTAGTATCTGATTTATAAGCTTCGCCTTTATCATTTTCAGGATATGACATTACAGCTATATCTGCCTTTATATCTGATGAAATTTCACCCTTTATAGTATATTCCACCCATGTAGAATCATTATGTTTACAAGCCGAAATTAGACTTGTAAACAATAATAACAACAAATATTTCCTCATAGTTTTATTTAATCATTTTCAATTAAATTCGGGTTTTGTGAAGTAACTACTCCTCCAAATCTTAATACCAATCTTTCTGGAGTTAGTGTATAACTTTCCAATAAGTCACCTTCGGAACTATATTTATTATGTGTGTAATTAACTAAATCATTATAATCTGGATCTACAGATAATCTTCTCATATCAAACCATCTATACCCACTTAATGGAAACTCCCGAATACGCTCTTCAAAAATAAATTTCACTAAATCATATTGATTTGATCCAATTTCTGTTGGAATAGACGCATCACTTACAGGCATTCTTTTAGATCTAAAATCTTCAAGTGCAGTAGTTGCTTCTTCTAAAAACCCTAAACGTGCATTCGCCTCAATTATTAATAAATAAACATCTGGTAAATATACTCCCGCTTGTTGTTGTAATGGACCAACTTTTCTTAACATACCATTAGGGTAATAAGGGGAAAAACCAAAAAATTCTGTATCTGAGAAAAAGTTTAATCTTAAATCGGAACTATTATACAAATTTGCTGTTTCTGTACTTATTACAAATTCATTATTAATAAATGCCCACGCATTGAAAATAGACTTGTCATATAATACTTCTGTATTATCATTTGATAAAATGGATGCAGGACCAAAAAAAGGACTTAATGGCGTAAATACACCACCATCTAAAAATTCTATATTATAGTCATAAAGATCTACATTAATTTGAGAGCTTTGCGCATAATTTAATGCTTGATTTAGGTGTTCTAATGCACTATCATATTTATGTTGGAACATTAATATTTTACCTAGCAAGCCTTCTGCTGCCGCTTTAGATGCTCTATGCCTGTTACTAACCGATTCTGGCAGATAGGGTATGGCACTTTCAATATCCTCTATAATGAAGTCATAAACCTCTTCAACAGTATTTCTAGTAAAGTTGGTGGATGTAATGTTTGAATATGTAATGATAGGAAGTCCTAAATCTGAACTAGCTGTAGTCGCATCATATGGCTTTCCATAATAATTTATAAGCATAAAATAATTAAAAGCTCTTCCTAAACGCGCCTCAGCTTCAAGCTCTTGCTTTTCTGAATCAGTACCTCCATTAGAGTCACTTACTTCGTTAATTATTTTATTATAAACATACAAGGATGCCATGAATGGTTTAAGCTCTTGTGAATTTTGATCTGGATTATAAATATCGGCCTGCCACTGAAACGTTCTGCGAGGTCTTAGTTCAATAGTTGAATAAAATGGTTCTATAGCTGCCACTTCATCTCCCATTGGAACAGTAATATCAGATAATTCCCTTAATGAAGGATCTTCTAATAACAAATCATAATCTTCAGTATTTTGTGCTATTAAATTCCCTTTGGGAGTCACTTCTAAAAATTCTTCACTACACGAAACCATTGATGCAGCAAATAATGATAAAACAAATAACCTTATATAAAATATTTTAATATTCATGAGTAATAGTATTAGATTTATTAAATGGATAAATGAACACCTAAAGCAATGCTTCCTTGATTTCTTTTTATATCTCTTAAACCAGCGCCAAAAGAGGTATACTGAAATTCTGGATCGATGCCAGAGTTATTAGCTTTCCAAAGCATTATATTTGAGACTGATAATCTAAAAGTTAAATTATCTATGCTAAGTTTATCCAACGCCTTTTTTGGAATTCCGTAAGACAATGTAATGTCTCTTAATTTTATATAAGAAGCATCTAATACATTTGTATTTCCTTTGATATAATAATTAACATCTCTAGTATTTCCAGTAAAAGATCCTGTAGAATCATAAGAAGGAATATCTGTAATCAATTCGTCTCCTGGATTTTTCCACCTGTTTACAAAATCACTGTGAGGAACAGTTTCTAAGAGTGATGAGTAACTTCTATTTACATCCTTTCTCATTACATGCCCCAAATTGTATATTGTATTTATACTTAAATTAAAGTCCTTATATCTAAATGAATTAGAAAAACCGCCACTCCAAACTGGTTGTGTGGTTCCCATATATAAAATATCATCCTCTAAAGTAACACTTGGTTCTTTTGTTATTGTACCGTCATTTAAACGAATTAAAGGATCTCCTTCTGCATCCAAACCTTGATAATCATAAGCAAAGACTGCAAATGCAGGATAGCCTTTTAAATAGGATACATTAACTTTTCGTTCACCGCTTGTAATCTCACCTGGTAATACTAATTCTGTAATTTTGTTTTTATTATGAGCCAATGTAAACAAAGTAGTCCAACCAAAATTTTCATTTTGAATATTAGTTGTTTTCAATGTTAATTCCACACCTTTATTTTCCATACTTCCAAAATTTCCTATAGCTGATGAAAATCCTGAAAACACATTAAGAGGTAATTGACCTAAAAGGTTATCTGTACTTTTCTTATATATATCTAAAGAAGCTGTTAATGTATTAAACAATCCAAAATCGATACCAAAATTTATAGTTTTGGTACTCTCCCATACTAAATTTGGGTTACCTGGTGTTTGAATAGTTAAAGGAATGATGTTTCCTGTTAAACTATAATCTGTTTGTGGTCTTAAAATATCATACGATGAAGATATTCCTGGTGTAGGTGAGTTGCCAGTAACACCATAAGTTCCCCTTAAATCTAGAAAATTAACTGGTGTCACATTTTCAAAAAATGTTTCTCTTCCAATACTCCACTTACCACCAACACTCCATGTTGGCCTATTTTGAGCTGATTTATCTAAACCGAACAAATTACTTTTATCCCTTCTCCAACTCCCGTTAATGGTATATTTTCTATTTAAGGTATAACCTGCGTTCAAATAGTAGGACGTAAATCGGCTTAAAACCTCAGATTGTGTAAAGGTATCATCTGTTAAAAAACTTTGGCTCCCAAAGCTTGGCATTACAGGGTCATCAATACCTTCATTTTTTAATGTGGCATAATCCACAGATAAATAAGTTTGCAATAATGGGTTATAACCACGCACCGTTGTACTTGTAACTTCGGTTAATTGCTCTTGTGCTTCTTGTCCCAGTATTATATTAACTTTATGTTTACTATCATTCCAACTTTTATCAAATGACAATTGATTTCTTACGGTATAATTTCTATTAGAAATATTGCTTTCTGTATACCTACCTCCTGTTTCAGGTAGATAATAAATAGGAATGTCGTTTGGAGAATCTGCAACAGTAAACTGGGCTAATTCACTTCGTACACTATAACTTTCATCACTAGTGTAATTGGAAGTCTTATTAGAACCTTGAGTATAGCTGTAAGTACCATTAAACTTTATATCATCAAAGATATCAATGTTAACCCTTCCGATTAAGCGTGTGTTAAAAGCTTCTGAAATTTTGTCTGAAAAATTTCT
The DNA here is from genome assembly GCF_003258355.1 of Confluentibacter sediminis. GTDB lineage: Bacteria > Bacteroidota > Bacteroidia > Flavobacteriales > Flavobacteriaceae > Confluentibacter > Confluentibacter sediminis. The sequence goes on along the minus strand of NZ_QKPO01000004.1, from coordinate 272,211 downwards.
TTCATCTAAAGGGTTATAATTCAAATCAATTCTAGACCTTGCTTCAAAATCTGCTCTAACATCTTCGGTTAGTATCCCCATAAAAGGAACTGACATATTGTTACCATTCCCGTCTTTAAATAGTTGATATGGGAAAAAGCTATTGGTAATACTTAAATTATTTTTAGTAAGTGCTTTTGTTTTTGTGAAATCGGTAATTAAGAAAGACTTAATTTTTTCATTAAATTTAAAATCTTGTCTGACATTTAATTTATAAAGTTTATCAGTATCCCCTGGTCTATCTGATTTAGTATCAGTATATGCCATAGATGCATAAACGGAATGCTTTTCTCCACCAGCTGAAAGAGTTAAAGTATGATTGGTTTGCATGGCCTCCCGATACCATAATTTCTTAATTTGATTTCTATTATTAATATTAGATAAACTATCCAACTTAGTATCTGCAACACTACTAGATATAACACCACGATATTCATCATAAAGCGTTTGCAAATGTGGAGGGGTGCCGCTAGCGCCAAAAATATAAGCGTTTAATTCATTATAAGAGTTAGATTCCGGATCAAAAACTTCTTTTGATGCCTTAATTAATTCTGCGCTATTCAAGTAAGGTTGATAATTTAAATCTGGACGACCTTGAATATTAGTAAAGACATCATAATCAATCTTTAATCTGCTATTACTTTCTCCTTTTTTAGTGATGACTACAATAACACCATTTGCAGCTCTAGCACCCCAGATCGAGGCAGCTGTTGCATCCTTTAAAACCGTAATATCCTCTACATCTTGTGGGTTTATATAAGAAATGTTATTGGTTGGAATCCCATCTACAACGAATAAGGGATTCCTATTGGTACCTGCACCTGTCGCTGTATTATTGTTAGCATCCAATGTACCAATACTTGTTAGGCCTCTTATTAAATATGGATTTGAAGCAGCGTCAGGGGAATTATTAATAGTCAATCCAGCCACCAATCCATCTATTCTTTGAAGTATATTCATTGAAAAAGTTCTGTCTTTTGCTATTGTTAAATCTGGTTTAGAAAAAGAACCTGCACTACGCTCTTTTGCGATCTTTTCATAACCCGTTGAAATCAATTCCACACCTTGAAGTTCTGTGATATCCTCTTCTAAAGTAATATCTATCTTTGTTTTATCACCTACTAAAACTTCTTTAAACTTAAACCCTAAAAACTTAAAAACAAGTATACTTTCTGCCGATGGCACTGTTATTTCATAATTACCATCATAATCTGATATCGCCCCAGTATCAGTGCCTTTTACAAATATAATAGCACCACTAATAGGTAGTCCATTTACATCTTTTACCTTACCAGTTACTTTAATGTGTTGTTGCGTGTTTTTACCTTTAATTATAATTTTATTATCCGTTGATAAAACTATATAAAAAGCATTTTTAGAAAGACTATTTTGTAAAAGCTTATTTACGCTAATTGTTCCTTTTTTTAATTTTATTTTAGGTGTGTCCTTAAATAAATCTTGAGGATAAATGAAGCGAAAATCGGTTTGGGTTTTGATGATATCGAATACTTCATCAATAGATACTTCTTTATCAGCATCAATAGTTACTTTTTTTTGGGCCAACCCGTTTTCTGAATTTAAAGCCAAAACAGTTGTACATAATAAAAAGATTAATGTTCTCATAATCGTTAATAAGCTGCGTTTTCGAACGATATAACAGACATCAGTTAATTTAATTTCCATAAATTTGCTTTGTGTTAGTTAGACAATGGTTTTAATTAATACTTTCTAGAGGGACGAAGTTGAGTCATCGCCAAATGTTTGACTTCGCTCTCTTTTTTATTTTATAATTTTCATTTAAGCATTATAGTTTTATTATTGATTTCATAGTTTTTAATCACTCCTAAATTTTTGATGGTCTCTAATATTTCTTCAATGCTTTGTTCCTTACCAACTACACCATTAAAACCTATGGATTCAAGATCTTTATTTTCAAAATCTACTTCCATATCATACCATCTAGATAAAACTTGCATAATCTCTTTAAGTGTCTTTCTTTTAAAACTAAACACGCCTTCTTTCCATGAGGTTTGATCGTATACATTAACATCAGCAATACCCAAAACCTTTGTAATAGGATTCAAATTTGACTGCTCTCCAGGTTTTAAAATTTTACTTTGGGTTTCAAAACTTACTTCTACTTTACCCTTTACCAAAGTGGTGTAGATATTTTTTTCTTCTTTGTAAGCTTTAATGTTAAACTCTGTTCCCAAGACCTCAACTTCCTGTTTGTTGTGAATTACTTTAAAATGAGATCCCTTGTGTTCGGTACTATGTGACACTTCAAAATAAGCTTCACCATACACAAGTTCCACTTGTCTTAATTGGCCATCGTTAAAAGCTACAGGGTATTTTAGTTGAGATTCAGAATTCAACCAAACCTTAGTGCTGTCGGATAACATCATATAAAACTTACCACCTCTAGGAATGGTTAATGTATTATAAGCAATTTCAGCTTTACTTTTTTCTCCTACATGGTAAATAATTTCTTTACCATTACTGGTAACGTTTTGGGTTTCGTAGGTATTACCTTTTTCCAACGCTATTGTTTCTCCAGTTTCCAAAGTAAGGGTCGCTTTATCAGCTCCTATTTTTATATTGTTATTTACTATTACAGGCTCAACAACTTGCGCATCATTTTTATTAAAAATAAAAGTGATGGAAATCAATAACACTAAAGATGCAGCAACGGCTACGTATTTCAAATAATTATTTTTTGTTTTATTTAATGCTGGTTTTATTTGTTTTTCAATAGCATTCCAACCTTTTTCAACATCAACAATATCTAAATCTTTAGAATAATTTTCGCTGACACTATCAAAATAGGCTCTGTGTGTTTCAGACTCATTATACCATGAGTTAAAAATAACTTCCTCTTGGTTAGTGAGGGTGTTATTAAGTTTTTTTATAATTAATTTGAACTCCATTTTAGTTTTATCTAGTTTGTTTGCTATGCTTTAACATTAAGACAACAATAAGATAACAATGGGTGACAAAAAAATTATTTTTTTTTCAATAAAAAAACCTAAAGCCTAAATATAAATCAATACATAGGAGTTTTTAATGATGTATTTGAAGCAAAACAAGAATAATTGATAATAATTCTGTAATTTTTTCTTTCGCCCTTTTTAATTGGGTTTTAACAGTATTAACCGATATGTTTAACTCTTGGGCAATTTCTGTATATTTATAATTGTGTAGAAATTTTAATTTAACTACCTGTTGCATTTTTTCTGGTAGGGTATCAACAATTTTCAAAATTTGATGATACACTATACTTTTATCCTCTTCAGAAGCAGAGTTGAAAACATGCTCCGTAATTAAATTTATATTAAATTCTAATATCTCAAAACTATCTGTGATCTTAATCGATTTCAAATAGTTTAAGCATCTGTTTCTTACCATAGAATATAGGTATCCTTTTAAAGAAGTTTCTATATTTATCTTACTGGCTTCTTCCCATATGTAAATAAAGACTTCTTGCACTATATCTTCGCTTGAATCTTTATCGAAAAGATAACCATTTGCATACGTCACTAAATCTGCATAATGCTTATCAAAAAAAATTTTAAAGACTTTTCGATTTCCTTTTTGTATTTCGGAAATTATAAGATTCATGTATTTGCTGAAAGTTTTAGATTAAACAAATCTAATGAATTTGCTTGTGTAAAATTATTTTACCTAACAAACATACACGATTTTGTTAATTTTAATCAATTATTTACAAGGATGTGTAATAAATTAAGAAACAAATGTTTCACCTTTGGCATTCGGCACTTCATTTAACTGATGAACTAAAAAGTAAATTTACCGAGAGCTAGATGGTCCGGATACTGAAAGAGAACGAACTAGTGAAGAGCGTCAAGGAGATATCCTGAGAGCTCGGGATCGACAAGAGCACTTTTCATTACTGAAGCAAGAAATACGGGAGCCATAGATTACAAATCGAGGTTGTTCAGAACATTTTGTTCTTTGGCAGCTTACTGTGAAAACCCAAATGGATTTATAGAATTGTAAGCCACTAATGCGTTAGAACCTAAACGCATTGTCATATGTTAACTATCTAAAAAAAGAAAATTCATTTGTTTTGATCACATAACCTACACGAATCATACTTTTTGATTCCTTATAATTGAGCAGGCCTTCTGCCTGACCCAGATAATATTCCAACATGAAGTATTGATTTGAATGATTTTGTTTAAAAGGATTGAAATATATACGCGATCTTATGAAGCCCTTTGCGTCAAAGTTTAGTCCCTTTCGCATTCTGAGGGTAACATACAGCTTGTTAGGTTTCCACTCATGTTCTAGGTTTACTTCCCCAAGACCGGTATACTCTAAGAGTTCACGATTTTCATTTTTGTAGGCAAAAGGTGCCCACAGCTCAAAACTTCCACGGGTATTCTTAAAAATCTTCGTGATATAGGAAAAGGTTATCCGGTTCCAACTTCGAGAGTAAATACTGTCACGTCCGTTCGATTCATGCTCCAAAGATACAGTAAAGAGGCCTCTTAACCGATCCTTCTTATCAAAAATGGGTTTTCCCCATGTTATAGAAGGATTGAAATTGATGTCTTTAAAAGGAAAAGAATCTTCATAGATGTTCCAAAAAGCTTTTTGGGTATAAGTGAGGAACAAATACGTATCCCAAGGCAATTTATCCCGGGTGATCATCTGTTTAAAACTGATTTGGTATTTAGCATCGGAACTACTTGAGCTTATTGCTGTATTGGTAGGAATCCCGGTGACAAAATAATTGTCCTTATGAATGGAGAAATAGGGAAGTTTTTGGACAGAATCCTTAAACTGTTCTCTCGTTATGATTTGTGCTCCAACACTGGAGACACCAAGAAAGATAACACCAGCAAAAGCTAGAAGGACTGATTTTTTTAGTTTCATATTAATAAGCTATTAGAAGCTGTATCCTAAGGTGGTTCAATAGAGAACTCCTCCTGTATTATAAATTATCGGTTATGAACAAATACTTCGATTCTGCTATTCTGTAGTTGGCATAGGCATTGACGTACTCAGCTTCCGCAGCTTGTTCTTGTTGTTGGGCATCTAATAGATCGGAAAGATTGTTAAGTCCGCTGTTATAATTATCCCGTTGTACCTTTAGGTTCTCATTGGCATAGTCCCTATTTTCTTTCGCATATTTAATCTGCTTAAAGGCATCCATCAGGTCATACCACGATTTCATAATTCCTATCGTAAGCTGGTCTTTTCGATTTTCAAAACTATTTTGAACAATTTTTTCCTGCAGTGCTTTTTGCTTTACTTTTTGGCGACCGGCACCCCACCAGTCGGATATGGGTATACTCACCATCCCAAAAGCAAACGGCATAAACTGACTGTCAAAAGCGTTGTTGAATGACCCAAAATAACCCGCATTAATCCCCACCGAAACTTGAGGAAGCAAGTCGGCTTTAGCAATTTTAGACTGCAATTGGGATGCAGTAATCGATTTTTCAAGCAGCCTGTAATTATTGTTGTCTTGCAAATCGAGATCAGGTCTAGCATACGTAAACTGAGGTGGGTTAACGCGCTGCAAAGTATCAATGACTACGGTCGTCGTATCGTAGACTTTTCCAACATACAAGCCTAGGTCAAGCAATGCCAGTTTACGCAGATGACCCAATTTACTTTGTTGTAAAAGTACCCGGCTGCGGTTAGTCCTTACTTGGAGTAATTGATTTTTAGCGATTAGCCCGGCTGATAAGAGGTCTTGTTGCTGTTTTAATAATTCATCCAGATAAATATTACTGGCTTGAATGGATTTTAGTTGTTCTTGTACTTGAACCAGTTGCCAGTATTTTTGCGTTGTATTCAACACTACCGAATCTATAGCCTGCTCAGCCTGAATGGTTCGGGTTTCAGCCAAAAGGCGTGCTAAATTATTGGCATTTCTGATTTTTCCACCGGCATAAATCGCTTCTGTCGCCATGACACTGGACTGATAAAAATTATCGATGCCGTTGGGTAGCATTTGAGGTATAGGCGGTATAAATTCATCAAACCCGTACACGCCAATTCCCATGGCACTAACCTGAGGAAAATAATTAGCAAGAGCCTCGCGTTTGGCCACTTCTGCTTGTTCTATTCTTACTTTTCCGTTTTTTATATCGTTACTGTACGACAATGCGGCTTGCTTAACTTCTTCTAAATTCAGTTTTTGTTGTGCAAGTAGGCTTCCACAGGACAAAAAACTCAACATACACCAGATTACAACGGGCGTACTTTTTGGTATTAGCATTTTTTTCATAATCGTTTTAGGCGTTTGCATTAGTGTGTGATATTTCTTCTTGTTCCTCTTTTTCGTTCCTAAAAAACAACCAGTATAGTACCGGTAAAACAAATAAGGTGAGGATCATAGACAGCATTAAACCAAAGGCGATAACCGTACCTAAGGGTCCCCATAAAGTGGATCTGCTGATGATCATGGGGGTAACCCCAACGGCAGCTGCAGAAGAGGTAAGGAAAATGGGACGCATTCTCCGTTTGGCAGCGTGTGCCGCAGCTTCGTATACCGAATGCCCGTGATGGATGCGCAGTTCATTGGCAAAATCGATTAAAATAATACCGTTTCGTACCACGATACCACACAGTGCCAACAGCCCCAAGAAGGAAGTAAACCCAAAAGGATACTGCATCAACATTAATCCTAAAGCTGCACCAAATATGCTGAGGGGCATCGTTATAAAACTCAACGCAGCCTGTTTAAATTCCCTGAAATGCCAAAGCAGGATCAGGAAAACAATAAGGACGCTTATGGATAGGGAAATTCCCATAGGAACCAGATTTTCCTCGCTCATTTCATATTCCCCTCCATAGCCTACGGTGATGCTACTGGGTAGATTGAGTTCTTCGATTTTAGGACGAAGCTTACTCAATACTTCATTGGCTACGGCACCTTTTTCAATATCCACACGTACCGTTAAGCAGCGCATTCCGTTACGTCTTACGATTTGTTCCTGTTGCCAACTTGGGGTTATTTCGGCTACTTGACGTAGTGGTAACGTTTTACCGGTTGCAGGTGAAATAATCGATAATTCCCTAAGACTGGAAACGGATTGATCTTTATGATCTTCAGCCTTTATTTTAACGTTAATCGCATAATCACCGTCCCAAACCTGTGTTGTATTTAAACCTTCCATATTCATAGCTATGGTATTGGCGATGGCTTCACGGGTGAGTCCTATGCGAGAAGCTTCTTCTTCATTAACATCGATAGCAATGGTGTGCTGCATTTCACCATAATTGGTTCTGGACCAAATGGTTTGCGGTGTTTCCCGTGCTAAGTCAATGATTTTATTTCCATAGTTTTTCAAGGTGTCAATATCATCACCAAAAAGACGCACCTCTATCTGTGCCGGTTTGGCAATCAAATTGAGTTGTTTCATCCGCAAATAGGCGTTGGTGAATAGTTCTGAATATTTTTTATCATATTCAATCAGCACTTCTTCCGTTGCGTCGTCTGAAGTAGTGGTGACCAATATTTGCGCATAGTTTTTAGCGGGCAGATTAGGTGCATATACCACATGGAAACGCGGTGAACTTGTGCCTATAAAACTGGTATAGTTTTCAATGCGGTCGTCCTTTGCCAAGACCTTCTCAAATTCTTTTACCACTTTTTCGGTTTCATCGAGACTGCTGTTTTTAGAAAGGTAAACTTCAATCGCAAACTGATTGCGTTCAATTACTGGAAACAATTCTTGAGACAACTTTGAGAAGAGAACAATACCCACAACTATAGATAGTATGCCAATTAATACGGTCATTCTATAGTGCTTCATAGCACTTTCCACACTTTTATCAAAAAAGACCTGCAATCTTTCTAACATCGATTTTTTCTTCTTATCTTCTTCCTTTTTGTTATGATGCAATCCTCTTTTAATAAAAATGGTATTGAAGAAAGGCACTAAGAGTACTGAAATGGTAAGCGAAAGAAATAATGCGAGCATTATGGTATAGGGAAACGTACTTAAAAAGTCTTTGGCGACTCCCGACATAAAAAATACCAAAGGCAGAAAGGTGGCAGATATGGCCAAAGTGGCCGTGAATACAGAAGGAAAAAGTTCTTTGGCACTGTTGAAAGCCGCCTCCCAAACCGACTGCCCTTCATCAAGTTTCTCCACGTGATTGTCTATCACCACAATGGGATCATCTACCACAATACCAAGCACGATGATCAAAGCCGCCAAGGTCACAGTATTAAGCTCCATCCCCAACATATACATCAATGCAAGCGTGGCAAGTATGGTGATGGGAATGGTGGCTGCAGCAACTGAAGCTACGCGAAAGGGCAACAGTAGAAGCGTTACAATAATTACTCCCATAAGGGCAAAGCCGAATTCTTTAAGGAAATGGCTTATGGAGTGTTGTACCACCTCGGGTTGATTCGCGATTTTTGTGATTTGAATATCCTGAGGAAGTTGGGTTTTAAACACATTGAGCTGTTCATCTATTCGGTCTCCAAATTGTACGATATTGTTGCCGGAAGCCATCTCAAGCGTTATGATCATCGCTTTGGTACCACTAGCTGTAATAAAAGAGTCCGGATCGTCGTATTCCCTTTTTACCCGAGCGATGTCTTTGATGCGGATCACACTACCATCCCGTTCGGTCTTTACAATGTGATTGGCTATATCGGTAACATTTTTAAGGAACACATCCATATTTATAGGGCGGTCAAAAGTAGGGGATTCTAAAGTTCCGTTTGGCCGTATGGTACCCTGTGTTTGCAGGCTTTGCATTAAAGTTGCCGGACTAATACCGTATTGTGCCAATTTGTTTTGGTCAACATACACCGCAATTTGCTCGGTAAGTCCCCCAGAGTGGCTAATCTTTGCCATTCCTTTAACCTGGCGCAGTTGATCTTCGATTTCTTCTACGTGTTTTTGCAGATCTTTATAAGGTCTGGTCTTAGATTCTACAGCGAGGATCATCGCGGCCGTACTCCCAAAATCACTATTCACTATAATGCCCTTAACACCAGGAGGAACACTATGCTGCTGAAAGATCAACAGGTCATTTTTAAGCTTGTTCCAAAATTGTTCGGTTTCATTGCTGCCTACACGGTTGGCAACCTCTACATAAATATACATTTCCCCATCGTGCGAGTACGAATAGGTCTTTTCTTTGTCCACTTCATTGTAGCTGAATAAGAATTTTTCAACTTTAGCGGTAAGCTGCTCTTCCACTTCCTGTGAATTAGCACCGGGATAATATCCAATGACCAATCCTTGCCTAATGGTAAATTCAGGAAATTCGTTACGGGGCATATTGAAAAGCCCTAACAAGCCAATCAGTACAAATACAAAAGCCAATGCCAGCGGAAAGGCCTTGTTTTTCATAGCCCATTCTATTATAGAACCTTGTTTTTTCATAAAATAGGGACTTAGTGTTTGTTTGTAATGGTAACTGGAGTACCTTGGGTGAGCTTATGATAGCCTGAAGTAATAAGCTGATCGCCTTGCTGTAAACCTTCTGTGATGGAGATGCCGTTGTTATATAAGCTTCCTGTTTTTACAAGTCTCCGTTCTGCTTTGTTTTGGCTATTGACCACATACACAAAATTTTCATTCGTGTCTGTTACCGATACGGTTTCTACTGGAATGATGAAGCGGGAAGAATTTGGTTTTGAAACATATTCGCTTTCAGGAAGCATTACCGTACAGGCCATACCAGGCTTAATTTTCTTATCATCATTCTTAATGGTGATTTTTGCGGTATAGCTTGGCGTGTTATAGTCTGACTGTATGGCTATTTCTGTGATTTCACCTTCGTACTCCTTATCTAAGACCTCTATTTTCACAAGTGCTGTATCACCTATTTTATACTGGTTTACCTGATCATCTGAAATGGGGATGATGGCTTTGAGCTTATCAATATCAAAAAATTCTACAATAGGATGTCCCGGCGAGGCCAAATCTCCGGTTTCCATCATTTTCCGACCCACATACCCCGTAAAGGGTGCGGTAATACGGCTAAATTTTACGTTTTGGTAGCTAGCTTGGGCGGCGGCGTCTGCCTGTTTATAATTGGAGCTGGCCTCTACCATTTTTACTTCAGCAATACTTCCTTTGTTATACACTTCCTCGATCCGGTTGTAATTATCTTTTGCCAGTTCAGCTTGTGCCTTTCGGGCTTCATACTGTTTTTGGTAGGCTGTCGCATCTATTCTGGCAATAAGACTTCCTTTTTGAACAAAATCACCCATATTTACCGGAAATTGTTCAATAACTCCGCCTACCTGAAAGCTGAGCCGCAGGCTTTTATCGGCCTCAATCCTACCGGTGGCTACATAAGATGCGTTGGGATTATTTGAATCAGGACTCCCCAGAGTTAAAGTTTTTACCGTAATTGGGGGGATTTCCCGGGTTTTGTATTCGTTTTTGCAACTTTGAAGCGTTAGCGTTGCGAAGCATATCAAAAGAAGGGGATAAAACTGGCGCATATTGATTTTAGTTTTAGGAATTATAGATTAATTTTTTAAACCTTTTATAAGAATGCTTATAAGCCACTGGAGCCGGACGGGCATATTTTCTATGGTACCAAAAAGCAACATTTCTTTTTCTAAGCTATTGAGTGCGGTTACCATAGCTATGGCTAAAAATTGAATTTCTCCAGAACTAATAGCCGTGATTTCATTTTTGTCCAGTGACCAGTTCAGCATATTTTCGAAAATGGCGGTTTCTATTTGTCTTAACTTTCTTAATAGATAATAGGCAAGGTTTATGTTTTGTCGAATGTCTTCCAATAGAAAGGTATACTCGGTGGTTTTACTGATAAGACTTTTTAATTTAAACTCATTGTAAAGCTTTAGGTTTTCTTCCAGGCTTTGGAAAGGTTTAATAATGGTTCGGGCCGGTTCAATAATCGAAAGGTATTCCAGCTCGGCCACTTGCTCAAAAACTTCATGTTTGTTTTTAAAGTAGTAGTAGAGTGTACTTCGTCCCTTATTGGCGGCTTTTGCGATATCATCCATCGTCACCTTTTCAAAGCCCAATTCTTTGAAAACAGCTGTAGAAGACTTTAGGATATGTTGTTTGACTAAGGCTTCTTTCATTCGACAAATATACTAAAAATGTTCAATTTTAGACAAAAAAATATGTTTTGTCTAAAAAAAAAGAATAGAGAATGGGATTTTACAGGATTTAATCCATAAAAATTACTCCATCACAATTTTAGTATGATAAGTTAGACACAAATTGATAACTCATCCTTAAAAACCAGCAGTCAAAATTTTCAAATTGATTGAAGCGAGGAATAGAGAACCTTACAAACTGTGGGGGCCAGAATAATCCAACTAGCATTAAAGCAGAGTTAAGGATTTCTTTAAGATGGCTAGGGAATAATGGTATCTTTAACTTGGTATAACGAGTTGTAACCAATTTCAGAAACTAAGCCAGTGCCAAGCCGTTAACCATTGCAAAAGTCTAGATTTCTAAGAAAAGATTAGATCCAATATGTAACTTTCCTTTAAATATGCTACATCACATCCTTTGGGGTCTAAATAAGGTGTAAATTTTTGTTTTCTTTTGATATTATCATGGTATCTATTTTACAAATTATCAACATAAGAGTATCTAAAATATCCGAGAAGTAACTTATAAAAAAAGCTACAAATATATAACTCTTTGATTAAAAAATTACCGCCTTAGCAGTAATTAAATACATTTTTTGTCTTTTCACCCGTAAAAACTAATCTCTTCTCCTTTATTTACTGCCATAACAGTAATAAAATGTGATTTTATATAAAAAAGGTTTCTATAAACATTTAAATTGAGTATTTTTACCGCTTAAACAGTATATAATGAATGATTTTGATTTAGGCACTTTTATAAAAGACCATCGAAAAAAAGCAGGACTTACCCAACTGGAGCTGGCCAATCTAGCAGGAGTTGGTAAAACAACTGTTTTTGATATTGAAAAGAATAAAGAAACGGTGCGATTAAATAATCTATTTGCAGTGCTTCAAGTACTCAACATTAAAGTGGAATTCAAAAGTCCGTTAACTAAATAATTATGAGACAAGCCATTATATTAACTCACGGAAAAAGAGCTGGAATTTTAACAGAAATTGCCACGGACAACTATATTTTTGAGTACGATCAAAATTATGAGGGTGAAGCAATTTCTTTAACCATGCCCACTAACCACAAAAAATATGGTTACAAATCCTTCCCCCCTTTTTTCGAAGGGTTGTTACCTGAAGGTGTTATGTTAGAAGGCTTATTACGTATTGCCAAAATTGACAAAAAAGATTATTTCTCCCAACTCCTTGCTACAGGAAATGATTTAGTAGGATCTGTAACAGTTCAATTATTGGAAAATGAATAGATGTCCCATTACATACGAATTATGCGGTGCGAATAAGTATAGCGAAAAAGGAATACGGACGATTGCTCCTAAATTAACGCACTTAAACGATTTGCCTTATACAGCAGTAGAATTACGTCAAGAAGCCGCAAATAGAGCTAAAAAACTATCTATTCAAGGCGTACAACCAAAGCTTAGTGCTTCTGTTTCGATAGTGGATCAAGAATTTAAAATTGTAGATCAATTTGGAACCTATATCATAAAGCCACAAAATGATTTGTTTCCACAATTACCAGAAAACGAAGATGTAACCATGCGAATGGCAAAAGCATTTGGTTTAGAAGTTCCTTTTCACGGCATGCTTTATGGTAAAGATGGTAGTTTATCCTATTTTATCAAACGTTTTGACCGCTATGGTAAAGGAAAAAAATGGGCTACAGAAGATTTTGCTCAATTAACTGGAAATACCAGGGATACAAAATACCGTTTTACAATGGAAAAACTTATTCCGGTACTTGACGATTATTGTTCGTTTCCTGCTATCGAAAAAGCTGATTTTTTCAGAAGAATTCTTTTTTGTTTTCTAACGGGAAATGAGGATATGCATTTGAAAAACTTTTCTTTAATTACTAAAAATGGGAAAACAACGCTCTCGCCCATTTATGATTTTCTAAACTCTTCTATAGCTATTAAAAATCCTGATGAAGACATAGCGCTCGCCCTAAAAGGAAAAAAAAGTAATTTGAAAGCAACTGATTTTATTGACTATTACGCTAAAGAAAGGCTACAACTCAATGAAAAAACAATAACTATAATTCTAGAACAAATTAAAAAAACTATACCTATTTGGAAGAAATTACTTGAGATCTCTTTTCTTTCTGAAGACATGAAAACAACATATTTAAAGCTGATGGAAACTAGACTAGTCATGTTTGAGCAGTAACATGTTCCGTCTTTATTTTATGCTATGTATTAAAGCACTTTAACCAATGTTGTGTTTACTAAAATTCATCTTGAAAATTATTTGATTTACAACCATTTAACATCAAATTAAATCAAAATCTATTTCCCGATACAGAAATTGGCAAAGATATTACCTAATAAATCATCATTAGTGATTTCTCCAGTAATTTCCCCAAAATAATACAATGCTTGCCTAATATCTATGGCTAGTAAATCTCCCGATAACCCCGAATCTAAACCTTGATTAACTTTAATGATTTCTTCCAAGGCTTTTTGCAAAGAATCGTAATGTCTTGAATTTGTTATTATGGTATCATTATTTCTCAAAGCACCTAGATTTACAAAACTGATTAACTTAGCTTTTAATTCTTCTACACCTAGTCCATTTTTGGCTGATAACAAGTCTAGGTTCGTGATTTGTGATTTAAGGTTTAAAATCTGTGCATCATTAAGTTTATCAATCTTATTAGCAATAACAATTAATGGTTTTTGCGGATATTTATTTTTTATTTTTTCAATCTCTACTTTAAATTGAAATTTTTCTGCTTTAAACTCTGCAGCATCAAATAAGTAAATAACAACCTGTGCTTGATCTATTTTTTCGAAGGTTTTTTTTATACCAATACTTTCAACAACATCTTTAGTATCTCTAATTCCTGCTGTATCAATGAATCGGAATCCTATCCCTCCTATTGAAATTTCATCTTCGATAGTATCTCTTGTCGTTCCCGCAATTTCCGAAACGATGGCTCTTTCTTCATTTAACAAGGCATTTAAAAGCGTTGATTTACCAACATTGGGCTCACCAACAATAGCGACAGGAATACCGTTTTTAATCACATTCCCAACGGCAAAAGAATCTATCAATCGTTTTAAAACAAACCCGATCCGCCCCACTAATTCTTTAAACTTGGTTCGGTCTGCAAATTCCACATCTTCTTCAGCAAAATCCAATTCAAGCTCTATTAAGGAAGCAAAATTCAATAGTTCTTCTCTTAATTTAGCAATTTCTGATGAAAATCCTCCTCGCATTTGTTGCATAGCTATTTGATGTGATGCTTCATTGTCGCTCGTAATTAAATCGGCTACTGCTTCAGCCTGACTTAAATCTAATTTTCCATTTAAAAAAGCTCGTAACGTGAACTCACCGGCTGTTGCCATTCGGCAGCCATTCCTAAGAAATAATTGAATAATTTCTTGCTGAATGTATTTAGAACCGTGACATGAAATCTCAACAACATTTTCTCCTGTATACGAATTTGGATTTTTAAAAACAGATACCAAAACTTCATCAATGGTTTTATCTCCATCCATGATGTGGCCTAAATGAATGGTATGCGTTTTTTGTTTTGATAACTGTTTACCCGTAACAGATTTAAACTGTTTTTCAGCTAAATGAATAGCATTAACTCCAGATAATCTTATAATAGCAATAGCTCCCGAACCTGATGGAGTTGCTAAAGCTACAATAGTGTCTTGATCAATCATAAGGCAAAAATAGAAAAATTGTAACGGTTATATGTCACATTTAGAAAACTTAAAAAACCTTGTCCTTAGTTTTTATATAATAAAAATTCGAAATACTTAGCAATGAAATTAAATATGTGATGCTTTTATGGCAATTCCATTTCTTTTAATAAATAACACACTTATCAAATATATTATAAAACCCTGATTTTTATAATTTTAAAACATGTAATTTTAGTTTTAAGGTTATTCTCATCAAAATTAGTAGACATAATATGAATTTAAGATAATAATATAAATACACGTAAAAATTCTATGCCTGTAGAGTATCTTTGCACTTGCTTTTTAAAAATGAGCATATGTCTATTAAAGAATCAGAGTTATATCAAAGTGTTAAAAACCACAAAACAATAGATTTAGGAAATCTTTTCTTTTTTGAAAACTATTTAGTTGCCGAATTTAATGAAGGTGTAGAAATTAATTATAGAAACTTTGAATCTGTTAGAGAACTCATTAGAGAGTACTTTGGAGATGAAAGCTTTGGGCTTATTAGTAATAGAATAAACTCTTATTCAATAGTTATTACTGATGCTCCTTTATTCAATCAATGTCAAAGTCTTAAAGCCTATGCAACGGTCACTTATAGCTTGTTTGCGGAAAAAGTATTTGATGTCGAAAATTATTTCTTTAAATTTAATAAGCAGAATTTCAATTCGTTAAACGATGCTAAAATGTGGGTTGAAGACACTTTAACTTTATCACTTAACTAAGTAAATCCCATCTGGTTTTATATCAATGGAGCGTTGTTTATATAACGTCCCTATAGCTTTTTTGAAATTTTTCTTGCTCATTTTAAGAGCCTCTTTAATCTCTTCTGGAGT
Source organism: Confluentibacter sediminis (assembly GCF_003258355.1). Taxonomy (GTDB): domain Bacteria; phylum Bacteroidota; class Bacteroidia; order Flavobacteriales; family Flavobacteriaceae; genus Confluentibacter; species Confluentibacter sediminis. Next base: position 256,540 of record NZ_QKPO01000004.1, on the reverse strand, counting down.
CGATTTATCCGAAAGCTTTAAATAGCCACTATTATCTTCAAGTTCTTTTAATATCAATTCTGCATTAGGTTCTATACTTCTATAACCTATTTGACCCAAAGTGATATCTAATTTATTTCCTGGTCTAATTTTCTTTACAATTCCCTTAAGTTTATCGCCAATGCTTAAATCTGTGAAAATATTGTCTTTATAGATTAATCCTGTATGCTTTTTATTTATAATAACATTCATTCCTATATCCGATGGATGAGAAACAATTAAATCTACTTCATCAAATTCTTTTACAGTAAGTTCTTTATTATCCAAAAATTGATTGGTTTTACTAGAAGCTACTAATCTATCTGTTTTTTCATCTAAATAACAATATACCAAGTACCACCCACCCTTTTTCATGGGGAATGCTTGCTCTTTAAATGGACAAAACAATTCTTTTACTAATCCCCAATCTAAAAAGGCACCATAATCGGTTATTTGACTGCATCTCAATAATGCAAAATCATCTCGCTTTACATATGGAAAGTCTGTAGAAGCCACAGGGCGTTCTTCATTATCTAAATAAACAAAAACTTCTAATTTATCCCAAATTTTAAAGGATTCTGGAACGTATCGATTAGGCAGAAGCACTTCATTATTTTCGTCGTCAACTAAATAGATGCCATGATCTGTTTCTCGAAGTATTTCTAAGGTGTTTATTTGTCCTAAATGTATCATCCCGCAAAGGTATAATATTAGATTGAGTTTTTTTACTGCAATAAATTTTAAAAAAATAACATAAAAAAAGCATCACTTAAAAGGAGTAATGCTTTGTAAATGATATGCTCAAGATTAGTTAATAAGCGGACTCTTTTTTAAAGTGCTTAACTAATAAATAATATACAACAACTCTATATTTATTACGGTTGGATTTACCATATTTTTCCATAACAGCCTCAATGCCCTTATCTAAATCTGGACTATCTTTTAATCCTAACTTTTTAATTAAAAAATTATTCTTGACAGTCGCTAATTCAGCATCGTTAGAACCAGAAACTGTTGAGGAATCAGCATTGTAAATAGATGGCCCACAACCAATAGTTACTTTGGTTAATAAATCCATATCTGCTGTTACACCAAATTTTTCTTTTAAATCTGCAGCATATTTAACAATAAGTTCATCTCTTTTACTCATAATAAATTAGTTTAAGGTTAATAAAACACGGTTAAATATATTGTTTTTTTTATAAAAAAGATTATTAACTATGCTATGAAATTAAAATACTCTAAAAGAATATCATCATTCAGGATGCGAGGCGTAAAAATCTCTAACAATTTCGGATTTTCAGAATCGTTATAAAAAGTTTGTAATTTGTTTTTTATTTGTAATACCGTATTGGCGGAGAGATATTCTACATGATACATTTTACACAAATGCTTAGCCGTTAAATTATGGGTCGTTTCAAAATAAGTATCAAAATTATCACTGTTTTTATTTCCCGGTAAAATTCTAAAAATACCACCACCTTGATTATTAACGACTATGATTCTAAAATTTTTAGGAATGTAATTATTCCATAATCCATTACTATCGTAAAAAAAACTTAAATCGCCAGTTATAAAAACCGTAGGGCTTTTACTTACTACCGCACATCCTATTGCCGTACTCAAACTACCGTCAATACCGCTCGTACCTCTATTACAATATACTTCTATGGTTTTATTTAAATTGAATAATTGTACATAGCGTATAGCAGAACTGTTACCTACTTGAAATATATAATTTTTAGGTATGGATTGTAATAAAGTTTCAAATACACTTAAATCACTAAAGGGAATTTGTTTTAAATACTGTTTGTGCTTTTCTAATCGCTTTTGCTTTACTGATGCCCAAATATCTCTATAATTACTTTTAACATAATGGGTTATTTTCGGCAATAAGGCTTCAAAAAACTGATTTGGGGCTGCTTCAACATGGTTTGTTAAACAAAAAAAGGTATCATTTGCCAACTTCTTATCAATGTGCCAATGTTGCTTCGGTTGATATTTCCTTAAGAAGGTTTTTATTTTTTTAGAAACAATTAAACCTCCAAAAGTTATTAAAATATCTGGTTTTAATTGCTTTTGCTCTTCTTTTGATAAAGGTGCAATGATTTGATCTATACTAGGAAAAAAACTGTTATGGTGTAAATTGGATGTTGCTTCGGTAAACACGATAACACTATTATCTTCTGCCAGTTCATTAAGCCATTTTTGCTCTACCTCATTAGGATTACAAACCCCAACTAGAATCATTTTTTTTGCCGCAGAATTCCAATCTTCCAAACAACTTTGTATAATATAGGGATCGATTGGTTTCTCTTTTAAAGTAATCTCTGTTGCTTTTGGCTTAACGGTAAGTTTTTCTACAGTTTCGTATAAAGGTTCATCAAAAGGAATATTTATATGTACAGGGCCTTTATTTATAATGGCATTATTTATCGCCTCATTAATTTCAATTTCGTTATGCGTTTGAATATCTTTTTGAAAACCCAGAAACCGCTCTAACTTATCCTCTATATTTTTCATGATGGGTAATTCCTCATGCTCTGGAATATTATTTTCATCTTTAATATCCAATTTTAGATGGGAAGAAAATAAAATATGATTTTCAAACACATTCTTTTGGTTGATAGTTTGCCCATCACCAATACCAATTAAATGTTTTGGTCTGTCGGCAGATAAAACGACTAGTGGAATATCACTATAATACGCTTCAGCAATTGCTGGATAATAATTTAACAAAGCACTACCGGATGTACAAACAACAGCCGTAGGTTGTTGAAGTTTTTGTGCAATTCCTAAGGCAAAAAAAGCAGCACTACGCTCGTCCACAATGCTATAACACAAAAAGTAAGGATCGTTAGTAAAACCAATCGTGAGAGGTGCATTTCTACTACCAGGAGAAATAACAATATGTTTTATTTTCTTTTCCTTACAAAGCTGAATAACCGTTTGCGCAAGAGGTATTTTTGGGTAAATCATGTTGCTACTAATATAAGCAACAAAAATAAGAAATAGGAAGCTAAAAAAACCTATTACAAAATACTTTTAATAATCTTGGATTTTGAAACGGTTTCTTCCCATTCTGCTTCTGGGTTCGAAGTTTCAGTAATACCACCACCTATAAAAATATTGGCATTATTTCCTTGTAGTTGCATACATCTTAAATTCACATAAAGCTGAGTGCTTTTTTTAGTTATGTTGTATGCTCTATTTTCTATATTTTTTTTGGAAGATCTAGGTGTTATAACCCTTTCAAAATTCAGCTCCCCTAAAAAACCTGTATAAAAGTCTCTATTGTAATTTTCATTCTCTAAAATAAACTTTTTGGCGGCTAATTTTGGCAAACCACAAACCGCTGGTGTAGGGTGCAAATCGAAAACAAGTTGCTTTAAATTAGATTTTTCCGGTTTTAACTGAGCCGTAATCATGGTTCTCAAATGCAATAAACTACCAGCTTTAATGGTCTCTGTTTCCGAAAGTTTTAAATTTTCCACCGATGGTTTTAATCGATCTGTAATGAAATCCGTCACTATTTGTTGCTCTTTTTTCTCTTTGTCTTTCCAAATGACATCTGTGGTTCCTTTATAATCTTGAGTTCCCGCCAATGCCATAATTGAAAAATGGTTCCCTTCAATCTTTATCAAGGTTTCTGGGGTAGCCCCTAACCAGAGTCCTACTTTTGGATGGTACCAATAATACACAAATGCTGACGGATAGCTATTTAAAAGCCTCTTAAAAATAGATATGGGATGGCTTTCTAAAAGTGGAACCGTTTCTTTTCTTGATAAAACAACTTTAGTGAATTGATTATTTTTAATAGCTTCAATCCCTTTATTTATAAGCTTGATATGTTTCAATGTTTCATCTACTGAAACCTCACTGTTCTTATTTGCGGATCTATTTTCAACTGTAACTTCAAAAACCACTTCGTCCTTATCAGAATTATTTAAAGGAATTAAAATGGTGCTTTCAGCATCATCAAAAGGAGAAAATACAAAGCCATTTTCTAAAAAGGTTTCGGCAATATATAATTCAGAATCCTTCTGAAATAAAGCGTTAACTATTGAGCTATTGGGTTTTCTATAAGCAACAAAAGGCAATGTGTTATTGTATTGTATTTCAATACGTTTAAAGAAATCTTCCAAAGTGATTATCTTTTATTCTTCGGTAATGAAATGGTAGATAATTTACAAACCGAAATTAAATTGTTGGCGTCATCTGTTACTCTTATATCTAACAATTGTGTGGTTCTCCCTTTATGTATAAATGTTGCTTTGGCATACACAAATCCTTCTTTAATACTTTTTATATGATTTGCGGTAATCTCTGTACCCCGAACAAAAAACGTCTCCGTATCAATAAAAATATGCGATGCAAAACTCCCCACACTTTCGGCTAAAGCGGCTGTAGCACCACCATGTAACACGCCATCGGGTTGATGCACTCTAGAGTTTACAGGCATTCTTGCTATTAAAAAATCATCGCCATAATCAACAACCTCGATTTGCAAGGTTTCCATTAGGGTATTTTTACAAGCGGCATTGGCTTTCTCTAGAACAATTTCTTTAGTTAATGACATAAAATAGTGTATTTTTAATCATGTTTGCAAAAGTACAAAATGACAAACGAACGAAAATAAAAAATCACATTAATTAGAATAGATTTCTATACATATATCAATATTAAGCCATGAAAGCACCCACTTTAGAAAACCACCGCGTAAAATTGTCGCTTTTAGATTTAAGCAACTACAAACACGTATGTAACATAGCAAAAGAACCTAATTTGGTGCAATATTCGCCCAGTAAAATTGATACTCCTGACGATTTAAAAGCCTACGTTCAAACAGCCGTTGACGATTATTATCATAAGACTGCCATTCCTTTTATTGTATTTGACAAAGAAGTAAATGCTTATGCTGGTTGTACTCGCTTTGGTCTTATAAATTGGCAAAGTTACATTTTACATATTGGTTGGACTTGGATTGGCAATAAATTTCAAGGTTCTGGTTTAAATATGAATATGAAATTTTTAATGCTACAATATGCTTTTGAAGTTTTGGAATTTGAAAAGGTAGAATTTAGAATTGACGAACGCAATATAAAATCTAGAAAAGCAGTTGAAAAACTGGGTGCCACCTTAGAAGGTATTTTACGTAAAGACACCTTAATGCTTGATGGCTTTAAACGAAACACCTGTTGTTATGGCATTTTAAATGATGAATGGACAACTATTAAAACAACTGTTTTTAAGGGGTTTTATTAGCCGAAATTCCACAATTAATTAATCAGCCTAAGAAATTTAAGGTTTTACTCTGGTGATTTTATTGTCCTCGAGTATTACAAGCTCACTATTCATTTTCCTTTTGAACTCAATAAGCTTTTCATAAACTTTATCCATTCTTACAAGATTTCAGTTTGATTTGCTGTTCTTTTATATTGCTTCATGATAATAGTTTTTAAGTTTATTGAACTTGATTTGATTTAGAATATCGATTTCAGAATCCAATGTTTTTTCAGCAATTAAATCATGCTTTCCTTCAATTTGATGGTATGGTGTCGTGCGGGATTACGAAGCGATTTCCTGTCAGTTTACATCGAACTTTTTTACGAGCCACAAACGCTCGAAAACCTATGAAACCGGCATGCAATATACCATGTGCGCCTGTTGCACAAGTTAGCAAAAAATTGACATAGGGTTGATATTATCTTTTCATAAGGTACTTACATTGAAGTATGCAAGGTAAAAAACAATATCAGGAAAAGCTGTTCAATCAGTTTCAGTTAAGTGATCGCGTTCCCAAGGACAATTTCTACCGCCGGTTAAAAAAGGTGTTGGATTTAGAATATCTATACCGTCTCACTAAACAATATTACGGTAGTAGCAGACAAAAGAGTATCGATCCGGTGGTGTTCTTTAAACTCTGTCTGGTGGGTTATTTAGAAAATATCACCAGCGACCGTCAGCTCATAACTCATTGCAGTATGCATTTAGATATTTTATTCTTTTTTGGGTATGATATCGATGAAGAACTCCCATGGCACTCGACCATCAGCCGCACCCGACAATTGTTTCCTGAAGCCGTGTTTGAAGAAGTCTTTACCAAAGTGTTTGAACAGTATGTATCGGCAAGAGTTATGAAAAACGAATCAACATTACCGCCTACCGCGAGGAGTACGAACGCAACATAGCCCGGGTGAACAGCCCACAAGGAGGTTATATGAAAGCCAAACGGCTAAGCACCGTAGAACCGGTATTCGGAACATTGACCCAGTTTATGGGACTTAGAAAAGTAAATACCATAGGCATTAAACAAGCCAACAAAAATGCAGCTCTCTGCTGTAGCTTATAACTTGAAGAAGTACCTGAAATTTATAGAAAAACGCACTAAAAGTGGGGCGGCAAGTATACAAGGTGTTTGGTTTTCTTTAAAAGTATCTTTACAGCACATTTTACTCCTTTTTAACCTCCCTAATTTTAAGTTACAAAGAATTTACACCATAAAATAAAAGCCCTTAAAAGGGCTTATTTAGTTCTTGTTTTTATGCAATTAGTGGGTTGTGAACGGTTACCATCTTTGTTACACACCGATATTATTCATTCTTAATTTTTATTTTTCCACTAAAAATAATTTTATCAGTTTCATTAAGTATGTTTATAATTAAAAATTGATCATATAATTCTTTAGCGTCAATAATAACTTTATTGTTGAAATTAATTAAGTTTAATTTATTTCCGTTATTACTAGTAAGTTCAATTGTAAATTTACTACTTCCATAATGTTCTGATATACTATCTTTTAAACTTAATTTTGATATTATTTCATTTGCTATCATTTCCATACCTAAATCACCAGGATGACTAGCTACACCATTAGAGGAAATGGTTTCAATATTTCCATTTTTATTTACATATGTATTTCCCACTATGTTTTGATATTGTTTTTTATTGTATTTTGAAATATCTACTAATTCACATCCTTTCACTTCAGATATAGCATTTTGGATTATAGGCATATTTTTACTGACTCCATACCAACCATAAACCCATAAAATTCGTGAATTAGGGCTTTTATTTAAAAACCAATTCAATAATGTTTTTGCATCTTCGAAAAGATTTTTTCTTTTATCTTCAGTATTTACATTATCTCCCAATTGAATAATTATAAGGTCTTCTTTTCCATCAATTTGTCTTGCGACTGAATTGTTTAAAAAAGCTAACCGTTTTTTACTTGTTGTTAGAGATTCCCAAGTACTTCCTGAAAATCTATTCATAGAGATAGAGTCGTTTTTCTGAAATATAGCTTGTTGTACCCAATAGTAATAATCAGTATTTGTGTCAGTAGATGCCATTCCATGAGTTCCAAAACCTTGGGTTAAAGAATTTCCTAAAACAAAAACTTTATTCGGGATAGTCTGACAAAAAGAATAATTGATAAATAGGAGGATAGTAATTGTGAATAAATAGATGTTTTTCATATTGATTGAATTCAGTTTTTTAATGATGTGAACTTGTTTATATACGGAACTTTTATCAGCCTATACCGCCAATTTGGCAGGATATGCCCAAGTTTCAACATTTCTTGTTCCTCTTTTTTTTGTTCATTTTTCATCTAATTGTAATACAAGTCAAACATAATCTTTTTTATAAACTATCAAAAGGGTTGTATTAATACCCTCCCCTAACATAATCATGTATTTCAGCTTTATACAACGCTATCAAAGCAGTATGTACTTCTGGCGACAAAGCCTGTAATTTAGAGACTTCTGCGTTTGAAACGACTTGTTTTGGTGAACTAGCCCCTGGGATGATCGAACTAACGGCTTGGTGATCCAAGATCCACCGTAACGCCAATTGTACCATGGTTAAATTATCTGGGAGAATCTCTTTTTTTATAGTATTAACTAGCTCTAAACCTTTTTCAAAAGGCAAGCCTGCAAAGGTTTCTCCGACATTGAAAGCCTCGCCGTTTCTATTAAAATATCTGTGGTCATCTTCTGCAAAAGTAGTATCCTTATCAAATTTACCAGATAACAATCCACTTGCTAATGGTAATCGCACAATAATACCAACGCCTTTGGCTTCCGCTTGCGGAAATAACTCAGTCACTAATTTTTGTCTGAATATATTAAATATCACTTGCAGAGATAGCAAGCCCTCTTGTTGCATACAAATTAAACCTTCTTCAACCGTTTCAACACTAGCTCCAAAATGTCTGATGAGGCCTTCTTCTTGTAATTCGCGAAGCCAATCAAACACATCTCCATCTTTTAAAGATGGGGTTGGGATACAATGTAATTGTAACAAATCTAAGGAATCAACTCCTAAACGCTGTAAAGATCCTTCAACGGATTTACGTAAAATGTCTTTTGTATATTTATCTGGATAAGCATTTCCTGCTCTACCAAATTTTGTTGCTACGCGTATGGGAGCATCACAGGTTTTCAAAAATTCACCAATTAGGGTTTCGCTTTTTCCATCACCATACACATCGGCGGTATCAAAAAACGTAATCCCATTATTAACAGCTTCATTTAATATATTAAAAGCAGCATCTTTAGAGATATCTATACCCCAATTACCCCCTAATTGCCAACAACCTAAACCAACTTCACTAACATAAAATCCCTTACTTCCTAATTTTCGAGTTTTCATCTATTAATTTTTTAACATCATTTATTTAAGAATTTATTCCTTTAAATTCACAAAAGAAATAAAAAACGAATATATGGCTTTTTTAAAATAAAAGAATATACGACTAACGATTTAATCAAACCTAATGAAACCCCATACTATAATTTTTTTATTGTATTTCTTTATGGATAATGATTAGCCTTATGTAGCTCTCAATTGAAAATCAAAAAAGCATTATGCAGCTGGTATGTTGATATCGGCTGCAACTTTTAGCATCGTATATTCCAAAACCAAAAATAAAACAAAAACTTTTTTATCCGAATAGGGACCTTAACCATAGCGGGGTTTGCCAAAGAATATCGTGATAGCAAAAGATTTTTTTAGTGAAGCTTTTTCAGTATTTTAGGAGTTTTAACGACCTGCCTGAATCACTTTAAATCCATTTATTGGAAATAGAAAAAACAAATAAATCTCTTTTGTACCAGTTGAATAGCAAAATGATATCTTTACTATATGAAATTAAATATACCTAAAAATAAAAAACTCATACTTTTTGATGGCGTTTGTAATCTTTGCAACCACTCTGTTCAATATATCATAAAACATGATAAAAAGAATCTATTTCTTTTTACTGCTTTACAAAGTGATATTGGAAAAGAAATTATTGAAGTTTATAATATCGATACTCATAAAACAGATTCCATTTTATTATATATACCCGAAAAAGGGATTGATTATAAATCTACCGCCGCATTAAAAATTGCTCGTTATTTAGGGTTTCCAATAAATGTAATGAGTGTATTTTTTATTATTCCTACACCCATTAGAAATTGGGTATATGATTATATAGCCAAAAATAGGTATAAATGGTATGGGAAAAAAGAAAGCTGTATGATACCTACACCAGAATTGAAAAGTAAGTTTTTAGATTAAACTATTCCGATACCAAACTCCCCCATTCTGTCCAGGAACCATCGTAAACAGATAGGTTTTTATATCCTGAAATGTCCGCACCCAAAGCCAGTATACAGGCTGTAATTCCGGAACCACAGGAAAAAATAATATCATCGTCTTTTTTAGCTAATTTTTGGAACTTGGCTTCAATAACTTCATTGGAATGCAATAAATTACCGTCTAATAAATCTTCATAAGGCAAATTAACCGAATTTGGTATGGTTCCCATTCTTAATCCTGCTCTGGGTTCTGCTTCTAAACATTTAAATCTAGATTCAGAACGAGCATCCATAATAATATGGGTTTTATTTGAAGATGCCTCCTTAACATCATCAAAAAACTTCATAAAATGTGATTGATATTTAGCCACAAAATTGCCTTTACTTACAGTGTTTATTGATTTCGTTTCTGTTTTATAACCCCATTTAATCCATTCTGGCAATCCGCCATTTAAAACAGCCACATTATGATGCCCCATAGCTTTAAATAACCACCAAACTCTGGCACTTGAATAAATACCTTTATCATCATAAACGACTAGTGCCGATTCTTTATTAATTCCTAATTTTTGAGCTTCTTTAGTAAACTGGTCTTCGGAAGGAAAGGTTGTTGGAAATGTTGCTGTCGTATCACTAAAAGCATCCTTTAAATCAAAAAAACGGGTGTTCGGTATTTGAACATGGGAAGTATTTAATGAGGAATTAACGACTTTTTTAATAGAACCATCTAAAATTATTAAATTCTTTGCATCCAAATGCTTATGAAGCCATTCCACGGAAACAAAAGACTTTGTGATTAAAATATCAGACATCATATAAGTTTAAGAATCTAAATCAAACGTGTCACTTGGATTATTTGTATCTGCATAATTCAACATGTTTTCGCCATCAGCTATAATAGAACATACCACGGAATCTCCTGTTACATTAACAACCGTTCTAAACATATCTAGAATTCTATCAACAGGAAAAATAATAGCAATCCAAGCTGGATTCAATCCTACCGAATTTAAAACAACAATTAGCATAACAAGACCTGCACTAGGAACTGCTGCCGACCCAATGGATGCCAATGTAGTAGTGAGAACAATGGTTAATTGTTGCCCTAACGATAAATCAATCATATGTAATTGTGCTAAAAAAATAACAGCTACCGCTTGATATAAACTCGTACCGTCCATATTTACTGTGGCTCCAATGGGTAATACAAAACTGCTAATTTTTTTATCTACTCCTAAATTCTGTTCAACACATTCCATCGTTACTGGAAGTGTTGCTGCACTGCTAGATGTTGAAAACGCCAATGTTTGTGCAGGTCCCATAGCCTTAAAAAAACCTAAATAAGGTATTTTTTTCACAAACAACTTCAAAATCCCTGGATATACTACAAAAATCATAAGCAATAACCCTATTAAAACTGTTAAGGAATACCAACTTAAACCCTTAAAAATTTCAACAACTTTGCCTATATCGTTTCCAGCCATTTTACTAACCACGCCTGCCAACAATGCAAATACAAAAAAGGGAGCTGCTTGCATCACTAAATCGACCATTTTTAAAAACACCTCATTAATACCATCTACAATATTTAAAACGGGCTGTGATTTTTCAGTAGGAATAAAAAGTAAGCACACTCCAAAAAACAATGCAAAAAATATGATTTGCAACATGAGCCCGTTGTTAGATAACGAAAAGAAAAAGTTTTCGGGAACAATATCAACCAATGGTTGCAATGGTGAAACATTTTCTTGGCTTTTAGCCTTTTCAATTTTATCTGAAAGTGAAGCTTCACTAAGTTGTGAGTTCGACAATTTTGAAATGTCTTCAACCCTATCTTTGAAATTCCGATCTTTTAAATAGCTAATACCATCTTTAATCTCATGTCCTTCAGATGTTGCCCAAATTTCATAATTTATTCGGTTATCAATTCTACTTTCTTTATCTATTAGTTTTCCAGGTTTTATCATGTTTACTAATAGCAAGCCTAAAGAAATTGCCATAACTGTTGTCAACAGATATATAAGCAAGGTTTTACCGCCCATGCGACCTAAACTTGAAGGGTCTCCAATGTTGGCAACACCTCCAATTATTGAAAATAACACGAGTGGAACCGCTATGAGTTTTAATAAATTGATAAAAATTATTCCAAAGGGGTCTATCCAGTTTATTGTAAAACTGCTCCAACCTAAAGTGCTTGAAAGCAATGCCCATATAATTCCTAGAGTCATCCCTATCAATATTTTCCAATGTAGAGCTAATTTTTTCATATTTTAATATGTTGTCGTTTGAAGTATGTCGACTAAGATATTAATAAATGCTGAAAAGGAATTTTAGATACCTATTTATTTTAGCTTGATTGCAGCAGTAATCTTCTTTTATCGGCTTAAATAAATTTGTGTCAACAATTATCAAGTAATTAAAAAATATAAAATGGCTAACTAATGGTATAACTTATTAATTAAGTAAAAATCAGCTAACACCAATGCTGCCATAGCTTCTACGATAGGCACTGCTCTAGGAACTACACAAGGATCGTGACGACCTTTGCCATGCATTTCTACTACATGTCCTTGATTATCTATGGTTTCCTGGTTTTGCATAATGGTTGCAACAGGTTTAAAAGCGACATTAAAATAAATATCCATACCATTGCTAATTCCACCTTGTATACCACCAGACAGATTTGTTTTTGTAGAACCATCCGCATTAAAAATATCGTTATGCTCACTACCTTTCATTTTAGAACCCTCAAAACCACTACCATATTCAAATCCTTTTACAGCATTGATAGACAACATGGCTTTACCAAGTTCGGCATGTAGTTTGTCAAAAACAGGTTCCCCTAAACCTATAGGTACATTTTTAATAACACAACCTACGGTACCTCCAATAGTATCTCCTTCTTTACGGATTTCTTTAATTCTTTCAATCATTCTCTCTGCAGTTTCGGTATCTGGACAGCGAACCATATTTGATTCTGTAAGACTGAAATCTAATTCATTTAATGGTTTATTTAAAGAAATATCACCTACAGAAGATACATAAGCGTAAATCTTTACATCTTTTAAAAGCTGTTTTGCAATGGCACCCGCTACGACTCTACATACGGTTTCGCGAGCAGAGCTACGTCCTCCACCACGATAATCGCGAACACCATATTTTTTGTCATAAGTATAATCGGCATGACTGGGGCGGTATACATCTTTTATATGTGAGTAGTCTTTAGACTTCTGATTGGCATTTTCAATAATAAAACCAATGGACGTCCCTGTTGTTTTTCCTTCAAAAATGCCTGATAAAAACTTAACGGTATCTGGTTCTTTTCGTTGTGTAACAATTTCAGATTGCCCAGGTTTTCTTCTATCCAATTCATTTTGAATGGCTTCAACATCAATATCCAATCCCGATGGACACCCATCAATAACACCTCCTAAAGCCATACCATGAGACTCGCCAAATGTGGTTAAATTAAATAGTTTTCCGAAAGAATTACCAGCCATAAATTATATTTTTTGCTAAAGTAAATCTAATATTAGAGATACAAAAATGAAATTAAAAAAACACCTTATAAATATTTAAGAGGATGTTTCATAACATTAACATAACCATATACTCACAAATTCTTAATTAAGAGTTAAGGACTAAATAACTTTATATGCTTTACTTTGAATATCATTCAATATTTAACCTTGATATTTAAAAGAAAAATAGAAATTGCTGTTGTTTCCGATGTCCATTTAGGCACTAATGCTTGCCATGCTAAAAAACTTCTAAACTACCTAAACAGTATAGAACCTAAAAAGCTTATTTTAAATGGAGATATTGTTGATACATGGCAATTTAACAAACAGCATTTCCCAAAACAACATCTAAAAGTTATCAAAAAAATTATGGATATGGCTACAAATGGTATTGAAGTTATATACATCACAGGTAATCATGATGAATTGTTGCGTAAATTTAGTGGCACAACTATGGGAAATATATCTATTGTCGATAAAAAAGTATTAGAAATTGATGGCAAGCAGGCATGGTTCTTTCATGGTGATGTTTTTGATGCTTCTATTAAAAACTTAAATTGGTTAGCAAAACTAGGAGGTTACGGATACCGTATGCTTTTTTTAATCAATAGAAGTTTTAATTCGCTATTACTGAAATTAGGAAAAGAGAAATATTCCATGTCAGAAAAAATCAAGAAAAGTCCCTATCACGGAAGGAAATTTATAAAAAACTTTGAAAAAGTCATCTCTAACCTAGCCATTGAAAATGGATATGATTATGTGATTTGTGGTCACATACACCATCCAAAAATGGAACTAAAAGAAAACAGAAGTGGACAAACACTTTATTTAAATTCTGGCGATTGGATAGAAAGTTTTACAGCCTTAGAATACCAATTTAAACGTTGGAAACTGTATCACTATAACAAAGACAAACTTGCTCCATTTTTTGTTGATGAAGAAGTTAAGGAGTTACAAGTAAAAGATTTAATAGCCGCCATCACTATTTTCAAACAAAAAAAATATAGTAATCAATAACCATCCACATTTCTTCTTAGTATTTGTAAATCAAAACATTATTAATTTACAATATGAATAATAGCAAAAAATTAAAAATAAATACAATTTTAGCATTATTTTTGTAAACGTATTATATGAATAATAAAACGACATCTTTTTTATTATTTTAAACGTATATACACACAAACATAAAACTATAAATTATGAAGAAATTATTTTTATTATCTATTGCTGTATTGGGTTTTGCATTTTCATCAAACGCTCAGGAAATTTCTAAAAATGCTCTTGGTTTAAGATTAGGAGATAGTGATGGCTTTGGTGCAGAAATATCATACCAACATGCATTAGGCGATAACAACAGATTAGAGTTAGATTTAGGATGGAGAGATGGGAAAAATTATGATGGTTTTAAACTGGCTGGTTTATACCAATGGGTATTTCCTTTAGAAGGCGATTTTAACTGGTATGTTGGCGCTGGTGGTGGATTAGGGTCTTTTAGTGTTAATAATCCAAATGGTGGTAAAGACTACAGTGATACGTTTTTCTTTGCTGCTGGGGATATTGGTATTGAATACAATTTTGACATACCTTTAATGCTATCTTTAGATTTTAGACCAGAATTAGGTTTTGGAGACGATTTGTATGACAACAACGATTTAGATTTCGATATAGCATTAGGTATCCGTTATCAATTCTAAAACAACAAATATATATTTTATTAAAAGCGCCAAATAAGGCGCTTTTTTTATCTTATTAATTTAACAAGACATTATAACTATATGATGCTAAAACATTATAAATTGTTTTCTATATTTTTTATATGTATATTTTATAATATGAATTCACAACAAAAAATCCCCAACAGTATCGCGAATGAAGTAAAAATAGCTCTCAGCTATTATCCAGAATTAACAAATACTTCAATAGAATTTAAATTTAAAAAGAACATTAAAAAATCAACAATGCAGGCACAACCCAAAATTGTTAGTTTTTTTAAAAGCAAAAAAAATAGACGTTATATTATATTAATTAGTGAAACCTTTAAAATTTCAGATAAAAAATTCATGACTAAACATATTCCTTCCGATATTTTAATTGGTTGGTTAGGTCATGAATTAGGTCATATCATGGATTACCAAAATAGAAGTACCCTGAATTTAATCTGGTTTGGATTAAAATACTTATTTTCTGAAAAGCATATGGTAGAAGCTGAGCGTGCAGCAGACACCTTTGCCGTGAATCATGGTATGGAAGATTACATATTGAAAACAAAAGATTTCATTTTAAATCATGCAGACATATCCCCCCTTTACAAAGCTCGTATAAAAAGATTTTATTTATCACCTGAAGAAATCATGGAAATCGTTAACAGACGTGATAATGCCATCGTGAATTAAGACGTTTTAACAAACGCTTCCCAATCGTTAAATTTATCTTCTGACATAACACGCTCCATTTTTATCTGCCCACCTTTTTTCTTATTTAGTGCATTCCATTCATAAAATTTTTCAACATCTATAATGTTAACCTTTACACCTTTTAAAGCTTTACTACGTGCCACTTTATAATTTTTGTTGGCATTTTTAAGACAATCGTCTAAAGCATGAGCAACTTCATTAGCATCTAAATTTTGATTTTCGCTTCCTATGTACCAAAAATGATAGAATTCCCCATCCTCTCCCCGCTTTGCACAGATGGTATATTCTTTTATTTTAGTGGAAAATTGTTGCTCTAATTCCTTCATAGCATCATCCATTTTATTAACGGATAATTGAGAACCTACAGTATTTAAGAAGAATTTTGTTCTACCTGTAATTTTTATTTCTGCCCGTTCAATATCTTTAAATTCAATGGTGTCTCCTATTAAATACCTCCAAGTTCCACTTACCGTGCTGATAATTAATACATACTCTTGGTCTAAAGTAACTTCTTGCAAAGTTAATGCCGGTGCTCTTTGAGATAAAGATCCATCTTCATTAATATATTCGGGTTTAAATGGTACAAATTCAAAATAGATCCCTTCTTCGGTATTTAATTGCATGGCATCTGTTTCTGGTCTTATTTGGGTGGCTATGTAACCTTCAGAAGCCAAATAGGTATCTATCACGGTAACGGGTTTTCCCATAAGTGCTTGAAAAGTTTTCTCATATGGACCAAAAGCAACCCCTCCAGAGGTATAAACCTGCAAGTTTGGCCATATCTCATGTATATTATTTAAGTGATGATATTCTATTACTTTTTGAAGCATCAATTCTATCCATGACGGAATACCACTTAAAGCACCAATGTCCCAATCTTTGGCCCACTCTGCGATCTTTTGTACCCGAGCATCCCAATCATCTATTTTTGCAATATTTTCACCTGGCTTGTAGTAGCTTTTAAACCAAAAGGGAATGTTGCTAGCACTGATTCCACTAATTTCCCCTTCTAAAAAATTATTGTTTAGTTCTAAATCTGTGGAGCTACCAAGCATCATAATTTCTTTTTCAAAAAAATCTGCTGGTAAATCAAAATTATTCAAAGCAAATACTTGCTTGATTCCAGAGGCTCTTATTGCTTCTATCATATCATCCGTAACCGGTATACGCTTACTGGTTTTTCCCGTCGTACCCGAACTTAATGCAAAATATGAGGATTTCCCTGGCCAGGTAACGTCCATGTCACCATCATGTAGTTTGTGCCACCATTCATCATTAATTTTATTATAATCAAAATAAGGCACTGCTTTAGCAAAGGCAAGTTGTATATCCTCAGCATTCAACATACCTTCAAAATCATAGTTTTTACCAAACTGAGTATCTTTCGCTTTATTTAATAGGTTTTTTAAAACTTCTTTTTGGGCATCTACATGATCAATTTCAGATGAAAAAGCATCCTTTAATTTAATGACTCCTTTTATAATGTTTCCTAATATGGCCATTCTTAAATCAATTTTTATTCTTAAATATAAGATATTAATATTTTTAAAATCTTAAAAAAACTATAATTTCGATAGTTACACTCAAGTATAAAATTATCACTATCATTAATGACCTTCCGATGATATTCCAGATAATTGTTAACCATTTTATCCGTTATGTTTCCGGTACTCTAACAACCAATAAAAAAATCCCCTTGAGTTTTAAGGGGATTTTTTTTATTTAGAAGCAAATAATTTCACATCTGTTTCACTGACTTCATTTCCGCCGAGTATGATTAAGCGTTCTACAACATTACGCAGTTCTCTTATATTACCTGTCCAATCATAGTTTTGAAGCAGTTTTATTGCTGAAGTAGAAAATACTTTTTTGGTATTGCCATGCTCAGTGGCTATTTTATTAGCAAAGTAATCAATAAGCATAGGAATATCTTCTCTTCTATCATTCAGTGGTGGTACTTGAATTAAAATCACGGCCAATCTATGGTACAAATCTTCACGAAACCTACCTTCTTCAATTTCTTTTTTTAAATTTTTATTGGTAGCCGCAACAACACGCACATCTACCTTAATATCTTTATCGCTACCTACACGCTGAATTCTACTTTCTTGTAAGGCACGCAATACTTTAGCTTGTGCAGATAAACTCATATCCCCTATTTCATCTAAAAAGATAGTACCCCCATTAGCAGCTTCAAATTTTCCGGCTCTATCTTTTATGGCACTTGTAAAAGCACCTTTTATATGTCCGAATAATTCACTTTCTATTAATTCACTGGGAATGGCAGCACAATTAACTTCAATCATTGGTCCTGTATTTCGCTCGCTTTTATCATGTAACCAATGCGCTACCAATTCTTTACCCGTTCCATTAGGCCCAGTAATAAGCACCCTAGCATCTGTTTGCGCGACTTTTTCAATAATATCTTTAATATGCATAATGGCTTTACTTTCACCAACCATTTCGAAATTCTTGCTTACCTTTTTCTTAAGCAATTTGTTTTCAACAACCAGTTCTTTTCTATCTAAAGCATTCCTAACCGTATTCAACAATCTATTTAAATCTGGTGGTTTAGATATATAATCAAAAGCCCCTAAACGCATGGTGTTAACCGCTGTATCTAAGTCCCCATGACCAGAAATCATAACAATGGGGATTTCTGGCTTTAATTTTTTCACTGCTTCTAAAACTTCAACACCATCCATTTTTGGCATTTTTATATCGCAAAGAATTAAATCATAATCATCATTTTTAATTTTTTCAATACCTTCCAAACCATCTTGAGCTTCTTCAACTTGATACGTGTCATTTTCTTCTGAAAGAATTTTTGCTAGTACACGTCTTATGGCAGCTTCGTCTTCAATTATTAAAATTTTTGGCATAATTTTTTAAGATTTAATATGATAGATAAATGATTAAAGCATCTATCACAAATATTTATTTTATTTAAGGGAGTTACGAAATCATTTTTTGTGATTTTTCAATTTGTAACTTAATTTTATCTAATTGATTATGTCTCGGCATAAATCTATATTCTTTTATCTTGGGTCTGACCAATAATATGAATATCTCTTTGTGGAAAAGGTATAGATATGTTGTTTTCCCTAAATAATCGGTCAATTTCAAATCGGATATCGCTTTTTGGCATATTGGCCGTAAAACTATCACTTAAGGTAAAAATCACTTTAAAATCTAAAGAACTATCACCAAAATTAGCAAACTGTACCACAACTTCAGGTTCTGCCAATACTTCTGGGTGCGTGCTAGCGGCTTGGGTTAAAAGCTTTCTTACTAAGTGAACATCGCTACCGTAAGCCACTCCAACCTCAACAAATTCTCTGGTGGTCGATCCGTTTTGCGTCCAATTATAAAGACTATTTTCTAAATATAAATGATTTGGGATTATTAAGACCCTGTTATCTCTAGTGACAGCTCTGGTCGTTCTTAATTTAATTTCTTCAACCCTCCCAATTTTTCCATCAATCTCTATAATATCACCAACATGAACCGTTTGGTCAATTAAAATAAAAATCCCTGAAATAATATCTTGAAACAAAGTTTGCAGTGCCAAACCTACACCTATCATTAACGCAGCTGATGCTGCAAAAACAGCAGTTATATCGACTCCAACAGCATTTAAGGTAATCAGTAATATAAATAAATAAACGAGCCATCTAAAATAGCCATAAACAACATTAAATTTACCTTTATCTTCTTCTGGTAGTTTTCGTGTTATAACTTTTAGAACTAATCTGAGAACAAGAGTAGTTATAAAAATAACCGTAATAACAACTAAAACATCTTTAACTGAAATGCTAATCTCTTTAGTAAAATCAATATGTTGATTTAAAAACGTTTGAATATCTTCCCAAAGAGAACTTTTTTTAATAGTAGTTTCTATTTTTTTTAACCCCTGATTCATTTTAATACTTTATCCATTTCATCAATTCTTTATAGCTTGGTTTTTTACCATACATTAAAATGCCCACACGGTATATTTTTGCTGCAAACCATACTATTAAAATAAATGTACCAATTAAAATTAATAAAGATAACACTTGTTGCCATAAAGGCACACCAAAAGGAATCCGCATCAACATAACAACGGGCGATGTAAATGGTATAAATGAAAATACGGTAGAGACTGTGCCATGTGGATCTTCAATAACCGTAAAAAAACCAATGTATACAGCCAATATTAAAGGCATCATGATTGGTAATAAAAATTGCTGTGTATCGGTTTCATTATCTACAGCGGCACCTATTGATGCATAAAGCGAGCTATATAATAGATATCCGCTTATAAAGAAAAGAACAAAAGCTATAATTAAATTTGTTATGGGCAGATTATAAAAAGCGTTCATGATATCTTGAACTTGCATAGTCATTTCTGGATTTTGCATGGCTTGTTTCATCATTTCTTCTTGTGGTGATTGCATTTGAGCCATGTCAATTCCAAAAACTGCTGAAATAATAATTAGTAAAACTCCACCCAATAGTATCCAAACCAAAAATTGCGTAATGCCAGCAAGTGAGGTGCCAATAATTTTACCAAGCATCAATTGTACTGGCTTAACCGATGAAATAATGACTTCTATAATTCGGCTCGTTTTTTCTTCAATCACGCTACGCATTATCATGTTACCGTAAATAATAATGAACATGAACAACAAATAGCCTGCTGCACCTCCAAAAATTAGTTTTACAATACTGTCTGTTTTTGATGTTTTTTGACCATCAAAACTTTCTTGCTCTATAGCGACACTTGCTTTTGATGTTTTTATTTTTTCAATATCAACACCTTCTCTTTGCAGCTTAACGTCTGTAAGTTTACGTTCTAAAATACTTTCTAAATCTGAAATCAAACTAAGAGAAGGCGATTCTTCTGAAAAAAACTCTATCTGTTTCGGTTCAAAATTTGTAGCATCTAATTTGCCAATATATAATAATCCATAATTAGATGTTTCCTTAACAATCGCCTTAGCCTCTACTAAAGTCATATCTTCTATCATATGATACTTTGTATGTTCTGAATTTTGAAAAGCATCTTTAACCAATCCAGATTCATCCAAAATGGAAATCGTCCGTTGTTTATCATTGTTCAATTGTGACAAATAGGCCACAACAGATATTAATATCATCATAATAATCGGACTTAAAAAAGTCATGACTATAAACGATTTATTTTTAACTTTTGTTAAATATTCACGCTTTATAATGAGTGGTAAATGATTCATCATGTTAGTTATTCTTTACGGTTTGAATAAAAATATCGTTCACACTTGGTATCAATTCCACAAAATGTGACACCTCTCCTTGAGACGTTAAAAAACCCAACAAATCATTGGCTTTATCGTTTGCAGACAGTTTGATATTGAGTTTCAACTCGTCTCCCAACGTTTTAAAATTAGCAGTCGACACCTGAAATTTCTGTGATAATGTCTCTTCTAAATTTGAGGTCTCATTAATTTTAATACCTACTTCATAGGTATTGGTTTTAAACTGACGTTTTATATCCACCAGCTTTCCATCCAATATTTTATTCGATTTATGTATCAGGGTAATATCATCACACAATTCTTCAACAGATTCCATTCTATGTGTTGAGAAAATGACGGTTGCCCCATCTTCTCTCAATTTCAAAATTTCATCTTTAATTAAATTGGCATTTATGGGATCAAAACCAGAAAAGGGTTCATCAAAAATCAATAATTTAGGATTGTGCAAAACCGTCACCACAAATTGGATTTTTTGAGCCATTCCTTTTGAAAGCTCTTGGATTTTTTTATTCCACCAATCCCCAATTTCAAGTCGTTCAAACCAATATTTCAAACGGACTTTAGCTTCAGCTTTACTTAACCCTTTTAATTGCGCTAAGTATAAAGCCTGCTCGCCTACTTTCATGGTTTTATACAACCCGCGTTCTTCTGGTAAATACCCAATATCTTTTATATGACTTGTGTTGAGTGATGTTCCATCTAAAAAAACGCTGCCCATATCGGGCATGGTTATTTGATTAATAATCCTAATAAGTGTTGTTTTCCCTGCCCCATTTGGACCCAACAATCCGTAAATACTTCCTTTAGGTACTGCGATAGATACATTGTTAAGTGCTGTAAAGTCTCCATATTTTTTTGAAACTCCATTGACTTCTAGTAAGTTGCTCATTCTAGTTTTTAATTGACTTTAAAACGTAAATATATTAAATGTTAAGGGAGTATAGTTTAAACCTCTAGTGATAATTTAATATTTAAAATACATCTATATAAAAGCAAAACCCACCCTCAATAAATTAAGGATGGGAAAAAAATTGCTATGAAAAAGAAAAATATCACTAAGATTAATTAGTGATTATCAAATATAGTTTTTTTTTAATTAGCAACAAAAGAATATAATAAGTTATAAGCAAAAAAAAATCCGTACTTATACGGATTCTTTTTTTCATGTCTTTTCTTTTTTAAGAAAACATATCTTTCACCTTTTCAAAAAAAGATTTATCGCTACTATCTGGCTTCGGCTCAAAATGTTCATCATTTTGCATCGATTCAAAAAACTCCTTTTGTTGTTTGCTCAATGTTTTTGGTGTCCAAACATTGACGTGAACCAATAAGTCTCCACGACCATAACCATTTATACTAGGTATTCCTTTACCGCGTAGTCTTAAAATTTTACCAGACTGCACACCTGCCTCTACCTTAATACGTACTTTACCTGTTACGGTATCTATTTCTTTGGAGGTTCCTAAAACCGCCTCTGGGTAACTGACATACATATCATAATGCAAATTGTCGCCTTCCCGCTGTAATTTATCATGCTTTTCTTCTTCAATAACCACAATAAGATCTCCAGGAATACCATTGCCTGGTGCTTCGTTACCTTTACCAGACACTTTAAGCTGCATATCATCCACAACACCTGCAGGAATTTTAATCGACACTGTTTCTTCAGATATTTTTAAACCTTGTGCATCGGCATCGGCTGGTTTCTTATCAATGACTTGCCCTGCTCCACCACACACATTACAAGGTGCAGAAGTTTGCATTCTACCTAAAATAGTGTTGGCTATACGCGTTACCTGTCCACTACCATTACATGTTGAACATGTTTTATATGTAGTTCCAGGTGCCTGAACTTTACGCTTTACTTTTATTTTTTTCTCAACACCATTGGCAATTTCCTCAAGATTTAATTTTACTCTAATACGCAAATTACTGCCTTTAACGCGTCGTTGACCGCCGCCACCAAAACCAGAAAACCCACCTCCTCCAAAAGCACCTCCAAAAATATCTCCAAACTGACTAAATATGTCGTCCATATTCATGCCGCCACCATTAAAGCCACCGCCACCTTCAAAAGCTTGATGTCCAAATTGGTCATATCTAGCTTTTTTGTCAGCATTACTCAATACTTCATAAGCTTCAGCAGCTTCCTTGAATTTTGCCTCAGCCTCTTTATTATCTGGATTTTTATCTGGATGGTATTCTATAGCTTTTTTACGATAGGCCTTTTTAATTTCAGCTTCGCTTGCATTTTTATTAACCCCTAATATGTCGTAGTAGTCTCTTTTTGCCATGTTATTTTTCTAAATTCTTTCCTAGAAAAGAACTTTTTAAATTAATATATTTTTATTGCCCAATAATAACTTTTGGGAAACGAATCACTTTATCGCCAAGTTTGTAACCCTTTTCAATAATGTCTATAATTTTTCCTTTTAAATCCTCAGTAGGTGCTGGTATTTGCGTAATGGCCTCATGATTGTCTGCATTAAAAGCCTCTCCTTTTTCTATTTTAATGGCAACAAGCCCCTTTTGTTCTAAAGTATTCACTAACTTTTGATAAATTAATGATACCCCTTTGCGTAAAGCTTCTGCTTCTTTGTCATCGTCAATATGGCTTAATGCACGCTCAAAATCATCAAGAACCGGCAATAGTGTTTTCATGACATCTTCGCTTGCTGTAGCAAATAATTCTATGCGTTCTTTAGATGTACGTCTTTTATAATTTTCAAACTCTGCAAATAAGCGTAAAAACTTATCTTTTTCTTGTTTCAGCTCTTCTTGCAATTTTTCTTCAAGGGTTTGTTCTTCAACAGGTTGCTGATTCAAATCAACAGTTTCTTCCTTAGAATTAACTTTTTCTTCTGATTTCACATCCTCTTTATTGTCTTTTTTACTCATATTTTTCTAGTATTATACAAACACGTAAACGTATTGGCAAAATTACTGCCATTATTATAAAAATGTCATAATGTCATTAATTTTTTTTTATAAGTGATTAAAACTATAGTTTGTTTTAAAATTCATATTTTCGTTATAAACCACTAAACATTAAACGACCATGAAACTTAAAACCCTAATGCTTTTATTGATATGCTTATTCCCAAGTTTGTACTTACAAAGTCAAAATATTACCGTAAAAGGCATCGTAAAAGACCATTATGAAAACCCGATAGCTCATGTTCGTGTTAAATCGAGCAGTAGTCATGCTGAAGTTTTTACAGATACTACTGGTTTTTACGCTATAGATGTCACACAAAAAGGAAAGTTGGTTTTTTCACAAGCAGGTTTTAAAACTCAAAAAGTATCCGTAAAAGGGAAAGAGATTGTTAATGTTTCTTTAAGATATGACGATAAAAGATATGAAGAGAAAGAAGTCAATACAGGGTATGGCAAAGTAAAACAATCTGAAAGCACCATTTCAGTAAGTTCTGTTGATCCCAAACTTATTGAGAGAGAGAATAATTTAGATATGGCTACTTATTTAAGAACCGTTCCTGGAGTTAGTGTCATTGAGCAAAATGGCGACTTGAATATTCTAATAAGAGGCAACCGCAGTTTAATGTCTAGCGATGCCCCGCTTATAATGCTTAATGGTTCGCAATATAATGGCTCATTAAAAAATTTAAATCCAAGAGACATCAAAGCTATCGATGTGCTAAAGGATGGTTCTGCAACTGCTGCTTATGGCTCTAGAGGTGCTAACGGTGTTGTTTTAATCACGACAAAATAAGGATATTAACATTCTTATTTTTCATAACTACCACAAAAATCCCACCAAACTAAATTTATAAATTTAATTAAGTAAGCCCAACTATTCTACTGCCATTTACCTCTATCGTAATGTGCAGTTGCATGAATAAAAAAATGACATCGATGATATGACCAAACAATTACGCCATGTGGTATTATTGAAGTTTAAAGAATCGGCAACGCCTTCTGATATTAAAAAAGTAGAAACTGCTTTTGGGAAATTAGCTTCGCAGATTAAAGAAATTAAAGATTTAGAATGGGGTCTAAATAATAGTCCTGAAGGCTTGAACAAAGGTTTTACACATTGTTTTTTTGTCACTTTTGACAATGAAGAAGCTAGAGATATTTACCTACCTCATCCTGCGCATAAAGCTTTTGGAAACATTTTAGGTCCACATTTAGAAGATGTTTTAGTTGTAGATTATTGGAACCAACCCAGCTTTCACTAAACTAAATCCTCTACAGCACGTTTTAAACAATTATATTCAAAATCAAAGCCTTTATCCTCTATTTTTTTAGAGCTTACCCGTTGACTATCAAATAATAATACATGCATCTCTCCTAAAAGTAATTTCATGATACCTTTTGGAATGTTGGGCAAAAAGAAAGGCTTATCTAAAATTTTTGCTGTTGTTTTGATGAGTTCTTTATTATTTACCGGATTTGGAGCTACGCCATTGTAAACGCCTTTTAAATTATGGGTTAAAATATAAAGATACATACTTGCCAAATCCTGAATATGAATCCAGGATTGCCATTGTTTTCCTGTTCCAAAAGCCGCCCCAAAACCATATTTAATAGGTTTTATCATTTCAGGTAGGGCACCCCCTTTATCAGACAATACCAAGCCCGTTCTTATTTTAGAAACTGTGATATCTAATTTTGAAAAACCATCAACACTTCGCTCCCATGCTTTAACCACATGGGTTAAAAAAGTATCATCAAAATCTTTATATGTTTCGCTATAATAATTGGTTAAAGAATCTGGATATATACCAATGGCACTAGCTGAAATCACATGTTTAACAGTATGGGACTCGCCTTTTAAAGAATTGATTAAAAGTTGTGTGCTTTCGGTTCGGCTATCTATAATCTCTTTTTTATAATTGGATGTCCATCTTTTAGAAATTGTCGCCCCTGCCAAATGGATGATGGCATCGACACCTTCAAAACATGCTGAATCAATTTCTTTTTCTTTAACATTCCAGTAAAACCCTTTGTAGTTAACATCACTTCCCAACTTAGATTTTGAAGTCGTTAAATAACTAACCTCTATATTTTTAATATGACACTGTTTTACAATCTCCTGCCCTATAAGTCCCGTTGCTCCTGTAATTAAAACTCTCATAAAAACTTTTTTTATAAAGTTACAAAATCATAAGAGTTTAAGCTTTGTATTTGTATTAGGTTTAACACAATGATTGTTTAAGTGGAGCGGATACTTTGTGATTCAAATATTTAGTTTTTACTGAATCCTCAGAGCTTTTTTGTGGCTAAACATTTGGCTGACGCCGAATGCTCAGAGCTTTTTTGTGGCTATTCATTTGGCTGACGCCGAATGCTCAGAGCCTTTTTGTGGCTAAACATTTGGCTGACGCCGAATGCTCAGAGCCTTTTTGTGGCTAAACATTTGGCTGACGCCGAATGCTCAGAGCTTTTTTGTGGCTCTGAGCATTTCACGTTTTCCGGGTGGGCCCGGTAATTTTTCTACCTTAAAGCCAACGGCCAACATGGCTCTACGAACGCTTCCTTTTGCTGCATAGGTTACCAAAACACCATTTTCCTTTAAGGCATTGAACATCTTTTCAAATATAGCTTCTGTCCATAATTCTGGTTGGACTCTCGCCCCAAAAGCATCAAAATAGATGATATCGTAACTATTTTGTTCTTTTATTTCAGAAAACAATAGCTGTTTCTTTTTAAGCGAAAAATGAGGGATAAGCTCATGATGTGCTTCCCAAGGAATGTCATGCATCTGCTTAAAAATGGATGCTCCGTTTTCTACATTCAATGTATTGGTATAATTAAGCTGACTTATTTCTTCGGCAGAAACAGGATAGCCTTCTACGCCAACATAATGAATAGAGGTATTCAACTTTTCAGCTTCTATTAAAGTAATGAGGGCATTTAACCCCGTTCCAAATCCGATTTCTAAAATAGCAACCTCTTTAGGAGAGGTATTTAGGTCTTTTGAATGACAAAAATATTGCAACCCATGAGTTATAAATACATGATAGGCTTCTTGGATAGCACCATGTTTGGAATGATAGTGTTCATCCCACTCTGGTAAGTGAATGGTTGAAGAACCATCGGCAGTAATAATAACTTTGCGCTCCAAAATTATGGCTTAATTAATACACCATCAGCTTCAAAAGACAAGGTTCTTTTAGGCGCAACGATACTGGCAATGTCAGCCGTTGTCTTTCCTGCATCTTCTGCGTAATGCTGTTGTTCTTCTACAGGCATTTCTTCAATATAGGCTAGACCGTTAATGATAACGTCTTTACCAACGATGTCTTTTGGAACAAAAAAGCCATAATCTTTAAACTTCACCATGACCTCATTTCCATTTTCTAAATTTAAAGTCATCCAACACCCTTTTGCTTGACAAACACTGCTAACCTTACCTTTCATTTTAGAATTAATGGTGTCTCCCACACTCATAATTTCATATTGCATGGCCATATCTGTAGGGCTTAAAGCGTCTTGGTCGGAGATTTTATCACCAAAAGATTCGTATTCAGTTCTATCGGTATTGCTTATAGAATGTTGTTCTTTTTGCTTGCAAGAGATCAATATAAAAATACAAATACAAGATAATAATGGCTTTATCATGTTAATAAAATTAAAATTTAAACGATTTGTTGTAAATCTAATCATTTTTTCAAAACGATTTTGCTTAAATTTGTCTTAGCTAAGACACTAAATTATGAATACAATAACAAGTGATATAAAAATAACGAAAACAAAGGCTACAAAAATTCATGATGTAGATTTTGATAATTTAAATTTTGGAAAAACATTTTCAGACCACATGTTGGTTTGTAATTATAAAAACGGCCAATGGCAATCTCCTGAAATAGTGCCATACCAGCCTATTGTTTTAGATCCATCTGCTAAGATTTTTCATTATGGACAATCTGTTTTTGAAGGTATGAAAGCTTATAAAGACAGTGATAATAACATCTTTTTATTTCGTCCTTTAGAAAATTTTAAACGTTTGAATATTTCATCAAAACGTTTGGCTATTCCTGAATTACCGGAAGACTATTTTATGGAAGGTCTAAAAACACTTTTAAGAATAGATGCTGATTGGATTCCAACAAAAGAAGGCAGTTCTTTATATATCAGACCTTTTATTTTTGCTTCTGGTCAAGGGTTCCATGCGTCTCCAGCAGACGAGTACAAATTTATTATTTGTTGTGCCCCTTCTGGTTCTTATTTTTCTGGAAAGGTTAAAGTTTTAATTGAAGAAACCTATTCCCGTTCTGCTAATGGCGGTGTTGGATATGCTAAAACTGGTGGTAATTATGCTGGGCAATTTTATCCAACACAATTGGCTGTTGAAAAAGGATACCAACAAGTTATTTGGACAGATGACACCAACCACGAGTATATCGAAGAAGCTGGTGCCATGAATATTTTTATTAGAATAAACGACACGCTTATCACAGGGCCTACTAGCGACAGGATATTAGATGGTATTACACGTAAAAGTATTATTGAGTTAGCTAAAGCCAAAGGCATTCATGTGGAAGTTAGAAAAATAACCGTAAACGAAGTTATAGAGGCTGCTAAAAATGGTACCTTAAAAGAAATGTTTGGTGCTGGTACCGCTGCTGTTATTTCTCCTATTTCTGGTTTTGGTTACAAAGGCCATGATTATGATTTACCTGAATTGGAAGATACTTATGCTGCATTTTTAAAGAAACATATTACCGATATACAAACCAATAAATCTGAAGATCCATTTGGTTGGAGAGTTAAGGCCTAATAAGCCTTTTCCGTAGCCCTAACTTTTGGGAAGGGGCGTTTAACCCATAAAAAAAGAGAAGCAAAATGCTTCTCTTTTTTTATTTTTTTAGAATGTCATTTATATTCGGTTTAAAATAATTTGGTCCTTTTAGTACCTTTCCATCTTCTCTATAAATAGGCTCTCCGTTTTCACCTAGTTTACTCATATTACTGCGTTGTATTTCATTAAAGACTTCTTCTATTTTATACTGCAGGCCATGTTCTATAATAGTGCCACATAAAATATAAAGCATATCACCCAAGGCATCGGCAACTTCTACCAAATCGTTATTGTTTGCGGCCTCTAAATACTCTTCGTTTTCTTCTTTCATTAAATTAAAACGAAGGGTGTTTTTATCTTGTCCTAAATCTGCTTTTGGAGATTCCAGGTGTCCTATTTTAAATGCTGTATGAAATGCTTTTACAGCGTCTAGTTTATCCTTCATATATATTCCCTTTTTTCATTTCTGCAAAGGTAGAAATCTCAATTTGTTTTCATTAAATTTGCATAAAAATAACTATATGTTCAGTAAAGGTCAAATCTATTTCGCAATTTTATTCATTATTGTTTTTGCTATTGTGATTGCTTACGCTTATAGAAAAGATTTTAAACTTCATAAGAAATTTTATTCGGGGAGTATTTGGGTACTGCTTGCTTTTATTGGGTTTATAGCTTTAATTTCTGCTATAAAATTCTTTTTTAAATAATCCCTCTATCAATCTGATTGTAGGGTAATTACGATTTATCTTGTACTAATAGCTTCATACAGATTAAACCTTTTACAAAAAAAGTAGTCTTTTTTACGCAACCTTTTGTAAAATGGTACATCTATTGATTATTAAAGCCTAATAAAAAACAATAAACCCAATCAAAAAATGAAACTTTTAATCATCATCAGCGTTCTTATCGTTGTTAATTTAATTCTTTTGGCGTTTAGTGTCAATAAAAAAACAGAACCTTGAAATAGATTCTGTTTCTTTAAAACTTTTATGTAAAAGCGTTTAATTAACTTCTGGCAAGAAGTGATACTGTTTACTGTATTCCAACATTTGACCTGAAAACGTTTCAGGGTAAGTAACGTCAATGGCAGTAATCTCTCCTTTATCATTCGTTTTTGGCACTAGCACTGGGTTAACAAAACCTGAATATGGGGCTGAATTAAATTGTTTATTTCGTTCCAATATTTCTTTATGTAGTGCCTGATCTACTTTCACACCATAGGTTTCTACCAAAGTTTCTGCTGCTTTATAATCACCTTCTGATTTTATACGTTGAACGTCTCTTAATAACT
This sequence comes from Confluentibacter sediminis, assembly GCF_003258355.1. GTDB lineage: Bacteria > Bacteroidota > Bacteroidia > Flavobacteriales > Flavobacteriaceae > Confluentibacter > Confluentibacter sediminis. The sequence goes on along the minus strand of NZ_QKPO01000004.1, from coordinate 226,662 downwards.
GTCCGAATAGTTCACGAAGTTTATCATAATCATTGATATTGAAATAGGTTTTTCCGTCACGGGTGATTTTCTCAATCACATGATCTGCTTTTCCTTTCTCAAATACCCAGGCTGAAATCCATTGTCTGTTACGCATGTGTGCTTCTTCTACATCATCTCCTAAATTCAGGCGAATCAATTGGGTTAACAATCCGTTTCGGATATAATCATTATATCCTGCCATTCCAACTTTTTTCCAATCGTCCACCAAGCCCAATTCTTGAAGTTTGGGGTTGTATAGATAATACAGAGCCACCAAATCTGCTCGTCCTTCCTCTATAGTGGACGCATAGTTTTTAAGGGTTTCTTTGGTTTCTCCTACTCCTGGGTTTAATTTACCAGAGGCATGACCTATAACTTCATGTAAGGCGGTATGTAATTTATCTGATACTTGTCCGTACTGTTCTGAAAGCTGAAATTCTTCATCGTCATTTACAAATTCTTTTAAACGGCCTGTACTTCCGGCATTATTATAGGCGTCAATGATATTCCCTAGGGATACCGATTTACTACCTACTTCTGCACGGATCCAATTGGCATTGGGTAAATTAACACCTATAGGGGTGCTTGGTGAAGCGTCTCCGGCTTCGCCTGCTACGGTTACTACTTTATAGGTAACTCCCACAACGCTGTCTTTTTTATGCTCTGGCATCAGGGTAGAATTATCTTCAAACCATTGGGCATTATCTGATAATACTTTCATTTTTTGGGACATATCAAAATCATTGATTTGTATGATCGATTCATAGGAGCCTCTGTAACCTAATGGGTCGTTATAGACTTCTATAAAACTGTTTATGTAATCTACATTTCCTTCTGTAGCGGCTGTCCATGCCACATTGTAGTTGTCCCAAGTCTGTAAATCGCCTGTTTTGTAATAATCAATCAACAACCCTAGGGCATTTGCTTGAGCGTCATTTTCGGCCACGCCTTTTGCCAACTCCAACCATGTAATTATCTTATCAATGGCTGTACCGTATAGACCACCCGATTTATAAACTCGTTCTTTTAACACTCCGTTTTCCTTTACTAATTGGGAGTTTAATCCATAGGATAATGGTTTTTTAGGATCGGGTGCTATTTTTGTTTTATAAAATCCTTGTACATCGGCATTTGTTACATTGGGACCATAAAAATTAACCGCAGATAGGGCCACATTATCAACGCCTTTAGCTTGGTTTACCTTTTTGGCATCTTTGTCATTAAAAAGAACGTCGAAAGCCTCTCCTTCTAAAACGGTGTTGGTATCTGCCAACAGTTGTTTTAAATATTCAGGTGTGAAATCTGGTTTTATTTTATCGTTTGAATAGTGGTGATGGATACCGTTACTAAACCAAACTCGTTTTAAATACACTTCAAAGGCCTGCCAATCCTTGGTGGTTTTATCTCCAGCATATTGGGTATAAACAGATTCCAAAGCCTTTCTAATGGTTAGGTTATGCCTGTAATTTTGGTCCCACATAATATCGCGGCCAGACAAGCCTGCTTGTACCAGATAATACACTAATTTTTGCTCTTTTAGGGTGAGTTTTTCCCAGCCTGGAATTTGGTATCTCAACACTTTGATATCAGCAAACTCATCTGCTTTGTAATCAAAGGCAGGTTCTGTTTTTGTGGTCATAGGCTCCTTTTTTTTATCAGAGGCATCTTGTCCACAAGCCACCAAAAGACTTGTTGCAACCAGCATGGTTGCCATTAATTTTAATTTCATTTGTAATTATTTTATTGTTAGTCACTCTATTATTAGAATTTATTATTGAATAATCTCGATTATGGAATCTTGGATGAAGAATATTTAATTTTATGGTAACAAATGTAGTAATTTTTCAATAATAATTTTATAATACGTACCTTTGATTTTTGCCATTCTATCATCAAAATGAAAACGTTTAAATACTTCGCTTTTATATTTTTAATAGCCATTATTGGTACCGCCATTTACATAGCGGTGCAGCCTAACGAGTTTTCTTTTAGCAGAAGTCGTGTTATGAAGGCTCCTGCCCCCGTCATCTTCAAAAAGATAAATGACTTTGAAAATTGGCAAGTATTTTCTCCCTGGATAGAGCGACACCCAAATACTGAAATAACTTACGGCACGAAGCACTTTGGTGTGGGTGCTACTTATAACTGGCATGGTGCGGTTTTAGGTGAAGGTTCCATAAAAACAGTGGCCGCCAATGAGAATCAATTTATGTCGCAACACATGTCTACCCTAAAACCTTATGAGTCGGAATCTGAGATCCATTGGGATTTGGAACCTACTGACGAAGGGACTAAAGTGACTTGGAGCATTGAGGGCGAACAAAGTTTTATGGCTAAAATGTATGCCACTTTTACTGGCTCTGTTGAAACGCATATGGGTCCTGATTTTGAACGTGGTTTGTTTAAACTGGATAGCATCGTGACTGCTGATATGAAAGTATATAGCATCACCGTAAATGGTATTACAGATCATGGCGGTGGGTATTATCTGTATAATTCTGCTTCGTGTAAGATTGACGAAGTGGAAAGCAAAATGCAAGACATGCTTCCTAAAGTGAAGGCCTATGCTCTTAAAAACAATATTACTATGGCTGGTTCTCCTTTTATACATTACATTACTTGGGATGCGGAAAATAATGCGGCTATTATTTCTTGTTGTGTACCAACTACTGATAGGGTTATTACCACCGATAGCGATATCTTAACCGGGCAACTCCTGCCTTTTAAAGCCATCAAAACGACATTGAAGGGGAATTATAGTCATTTAAAAGAAGCTTGGGCAACGGCTATGAAATACATCCCTGAGCATGGTTTTGAGCTTGAAGACAACGGCCCTATGCTGGAAGTGTATACTACAGACTCTGCCACACTCCCCAACCCTGCTGATTGGGTAACGGAACTTTATATCGCTATTAAACAAACACCTCCTACCGAATGAAAAACCTTTTACTTGTTTTTTTAGGTGGTGGTTTGGGTAGTGTTCTGCGCTATCTCATTGGTAAATATTTGAACAGTGCTGAAAGTGGCATTCCTTATGGTACCTTTACCGCCAACATTTTAGGGAGTTTATTTATTGGGGTTATTTTAGGTTTGGCTGCCAAAAATGATGCGCTTACCCAAAACCAAACTCTATTGCTTGCCACAGGTTTTTGTGGTGGCTTTACCACCTTTTCTACCTTTGCTTACGAGAACCATGTGTTTTTAAAGGCTGGGGATTTTACCAGTTTTGCCCTTTACACGATTGCCAGTTTTATTATGGGCTTTTTAGCCGTGTTTTTTGGGGTGTATCTGGTAAAATATCTATAGTCGGTACCTCACTGTTTTAGCTCGTTTGGAGGGCTAACCTAGTCCTATTCAAGCATCTTTGGTGTTTTATGTAGGCATTACCGCTTCTTTGATATAAACGCCAGTAACGCAGAGCATTCTTTAAAAAAGCTTATGACTCTGGCCATCTTCTACATCGGTTTTTAGGATTTGTGTTGGATGTTGCTCGATAAAAATCAATAAATAATGTCTTGTCCTAAAATAGCTATACACAAAACCACGAGTATGGAAACATCAAAACAAACAGAAAATTATGTATTGCGTTCAAGTAAACAAGCTCATTATGACAAACGATTAATTAGGAAAATCGTCCAAGAAGTAGAAGCAGGCTTACCAAGAAAAGAAGCCAAACGGATTTATAAATTAGGCAAAAGTTCTTTGGATCTCTGGATGAACACATACGGTTCAGACCACTATCATCACAACCTGACCCGTCCTGACGTAGCTATACAGGTTAATGAATACATCCTGTTATTACTATACAAAGACATACACATAAAGCCGTTTTATGCTTTTTTAACATGTAAGGTGTTAGTGCTTTTAGGTGTTTAATAAAATAATGTCGTAAAATGTGTTTTTTGTAAGTGTTTTAGGTATTTTTGGGTGTGTCGATATAAGGTATATAGTTACTGGTGACTATATATCTATGTTGGCAATAATTTGGAGAAACGAATGAAAGTAATTAGAATGTTTGACGTTTTTGATAAGAATTCGGACAAATTAATGGATGAAATAGTCATTCCGGATTTAGATATAGAAGCTGTAAAAAAGTTGGTCAATTTAATAGACGGAGACCCAAAACTTTATTATCAATATGAAGTAAAAGGAGAACTAAAAGAATATTTTGAAAAACTCGGATATGAATTTCAAACTGAAAAATTTGATTATTTTCTATCTTGTTATCAAGACAATTAGCTAAATACGATGATTAAAAAAATATTTATCGGACTAATATTATCAATCCTGATTTTTTTCTCAATTTCATTCACTAGTGTTCTTGTATCAATCTTAATTCCGATAAACCAAACAATTGGATATACAATTTTAGAAATCGGATTTCCTTGGACTTACTATGAGCAGTTTATGGTTGCAAATGAACTACATCACGGATGGGATTTCAATAAACTAATATTGGATTGTGTTTTGACTTGGATAATTGTAAACGGACTGTATTACTGGAAAATAAAAAAAACTATTGCCAACACCGGTAACCGTTGCACAACCCCATAAATTATAAAAAACAGACTTCTATAACTACCTTTTGAGGCAGTTTCTTTTTTTAGTTGACTTCCTGCTGTGGCGAAGTTTGCAACTTCCCAAAATCATTGCCATTAACAATAAAACCATTATAAGCCTATAGGATACCTTGTTTAAAAGTAATATATTGCATACATAATCAATATAACTACAATAGGATGGGTATTTATTGTGGTTATACAAGTGTTGGCACCAATTAGAAAAAATGAAATCGAAAATATTCCTACTTCTGACTTTAATTTTATTTACGTCCTGTTTTGAGGAACGGAAAATCGGACAACTGAAAGTGAGCGGAATAGAAAATACTTTTGTGAATATTTACCAAAAAGACGAATTTGACTTTGTGACACCATTGTATTATGAAATATTGGACTCTGATAAAAATCTGATTTTGGAAAAGTATCATTTAATTGGAACTAACGACCATATTACTGATTTGGAAAATTTTAAAGCCAAATCCTACGACAGTATTGTCTATCTGACTTGGGGAAATGAAAGCGAGATTTATGCTGTTTATGACCTAAAATCTGGAAAAGGATATCCGAAAAGTAAACTGAATGGAAATTGGAAATCGGAATTGGAAAATGGAACTGAATTAATAAATAAATTAAAAGAAATTAATCCTAATTTAATTGCTAACTGGAAATAAATAACTGGTGCCAACACCGGTAACCGTTGCACAACCCCATAATTTCAAAAAAACATGATACAAAAACGCCCAATTTAAGGACGTTTTTTGGTTTTAATAGGTTCTTATCTTGTACATTGAAAGATGATGATATGAGTTTAAAATGACGTTTATAAACGCCTTTTGAGGCAGTTTCTTTTTTAGGGCTGCTTTATTTATACCAAAACCATTGCCATTAACAATAAGACCATTATAAGTCCATTGGATACGTTGTTAAAAAGTAATATATTGCATACATAAACGATATAACTACAATTGGATGGGTATTTATTGTGGTTATACAAGTGTTAGCCTTCATTATGACCAACAATTGACCAATGATAAAATTTTTTAGAAAAATTAGACAAAAAATGCTGATTGAAAATAAATTCAGTAATTATCTGATTTATGCAATCGGAGAGATTATTCTTGTTGTTATTGGAATTTTAATTGCACTTGCCATCAATAACAGTAATCAAAATAGAGTTATTCAGAAAAAAGAGCAAACTTATTTGAATGGTTTAAAAGCAGAATTTCAAACAAGCAAATTTAAATTAAGTGAATTGATTAAAATAAACAAGAGTAATTTCTACGGAGCAAAAAAGTTATTAGAAGATATTTCTAATAAAAATGAATCACCATCCGAAAAACAATTTTCTGAATTATTGCTCAATACATTTTCCTCTGATATTTCTTTTAATCCTAACAACTCACTTTTAAGCGAAATGATAAGCTCTGGGAGTTTAAAAGATATTTCAAATACGACCTTAAGAATAAAATTAACAAATTGGATTTCGACTATAGAAGATGTCTCAAAGCAGGAAAGCGAACTTGGAATTCAAAGAGAAAAAGTTCTTGATATTTTTAGAACAAATGAAAACAGTTTAAGAACCATATTTGACCTAACCGGTATAAGCCAAGAAATAGGTTTACAAAAAATGGAGCAAACTGTTAGCAATCTGGATCTATTAAAATCAAGAAAGTTCGAAAATAATATCTTGATGTTTATTCTAACGACTAACGCAATGGAAAAAGCACATTACCAACCCTTAATGGAGGATTTAGATTCTATTTTAAAGCTTATTGAAAATGAAATAAAATAACGAAAGGCTAACAATGTATATAAAAAATAGGCGAAATAGTAGTAAAATCAAGGTTTTTTACTCGAAGCAAAGTTTCTACTTATCCGAAAGTTTAGTGCTTCGAAATCGCCTACTTTTCATATACTAAACGTTAGCTGTAACCAAAAAGAACACGAAAATAGATTGTAAATGACCATAAAAGAATTCATTCCAATTAATCAATTAATGCCATACGTCCAGTGCTTTAAAATTATTGAAAGTGAATTAGAGACAATAAACAGGATTTTACCCAATAATTCATCTACTATTGCTTTTCAACTTCAAGGAAAAATTTCATATATCGAGAATGAAAAAGAAATTGAACTACCAACAGCTTTTTTTTCAGGGCTAAGAAAAACTGCTAGATTCATTAATTATAAAAAAAAATCAAAATCATTAGTAATCCAATTTACAGAAATTGGGGCAAGTTCTCTTTTTGGTGTTGCTCTGTTTGAATTTTACGGAAAAAGTATTCCGTTAAATATACTAATGGAAAAAGAAGAAAAAAATAACCTGGAAAGCAAGTTAAATGAAAATGTAAATGACAGGCAACTAATTTCTGTTGCCGAAAACTTTCTGATGTCAAAACTTTCTTATTGTAAAATCGACAAGTTGATTAAAAAATCAATTTCAGAGATTTATAAACATAATGGTATTATTAAAATAAAAGACCTTGCCGACAACTTGTTTATAAGTCAAGATGCATTTGAAAAGAGGTTTAGAAATGCAATAGGCGCATCCCCAAAAAAATTTGCTTCAATAGTCCAATTAAAAAATGTAATTAAAAAAGAACCTCAATTATCACTAACTGAATTTGCTCTTGAATGTGGCTTTTATGACCAAGCCCATTTCAATCATTCCTTTAAGTTATTTACAGGCGCTACACCATCAGAATTCTATAATGCTTTAGATGATTTTTGTTAAAAAATCAATGATTTTTTACAAGATTCTAAATTTAAGTATTACGACTTTTGTTTGAAAAATGTAATGTGATGGGACACAAAAGTAAATTATTACTGATAATGGTTTTAGTGGCCATTTTTCACAATAGTTGTGCCGAAAAGAACAAATATATGGAAGCTTTAAAAAACAAGGAAATAGTTAAGGAGATGTATGAAATAGTCCTTAACCAAAAGCAAATTGATAATGTAAATTTGTTTTTAGATGACGATTATATAGAAGAATTCAACAATACTAATAAACTATTATTTACGGCATTTCCAGATATAACATTTACGATTAAAGAAATATTTGGAGATGGAAACAAGGTGGTTACCATATATGATTGGAGCGGAACGCATCAAAAAAAATACAACAATATTACACCTACTAATAAAAAAATCACTGTTGAAGGAATCAGTATCTATGAGCTTAAAAATGGAAAAATCATTGATAATAAGGCGCACCCAAATAAATTATCTTTTCTACAACAATTAGGTCTTGTTCCAAAAGATTTTAACAATATAAAATCCAATTTAGAAGAAGAGATTTATTTTATTGACGAATTTGAAATTCCCAAAAAATCATTTGTTGCTTTTAAAGAAAAATTGGACTATAACAGAGCCTTTATCAAAAATATAGAAGGGTTTATAGAGGATAATGTGATTGCAAAAAAAAACAATTCAACCACAATATATCTAACAACTATTGCTGTTTGGCAAAATCAGGAAAGTTTAGATAATGCAAAAAAAATGGTTCAGGCGGAATATAAAAGAATTGGATTTAATCCTTCAGAGTTTAACAAAATACTCAATATTAAAATGACTCGTGGAATTTATTCGAGAATTAAATAAATGGCAGCAGCTAACATTGGTAACCGTTGCACAACCCTATAATTTCAAAAAAACATGATACAAAAACGCCCAATTTAAGGGCGTTTTTTGGTTTTAATAGGTTATTATCTTGTACATTGAAAGATGATGATATGGGTTTAAAATGACGTTTATAAACGCCTTAATACGGTAAAAAACGAAGTGCAGACTTACCGCCCCACTTTTACTATGTTTTTCTATAAATTTCAGGTACTTTTTAAGGTTATAGGCCATAGCGGAGGTTGGTAGTGACCCGTCCTGACGTAGCTATACAGGTTAATGAATACATCCTGTTATTACTATACACAGATATAAACACAACGCTGTTTTATGTTTTTATAGCATTCAAAGCATTAGTGCTTTTGATTGTTTAATAAAATAATGTCATAAAATGTGTTTTTTGTAAGTGTTTTAGGTATTTTTGGGTGTGTATATACGTGGATAAAGACAATGTCTGTATCTAATTGTTGTAACCAATTTGAGAAAACAAAAGAAACCAAAATAAAAAATAAATTATAATAAAATTCATGGCTAAATATTTAAGAACTTCTAGCATTACGGCAGAATTGGAAAACTTAATAAGAGATGCAAGAAAAGAACTTTACATTATAAGTCCTTACCTGAAACTTTCTGATAATATGAAAGAATTATTAAACGACAAAGAAAGAGAAAAGGTTGATGTCAGAATCATTTTCGGAAAACAGGAACTTGCTCCAACCGAAATGAGTTATTTAGAGAAACTGAAATATGTAAGATTATATTTCTCTAAAAATCTTCACGCAAAATGCTACTTGAATGAAAATAAAATGATTATTGCATCAATGAACCTTTATGAATTTTCTCAGCAACACAATCGTGAAATGGGAATTTTAATTGACACAGCAAATGATGAAGATAAAGAGGTATATGAAGATGCTTCAAGTGACATTGAATCAATAATGCACAATAGCGAAGATTTTTCATATATACAAGCTCCACAAAAAACTATAGTTGAAGAAAATAAGACTAATAATTCTAGCGGAAAAAGTAAAGTCCAAAATTATTCAAATTCAAAATTATTAACCACAAAAGAATTATCTCAAAAAACGGGATTGAGTAGCCGAAAAGTTAACTCTTGGTTCGTCGACAATGAATTTATGTATAAAAAAGATGATGACTGGTATGCTACAAAAAAAGGATATGAAATGGGTGCAAAACAAATGGAAGGTTCTTATGGGAAATTTATCATTTGGCCAGAAGAATTAGCAACCGAAATTAAATAATAAAAACTGTTTAAACATTGTGTCCTAAAATTAATTGCTAGCCCAAGCTAACTTAAGAAAATCCTCGTGGAATTTTATTATGTTTATATTTACTAAATTAGGTGCTTAACCAAGCGACTAATATATAACCGTAGCCACCCATTTGAGAAATGAACAGAAAAATTAAAAACTTCCTTATTGTGATTGGAATTCCAGTCATGTATGCCATTTTCGTTAGAATAATTTTTGGAATGAAATTGGAAACCTGGGATGACTTTTTTTCTGTGATGTCTACAACTTTTTTGTTCATTCTTCCCACAGTAGTTGGTGCTTTAACCGTTTATTTATCAAGTTATGAGAAGGCTAAAAGTATTGTGTATAGAATTTTTACCCCTTGGATTCCTATTTTTTTATTTTTAGTGCTCACTTTAGCTCTTGCAATCGAAGGATGGGCTTGTTGGATAATGATTCTTCCAATTTTCCTATTAACAGCGTCCATAGGCGGCATACTCGGTGGCTACTTAAAAACGCAAAGAAAAAATGACCGCCTAAATATCTCCATATTGGTTCTTATACCATTTTTATTGGCACCAATAGAACGTATGATAAAAATAATTCCTGGAACGTATAAAGCATATACTTATATCGATATTGATGCTCCCTCTGAAAAAATATGGGATAACGTAACTCGTGTAAAGGAAATTACAATGGAACAAGACAAAGGATATTTGACAAGAATACTTGGTTTTCCGCGACCTGTAAAAGCAGAGTTGAATTTTGAAGGTGTTGGCGCATATCGAGAAGCTATTTTTACAAAAGGTCTTGTATTTCACGAAACCGTAACGGAATATAAAGACAATGAAAAAATGGTTTTTACAATAAAAGCTTATCCTCACGACATTCCATCAACAACATTAGATGAACACGTAGTTATAGGAGGGGATTATTTTGACGTTTTGAATGGAACTTATGAACTTGAAAAATTATCGAATGGAAAAAATCGTTTGCATTTATACAGCCATTTTAAAATGAACACAACTTTTAATTTTTATGCAGGTTTGTGGGGAAAATGGATAATGAAGGATATTCAAAACAACATTTTACAAGTTGAGAAAAAAAGGTCTGAAAAGAAATAAAAACTGCGGGCAGCCCCTGCTATGGCTGGTTTAAAACGAGTGCCGTCAGCCGCTCTCACAAATATTAAATTCAGGGCTTTTCTTTTGGGTTATACATGACGATGATTTGAATCACTATGGCCAAGAATACCAGTATATAAATCTCTATTTGTGTAAATAATTCAACGGTCTCTAGTGCTTGTTTACTAATGGACATTTGCCTACTGCCTTCATTAAGCTGAATTTTGGATAGATCATCGAGGTTGGTTTTTAAGCTTTCAAGGTGGGCATCAACTTGGTTGTTATTGCTATAATTGGAATGTACTAATTGCTTTTCGGAATCTAATAAGGACTGCACATTCCTTTTAAAATCATTAAATACCTTCGTTTCTTCTGGCGTTAATTTTGTTTTCTCAAATCTGGATACCAAGGATTGTAAATGATCGTTGACCTTTACGTTTTGAATTTTAAAAAACGTGGAGTCGGACAATGACACGGCTAATTCCTTCTGTTGAATGGCCTTTAGCATTTCAAAAATTAAATCATTGGCTATCAACCTGTCTTCGTAAATGGTAACGACTGAATCGCGAACGCGAACAAAATTGGCCTTATCAATTAAATTTGTAGCGATGATTAAAACAAAAACCATTAGAATTCCAAGGATCCATTTCAATTTATTATAGAATGCCATATTTCTTGTATTTCAGAAATTAAAAACCTAATGACAAATATACAAAAAGGTTGTACATCAAGGGTAACTGTAGCAAAAGCCCATGGGTGCATAAAAATAAGATCTCCGCGCAAAACAAAAATGTTAAACCCACAAAAAGCAATGTTTATGGGATCTGCTTTAGGGATTTATAAATCTATATAACGACCACCATAGCGTCTATTTTAAAATCCAATGGCAAGCTTTTAAAAAAGCGTCCTTTCTTCGAACGGAAACTTCTAACTTACAATTATCTGACAATGTTACATAGCCATTTTTGGAGTAGGCTTTTATATAACTCATATTAATGAGATGTGAATTGTGTATTCTAAAAAAGCCATAATTTGTTAGAAGTTCTTCAAAATATTTTAATGTTTTTGACACGGTATACTTTTTTTGGTCTACAGCGAATATATGTGTGTAGTTGACATTTGATTGACAACGGATGATATCTGAAATACTTAAAAATAAATAGCCATCATGTGTAGGAATGCTTATTTTTTTGGATGTACTATCATTAGAAAAATTTGCCAACAGCATATTTACTTGTTCAGTCAGATGTGTTTGTTCTGCCTTTTTGAAAATTCTTTGTATGGTATTTTCAAAATCTTCTTCGGTAATGGGTTTTAGTAAATAATCTAATGCGGAAAATTTAAAAGCTTCAATGGCATACCGCTCATAAGCAGTTGTAAATACTAAGCTGAAATTATTAAAATCTACAGCCTTAAGTATGTCAAATGCCGTTTTGTTGTGTATTTGGACATCCAAAAAAACAATCTCTGGTTTTACTGTATTGATTCCTACTATAGCGGTTTCTACCGAACTATAGGTTACCACCTTCATTTTATCTTTATATGGTTCTAATAGTTTTACTATACGGTCGATGCAGTGCTGTTCATCATCTATTATGGCTATGGTCATTATTTCAATTTTAAAAACAAAATTCCAATGGAAGGCTTATTTCTATATAGGTTCCCGAATGATTTGGCTTCTCGATAATACATAGTTTGCCTTTCTTTAATTTTCTTTGGTTCAATATTTTTAATCGGTTTTCTGTAATGGCTATTCCGAATGATTTATTTTGGTCTTTTCTAGTCGAATTTAAATTCCTGCCTGTTCCATTATCATCGACACTGCACAGCAACATGTCCTTTTCTTTTTTTATTGTTATTAAAATATGGCCTTTTGTGTTTTCGGTATTAAAACCGTGCCAAATACTATTTTCTATAAAAGGCTGTAACAAAAGCGGTGGAACAAGAATGTTTTCTGAATCTAAATTATCCATTAAAATAATGGAATAGGTAAACCGATTTGGTAAGCGTTTTGATTCTACTTGAAGATAAAGTTCCATAAATTTTAGCTCTTCACTAAGTAACACTTGTTCTTGTTCTGAATTTTCAAGAACCATACGCATCAGCTGAGCAAACTGTATTAAATACTCCTGCGCTTTATCTTTATCATGTTTCAAGATGTAATCTCCTATGGAGTTTAGTGAATTGAAAATAAAATGTGGATTCATTTGAGCTCGTAATGCTTTCAATTCGGTTTCGGAAACTAATGCATTAAATTCGGCTTCTTTTTGTTTACCAACTGCATCTCGCCTACGCTTGTACATAATAAACCCGATAAATGATATCAAAACAAATCCACTAGCCCCTATAACTGTTGCTCTTTTTATGGTAGATTGCCGGTTTAATTCCATTTTCCCTAATGCTTCTTTTTTCTCGAAGTCAAATTGCATTTGTTGTCTGTTAATTTCCACACGACGGTTTTGATTGTTCAGGCTATCTTTAAATACGGCATATTTTTTATAGGCATCGAGTGATTTTAGATAATCTTTTTCAGCTTCATACACATCGGCAAGTGTTCCCCAAGCAGATTTTTGCATAAATAAATTTCCTAAGTCCTGACTAAACTGTAATGCTTCCAAGGCATATTTTTTTGCTTGGTCATATTCTTTATTGGCCAGATAAACCATCGCCGCATTGGTGTAAGCTGTTGGACGAACAAATTCAATTTTATGGGCATCTATTAACTGTAAACTTTTTTCGATAGCCCTTTTAGCTTCTTTTAAGTTATTGCTTTGTTGGTACATCAAAGACATATTGCTCCATAAATTGGCTTCATACATGACATTACCTTCCAATTGCGGATGGTTCAATGCTTTTTTGTAATAATAAATAGCGGAATCTTGCTTTTGTAAGGAGCCATAGATATTAGCGATATTCGCAAGGGAACGAAGTTCTGTGGTTTTACTTGTGTGTAAAATATCATTAAAAATGGTAAGGGCTTTTTGATATTCTTCCTGCTCATAATAAATTATGGCAATATTACCCAATACACCTCCTTTAAAAACATTTAGTGACCTGTTATTTTCAATAATGCCAAGGGCTTTATGATAGAATTCTAAAGCTTTGAAAGGATTGGAAAAACTATATTGTTGTAATAAGCCCATTCGTTCATAAGCTAATAAAATTCCTTTTTTATAAGATAGTTTATTGGCTAATTTTAATGTTTCCTCTGTAAATTGAAATAAGGTTGTATCGGCAGGGTTTGAAAATAAAGCCTGCTTTATATAGTCATTTCTGGCATTAATAGTTACCGTATCGTTAGGGGGAAGTTTGATTAATTTATGGTATAAAGAATCGTGTGTTTGCGTATAGCAATTGGCACACATCAACAAAAAGTAACACTGTAACGCTCTAATCATACTTATTACCGTAATCCCTTTAACTTCTTCAAAGATATTGTTTATTCAGAAAATAAATTATACTCCACACTAAATCAGTATGGTTTATCAATAAATAAATATAAATTTTATAAAAACTACAATGCATTTATTTTCGAGGGATAAAAACCAAAAACAAGATGGATACCCAACGTATAGTAGACTTTTTTACGCGACAAGAAAAATCTCTTTTCGGTGCTTGTAGCAAGCTTTCTCAAAAACTAAATACCAACCCTTTGGCCATTAGGATCATTCTTCTGGTTCTTACACTTTTATTTATACCCTTAGGGATTATTGTATATGCTGGCCTATACTTAATGTTGAATCAAAACAATCACAAAATGGTAACGTTTGGCCTGATGGGTGCCTTATTGGGCATTCCTTTAAGTTATTATTTTCAATCAAATATTATAAAAAATTATGGGGGTAATAGTGGTGTGTTTGGCTACTTGAGAAACTTTCCTCAAACTCTAGAACGCTATAACAAGTTTGTTGGCAATGGTGGGGATATTATTTTCAATGTATTTTTAAGTGTGGTGGTGTTTGCTATTGTGGGTGGGGCTGTTGGCTATTTTATAACTAAAAAAGACATAAAATAATCTGTTATGAAACAAGGACTTGTACTTTTCACTCTCCTTTCTTACTTGACTATTATAGTAGCATGTACATCAAACAACGATGACCATAATGATAATCAACTAACGGATTACTATTTTAAGTTTACCATAGATGGAACGCCTATAAGTTACAATTTGAAACCAGACGCCCAAGTTAATTTAACAGGCTCTTATGTATCTGATGAACATAACCAATTGTATGCCATCCAGATAACGGGTAGTAGCGATATTTTTAAACCTAATGAAAACCAATTCGTTATTTATTTGAATGATAGTTCCGAATTTACAATATCCACCACCTATTCTAATTCAGAATCGCCAGATACCGAGACTCCTTTTTACTTTGTTATGGGATATTACGATAAAAATGGAGAGATTTTCACGGCATCTCTAAACTCACCTGCACTTCAATTATGGGAAAATTGCTATGTGAAATTTGACGAAATTACAGAGTCTGGTATAAAGGGCACCTTTTCGGGAGATCTATTGCGCTATGATACCAGTTCTGGAAAAAACCTCCTAGCAGGAAGCGTTCATATAGAAGATGGTAAATTTCATGTCCCTAGAAATAACGAATGACGCTCAACAGGTATTCAAATAAATCATTATGTACCAAAGTGCCATAGTTTTTTTTATCTGACTAAAGTCTGCATTACGTAATTACTCCAGAATAAAATTATCGCTATCGTGACTGGACTTGTAAGGATGTTCGAGATAATTATTAACCATTTTATCCGTTATATTTCCCGTACTCCAACAACCAAAGCCTCTGCATCAGTATTTTGTATCAAAGGTTTTCTATATTCTTTTTGAATACATAGAGATACAGGGTAACGGTATTTAGTACTCCAATCTATATGTTCGGTTAGGCGAGAAAATGTATATCCATTTATTATTTGCTCTGACATAAAACAAAGGTAGATTTTTTAGAAGCTAAAGCGAAATGTACTAAAGTGCATAGTTTTTACTAATTTTGAGACCAATAAAAAGAGGTACTTACTTATTAAGAAATAAGTAATGGATTTAGAGTTCCAATACGAACACTCTTCAGATGGCAAAACCAAATAGTGTAATAAGCTATCATCAAGATATATACGGAAGTATTATACAAGGATATTAAAAATAACCCCGATCATTTTCAATATGAGTGTTCAAAAAAATTTGGAATAAGCCAATACTTTTTGTGAATGGTGTTTGTTATACGATTTGTTGTCCTTTTTAAAAGTTTTTTTATTTTCTAATGATATTGACAAAAATGAAAAGCCTATTAACCATATGATTAACAGGCTTTTCACATAGATTGATATACAATTTTGTAGGGGTAACAGAAACCACACCAAACTTTATAAGTATTTACAAATCAATATTTTGACACCTTATCTTAAAAACATTACCGTTATGAACAAGGAAAGCAAAAAAATGCTCTATATATTAAATTAGCAATCGCAAAAATGATTGATGAGGTATTTAAAATTACTTCCCCTAAAAGATTCTGCATTAACATTTCAGCTAATTTCAAACTAATTGTTTTTTTGCATTTCCTCTATTTTATTTGTTTTTAAGGTTTATCTGTATTTATTTAAAATCTCCAATTACTTTTTTATAATTGGCTTTACTTATTCTATGATTTGCCTTAGCATCAATAACGTCTGAATACGCTTTCTGCCAAAGTACCTGAGCTTCTAAAACATCTTTTCCGGTTACGGTTCCTACATCAAATCTATCTTGATTTAATCTTAAATTTTCCTCGGCTTGTTGCAATGATTCTGTTGTAATCTCAACTTTTTGTATGGACTGTTGAAGCTCCAAATAGGCTTTTTCAATCTGAAGTGCCAACAATTCTTCTGTCTCGTCCAATTCTAATTTTTGTGCTTCAATTTTAAATGCTTGTTCTTTCACTTTTTGCTTTCTGCTTCCCCAATCAAATATGGGTATATTAACGTTTAACAAACCGTAATAAGAGGTTAAATCATTACTTCTATCTGTGAAATTAATTTGTTTACCGTTGGCATAGACTCCACTGGCATTAAGTCCAATAGTAGGCTTTCTGTCAGCTTCTAAAACTTTAGATTGTAATTCTTCTATTTCAATAGCGCTTTTAAGCATTTTTATTTCTGGTCTATTATCAATGGCCGTTGATGGTGACACTTCTTCCAATAAAACAACATCATTACTAATACTGTCTTTTACTAAAAAATCGATATTAGACATACCTGTTAATTGTGACATCTTAAGCTTTAGCAGTTTAAGTCCATCGTTTGCCTTTGTTAAATCCAGTTCTGCTTGATTTAATTGTACTTGCACGCGTAAAACATCATTTTTATATATGATGCCAGCATTGTATGAATTGGTTAAATCTTTTAGTAGTTCTGTTAATAGTGCTTTATATTTATGAGCCAGCTCAACTTTACTTTTTACATTTATGAGTTGCCAATACGTTGTTTCAACATCCAAAAGCACTTCACTATCTGTTAATTCTTTTTGTGAAGTATACAAATCGACTGCTGTAGCACTCATTTTTTTAGCGGTGTTTATTTTACCACCTGCATAAATTACTTGAGTTACGCCTAAAGATGCATTGGCGAAAAATTCTGGTAGTAATGTATTTAATGGGTCTCCTACATGAACTCCCATAGCACTTGCCTCCACAAAAGGTTTTTTTGATGCATAAACAGATGCCTTTTTAGCCTTGCTAGCTTCAATCGTTTTATCTGCTTTTTTAATTTTTTTATTATTGGACAAGGCCATTGATTTTGCTTCTTCTATACTCAATAACCTATCTTGGGCAATGGCTTGCTGAAAAGTGGTACAAACCAGCAAAAAAAATACCGATAGCGTATATTTATATGTACTCATAATTTATTTTTAAATTTTTCACAAAAGAACTATAGAAACTACTGCCTTATTCAAAAAGGGGATGAATTGCTATTAATCTTTTTAAACAGTAGCTCTATAGTCTTTCTTTTTATTTCTTGATTCGTTTTTTTAGTTTATGCTTCATCACTTCTAATTTGCGAAGTGTTCTATTTCTTTTTTTGGGCTTATATAAAATGGGTTCAAATACTTCTGCATTAGGATGAGGATGTGCTTCATCTGGTTCTGGATTAACAAATTTGTAATAAAGTATAGGCACTATAAATAAGGTTAACACCATAGAAACTATTAAACCAACGGCTAGTACACTTCCCAAAGGTGCCCATAGTGGTGATTTGCCTATAATCATAGGTACCACACCAATGGCGGCAGCGGCAGATGTTAAAAAGATGGGACGCATTCGTCTTTTGCCGGATGCTTTAGCTGCTGCTTTTACTGTATAACCATGCTCTAATACCAACTCATCTGCATAATCCACCAAAATAATTCCGTTTCTCACTACGATTCCTATGAGGCTGATAATTCCCATAAAGGCGGTAAAACCAAATGGGTTACCCGTAAATAATAGCCCTAAGAACGCTCCTAATAAACTCAACGGAAACGTTGCCAACACAATTAATACTTTGGTAAAATCTTTAAATTGAAATAAGAGTACCAAAAAGATAAGGATTAAACTTATGCCCAAAGAAGCCATCATATGGGGTGCCGTTTCATTGGTGCTTTCATACTCACCTCCATAGTTGATTGAAATTCCCTCTGGCAAATCCAACGCCTTTATTTGAGGCATAATATCATTTTGTATAGTAGCTGCTTTTATACCCAATTGAGCTTCTGCGCGAACCGTTAATGTTCTTAAGCCATTTCTATGTGTTATGGCTCCTGTATGCCACTCAGGGGTAATGTCTGCCACCTCTTTTAAAGTCACTTTTGTTCCAAATACTGTAGGTATGTTTAAAGCGGCCAAATCGTTAAAATTCTCGCGATTTTCAACATCAAAACGCAAAAGGATATCAATAGATTTATCTCCTTCATATAATGTAGATACAGGGTATCCTTTTAAGCCCGCCCCCAAGGTTTGCGAAACCATAGCATTTGTTACTCCCAAACGATTTGCCTTATCGTCGTTTAGGTTTACTTTTACGCCATAATAATCATCTTGATAGGATGTTCTTACCCAATTTGTACCGGGTGCATTTTCTAAAATTGTTTTTACTTGCTCCGCTACTTGTCTTTGCTTATTTAAATCCTCACCTACAATTCTTACTTCAACAGGTGCAGGGGTATCTTTCATTGACAGTTGTCTTATGCGTACATAACCATCTGGAACAAAGCCTTCGAATTTTTTAATGTATTCGTCTACCAATTCTTGTGTAGCTTCTTTCCCGCTTGTAGTTATAAATATTTGGGCGAAGTTTTTTCGCGGAAATTCTGGCGCATACGTAGAATGAAATCTTGGGGAACTAGTCCCCACAAAACTTGCAACTCCTAAAACCCTTTCATCTTTTTTTATTTCATTCTCAACACGTGTTACTACCTCTTCAGTTTGTTTTAAATTTCCTCCATTAGGTAACCAAACTTCTATATTGAACTGATTTCTTTCGGTAGTTGGGAATAATTCTTGCTCTAAACCCATGGCTACTAAAATTGCCAAAACAACCGATAAAAAACCAGCAAATAAGGTTGTCTTTGGCCATTTAAAACTATAATCCAGAGCATTGTTAAATACATGTTGTAACCTGTCCAACATGCTTTTTTTATTTCCATCACTTAGCTTGTGCTTTAATCCTTTTTTTATAAAGACATAACACATATAGGGCGTTAGCAATAAGGCGACTAATAATGATGCAAATAAGGCAACTGCTACAGCTACGGGTAAGGCTTGTATAAATTCTTTAGCTAACCCATTTAAGAAAAAAGCCAATGGTAAAAAAGCAAAAATAATGGCCATTGTTGCGGTAAAAATTGGCACCATTAATTGGGTAGCACTTTGCCAAGCAGCTGTCCATCGGTCTTCTCCTTCATCCAATTTTTCTATATAATTATCTACAACTACAATGGCATTATCCACCACCATACCCAATACTATAATTAAAGCGGCTAAGGTTACCTGATGAATTTCTATACCAATAATATTTAAAGCTCCGAATGTTATAACAATAGCTATAGGGCATGCCACCGCAGAAACTATCGCTACCCTAAATGGTAATAACAGAATGACTACAATAATTACGGCCACAATGGCTATAACAAATTCTAACATAAAGTGGCTAATACTCCCTTTTACCACGGTAGGCTGATCTACAATGGTAGCAACTTGAACATCTTGGGGTAGTTGCTTTTTTACTTCATTGATTTTTTCCGATATTTTCTCTCCAAATTGAACAATGTTATTACCTGGTTGCATCTCTACGGTCAGCATCATTACTTTTTGATCATCTACTTTTATATAGCTTGAAACTTCTTCGTAACGGCGTTCTATGGAGGCCACATCTTTTAAGCGAACCACTTTACCATCTGGACTACTATATATAATTTGATTGCTTAAATCAGCTTCATTCTTATATTGATTTTTTGCAAAAACGGATACTTCGGCATTTTCTAAAGTAATACCTCCAGAATACCCCGTATTATTTTGCCCTTGTATAACTTGGGCTATCGTTGAAAAATCGAAACCGTACTGTTTCATTTTTTCATCTTGAACCGTTACATAAATTTGTTGTTTTTGACCACCGTAACGTTTTATTTTCGAGGTTTCGTTAATTGTTTTTAAACCATCTTCCAACTCATCTAAGTAGGATTCAATTTCTGCATAACTACGTCCAGGTGCGGAAACGGTTATCATTTGTGCAACCACATCACCAAAGTCACTATTAACAATAGGACCTATCATACCTTGTGGCAACGTGTAATTTTGCCTAAATGTAGTATTTAAACCATGTTGTAAAGTCGCCCAAAAACCATCAGTATCTTTTACATTTTCATTTAATTCTACCGTAATAACAACTTGTCCTTCTTTGGTTTCTGAGATTGTTTTTTCCTTTCTAACCTCCTCAAAACCAAACAAAAACTGCTCTATCTGATTAGTTAATTGTTGTTCAACCTGTAACTCATCTGCACCAGGAAATGCTGCTATTACCAGACCTTTACGAACGGTAATTAACGGGTCTTCACTTCGAGCCATAGTAGCTAAAGAATATATCCCTAAAATCATTAACAATATGGTAAGTACAATGGTAACCTGACGGTATTTCATTGCAGCTTCTATAAAGTTTATTTTTACTTTTTTCATCATCTTATTCAGTTCTTTTTATAGAGACACTGTTTGCCCGTCTTTTAAATTTTTATTTCCTGCAATTACAACGGAATCACCTATTGACAAACCATTGGTAACTATGACTTCATTTCCTTTAAAACTCCCTAGTGACACCCTTTTTTTAATGGCTTTATTTTCTTTTACTACGAATACATAGAGTATATTGTTCGCATCTCTCACTACACTTTCCGAAGGGACTGTAATAACATTTACGGTATTACCAGTATTGATTTTTATATAGCTAATCATTCCCGGTAATAGTTTATCGTCTTTATTGTCAAGACGAACTTTTACATTAAAAGTTCTGGTTAAAGCATCTGCGCTTGGATTTATAATAGCTACTTTACCTATAAAAGTTTCATTTAACGAAGAGATTTCCACTTTGGCATCTGTACCTATTTTAAGTTTAGATATTTCAGATTCAGCAATAGACGCCTTGGCGTATACCTTATCCGTTTTCATTACAGTAAAAGCAGGAACGCCGGGTGCTGCCGTGGCTCCCATTTCTGTCATTTTGGCTGTAATAATCCCAGAGAAAGGGGCGTAAAGCTTAGTGTCTGTTAAATTTTTTGCTGCTAAATTTTTATTAGCGTTAGCTTGAGCTACAGCCACTTTAACAGCAATAAAATCGCGTTCTGGCAAACTCCCTTTTTGATATAAACTACTTAATCTTTTGAAATTATCATTGGCTTGTTCTAAACCGGCATTTGCTATATCAAATGCATTTTTATAGGTGGTTTCGTCTATGGATGCCAATAACTGACCTTCTTTTACTTTTTGTCCTTCTTGGACATTAACTTTTGAAATTCTACCCGGAACTGAGAAGCCTAAAGACACCGTGTTGTCCGCTTCAATGGTTCCACTATATGTTAGGGATTCATCTTCTGCTGTTGAGGTAATTTTTTTAACAGTGACCTTTGGAATAAGAACTTCTTTTACAGTTTCCTTTTTTTCTGAACAACCTACTAATAATAAAGCCAAAGTTGTTAAGGTGATAATTTGCTTCATACTTATTGCTATAATTTTATAATAATAGGATGCAAAAATCCTACTATTGACATCATTACAACAGGTCTACAAAAGGGAGAAATTGGTCAAAATCAGTTATTTTTATAAAAAAAAGAGGGGAAAACTAAAAATATGGGCTATAAAATTATAATTATTGGTCTAAAATTAATTTTTTAAACTTAATTTTCCTGAACTCCGAAGGCGAGTAACCAGTATGCTTTTTGAAATATTTACCAAAGAAAGATTGGTCACTAAATTGAAGTTCGTTAGCCACTTCTGAAACGGATAGGGTTTGATTTTTCAAGAGCAGTTTGGCCTCCATTATGACTGCTTCATCAATTAATTGTCCAGCTGTTTTTTTTGAAATAGTTTTTAAAACCTTAGACAAATATCCAGGTGTTAAACATAAGATATCTGCGTAAAATTGAACCGTTCGTTCTCGCTTAAAATTTTCATTTAACAATTTCAAAAAACGAAGAGCTAACCTTTCTTGCCTGGTTAAATTGGCCTCTAAATCAGGAAACTCGATCTTTAATAATGAAGCATAATGATACACTAATAAATTAAAACAGTGCGTTATTATTTCACCATTATATGGGGTATTTTTTCCAAATCGATTATTTCTTTCTAAAATTTTTGAAACGGAAATAAACATTTTTAAATCATCCTTAGATAATTTTAATTTAGGAATACTATTAGCCGTAAAAATGTCTAAAGTATCAATGTCATTTTTACCAATAGCGTCTCTCAATACAAAATCAACATTAAAATTAATAATTGCGATTTCAAGGTTGTTACTCATTTCTTGAATATGAGTAACAGTTTGTGGATTTACAACGATGATCTCAGAATTTTTTATAGTATATCTAAGTAAATTTAATTGGATTTTTAAACTTCCTTTAACCACTAATAAAAAAGCATACGAATTTCCTCTAAAAGGATAACCTATAGGAATTTCTTTAAACTTATTTTTTGATAAATGGACATGTAATCCATTTTCCTCTTGTGGTATATCTCCGATAATTCCCACCAAATCATCTATTGTTAGGCTTTTTATTGAAGGTTGTGGATACATTTTGAGTTGGTTTTGAACTCAAATATACTTTATTATTTTATTTTGATTTAGAATGATTTTTTTTATTAATGCGTAAAAATGGAAATCATATTATTTTATTTCGTAAATTTGCATCGCACACGATTAAATCTATGAAGATTTTTAATATAAAAACAAGCTTATTTCAAAAAATAGCAAGGATTCTTTTAGGATTCATGATGACTTTTGCAGGTGTTGCCCACCTTACCTTTCAAAGAGATGAATTTCAGGCTCAGGTTCCCAGATGGCTTCCTGACAGTTACGCATTTATGGATTTTGTGGTTATCTCATCAGGAGTGGTGGAAATTTTGTTCAGTCTTTCTATGGTTTTTCTAGTGAAATATAAAGTCAAGATAGGAATTGCATTGGCCATTTTTTATGTGTTGATCTTTCCAGGAAATATTTCCCAATACACCAATGAAATCAGTGCTTTTGGACTGGACACCGATCGAAAAAGATTGATCCGCCTGTTTTTTCAACCCGTTTTGATCCTCTGGGCATTATGGTCTACAAGCGCCCTAAAATATTTAATGAACCGATTAAAAAATTGAATTATGGATAATACAACATTATATGACTTTGAAGCAGTTAAGTTAAATGGCGAAAAGCTGCGTTTAGATCATTATAAAGGAAAAACGATTATTGTGGTCAATACCGCAAGCAAGTGCGGGCTTACGCCCCAATACGAAGGTTTGGAAAACCTTTATCAAAAATACAAAGATAAAGGTTTAGTCATTTTGGGATTTCCGTGTAATCAATTTGGGAATCAGGAAAAGGGAACATCAGACGAAATTCAGGAATTTTGTCAAGTGAATTACGGGGTGAGTTTCCCGATGTTTGAAAAAATTGAGGTGAACGGTAAAGACGCACATCCACTCTTTAAATTTTTGAAATCAAAGCTTACCGGTGGTCTGTTGGGCAGCAAAATCAAATGGAATTTCACCAAATTTCTTATTGATAAACATGGAACTCCTATAAAAAGGTTCGCTCCCACAACAAAACCGGAAAAAATGGAAAATGACATTAAAAAAATTATAGAATGAAAGAAGAGCAGGTACCAGAACTGTATTTGGACAACCAACTTTGTTTTCCACTCTATGCGGCATCCAGATTAACAACCAAAATTTATGCCCCTTTTTTAGAGGAATTATCCATTACCTATCCGCAATACCTGGTAATGTTAACCCTTTGGCAGCATGGTAATCAAAGCGTAAAGCAAATTGGCGAACACTTATACCTAGAGTCAAATACTCTGACCCCCCTCCTAAAGAGATTGGAACAAAAAAAACTGATAAAACGAACCCGTTCCAGAACAGACGAGCGTACGGTGATGATCTCACTGACCCTTACGGGAAAAGAACTGAAGCAAAAAGCAAAGGAAATACCCAGTAAAATAGTTGAATCTTTTGATGATAAAACGATTACAGAAGAAGAAATAAGTTTTTTTCAAAAAACCCTATTTAAATTACTGGTTATACTAGATAATAAAAACGAACGTCCATAACTCAATAATGGATAAAAATTAATTTAATTGAAAAAAAAATGGTAAAAAAAATATATACGACCAGTGCCACAGCGACTGGAGGAAGAGAAGGACATGTAAAATCTGTAAACGGTGAACTGGATGTAGATGTACGAGGTCCCGGAACACCGGGCAACTACCTGAATCCTGAAATCATGTTTTCGGGCGGGTATGCAGCTTGTTTTGACAACGCCATAATGGGTACCTTACGGATCATGAAAATCAAAGATGTTTCACACGAAACGACCATAGAAGTTACACTTGGGGAATTACAAAAGCAGCAATATGGTTTCGAAATTAGTATAACTGTTACTTTTGGAGGACTGGATATGGATAAAGCCCAAGAAGTTATTACTATGGCCCATCAAATGTGTCCCTATTCCAACGCTATCAAAAATAATGTAAAGGTGGATCTTAAGATTGAGAAACTTCCATAGCCCCACTAAAGGTCTATGGTCAAAGAACCAGATCTATATTTATTTGGGTGCTGTTGCATTAAATATCTAAGATTTATATTTGGTGTCCTATCCTTTTGATATTTACAAAAAATACAAAAACCTGTAACTCATATGATTTACAGGTTTTTGATATAGATTGACATACTATTTCGTTGGGGTGGCAGAATGAAATAAAAATTTAGAAACCAAGGTTTTTCAGAAACTTAAATACTATTAATACTCAAGTATTGTTCCCCAAATTGCCACTAAAGTCAAAAAGAACTAATTAAAAACAAATTATATTTGCCTTTTAAGGTTGCAAACACACTATTTAAATGAGACACATTGTTTCAAAATTACTGGTTTTTAAATTTTCTATTGATCCATTTTGAAATGTCTTCCAAAACCTCGGGAGCAAATACCTCATCAATTTCTGGAATTTCAGCTGTGGTACATGCATCGCAATGCTGATACATATGGTTTAATTTTGGATAGGATTTTAAGGTTAAATCTGTTGTGGTAGGTAAATAGGTTTTGAAACCATTTAAATTTTCGTTAGCAATAACATTAATATCAGCGTCTCCATTTAATGCTAAAACGGGGATATTAATTTTAGATAAAAAAACTTTAGGATTATAATGAATCATATACTTATACCAATTGGTTTTTGCCTCTTTGCCATATCTGTATATCAAAGTTAAATCTCTACCATCTAGCAACTGCAACGCTTTTAAAACCGTAGAATCTTGCTGCTTTTTAAAAGCATTAACAGCATGAGTTAAATTTAACTCCAAACTATCTCCTTCTTTAAAATTATATACTGTTCTAAACATGGTTTTATATAATTCCATGTATTTAACAACTAAACTATCAGAAATATCAAAACTTTGTAAAATAGCTTTATTTTGTAATTCTAAATTCTTAAAACCACTAACAGCTATACCAGATAAGCTTACCATAAACTTAACATCTTTATTTCTAGATGTTTCAATAGATGCAATCATACCTCCTTCACTATGACCTATAACTCCTAAAAATGAAGTATCGATATTAGATTGTTGGTTAAGATAGGTACATGCTTCATGTAAATCATTTGCAAAATCAAGACTTGTTGCCAAACTAAAATCACCTGTAGTCTCGCCTTCTCCTCTATCATCAACTCGTAATGATGCAATGCCATTTCTTGCAAGCCAATCTGCCAAAACAGTAAAAAACTGGTGTCCAGAATACTTATAATCTCTATCCTGTTTTCCTGTACCTGAAACTAAAACAGCTAACGGATATTTTTTTTTCCCTTTAGGAAGCGTTAAAGTTCCTCCATACGTAAGCCCTGTTTCTTTTCCATTAAATTTCACATGCTTTACAAAATAAGGAAGCGGGGGTATGGGATGTTGCGGAAAATATAATGGTTCTATACTATCTACTGGCTTAAAGTTTAAATAAAATGGGGTATTACTATTATTTTTAACAATAGATGGAACCATATTTCCATCAAATGCTTTAGCTTTTAATTTAAAACCATACCTATTATTTTCGGCTACCAAACTATCGTTTTTAACTTTAACGAGTAAAGGAACAGATTCATAGCCCTGCTCTGGTATGGATAAAAAAATAGTATCTAGCTCGGTATTTGTTTTTTTTAGAAGCACAACATACCGCTTAGAGTGGTGTTGTGCTTGCCATAAATTTTGTGCATAAACACTGTTTAAATAAAAACATGCCATCAACACTATTAAAAATTTATATATCCGCATTTAACTTGCTTATACTTGCTTTATTTCTCGGTTTTTAAATACTCTATAATTATGGATATTTCATCGGCTAACTCACTTGGACTGCCCATGTAACCTGTAGAGCGCCATCTTAGGTTTCCTTTGGCATCAATAATCATTTTTTGGGGTATTCCAGAAAATTGAAACGCTTTTGAGTATTTTGAATAGGTGTTATCTAATTTTCCGGTTTCAGGATTTTTTTCATCAAAAAGAACATTAAAGGTATATCCTTTTTCTGCAATAAATGCTTTGACTTTTTCCCTGTAATTTTTTGCATACTCTTGAGTATCTAAAAAATAGAATTGAACCGCATTGTCTGTTGCATATTTAGTTACTGCCATTTGCATACCTGGCATCGCTTTTTTACATGGTGCACACCAAGTGGCCCACATATCGATCACTACTATTTTCCCTTTTTGTTTTTTTAGTTCTACCTTTCCTCCTTGCATGCTTTCCAACTTAAATCCCTCAATAGGTTTATTAATTAGTTCTGAAATGACTTTATTGTATTGGTCTTTCACAACTTGACTATTTGATTTAAGGGTTGTCATATAATTGCTAAAGCTTCCTTCATCATTTTCTCCACCTTCATGATTTTTACGCAAAATTTCCAGCATTTCTGGAGTTACATTATTCACTTTAAGGCAATCCTTAATATAATTTATGGCCTCTTCCTTCTTATTATCCCTTAATAATTGCTTTGTGTACAAATAATTAAAATCGGAATTTTTATATTCTAAATTGGGTTTTATTTTTTCTAAAAAAACTTTACACTCTTTATAGCTTTTGGTTTTTTCCAATATTTTAATATAGGTAAGATATTCTGTATCAACAAAATTTAAAAATTCTTCCTTCCATTGATTTGGAGATAACTGGTTTTTATACGCTTTAGGAATGATGGTTTCCCTCCTTTCTAATGCTGATACAATTTTATCTGCAAAAACTTTTAAGCTATCTACAGATTGGGTTTCTCTATCGTAAGGAATGGTTACCAAATGCCAGCTATAATCCAATAACATAGAGAATGGTACCTTACTTAAATTATCAAAAATAAAACTGTAATCATTTTTGTTTATTATATATGTATACGCAACAGATTTATATGCTTTATCATAATATAGAGCTTCTGTTTCAGTATAAACATCTTTAAAATTTTCTTGGGGAAAACTTTGTTCAAAATCTTTATATGCCTTTATTTTTTTATCGGGATCACTTTCCTTGAATAAACTTAAAATGCCATTATCTCTAGCTAAAACACCTTTTGGATATTTTTCCAACAACACATTTTGAATAGAATCAATAAATGTTTTTTCTTCTTGCTGTGAAAGTAGCCCTAATGTTCTTTGTAATTTATATTGCTGGGAATTATTTAACTGTAACCCCAAAATATATTGTATTTCCTTTTTAATTCGTGCCGTATGATTACCTTCTTTGGAAGCCTTCATTAACTTTAACCCTTCATAGAAAATTTCATCACGACTTGTTGGGTGATACTTCATCTCATTATTCACCCAAAATAGAGATACACTATCATCTATAAATGAAGAATCACTTACAATAGAAGGCCTTTCATCCTCTAATGTTTTATTTCTTAAAAGTCCCCATGCAAAATAAGATCCAGGTACCTTATCCAACATCCATACATAAGGTATTCCTCCCCCATTATCTGTTAACTTATCCGTTTTAAAAACACAAGCAATCAACGCAGCCTTATCTTCTAATCTCACTTGGGTTTTCCAAATATTTTCAGATTCTTTCTTTAATGAAATATCACTGACAATCCACTCGAAATTATCATAAGTATAGAGCAAACCTATTATTGTTTTTGCATTTTTTAAAACTGTATTTTCTGAATTATAGGTTATGATTATCTCTTCGCCAGGATTGGGTAATTCTGGAAAAACAGTAAAAACTTTATTAGGCTCTTGTGCCAATAGTAAGCTATTAATAAACAAAAAGCCTATTAACAATAATTTTGTAATTCTCATTTATTTTTTTGTTTAAGAGCATCCAAATAAATTGGATGCTCTTTATTAAAATGGAGTCTATTTATATTAATTCTGTTCTAAATCTGGAGCATAGCTAAATAAGGTCGATGCAAACGGAAACTGATAACGTTTGCCTCCTGACTCTAGAGTAAAGGTTTCGTCTAGATAAGTATGAGTAATGGTTTTGGCAAAACGGGAATCTTTATTTAGACGTTTTAAATCAAACCAACGGAAACCTCCTTTAGCCATTAATTCTCGTCTGCGTTCCTGTAAAACTTTCACTAAAGCATCTTCTGCATCTGTAGCTGTTAAATCTACATAATCAGCTGCTTTAAATCTTTTTTTACGAAGCTCATTAATCGTAGACATTGCTTCAGACGGGTTATTTGCTCTAGCCAAACACTCTGCTTTTATTAGCATCACTTCGGGTACTGTTGGACCTGCATTTCTTGCTTCTCCCGTTAATATTTCTTCACAAAAGGCTCTTCCATCAGAATATGCATCATAGGTCATAATTCCCATAGGTCTTGTAAACAATTGATAGCGTAAATCGTTAGGATCGAAAGAGTTCAATAACTCATCGCTAAGTGACAATAACAATGGTGAATTATTATAAGATGTAATACTTTGTTTTGAAAGTATTAACTCTGGATTTTGGTAACGTTTCGGAAAACTATAATCGGATACATCTATATAATCTTCTAAATTAAGCAATGTATTTTGTAAACCTAAAGCATTTTCGGCATTCATTAATGCTTTATCATAATGCCCCATATATAAATAGGTTCTTGCCAATAAAGCATAAGCAGATGCTAACGATGGAAACGCTACATTTCTACCTGATTGAACTTCCGGCAAACCAGCGTTTATAGCCTCTGTTAAATCTGAGATAATTTGAGTATAAACCTCCTCTACACTAGCTCTAGTTATTTCTCCATCTACTGTAGGTGTAGTAAAAATTGGAATACCAGGATCTGTTGATGAGGTGTTAACATCGTAAGCTTTTCCAAAAATATTCACAAGATTAAGAAACATATCTGCGCGATGTACAAGTGCTTCCCCTTTAAGAGCTAATTTTTCTTCCTCTGTTCCATTATTACTATTAAGCACTTCAGATATAACAACATTTGATACATACAAACCACTGTAAATAACATTTAGATTATAATCTGGCTCACCAGTATAATAAATAGAATCTGCCCATTTATACGTTTCTCTATAAGGACGATAATATGAGCTTGTCCCGTAATAACTTTGGAAATACTCTGCATGGTCATCTCTAATCACAATATCATCTGGCATAATATCAACTAGGGGATAAGAATTGTCAAAAGCAGATGTGTTATTTAAAAGGTATCTATAGTTTATGGTTTCTTCCGGAATTAATTTGCCTTCCGTTTTAATGTCTACATAATTATCGCAACTCGTTAAGTTTAAACCAACTGCTATTGAACATAATATATATGATAAATATTTTTTCATTTTTTTTTAAAATTAAAAGTTAACATTTAGACCCAAAGAGTACATAGCTGTTGGGGGCAATTTTATTTGAAAGCCCGTATATGGCAGAAAATCTGGATCTATGCCATCCTTGTTTTTTTTCCATAACAACCCTAAATTTCTAGCTGTAAACGATAATGAAGCTCCCTTTATAAATGTTTTATCAAAAGCATTGGACAAATCATAACTTAATGCAATTTCCCTTAAACGAATGTGATCGCCATCTATAACTTTATCGCTACCAAATCTGTATCTGCTATAACCGTAACCTCCCATACCTTGTACTCCTGGCACCTTTGTAGTGGCCTCATCTCCGGCTTGTCTCCATCTATTATCTATATCTTTATTTAAATCGTAGCCTGAAAATGTACCATATCGTGTAATGTAACTGTTAAAAGAAGGCTTAAATAATGTATAATCGAATTTATAAGTAGCTAATGCATATACTGTCCACTTTTTATAATTAATAGATAGATTAAGACTTCCATAATACTTAGGTGTTGAAGTCCCCATATACTCCATATCTTCAATATCTGTTAAAAGAGAATAAGCATCCACAGTTTCCCCATCTTTATTATAAACAAGCACAGATCCATTTTCATCTAAACCAGCCGATCTAAAAGCAAAAAGACTATTTAAGCCATACCCAATAATTGGAGGTGTGCTTCCTGTTCCGTTAAGGTAATTTGCATAACTTTCGTATCTAGAATCTGTTACTTCATTTTTATTATACGAAAGCACAAAACTTGTATTTAAACTAAAATCTTTCGCTTTTAAAACAACACCATTCAAATTAAAATCAATTCCCTTACTTTCTAATGTTGCTGTATTCCGTGTTAAACTATTACCTGGCAAACCATAAAACTCTGACACCGGAAAGTCTTGAATTAAATCTTTACTATTTTTTGTATAGTATTCTAGGGTTCCACTCAATCTATTGTTTAATAGAGAGAAATCAAGGCCAAAGTTTAAAATTCCTGTTTTTTCCCATCTTAAAGAAGGATTAGCTGCTGCTGTAATAAATGCATATGGTAATTGAGACAAGTTATAATCTGAACCTGATATCGATATGTTTGTGAAAGGGAATGTTGTTAAACTTATGTTTCCGTTGAAACCATAAGACATTCTAAAACTTAAATTATTTATCACATCAACATCTTTTAAAAAGGTCTCTTTACTTATATTCCATTTTGCTCCTGTAGACCACAATGGTGTTCTCCTGTATTTTTTATCGACACCAAAATTGTTATAATCGTCTAAACGGATGCTTCCAGAAATGGTATATTTATTATCATATGAATAGGCCGCATTTCCATAATAAGACAAAAACCTACGTCTTACATCTTTATTTATATTTCCATATGAAATATTATAGGTGCCTCCATAAACTGAAGTATACGTTGAAGATGGTAAATCTACCGAAGTCTGTGTTTGTTCATTATAACCATACAAATTCCCTCCTGCTGTTTTCTCTCTTATTTGTCTTACTTCTATACCAGCAATGGCATCTATAGCATGTTTACTATTAAACACATTGTTATAATTTAATTGTGTTCGTGCAGTATAGCTCTCTTTTACATAATTGTTCTTTTGGAAAATACCTCCATTAGGAACACCTTTTGTTAGATTTCCTGTATTGGTATCTTGATATGTAGCGGAATTTATTAAGTTGCGGGTATAAAAGGTGTTTTCGTTATAATAATTAGGATTATCTAAATAAGAACGCTCCATATAATAATTGGTTACCGCATTTAATCCTTTTCCAAAGGGAAGTGTAAGGGCAATATTTGCTGAGTAATTTTGCTCTTTAATACGACTATCTTTATTTTCTAATTCGTCTATGTAATTATAGCCCCAAGGTAAATATCCTGCATTTTCAAAGCTTTGACTTTGAGCGCTATAAAATGCTGTATAATAACTTACGGAATTACCATTATTATCTACTATTTGATCATATGGTAAATACGTTGTCAAGCTTGATGCTAAAGGAGACAAGCCTAAACTATTTTGAGAATAATCGAAAAAAGACCCTTTTAAACTCGTATTTAAACTGGCGTAATTAAAGAGTTTAAAATCTTGATTGGCAGTTAATGTAAATCGCTTCCCTTCAGAGCCTTTTGCTTGGGTTTTTTCTTTTGCAAAAGATACCGATGTAAAATACCTATAATCGTTTTGTCCACCACTTAATGATAAATCGTGGGTAATAGCTTCAGATGGTTGCAAAAGGTATTGTTCTATTTGCCCATAACCATTTCTGTTTTTTAAAACATTAAGTGCTGCTTCTTTTTCTGCTGAAGTAATATCTCCTCTTAACTCTTGAAACATAATTTCCATACCTCGGCTAATTGGCGTTGCACTATACAAACTGCTTGCACCGGCAGGATCATAAACCATGTTTTTATTAATTAATTCTTGTTCCAAATCTAATATTTGGGTTGAATTCATGAGTGGCAAACTAGACAATGATGGCTTTGTAGAAAAAGTATAACTTTGGGAATAATTAATTCTGGTTTTTCCCTCTTTACCTTTTTTGGTATCAATAACGATCACTCCATTTGCAGCTCTAGCTCCATAAATGGATGCAGAAGCTGCATCTTTTAAAAAGGTAATCTTGTCAATATCCTTAGGGTTTAAAGTTCTTATATCCAGCTCTGTAGGGGTGCCGTCTAAAACTATCAATGGCATATCCTCCGCTTTATAAGTAGATTGTCCTCTAATTCTAAAATTGTAGCTTGTATTACCTTCGGTTTCTGGCAATAAATTGCCATATACAAATGTATTGTCAGATTCTAAAAGATCTATTTGAAGACCTGGAACTTGTCCTTCTAACTTCATAATAGCATTAGAGCCTGGTATTTTATCTAAATCTTCAGCCTTTACTACTGCGAAGGAACCTGTTGTTCGTTCTTTAGAAATGTTTTGGTATCCTGTAGATACAATGGTAACTTCATCAAGTCCTTCAACAGACTCTTCAAGAGTGACATTAATTGTTTTTTGATCGCCTATAACAATTTCGACCGCTTTAAAACCCAGCGCAGAAAACACCAGAACATTTTCTTTATTCATAACAGCAATCTTGTAGTTTCCATCTATATCGGTTGCTACACCTCTAAATGTTCCTTTTATTAATACTGTTACTCCAGGAATTGGAATGCCTTTGCTATCCACAACTTTACCTGAAACACGTATTTCTTGCTGGTCTTTCTTTCTTTTTATCAAAATCGTATTGTTCTCACTTAAAACCAAATTAAAAGCTTCGTCTGTTATACTATTTTTAAGTAATTTATCGAGGCTCACAAACCCTTTTTTTAACTGTATTTTAGGTAAATCTTTAAATAAATCTTCAGGGTACAGAAATCGATACTTGGTTTGATTCATAATAATTTCAAAAACCTCATCAATAGTAACCGTTTTATCCGACTCTATTTTAACACGCTCTTGCGCTAAAACACTTCCCGTATTTAAACTAAAAACCGTTGTACATAATAAGAAAATGAATGTTCTCATAATAAACATAAGTAACCGCTTTCTAAAGAAAGAACGGGGATTAATCAATTTAATTTGCATAAATTTGTTTTTGTGTTAGTTAGACATTTGTTTAATAATTGCACTTTAGAGGGACGAAATCTGAGACACCGCCAAATGTTTGAATTTCGCTCCCTTTTTTTATATATCTTATCGAAGTTGTTTATTTTAAAATAACTTGTTTATTCGTAATCTCATACCCATTAATAACACCTAATTCTTTAATGGTGTTTAATATTTGAACAATATCCTGTTCTCTACCTAAAACCCCAACAAATTTCACATCTTCTAAGCTCTTTTCCTTAAAAACCACATCCATATCGTACCATCTAGATAATTCTTTCATAATGGTTTTAAGAGATTTATGTTTTATAATGAACTCTCCATTAACCCAGGCAATTTCATCTTTTACTTTTATATCACTAACAACTATTTTGTTGTTGACATTGCTTAAAATAGCTTGTTGATTGGGTAATAATATTTTTCTTTCTGATGGAGTGCTAATGGCAACTTTACCTTCAACCAATGTGGTGTAAATGCTAGCTTCATCTTTATAAGCTTTTATATTGAATTTCGTACCTAAAACTTGAATTTCTTGTTGATTATGTATAACTTTAAAGTTAGAACCACCATGTTCGGTACTATGCGATACATCAAAATAAGCTTCACCATATATGAGTTCTACGTTTCGACTTTCTCCATCTATAAAAGTAATTGGATATTTTAATTGAGATTCTGAATTGAGCCATACCTGAGTACCATCAGCTAGGGCAATCTGGAATTGACCACCTCTTGGGACGGTTAAAGTATTAAAAGAAACATGTGCATTTTCGGTTTGGCCTGTAACATACATCAATGCCTCTCCGTTACTTTGGACATTCTGAGATTTATAATCAGTTCCTTTCCCTAAGACTACCTGTGAGCCATCTTCCAATGTTAAGGTAGCTTTGTGGATCCCTGTTTTTATTTGGTTATTTACTATGACAGGCTTATTATCTAATAGCATTTTACTATCATTAAACAAATATCCAAAAGCAAACAAGATGGCTACAGCAGCGGCCACAGCATATTTCCAAATACTATATCTTGAAGCTTTTTTATGCTTTACAATGCTCATCTTCACCTTGTTTAGAGCCTTATCGTCATCAATTTCTTCATAAGACATATTTAAGTGATAATTTTCTTCAACAAATGTTGCAAATTTCTTTTTGTTTTTAGGTTTTCTAAGCCAAAGCAGTAATTCTTGGTATTCATTATCCGTGAGGGAATCGTTTAAATATTTTATTATGATTTTTTTCATTAAATTCAGTAAATTATCTTATTTATTGAAATGTCGTCATGAATTTTAAAAAACCCTTAGTGAAAAAACACTTTTTTTTGATTTTTATCTTAAATCTTTTGTAATCTTGTAATGAAAATTGCCAATTTTTCATGGAAGACCTAGATCTTATTCAGAAAATAAAGACAGATGATAGTGATGCTTTTGATGTGTTGTTCAAGACTTACTACAAAGATTTGGTTAGATACATAAGGTCTTTAAACAATGATTTAGCATTATCGGAAGATATTGTACAGCAAGTTTTTGTTAATCTTTGGATAAACAGAAGCACCATAACCATTAAAAATTCAGTAAGAGGCTATTTGTTTTCGGCTAGCTATACCACCTATATAGATTATTATAGAAAAACCAGAAGGCAATTAGATTTACTTGAAAATTTTAAATCTGAAATCATTAGAGATCATATTTCTGAAAACAAAGACTTATTGGAGCATAAAATCAAACGTCTAAGAATGGTTATTGACACCTTACCTCCTATTTGTAAGAAAGTTTTAGAACTCAATAAATTTGAAGGCTTAAAATATGATGAGATTGCGAATGAACTAAATATTTCAAAAAAAACGGTGGAATCACATATGAGACTTGCTTTTAAGAAAATAAGACAAGGATTTAAAGATGATACATTATTTTTATTTTTTGCTCATAAAGTTTTTAAAACACCTTTAGATAAATAAAAATTTTATTATCTACTACTTAGGTGGCCAGTGGCTTCATATTGATATACTTTAAAAACTTGTCTAAAAATTAAATTGTTCTGAAAGTAATTTGCAATGATCTAGATTTTATTACATTTTATTTTGCTGCGTCAATTTATTCATAGAAGTCATATAAAAAGTCAAATCACTTGTAAAGATACATACATTTTATATCCCAACAGATGGCTCAATTTTAACAATTAGGTCAATCCGTTTTTAAACGGTATTTGGTATGTGATTTGATAACCTTTTTTAAAGTATTTTTTGTATTCTGATGATATGCCTAAAAAAGAAAAGAAAAAAAAACTGTAAATCATATGATTAATAGCTTTTTGATTGTGAATGAAATGTAATAGTGTAGAGATGTGATGACAGAATCTTCACCCTTTTAGATTAAGGGTTTTATTTCTATTAAGCCATAGCAACCTTATTCTCAAATAACAATGTCAAATTTTTATATTTCCGAATATTTAATTTACATAATATTTGGGTTTGAGATAAGTGTAAATATTACAATTATTTTCTTTAAAATTATCATATTCATTTTTTTTGTTTAGATTTGAATATGCATTAATAAAAAAACAAGTGCAAAAAACAGAAACATATACATTAACATTGAAAGAATACAAATATTTTTTCAATAAATTATATACTTCATTATGCTTGTTTTCAAATAAGTATATTGAAGACATTGAAATATCAAAAGATCTAGTTCAAGATGTTTTTATAAAAATCTGGGAAGACAAAATTGAGTTTCAAAGTGAAAGCAGTGTTAAATCATATCTATATACTTCAGTAAGAAATAAATCCCTCGATTATCTTAAAAGCAAACTCTATAAATCAACATCTCACTTACCAATAAGGGACATAGAGAAACTAGAAACAGAACCATTCTTTTTACGTGAAGTAGTTGTCTTAGAGGCTTCAACTATTATTGAAGAAGCTATTAATACTCTTCCGTACAAATGTGCCCAAATTATTAGAATGAGTATTAAAGAACTTTCAAATGCTGAAATTGCCAATACCCTAAGTTTGTCAATTAACACGATTAAAGCGCAAAAAAAAATAGCCTATAAAAGGCTAAAGCCACTTTTAAAAGAGCACTTTATTTTGATAGCGTTTATATTTATAAGTTCTAAATAGACTATTTAATTCCCCTTTTTCCAAAATTTTTAATTTTTTTTAACTTTTTCTTAACCCTCTGTGTACTTTTTATCGTCTTATGGTTAATAAAGCACATATTTTAGATAATTTAACATATGTTTCATGCCCATATTTAATAAAATAATAGTCCTATCAAAACAAATTGCAGCATCTTTATTAAAAGGTGAATTACCTACTGATTTAGATAATTTTGAAATTTTCGACAAAAAAGACAAACAATACATATTAAAGAATCTCACCGATGAGTCTTTAATAAAACGACGTAAAAATTTAACAAATCAAATCAACAAGCAAGCCGATTTAGAAAAGGTTCAAAATAAAATAACCATTCCTGTACGAAAGATATCATGGAAATATGCAGCTGCAGCTGCAGTACTTGGTATATTGACAACCAGTTATTTCTTTAAGGACAACTTGTTCCCCCCTACTAAAGGCATCTCCAAAATTGTAGATAGTAAGATAGAAACAGGAACCGATAAAGCTATTTTAACATTAGAAGATGGTTCGACTGTTGCGTTAGGAAAAAGTACAACATATCAAAAAAACAATATAAGTAGCAATGGTGAAAAATTGGTATATAACCCATCGGAAAAATCAAAAAATAAAATAAAATATAATTATTTAACCATTCCAAGAGGGGGCAAGTTTTCTATAAAGCTGTCTGATGGCACTCAAGTATGGTTGAATTCAGAATCACAATTAAAATATCCCGTTGTATTTGTTGAAGGTGATATCAGAGAAGTAGAGCTTGTTTATGGTGAAGCCTATTTTGATGTTTCTCCCAGCACTAAACATAACGGAGCTAAATTTAGAGTTATAAACAAAGATCAAGAAGTAGAGGTCATAGGAACGGAATTTAATATAAAAGCCTATAAAGATGATACAGATACTTACACGACTTTGGTAAAAGGAAAAGTGGCTTTAAGCTATGAAGGAAAAAAACAAAATTTATTACCTAATCAACAATCTCATTTAGATTTTAAGACTAATACGCTAGCGTTAAAAACAGTAGATGTTTATAATGAAATTTCATGGAAAGAAGGCGTTTTTAGTTTTGAAAATAAATCATTGAAGGAAATCATGAAAGTTTTAGCCAGATGGTACGATATAGAGGTGTTTTTTGAAAATCAAAAAAGTGAGAATGTAGAGTTTAATGGGATATTGGATAAAAATCAAAACATAGAAGAAATACTAATCATTATTAAAAATTTTAAAATAATTAAGGACTACAAAATAAACAATAAAACAGTACTCTTAAAATAAGAGTACTTCACAAAAAAAGGGCGAAGTCATAACATGTGGCGTGTATCAAACTTCGTCCCTCTAAGAGTGTATTAATTAAATGTTTAACTAACACAATGCAAATTTATGAAAATTAAATCAACTTTTGTCCGTTCGATTATTCGGAGACGGCTATTATTCCCAATTATGAAAACGTTTATCTTTCTATTTTGTACAACAGTTTTCAGTTTAAATGGAGAAAAATTATTTTCACAAGAAAAAGTTTTGATTGATCGAGATCAATTGGTTACCGTTGACCAGGTTTTTAAAATCATCAAACAGCAAACAGATTATCGTTTTATTTATCCAAGAAACTTATTTAAGGATGCTCCAAAAGTACAATTGGAAAAAGGAGAGATTTTGGTAGCAAAGTTACTAGATAAAAGCTTATCAAATGAAAACTTAAATTTTGAATTATCTGAAAAAAACACCATTATTATTAAAGAAAAACCAGTAGTGACCAATTCAAGTCCTTTAGATAATACAAATGAACAAGGTATTGAAATTTCTGGAACTATATCAGATAGTAATGGCCAACCATTACCTGGAGCTAACATTATAGAAAAAGGCACCACAAATGGTACGCAGTCAGACTTTGACGGTAATTTTACTCTTCATGTTTCAAATAAGAATGCTACACTTGTGATTTCTTATGTTGGTTTCTTAACAAAAGAAATAGTTATTGGTAATCAAACTAATATTGCCATTATGTTGGCTGAAAATGCAGCTGCGCTAAACGAAGTTGTGGTGGTTGGTTATGGAACCATGAAGAAAGCCGACGTGACCAGTTCAGTAGCCACTGTAAAAGCTGATGATTTCATCAAAGGAAGTGTTGCTGACGCAGGTCAATTAATACAGGGAAAAGTAGCTGGTCTAACAATCATTTCTCCTAGTGGTGACCCTACAAATAAAACCCAAATTCTTTTACGTGGAAATACTTCGCTTATGGGAGCAAATCAGGATCCGCTTGTTCTTATTGATGGAATTCCTGGCGACATGAAAACAGTATCGCCTCAAGATATTGAGTCCATTGATGTGCTAAAAGACGGTTCTGCAGCTGCAATTTATGGTACTCGGGGAACAAATGGTGTAATCCTGATTACAACAAAAAGTGCACGCGGAGATGGAAAAAGCACCGTTGAATATCAAACCTTTGTAAGTACTCAAACTATCGCTCGGAAGCTTAATTTATCGACCGCTGCCGATTTTAGAGATCAGATTGCCGCAGGTTTCCGCCAAAATGAAATGCCTGATTATGGAGAAAGCACAGATTGGTTTAAAGAGATAAGCCAAACTCCATTGATTCAATCTCACAACTTAACATTCCGTGGTGGTAACCAAACAACTAATTACCTGATAAGTTTAAACTATGATAACAAGGAAGGAATATTTAGAAAGTCTTACAATGAGAAATTCTCAGGTCGCGTGGATTTTAACCATAGTATGTTTGATAATAAACTGAAATTCAACATCAATTTATTTAGTTCCTCTTCGAAATGGAATGGTTTTAATCAGAATATCTACCGACAATCGGTCATGCAAAACCCAACCGCTCCTATTAAGAATCCTGACGGAACATGGTTTCAGGAACTTACGAAGTTTGACTATGAAAGTCCCGTATCAGATTTATACGAAAGTGATGGGCAAGCAAACAACCAAGTTTCGAGATATAAAGGCTCTGTTGTCTATGCGCCGATTGATGGCCTAAAATTATCCGGAGTCTTTTCATATGGGAAAAGAATTGAAGAAAATGGCTATGCTGAAACGAAACAACATGCAAGTACCTTACGGGATAATCGGAATGGTTATGCATCTATTGGAGGAAATGAATCGATCGATCACCTGATTGAACTCACTGTAGAATACAAAAAGTCTATAAAGGATCATAATTTCGCTATTTTAGGAGGGTATAGTTATCAGGATAATGAATACAGCAATTATGGCATGAGAAACTGGGATTTTCCAACCGATAAGTTTGGATACAACAATATTCAACTTGGACAAGCTATTAGTAGTGGAAAATATGAGGGCATGATTGATAACTATAGACAAAAGACCAATCTTATAGGCTATTTCGGGCGTTTCAACTACAATTATAATAACAAATATCTTTTGATGGCAAGTATACGCCGTGAAGAAGCCAGTCAATTATGGGGTACGAATAATCCTTGGGGTACATTTCCAGCAATTTCAGTAGGTTGGAGAGTTACAGAAGAATCTTTCATGAAAAATCAGACCCTATTTAATGACATTAAATTAAGGGCGGGATATGGAGTCACTGGGTCACAACCTTCTGATTTGTTCAAGGCAGTTGGAATTCTTGATTATGGTTATGGCTATGTGTATTCCAATGGTAATTGGATAAAAACACTGGTTCCTGCTTCTAACCCAAATCCTAATCTGAAATGGGAAGAAAAACGAGAAACAGATATTGGCGTTGATTTCAGCATGTTGGATAACCGTGTAAGCGGTAGCATTGATTACTACAACCGACAGGTCCATGATCTTCTATCCATATTTGCGGTGCCGAGTCCTCCTAATCTTTACAATCAAACCTTGGCTAATGTGGGTGTAATGGAAAACAAGGGATTGGAAGTTATGCTCAATTTTGAGGCTGTTAAAAACAAAGATGTATTTTGGAATACCAGCGTTGGCTTTTCTACGAACACTAATAAGCTGGTCAGTCTTTCAAACGACATTTACCAACAGTCAACAGATTATTTAAGGGTAGGAGCTATTTTCCCTCCAATTCAGACTTTCTCCCATCTATTAAAAGTTGGAGGGCCGGTTGGTGATTTTTATGGCTATAAGGTAATTGATATTGGCAACGACCAGACTGGTGACCCAGGGAATTATGGGCAATGGGTTTATGAAGGAGCTGATGGCCAACCTGTAAAATATACCGATTTTGGGCATTCTTTCGAGGACAAGAAAGTAATTGGGAACGGCATTCCAAAATACCACATCAGTTGGAATAATACCTTTAAATTTAAGAACTGGGATTTAAGTATTTCACAAAGAGGTGCGTTCAAATTTCAGGTGGCAAACCTACAACGTATGATGTTTGAGAATCCGACATATGTCCAGTACAATGTGCTCAAAACAGCATTCGATCCGATATTTGGAAAAACCCAATTAAAATCACCACTTGAGTTCAACAGCTATTACATCGAAAATGGGGACTACTGGAAAATTGATAATATCACGTTGGGGTATAACTTCAAAAGTATAACCGGGATCAAATTCCAGTCGGCGCGCATTTACACATCGGTACTTAACGCTTTTATCATAACTGGCTACAAAGGGATAGACCCTGAAGTTAGTTTACGCAATGGAGTCTCAACAGCACAGGCAGGTGTTGTTCAGACGCCAACATCTGGATTGGATCCAGGAATGGACTCTCCGTACAAATATCCTACTACGAGAACTTTTACTGTTGGACTTAACGTGACATTTTAATTATTAAATTAGAGAGAGATGAAAAAATTAAAATATAATACCTATTCAGGAGTAGCTTCTGTTGCACTCTTACTTATCTTAATGACTTCTTGCACAAAACTAGAAGATACTTCTTATAATCAGATTATTTCAAGTGAATTTGTTCCATCCGCTTATGATATACCAGCAATTACCGGTGCACCTTATGTAGATTGGCGTGGTCTTCTCCTACAATGGAATACCGTATATCGTGCACAGGAAGTTTCCGGTGATCAAATGTTAACTCCTGCTCGGCCAAATGGTTGGGTTGATGGAGGGGTATACCGCCGAATCCATGAACATAAATGGACAACCGATGATGATATTGTTATCAATATCTGGACAAGGGCATACGGTGGAATCACCAATTGTAACCGAATAATTTATCAAGTCCAAACAGGACAAATTCCTGTTGCAGCAGAAGACGTTGATCCATTAGTCGCAGAGATGAAAATCTTAAGAGCCTCCTATTACTGGATTTTATGTGATATATACGGTAACGTACCAATTGTTGATAATTTCGATGTGCCTGAAGGTTATTTGCCTCAGCAAAACACCCGAAAAGAGGTATATGATTTCATAGTAAAAGATATAATCGACAATATCTCGATGGTAAGCGAAGAAAACAATCAAGAAACCTATGGAAAATTTACCAAATGGGCAGCCCTTAGCCTACTGGCCAAATTGTACCTTAATGCTGAAGTGTACACTGGAACTCCACAATGGAACGCTTGTATTGAAGTGTGCGATGAAATCATTAATTCAGGCAAATTTAGTTTGGAATCAAACCAGAAAAATGTATTTATTACAGAGAATCAAAATTCGAATGAAATCATTTTTGCGTTGCCATTTGATTCAAAGTATGTCAATGACTGGAATTCGTTTGATGTACACATGCAAACATTGGATCCAGGCAATCAAAAAACTTATAATTTGGAATATGGTCCCTGGGGAGGCGTTTGTGCTGTTCCTCAATTTATAAGTACATTTGATACACTAGATTCCAGATATATTGATAATTATATCAAAGGACCACAGTATGCCGCAAATGGAGATCCCATCATAGCAAGCATGGGCGATTGGGCAGGTAAACCATTATTTTTCCGCAATTATGTTGCCGGAGTTGATGAATCAGAAGAAGTAGATGGATTTCGTTTAGGCAAGTTTGAAATTGCCATGGGAGCTACCAACCGTTTGAGCAATGACTGGCCACTTTTTAGATATGCCGATATTTTGATGATGAAGGCAGAAAGCCTCTTAAGAACAGGATATGCTGATGAAGCAGCAGTTATTGTCTCTGAAGTACGTGCTCGTAACTTTAGGAACAATCCTGAACGAGCAGTGGTTACTGGAGCAGAACTCATGGGAGGAAGTACCTATGACTATGGTTTGCGTAATCACTTGCAATCAACTGAAGAAGGTGGAGCTAATATTCAATATGGGCGTATGCTTGATGAATTGGGTTGGGAATTTTGTCAAGAAGCCCGTCGGCGTTCTGATATGATCCGGTTTGGCGTTTTTACCACCAAATCTTGGTTGTCTCACTCACCAAATGGTGATTACCGTGCTTTGTATCCAATTCCACAGAGTGAAATTGCCAAAAACTCAAATCTGACTCAGAATAGTGGGTATTAATATTATTTAAATTGCTTATAATTTTAATATCTAGTGGTAAGTTTATATATAAACTTACCACTAGATATTATAACTTAAAATAAAAAGAAAAGAATTATTTTAAAATGTAGCCCTTGACTTATATATACCTACGCTTTATTTATCAGACAAGATAAATGCAGTAGAATTCCTTTTAATTTAGAATCAGAATCCTTTGCGAAAGAAATTTTTCAACCTTCTTGAAACAATTTAAAACTCCCGAATGGTTTAGAAATTCTAAGTTCTGAATGTGGGTACATTCGAAACCACAATGCCTGCCAGAACAGGGTGATTGGTACGCTCGAAACATGTATGAATCAAGGTAGTGCATAATATAATTCTCATTTATAAAAAGTGTCCATATTGAGATAACGGTTGTTAATGGTGTTTTTATTTTAGAGTAAAAACACGTTTTCCTAAAGCCTTCAAACCTGTTAAAGAATCAATAGCCTTAACTTGAACCAAATACGTATTTTTTGGTAAATTTTTAGGAATCTCAAAACGCCATAAATGTGTGCTTACTGTTTTTGGCTTTGGCATGGCACTAATATTCTCACCACTAAAACGACCTAATTCCTGAAGCTTAAACAAGCTCTTTAATTTAGGGGCTACTCCATCATATCTCTCCATCTTTTGCCAATGATTCCCGTCAAAGCTTATCTGCACTTCGGTATCATTTTTACCTGCAAATACATTGGCATAAATAAAAGGCTCATTTAAATCATTTAAAGATGTATCCCACTCATTTATTTCAGGAACTGTTATTTCCATTTGAAACTCTTCGGATTTTCCAGATACTTTATAAGTAAGCTTATTATCTTTTGTTTGTAAAAACCAATAACCTTTTGGCGTGCCGTCATACATAAAAGAAAAAGGTATATTGGCACTGTCATGCGGTCCTTGCCACCAAGAACCACAAACAGCACCTGCTACTAATTCTCTTAACTCTGTAAGACCTTCTCTTTTAAAACTTTTTTGATACTGCGTATGCGTATGGCCAGCAGCAATAAAAACATTGTGATAATCTTTGAATAATTTTATGAATCGCTCTTTATCTTCCATCTCTTCCAACGGGATGTGCATAAATATATACAGCGAATCGTGCGTATCTTTCATAGCTTCTAATAGCTGACGTAAGAAAGCGTATTGATCTTCATCAATCTTTCCAATATAATTTTTATCTTCCTTTGGATATATATTATTCACTACCAGACAAAGTGATTTACCATATTGAAAAGCATAATAAGATGGTCCGAAAAACTTCTCAAAATCGGCATCTCTTTCATTCAGAGAAGTGGCATAATAGTTTTGATCATGA
This sequence comes from Confluentibacter sediminis, assembly GCF_003258355.1. GTDB lineage: Bacteria > Bacteroidota > Bacteroidia > Flavobacteriales > Flavobacteriaceae > Confluentibacter > Confluentibacter sediminis. The sequence goes on along the minus strand of NZ_QKPO01000004.1, from coordinate 182,092 downwards.
TTCCCCATAACATTAAAAACGGGTGATCCAATTAAGCCTAAACTTGATGACAATGGCTCAAACATATCATGATTATCAAATGTTAAATCGCCCAAAGGCACAATAAAATCAATTTGTTTACCTGCTAACTCTTCTGTTACCAATTTATTAACGTGATGCACATCATCAATAACATCTACTTGTGGATCCCCTAAAAGGACTATATTTGAACTATCCGCTTCATCATGTACCAATAAAGGAAAATCATACGATTGTTTTCTATCTTCAATATTTGAAATATAGAACTGAGGTCTATTCTCTTTTAATGGAGACAAATAGAGGGAAGGCTTTACAATAAAAATACAATTTCCTTTTATAGTTGTTATTTTATAGATTCCTTGCTTATCACTAAGAACAAGGTCTCTACCATTTGAAACTAAAACATCTGACAAAGGTATTTCGCCCACATCCCATTTTTGATTATTATTTGTATCAACAAAAATTTTTCCACTAACTGTTGTTTGCGAATAAGCAGAACAAAGCCCCATAATTCCTAAAACAAAAAAGATAAAAAATTTCATAATAATTAGTTTTTTGAAAGTTTTAAAAGTGAAAGTATTTTATGAAACACCTCGTTATTTTCGTAAACCCCAGTAAATTCACCTGAATGTGGTCCATATGCAAAGATAGGAACCAAAGTTCCTGTATGATCGTGTGTTGTAAAATCACCTTCAATTTGATGCGCCTTTAAATCGCCTTGTGGAATACTAAATCCTGACGTTTCATGATCTGCCGTAATAATAACTAGAGTTCCTTTATTGGCATCTGCAAATTTGATGGCTTGGGTTACTGCTTTATCAAAATCGACACCTTCACTAACAATGCCAGCGACATCATTTCTATGTCCGTAACTATCAATTTGCGCCCCTTCAACCATTAAAAAGAAAGGTTGTTTTTTACTTTTAAAATAAGCTAAACTATGTTCCGTGATTTCAGCTAAAAGGTTATCTCTTCCTTCCAAAACTCCTGGCACTCCACTATTAGACATAAAAAAACCAACTTTATTATTTTTTGAAGTACCAATGGCTTTAGGTGATTCCAAAATTTTAAAATCCCCAAAATCATTAAATCTATTTTTACCACCGCCAGCAAATAAATTAAGCTTACTTTTCAATAAATCTTGGGCGATATTGTGTTCTTCTCCTCTATCTTTTTGATGTGCGTAAAATGCAGCTGGTGTTGCCCCAGTAACATCGTCCGTGGTAATAATGCCCGTATTAAATTGGTGTGCTTGTAAAACTTCAGTGATATTTTTTATTCGTTTCCCTAAAGAATCCACACCAATAGCCCTATTATATGTTTTTTCTCCAGTAGCTAATGCCGTTCCCGCTGCTGCAGAATCTGTTGTAAAATCATCTGATGATTGCGTTTTCATTAAGCCTATGCTTTTTAATTGGGTTATAGTTAATGTCCCATTATTGGCGAGTGCAGCAGCCGAAAGTTCAGACAAGCCATTTCCATCTCCAATAAGCAAAATAATATTTTTAACGGATTGTGATTTTTGATCGTATTCAAATGAAGGGGTATAAACCTTTGAAAACACCTTATTTGTATAAACACGTTGCGGCAAGCTTTTTACATACTGAATACAATTAAAAGGATGGTCTGTGTTTATAAAATCGATACCTAAATCGGCAAAACATTTCCAAGCTGATTTTGAATCTGGTGTACCCCAAAACCGAAACGGTTTATTAAAACGTTTTGCCTCTTTAATAACATTTATAATTCTTTCCTTATCTGCTTTTGTTAATCTGCCTTTACCATTCCATTGTGAAAAATTACCATAATCTAAACTTACAAGTGACACTTTTTGCAAAGCATCTGCAGAAATAGCATCTAAGCTTTGATAATCGAATGTAATATAATCAGGATAGTTTTTGTATTCGGCTGGCTTTGGTCTATTACCCGAAATAGCAAAACTTATTTTATCGCTATGAATTAAAATTGGGTAGTTTTTTAAAACGTTTATAAGAACATCAAGCGTTTTATATGCATCTGATTTTACATCGACAAGCAATTGAACATGCTTATTTTCGCCAAAACCAAGAGAAACTACTTTTTGTAAAGGCTCAAGATATAAATTTTCTATGGTGCGCCCTTCAATAATATCTTCTTCACTATGTGTTGCATATAGCTTATTATCCTTTAAAAACACATCAACTTCAATGGAGTTTGCCCCTGCCGAAAAAGCATTCCAGAAAGGAACGGCTTGACTATAATCGTTATGGGAATGTACATAGGGCAAGTTTTGTGCTGCCATTGTATTGATAACTAAAAAAAATAAAACTATTTTATGAATTTTTGACATGATTTTAAATAAAATTTAAACGAAGAAGTTAAAGGGAGCCATATAACTCCCTTCAACAATAAAAAACTAACTGAATGAAAAAAACTATTTTACCAATTTTTATTTTGAGATATTCCTGAAGAATTTACTGATTGATTAGGAATTGGCCATACGTTCATATACGATGGGTCAAAATTTCTTGCAGGCCATATTTCTTCGATATTATAAGACGAATTTGGATTTGAACGGTCTGTATGAATTCTACCATGTAGTGGTTTGCTGTAAACCTCTTTTGCATCTCCCCAACGCACCAAATCAAAATGTCTGTCGGCAAACTCTCCCGCCAACTCTACTCTTCGTTCATGTTTTAAATCTGCCATGGTCGCATTTGTTATTGGAGCAAGACCTGCTCTATGCCGTACCAAATTTAAAGGCACATCTCCATTTTTCCCTTGCATAATTAATGCTTCCGATTTTATTAATAAAATCTCTGCATACCGTAATATAGGGACATTGTATATTGTGGTTGGACTATCTCCGCTAGGGTTTATATAAGTTCCTATTGGATTTTCAAATTGATACTCGTACATATATTTGTTAAATTGAAAACCGGACAATGAGTTTTCTGATTGATAGGTTCTAGTTTCTCCAAAAAACTGAAATTCGTCACCAAACTTAAGAATGGTTACTTCCCTTCTGGGGTCTCCATCTTCAAATGCATCATACAACTCTTCTGTTGGTTGGTAATAGCCCCAACCGTTATATATTCCCCAACCTTTATTTTCCAACATAACTCCAGGCAATTTACTTCCACCTTCTATACCTGAATCAACAGACCAAATGTATTCACTAGTCCAGTTATTTAAATAACTGTGTAATAATCTATAATCTTTAGAAGGATTACCGGTATCTATTAAAGCTCTTCCAGATCCTGAATTGGTAACGGCATCACATGCTGCAACAGCATCTGCATATTTAGTAGGGTCATATTGCGCCCAGTACAAATACGTTTTTGCAATATAAGCTAAAGCTGCATCTTTATGAGCTCTTCCATAATCATCCGCATTATATGTTGTATACAACGGTAATAAATCCTTTGCTTTATTTAAGTCTTCAATGATTTGCTTATAATTATCTACCACACTAGCTGGTCGCTCATAACTACCTGCTTCGTCATTCATGTTTTCCTCCGTAACAATTGGGATCCCTCCGTTTGGCCCATTATCTCCATAGTGATATGCTAACCAATGATAATGGAAAGCTCTCATAAAATAAGCCTCTCCTAAAATTCTTTTCTTCAAATTATCATCAATATTCATCTCTGGAACATTCAGTAAGATATCATTAGCTCTTCTTATAATTTTATAACTTTGTGGATACATCCATTTTAAACCACTTTCATCCCCTTTAATATTGAAGTTTTTAGTATTATCTGCATAATCTTTTATACGTCCGGTTACCATGTCGTCTGAAGCATTTATATACCACATGAATCCTCTGGTAAACATATCTTCATCTTTCATGTAGAAATACATACTATTTGCAGCTTCTACGGCATCTTGCTCTGTTTTCCAAAAGTTACCATAAGAAGAACTTCCTATGGGTTCTAAGTTGGTAAACTCATCGGAACAAGATAGTATTGTTAAACATGTAACGCCCAAAAGCACCATTACTGTTTTATAAATTTTAATATTCATTTTCTTGATTTTTTAATTAATTTATAGCTTTAAAGATAGTCCTGCTGTAATTGTTTTTGATACTGGATATTTAGCTAAATCTAATCCTTTACCTCCTACTTCTGGATCTATACCAGAATAGTTTGTGATGGTAAATAAATTTTCAGCAGAAACAAAAACACGTAAATCTGTTCCTTTTAATGTATTTTTTGGTAATGTATAACCTAATGTAATATTTTTAAGTCTTAAATAAGAAGCGTTTTCTAAGTACCAACTAGAAGCTGTACCAAAATTATGATTATTGTCTTTTGTTGAAATTCTTGGTGTATCTGTATTTGTATTAGCTGGTGTCCAAGCACTTAACACTCTATTATCTAAATTATAACCTTGAAGTGATGCATTATACGCTACATATTTATATCCGTTAAATACTTTTACACCTGCAACACCTTGAAATATCATGCCTAGATCAAAGCCTTTGTAATCAAAATTGAGTCCAAAACTGTAGGTTAAATTAGGCTGATAGCTATCCATAAAAACTTTATCGTCATCATTTATAACACCATCATTATTTGTATCTTGAAATTTCAAATCGCCAGGCACTGCATTTGGTTGAATTAAAACGCCATCTTTAGCATAGGCATCTATCTCTGTTTGCGATTGAAAAACACCTAAATAAGGTACTAAATAGGTTGAATAGAGTTGTTGCCCCACTACAGATCTATATGGTGCTATTACTTCTCTTACATTGTCACTATGTGCTATATAATCTATACCACTATTATTATATCCGTCTAAATTGACTAACTTATTTTTAAGTGTTGATGCATTCGCATTAATAGTAAAGTGTAAATCTCCTATAGCATCTGTGTAACTTGCAGCTATTTCTAAACCTGTATTTTTTACTTCTCCACCATTTACATCAGCCGCACTTGTTCCTTGATGATGATCTTCTAAACCAGCTAGAATCATTCCCTTTGTTGTTTTTTCAAAATAATCAACAGTTAAGGACAATTTTTGATTAAAAAGTAAAGCATCCATTCCAAAATCCAAAGATTCTGATGTTTCCCATTTTAGATTAGGATTTGATTGCTTATCTGCATATACCCCTTTATCATCCTGTAAACCATCTTCTCCAATAATTAGCGTCTGGCTTCCTAAAGGCACATCAAAAGAATAATACCCTACAGGACGAATGTTACCAATTTGCCCCCATGAAGCTCTAAATTTTAAATCGTTGATGGCATCGATATTAAAAAAATCTTCTTCAGAAATTTTCCATCCAAAAGATGCTGCTGAAAATATATCTGATTGATTAGTTAGAGCAAGTCTTGACGTTTCATCTCTACGAATACTACCACTTACAAAATACTTCCCAGCATAATTATACATAACCCTACCTATTGCTGAGGTCAGAGCATCTTCATGAGCTTGTGAGTCATAACTACTTATTTCTGAAGCATTTTTCATATATTGGTTAAAAGAAGCTTCGTTACTAAAACCTTTACCTGTTTGGCTCACATATTCATAATCACTATATTGAGCAGAATAAACGGCCGTTACATTTAAATTATGAAGACCAAAAGATTTAGTATAAGACAATTGGTTGTCCCAAACCCATCTGTTCGTTACGGCGTTACTTTGTGTTAAGGAATTTTCTAAACTAGTTCTACCCAACTCTGGTCTTTTAGGTGAAAATGCTTTATAGTTTTCATTTGTTTTACTAAAAGTATAGTTGGTTTTAAATTTTAAACCATCAATAATTTCATAATCCAAAAACACATTAGCGTTGATAAAAGAAACTGGATTTTCTACGGTTGGTCTTAATAACAATGATACAGGATTATAAACATCACCATAAGCTCCTGCAAATTGAGATAAATTATAAGGAACCACACCATGGAACTTACCTTCATCATCATAAACAGGAGCTGCAGAAGGCATATATAATGCACTTAAAATAGTTCCTGAATATCCGCTAGAGGTATTTGTTCCTAATGCTTCTGTGTTAGAAAAATATACATTTTCACCTACTGTAATTTTATCTGTTAATTTAAAATCTGTTTTAACGCGAAATGAATATCTTTCAGATTGAGTTCCTAACAAAACACCTTCTTTTTTGTTATAACCAAAAGACGTCATATAATTAACATTGTCTGAAGCACCTTTAATACTTGCAGCTACGTTGTATATAGCAGCAGATCTAAAAATAGCATCCATCCAATTAGTTCTTGTTGTTTGTCCCCATGGATTTTGAGTGACATTATGTGCAGACTGTCTAGGAGTTCCTCCATTATCTGCCGCTAAATTATAAATATCAGCTTGCTCTTTTGCATTTAAAGGGGTGGGTAAATTAGAAGCATTTTGAAACCCTGAATACACATCCAAGCTTACTTGAGGTTTTCCAAGTTTCCCTCTTTTCGTTTGGATAACAATAACACCAGAAGCGGCTTGTGCTCCATAAATAGCAGCTGCCGAAGCATCTTTTAAAATAGAAACAGAAGCAATATCATTTGGGTTTATAGCAGGACCATAATAAGGAACACCATCTACAACTGTTAAAGGAGATTCTGAATTAACAGAACCATATCCTCTTATTACAATACTAGCCCCCGAAGTAGGGTCGCCCCCTTGTTGCATTACAGTAACCCCTGGAACATTTCCTTGTAAAAAATCGGTAAGGTTTGATACCGGTCTGGAAGCAATACTTTCAACATTACTCACTGTAGAAATAGCCGATGTTAAATCTCCTTTTTTAGATGAACCATAACCAATTAAGACGACCTCATCTAAAGCGCTAGCCTCTTCCTCTAATGCAACGTTTAACGTTTGATTTCCCGAATAAGAAACCTCTAATCCTTTATAACCTAAATACGCTATTTTAATGGTTCCTTTTTCTAAAGATACATTTAACTCAAAATTTCCATCAAAATCTGTAGCCACACCATTTGATGTCTTTCCATTAGGAATAAGTGTAGCCCCAGCAATAGGCACGCCGCCTTCTTTTGAAACAACCGTTCCTTTTACTATAGTTTGGGCCATTGCACCCATAAAACTAAAGAGGCAAAGCACAATAAATACGTTGATTTTTTTCATTTATATAACATTTAAAATTTGAGGCTAAACTATGCTGAGTTAAGTTTTACTAGGTAGATTATTGTTTCTCAAAAGTGGATTGTCGATACGTTTTATAGGCTTATATATACCATTTTTTATCACTTTTGTTGCAGTAACGTTTAGGAAACATTGAGGTAATCTGGTATTAAACTAGATGATTGTTTTTATTTTTTTTTGAAACGATTTAGGGCTAACATTAAAATACTTTTTGAAAAGACGACTAAAGTATTTAGGATCATTAAAACCACATTCAAAACTAATTTCAGATATATTTAAATTCCCTATTGCCAGTAATTGCTCGGCTTTTTGTAAACGAAGACTTATAATAACATCGGAAGGCGATTGATTCATTACTTCTTTAAAGACACGATAACATTTAGTACGAGATATTTCCAGTAACCCTATTAGTTTATCAACATTAAAATCAGGATTATCTAATTGATCTTTTATGATTTCCATGGCTTGCTTTACCAATTTTTCGTGTACATTTAAAACTGTTTTATCATTTAGATTTTTATGTAAAACTTCAATTTTAGTTTGATACTGTGATTGATATTGCTTTATTAAAGAATGAATTTTTTTATGAATAAAGTTTACACTAGAAGGCAGATGGATCACCGTATTTACACCTGCTTCAAGAGCTTGCTCCTGCAAACCAAAGTCTATTTGCTCTGTAATGTAAATTATGGGGAATTGTTGAAATCTTTTCTTCTTTAATAATTGCGTAATGTCGTGATCAAAAGATTTATTATATATAATTAAAGCTTGTAATGGCAATTGTTGTGACGCCGAATCTATAGCTTGAACATCTTGCTCAAAAATCAATTGATAATCTTTATTGTCTAGCATTTGATAAACCAAATCTGCATTCTCTGGGTCACAAAACACTAAAACTATAGGCTGTTTTTCTGAAATAGCTCCTCTATTATATAAATGCTTTAAAACAACTTTACCAGGTAGAGGCATCTCTAGTGTATGTATTGTAATCGGTATGTTCAATGATATTTCAAAATCTGTTTTTAAAACGACTTCCAATTCTCCGTTAAAATCTGCTACCAAGGTTTTAGCTGCTTTATAATATGGGCTAAACTTCTTAATGTTTGTCCATTGTTCTTTTAACAACTCTCCGGTTTCCCTAATGTTTATTAATATCTTCTCCGAAAAGAGCTCACAAATCACAACTAATTTATCATCTTCTTCTGTGTACTTTAAAATATCATTTAACAAATATTGAAACAATAATCTAAACCTTAAAACATCTATTTGAATTGAATCTGAGCTTGTATGAATTTGATAACTAAATGTAGATTTAGAATTAATTCGGTCAGAATTAATTTGTGCGTACAGATTCGTTATTAACGTCTCAAAAAGAATTTGTGTTGGTTTTAAATCTCCTAAATCTTTTATCTGGTTTAAATAATCCCATTCAGATATTAACTGAACCAAACTCATAGTATCTTGCTGTAAGGCTTCTTTAATATCGCTTTGATCTAACTGCTGTATTTTAGTTATAATTTTTGAAAGCTTAGGCTTGAAAGATGAAAGCACAAACGCTTTAAACTTTTCTACCTCAAAGTCCTGACTCTTTATTTGGTGATGCAGCGTTAATAAGGTTTCTTTTTGTTTAATAATTTCTGTATTTCTTTCCTTTAAATTTTGATTAGCTACTAACAAATCTTGTTTCTGAGATTCAATTACAGCTGTTCTTCTTTTTATTTTATCTTCTAATTTCTGTTGATATTCTTTAGAAAGAATGTTTTTTCTGATAATAATTGTAATTATTACAATGGAACAAACTACTAGTAAAATAAAATAAAATAATATTGTTTTATGAAAAGGTTTATCTATTTGAAGCTGAAACACTTTATGAACGGTATAGTCATTATTACCTATTTTTGTTAAAAAATTATAGTCCCCAAAAGGAATACCCTTATAAAAAACCTCATAGTTTTTAAGTAACCTCCACGTTTTATCCAATCCTTCCATTTTATAAAAAACAGGTGGCATATTACTAGTAAAACCTACTGGCACAATATTTAGTTTTAACTCAGCATCATAATATTTAAGCTTTAAATGTGAATCAAAATTTTCATCATCATTAACAACCGTTTTTAGTTTGGGTAGCTCTCCTCTATTTCTATGTGAATTAGGCTGAAAGTAACTTAACCCACTAATACCTCCAAAATAGAGTATCCCTTTTGCATCTTGAAAAGCTGCTCCCTCTGAAAACTCAACATTTTGCCAACCTTGATCTGGGGAAATTTGGGAGACTTCATAGTTAAATCTATTTATAGAAGCAATACCTTTTGTTGTACTTATCCAAACATTATCATTATTAGGCAACAGACTATATACCATATGACTAGGCAAACCATCTGACTCTGTAATATTTTTTATAATACCTTTATCTAAATCATAAACGCTAACGCCTCCTAAAGTTGAAATCCAATAATAATTGGCCTTTCTATCGTAATAAATACTGTAAACACTATTACCTAATAAGCCATCTTCTACTGTTACGCGTTTTATAATCCCCTTATTCCTATCGAAAAAGCATACACCATTTTCTTCTGTAGCTATAGCTATTGTCTCATTTTCAACCTCAATATGACGAATATTATATTGAGTAAGCTGCTCTTGATTGGGAAATGCCAAAAATTCATTTTTATTTAAATCGAACTTTGCTAAACCTCCCCAACAAGCAATCCATAATTGATGATCCTCATCTTCTTTAAATGAATAATTTCGATTATTAGGAAGTCCTTTAATAATTTCAGAGTTATATATTTTATACCCTTGTGTGTTAATACGAATAATACCGCCATATGTACCAACCCATACATCTCCATTTGAATCTGTAAACAAACTTCTAATACGGTTTAAATTAGTGTTCTGTTTTGCCTCTGTTACTAGATAAGGTAAAAAGCACTTTGTTTTATTACTAAAGAAGAACAATCCTTTTGTATAGTACCCTAGCCAAATTCTACTTTCAGCATCTTTAGTTATAGCTCGTATGGTTTGGTTTGGTAAATGTGGATATTTTATAGGATGAGGTATAATTGTTGTAATCTCCTCAGAATCTTTATACGCCATACTTACCCCACCATCTTTATGGCCTAACCAAATATTACCAAAATCATCTTGATATAGCTTTTCTATTTCATTACTTGTAAAGCTGTATGGAGCATATTGATCATACGTATAATGATCTATTTGATTGTTGTTAATATTATCGGTGGTATTTGGAATGATGTACAAACCATTTTTTCGGGTAGCATACCAAATGTTTCCATCTTCATCCGTAATAATGTCATTAATATTTAAGTTTGGATATTTTCTTAAAAGATAATTTTCTAAAACACTTTTAGATGGTTGCTCCCGAAGTTTATTTTTTCTAATAGATGTTACACGTCCTTTGTAAAAGCTAAAATATTCACCCTCAATATTTATAACCAAAGATCCCTTCTTAGAAAGTAAAATATCATAAAGCTGTTTATCAAAATAGTAGTTTTCAAAAACACCATTACCTTTATATGTACTTATAGATTTATCATCAGTAAGCATCCATATTTTATTATCCTTATCTTTAATGAACTTTTTAACTACGTTATCAGCAATACTTAAACTATCATTTTGCGTATGCTTAAAACATATTATTTTGTGTCCATCGTACACATTAACACCATCCCAAGTGGCAATCCATAAACGACCGTATTTATCACTTATTAAGTCATTTACTGAGTTATTAGACAAACCATCACTTGTAGTAAGGGATTTGAACTTTATATTTTGTCCTAAGAGTGAATTAAAGGATAAAACTAAAATATATAAAAGAATGTTGGACTTCATAATTGACCCACTAAAGTACTACGAACCGAATCCCTGACTATTAACTGTAATTTAATTAATAGTTAAGAAAAAGATTCGAAAACATTCATTTATCCTAAGGACTTGTCTATGATTACTTCCTATTAAAAATGGACTTGCAATAAAAATGGGACAATTAGATAAGAGTCATTATCTGTTTTAATCCGGCGTATCGACTCCCCATCCCAGCCGTAAAAATCACCATTGTAGACTTATTCATTTTATAAGCTCTAACAGTTAAAAATCAATTATAAAAAAGCAATCTTTAAAAAAGTATTTTATACATCTTTAACATCCATAATTTACTTCAAAACAATCATTTAAAATAAATTTATTTTTTTGAAAACTTAGACGTTGAATTTCTGATAATTAAATTTGGTTCTAATATGGTAACTTGATTATTTATTTTATCGGTAGTATTTTTTATTAATTCAAATAAAAGCAAAGACGCCACTTTACCCATTTCAACATCAGCCTGCCCAACTGTTGTTAATGAAGGCTCAATAACAGCGGATATAGGCTCGTTACTAAATCCTACAAAAGCCATATCTCTAGGTATATTACATCCTTTTTCCTTTAAATATTGCATAGTACTAATAGCAACAGTATCATTAGCAGCAAAAACACCATCTATATTTCCTAATCTTGCTATTTTATTGGCTAATTCCAAGCCATCTTCTTTCATCAGACGTGATTCTAATATGTAATTATCATCAATATCGAGACCATTATTTTTAAGAGCATTTTTATATCCTAATTCCCTTCTATTATAAAGTTCTGAGGTTTTTGGCCCACGTAAATGAACTATTTTTTTACAACCAATTTCAATCATATGCTCTGTGGCTTCAAAACTTGCTTTATAATCGTCTATAATAACGTTTATATTTTCCTTTAGCATAAATGGCCTATCAAAAAATACAATTGGAAAACCATCCTTTTTATATTCATTAAAATGATCTGAAGTATTAGTCTCCATGGACACTGAAACGAGTATACCATCAACCCGATTTGAATGCATCGTCTGTATTAGTTGTTTTTCCCTCTCAAGATTATCCAAAGATTGACAAATAATAACATCATATCCAGAATCATAGGCTGCGTCCTCGATACCTGAAATCACAGAAGCAAAAAAATGTCTTGATATTCTTGGAACAATAACTCCAATAGTATTCGTTTTTCTAGTTCTTAATTTAGAGGCTAAAGTATTCTTTTGATATCCTAGCTCGATAGCTTTTTTTAGTATTTTATCTTTGGTTTTAGCTGTCACAAGAGCACTATTACTTAAAGCACGTGAGACTGTAGAACTATCAATTCCCAGAGCTTTTGAAATATCATGTATGGTAGCTGTATTTTTTTTCATGAACCTTGAAATACTAAAATATTTATATAGATAGTAAATATAATAAGTTATGGTTATTACAATAATACAAACTTAAAAATACAATCGATTGTATTTAGAAGAAAATCACTATTTTTACAAAAAAATTATACCATTATGTCCATTAAATATGAAGTAAGATATGCTGCATCTCCGAGAGAGGTTAAAGAATTTAATACCGAGCAGCTGCGAAATGAATTTTTAGTTCAGAACATACTAGAACCTGATACAATCAATTTAGTATACTCCCATTATGATAGATTTATTACAGGGGGAGTTATACCATTAAGAAAGGCAATAGCTTTAGAAACTATAGCCCCATTAAAGGCCAATTATTTTCTTGAAAGACGGGAATTAGGTATTATAAATATTGGTGGATCAGGAACGGTATCTATTGATGGAACTCATTATGATTTAGAACACAAAGAAGCTTTATATGTAGGTAAGGGTAACAAAAATATTGTGTTTTCAAGTAAATCTGAAGAATACCCAGCAAAATTTTACTTAAACTCTACTCCTGCCCACAAGGCTTATCCAACCAAAAAAATAGGTGTTAATGATGTCGAGGTTATAGAATTGGGTTCAGCAGAAACGGCAAATGCAAGAACGTTAAGAAAATATATCGTTAATAGTGTTGTGGATGTTTGTCAACTGCAGATGGGTATGACTACTATTAAAACAGGAAGTAGTTGGAATACCATGCCAGCCCACGTACATGATAGAAGAATGGAAGTCTATTTTTATTTTGAAATAGCAGAAGATCAAGCGGTTTGCCATTTTATGGGAGAGCCAACAGAAACAAGACATGTTTGGATAGGCAATAACGAAGCCATTATATCTCCACCATGGTCAATTCACGCTGGATCTGGTACAAGCGCATATAGTTTTATTTGGGGTATGGCAGGTGAGAATTTAGACTATGGCGATATGGATATTTGTAAAATAAATGAACTAAGATAAAATTTAAAATATGTCAATAAACTTATTTGATTTAACTGGAAAAGTAGCTTTAGTAACTGGAGCTGTTCATGGGCTCGGAATGTCCATGGCGAAGGGATTAGGAAATGCAGGTGCTACAATTATTGTGAATCATAGAAGTAAAGATTCATTAGAATCAGCTGTAGAAGCATATAAAACATCAGGTTTAAAAGCCTATGGCTATGTGTTTGATGTTACTGATGAAAAAGCTGTTGCTGAATCTATTGCAAAAATAGAGACTGAAGTTGGCCCTATAGATATCTTGATAAACAATGCAGGCATTATCAAAAGAACGCCTATTGTAGATATGGAAGTAGCAGATTTTGAATCAGTTGTCAAAACTGATTTAGTGGGCCCATTTATTGTTTCAAAGCATGTAGCAAAAAACATGATGAAACGTGGAGGCGGAAAAATTATTAACATTTGCTCGATGATGAGTGAATTGGGTAGGGATTCCGTTAGCGCATATGCAGCAGCCAAAGGTGGATTAAAGATGCTCACAAAAAATATGGCTACTGAATGGGCTAAATATAATATTCAAACCAATGGTATTGGTCCTGGGTATTTTGCAACAAGCCAAACAGCACCAATTAGGGTAGATGGACATCCATTTAATGAATTCATAATAAGTAGAACACCAGCAGGTCGATGGGGCAATCCAGATGATTTACAAGGAGCTGCCATCTTTTTAAGTTCAAAAGCAAGTGATTTTGTAAATGGACATATTTTGTATGTTGATGGAGGTATTTTGGCTACAATAGGAAAACCTTCAAACGAAAATTAATAATCTTTTAGTCCTTAGCATCATGAATACATTTAGAATTTCAATCTACTTGTTAAGTCTTATGATTTTTTCTTCTTGTTCACAAAAAGAAAAAACATCATCTATTTTGGTAAAAAACACACTAGATGTGGCTCGAACCTTTGAAACAGTAGAATTAACAAAAAGCTTTTTAAATGTAGACGATTTATCTAAAATCGCTATCCGTGATGCTAAAACTGGCAAATTACAAGTTACACAAACTGTTGACAACGATGGTGATGGTATTATGGATCAAATTTTGTTTCAACCAGAAATAGCTGCAAATTCAGAAAAAACTTTTAATATCGTTCCTGTAACCGAAACCGATAAACCAAAGGCACCTGATCTCTGTTATTCTAGATTCGTACCGGAACGCACTGATGATTATGCTTGGGAGAACAATAAAGTGGCATTCAGAGTTTATGGTCCTGATGCTCAATACAGATATGAAAACAATCTAGAAGAACCTACTTTATCTAGTGGCGTTGATGCCTGGCTAAAAAGAGTACCTTACCCTATTATTAATAAATGGTATAAAAAATATACGGAAAAAACCGGGACTTATCATGAAGACACTGGAGAAGGTTTAGACAATTTTCATGTTGGTGCCAGTCGAGGTGTTGGTGGCATCGCTGCTAAAGTTGATACTACATTTTATTATTCAAAGAACTACACTAAATGGAGAACCATTACAACAGGTCCAATTCGAACAAGTTTTTATTTAGAATATGCAGATTGGGATGCTGCTGGAAACCCTATTAAAGAATCTAGAATTATGAGTTTAGATCAGGGCAATAATCTAACGAAATTCGTTATTTCTTTAGAGGGTACTAAAGACATCTATCCTGGGTTAACACTCCATGAAAAAGATGGGGTTGTTAAAGGAAATAAAAACAATGGCTGGGTAAGTTATTGGCAACCAATTGATGATTCTGAAATAGGTACAGCAATCGTTGCACCTAAAAACACGTTTCTTGGTTTTGAAACGTATGATACTAAAACAAAAGATTTAAGTAATGCATATGCACACCTTAAAGTAACAAATAACCAAGTTGTTTATTATGCAGGTTTTGGTTGGAAAAAAAGTGGTCAATTCAACACAGAACAAGAGTGGGAAAAATATTTAAATACATTTTCTAAATGTATTAACACACCATTAGTGGTCTTACTGCACTTGCCTGAACATTAGGTTAAGAGAACTACTGCCAGCTATAGATTTACCAGTAATGAGCAGAGCTGCGAAGCACATCACGAACAAGGCTATTTAAAATATTAAATGATGTGTTTTAATTTTTTTCTTTAATTCCTTTAACTGTTGGTTCTACAGGTTTGATACTGCCATCTGCATTAAACTCTAATTTATCAATACAAATTTCTCTGTTAAAACCTGCTGCATCTCCCATTCTAATGCCGTTTGGGCGATTAAAACGATGATATACAATATGCCAAATATCTGTATTTGGGGTTTGTATGACACTGTTATGACCTGTTCCATAAATACCTTCTTTTGGTCTTTTTTCAATAACAATATTATTCTTAGGAATGTTTAAAGGCCCTATTGGTGAATTTGAAGTTGCATATCTTACTCTGTAATTAGGGCTTCTGGTATCGTCTTCAGACCACATAAAATAGTACTTCCCTTTTCTGTAAAATACTTCTGTGCCTTCTCTAAACGTGTCATCTGGATGTAAAAGTGTTAGCGCGTTTTGTTTAACAGAAACCATGTCGTCATTCAACTCTACACAAGCCATATAGCCATTCCCCCAATACAAATAGCTTTTACCCGAAACGGGATCTAAAAACACATCTGGATCTATTTCTTGTCCGCCACTTACTCCTACAGGTCGTTTAGCAATCAAAGGTTTTCCAGAATCTACAAAAGGCCCTGTTGGATTGTCTGAAACTGCAACGCCTATTTTTTGTGCGGCTGTGAAATAATAAAAATATTTATACTTCCCATTAATCTTCTTTTCAACAGCGGTTGGTGCCCAAGCATTTCTGTCTGCCCAACTAACATCTTTTTTTAAGTCGAGAATAACCCCTTCATCTGTCCAATTCACTAAATCCGGTGAAGAAAATGTTTTAAAGTAAGTGCCAGACCATCCTGTAAAACCATCACTTGTTGGATAAATATAATACTTGTTCGTTTTATGTGCATAGATAATTTCTGGATCGGCATAAAATCCGCTTAAAACAGGATTGTTATCCTCATGAACCGAAATCTTATATGTTTTTTGCTTTCCAGCTGATTCAAAAAAATAATCTTTAGACCCTTTAGAAAAATCTTGTACACCTGTGGTTAACATAGTAACCCATGGCACCGTTTGAATTTTCAGGTCTAAACTCGCTATATCAGTTCCTAATTTCACAGGCACATAAATAGTGTCTTCATCATCTTTGATATCAACATTATACTTTCTAACGGCTTCGGAATTGAAACTTACAAACACACTTTTATCTATCGTTCCCCATTTTTCTAACAGCCTTTTCTTTTCTTTATCAGTAATTGCAATGACAGTGCCGTGACGTGGATGAAAATTCATTGAAATTGAATCATCTACCACCGCAAAATTCACTAAATCCGTACTTTTTGTAAATTGATATGTTCCAGAAGTGTACATATCATACATTAAAATATAGTCATCAGAATCTATCAATTTAAAAATACCAGATCCCTCAACGGGTTTGTCCGTTACATTCATAAAGCCTTTTAGCTCTTTATAACCGTTCGTTAAATTATCGGAAACAGCCTGCATAATACCTTTTTTAGACTCATCCTCATTTTTAAAAAAGAGGTGATATTTTCCATCTTTATAAATAATATCTCCATCAATACAAGCTGCATTGCTAGGACTATAATACAATTGTTTTGGTATGGTTTCTAAATCGGTAAAATCATCATTAGCATAGGCATAGTATATCTTGTCTTTGTCTTTTCCGTGTTTCATAGACCAATACACCATATATTTTTTTGCCTTTGCATCATAAATGGTCTGTGGGGCCCAAACACGAAGTAAATCTTCATTCCCTTCAGGAAATTTTTTTTGAATATTTACAACACTAGATGTCCAGTTAATTAAATCGATAGATTTTAATAATACCATGGCTCTATTGGAGTTCCACCCATTGGCTGAAACCATATCGGTTACTACCATATAAAACGTTTTTCCATCATCGCCTCTTAAAATATGAGGATCGCGAACGCCCCCTGTAGAACTTATTACTTCTGAACTTAAAATAGGCTCGTTATTATTGAGTGCATAGTAATTATAGCCATCTTCACTCAATGCATATCTTACAGCCTCTTCTCCTGGCCCATTACCTGTAAAATACGCAAATAAATAAGCCGTATACGTATTGTCTTCAGTTTGATTTATTGTCTTACATGCTGTAAAACACATAAGTAAAATAAGTAGGAATACACTATTAATTTGTTGTTTCATTTAAAAATTATTTTGCTTTTTTTAATTAAATTCTATTAAGCTTTTTGTATTTATTTCACTTCTAAAGTAGTTTCTATAGGTTTTAACCAAGGACTTGTAAATTTAATCGTAACCAAACCTGTTTTGCCTGTTGCTTGTATATAAGCTGAAATTTTACCATGGAAAACACGTTGTTTATTATCGGTATAATCGGTCATATCCTCATTATTACCTGCCTCTAATCCTAATAAAATAGCTGGTCCTGTAATTGAACACGTCACATCATTATCTGAAAGCATGACTGGCACACCATGTTCATCTATTGCTTGTACTCTAAGTTGTGCAACCCCTTTATCTTTGTTTAGTGTATTATTTTCAACTTTAACGGTAAGTGCATAAGGTTGCTTTGAAGAGACTATGGCATATCTGCTTAGTTCTTTGCCATCATCACTAAGTCCAACAGCTTCCAATTTACCCGATTTAAAAGGGATGTCCCAATATACAATTCCTGTTTTTTCATTATATTTTTTTTCTTCACCTACAATCATTCCATTTAACTCAAGGCGTACTTTATCAGTATTTGTATAAGAAACCACTCGTATCGTTTGACCTTCTTCATAATTCCATATGGGCCAAGCATCTTTAGAGAGTTCTTCATTATCTTTATTATTAGAAATATAAGTTCCTAAATACACCATAGGTTTATTTGACCAAAGTGATTGGCGAAAATAACCACGAGGTTTTATGTTTCCGGAAAAATCGACTAAGCCAGAATAAAACCCTCTGGAAGGCCAACGTCCAGATTCACCAAGATAATCTATGCCTGTCCATAAAAACTGTCCGAAAACATGAGCATTATTTTTCACCGCTAACCAAGCCTCTATATCATGACGATTTTCACTACCGTAAATAACCCGATTCGGATATTTTTTATGATCGGATTGGTATCTGCTTTCTGTATAATTATATCCTGTAATATCCAACGCTGCTGGATATGCCGTTTCGTTGGACATGGCTACACCAGCCAAACCGGCGGTTGTAGGACGTGATTTATCGTGTTTTTTTACAGCAGCAACTAAACGTTTTGCAATAGCTCCAAGGTGCATGGCATCGGGAGCCTCTTTTTTATAGCCTCCATAAACAGCTTGTGAAAATCCTGTATCTCCTCCTCCATCTAATACAGGATGTGAATAGGGATCGTTAGGATAATCTACTTCATTTCCTATACTCCAGGCAAAAACGGATAGATGATTTCGATCGCGACGCACTATATCTTCCAGGTCTTTTTCAGCCCAATCTGCAAAAATATCATAACTTCCTTCATAACCTGGAGTTCCCTCATTCCAGCCTTCTAGCCATTTACGCTTTGGAAATTCCCATTCATCATATGCTTCATTAAGAACCAATAAACCCAATTCATCACAAAGTGTATAAAAATCCGGGGACTCTGGATTATGGCTGGTTCGTATGGCATTGACGCCTATTTCTTTTAAGGTTTCTAATCTTGATTTCCAAACCTCAACAGGTACCGCCGATCCTAATACGCCTGCATCATGGTGTAAACAAACCCCTTTAACTTTCATCCATGTGCCATTAAGAGCAAATCCTTTGTCTGGGTTGAACGTAAAACTACGAAATCCTGTTTGCGTAGTTGTTTTATCGATTATGTTACCTGCTTTTAAAACGGTTGTTTTAAGTTGATATAGATTTGGATGATCTAAATCCCAAAGTTTAGGATTATTAACCTTTAATTTTGTTGAAACTTTGCCAGATTGCTTAGCATCAATTTTCATTTTATTGATACTCTTGGCTATTACTTTTCCTTTTGCATCGATTAATTCATTTACTAATTGTAAACTTTCTTTAGTATCTAAACCATTTTCTATGGTAACTTCTATATTTAAAATGCCCAAATTTTTATCTATTTCTGGATATACATAGACACCCCATTGTGCAATATGGATAGGATTTGCATAGACCAACCAAA
Source organism: Confluentibacter sediminis (assembly GCF_003258355.1). GTDB lineage: Bacteria > Bacteroidota > Bacteroidia > Flavobacteriales > Flavobacteriaceae > Confluentibacter > Confluentibacter sediminis. Next base: position 162,539 of record NZ_QKPO01000004.1, on the reverse strand, counting down.
CGTTTCGGTAAATTCCAGAGCCTGTGTACCATCGGGAATCAGCACTTTTACTATGATCTACACGAACAGCAATCGTGTTCTGTTCTCCGTATTTAATATACGATGTGGCATCGTAAGCAAAAGAAATATAGCCATTAGGCCGTTTTCCTAAAGATTGTCCGTTAACAAAGACTTCACTTCTATTATAGACCCCTTCAAAATATAAAAATACGTTTTGACCTTGTCTTTCTAATGGAATATTAATGCTTTTTCTATACCAAGCAATTCCTCCTGGCAAATAGCCAGTACAACTCGCCAAAGTAGGACTCAATTGCCCTTTTATACTCCAATCATGGGGTACATTTATGGTTTGCCAGTTATCATCATTGAAAGACTTGTTTTTAAAGTCTTGATGGTCTTGAAGGGTAAATTTCCACTGGTCATTAATTTTTTCGGACTCTCCAAATGATATCTGGCTGAAAGCTGATAGATTGTAAAAACTTAGGATTAATGCTGCTATTTTTATTTTGAATCTCATTTTTTGGCTCATTCATTAAAATTTTATTCTTTCTGATACACACGTAAATAATCTATTTCATATACGACTGGAAAAATAGTCTTTGTATATGCACCACCATTGAGTCCCCCTATCGCTAAATTTATCAATAGGTAATGTGGTTGATGAAATGGGTTTTTATGATTGGTTTCGTTTATTGTGGTTGCTAAATCGGCTTCATTCAATAATTGGTTATCTACATAAAGTTTTATAGAGGTCTCATCCCAATCCATACGCCAAACATGAAATTCGTTAGCCCAATTATCCTTGAAAGTATTTAAATTATAAGTTTTACTATTCCAAATCGGTTTCCATTTTTGATTTGATTCCCAAGCGATATTGGCCAAAATGTTACCTTTATAATATTCCATGATATCAATTTCGCCATTAGAGGGCCAATTTCCATCAATTCCTAATGTCCAAAACGCTGGCCATATACCATCACCTACTGGTATTTTTGCTCGCATTTCAAAACGTCCGTATTTCCATGAATGTTTATTTGCAGTAAGTAAACAACTTGATGTTACTTTTATTGAATCTCTATTTTTTCGCCAATCTTCATGCTCTTTAGATTCAAAATTAGGATTTGGTTTGAATGCTTGTTTTGCTGTAATAATTAGATAACCATCTTTGCAAACAGCATTCTCTTTTTGGTACCATTGATCTTCTAAATTACGAACAAAGCCGTGTTCGTAATTCCAGTTATCAGGATTTGGAACACAATCTATATTAAACTCATCGTTCCAAACTAAATGATACCCTTTAACAGGTTTTAATGTATTCTTTCTAGAAGCACAACTACTAATTGTAAAAACTAAAAGCAATAAAAGAAGAATCTGATTCAAAAAGAAAAGTTTATAACTCTTAATTACTATTTTCATATACTTTACACAGAAATTATTGACATCAATAGTGTTGAATAACTATAATCCTTACTTTTTAGCATATTGCTTCTTTTTAGATTCATAATACTCCTGTAACACATAAAACGCTTGCTTTTTCCGTCCCTTTTCAGAAACCAAACCTTTACGATTCCATCCGTCCTGCACATTTGGTAATTGTCTTAATGGCGATTGAAAATCTGCCAAAATCCATGGCGTCATTCCTGAAAGTCCAGGAACACGCTCAAACATATCAATATTTTCTTTATATAGGTTGGCTTGATATTCCTCGCTCCACCTGGTTTTAGAATCGGCATGAAATCCTTGAAGTGCACCGCCACCGAACTCACTGATAATAACCGGTTTTTCGTAAGCAATCTTGAAGTTTTTTTCTCGACATTCAATGGGATCTCCACCGTACCACCCTAGATATTCATTAAAACTTACAATATCCAATTCTTTAGCAATAGGATCACTTACCATATACCATTTACTTTTATCCCCATCGTGCCAACTATCTTTTTTACAAGCTGCACTTAACAAGCGGGTAGGATCAATTTTGCGAATATACTGTGCTACTTCAGTTAAAAAATGATTACGGGCCTCATCTGGCTGTGTTTCATTAGCAATACTCCATATAATACTGGCAGCACGGTTTTTATCTCTCCGTATTATTTCTGCATATTGGCGTTTGGCATTTGCTAGCACCTCTTCGTTTTTCCAATCAATTCCCCAATATAAAGGTAATTCTTCCCATAACAATATTCCCAGCTCATCAGCCAATCGCACGATATTTTCTTGGTGTGGATAGTGTGCCAAACGAGCAAAATTACAACCTAGCTCTTTTGTCCATTCCAGAGTCAATCTGGCATCGTCCATAGAGTTCGCCCGATCTTCCCTTGTTGGGTTTTCATCATGAATTGAAATACCTCTTAAAAAAATAGGCTTTCCATTTAAAAGAATTTGAGTTCCTTTTGTTTCAATACTTCTAAAACCAACCTGATCTGATAAATGATCTTCATCTGTACTTATGTTAATGGTGTAAAGTTTAGGATTTTCAGGATCCCACAATTCGACTTTTCTTGTTTTAAAGGAAAAGTTTCCTTTCCCTTCCTTATTGATATGAATCATTTTAGAAAGCCCTAGTTCAGGTATTTCAATCATTGCCTCAGTGGGATGTTTGGGTCCAGTTAATTGAATACTACCCACTATTTCTTTTTCTTTAGACAGAGCTGTTTCTTTTTTTAGTGCTATGGTAAAATCATCAATATAATTCTGAGGAACTTCAACCAACGTAACATCTCGGGTGATTCCTCCGTAGTTGTACCAATCTGTAACCATTCCAGGAATATTTTCCTTTTCCCTTCGATTGTTCACACCAAGTATTAAAAAATTATCTTTGTCTTTAATAAGATCCGTTACCTCAAAACTAAAAGGCGTAAAACCACCTTCATGAGTTCCTAATCTCTTTCCATTAAAGGAGTAATCGGTTTTATAATTAGCAGCCCCAACATAGATAAACACTCGAGAATTCTTAAGCTTTCTTTGAAAATCAAAAGTTTTACGATACCATACACTGCCTTCATAATAATAAAGCTCATCTTTTTGAGCATTCCAAGAACCTGGAACCCATAAGCTTTGTGCTTGATCAAAGCTATATTCTACTCTATCCGTTTTATCTGCAGGTTTCTTATTTTCGTAAAGAGGACTAAATCCAATACTTCCTGTACTGTATTGGTCGATAATATACTTCCATTTCCCTCCCAAACTTTGATGCGTTCGATTATTAACATTTGTAATGAAGTTGTCTTGTGCATATAGCTGTTTATAACTAAAAAGTAAGCATAGCAAAAAAAAGATGGTTTTCATATAGTTTTTAATTTTCATTTTGAGTAGATTAATCATAAATATAAAAGTTTTTTAAAGTATTATTTTTTTACTAAACTCAATTATTCACTTAAAGCATGATCTACAGGTATATTTTGTCCAGACCAAATTTTCTTTTGTGTCCAAGGCTGATAAGGATCTTTCCAAAAGGGAGCCTCAGCAGGCAAGCCTAATACTAAAAATGCTTCAGAACATAAATACAAACTTCCTGTAGAAATGTAACCTTCTCCAATATTTGGTTGATGTCCATATAATCCTATTTGAAGCCAACCATTTTTATCAAAAGTTCCTGGAGCATTTATCTGATTGTGAATCATAACATATAATGCAGAACGTACTTGGGATGGTGCCATTTCCTCAGGTAATTCTTTCCAAAGGGCTATTTGAGATAAATGTTGAAAAGCACCAAAACGATACGCTAACGACCTACCAATTGGAGGATACGTTCCATCTGGAGAGATTAATCGCTCTTGAATGGCCGCATAACGCTTGGCTCTTTTTAACGCTATATTATAATCGCCTTTACGGCTACTATCTTTTTCTAAAAGTGTTTTTAAAATATCAAGTATCATGGGTTGAATTACAAAACTGTTGTAGTAATCCCAATGAAAATCTGGACCATCTCCATATGTTCCATCACCCAAATACCATTCGTTGTGTTTATTTAAAGGGTAATCCAAACGCATATTGTCTGAGCTACCATCAAATTTGTCTAATGCAGCTTCAATCATTCCCGAAAAAAGCAACCAATTACTATAATAGGGTTTAATAACTCTTGTGGACTTCAATGCATGAATAACATTTTCTTTGGTCTTCTCTTCTAATGGTTCCCATAATTGATTAGGAGCCCTAAGTAAGGCCTGTGCAAAAAAGGCCGCATCAACAAGAGGTTGCCTATCATTTACAAAATTCATAAAATCTGGTGAACTAGGATCTGTTGCATTCTGGATACATTTTCTAGCTAAATCAATATATTTTTCTCTTAATTTACCTTCAGGCGTATTATCTGAGCCTAATTCTAGCCAAGGAGCCATTCCTGAAAGCAATCTTCCAAAAGCTTCTAAATACGTTACATGTGAACGTTCATCCCAAGCTCTTGGTGATTTTTCTATAGGCATCAATTCCTTTAATTGATTTTTACTTAATGCACTTAAAACAGGATCGCCAATCTTAACTAAAGTAGATACAAAAAATTCTCTTACTTTTAAGGGTGGCATTTTTTCATAATTCTTTTCTTGTGGAAAAAAACTGTTTGTTGCCAAGAAAAAGAAAGTTATAGCAAATAATATGTTCCTTAATTTTTTATTCATAATGGTTTGTGTTTTTGTTACTTTAAAAAACAATATCGAGTTATCTTGATAAAAAAACACATTGGAATCAATATCCTAACAGATAAATTTGTGTATTTCATAAAATAGGAATAAGTATAATAAAAAAATTATACTTATTCCTTTCAAACTACTAAACTAAACAATTAACTAAATCTATTTCAATTTTTAATAACCCGGATTTTGTTCTAAAACGGCATCCTTATTTAGATCTATTTCACTTTGTGGAATAGGCAATAGGACATTATAATCTTGTAAACCATTAGTGGTTTCAATATTTCCTCCTGCAAGTGGAGCTGTTCCATTTAACCTTTTAGCTCTTTCTACTAATGTACCTGTTCTTACCAAAGTTATTCTTCTGTTTTCTTCTCCTATTAATTCTCTAGCTCTTTCGTCTAAAATAAAATCTAAAGTGATATCTCCAGCATCAACAAATGGGGCATGTGCTCTATCTCTAAGAACATTAATATCTTGAGCAGCACCATCAAAATCACTTTGCTTAAACCTAGCTTCCGCTCTTAAAAGATATGTTTCCCCTAAACGCATTATAATAAAATCTTTAAACTGACCATATCCAAAAACATCTCTTGGGTCAAATTGACCCCACTTAAGTATGTATGGCGCATTTTTATAAATAGTATCTGCTGCAAATATTTTCACTTCACTAGCATCTGGTAACGTAAAAGTAACGTCTTGACCATAAGGAACAGGTAAACCTCTAATATCATCATATTTAGAATTGGTATTATTAAAATAATGCTGACGATGGATTGAATATTTGGAATTACGCATATCTCCATCATCATAAAGATTATATAGCACCCAATTGTCTAATCTAATCCTACCTAGACCTCTTCCTCCTAAAGTATCAGTAGGTTCCATCCCTGGCAAATCATGATATGATGCTCCCCAAACTCTTCTTTGTTGAGGCCATCCTGTGCTTCCACCAGTTACATCTGTTGGATTTTCTTGTTCTAATACCCAAATTGCTTCAGTATTTCCTTGTGATCGTCTTTGGTTTCCGTTGATAAACATATCTGAAAAAGCATCACCAGGCTCACTTGAACGAACACCATATCTATTTTTTACTAGTGAATATTTGCCACTATTAATAATAGTATCACAACGCTTTTCTGCAAGATCAGGCTTACCTATACGTAAATATACTTCTGCCAATAATTGTCGAGCCATATTTTTATTTGCTCTTCCTGCATAGGCAGCTTTATCTACCTCTGGTAAATTTGCTACAGCTTTTTCTAAATCAGTTACAATCGCTGTGTTTACTTCATCTAAAGACGCTCTTGTAAAATCTGTCTTTGCATCATCTATAGGTACTAAAACTAATGGAACACCTCCATATAATGTTGCTAACATATTATAAGCATAAGCTCTAAAAAATCGTCCTTCCCCATTAAAAGCTTTTATCTCATCTTGGGACATTCCAACTGCATTGCCTGATTCCGCATTATTAATAATTATATTTGCATTATTTATAATTTTATATGCTCCATTCCACACTTTACTTGCTCCCCAATCTGTAGAGTTTAATTGTGAGTAATCAAAATAAGGCCTAGCCAAACCATTAGATCTACCTGAAGGTGCCCACATAATGTCTGTTCCTAATTGAAACATTCCTAGAAAAGTTTGATCTTGATCTGTTGTGTAGAATGTACTACTTAGACTATTATATAATCCAACAGCAGCGGCATCATACCCTAATTTATCATTTAATGTTTCTGGTGCTAACGCATCTAACACCTTTTCATCTAAAAAAGAATCTTGACATGAATAGTTAACAAGCAACAATGCGCACATGCCAACTAAATATTTTATACTTATCTTCATTTTATTTGAATTTTTAATTATTAGTTTAAAGTGTTAAATTAAGCCCCAAAGAAATAGTTCTTGTTTGTGGATAATTATTTGTCCAACCATTTGAACCTCTAGAGGCATAACTAATTTCAGGATCCCAACCATACCATTTAGTAAACGTATGAAGATTTCTTCCTGCAGCATAAATGGTTAAACCATTAACACCTATTTTTTCCAAAACAGATGTTGGAAATACATAACTTAAACGTACATCTTTAATTCTAACATAGCTATAGTCTTCGGGAAAACCATAACCTTTATAATTTTTGTATGCAGATAATGAAGGCCAATAATTATCTTTATTCTCGGCTGTCCAGTACTTAAAATCTGCCGGTAAATTTCTTCGACCTGCTTCATCTGCATATGAAAGATCTCTGTTACTTCTTAATCCTCCTTGAGATGTTTCAATGAAAATACTTAAATTAATATTTTTATATCTAAAAGTATTTGTAAAACCTCCAACCCAATCAGGACTTGTTCTACCTAAAATAATTTTATCATCATTATCAATTTTTCCATCACCATTTTGATCTTTAAATTTAATATCTCCTGGACTACCTACTGGATCGACGGAAGCAATATCTTCTCCTTCTTGCCAAATACCTAATTTCTCATAATCATAATATACTCCTAGTGGTTCTCCAATAAACCATCTATTGCCTAAATCATCCTTTCCATCTCCATAAAGATCTAATATTTTATTTCTATAGGTAGAAAAATTTATGGTAGACTTCCATGAAAAGTTTTCATTTTGAATGTTAACTGTATTTAAAGTAAACTCCAAACCTAGATTTTGCATACTTCCTAGATTCTTCCAAATTTTACTATACCCTGTAATGTTAGGAATATTTCTTTCTAATAATATATCTTCAGTTTTTGATTTATAAACCTCAAATGTCCCTGACAATCTATTTTTCAGCAATCCAAAATCAACCCCAATATTTGAAGAAGTTGTAGATTCCCAATTTAGATTTGCATTCCCTAAAGAATTATATTGTATACCTGTTGCCACCGTACCACTAAAAGGATACTTTACACTAGTAGCAGTTGTAGCTGTTTGATTGACATCAATAGCTTGATTTCCTGTTTTTCCATGAGAAAGTCTTAATTTTAATGAGTTTATAACATCTAAATTTTTTAAGAAGGTTTCATTTTTAATATTCCATCCAAAAGCTACAGAAGGAAAAACACCATATTTACTTGTATTTGCACCAAAAGCTGAATAACCATCTCGTCTTACTGTAAAGGTGAATAAATAACGGCTATCAAAAGAATAGTTTAATCTTCCCATTTGTGAAACTAGGGAATATTCATTTCCTTTAGAGTTAGAAGATTGAGTATTTCCCGAACCCAAATCATAATAAGATAAGCCATCGTTTACAAAGCCTACTGCTTTCGCCTCAGATTGAAAATAATCTACTTTTTGAGCACTATATAATGCTGTTATATCAAAGTGATGTTTATTAAAATCCTTATTATAGGTAAGGATATTTTCAATTACCCAGTTACGTGTTTCATCATTTCTCACATAAGCAGTTCCACTTTGGTCATTAGACGCTCTTCCTGCGTAACTTTTATAATCACTGAAATTATAAGTATAAGATGCATTCATCCTGTATTTCAAACCCTTAACTGGTGTTAACTCAAGAAAACCAGTACCTGTTAAATTTCTTGCTTTATCTTCTCTATCAGTTGTAGTTCCTAGTAAAGGGTTAGCAAATAATAGTTCAGGACTCATTGGATAAATATTATAGTCACCATTTTCATTATAAGGAACGGAATAAGGACTCATAGCAGTAGCTTCTAAAAAATTGGCTCTACCTCCACTATAATTATTTTCTGTAAAAAATGCAGAAGTTCCTATTTTCAACCAATCTGTAATTTCAGAATCTGCATTAAACCTAAGGGTAGTCTTCTTAAATTCATATCCTTTTACGACCCCCTTTTGATCTAAATGTGAAGCAGAAATATAATATTGAGACTTATCATTTCCACTAGATATATTAACATTGTGCTCTTGTATAAAACCAGATTGAGTTGCTTGGTCTAACCAATTTGTAGTAATTCCCGCATTATAATTATCAACTTCAGAAGAATTTGGCAATACAGCTGTTTGGCTTAATCCATTAGCTGACAAAAAATCAGCATACTTTTGAACGTAGGCATCTGGCCCCATAGGTTTTAATGGATTAGCCATTTCCTCAATACCATAATACCCACTATATTTAACAGTTGGTTTACCATCTGATTTGTTCCCTCTTTTAGTTGTAATAAGAATCACCCCATTACTACCTCTGGTTCCATAAATAGCTACTGCAGATGCATCTTTAAGCACTTCTATAGAACTAATATCATTAGGGTTTATATCATTTGTTACACCAAAGAAGGGAATTCCATCTAAAATAATTAATGGAGAGTTACCTGCATTAATTGAATTGACCCCTCTTACTTGTACAGAAGCTGAACTACCTGGTATAGAAGATCCTTGAGAAATTTTTAATCCAGCAGTGGTTCCTTGAATAGCAAGAAGTACATTAGAAACAGGTAAATTAGATAGTCGATCTTTAGGCACAGATACAACTGAACCCGTAATATCTGATCTTTTTTGAGTACCATAACCAACAACAACAACTTCATCAAGTTTAGAAATATCTTCTTCTAAAATGACATTCATTGTTTTTGAGTTAACCGTAACTTCTTGTGTCGAATAACCTATATAAGAAAATTCCAATACAGATGATGGAGATGCTTTTACCGTATAATTCCCATCAAAATCTGTTGCTACTCCAGTTGATGTCCCTTTAACAACAACACTTACTCCAGGTAATGGCTGTCCGCTTTTGTCTTTTACTACGCCAGTAACAGTTCCTTCTTGCCCAAAAGCCGTGAAAATTCCAAGTCCAAAAAAGATCACAAGAAAGAATCCTTTAGTATTGAACCCTGAAAAGCATTTTAATAATTTTTTCATAAGTTTAAATTTTATTTAGTTTTGTTATTTAATTATTTTTTTGAATAAAAAGTTGTTTCTTTTCTCCGTTTTAATAATTTCATTATTGTTTCATAGCAATTATTAATTAGTTAAATAGTATAGTTTTTTTATTTCATAGGCTTTATTTAGTTTTAAATTATTAATTCATTCTCATTTTATTAGTTTAAGCTGATAACTGTAGATATACTTTTTGTTTAATAATCGATATGGGGCATGAGGCAAAGCTCCCCAACTATTATCGCCACCAACACCTCGTTGTTTTAAATCAATGTGCAGATAAATTTTATCTTTCTCTACAATAATATCTGTAGGATGTCTTTGCGACTTATGCTCGCCGCCGTCTAAGGTTTCAGCAGCCATATTTAAAGCACTAAAACCTAAGGGCTGGTCGCCTATAATTTCAAGGCCTTGATTCGTATTATTTGTTAAGGTTAGCCATCTCACATCTGTTTTATAACCTGCTTCTTGAGGTCTTATATAAGTCCATGTAAACTGATTAGCAACTTTATCTTTATAGATGCCTACAAAAGACGAGGTATTTCTGTCGGAATAATTTTCCCATGAGCCGCGACCATAATATTCCAAATGATCATATTGACCATCCAACACCATACGCATCCCAAAACGAGGAAGTTCCGGTACATCTTTCCCTGTCATATCAATACTTGCAGATACTTTAATAATACCGTTGTTTTGTATTAGATAATTTACAGTATATGGCACATCAATATCAGAAAGTAAGAATTCAACAGTTATAGGCAAACCGTTTTCTGTTTTATCGCCTACTCTAGCACTTACAAGCTTTATGTTTTTATGCGCTAAACGCCATGGTTTTGACATGGTAGGCATATTGTTACCATAATCGTTATCTGTTGGAGCTCTCCAAAAATAGGGTTCTGGAAAGCTTAAGATGGACTCGGCTGTATCTTTTATTGATGTATAATTCTTTAATTTCCCTGCTTGTAAATCAAATGTTCCTTTTGAAACATCACTGGAAAAAGAAAGTATCTTATCTTTTATTGTATATTTTAACTTTGCATTTGCTACTTCATTAGTTTTAAAATAAGATTGGTTTCCAATTTTAAATTGCTCTCTGGCGATCTCATAGTTTTCAGGCACCAGTGCTGTCGCATTTTTTGTATAGGCATATATATCTAGATAATATTCTTTGTCATAATCTAAAGTTGGCAAATTCAAATGGATTTCTCTTATTTGATTTGGATTTGCTGAAACCCCAAATACTTCCTCTTTAACAGTATTTCCATTAGCTTTAAGTACCCATTTGAATGTGTATGCATCTAAATTTGTAAAGTTGAAATGGTTTGTTATTGCTAAAGTGTTTTCGTTTAAAAGTTTAAAAGCAATGTCTTGATATACTTTTTTGACTTCTTCAAGTGCCGGATGCGGAATTCTATCGGCTGACACTACCCCATTCGCGCAAAAATTTTGGTCATTCTGTAAATTCTCACCGCCTAAATCTCCTCCGTAAGCCCAAAACACGCGTCCATCCTGTGTTTCTGTTTTTATACCTTGATCGACCCAATCCCAAATAAAGCCTCCTTGCATTTTTTTATTGGTAGCGATAATATCGTAATACTCCTGAAAATTACCATTACTGTTTCCCATAGCATGTGAGTATTCACACATAATAAACGGACGCTCATCCTCTCCATTAGCATACTCTTTCATGCTATCAATGCCTGGATACATAGGGGCTACAATATCTGTATTGTAATCTTGCCCTGCTTGTTCAAACTGAACAAAACGGGTTTTATCGGTTTCTTTCAACCACTTGTAGGCATCGTGAAATACAGGGCCATTACCACATTCATTTCCCATAGACCAAATAATGATTGAAGAATGGTTTTTGTCTTGATCGTACATACGTTCAATTCTATCTAGATGTGCTGGGGCCCATTCTGGCAAATAAGCAGGATGTTTTGATTTGTCAAACCAAGATTGGAATTCGGCTCCCATAGCATGCGACTCTATATTTGCTTCATCAACGACATAAACACCGTACTCATCACACAACTCATACAAATAAGGATCGTGTGGATAATGACTCATGCGTATAGCATTTATATTGTTACGCTTCATTAAGGTTATGTCTTCCAGCATAGTTGCTCTATCTGGTACATGTCCTTTTGTTTGATGGTGTTCATGTAAATTAACACCATTAACCATTAACGGTTGTCCATTAACCATTAATTGACTGTCTTTTATTTCAACTTTTCTAAATCCTATTTTTTTGGAAATGACTTGTGATTCCTTTTTGTCAGATAGCTTTAAAACATATTGGTATAAATTAGGAGTCTCGGCACTCCATTTTAAAACATCTTTTATAGTTGCTGAAAAACGAAGTTTTTTGGTTAGTGTATTCACTTTTTTAGATTCTGAATAAACCGTATTCCCTTTTGCGTCTAGAAGACTAATAGATGCTATTTGGTTTTTTGATGATTTACCATCAAACTTTCTTAGGTCTACAGATACGTTAAAAAGTCCATTATCATACTCACTATCTAAACTTGCCTCTGCAAAATAATCCCACATAGCAAGTTTTGGCATGGCTTGTAAATAAACATCACGCTCAATACCACTTAACCTCCAAAAATCCTGATCCTCTAGATAACTACCATCATGCCAACGGAATACTTGTACCGCTAACACATTTTTTCCTTCGTTTAAAAACTTAGTAATATTAAATTCGGCTGCCGTTTTTGACGCTTTGGTCATTCCAACTTCTTTACCGTTTAAAAAGATTCTAGCATACCCAGAAATAGAACCAAAGTGCAATATGATTTCTTTGTTTTTCCATGCTTTAGAAACTTCAAAGGTTGTTCTATAACTTCCTACAGGATTATAATCGCCATCTATAAAAGGAAGGTTTTTAGGAAATGGATAAACAATATTGGTGTAAATTGGAGTATCAAAGCCCTCTAACTCCCAATTAGATGGTACTTTAATGTTCTTCCAATGAGAATCATCTAAATCGTTTTCGTAAAAATTTAAAGGTCTATCTGCTGGATTTTTAACAATGTTGAATTTCCAAGTACCGTTTAAACTTTGATAAAACGCAGATTTTTTTGGCTCATAGGTAAATGCAGATATTTCATCTTGATATAACACAAAGGAGGCTCTACCTGTTTCTTTGTTACGATCTAAAACACGTGGGTTCTCCCATTCATTAGGTTTGTCTTGAGAAAACCCGAAGTAAACAGTAGATAAAAGGAGTACAGTAATTAATTTATTCATTATATATAATATTGTAGGATTTTTAATTTATTTTTTGATTTTTGTATCGCATCATAGCCTCTATTAAGTAATAGTCTCCATAGGTAAGAGGTACATCTACCTCAGAATTATTTGGCATGTTACCTACCCCATGTTTTAATACAAAACCGCCATTCGTACCAACTTCTGCTATATATTCTGGAGTAAGCAGGTTTTTTAATATGGTTTCAGCTTTTTGCTCATATTCTTGCTTCATTTCTCCATCAACATAGTCCTTAAGTTCAATTAAAGCGGATGCTATAATCGCTGCCGCTGAAGAATCTCTTAATGCGTTTGGAATGTTTGGCGCATTAAAATCCCAATAAGGGATCATATCCTTTGGCATATTAGGATGATACAAAATGTATTTTGCAATGGCATTTGCTTGTTGTAAATATTTTTGGTCTTTCGTTTCTCGGTACATCACCACATAACCATATAAGCCCCAGGCTTGCCCGCGTGCCCAAGATGAGTCGTCCGCTGCTCCTTGGTTGGTTATCTGTGCTTTTATCTCACCTGTATTCTCATCGTAAATCACTTCATGGTAGGAGCTATAATCGCTTCTAAAATGATTTACCATAGTTTTATCTGCATGATTTACTGCTATTTTATAGTAAGTACTATCTCCACTATAATGTGTAGCCCAAAAAAGCAATTCTAGGTTCATCATGTTGTCTATAATTACCACAAGATCATCCTCGCCTGCTTTGTTCCATGAGGCACTGTCCCATGAGCGAATACACTTTACCGTGTCATTATATCTGGATGCTAATGATTTGGCACTATTCATCAAGATCTCTTTATATTCTGGTTTTGGATTTAAGCGCTCGGCGTTTCCAAAGCTGCAATACATCATAAAACCAAGATCGTGCGTTGTTTTATTGTACTGCTCTCTTTTTAAATCATTTAAGACCTTATCTATTTCTTTAGTAAAAACTGGCTTATTAAATTCTTCATTTAAATATAAAAGCGAACCTGGATAAAAACCACTACACCACCATTCAGAACCACTGGTTTCTAATTTGTCTTGCGTGGCATTATATGTTTTAGGATACTGCCCTTCCGGTAAGTTTTTCATCATATATTCATACTGGCTTGATGCTTTCAATAAAGTCGCATCAATACTAGCTTTTAATATATTTTCTTTTGTCTGTGTACAAGAATTAAAAACGAACTGAATGATTAAAAAAATTAAAAATTGATTTTTCATTTATATTAAATATTCTTTTAACTATTTGATTAGTTTTCTAAGATTTTTCACTTCTAATGTCTGTATTTCGGAAGCATTTGTGTTGGCCAAACCTTCTCCATCTATTTGTGTTACATTTTGCACAAAAATGCTAAGCTCCTTTTTACTTTTCCATAAAGACATATCGTAATTGGGCTCCCACTGCCCAACCACCTGCTCGCTTAAATCTTTAACTTTCCAAATGGAACCATCCTTTAAATTAGAATATGCCAACGACACTTTATTGCCGCGTTCTTCATCCCTAAAAAGAATATAAAGCATTTTCTGGTTTTTAGAATCGTCCATTAAAATATCTGGACGAGCAATCGGTATTTTCTTTGTTCCACCGCCACCCAATACAAAAGAGGATGTCCTAAAACCTGTATTTATCTTTTTCCAATGGTTTGCTTCTAAATAAATGACTTGATATTGTGGAATCTTATTTTCATTAAAATATGTTACGATATACGGATTTCCCTTTTTATCTGAACACATGGATGTTTGATTAATCAAGTTACTGTTTTGGGGAATTCTCCACGCCAATTCAGCTGTTTCGATAGTTATAGGCAACTTATAGGTTTCCCCTGTTGATTTCTCCCATGTTTTTCCTCCATCCTTAGAGCGAGCATAACATAAATCATGATTGGTTTCCACATTCCAAGTTTCTCGCCACACCCAAGACACATGAACAACACCTTCTGAATCTACACATACCTGCCAATAAGCACTTCTTTTATCTTCGCCATCAATTAGGTTACTTTGTATTTGTGTCCATTCTTTACTAACTACATCGTATGAGTTAATAACTAAATTTCCACGCCCCGAAGCTCCTGAACGATAGAAAAAAAGCAGGTTGCCATTAGGCATATTGTAAAATTCCGGATAAGTAACTTTATCTTCTTGGCTACCTGTCATAGCTATTTCATCGGTCAATTGTAAACTTAAAGGGTTTAGACTTTTTGCATACCTAAGTGCTGTATCATGGTGATCCCAACTAACGTGTAAATAGCCATTGCCATCTATTGCAATACTTATATCGTTATGAGCATCTACCGTGTTGCCCTTGTATTGAGTTTTTACAATATTCCATTTTGAGGTATTTATTTTTCTTTTCCCTAAGACTAAAAAGCTACTTTGGTCATAATATGCTATAAACTGATAACCCTTATATGTTGTGATAGCATTTTTTCGAAACTTTACCGTGTTTACCGAATTATGGCTCCATCCCTCACCAATATAAGTTGTATATATGTTAGAACATGACACCAAACAAAAAGCACAGTAAATCCATATAAAAGTTATTTTCATAGGCACCAAAAACGAGACTCTATTTATATAAATAGCTTTAAATCTTGCTTTTATGATAGATATAAACACGCAATCTTTTTTTTGAAAAATTTCATTCACTATTTAAAGTATCTAAAAAAACTTATTTAATGAATGTCAAATCTATGTTAAACTATAGTGCGATGAAGGGTACAAATCGACAAATAATAGGGTTCAAAATGACCATTTCTTAAAAAATAGGGTCAAATGTTACTTATTTGTAAATTCTGAGGGAAGATTATCAAATTGTTCTTTAAACAATTTTCTAAAGTATTTAACATTATTAAAACCAACTTCGTAAGACACTTGAGCTATGGTATAATTACCTGTTTTTAATAACTCTGCCGCTTTATCCATTTTAACTTTACGGATGTATTGGTTGATATTTAAACCAGTAACCGCCTTTATTTTTCTAAAAAGAGATGACCGACTCATTCCTATATCATCGGCAACCATTGAAACATCCAACTTTTCCTGATCTAAATTTTTTAGTATAATGTTCTCTAATTGACTTAAAAAGCTCTTTTCTTTATCTAATATTTTAGAATCTTTGCTTAGCTTTTCTAATTTACTTTCTTCTTTATTTAAAAAGGCATTCCTCAACTGACTCCTTATGTCAAGCAAATTCCGTATTCTAGTTTGTAAAATTTTACTACTAAACGGTTTTATAATATAATCATCGGCACCATGTGTGTAGCCTTCTTGTATGCTCTCAACGTTACCTTTGGCTGTTAATAATATTATTGGTATATGAGATGTTTCCACATTCACTTTTAGGGTATTGCAAAGCTCTATCCCATTCATTATAGGCATCATAACATCTGAAACAATTAAATCGGGGATATATCGTAATGCTTTTTCAACACCTTCTTCTCCATCTTTAGCATAAATAAGATCATATTTATTTTCTAATAATCCATCTAAATAACTTAAAACATCTTGATTGTCATCTATTAATAAAATGAGCTCTCTCGTTTCTTTTAAATTAATATTAGATGGTTTGTCCTTTAATGATTTATATTCAGTAATAACATCAAAATCATTATCTTCTATATCTTGATCTAAATCATAATTTTGTGTTACTGAATTTACAAATAATGATTTGTCTCTAGGAATGATAACAGAAAACACGCTTCCTTTATTTAACTCACTTTCAATTTTAATAGTCCCCATATGGAGTTCTGCAAAACTTTTTGATAAAGCTAAACCAATGCCTAATCCATTTTTATTGTTTGTAGAATTAGATTGATAATACCTTTCAAAAACATGTTCTATCTCTTCTGCTTTTATACCATAGCCTGTGTCTTTTACTTTAATTTCAAAACTCTCCTCATCAAAACTAAGTGAAACATGTATTTCTCCTTTGTCTTTTGTGTATTTAAAAGCATTTGATAAAATATTATTAAAAATAGTATGCATTTTTTCTATATCGAGCCAGGCTATTAATGTCTCTTCTGGAATTTCATAACTTAAGGCGATGTCTCTTTTTTTTGCTAACGGAAAATAATTGTATACCCATTGCTCCAAACACTCTGATAGGTTATGTTTTCCCACCATTAACTTACTTAAACCCAAATTTGATTTCCTGAATTCTAAAAGTCTATTAATAGATTGAAGTAATTGCTTCGCGTTTTTATAAATTAACTTTAAACTGTTTTTATGCTTTAGTATGCTAGTATGCTCTATTAGATCTTCTAACGGTGCTAAAATTAATGTTAATGGTGTTCTTAATTCATGTGAAAAACTTGTGAAAAACCGAATTCTTTCTTCGTTAAAATCATGTTCTAACTGGCGTTGTTTTTTTTCAAACAACAAGGAATTTATTAACTTAATCCGTTCTGAATAGTATTTTACAACACCATAAATTGCAACTATCAAGACTAGTATATAAAAGACATATGCTATGGGCGTTTTCCATATTGGAGGTTTTATGGTAATATGCATTTGTTTTATAACCTCATTTCCAGATCCAAATTTAGCTTTTACATTTAAAGTATAATCGCCATGAGGAAGGTTAATTACATTAACTTTCCCCGCAGTATTTGTGTTTATCCAGTTTTTATTATAACCATCAATTCTATAAGAATAGTTTATACTTTTTACAAAGGGATATTTTAAGGCAGCATAATCTATGGAAAAAAAAGTTTGATCATAGTTTAAAATAATATGATCTTCATAAAGAATTGACTTATCTAAAACACCCGATCCATTATCTTTTGAAACTGAGGCCTTTTTATCTAACACTTCTAATTTTTCAAAAACAACTGGATATGTTTCTTTTTTAACATGAAGATTATTTGGGTTAAAAATATTAAGCCCCTTATCCCCTCCAAGATAAACAACTCCAGATTTGGTTATTATACTAGACCCTATATTAAACATACCTTGTTGAATATTGGAGTAGGTATTTAAGTTATAGATTTTATTTGTTAATGGATTATAATGACTAATTCCTTTAAATGTCCCTAGCCAAATATTGTTTTCGTTTTCAACAGTCATACTACTTACCGTATTATTACTTAGTCCATTTTTTTCCGTTAATGTAATAATTGATTTTCTTGTTGGATTTAACCTAATCAATCCTTGATTTAAAGTTCCGGCCAACACATCTCCATTAGATAATGGCTGGACACAAAATACAATATCTGTCTTAAAACCCTTTACAGTTGTTGAATTGTAAAAAATTGCTTCAGATGTATTAGGCGTGTATCTTAAAATACCATCCCCATATGTTGCTAACCAAAAATCCCCTTTGTAATCTTCACGGATGTTTCTTATATCTATTTTGCCAAGAGAGCTTATAAATTCAAATTGATCTGTCTTTTCTATATATTTATATAATCCACCGCGATTTGTTCCTACCCAAATTTGTTTTTTACTGTCTTCAAAAATCACTCTAACATCACTTCCATCTTCCATTTCTCCCTCTAAATAATGCCTACATTCTCCTGTCGCTGTATCCATTCTATTTAAACCGCCCTGGTAGGTACCAATCCATAATCGTTTTTTTTTGTCTTCATATAATGAAATAATGTAGTCATTACTTAAACTAAATGGATTATTGTTTTGGTGCTGATAGTGTTTGAATTCTCCATTATTTGGGTTTAACAGATCTAAACCTGATCCATCGGTTCCGATCCAAATTTTTCCATCATAACTTTCTGATAAGGCTCCTATCCTATCATGAGAAAGTCCATTTGAATTGAACAGATTTTTTCTTAGTAACTTAATAGGTTCGCCTTTTATACTTACAAAATTCAGTCCAGTACTTGTTCCAATCCACATGTTATCATCTCGATCCATTTTAAGGGCAGATACTGTTCTGTTATAAACACTTGAACCGTCATCTTTTGGCAGATACCATTTTACATACAAGTCTGATTTCTGCTGCAAAAAATCTGATTTATTAATAATATTAAGACCTCCATTTCTAGTACCTATCCATAATTGCCCAGTATTATCCTCTTCAAAGCAAAGTATCTTATCATCACTTAATCCTTCTCCTTCAACGAAAGACTTTTTTAATTGCAATATGTTGTTCGTTGCTGTAATTACGTAGATGCCTTCATCTGTCCCAATCCATAACCCTCCATCACCTGTAGTATAAAGTGTTATGATTTGTAATGAATGACTATTTATATGGTCTCTTAATTTGACATGGGATACGCTTCTTGTTTTATAGTTTAGCTTATAAAGTCCGTATCGGTCTGTACCAATCCAAATCAGAGAATCTCCTTGTTTTTCAAGACTAGTTATATCATTAGATGAAAATGAAGTTCCCTTTCCTAGGTGATTGTTTTTTAGTTCTAAGTTTATTTGGTCATTAATACGTTTAATACCTGATTTCAATCCTAAAATCATCTCATCATGACCGTAAGAAAAATAGTTAATATAATTACTTAACAATCCATTCCTTGCATTTAAAACCTCAAAGGTTTCACTTTTTGCCCTATAGATATTTATTCCTTCAGCAGTATTAATAAGTAATTTACCATGATCTATTGCACGTATTTGATAAATAAAATCATCACTAATATTTTTGTTATATGCAAGATCGCCTTTTTTATAAACTTTAAATTGCGTTCCATCATATCTATTTAATCCCTCTTGGGTACCTATCCAAATAAACCCAAGTGAGTCCTGTTCAATGCTGTATATAAAATCGCTGGACAAGCCGTCTTCAACATCTAAAAGGTAAAAAGAAAGTTTATCTTCAATAGAACTAAATTGTTGTTTTTGTGTTTGACAGTTTCCAAAACCAAAAAAAAGTAAAAAAAATAAATATGTTAGCAAGCTTTTTCTCATGTGGTTCATTAAAGTATTACTTTCTTGTTGAAAAACTTATTCCCATTCATTTGATGGTTATAGGTGCAATACCACAGAATTTTCCGGGTCGGCTCTTTGTGTATTTACGCATGCTAAGTTCGGATAAAAATTTTTAATTTAAAAAGTTCACTAAATGTCTCATTACTTTGTCGATTTTAAACCACTATTCTTTATAAGTCTTTGTTGTATAACGTCTTTTTCTCTGCTAGGTAATATTTTGGTTAGTAAATCGATTATTTTAAGCACTACATGGGATACTGATGCTGGATTCTGTCCAGTTACTTAACCCCCATCATTTACAACATAAGATTTAAAAGGTTCGCTATGCGAAAATATTGCTCCTTGTTTCATTAGTTCTTCGTCAAGCATACATATTACATTTCCAAGAATGTGTTTATCCATATCTTCTTTTGCTTTAGTAGATGAATTGATTTTCTTTCCTTTTAATAAATTGCTTCCATTAGTTAATTTAACATTGAGTCCGGGTTAGAAGCAAAAGCGGCACTCCTAAGCAGCTTAGGCATTGGGATCACCAATATCATCTTCACATTGTTGGATGTATATCTGATAGATAGGTTGGGAGAAAACAATTAATGTATCTGGATTCTTTAGGTTACATTATTTCGCTGTCGTTGGTATCCTTAGCATTTTTCTTTAGTTGTGGGGGGGCATTTTGTTCCAGTTCTGTTATTCCTGTTCATCACATCGCATGCCATAGGTCGGGCTACAGTCATTTGGGTATTAATTTCAGAAATTCCCTCCACGCATATAAGAGGATCTGGACAGTCCTTTGGTAGTTCGGCAGCGGCGGTGGTACCCTCATTGGTTCCTGTGTTGTTTTCTACTATAGATCCCTGGCCCAGTATTTGCCTTCTTTGCTGGTATGAGGTACTGCAACTCATTTTTGTAATGGTTATGATGCCCGAAACCAAAGGAAAAATATTAGAAGAACTTCTAAATATTATTGTAAAAAGCAAAAAACATAATAGATAAATAAATGGAAATTTTAAACGCTAAAATTTAATAGAAGCTAAAAAATTAGAGTTCTTTAATCCTAATATTGACCAAGGGATGATTGTGTAATTAGGAATCAACTCCCTGAAATAAAATCATTTAAAGTTAATTGTAACACAAAAAAGAAATGCCTCAAATATAAAACGTACTTGAGTATCGTTTATTAAGGTGAACAGAAAATTTGCTACGACTAATGTTAGTTACTCAGAACCATTCTTTTTATACTTTATAAAAATAGCGTTTTGGCAATAAGTTAAATAGTCCCATCCAATGAATTTGATAAAACTTATTGCCACCACGCTAGCTAGCTATTATATAAGCTAAATCATTATAATTTGTTATATTATATTTGTATTTTGTAATATAGGATATTCAATAGATTTTTTGACGACAAGTATTTAATTTAAAGTAAACTAAATCACTATGGACTAAAGTGCCATAGTTTTTTTATCTGAATAAAGTCTGCATTACGTAATTACTCCAGGATAAAATTATCGCTATCGTGACTGGACTTGTAAGGATGTTCGAGATAATTGTTAACCATTTTATCCGTTATATTTCCCATACTCTAACAACCAAAGCCTCTAGCCCAAAAATGCCTGACCCAATAACGCTTTCCCATTTCGGGAAATTTCTATTGTAATTTTAGAGAGTTCCTTCTATTTCTTAACAATTCTATTTATATTTTGGGATTGACCATACTCTAATACATATAAACTTGGTCTTTACCCAACTCCATTTTGAATTATTGATGCAGAAGGCATCAATATTTTGTGTCAAAAGTTTTCTATATCCTTTTTGAATATCTAGCGATACAGGGTAACGGTATTTAGTACTCCAATCTATATGTTCAGTTAAACGAGAAAATCTATACCCATTTATTATTTGCTCTGACATAAAACAAAGGTAGACTTTTTAGAAGCTAAAGCGAAATGCTCTAAAGTGCATAGTTTTTACTAATTTTGAGACCAATAAAAAAAGATATAATGGATTATGGACAATACATATAAAATACCTGAAAATACAAGAATTGGACACATCCATTTAAAAGTGGCCGACTTGAATCGTTCTTTAGACTTTTATTGTGGGTTATTAGGTTTTGAACTCATTACGAAATATGGTACCGATGCTGCTTTTATTTCTGCTGGTGGTTATCACCATCACATTGGCTTAAATGTTTGGCACAGTAAAAACCAACCCCCTGCACCAAAACAATCTGTAGGTTTATTTCATACAGCGATATTGTATCCAACAAGAAAAGACCTCGCTGTAATATTTAAAAGGCTCTTGGAAAATAATTATCAATTAACGGGAGCAGCCAACCATGGTGTATCTGAAGCCTTATATTTGGACGACCCCGATAAAAATGGCGTTGAACTCTATTGGGATAGACCCAAAGAAGCATGGCCAAAGAAAACAGATGGTTCTATCGATATGTTCACAAAACCATTGGATTTAAATGATTTATTAAAAGAGGCCGATTAAAGCCTTTTCCTTTATGAACTAACTGCCAAACAATTTTTTAAAGTATCTTCATAAATGGCCTCATATTGGGGAACAATAGTATGTAAATCAAAATTCAGGGCTTGCTTTCTAGCATTTTGTTTAAATGTTGTTAATCGATTTTCATCACTTAAAATATAAAGTGCTTGTTTAGTCATGTCTTCAACATCCCCTACATTACTTAAAAATCCTGAAACTCCCTGAATGTTTACTTCAGGAATTCCACCTGTATTACTAGAAATTACAGGTACACTCGACGCCATAGCTTCTAGTGCAGCTAGACCAAAACTTTCGGTTTCAGAAGGTAATATGAATAAATCACTAAAGCGTAAAATTTTATCAATTTCGTTACTTTTTCCAAAGAAAACAACTTTATCAATAATACCTAAATTTTCACATTGTCTTTCTATCTTTTCTCTTTCGGGTCCCTCTCCTACAAGCATTAATTTAGCTGGCATTTGTTTTTGGATGTTATAAAAAACAGCAATAACATCTTGAACACGCTTAACTTTTCTAAGATTACTGATATGTGTAATTATTTTTTCATTATCCTTGGCCATCATACCTCGTTGGCAATCGGTAAATGTGTTATTATATTTAGCTAAATCAATGAAATTTGGTACAACTATAATATCCTTTTTAATATCGAATAATCTTAATGTATCCTCTTTTAAACTTTGAGAAACCGTTGTTACAGCGTCCGATTTGTTAATACTAAATGTTACGGCCGGTTTGTAAAATGGATGACTTCCAACAAGCGTAATATCTGTGCCATGTAATGTGGTAACAATGGGCACATAAATACCTTCTTCTTGCAGCATTTTTTTAGCCATGTAAGCAGCATAGGCATGCGGTATGGCATAGTGTACATGCAAGATCTCTATGCCGTGAAGTTTTACCATATCTACCAATTTACTTGATAAAGCCAGCTCGTATGGTTGATAAAGAAATAACGGATATTCTGGCACATTCACTTCATGGTAATGCACATTATTACTCAGCAATTCCAATCTTACTGGTTGGTTATAAGTAATAAAATGGATTTCGTGTCCGCGTTTAGAAAGTTCTAAACCAAGCTCTGTAGCTACGACGCCACTCCCCCCAAATGTGGGGTAACAAACAATACCTATTTTCATTTTTTATTATTTAATCTTCTATTGCTTCGTAAATATATTTTTGAATATCTGTCCGTATATTATGATGTAGAAGTTCATTATTCTCTTGTGTTGGATAAGTTCTATTAGCTAGAAATACATAGACAATTTCCTTTTCTGGATCTGCCCAAGCATAGGTTCCTGTAAATCCTGAATGTCCAAAACTAGTCATAGAAACACAACCACAAGTAGACCCTTCTCCACTTAGCTGTGGCTTATCAAAGCCTATGCCTCGTCTATTGCGCTTGTCTTTATAATATGTTTTGTTAAACTTATCTATCGTTTCTGGCTTTAAATAACGCTTGCCTCCATAAAAACCTTTTTGTAAATACATTTGCATAATTTTAGCAACGTCATTGGCGTTACTAAATACACCTGCATGACCACCAATGCCATTCTGCATAGCTGCTCCCATATCATGAACATAGCCTTGAACACGTTGGTATCTATAATAATTATCTTCTTCTGTTGGGACAATATGATCATTACTAATTTTATGATACGGATTATACATAGTATTATTAGCTCCCAAAGATTTATAAAAATGTTCTTGCGTTAACTGTTCTAACGTTCTGTCGTAATAATTCTCTATAAATTTCTTTAATATGAAATAAGGAAAATCACTATAGCGATATTGAAGCTTATCCAGAAGATCGGAATCTTTAATGATTTTCTGTATAGAATCCTGATAATCACTACGTAAAAATAAATTTTTCGCCACTTCAATATTAAATTCCCTACTAAAAACAGTTCTATAATATTTTGGACTTGGCTTATTTGCAGAATCTAAAGTATGATAATAAAAAGGTTCCCATGGTCTTAATCTGGCATAATGGGACAACATGCTTTTAATAGTGATATTTTTTTTATTAGAAGTTTTGTATTCAGGCAAAATTTCAGATAATTTAGTATCCAATGAAATCTGCCCTTTTTCTTCTAACTCCATTACTAAAGGTAATGTCGCCAATATTTTTGTCAAAGAAGCCAGGTCATAAACATCATCAAACTCAACTTTTTCATCACCATCATAGGTATGTTTACCAAAATTTTTGTTGTAAATCACTTGTCCCTTTCTAGCTATTAAAAGTTGAATGCCTGGAGTCATTTTCATATCAACTGCCATTTGAGCAAGAGAATCTACTTTTTTTAACTTTTCAGAACTCATCCCAACTCGCTCAGGAATGGTGTAACTTAAACGTTCTATACTATTATTGGTTTTTCCATCACCTACTTTAAAATAACTTCCAATAGAAACTGGCAACGTACCTTTTGAAGGAATCGCTCCAAAAAGAAGTTGAGCAGATTTTTGTTGGGCTATGTCACTGTTCTGATAACTTACTACTATGCTTTTAATGCTTTTTATGGAATCTGGATCTAAATCCAAAAGCGCATAAGGTTTTGTAAAAACATCTAAAACAACCTCATGTGACTTAGAGATCTCTTTTAACCAATTTAATTCTTCTGGGGTAAATTTGTAATCTTTCCAAGGTGTACTGTTAGATTTATGAAATCCAACAATAACCGTGTTATAATTAGTTAATTTAGTAAGCAAACTGTCAATAGATTTAGACTCGATTTCATGAACCTTTGTGTATTTTTTTAATTCATTTAAAAATGGGGTACCGTCGCTATCTCCCATTTTAACATAAGCCATCGTTTTGTTTTCTAATTGACGAAAAGGTAATAATTCGGCTTCATCTTTAACCATCGTAATCGCGCTTTCCAGAAGTTCTTCATAAAGAATATGATCTTTAATTCTATTTAAATCTTCTTCTAAATTATTTATAGCAACAGGTTCGTAGTGATTCAACCCAACTTTATATTTAGCTTGTAATATTTTTTTAACTGAATGTTCTAATCTTGCTTCCGTTATATTTCCACTATTATAAGCGTCCACAAGTTTTGAAATACCTACAGGCACATCTTCAGACATTAACATAACATCATTACCCGCATTAAAAGCCGCCAAATCTATCTCGCCAGATTCACTAAAATTTGAAGCCCCTTTCATCGTTAGAGCATCGGTAAAAATAAGGCCTTGAAACCCTAGTTTGTTTTTTAATATATCTGTAACGATATGTTGTGATAAAGAAGATGGATAACCTTCTCTTGGCTCTAAACTTGGCACATTTAAATGTGCTACCATGACGCTTGAAAGCCCTTCTTTAATAAGTTTTTTATAAGGATACAGTTCAACTGAATCAATACGTTTTTCATCGAAAGTAATCGTAGGCAAGGTTTTATGTGAATCTTGATCGGTATCACCATGTCCGGGAAAATGCTTGGCATTTGCCAATACACCAGCACTTTGCATGCCTTCCATAAAAGCCAAAGCTTTTTCTGTTACGTTGTCTTTATCTTGTCCAAAGGAACGATTCCCTATAATTGGATTTAGAGGATTTGTATTGATATCGACTACAGGAGCAAAATTAAAATGCACCCCTATTCGTTTACAATGTTCCCCAATTTGCCTACCCGTTTGTTCAATAAGTTTGTTATCTTTTATAGCACCCAAAGTCATATTCCAAGGAAAAGCATAGGTAGAATCCAACCGCATACTTAAACCCCATTCAGCATCCATTCCAATTAGCATAGGTAATTTTGAAATGGACTGTAATTCGTTATTTAATTTGGCTTGTCTTACAGGCCCTCCTAAAGAATAAATAATACCTCCAATATGATAATCACGAATTAACTCAACAATTTTACTTTTTGTTTTTTCATCTTGATTGGACATCACTTGAACCATATACAATTGTCCGAATTTCTCATTAAGTGACATCGATGCATATACACTATCAACCCATTTTTGTTGGGCTTTTGCATCTTTTGCCAATAATGGATTTTTTGCTGTTTGAGCAATTATTGAAAGTGTTATAAAAAGAAAAAATAAACTAAAAGAGATTTGACGCATATAATGGATTCGTTAAGCATATTATAGAGAATTTATAACTATACTATAATCGTGCCAAAATAAGACTTTTAAAAAGAAGATGAAAAGACTTTAAGATAGATTTATAACAAGTTTGTAAACAATATTAATCCATTATAAATTTAACTCCTGCCGAAATAATATTAGCCTTAAGCCCTGTATTCCTATTATAACTGTTATATTTTAAATCGATACTTTTTATACCTAATTTCCATATATGCGATTTGGTAAATATGTCTGTATAGCTTATTCCAAAACCGTATTGATTGGCGTTAAATTTAGACAAATCATAATCAGAGGTATAATATTGACTAGTCGACACGTTTTCTTCATAAGGCGCAAAATAATCTGCTGCTGTTTGATTATAATATCTATACGAAGGATATAGGGTGAATTTAGTTGAAATTTTAATGGGTACTTCAATTTCTGCAGTATGAGATTTTATCCCCCAATCGTCTGTATAATACCGATAATACGTTTTAAGTACAAACATGTCATTTAAAAAATAATTCAATCGTAAACCTATAGGGATTTTAAAACGGGTATTTGGTAAACGCTCAATGTCATCAGCCAATTGAAATACATCTTGGTTTTGGCGCGTGGTATAAAATGGAATGCTAGCGGCATTTCCAATATAAAAATTATCAACATCTGCAAAATAAACACGTTGCATGGGGTTTGACAGCCAGCCCTTTTGCTGAACCAAATCAAAAAACAATGAGAATTGTGCATTTTTGTTTAATATCTGGGAAAAACTAAAGGATACCGAATATGAGTTTCTGGATTTATCTGTAATAAAAGGAGAATTTGCAGGTGACCACACATTTGTTCCATTTTTGTCAATTACATTCCCATTTTGGTCTAAAATATTAGCGTTTGCAAAAAATCCACTATTTAAGTTTCCGTTAGCTTCATAATAACTATCCAGTTCCGTTGGGTATCTAGGGTTCCAAGCATCTAAATATACTTTTGCACTCAGTCCTAAAGTCGTATTCTTCTCATTAAACAGTTTTGTTAAACCACCGCCAAAACCAATAGACGAATAATCAAATTCGGTAGCGAAAGCAACATCAGCATCCCAAACGGTATTCCTATTATCTGAACTATGCTTGTAGGATGCATTTACCCCTCCCCAAATATCACTTTTTGAAGCTCCTGAAGAGGCTGCCCAAGGTGTTGGTGAATTAACTGCCTTATCAAATGGATCTAAATTACTTGAAGATGCCGAAGTATAAGCTGAAATCCCAGCATCAATGGTTAATACATCGTCATCATTTAATGGTATGCTAATTACTACTGTGGGGGTAATATCGGTAAGATGTTCATCACCAATACCTCCAGTTACAGAAGCATTGCTCCCTTCTTGTGTGTAATAACTGGTTAAGAAATCAACTTCCGTAGATTCTAAAACCCGTTTTTTATATTCTGAATTCTCTTGAGCAAAGGCTATTACTGAAGAAAATAATATGAGGATAATTAATAATTTTTTCATTATTTCAATTAATTACAACCGCAACCTCCACCTGATTTGCCTCCGTTGGCACCAGAAGCCGCTTCTCTATACACTTGGAAATTTGTGATAAACCTATCAGATGGTTTATTTGACAAAACCATATCCGGGTCGTTTATATTCACCTTTTCATATTCTTTCACAGCAGTACATGAAAAAACAGAGTTAATTATTAATACTAGTAATAGAAGCTTTTTCATTAATCTTTATTAGGTTTTAGAGTAATATTATTTGATGTTATAACTTTATTATTCACATCTACTATGATGCATTCAACACCATGTAACTGATTCACGAAATCTAACCCGGTATCAACACCCATAACGAAAATAGATGTTGCCAAGGCATCTGCCAATTCGGCCGTTTTAGTAAAAATAGTAGCACTTAAAATACCCGTCGCTGGATACCCTGTTCTTGGATCTATGATATGTGTATACAAAACATTATTAAATTTCACATACTTTTCATAATTACCAGACGTTACAACAGCACTATTCCTTACAGGCATCCAAGAAAATACTTTGTCTTTATTTAATGGATTGACGATGGCAACCATCCAATCTTTGCCATTGGACTGTTTTCCCCAGGCATCTAAATCTCCAGAGGCATTAACAATTCCGCCTACAACACCTTTACTCTGTAATAAAGCTTTGGCTTTATCTGCAGCATACCCTTTACCAATAGCCCCAAAACCAATTTTCATGCCTTCTAATTTTAAAAACACAGAGTGATGAGTCGCATCTAGAATTATATTTTGGTAACCAACTTTAGCAACAGAGTTTTTAATAGTGTCTTCAGATGGCATTTCGGTCATACTACCATCAAAATGCCAAACCTTATCCATAGATGCATACGAAATATCAAATGCCCCATCCGTTAATTTTGATATTTTTATGCATCGTTCAATCAATTGAAACAATTCTTCATCAACGACAACTGGTTTTTTACCTGCATTTCTGTTAATTTCCGAGGTCTGTGAATTAGCATCCCAAGAAGAAATCAATTTTTCAATCCTTGATATTTCATTTACAGCCATGTCAATAAAATCATTACCTTCTTCTTCATTATTCGCAACCACAGTCATATCAAAACGACTTCCCATTAATTTGAGTGTTCTGGTATATTCATTTTGAGAGAACACTATGCCTATTATGAAAAAAGCTAAGATGCTAAAAAAGGTTTTCAACTTAATTTTCGAATGACGTTAGTTTTTTAAAATAATCTGATGGATTGGATTTTTCATATCCTGTCTTGCCCAAAACCTTACCATCTTTATTTAAAACAACGACTAAGGGAAACATGCCTTGATGATTATAAATTTCTGCTAATTTTGAGTTTTGAAGTGTTTGCTCCTCCGATAATTTATTGGCTTTTTTTCGAGGAAAATCTGCTTTAAGCATTACAAAATGGTTCTGTGAAAGTTTTTTAAACGTTTCTGTACTCCAAATTTCTTTGTCCAGTTTTATACAAGGTGCACACCAATCTGAGCCTTGAAATACCAAAACAATATTTTCATTGTTTTTTGAAGCTTGTTTTTTGGCTTCTTCAAAATTAGTTTGCCATTGTTGAGAGAAAGCAGTTAAACTTAAAAAAAAGACAACTACAAAAGTAAAAAGCAATTTATTCATTTCTATTTTATAATTTATATTTAAATGTACTATTTGAGAAAATAATCTTAAGCTACATTTGTTACAGAACCTGATAGAGTTATTTATAAAATAAAATGATAACGTTAATAAATAGTAAATATTACTTATCTATTCGATTAAATCGATATGTCTGTCGTGATACCCTAGTAAATACAACACGCCATCTAACCCAATACTGGAAATAGAACTTTGTGCATTATCTTTTACCGTTGGTTTGGCATGAAAAGCAATCCCTAATCCAGCCAGATTAAGCATTGGCAAATCATTTGCTCCATCTCCCACTGCAATAGTTTGACTAATATTTAGACCTTCCTTTAATGCAATATCTTTAAGATACTCTGCTTTTTTATTTCCATCTACAATGTCACCAATATAACCACCTGTTAATACGCCATCTTTAATTTCTAATTGGTTGGCATATACATAATCTATACCCAATTCCTTTTGCAAATAGTGACCAAAATAGGTGAATCCACCCGATAAAATGGCGGTTTTAAATCCGTAGCTTTTTAAAGTATCAATAAGTCTTCTGGCTCCTTTTGTCAATGGCAAATTAATGGCCACATCATGTAAGACTTCTTCACTCAAACCTTTTAAAAGCTTCATCCTTCTTATAAAGCTTTCCGTGAAATCAATCTCACCTTGCATAGCAGATTCAGTAATGGCTTTAACTTCATCTCCAACCCCCGCTAGTTCTGCCAATTTATCAATAACTTCAGCTTGTATTAGGGTTGAATCCATATCAAAACACACTAAACGTCTGTTTCGTCTGTAGATATTATCTTCTTGAAATGCGATATCGACATCTAACTCCCTAGAGATTTGCATGAATTTCGATGTAAACTCTTCTTTTTTAGCTATTTCTCCCCTAATAGATAATTGGATACAGGCTCTAGGATAGTCTTCTTTTTTAACAAGTGAAGTACGCCCAGTAAGTCTTATGATGGAATCTATGTTTAAATTCTTTTCTGAAATGACTTTGGTAACTTCAGATATTTGTTTGGCCGCCAGTTTTTCACCTAAAATGGTAACAATGTATCGGTTTTTGCCTTGTAAACTTACCCAATTCTCATAGTCCTCTAGGGAAATGGGCGTAAACTTTGCAGTGATACCAAGCTCATAAGACTTAAAAAGTAAATCTTTTAAAACCGCAGCAGAATCAGCTCCTGCTTGAATTTCAAATAATATACCTAATGATAATGTATCGTGAATGTTTGCTTGCCCAATATCTAATATTTTAGCGCTGTATGCTGCCAAAACACCCGTTAATGCAGACGTTAAACCTGGTTTGTCTTGTCCTGAAATATTTAATAAAATAATTTCATTCGCCATAATTTTATGTTTACGCTTTGTAAGCTGTAAAATTCATTATTCTATTTGATATATGAAAATTTTAGGTTTAAAAAAAGACCTCAATACCCTATTTAATAAATCTACTATGCCAACTATCGCTAGCGGGAACTTCCCAGTTTTCATTAAACTCAGCAATGTTCGTAACGAGATTATTAAATACTATAGTGTTTTTTGAAACAGCTTTCTCTTTAGCCATTTTTTTGAAATCGGTAAGCGTTTTGTAAGCTATAAAATCGCCTTGCTTATAAGAGACATTCATTTTATCCATTAAATCTACTCGATATTCTTTTTCTAATTGCTGAATAAAGTGAACACAAGCATCAATGGAACAGCCCGTAGCTTTGTTTAAATTTTGATTTAAGCCTACAACAATGAATCGCTTATATTTAATAGTAAATCCTGCTTGCAAATCGCTACCATGCGCTGTCCAGTTTTCTAGAAAAACATTTAATTTAGATTGAATTTCATCAAGTTCTTGTTCTGTAAAAGAACGGTTCGCTTGGTAAATCCAAACTCTTGATTCTTCAGGTAATTCATCAAAAGGTACGTACATTATTTTTTTATAATATCTGTTACAATTTTAGTGGAAACAAATTTATTTAACTTGACATCAAATAGTTCTGTTTCATAATAATAAACTTCTATTTCTTGATTATTTTTAATTAATTTATCTGTAATTAAATAGACATTTTCAAAATAATCAAGAATTATTAATTCTGTGGTTTTCCCAGTAGACTCTTTAACTATAATATTATAAAAAGTACCTGTTTTAGAACCATTAAAAACACCTTTAATAACAGAGTCATTTTTATCTGTATTCTCATTCTCACTAACATTATAGCTTCCTCCTAATTTCAAAATTAAATCCGGACAAGAGGTGAGCATTTTTAAAGCAATCTCTTCTCCAAATTTCTCCATTTGAACATTATCCCCAAAATCAAGTCTTTCACTTTCTGGAAACTCGTCGATATGCATATTATAAGCGTCAAGCATACATAATCCGAATTTCAGTTCTAAATCAGAACTATTCATTGAATCTGTGTCTAATTTTGAAACACACTCACAAGTTTCTTTTGCTATTTTTTCTTTAATATCTTGAGAAAAAACAGTAGCATTAACTACAAAAAATAAAAATAGAATTATTTTTTTCATACTATAAGTCTTGGGCATTAGCTATGAGTTCTGCAATATCCATGACAGGAAGGTCCTTTTCTTTATCTTTAGCTTTAACACCATCGGTCATCATAGTATTACAAAACGGACATCCAGCAGCAATTATTTCTGGTTTTATTTCTAAAGCTTGTTCGGTACGTTCAATATTAACCTCTTTATTTCCTTTTTCAGCATCTTTAAACATTTGCGCACCTCCTGCCCCACAACATAAACCTGTGCGTTTGCAGTTTTTCATTTCAATCAATTCAGCTTCAAGCTTTTTAATTAAATCTCTGGGAGCTTCATATACATTATTGGCACGCCCTAAATAACATGGGTCATGAAACGTGATGCGCTTTCCTTTGAATTGTCCGCCTTCAATAGTTAAACGTCCTTCATCCAACAAGGTTTTTAAAAATTGGGTGTGATGCATTACCTCATAATTCCCACCCAATCCTGGATACTCATTTTTTATGGTATTAAAGCAATGCGGACAAGCCGTTACTATTTTTTTTATGTCATAAGCATTAAGTACCTCAATATTAGTGACCGCTTGCATTTGAAATAAAAATTCATTTCCAGCTCGTTTGGCAGGATCACCTGTACAACTTTCTTCGGTTCCTAATACTGCAAATTCAACATTGGCTTTGTTTAATAATTTAACAAAGGCTTTTGTTATTTTTTTAGCTCTGTCGTCAAAACTTCCAGCACATCCAACCCAAAATAGCACTTCAGGTTGTTTACCTTGTGCCATAAAGTCTGCCATTGTTGGTACATTTAGTAATTCGCTCATTAGTTAATGAATTATTCGTTTTTCCAATTCAATCGGTCCATTTGATTATAGGGCCATGGTGCGCCATTATTTTCAATATTAGTTATCATGCTATTTAATTCGGTTGGAGCAGCCGATTGTTCCATAACTAAATAACGACGCATGTCTATTATAATGGACAGCGGATTTATGCTTACTGGACAAGCTTCTACACAGGCATTACACGATGTACATGCCCATAGTTCCTCTCTAGTAATATAATCGTCCAGCAATTGCTTACCGTCCTCTTTAAATGTTCCCTTATTCAAATCAATATTTTTACCAACTTCCTCTAAACGGTCACGGGTATCCATCATGATTTTTCGTGGTGATAGTTTTTTCCCTGTTTGATTTGCTGGACATTCACTTGTACAACGCCCACATTCGGTACATGTGTAAGCGTTTAATAATTGTACCCAATTTAAATCTTGCACATCACTGGCACCAAATTTAGCCGGCGTGTCTGTGCTTGTTCCTTCTACTGGTGCCGCAAATGGATCAATGTTTGGATCCATCATTAATTTTACTTCTTTAGTAACGGCTTCTAAATTATCGAATTGTCCTTTTGGTTTCAAACTACCATAATAGGTGTTTGGAAACGCTAATAATATATGAAGATGTTTTGAAAAGTATAGGTAATTTAAGAAAACTAAAATACCTAGAATATGCATCCACCAAGCGGCTCTTTCAATAACATGAACTGTGGTTTCTGATAAAGAACTAAAAAAGGGTGCTATAAACTGACTGACTACATTCCCTGAATTCATGTTTTGAAAATGAACATCGGTTGCGTTCATAACCAAAAACAGGGTCATTAAAACCATTTCAAAATATAAAATAAAATTTCCGTCATTTTTTGGCCAACTGGTCATTTCCGGTTTCCAGAAACGTTTCAGTTTAATCATATTCCTTCTCATCCAAAAAAGAATAACCGATATAAATACCAAAACGGCTAAAATTTCAAAAATGCCAATTAAAACATCATAAGGTTTTCCTATGGCAGAAAATAAACGATGTGTGCCAAATAGACCATCAATGATGATTTCTAAAACCTCAATATTAATGACAATAAAACCAACATAAACAATAACGTGTAAAATTCCTGCAATAGGTCTGCGGATCATTTTTGTTTGTCCTAATGCAATCATTGCCATGTTTTTCCAACGTTGTGATTTATTATCACTAACATCTACATCATGACCTAATTTAATATTGCGAATAAGTTTTTTTACATTTTTAACAAAATAACCTACACCAATAATTAGCGCCATGGCAAATAGTATGTTGGGCAAGTAACTCATATGAAAGATTTCATCTTTTTATTTTACTTCGTTTCCTTCCGCATCGTATTGCTTCGCTTTTTTCCCAAATAAAGAGAAATGCACATAGCGTTTCGGATTCAATTTCATATCTTGAAGTAACTGTTCTAACTGTAAAGAAGCGCCTTCTAAATTATTATACAACCCTTCGTCTTTTAATAATTTCCCCATAGAGCCTTCTCCTTTTTCAATGGTGGATAATACTGTATTTAAACTAGCAACGGTTTTGCTCAGATTTTTTAAGGTATCATCTAAATTTGCTTCTTTTAATTCTGTTGATAAAAGAGATAAATTTTGACTCGTGGTTTTAAAATTCTCTAAGATGATGGCTATATTTTCATCATTTTTTGAAATTAAGCCATTTGCTGAAAAAGACAATTGTTTAAAACTTTTTAACGTAGAGTTTAATTCAGCAATGGTTCTTTTCAAACCTTCTTCAGAATCATCTATAACAATCCTGTTCAAATTATTGATAAGCGAATCGGTAGATTTTAATGTAATATCTAAATTATCACTGATTCCTGAAAAGTTTTTAGTTAAACTAGTAACAAGTCCAGGTTCTACCTCAGAGGGTAATGTATCTCCGTATTTTGCCATTTCACCTTCATAGCTATTTATAATAGCCAACCCATTGCCTCCCATCAAGCCTGTTTCATACATACGTACTTTACTGCTCTTTGAAAACTTAAGTTTGTCGTTGACAGTAAACGACACAATAGTTTTTCCGCTATTATAGTCGTATTTTATATCTTGAATTTTACCTACATTATTACCATTTACAGTAACTGTTGAAGCTTTAGTTAAAGCATTGTAATCAAACTTAGTATAGTAAACATCTGTTGACTCAAATAAATTTTTGCCTTTTAAATAATTGAATCCAAAAATAAATAGGGCAATTCCTAAAATAACTAATATAGCGGTTTTTACTTCTTTTGATATTTTCATGTATAGTTTTATATTGTTTTTAATCAGAAAGATGTAATTCGCATAAAAGTATTTTTGCAAACATCATAATTTCTAGATATGCTAATTTCAGAATAAATCTTATTTAGATGCACAAATTTAAAATAAATTTAAAAAGAACACCTTTAATTAGCAGTTGTTTTTAACGCATCTGACAATGGAATTTTTTGACCCTGTTTAAATGCTACTATAAAACAAGATTTATAACCTTTCCTCTTTGCCTCATCTTCAAGTCTTTTTATAACATTATAATCTGAAGTTAATCCGTAAAAGTATTTGTACAACCCGTCCTCTTTGACTTTAGATACAGGTTCTAATCCTTTAAAGTTATAAGGCTTGGTAATTAAATTTTTTGAACTAGCGGCTATTTGAACTTTAAATTCTATCTCAGTATTTATGGGAGCAGTACTTATAGGGGTTGCTATTTCTGGTAGGTCTGCATCTTTTAAATACTCATTTATTAAAGCATCGCCTTCAACATTTAAATCTAAAGATTTTTTATATTTTAAGATGGCTTTTACAATAGCTGAAGCCATTTCATTCTGTCCTTTTTCGGAATTTAAGTATTTACCCTCTTCATTATTTGTTAAAAATCCTAATTCTGTTAATACACTAGGCATGGCTGTTTGATGGATTACCCATAGAGGAGCTTGTTTTACACCTCTACTTTTACGTTTCAAACCAGTTGAAGTTTCCTTCTCTATAAAACTAGCTAATAAAATACTTTGATCTGTAAATTCTTCTTGAGCCAGCGTTACGCCTATTAAAGATTCTGGGGAATTTGGATTAAATCCAGCATAATGTTTTTCATAATCATCTTCAAGAAAAATAACTTCATTTTCCTTTTTTGCCACTTCAAAATTTTGATTGGTATGAGCAATATCCAATACGAATGTTTCTGTACCAGACGCTTGAGTACGATGAGAATTGCAATGTATAGAGACAAATAAATCTGCTTTTGCCTTATTCGCAATTTTCGGTCTGTCCTTAAGTTCTATAAACACATCTTTAGTACGCGTGTATACAACATCTATCTCTGGATCTTTCTCCAACAGTTCGCCAACTTTTAAAGTTACGCTTAAAGCAATGTCTTTTTCCTTATAACCATTACCCAAATTACCAGGGTCTTTACCTCCATGACCTGCATCTAAGACTACAATAAACTTTGCAGAGGTATTATTCCCGTCATTACTTGATTTAAATGAAGATAATGTTAATACTATAATAATGGATACTAAAAGAAATATTCTGTACGTTCTCATATCAATTTTAACGACTATAAACCTAACTTATTACCCTATAAATTTGAGTATAAGTTTAATTTTAAATTTTTGTTGAATAATAAATTAATCACAGAAAAATATATGTAATTTTGGCTTTTCAAAAACCGAGCCATACTTTTACAAAAATACATTTAAAAGCGTTGCATACAAACAACTTTAAAATACTTTTTGCACTAAGTTTTACAGTGTTTATCAACACGTTTAGCTTCGCCCAAGACTTTCCCAAAAAAGGCACCCCTATTAAACCAAGTGTAAAAGATAGTATTGTAGTAAGTGTGGATAGTTTGCTAATTCCTGAAATATCTGAAAAGGTTCAAGACACCATTGTTAAAGATTCTATTAAACCCAAAAAAGAGACTTTAACAGATATTGTTACTTATAAAGCAACTGATTATACATCATTTAATCAAAAAAAGAAACAGCTTTATTTATACAATGAAGCGGAAATAACCTATGGTGACATCAATATAAAAGCTGGTAGTATTACTGTTGACTACAGCAAAAACACAGTTTATGCAAGAGGTATTATTGATTCTACAAAAACTTATATTCAAGCACCTGTTTTTACACAAGGAGGCAATGTTGTTGAACCCGATTCTATTGTTTTTAATACCAAGACTGAAAAAGCCCTTATATACAATAGTAAAACAGAACAGTCTGGAGGTACTGTAATTGCTTCCATAACAAAAAAAGAGAATGATTCGGTATATTTTATAAATAGAGGAAAATATACCACAGCCGAAAATCTTGAAGACCCTGAATATTATATTTTATTAAGAAAAGCTAAAGTTGTTCCTGGAAAAAAAATAGTAACGGGTTTAGCCAATCTTTTTATCTATGATGTACCCACTCCTATTGGCTTACCTTTTGGTTTTTTCCCTCAAACAGAGACACAAACATCGGGTATCATTGTCCCTTCGTTCGGGGAACAGAATGAGAGAGGGTATTTTTTACAAAATGGTGGTTATTACTTTGCTATTAGCGATTATGTGGATTTAGCTGTTTTAGGAGATTATTACACCAATGGTAGTTATGGATTGCGTATGGAGAGCACCTATGCGTTACGTTATAAATTTAGAGGTAATTTTGCTTTTAGATATGAGAACTTAATAAGTAGCGAACGTGGTTTTCCTGATTATTCAAAATCTACCGTTTACAACTTACGTTGGTCACATAGCCAAGATGGAAAATCAAGTCCGAACTCTAGGTTTTCGGCATCTGTAAACTTAGGTAGTAGTACTTATTATAGAACAACCCTTAATCAAGCAAATATTGGGAGTACCTTAAACAATACCTTATCATCGTCTGTATCGTACTCAAAAACATTTCAAGGCGAACCTCAAACCAGTATTAGTTTAACAGCAACCCATTCACAAAATACCAATACTAAAGAAATTAATATGACCCTGCCTACGTTTCAAGGCAGTGTTGGTAGGATTTTTCCTTTTGCACCAAAAATTGGTACTAAAAAAGGGATTATTCAAAATGTAAGTTTACAATATAGTGTTCGAGGAGAAAATAGAATTAAAACTACCGACTCTCTTTTCTTTAAAAAAGAAATGTTTAAAGATGCCGAAGCAGGATTTCAACACAACATTCCTTTGAGTACAAACTTTAAAGTATTCAAGCACTTTAGCTTAAGTGCTAGTACTAATTACAATGAAGTTTGGACATTCAAAACCATAAAAAAATCTTTTGACCAAATAAATAGAACTATCGTTGTAGATACCATTAATGGGTTTGATGCCTTTAGAACTTATAATTTTAGTGCAAGTTTAGGAACTACCATTTACGGAATGTTTAATTTTGAGAAAGATGGCAAAGACCCTGCAATTAAGGCTATAAGACATGTTATAAGACCTTCTGTTAGTTACAATATCAATCCAGCTTTTGATAAATATTATGATACTTTTGAAGTAATAAGCGCCGATGGACTTACTACAAGTGATGAAGAATATACGCGTTTTGAAAAATCTATTTTTGGAATACCTAATAAAACATTTTCAAGTTCTATTGGGCTTTCGCTATCTAATAATTTTGAAGCCAAAGTAAGAGATAAAGACACAACGGCTACAGAACCTAAAAAGATTATTCTACTTAATAATTTAAATTTTTCAACCTCTTATAATCTCGCTGGTGATTCATTACAATGGAGTCCTGTTAGAATGTCTGGAGGTACCCAATTATTTGATAATAAATTGAGTGTTAATTTTGGCGCTACTCTAGATCCATATGCATTAGACAATAACAATAATAAAATTGATAAATTCAATATCGATAATGGCGGTAGTTTATTTAGGCTTACAAGTGCTAATTTAACTATGAGTACTTCTTTTTCTAGTAAAAACAATAAAAAAGATAAAAACAGTAAGGCCATACAAGAAAATGTTAGAAACGGTGGTAGAGATGATGATTTATTTGGTGTGCCTCAAGATTATTCAAATCAATACACGGAAGATGAAGAAAACGGCAATGAGGAAGAAACCACTTCTGAATTTTATAATAACAACATCCCATGGAGCTTGCGTCTAGCCTATGCTGTAAACTATTCAAATGCAAGGAGGGAAAATCTAATATCATCCCATTCACTTATGTTTTCTGGCGATATAGAATTATCTCCTAAATGGTCTGTTGGCGCTTCTTCTGGATATGACCTAAAAAGCAATGGGTTTACCTTTACGCAATTGCGTTTTGAACGTGACTTGCTAAGTTGGCGCATGAATTTTAGTTGGGTTCCTTTTAGCACTGTCAGTTCATGGAACTTTTTTATTGGTATAAAATCCAATATCTTAAAAGACCTTAAATATGAAAAACGTAGACAACCAGATCAAAGACTTTAAAATCTAAATAAATGAAAAAAGTGATTAATACACCAAATGCTCCAGCGCCAATAGGTCCCTACAATCAAGCCATATTAAGTGGAAACACATTATACATGTCTGGTCAAATTGCATTAAATGTGAAAACAGGAAACTTAGTTCTTGAAGACATAAAAAGTGAAACAAGGCAGGTTATGGAAAATCTAAAAGCAGTTATTGAAGCGGCTCATATGACTTTTAATGACGTTGTTAAATCTACTATTTTCATTAGTGACATGAATGATTTTTCACAAATAAATGAGGTATATGGGAGTTATTTTGAAGACGCCAATGCACCTGCCAGAGAAACGGTACAAGTTGCAAAATTGCCTAAAAACGTCAATGTTGAAATTAGTATGATTGCTATTAAATCTTGATCATTAATTTGGCTGATTTTGTACCAGATATTTAGCCAATAACTCTTTTAATCTCTCTGTTTCAATAGGTTTAGCTAAAAAATCATCCACTCCAGACAATTTGGCTTTTTCAATATCAGCTTCAAAAGCACTTGCAGAAACAGCTATAATAGGTGTATTATTTTTGGCATATTTTTCTGTCGCTTTTATGATTCTAGTTGCGTCATAGCCATCCATTTCTGGCATAAATATATCCATAAAGATTATATCAAAATCCAGTACACTATAAAGTTTAACTGCTTCAAGCCCATTTCTAACTAAGGTACAATCTGCCCCTTGTTGTTCCAGTAAAAACTTAATTACCTTTTGGTTTATTTTATTGTCTTCAGCTACGAGTACACTAAATTTATAACCAAACTTGTTTAATAAACCTACTTCTGATTCTTTAGTCTCAACTTTTAAGTTTAAGGTCTTTTTTAATTGCAAACTAAAATAGAATATAGAGCCTTCATTTTCTTTACTTTCCAATTCCAATTCACCACCCATTAATTTCACCAGTTTATACGAAATAGAAAGTCCAACACCAGCATCCCTATAGTGTTGCATGGGAAAGTCATCATCCTTAACAGATTTAAATACATTTTCTGCTTCATAAGGCAACATCCCCATACCGGTATCTTTAATATAAAAAGTGACAATTTGATTATCCTCGTCACTAACCGTTTGGTGAATGGTAACCGTTATTTTACCAAAATCGGTAAACTTAATGGCATTATTAATCAAATTAACTAATACTTGCTGAATTCGAGCTAAATCCCCTAACAATAAAAATTTAGGCTTTTTTTCAGACAAGAACTTAAATTCAAATTCTAAGTTTTTGTCCCAAGCTTGATATTCGAAAATTTTTAAAAGTTTAGACAAATCTGATTCTAAATCAATAACAACCAAATCTAAAGTCTTATTACTATCTTCGAATTTAGAATTATCCAAAATCATATTCACCAACTGCAACATATGCTGGGAAGAATAATGGGCTATTTCAACTTCAGCCATCTGATCGCTATCTAAACTCGTTTTTCTCAACATGTTAAGCATCCCTAAAATCGCATTAAGTGGAATCCTAATTTCGTGGCTCATGTTTGCCAAATACAGCGACTTATGATCTTTAAGTAAATTGGCTTTATCTAGATCTCTTTCAAGGTTTTCAATATCTTTAATCAACTTAGATTTAACATAGTCATTATGAGCTTTATTCCATAAAAAATAGACTAATGCTATCAGTAATACAATTACAAAAATCAATAATACTAACGTGACAGGATATAAGTTTTTATTAACCTGAATATAGTGATATAAGAAGTAGAAAATAACAAAAATAGCCCCCAAAGCTAAAAAAGATAGCCCAATAATGCGTTTTGAAAATTTGCTCGATTGTGAAAAAAATACCATTCAATTATTAATTTTTAACAAACTTAACCTATAATTCATTAAATACACAAAACAATGACAGTTTTTGATTATCCTTATAATATACCAATTTTTTTAATCTTAAATTTCAAAAAAGCCATATTTTTGGGAATGGATTAATATCAGGAAGTTATGCGCATAGAATACGATATAAAACTAGGATTTAAGGATGTTATGATTCGTCCAAAACGTTCTACTTTAAAAAGTAGGTCGGAAGTTAATTTAGAAAGAGAATTTAAATTTTTACACAGCCCAACAACTTGGGAAGGTATTCCTATTATTGCCGCCAATATGGATACCGTTGGTACTTTCGAAATGGCTCATGCCCTATCCAATAAAAAATTAATTACTGCCATACATAAGCATTATACTATTAATGATTGGAATCTGTTTTTAACAAATACTCAAGATAATATTGTAGATTATATAGCCATTAGTACAGGAATTAGTAAACATGATTCTGATAAATTAGCAACTATTATTAATCAAAATCCGCAACTTAAATTCATCTGTATCGATGTTGCGAATGGCTATTCTGAACACTTTGCGAATTTTGTAAAAGCCACAAGAGATCTGTATCCTGATAAAGTTATTATTGCCGGAAATGTAGTTACAGGTGAAATGGTTGAAGAACTTTTATTATCTGGAGCCGATATTGTTAAAGTAGGTATTGGTCCAGGTTCTGTTTGCACCACTAGAGTAAAAACGGGTGTAGGTTATCCACAATTATCTGCTATTATTGAATGTGCTGATGCTGCTCATGGCTTAGGGGGGCAAATCATAAGCGATGGTGGTTGTGCAACGCCCGGTGATGTTGCTAAGGCCTTTGGTGCTGGAGCCGATTTTGTTATGCTGGGTGGCATGTTTGCTGGTCATGATGAAAGCGGCGGAGAGATTATAGAAAAAAATGGTAAGGTGTTTAAGAAATTTTATGGCATGAGTTCTTCAACAGCTATGGAAAAACATGTGGGTGGTGTTGCGGAATAC
This sequence comes from Confluentibacter sediminis, assembly GCF_003258355.1. Lineage (GTDB taxonomy): Bacteria > Bacteroidota > Bacteroidia > Flavobacteriales > Flavobacteriaceae > Confluentibacter > Confluentibacter sediminis. The sequence continues at coordinate 120,583 of NZ_QKPO01000004.1, read as the reverse complement.
AGAGCCAGTGAAGGAAAAACTGTTGAAATTCCATATAGAGGTAGGGTTGATACTACTTTACAAGATATTTTGGGCGGATTGAGAAGCACTTGTACTTATGTAGGAGCCCAACGACTAAAAGAGCTTACAAAATGCACCACTTTTATTAGAGTCGCTGAACAAGAAAATCAAGTTTATACCGAGTAGCTCAATCTTTGTTGCTTTATAAAATATAGCAATAGCAACATGTTTCAATACTAAATTTACAAATTCAAAAATCTTTGTTTTAAAAATGATAAAATCATAATTTATCAGCGTAAATTATGTGAGTATTTCGGATGTGTTTTTAAAAATTCTACACAAAAAAAACTTACATTGTAATTTGATTTTAAATAAAGTTAATAGATGGCGTTAAAAATTGTAATTTCACATAAAACATTATATAAATACGATAGACCCGTATCGCTTTCTCCACACATATTTAGGCTTAGACCTGCACCACACAGCAGAACCCCAATTGAGGCGTATTCTATAAAAATCAAACCCGAAAATCAATTTTTTAATTGGCAACAAGATCCGTTTGGAAACTATCTTGCGAGATTGATTTTCCCTGAAAAAACAACAGAATTATCTATTGACGTTGAAATTATTGCCGATTTAAAAACCATAAATCCTTTTGATTTTTTCGTAGAAGAATCTGCTGAAGACTATCCATTTCAGTATCATGAAACCATAAAAAAGGAACTTCTACCCTATCTTGAAATTACAGAAAGTGGTGACTTATTAATGGATTTCCTGAAAACCATTGATAGAACCCCTCGAAAAACCATTTATTTTTTAATAGACATCAATAGAAAAATATACGAATACTTAAATTATAACATTCGTATGGATCCTGGTGTACAAACTTGTGAAGAAACACTGGAGCAAAAAAATGGGTCTTGTAGAGATTATGCTTGGTTATTTGTTCAAACGTTACGCCATTTGGGTTTTGGAGCGCGTTTTGTGTCTGGATATTTAGTGCAATTAAAATCTGATGAAAAATCATTAGACGGTCCTTCGGGTCCTGAAGAAGATTTTACCGATTTACACGCTTGGGCAGAAGTCTATTTGCCTGGAGCCGGTTGGATTGGTTTTGATGCTACCTCTGGCTTACTAGCTGGCGAGGGACATATTCCTTTGGCTTGTACCCCTTCCTTTGAAAGTGCTGCTCCTGTTTCGGGTATGACCGATGTGTGTGAAACCGAATTCTTTTTTGAAAATTCTGTAAAACGCATTTTTGAGTCACCTCGTGTTACAAAACCTTATACGGAAGAGCAATGGAAAGCTATTTATAAGTTAGGTTATCAAGTGGAAAAACAATTGCAAAAAGGGGATGTAAGACTTACTATGGGTGGTGAACCAACCTTTGTATCTATTGATGATATGGAATCGCCTGAATGGAATACAGATGCCGATGGCCCACATAAAAGAGCGTTAGCTAAAAATCTATCGGCTAGGCTATATGACACCTTTGCTAAAGGCGGCATTTTGCATCAAGCGCAAGGTAAATGGTATCCTGGCGAACCTTTACCAAGATGGTCCATCGAAATATGTTGGAGAAAAGACGAGAAAAACATTTGGAGTGATAAAAAGCTATTTGCGTTGTTTTCAGATAATCTTGAAATCCCAGTAGATGCCGATAAACTATTTTTAAAAACGCTCACAAAATATTTAGCGATCACAGATACTACTATAAAACCTACCTATGAGGATTCATTTTATTTTCTCTGGCAAGAAGGCAAAATGCCTTTAGATATAGACCCAACGAAAGAAGATGGAAATATGCTTGTTAAAAACAAGCTAAAAGATATTCTGAGAGAAGGGACTTCAAAAGCTATTGGTTATGTATTGCCATTAAATAATACGGGAGGCAATTGGTATACCTGTTATTGGGAATTTAGAAGAGAGCACTTATTTTTAATTCCGGGAAATTCACCTGTCGGTTTACGTTTGCCTTTAGATTCTTTATTGTTGAAACCTGAACACGAAGAATTTCCTAAATTCGAACCAGACCAATTTTCAAAAAAGAAAAAACTGCCTAACTTTAAAAGAGTTGTAAATAAAAGGATTGACGACATTAAAAACAATGGCATTCCTATAAAGAAAACAAATTATTTTATTAGAACAGCATTATGTGCCGAAGTCAGGGATGGTAAATTACACTTGTTTTTACCACCATTAGATAGCGCTGAAATATTTTTGGATTTAATGGCTTCTGTCGAAGCTACCGCTAATGAACTATCTATTCCTGTTGTTATAGAAGGGTATGACCCACCAAAAGATAGTCGATTAGAATCATTGAAAATAACTCCAGACCCTGGGGTTATTGAAATAAATGTACATCCAGCAAAAAACTGGGAAGAGCTAACCCATAATACGTTAACCCTTTACGATCAAGCCAAAAAATCGCGTTTGGGGACTGAAAAATTTATGCTTGATGGTAAGCATACTGGAACTGGTGGTGGTAATCACGTCACATTGGGGGGAATTACACCTGCCGATAGTCCGCTTCTAAGACGACCTAGTTTACTACGAAGCTTGTTAACGTTCTGGCAACATCATCCTGGGCTTTCTTACTTATTTTCTGGTGCCTTTATTGGTGCTACCAGTCAGGCTCCTAGAATTGATGAAGCCAGAATGGAAAATTTATATGAATTGGAAATTGCCTTCAATCAAATTCCAAAAAACGGTAAAGTCCCATTTTGGCTAACCGATAGATTGTTTAGGCATTTGCTAACAGACTTGACAGGCAACACCCACAGAGCAGAGTTTTGCATAGATAAATTATATTCTCCAGACTCATCATCTGGAAGGTTAGGTATTTTAGAATTACGTGCTTTTGATATGCCTCCACACCCTCAAATGAGTTTAATGCAAAACTTATTAGTTAGAACCTTGGTGGCGTGGTTTTGGAAAAAACCTTATGAACATAAATTAGTGCGTTGGGGTACCGAATTACATGACAAGTTTTTAATTGAACATTTTGTAAGAGAAGATATTAAAGATATTGTTACACAATTAAATAAGGCCGGTTATAAGTTCAAAGAAGATTGGTTTAATCCATTTTTTGAATTTAGATTTCCACTGCATGGCATGGTTGAAATTAACAATATCCATTTAGAGTTAAGAGCAGGCATAGAACCTTGGAATGTGCTTGGAGAAGAAGTCACTGGTGGAGGAACGGCCAGATACGTCGATTCTTCTGTAGAACGTCTTCAGGTGAAGGTATCTAACTTCAATAACGAACGCTATGTGCTCACTTGTAATGGTATTAAAGTCGACTTAAAAAGTACGACTGTAAAAGAAGAATTTGTTGCCGGTGTACGCTATAAAGCTTGGAATCCATATTCGGCTATGCATCCCACCATCGATGTAGACACGCCTTTGGTTTTTGATATTATTGATACTTGGAACAAACAATCTATAGGGGGCTGCACTTATTTTGTGGCGCATCCGGGCGGCCGTTCTTATGAAACCTATCCTGTTAATAGTTATGAAGCGGAATCCAGAAGAATCAGTCGTTTCTGGGAATTTGGTCATACACAAGGTGAAGTTGAAAGTATTTCCCAAGATTCGGATAGTTCAAGCAAAAGTGTCAAAGAAAAAGGAAGTGATAAAAAATTCACATATAAAGTACTTCCCACTAATTTTGAATTCCCAAATACCTTAGATTTGCGAAAAAAATAAGCGCCCTATTTTATGATATTAGATTCTAACATCCTATTTCAAAATTATTTTTCTGATACCAAGAATTATGATGAAGTATTGAAATCTAATATGAGTATAAATCCTAATTGGGAAAACTTACTCGAAAATATCAATCAAATAGGATTGAAAGAATTAATCAATAAACAAAGCGACGTTAATTGGTTGATGGATGAAAACGGGGTGACTTATAATGTTTATAACGATCCTAAAGGCATGCACCGTTCTTGGAATTTAAATGTGGTGCCTTTTCTCATTCATGAAAGCGAATGGAAAACCATAGAAAAAGGGATTATTCAGCGAGCTGAAATATTAAACTTGGTTTTAAAAGACATTTATGGCAAACGGGAATTAATAAAAAAAGGTGTTGTTCCTCATGAAGTTATATTTGCCCACAGAGGTTTTCTTAGGCAATGCGACCAAATCCAATACAAAACCTCTAAAAACTTGTTGATTCATTCTGCAGATTTATCAAGAGGTCCCGATGGACGCATGTGGGTTGTTAACGACCGTACACAAGCCCCTTCAGGTATGGGGTATGCTCTAGAGAACAGAAATGCCCTAAATAGAGCCGTTCCTGACATTTTTAAAAACATTAATATTCACCATTCTTCTAGTTTCTTTTACAATTTCAATCAAATGCTGATTGATGCTGCTCCCAATAACAGGAATAACCCCAACATTGTCATTCTGACTCCAGGGCCTTTAAATGAAACCTATTTTGAGCATTCTTATTTGTCGTCCTTTTTAGGATATCCTCTAGTTACGGGAAATGATTTAGTAGTACGTAATGGCAAAGTATGGATGAAAACCTTAAAAGAGCTTAAGCAAGTAGATGTTATTTTAAGGCGCGTTGATGATATTTATATGGATCCGTTGGAATTAAGAGAGGACTCTTATTTAGGGGTTGCTGGATTATTAGATGTCGTTAGAAATCAGAATGTTGCCATAGTCAATCCCATTGGAAGTGGGATTTTGGAAAATTCTGGTATCATCCCTTTTATGAATGCCATTTCAAAATATTTCTTAAATGAAGATTTAATTTTACCTCAAATAGCATCTTGGTGGTGCGGACAAGAAAAAGAGCGTCATTATGTATTAAGTAACCTCGCTAATTTTGTTGTTAAGCGTATAGATAGATCAAACAGAGAGAGCTTATTTTTTTGTGAATTTTTAAGTACGGCCCAATTAGAAAAGCTAAAAAATGAAATATTAGCAAATCCATATCACTTTGTGGCACAAGAAAAAATATCATTTTCAACCGCTCCAGATTTTGTTAATGGGCGCTTAGAGCCTAGAAAAATGATGTGCCGCACTTTCGCCATAGCAAAAAAAGACACCTATCATGTCATGCCAGGTGGCTTGGTTCGAGTAGCTCCAGAACGAGAAAATTTACATGTCTCTAACCAACGTGGAGGTGTGAGTAAAGATTTTTGGATAATTACCGATCATCCTCAAAGTTCCATACAAAATTATGCGTGGGACAACTCATGTAAAATTTCTATTTCAAATATCAATGACTTACCAAGCAATACCGCAGAAAATTTGTATTGGTCGGGTAGATACCTTGGAAGAGCAATTGTAACTGCAAGGTTTATACGGATGGTTCTCAACCAAATGAGTAATTCCCAGTTTAGTGTTCAAAAAACTGAATCTGAAAATTTACATTTCTTGTTTCAATCGCTGACATCTATTACCTACACCTATCCTGGATTTGTTGGTGAAGAGAATGAAGAAGCCCTAAAAAATCCATTAAAGGAGATTCTTTCCGTGGTGATGGATGAAAAACGTCTTGGTACGTTAGCACAAACCCTAAATAGTTTTAACAACTCTTATTATTCATTAAGAAACTTATGGTCTAAAGATATGTGGCGTGTTTTTGATGGGATTCAAAAAATTTGGGGACGCTTTATAGACGAAAAAAATTATGCGCCTACAGACATCATAAAATTATTAGACAGAATCATTACGCGCTTAATAGCTTTTATGGGGCTTATTGAAGAAAGTATTTTGGTAGACCAAGGACTTTTGCTATATTTTATTGGTTTACAAACTGAACAAGCGATGATGACGATTTCTAAATGCAGATCGCTTTTAGTCTTTAATTTGGAAGAGCATTTACAATATGATATATTGGAGTCCCTTTTAACAAGTCATGAGAGTTTGAATATTTACAGATACAGTTACAGGTCATATCTTAGTGTAGAAAATGTTATCAATCTTATTTTACTTGACAAAGACTATCCAAAATCGTTAACTTATCAGCTCAAAAGAATTCAAAAAGATATTGACCGATTACCACATTCTAAAAATACAGCTGCTATTACAGAATGCCAAAGGTTGGTTAATGAAGCTAACTTAAAAATTGAAAGTTTAAATATCAGTAAGCTGATTGCATTGAATGGCGACAATACATTACGTGAAAATCTTGATAATGAGCTTTCAGACCTTGGTGATCTATTACACGAGATGTCGCTTTCCATATCAGATACTTATTTTAATCACACCTATCAACAAACGCAATTGGTTAATCAAAACTTCCCACTTTAATCATGGTATTTCAAATATCACATACTACCAGTTATTTATATGAAAGTGGCGTCACCTTTTGCCATAATATTGCCACTTTAAAACCAAAAGATATGGTGGGTCAAAAATTATTGGATTATCATTTGGACATAAGCCCCACGCCAAGTGAAATTTCTGAAAAACTAGACTTTTTTGGAAATACAGTAACTCGGTTCTCTATACAAAAATATCATAATGAACTAAAGGTAACCACTAATAGTATAATAGAAAGAAATTTTAGTTTACAACCTAATATCCATGATTCGGTTGTAGGTAACACCATCACGCTAACACAAGCCTTGTTAGAATTAAAAAGTTATGATGAAGAGATACTGGATGTACGGCAATTTACATTGGAATCTATACTTATTGCCAGAATAACACCCGAAATTAAAGCCTACGCCGAGGTATCGTTTAAACCAAACAGACCCATTTTTGAAGCAGCTTTTGAATTGATGCAACGTATTTATACTGAATTTGAATTTGATCCTGAATTCACAAACGTAGCTACGCCCATTCATGATGTGATGAAAGAAAAAAAAGGGGTTTGTCAAGATTTTGCTCAAATTGCCATTGCTTGTGTACGCTCGGTTGGGTTACCCGCCAGATATGTGAGCGGTTATATCGAAACCTTGCCGCCTCCAGGCAAAGAGAAACTTATTGGTGCAGATGCCTCACATGCATGGTTTTCTATATATATCCCAAAATTTGGCTGGATAGATTTTGACCCTACCAATAACCAAATACCAAAAAATCAACACATCACTGTAGCTTGGGGACGCGATTATTACGATGTACCTCCCTTGAAAGGTGTTATTTACAGCACTGGTAAAAACAAAATGAAGGTGGCTGTGGATATTCGACCTGCTACCGTTTAAAATTTAAATAAACTTACCGCCTTTTCATAAGTGAATTTATGAAAAAAAATCATCTAACTTCTTTTAAGGTTTGATGTAAAACATCTTTGCTAAACTTGTTTTCAACATCAAAGTTAATTGAAAATATTAAAACAGACTATTTTATCCGTTTCCCAACAGAACCACTTTCACTCGGCACCAATTCATAAACAAAATCAGGTTTCAATCCAACCTCTTTTCTGTGCGATACATACAAAATAGCGGTATCACTTTCTGAAGCAATTTTGTTGATTAACCGTACAAACAAATTGGCATCCACATCGTCTAGTCCGTTAGTGGGTTCGTCCAAAATTAACAATGGTGGATTTTTAACCATCGCTCTGGCAATCAACACCAAACGTTGATTACCAGCAGATAATGATAAGAAATTCTTGTTTTTAATTTGATACATGTCTAATATCCGCAACCACTTATACGCTATTATCTTTTGGTTTTCAGTTCGGTATTTATACAAACCAATAGAATCAAAAAAACCAGAAATAATCATATTTTCAATAGAATCTGAACGTAAAAAACCTCTTAGCATCTCCGATGAAAAATAACCAATATGTTTTTTAATATCCCAAACCGTTTCACCACTCCCCTTTTTCATACCAAACAAGGTGATATCTTGCAAAAACGCTTTTGGGTTATCGCCCGTTATCATGGACAAAATCGTGCTTTTTCCAGAACCATTAGGTCCAATGAGTTGCCAAAATTCTCCCGATTGTATTTCCCAATTAATAGTATTTAAAATTGGTCTGCCTTCATACTTAACAGAGACGTTTTTAAACGTTACTAACGGATTGATTTTGTTTAATGTTGGGTTGTAATGTTTTGGCAAAGAATCTATAAATACTTCACCAGAATGAGTATTTAAACGATCTATATCATCAATCAATACAAGTCGATTTTCTTGTAATTGGTACACCTTATCAATAAACGAAAGTATCTCTCCTTTCCTTGTTGTAATCTGAATTATGGGAGCTTTTAAGCTTAACTCCTTTAATAAATGTTCAATTTCAGTTTGGGCAGCTACATCTAAATTCCCAAAAACATTATCTGCAATAATATACTCTGGACTCTGTGAAATAAGATGATTTAGTAAAGCTTTTTTTCGTTCGCCTTCAGAAGATTTTTGAAGACTGTTTTTGGTTTTTGTTACAACATCAAAATGTCCATGAATCATTTCTTCTTCTATAAACTTATTCAATGTTATTTCGGAAAAAAGAACACCTTTTAAATTTGAAAATTCTTGAAAAAAGTAACCTTCTATAATCTGTTCAATAAGTAGATGTTTATCATCCTTATTTGAAATGTATATGGCAATATGTGGATTCAAATTATTTATTTTTAGTTATCCTTATCAGTTTGAGTAAAATACGAAGGCACGGTATATTTTGTATCGAGAACCATTTCAAGTTGTATGACGTCTCGATACCTTTTCCATGCTTCAAAAATCACTCTCAGGGACAATTCATATTAATTGTTTATTAGAATGCCCGTTCCAACTAACCTGCAAAATAAAAAAACCTTTAAACAACATATGGTATTTAAAGGTTTTTTCTCTAATAAACTAGACTATTTATTCCGATAAATTTTTGGTATGGAAGGCTACCAAACCTTCAATAGGTCGGCGTTCAAAATTCCCAACGACAAAGCCCATTTCTAAACCTACTTGTTTAATTTCTTCTTGTGAAAAATAAGCAATGGAGCCTGCAAAATGTACTGGAACGGTTTTAAGTTCTTCCTTGTATTGCATAATCATATTTTTTGCAAATATGCGGATCCCTTTTTTAATAAGTTCTACAATATATTCTGAGTCTTTGTTTAAAAACATAAACTCAGCAAAGTTTGCCAAATAAGCATTTGGGTTGGGTTGCTTGTAAATATTATATTTTATATAATCGGGTTCTAAGTTATATTTACTACCAAAAGCAATTTTAATAGATTCGGGCATTTGATTGAAATAATAATCCCTGATGAGTTCCTTACCATAATAATTTCCTGCAGCATCATCCATTAAAATATAGCCTAGAGATTGTACACGCTGATGTAATTTTTGTCCATCAAAATAACTGCAATTAGAACCAGTTCCTAAAATACAAACTACCGCAGCTTCCGTATCGTGGTTAATGGTTCCATACACAGCAGCCAACGTATCTTCTTCAACTTTTACAACAGCATTTAAAAACACCTCTTTTAGTACATTGCGTACCATCTCTTTACCTCTTTCCGTCCCGCAACCAGCACCATAAAAAAACACATGGCTCACCTCTTTTCTATGAGCTTTTAAATCTGGGTTCTTTTTTATTATCTTTTTAAGTTTGTCTTCTGTTAAGATTTCCGGATTAAGACCTTTTGTCCTTAACTTTTCTAAAAGTTGTTTTCCATTATTATCTACAGCAATCCAATCACTTTTTGTAGAGCCACTATCAACAATTAAAATCATGCGTTCTAAAATAAAAAACTCCACAGAATCTTGTCGTTACAATAAATCTGTGGAGTTATTAATACTATTATTTATTGAATTATATTTTACTGATATATTCAGCTAAGTCAACTAATTTAGTTGAATACCCAAATTCATTATCGTACCAAGATACTAATTTAAAGAAATTATCATTTAATGCAATACTTGCGTCTGCATCAAAAATACTTGTCATGGGCTCTGAAACGAAATCTTGTGACACAACAGCTTCTTCTGTATATCCTAAAACACCTTTTAAATCTCCAGATTCAGACGCTTTTTTCAAGGCAGCTTTAACTTCTGCCCAAGTTGCTGATTTTTCAGTTCTAACAGTTAAATCTACAACAGATACATCGGCTGTAGGCACTCTGAATGCCATACCTGTTAATTTTCCATTTAATTCCGGAATCACTTTACCAACTGCTTTGGCTGCTCCAGTTGAAGAAGGAATGATATTGATTAAAGCACTTCTTCCACCTCTCCAATCTTTTCTTGAAGGACCATCAACTGTTAATTGTGTAGCAGTAGTAGCATGAACAGTTGTCATTAACCCTTCTACAATTCCGAAGTTATCATTAATAACTTTAGCTAAAGGGGCTAAACAGTTTGTAGTACAAGATGCATTGGAAACAATCGTATCTGCAGCTGTTATTTTTTTGTTGTTTACACCCATTACAAACATCGGAGCATCTGCAGATGGTGCAGAAATAGCCACTTTTTTAGCTCCAGCAGTAATGTGCTTTTGGGCACCTTCCAATGTGGTAAAAATACCAGTACAATCTAATACAACTGTTGCACCGATAGCATCCCATTTTAAATCTTCTGGATTACGCTCAGCTGTAATTCTTATTTCTTTTCCATTTACTACTAAGTGGCCATTTTTAACTTCAACAGTACCATCAAAACGACCGTGAGTAGAATCATATTTTAATAAGTAGGCTAAATGTTCAACATCTAATAAATCGTTAATACCTACTACTTCAACATCTGGTCTACTAACTGCTACTCTAAAAGCAATTCTACCTATTCTACCAAATCCGTTAATTCCTAATTTTAATTTTGACATAATTTTGTTTATAAATGTTAAGTGCTCATAATATCTGAGACACGCAATAATTCTAAATTTATTTTTGTTTTTCCTTTAATAGCTCTTTCTAGTGGCGTTAACTCCATAACACCATTTAAAAGTCCAACCATATAATTGGTTTTGCCTTCTAATAGAGATTCTACAGCTTTAACTCCCATTCTGCTAGCCAAAACACGGTCGAAACAAGATGGTGAGCCACCACGTTGCATGTGTCCTAAAACAGACACTCTAACATCGTAACCTTCCATATTTTGATCCACATAATCTTTAAGCTCAAAAATGTTTTTCCCTATTTTATCTCCTTCAGCAACTACAACGATACTTGATGTTTTACCAGACTTTCTACTTTTATTAAGGGACTCGACAAGTCTATCTAAACCTAAATCCTCTTCAGGAATTAAAATTTCTTCGGCTCCACCTGCTATTCCTACATTCAAAGCAATGTGACCAACATCACGTCCCATAACTTCAACAAAAAATAATCGGTTATGAGAACTCGCCGTATCTCTAATTTTATCAATAGCATCTACAACGGTATTAAGTGCCGTATCAAACCCTAAGGTATGAGAGGTACCAACGATGTCATTATCTATGGTTCCTGGAATACCTATCACAGGAAAATCGAATTCTTCATTAAAAATCATGGCTCCAGTAAATGATCCATCACCACCTATCACGACAAGTGCATCAATGTTAGCTTCTGTCATTTTTTGAAATGCTGTTTGTCTACCTTCTTTAGTTCTAAATTCTTTAGACCTTGCAGACTTTAACATGGTACCCCCTTTGTTTATAATACCCCTAACGCTTCTAGCATCCATTTCTTCAAAATCGCCTTCTATAAGCCCTTCATAACCACGATAGATTCCAACACATTTGATGTTATGATATGCACATGTTCTAACTACCGAGCGAATAGCTGCATTCATACCGGGAGAATCACCCCCAGATGTTAAAACTCCTATTTTTTTTATTGTTTTTGGCATCTAATTTTTTTAATTATAGGTAAAATTACTAAAGAAAAATCAGATATCAGTAGCATTTATTCTATTTTAATGGGAGATATAAAACTATAACGTTTTAGTTAATAAAAAAGCGATTATTTTAATATATCTACAAAAAGATGCTTTTTTTACTAAATTATTTCTCTTTTTTAGGTGAAGCTTTCTGTGTAATAAAACCAGGTAACGAACTTTCTTTTTCTGTCCCTGTTTTTTCCTCTTCTTCTTGTGTTACACCTTCGGGATGGTCTTCTTTTTTAAACAAACTTTGAATTAATTCTTTAAAGGTATCAAAATCTACATTATAAGAAAGTCCTACACCTTGCGTATAACCAATCTTATCTCCAAAATTTCTAATACTGTTTTCTCTATTAAATACATTTGCTGTTAAAGTACCGTCTTCATTTAATAGAAAGCTTATTTCAACATCACCAGCGATCACAGTTTCATTGGCTCCTGAGCCTCCAACTGGAACCCCTACTTTACCATTTATAAGGACACGGTCACTTATTTGTGTTTGTAATTTTAAATCAAACCTACTATCTGTTTGATAGTCGGGTCTATTGGTTCCAGCTTCATAATTTAGACCTATATTAAGTTTACCATCTCCGTTTGAAAAAAAGCTATTAATAATCCCATTGAGTCTCTCTGCAATAGTTCCAGAAAAATTAAGTTCACTTAATCCTCTTGAAAAAGAGCCAGTAGATAATAGATATAGTGCTTGATTTTGCTTATCCTCATCGGACTCTAATCGGTATTGAAGTTCTGATTTGATAGTAGAATTTACATTTGGAAATTCAAACTGATAAAACGGAATAGGTTGTTCCAATTCTCCCGTTAAGCTTATATTAAGTTCTACAGGAATACTTCTGTTAATAGGATTATCCAACAAAGGAGACGGATTCGTTTCAGTTTTATAGACGGCTAGCATATTGATACGTGCTTTTAATGGTTCTCCATCCCAAGCAATCGTTCCTCCAGGTTTTACTAAAAATTCTTTTCTAATCAATCCTCCATACGCGAAATTATAAACTCCTTCAAACACCGAAAAATCTCCCCACATATTAAACTTCCCTTTCGTGTTGATTTCTATAAGAATATTTCCATTACCTCGACCTTTTAAGGCGTGGCCAGTATCTTTATTAATTATTATTTCCAACTCTGCATCTTCAGTAATATCTAAATCAAAATCCAATTCAAGACCCTTCACTTCGTTGAAAACCAAATCGACGCCTTTCTCTTTGGCTTCCTTCTCTTCTTTTGTTATGAAATGTATGAATGAATTATCTCCAAAAGATTCAGTATTATTTAAAGGTATTTTGAATACAGTCCCTTGTTTGGTTTCTCCTTCAACACTAATCACCAATTGATCTGTTGGCCCAACAATACTGGCAGTACCACCTATAAAACCTGTACCATAATACAAGGCTTCTTCCGTATCTTTAGTATCTAAAACCAATAATCTTGGAGTGCTGAGTTGCAAATCCAATCCCCATTTAGAAAAATTTGTATGGCTTAAACTACCATTCAACTGTCCTTTTGACTTAAATTTAGTATCTGTTAATTGAATTTTATTGAAAATAAAACTTTGGTCTTTTAATGTCACAGAAGATTTATCGGCAAAACTATAATCTACATTAAGATATGGAATACCAAATCCCGACTTGTTCATTATTAAATCCCCATTGATACCCGGTTTGCTTAAATTTCCTTTTACGCTAACATCTCCAGAAACACTTCCTCTAATATTGCTTAGAATATCTTGCAGTAATGGGTTTAATGGTTGCAAATTAAAATCATTTAAAACAACATTTACATCAATATTAGATTGTTTCCCTAAAACACTGATATCACCTGTAGCTCTAAATGTTTTTTTAATATCATCTTTAATGGAAACATCCACATTATAAGCAGTCAGGTTTTCATTTCCTGTAATGTTCGCATCAAAAGATCCTAAATCAAAATCATTGACCTTAAAATCATTTATTACAATGGTAGAATTTGGTAAATAATTGCCATTCTTTTGTAAAAGATCTAATTTACCATTTACATTTCCTGCTAACGACAAACTATCTATATCTGGAGTGATTTTAGCCAGATCCACATTTTTAAAACTTAGTTTTAAATCTTTTTGGGTAGAATCTTTTATGAATCCAGAAAGCCTTAATTCCTGATGGTCGTGATTGACATAGAGCTGATCTATATCAAAAAAGGTAAAACTATTATTAAATGTAAATTTATTAAATCTATCTTGCTTTTCATTGATATACCATTTCGTATCTTTTATGGTTATATCAGATTTTTTAAACCCGACCACCGATTGTTTTTCTTTATTAATGGTGTGATAAAAGCTTAGATTATAATTATCATTATTCTGTTTTCCACCTTTAAATTCAGCTCGCATAAATAAGGTATCACGAAGGGTTACATTTATCAAATTGAATTTAGAGGCGTTATAGTATTTGGTATTGATACTATCTACCTCTACAAACGTATTGAAAAGAGGATTGCTGTTATCTATTTGTAATTCTATATTATTAGCAAAATAATCATATACTTTTATTTCAGGAGACTTGAACGTCACCCTGAATTTTTCTTCGTCGGTTTCAACCCTTCCTTTTATAAAAGTATTTTTTCCGAGTTCAATTTCTGGATAGAACACCTCTATAATTTTATTGTAAATTTTAAAATTGAAATCTACATATTGGTTTGCTGCTACTTTACTGGGAACAAAATTTGTATAGATATGTCCTAATGAATTTTGCATTAATTTAGGCAAATCTTTAAATACAAAATGTCCATTTAAATTACCTTCTAAAATATCTGGCGAGTTAATTTCTACAAAATGAACTTGGTCTTCAAATCGAGAAGAAATGTCAAATTTGTCAAAATAATAGGTGTCGTTCTGGTTTTGATAAGAGGAGTTGTTGAATAAAATTTTACCATAGGCATCATCTAAAGTGCTACCATTAACATTCATTTTAACATCACTTTTAAAAATAGAAATACTGTCTTTTTTTATAAAGTTTAATGCATTTAAATTGGCGTAGGCAATATTCGCTTCAAAATCGTATTTATTTATTTTTCCCGAAAAATCTACTAACCCATTAAAATTGAGTCTTAAATTTTCATCATTAGAAACAAGATTTCCATCAAATATCTTGTTTTTCACATTTCCTTCAACCTTTATAGACTTGTAATTATATTTATTATATTCTATTTCAAAAATATTACCAACCACTTGTGTGTTAATTGTTTCCGGAACAAAACCTTTTCCCTTTACATCAAAATTTAAAGACGCCATTCCAATATTGGGGTCGTCTAAAAAGGTTCCAAAATCAAAATTTTCAAATACAACATTTCCTTTATAAAGGGCATTGTCGATATCGTTGATTTTTGTTATTTCTAATTTGGAATCTACATAACCTAAATCGGTATCTATTTGAATATTAGCATCCACGCCAGACGATGTGACCTGGGTTTGGCCTACAACATTAAATTTGCCAAGATTGTCAAAAGAGCTTGGAATAACCTCTCCCAAAACATTAGGCAATAATGCTTTTAAATCTCTATAGGTTGATGAAAGTCTTGAAAAAGAGCCATTCATATAAAAATTATCTGGCTCTTTATTAAATAAATTTTTAAAATTGATATTCCCGTAAACTTGGGTATTTGTACTTGTTTTTAATTCTAAATCACCAACCTTTAAATCATTTAAAGTCCCTGTTAAATCCACATTAAAAGCAGTATATTGATTTTTTCCAAATTCATTGTAAAATATATTTAATTCATCCAACAAGATGTTTGAATCCTTAAAATTGGCAATAATGTTTACTTTATCTGTAAACTCTTTAAAGTCTTTTCTATCATACGAGAATTGTAAATAGCCCTTTAATACAGAATGGGGCGTTTCAATATCCAAATTAGAAAAAATCATATTTGTTAAGGTATATGAAAAATTTGTAGACATATTTTTCATCTCAAAACCTCTACTATCTTTAAAAGCTAGTGTATTTATTCTAGCGCTTACATCACTACCATTAATTAAAAAATTAGTAGCATTAATATTCAAATTTTCAAATTCCAATAACTTAGTAGTTTCCTTGTTTTCATCCGTCATCCTAAAAACGCTGTTGTAAATAGACACATCACTAGAAGACAATAAAAAGCTACTGTTTTCTTTCCTTGGGTTATCGTCTTCAAATTTGGCTACAAAAACATCTAAATTGGTGTCACTTTCCCCTTTGTAGGTTTTAATATTAAACACCAATTCCATGATATCAATATCACCGAAATTCAACTTACCGTTAACTAAATTCCTGACACTTAAAATAGAGGTATTTAATTCGGCGATACTAATAAGCGTGTGTTTTTTGTAATCTTCAATATAAATTTGCTTAAGCTCTACATCACCATTAAATTGCAATCCTACTCTATCAATATAAATATGAGTACCAAATTCGTCATTAACACGCTTGGTTGCATATTTTCCGAGCTTAGTCTGTATGGCAGGAATAGATAATATTAACACCAAAATGATGAACAGAAGTAGCAGCACGGCCACAATTTTCGATGCTATTTTTAAGGCTTTTTTGATATATTTAAAAGATATTATTTTATTAAGAATGCATTACATTTTCTTGGCAAATACTCATTTAAATTAAAATGTTTAAGGAAAACTACTTAAACTATTTTACACATTCATTAAAAAAATAAATGAGTAGTTTTGCATATACGAACAATTGAAAATCATTGGATTTTAATTGTTTTCAAAATTAACAATTATTGTGCCTAATTTTAACTAATGTCTTCACAAAATATTTATATACTAGGAATTGAGTCTTCTTGCGATGATACAGCGGCTTCTGTAATACATAACGGGCGTATTTTAAGCAACGTTATTGCCAACCAAAAAATACATGAAGAGTATGGTGGTGTGGTACCAGAACTAGCTTCTAGAGCACATCAACAAAACATTGTTCCTGTAGTAACTCAGGCTCTTAAAAAAGCAAATATCACTAAAGATGAACTTCATGCTATTGCGTTTACACGTGGACCAGGACTTATGGGGTCGCTTCTTGTGGGAACTTCGTTTGCGAAATCTTTAGCTTACGGTTTAGATATTCCCCTTATTGATGTGAACCACATGCAAGGCCATATTTTGGCACATTTTATTGATGAAGACGGTTATAACAAACCCCCGTTTCCATTTTTGGCCATGACTATTTCTGGTGGCCATACACAAATTGTTAAAGTATCTGGTTACTTTGACATGGAAGTGATTGGGGAAACCATTGACGATGCCGTGGGTGAAGCATTCGACAAAAGCGGAAAAATACTGGGATTAGGGTATCCTGCCGGACCTGAAATTGATAAAAGAGCGCAATTAGGTAATCCAAAAGCTTATTCTTTTACAAAACCGAAAGTAGATGGTTTAAATTTTAGTTTTTCAGGATTAAAAACAGGGATTCTTTATTTTATCCAGAATGAAACCAAAGCCAATCCGAATTTTGTTGAAGAAAACCTAAATGATATTTGTGCGTCCATTCAATACACTATTATTGGTATTTTAATGGACAAATTGAAACTTGCCGTTAAGCAAACAGGAATAACCCATATTGCTATTGGAGGTGGTGTTTCGGCAAACTCAGGCATAAGAAAAGCGTTAAAAGATGGGGAACAAAAATTTGGATGGACTACCTATGTCCCTAAATTTGAATTCACTACCGATAATGCGGCCATGATAGCGATTGTAGGTTATTTAAAATATTTAGATAAGGATTTTGCTGAACAAAATGTCGCTGCTTCAGCCCGGTTGAAAATTTGATTAGCCACAAATACACGAATCTTTCAAATGACTTTTACAAAACCTCATGCTTATTTTTGGATAATTGCTCTTATCAGTTTACTCATTGGTATATTAATGTCAATATTAGATAAAAGCATGGTCATAAATATTCATGACACCTATTTTGTGATATCCTACTTTGATGTTTGTATCGTAATCTCTTTTTTATCTTTAATTATAGGAATTATCCTTTGGAGGATTTATAAGATTAAAAATCATTCCAAAAAAAATTGTAAATCGTAATTCCAAAATCATTTCTATCTTAGCCCTATGCAACTTTTTTACAATCCAGACATTACTGAAACCACCACTGAATTTTCTTTTTCAAAAGAAGAAAGCAATCATATTGTAAAAGTACTACGTAAAAACACAGGAGATACGTTAGATATTACAAACGGACAAGGTTGGTTGTTTCATGCAGAAATCACATTGGCAGATATTAAAAATTGTTTGGTTAAAATAGTTTCTAAATCCTTTCAGCCGAAAAAAAGCTATCATCTACATTTAGCGGTGGCACCTACAAAAATGAACGATCGTTACGAATGGTTTTTAGAAAAAGCGACCGAAATAGGGATCGACACCATCACTCCTATTATCTGCGACCACAGCGAACGTAAAATTGTAAAAACAGACCGTTTTGAAAAGATATTGCAATCGGCCATGAAGCAATCTTTAAGTTGTTATATGCCAAAACTAAACGCCCCTATACCATTTAAAGATTTTATAAATCAGGACTTTAATGGCGATTTATTTATTGCCCATTGTGAGGAATCAGATAAAAAATCTTTAAAAAATGAGCTTAAGCCACATTCCAATATCACCATTTTAATTGGTCCAGAAGGTGATTTTAGTGTTAAAGAAATTGAAATGGCTCTTAAAAACAAGTTTATTCCCGTAACTTTGGGAGACACCAGATTGCGAACAGAAACCGCTGCCATTGTGGCTTGCCACTCTGTAGCGTTTATAAATGAGTAATATGAAACATTTTATCATACTTTTCACTTTTAACTTTTCACTTTTAACTTTTAACTTATTTGCACAAGACATTGCTTTATTAAAATACAAAGGTGGCGGTGATTGGTATGCGAACCCCACATCCTTACCAAACTTGATTGCGTATTGCAACCAACATATCAATACCAAAATAAATCCTAAGCCACAAGAGGTCGAAGTTGGTAGCCCCGATATTTTTCAATATCCATTTTTACACATGACGGGGCATGGCAATGTTTTTTTTAGCGACACAGATGCCGAAAATTTGCGTAATTATTTAATCTCTGGCGGCTTTTTACATATTGATGACAACTATGGTATAAAACCCTATTTAGTAAGGGATTTGAAAAAAGTATTCCCAGACAAAGAATTAGTTGAATTGCCGAGCAATCATAAGTTGTTTAATATGGCTTATAAATTTCCTGAAGGCTTGCCTAAAATTCATGAACATGATGGCAACCGTCCTCAGGCATTTGGTATCTTTCATGAAGACCGCTTGGTATTATTATTCACCTTTGAAAGTGATTTAGGTGATGGTTGGGAAGATGAAGAAGTCCATAACGATCCTGCCGATATTAGAGAAAAAGCTTTGAAAATGGGGGCTAATATTGTTGAATATGTTTTTGAAAATTGAATTGACTTACGATTCAAGTGCAAAACAACTAAACAATTACACAATTAAACAACTCAACATCAGTGCAATTAACCCACTACAATACAACTTTTAAAAAACGTAATTTCCCTATAACCTTGGTTTGCGACAATGTAACCAATGCACCAAATATTGGGAGTTTATTTAGAATTGCTGATGCCTTTGGCGTTGAAAAACTAATCCTTTGTGGAGCAAACATAGTGCTAGGCAGAAAAATCACAAAGACATCGAGAGCCACAGAAAAATTTGTGCCTTATGACATTCACGAATCCGCTTCAGAAGTTATAACTGATTTAAAAACCAAAGATTATCACATCATAGCTCTTGAAATCACAAATTCCAGTCAACCCATTCATACCTATAAATTTTCAGGAGAAAAGCCTATCGCCTTAATTATTGGAGATGAGAATTTCGGGATTTCAGAATGGATTTTAAAAAATGCCGACGCCATCATTCATATAGATATGTTCGGACAAAACAGTAGCATGAATGTGGCGCAAGCCACAAATATTGCTTTATATGAAATCACGAAGCAATTTTTGTAATCGGTTTTATTATATTTACTAGATGAATTCCAAAACAATATCCAACGGTATTTTAAGGGCCTTTTCTATGATTATAGGAATCGCTTTATTGCTCTTTTTCTTATATAAAATACAATCGGTGATTGTTTATTTACTCATTGCCGCTGTTATCTCTTTAATAGGAAGACCCATTGTGCTGTTTTTAAGAAGTCGTTTAAAGTTGAAAAATATTTTAGCGGTTATTGTCACCATGCTTTTACTTGTTGGCATATTTATAGGTATTATGAGTTTGTTTATTCCGCTGGTCATTGAGCAAGGTCATAATTTATCTTTATTGAACATCGATAGTTTGCAACAAAGTATAGAAGATTTGTATATGCAAATTATTAGGAATTTCAAACTCAATGAAATGGAAGTTAAAGAGTCTTTAAAAGATTACGATTTACTATCTAAAATTGATTACTCCATCATTCCTGATTTTTTAAATTCGATGATTAGCGGGTTGGGCAGCTTTAGTATTGGGTTGTTTTCTGTACTTTTTATATCATTTTTCTTTTTAAAAGACAGTCAGTTATTCGAAAATGGCATACTCATGTTCATTCCTGAAAGCAAAGAAAGTAGATGGAAAAAGTCGACAATCAAAATAAAAGATTTGCTATCCAGATATTTTGTTGGGCTTATTCTTCAAATTTTAATTCTCTTTATTATTTATACCATAGTGCTTTTAATTTTCGGAATCAATAACGCCATCGTAATTGCTTTTTTATGTGCACTGCTAAATTTAATCCCTTATGTAGGCCCTTTAATAAGTGCTGTTTTAATGGTTATTTTAACCATGACAAGTAATTTGGGAGCCAGTTTTAGCGACGTTACTTTACCTAAAACCATCTATGTTATGATTGGTTTCATTATCGGACAATTGGTGGATAATTTCTTTAGCCAGCCTATTATTTTTTCAAAAAGCATGAAATCGCATCCCTTGGAAATTTTTTTAATCATCATTATGGCAGGGATTCTTTTTGGAGTAATTGGTATGATAGTAGCTGTACCAAGTTATACCGCTATTAAAGTGATTTTAAAAGAGTTTTTATCAGAAAACAAAATTGTTCAAAAACTCACTAAAGACCTTTAGTTTTACTTTGAATAAACTTATTTTAAATACTGATATACAAATTTTTATCAACAGTCATTTACATGCAAACATTTCTGAAATTCTATTAAAAGGAACCACATTTGAATCCGTTTCTACCAAAGATATTGTTGAGCAAATTGAAGCCAAAATAAAGTGCGAAAAGAAACTCCCTACTTGGTTTCAAACCCAAAATATTTACTATCCCAACAAGTTAAATATTGAACAAACCTCTTCTGAAATCACCGCAAAATATAAAGCCGGTTTAATAAGCGGAAAAACAATTATCGATTTAACAGGGGGATTTGGTATAGATAGTTATTATTTTTCAAAACGATTTGATACTGTAATTCATTGTGACATCGATGAAAATCTATCGGATATGGTTTCCCATAACTATAAACAACTTCAAGTTACAAATATTAAAACCATATATGGTGATGGATTGAAATATTTAGAAAACAGGAAGGAAATAGTAGATTGGATGTATGTCGATCCTTCCAGACGACATGATAGCAAAGGCAAGGTTTTCTTTTTAAATGATTGCTTGCCAAATGTTCCCGAGCATTTGGAGTTGCTTTTTAAGCATTCAAAAAACATCATGATTAAAACATCGCCGCTCCTGGACTTGTCTGTGGGTATTAGCGAACTAAAACATGTAAAAACAATTCATATCGTAGCTGTAAATAATGAAGTAAAAGAATTGCTTTGGATTTTGGATCGAGATTTTAATGGTGACATTCATATAGAGACCGCTAATCTAAAAAAAAAGGATGCTGAATATTTTAAGTTTTTATTGGACGACGAAAAAGTAACAGAATCTGCATACAGCAAGCCTCTCACCTATTTATACGAACCCAACGCAGCGATTTTAAAATCTGGTGGTTTTCACTCCTTATCAAAGAAATTAAATGCTTTTAAGCTTCATAAACATTCCCATTTGTACACCAGCACATCGCCTTTGGATTTTCCTGGCAGATGCTTTAAAATTGAACACATCATTCCTTATAATAAAAAGGATTTGAAGCAATTAAGAATATCGAAGGCTAACATCACAACCAGAAATTTTCCTGAAACCGTTCAGCAAATACGAAAAAAACTAGCCATTAAGGATGGTGGTGACTCTTATTTGTTTTTTACAACAGATGCAGACAATACAAAAATTGTTATTATCTGCATCAAATTGTAAATAATTATATCACAAAGCATTATCTATAATTTCCTGAACCACTTCTGGATTCAACAAGGTACTCGTATCACCCAAATTAGAGATATCTTTACAAGCAATTTTACGTAAAATACGGCGCATGATTTTTCCTGAGCGCGTTTTTGGTAAACCACTAGTAAATTGGATTTTATCCAGTTTAGCAATCGGCCCAATATGTTCCGTAATGATTTGGTTGATTTCTTTACGCACATTATCGTGTACACGAGATTCACCAGTATCTTTTAAAATCACAAAACCATACAAGGCATTTCCCTTGATATCATGTGGAAAACCTACAATCGCTGATTCCGCTACGGCTGGGTGCTCATTAATAGCGTCTTCAATAGGTGCTGTCCCTAAATTATGACCAGACACAATAATCACATCATCGACACGTCCTGTAATTCTATAATACCCCACTTCGTCACGCAAAGCACCGTCTCCTGTAAAATATTTATTTTCAAAAGCTGAAAAATAGGTGTCTTTATAACGCTGATGATTGCCCCAAATGGTTCGTGCCATACTCGGCCAAGGGAATTTAATACACAATCGTCCGTCTACCTGATTTCCTTTAAGTTCCAAACCAGTTTCATCCATTAAAGCGGGTTGTATTCCTGGAAATGGTAAGGTGGCATACGTTGGTTTTGTCGGTGTTACAAATGGTATAGGACTTATCATAATACCACCTGTTTCAGTTTGCCACCAGGTATCTACAATCGGGCTATTCTTTTTCCCAATATTATCATTATACCAATGCCAAGCCTCTTCATTAATAGGCTCTCCAACAGATCCTAATACTTTTAAAGAAGATAAATCATGTTTATCTACAAAATCCATTCCTTGTTTTGCTAAGGCACGGATGGCTGTAGGTGCGGTGTAAAATTGGGTCACTTTATGTTTTTCAACCACCTCCCAAAAACGTCCAAAATCAGGGTAACTGGGGACACCTTCAAACAAAACCGTTGTGGCTCCATTGGCTAATGGGCCATAAACGATATAACTATGCCCGGTAATCCATCCTATGTCTGCAGTACACCAATACACATCATTTTCTCTATACTGAAACACGTTTTTAAACGTGTAAGCCGTATAAACCATATACCCTCCTGTGGTATGTACCATCCCTTTTGGTTTTCCCGTAGAGCCAGACGTATATAAAATGAATAATGGATCTTCTGCATCCATGATTTCAGCTTTACAAACATGAGAAGCATCATCTAATAAAGGTTGTAACCATTTGTCCCTACCTACTTTCATGTCTATATCAGAATGGGTTCTTTTGGCGACCAATACTGTTTTTATGCACGGACAATCTTCCAGGGCATCATCTACAATCCCTTTTAAATCAATAGATTTTTCGCCGCGATACGAACCATCGCTGGTAATAACCATTTTACAATCTGAATCATTGATTCTGGTAGAAAGTGCCGTGGATGAAAAACCTGCAAACACCACAGAATGGATCGCTCCAATCCTGGCACAGGCCAACACCGAAACAGCCAACTCGGGAATCATGGGTAAATAGATACAAACTCTATCCCCTTTGGTAATACCTTCCGCTTTTAATACATTGGCAAACTTATTAACCCGTTCGTGTAATTGATTATAGGTAATATGTTCCGATGGATCATTCGGATTATTAGGTTCGAAAAGAATCGCTGTTTTATCACCACGAGTGGCTAAATGCCTGTCTATACAGTTTTCTGTAATGTTTAATTTAGCGCCTTCAAACCATTTTACTTCCGGTTTACTAAAATCCCAACTCAATACATTGTCCCATTTTCTCTGCCACATAAAATGTTCTTCAGCGACTTCTTCCCAAAAATTTTCAGGCTCCCTAACGGATTTTCTATAAACTTGATAATATTCTTCTAAATGTTTTATATGGTAATTACTCATTTAATTTACTGTTGATTTGTTTTATTGTTTAATGGATATCTTGTTTTAATAATTGTCTGTTTAATGTCCTGTGGCTTCTCCTGCACCGCTAGGAATCCTGATATTTTCAACGATGTCTTGAACATCTTGTGGTGGTGCTGGTGTAAATTTCATAATGGTAATAGAGACTATAAAATTTAAAATCATAGCTATACTGCCAAAACCTTCTGGTGATATCCCAAACCACCATTCACTTTTATCTGGAAGCACCTCATCAAACCAACCTAATTTATATTTCATCATATACAGCAACATAGAAATAATACCAACGACCATACCGGCAATCGCTCCTTCTTTATTCATTCTCTTATAAAAAATTCCAAGGATAATAGCAGGAAAAAACGATGCTGCTGCCAAACCAAAGGCTAACGCTACCACAGCGGCTACAAATCCTGGTGGATTGATTCCAAAATAACCAGCCACACAAACAGCTCCTACAGCAGATAAACGTGCCGCTACTAATTCCCCATTTTCGGATATTTTAGGGTTGATGATTTTTTTAATCAAATCATGGGACACAGAAGATGAAATCACCAATAACAATCCAGCGGCTGTAGATAAGGCTGCTGCCAAACCACCTGCGGCTACCAAACCAATAACCCAATTAGGCAAACTAGCAATTTCAGGATTTGCTAAAACCATAATATCGTTATCTATAGTGAGTTCATTTTGTTCTTTATTGGCAACGTATTGGATTATACCATCCTTATTTTTATCGGTAAAGACAATCAAACCTGTCTTTTCCCATTTTTTAAACCACTCGGGTACGGTGGCATAAGGCTGATTTGAAACCGTTTCAATTAAATTAGTTCTAGCGAAAACCGACACTGCTGGCGCTGTTGTGTACAGTATGACAATAAGCAACAAGGCAAGTCCCGCCGATTTACGGGCATCCTTAACATTTTTAACTGTAAAAAAACGAACGATAACATGAGGCAAACCTGCCGTACCAACCATTAATGCTAACGTGATGGCAAATACATCTATTACCGATTTTGAACCTGACGTATATTCAGCAAAACCAAGTTCGGTACTTAATCCATCTAATTTATCAAGTAAATAGGTACCTGAACCGTCTGACAACTGACTCCCAAAACCTAATTGGGGAATCGGGTTTCCTGTCATTTGAAGAGAAATGAATATAGCCGGTACCATAAACGCAAAAATCAATACACAATACTGAGCTACTTGCGTATATGTGATGCCTTTCATCCCTCCCAAAACAGCATAAAAAAGGACAATTATCATTCCTAAAATAACACCTGTATTAATATCGACTTCTAAAAAACGGGAAAATACAATGCCTACCCCACGCATTTGTCCCGCGACATAGGTAAAGGACACAATAAGCGCACAAAACACAGCGACCACACGGGCCGTTTTAGAATAATAGCGATCCCCTATAAAATCGGGTACGGTAAATTTTCCGAATTTCCTTAAATAAGGTGCTAACAATAAGGCCAAAAGCACATAACCGCCTGTCCAGCCCATTAAATACACGGCACCATCATAGCCTGCAAAACTAATAATACCCGCCATGGATATAAAGGAGGCCGCACTCATCCAATCCGCTGCCGTCGCCATTCCGTTCGCTAATGGAGACACACCGCCACCCGCAACATAAAATTCATTGGTAGAGCCTGCTCGAGACCAAATAGCAATACCTATATATAAGGCAAACGTTAAACCGACTAAAACATAGGTCCATGTTTGAACACCCATAGCTTCTATTAAAAACAAACTAGTCCTCATATCCGTATTTTTTATCAAGTTTATTCATAATACGCACATAAACGAAAATCAAAATCACAAATACGTACATAGAGCCTTGTTGTGCAAACCAAAAGCCAAGCTTAAAACCTGCAATTTTTATAGTATCTAAAGCATCTTTAAATAAAATACCGGCTCCATAAGAAACCAGAAACCAGATGGTTAATAAAATGATAAGGTATTTAATGTTTTCTTTCCAATAGGCAGTCGCCTTTTCTTGTTCGGTCATATTTAGTTTGGTTATAGGCTACTAATATATAAATTAAATTGTTTACATGAAAAGTGATATTTTTAGTTAAAAATCAATAAATTATAATTTTGCTACAAATAATTTTTAAAACTATCTTTATACCAGTAAAACTATAACTGAAACCTATTGCATTCTAATCGTCTTTACTTTATTGATGCTGTAAGAGCTTTTGCCATATTGATGATGTTACAAGGACATTTTATTGATACGCTTTTAGACCCTATTTATAGAGATGATACTAACATTTTTTATAATATTTGGTCGTATTTTAGAGGGGTTACCGCCCCTACTTTTTTTACTATTTCTGGACTTGTTTTCATGTATTTGCTATTAAAAGCAAAAGAAAAAGGGAATGATAAGGTAAGAATACGTAAAGGTCTTTATAGAGGCTTACTGCTTTTATTTATTGGCTACACCTTAAGAGTCGATTTTTTTGACTGGTTTCAAGGAAAGTTTTATCCTTACTTCTTAGTCGTGGATGTGTTACAATGCATTGGTTTGTCTCTCATTCTCATGGTTGCCTTATACTACGTTTTTAAAGCTAATACATATGTATTATCGATTGTTTTAGTTATCATAGGCTGCACCATATTTATAACTGAACCTTTATATAGAAACATTGTTTTACCAGATACGCCTTTAGTGTTTGCCAACTATATCTCTAAAAAAAATGGTTCTGTTTTTACCATTATACCGTGGTTTGGCTATTCGGCTTTGGGCGCCTTTTTTGCAACAGTATTTTTTAGGCATGTTCATAGAAAGGCCTTTAAAGCTCTAACCATCTGTACGTTTTTTACGTTTGGTTATCTACTAATCTTTCAATCTTCTGGATTTCTTCATAAAATAGGCGATGTTACTGGCTTAACTCTTTTTCATGCGGCAGCAAATTACAATTACTTGTTTTCTCGTTTGGGTGATGTTCTGGTACTTTTTGGTTTGTTTTACACCTTCGAACATTTTTTAAAACAATCTATCATTACCAGAATTGGCGAAAAAACATTGTCCATTTACACCTTTCACTTCATTATTATTTTTGGAAGTTACACAGGTATTGGATTAAAACATTTTTACTACAAAGCTTTAGACCCTTATCAAGCCATTTTTGGTGCCTTGGCTTTTATTCTTGTGGTGGTGGTTATCTCATTTTATTATGCCAAAACCAATGCTTTTTTGTATAATTTATTTCTGAAAATAGTAGATAGATTTAAATCTTGATCGTCTGTCATTAATAAAATTGTTTTTTATTCTTTTTAAAGACTTTAAAAGCTAAATTAGCTAACACGATTTCTAGATTAATAAATATGAAACAATTAAAGCTCTTTTGTTTATTTACCGTTATTTTAATGCTTAATGCCTGCAAGTCCACCAAAACCATGGGCAACACATTATATAATACCACTTGGGAATTAGAATATATTACGGGCCCTCGAATCGCCTTTAATGGATTGTACCCTGATAAAAAACCACAAATCACCTTCAATAAAACCACTAATAAAGTAGAAGGACATTCGAGTTGCAATGGTTATTCGGCGGACTTTTCCATACACGGTAATAGTATCACTTTTGGTGAACCTGGGCCTACCACCATGATGTATTGTGGGCAAGGCGAACAAGTATTTTTAAATACTATCAAAAAAGTAAACACATATAGTCTTGATGAAGAAGGTAAATTAATTTTAATCCTTGATGATGTTGCCATGATGCGATTCAAAAAAGTGAACTAATTTTAAATCATTAAAAATGAAAAAATTAATTATTCTATGCCTAATAACCTCTGTTTTCATCAGTTGTAAAAATAAATCAGAAACGGACAACACTAGGGAAACCGTTGATACCAATGTCCCGAGTCCCTTTTTAGAAGTTGGTTGCTATGCCTATAAGGGACATAATAATTCCATTGAATTAAAAATCACCGAAATGAATGACATGGTTGCTGGATACCTCAATTATCATTTAGCTGAAAAAGATGCCAATACAGGTACTTTTAGGGGGATTGTAGATGATGATGTCCTTTTGGCCGAATACACCTTTCAATCGGAAGGAACGACCAGCAAACGCGAGGTTATCTTTAAAGTCATAAACGATGAACTGATAGAAGGTTATGGAGAGATGGATGCCGAAGGGACACATTTCCGAAACACCGATCATGTCTCGTTTTCATCTACCATGCCATTAACCAAAACAGATTGTAATCATTAATAAACCAACATGAAAGCAGTAAGGATTTACGAAAAAGGAGCCATTGATAATATTAAAATTGAAGATATACCAAAACCCACAATAACACCAAACCAAGTATTGGTAAAAGTAAAAGCCTGCGGTATCAATCCAGTCGATTGGAAAAGTACCATACATGGTTATTTTGAAATGCCCTATACGGTAGGCACCGATATTGCTGGAATCATAGAAGCTGTTGGAACAGACGTTCACGATTATAAAGTTGGTGATGCCGTGATTGGTTCTTTGGAATGGGCCAAACAAGGTGCGTTTGCCGAATATGTAGCAACCGAAACCAAATATATTGCCTTAAAACCAAAAAACCTTAATTTTCAAGAAGCTGCAGCAGTGCCACTAGCAGCCTTAACTGCTTGGCAAGGTTTATTTGATAAATTGAGCTTAAAAAAAGGACACAAAATACTGATTCAAGCAGCTGCCGGTGGCGTTGGCCTGTTTGCGGTGCAATATGCCAAATGGACAGGAGCATTCGTGGTAGGTGTGGCGTCTCCAAAAAATGAAGCCTTTTTAAAATCAGTGGAGGTGGATGCTATTATTGATTACAAAACAGCCGACTTCTCTAAAATTACAGCCGATTTTGATGCCGTATTTGACAGTATGGCCAGTTCTGAACTCACGATCCCATTGCTTAAAAAAGGGGGGAACTATGTGTCTATCACCGCTAAACCTTCTGAAGAATTAGCTCAAAAACACGGTGTTACAGCTACCAACTTCCTGTTTCATTCGGATGCCGAACAGTTAAAAACCATTGCTTACCTTATTGAACAAGGACACGTTAAAGTCTTTATAGATAAACAATTTCCACTTTCCGAAGCTAAAGACGCTCTAGCCTACCAACATCAAGGACATTCCAAAGGAAAAAATATATTGATTGTTGATTAGAGTTGTCATTGACTTCGTCGAATCTTCGATTTCATGAGAAAGCAGGAATCCACATAAAACGTCATTGCGAACACGGTGAAGCAATCTCATAATACAGAACTATTGATAAACAGATTGCTTCACCGTGTTCACAATGACGATTATAAATATTGGCAAATACCAACATACACCTCCCTAAAAGCTATTAAAGTTAGTTTTTACCAACATATATTTTAGAAACAAAACCATAAATATTAAAAAATCGGAGCAAATCATATCTGAAATAAACAATACCGTACAACGCTGGAATGATTATGCAGATGCCGTACAGGTAAATACCAAATTGAGAGATGCTATTAAAAAAACATTACTAAATTTACAATAATAACATACCAACTAACCTATCATGAAACTATCTGCTTTATTTTTAAATCTAATACTATCCTCTCTTTGTATTAACTCTATAGTAGCTCAAGAAACCACAAAACACCGCGTTATTATTTTAACAGATATTGAAGCCGATCCAGACGATACCCAATCTATGGTGCGGTTACTGTTATACGCTAACCAAATAGACATTAAAGGTATTATTGCCACCACCTCGGTTTGGCAAAAGACCAAAGTACATCCTGAATCTGTTATAAAAATCATAAATGCTTATGGCAAGGTACAAGCGAATTTAAATAAACACGAAACTGGTTTCCCCGAAGCTAGCTCGCTGTTGGCCTTAGTCACACACGGACTTCCAAAATACGGCATGCTAGGCGTTGGCAAAGGACAGGATTCCGAAGGCTCCAATAGAATTATTAAAGAACTTGAAAAGAACGACCCTCGCCCACTCTATATCTCGGTGTGGGGTGGCGTGAATACCTTATCACAAGCACTTTACACCTTAAAAGACACCAAATCGAAGGCAGAACTGAAACGATTGCTGGATAAACTAAGAGTCTATACCATTTCAGACCAAGATGATAGCGGGATTTGGATACGCAATACTTTCCCCGAGTTATTTTACATTGTCAGTCCGGGAGACGATTATGGCACCTCTACATGGTCGGCCATAAATTCCGAAATAAAAGGCCTTCCTAATACGGAAATAAGCAACTCGTGGCTTGCAGAACACATTCAACAAGGCCATGGCCCATTGGGTGCTGTATATCCCGATGTGGCTTGGGGCATGGAAGGCGACACTCCCTCTTTTTTAAGCTTAATTCCCAACGGACTTAACAATCCGGAACACCCCAATTGGGGCGGTTGGGGCGGTCGTTACGAATTATACAAACCCGATGTTTCTAAACTTAAAAAAGGCCCTTCCGATGTGCCTTTAGCACCTGAAACCAGAGCCATTTGGACAGATGCCAGCGATGATTACATCCCTTTTGGCTTTAGTGAGTTTGGCAGAGTCGTTAAAAAAGATTCCACCAAAACCTATCATGATAATAAAGCCACCCTTTGGCGTTGGCGAACCGATTTTCAAAATGATTTTGCGGCACGTATGGACTGGTGTTTGGCAGATTACGCCCATGCCAACCATGCGCCCGTACCTGTACTGAGTAGCCCTGAAAACATTACGGTAAAATCTGGAGAATCCTTTAGTTTTGATGCCTCCAACTCCTACGACCCCGATGGTGATAGCTTTGGCTTTGTATGGTATCATTACCCCCAAGCAGGCACATATAAAAAAGAAGTGGTAATAACCCCAGAAAATTTTCCGGGCTTTACAGCGACTGCACCCATCGTAGATAAACAAGAAACGCTACATATTATTTTAAAAATGACCGATAAAGGCACGCCGAACTTGACTCGATATAAGCGGATGATTGTTACCGTGGTGCCGAAGTAAATTTACTTGTATTTATTGTACTACATGTTGATTTTGTGATTTTAAAAAACTAAATTCGCTTATTGACTGATTTAAATATTTGAAACGATTCATTGTAAATGTTGGCTTAAATTTAAACCAATCTCTATTTATATTAAGTAATCTAAATTTGAAAAAACTGTAGTAAAAATATGGAGTATGATTTTTCAAAACTTAATGACAGAGAGTTTGAAGCTTTAGGAGCGTCTATAATTGGAAAAATTTTAGGTAAAAGGGTTGAAGTATTTAAAGCTGGTAAAGATGGTGGTGTTGATGGCAGATTTTGGATTGATAATACCAAAGAAGGAATTATTCAATGTAAGCACTATGTTCAAACACCATACAGTAATCTAATTTCTAAATTAAAATCAGAAGAATTAGCAAAAGTTATTAAACTTAAACCTGATAAATATATTTTTATTACTTCAAAAAATCTATCTAGACAAAATAAACAAGAAATAAAAACGATATTTAATCCTTTCATAAAAAGAGAGGATGATATATTGGGGAAAGAAGATTTAAATGACTTTCTTTCAAAGAAAGAAAATCAAGACATTGTTGAACAAAATTACAAATTATGGATTACAAGTTCTTCCATATTAGACTTAATTTATAATAATGCTATTAAGGGTAGAAGTAAAAGTACAATAGGTGAAATTAAAGATAATGCATATAAATATGCCATAACAGAAAACCACAAAAAAGGGTTAAATATTCTTAAAGAAAACAATGTAGTAATAATGACTGGTGAACCAGGAATTGGTAAAACCACTCTTGCCGATAATTTAGCACTTTATTATACTGCCAAAGGATATGAATTTTGTGACATTGAAGAAAATATTAGTGAGGCTGAAAATATATTTAGAGAAAGTGAAAAAAAGAAAATCTTATTTTACTGTGATGATTTTTTAGGAAGCACTTTATACGATGCCATAAATAACAAAAGAGATTCACATATTGTTAAATTTATTAATAGAGTTCGTAACGATAATTCTAAAAAATTCATTCTAACGTCTCGAACAAATATTCTAAATAAAGCATATAGTTTAAGTCATAGATTCCAAAATGGGAAAATTCGTGATAATGAATTTTTGCTTAGAGTTGAAAATTTAACCAATATAGATAAAGCTAAAATTTTATATAATCATATTTATCATTCAAAATTAAATTATGAATATATTGAAAAGATATACCAAGATAAAAGATATAAAGAGATAATAAATCACCGGAATTTTAATCCTCGAATAATAGAATTTGTTACTGATAATATCAGAATTGGAAATGTTTTACCTAATGAATATTGGAAATACATTAAGAATAACCTAGACAATCCTGAAGATATTTGGTCAGACTATTTTCAAAACCAGACCGATGATTGTGTTAGGGCTCTTACATTTCTGACCGTTTACAATAATGGTAAAATCTTGGAGGAAGAACTAAGAAGCTCCTATTATACATTTCTTAAAACACATCCTGTAAATTTAGGTGATTTTACGGATAAGAGTTTTGAAGCTGTTAGAAAATTAGCTATAAAATCCTTGCTTAATAGAAATCAAATAGATAAAAACAAATATGAATATGTTCTATTTAATCCATCTATTACGGACTTTGTTCTTTATTCATATTCTGAAGAGATTGACTTAATTTCAAATATTTTTAAATCTTTAGAAACAGTGGCTTCTCTAGATTATTTACAAACCCTTTCTACATCCAAAAAAATTAATAGTCAATCCTCAAAAAGGATTCAAGAAAATTTATTTGATTGTTTTTTTGACAAAAAATTAATAGAAGAAGATTGGGATTTCTTAATTACACTTTCTTATTTAGACTTATTGAATGAAAAATTAAATAAGAGAATAGAACATTTTTTAAAATCCTTAATAATTTCTGATAAACCTATTGGAAATAGATTACGGGAACTTTTAATAATATTAACTGAATTTGAACCAAAAATAGAATATAGTGATTTTAAATTTTTATATGATTTTATTGAATACCCCCTAGATGAAGACACTTTAAAATATCTTCTAAATTTTATTGATAAATTTAATATTGAAGACGAACACATTTTATCTGAAGTAGAAAATCATATTGAAAATTATTTGGATGATGTTCTAAATAATAATGATTTAGGTATTGATTACAGAAGCTATATTAACCAGTATCATTACCCTGATGGTTATCCCGAATTTGATATTGACATACATGGGATAGAATCTGAAGTTTATGAAAGTCTTAATTCATTTTTAGATGGTTTTAATATAAATGTTTTAGATAAAATTGGATTCGATAAATCAAGAATTGTGTCAAACTTAGATCTGGAAAGAATGGCAATCTCCTATTTTGAAAGTTATGAGCCTGATGATGACAATGAATTAGAAGGAGGTTACCATTCGAATTTCTCATCTGAAGATGACATTGACGCAATTTTTGAACGCTCTTAAAATAATTAAATTATAGCTTTATAAATCATTTTTTATACCAACTAAACTAAAACCACCACCATGAAATTCTCATTAATACTGTTTTTATCTTTTTTAACATCCACATCCATGTTTAGCCAAATGGACATTAGAACCACTGGTTTAGAATTAACGGCAGAGCATTTTCCACAAGCAGGTGTGCCTAAAGGCGACTTTAAAGGGCCTTTTGAGTTTCATAGCAAGATTATTACGGGTACCGTTCGCCAATATTGGCTGTTTGTTCCTGCTCAATACAAACCAGACCAACCGGCCAGCGTTTTGGTATTTCAAGATGGTTTTCGTGCTAGTAATCCACAAGGGAGTATTAGAGCACCTCAAGTCATGGAAAATTTAATAGCCAAAGGCGATATGCCCGTAACCATAGGGATTTTTATAACCCCAGGAAACCGTTCTGAAACCTACCCCGATAATTTGGGGTCTTCCAACCCCAATAACCGAGCCAATGAATACGATGCCATGGATGACACTTACGCTAGATTTATAGTAGAAGAAATGCTTCCTTTAATTGGCAAAGATTACAATCTTACCAACGACCCAGAACAACGTGCCATTTGTGGGACAAGTAGCGGTGCCATTGCAGCCTTTACAGTCGCATGGCATTATCCCAATATGTTTCGAAAAGTGTTTAGTGCTATTGGTAGCTATACGTCCATTGGTTTCAGACCCAATGAAACACCTATTAAATTGGGTGGTCAAGATTATCCCGCATTGATTCGTCGGGAACCTATACGGCCCATGCGTATTTTTTATCAGGATGGTAGCCATGATTTGACTAACGAATGGGGCGATTGGTTTTTGGCGAATCAGCAAATGGTTTCAGCCATGACCTATGCCAATAAACATGCCGATGACATGAAGACTCCAGGCCCAAGATATGCCTTTAAAAAGGTTTGGACCGATGGCGAACACAGCGACAAACACGCTGGGGCTTTATTTCCGGAAGCTTTACGATGGTTGTGGGAGGATGGTAAATAAAGTAGCTTTAATAAGAATGAGTTTGAATACTTGTGTTTAGTTTGAAAATTTGGCAAACATACCAATTTTTGGTATATTTGAATCAAATGGTATTAAAATGAACAAAAACACATCCATATCACTCGGAAATTATTTTGATGAATTTGTACAGAGCCGAATAAAAGAAGGGCGATTTAAAAATGTTAGTGAAGTAATCAGAGCAGGATTAAGACTTTTAGAAGAAGAAGAAAACAAAGTAATGGCGTTGAAAAATGCCATTCAGGATGGAATCGATAGCGGAATTGACCACGATTTTGACCACAAAAAACATCTGGAATCTCTAAAAGCTAAAAAACGCTCAAATGGCTGAATTTAAATTAACGAATAAAGCTGTTGAGGATTTATCTAAAATTTGGGAATATACTTTTGAGGTTTGGTCTGAAAGTCAAGCGGACAACTATTATGAAATGCTAATTTCAAACTTTCAAGACATTGCAGATAATCCTCAAATAGGAAAAAACTATGATGGAATTACTCAAAGTCTACTAGGACTAAAAACAAATCGACATATCATTTTCTACAGAACTTTGAACGAAAATTATATTGAAATTACGAGGATTTTACACGAAAGAATGGATTTAAAAAAAAGAATAACTGAATAAAAATTATTGATATACTAGAATGTCACTTCGAGTAATTTTCGAAGTATGAGAAAATGGTGTCGAGAAGCAAAACTAACCAAAAGTTCTCGATACGATGCTCCTGCGTCGCATCACTCGAACTGACGAGCTAACTAAAAATTATATTGGTTCCCTAAATGTCACTTCGAGTGAATTTGTGTAGCCAAAGCGGAACAAATTTGTATCGAGAAGCAAAACTAAACAAAAGTTCTCGATACGATGCTCCTTGCGTCGCATCACTAGAACTGACGAGCTAACTAAAAATTATATTGGTTCCCTAAATGTCACTTCGAGTGAATTTGTGTAGCCAAAGCGGAACAAATTTGTATCGAGAAGCAACTCGAACTGACAGTATAAAAGAAACTATTATATTTAACCAATGAAAATCTACTACGTTTATATTTTAAAGTGTTCTGATGAAACCTATTATACAGGGTTCACTTCTAAACTTGAAGGTAGGTTTATAGAACATCAATCTGGCAAACATAAAGATAGTTACACCTACTCTAGAAGACCTCTGAGTTTGGTTTTTTATGCTGAATTTACAGACCCTAATATCGCTATTGAACATGAAAAGCAAATCAAAAAATGGTCGAAAGCAAAAAAAGAAGCTTTGATACGAAATGAGTTTGATAAGTTGCCTAATCTTGCCAAGAAAAAGTTTAATACTGAATAGTTCTCGATACAATACTCCTACGTCGCATCACTCGAACTGACGAGCTAACTAAAAATTATATTAGTTCCCTAAATGTCACTTCGAGTGGTTTTCGAAGCATGAGAAAATGGTGTCGAGAAACAAAACTAACCAAAAGTTCTCGATACGATGCTCCTGGGTCGCATCACTCGAACTGACGAGCTAACTAAAAATTATATTGGTTCCCTAAATGTCACTTCGAGTGGTTTTCGAAGTATGAGAAAATGGTGTCGAGAAGCAAAACTAACCAAAAGTTCTCGATACAATACTCCTACGTCGCATCACTCGAACTGACGAGCTACCTAAAATTTATATTGATTTCCTAAATGTCACTTCGAGTGAATTTGTGTAGCCAAAGCGGAACAAATTTGTATCGAGAAGCGATGATAAACTAATAGTTTATTTATTCAAATAAGCCAACACATTAGCTTCAATACGCTCTTGTATGTTACTAACATCAGCTTTAATAAACGTGTCGCCTGTAATGTTTTCGTAAAGTTCTATATAACGCTCACTAACAGTTTCAATATAATCGTCGCTCATAAAAGGCACGGTCTGCCCTTCCAAACCTTGAAAATGATTGGAAATTAACCATTGGCGAACAAACTCTTTACTAAGTTGTTTTTGGGCTTCACCCTTATCTTGACGGTCTTGGTAACCTTCAGCATAAAAATAACGGGATGAATCTGGTGTATGTATTTCGTCAATCAACACAATCTTCCCATCTTTGGTTTTTCCAAATTCGTATTTGGTATCTACTAAAATTAAGCCACGAGATGCCGCAATCTCACTTCCTCTCTGAAATAATTTTTTGGTATAATCTTCCAACACTACATAATCGGCTTCACTAACAATACCTCGTTTTAAAATGTCTTCTCTAGAAATATCTTCATCGTGGTCGCCCATCTCAGCTTTAGTCGCTGGGGTAATCATCGGCTCAGGAAATTTATCATTTTCCTTCATACCTTCTGGCATGGTCACTCCACACAACATGCGTTTGCCTGCTTTGTATTCGCGTGCCGCATGTCCACTCATATACCCACGAATCACCATTTCAACCTTAAATGGCTCGCATAAATGCCCCACGGCTACATTCGGATCTGGTGTGGCGACTAACCAATTAGGTACCAAATCTTCGGTATCTTTCATCATTTTAGTCGCAATCTGATTCAGTATTTGCCCTTTGTAGGGAATACCTTTTGGCATGACAACATCAAAGGCCGAAAGCCTATCGGTAGCGACCATCACCAACAGATTATCATGGATATTATAAACCTCTCTTACTTTTCCTTTGTAAACACTTTTTTGACCTGGAAAATTGAAATTTGTAGAAGTAATGGTGTTCATGATAAGGTAGTCTATGGTTTATTATGCAAATGTAATTTGTTTACTAATAATGCCAAACAAAAAAAGGAGAAATAAACTTTCTCCTTTTTTAATTCAAAATGCTTTTATTTTGAAAATTGTAAATGTGCGTTTTATAACGCTACTAACTGAGGTTCTCGATACAAAATACTCCGTGCCTCCGTATTTTACTCGAACTGACCCATAGGAACTAAACTGTCCCTTCGAGTGGATTTGTGAAGGGCAACGGAACAAATTTGTATCGAGAAGCCTTATTTTAATTTATTTAAATCGGATGTTATAAGTAACACCTACACCAACGGTTTGTAAATCAAGATCGTTTTCGGCAAATGTATTTTGGAAATAGCCATAAATATTCCAATCTCTATTGTGGTAACCAATTTGTGGGTTAACATATAGACCCCCAGAATTATTCACAACATTTGTTAAAAAACCATAACCTAAATCGGTACCTATAAATAAGCCTTTAGGTGCAAAATAATAACGTGCAAATCCAGCAACAGGAATCACTCCAAAATCATCTAAACCATCTTTACCAAAAAAATGGTTATAACCAGAAGCCACACCAATAGCAAAATTTGGATTGAACAAATATTGCCCTCTTAAATCTACACCTAAATTAAAAGATGACACATCGCTCGCATCACCTACGGGAACGCCAGCAGTTAGTCCTGCTTTTAGCCAAGAATTTTTTGGGGTGATATTTATCTCCGTTTTTTGTTGCGCAAAGATTGGACTTAGTCCTAATGATAATCCGATAATTAAAAATACTTTTTTCATTTTGTTTTTTTTAAATGTTTATGGTGCAAAACTAGACGATTTAAGTCTATAATCTTTACATAATTTTTGTTAATTTTTATAGATAAAACAGGCCATTTCAGCATAAAAACACTTAACTATTTGATTGTGTGACGAAAGCATATATTTAAATAAAAAAGCCAATTAAATTAATAATTGGCTTTAAACTTTATTCGGCATTATTAAGGAATGTAAAACCGAAATCATCTATTTATGTTTAGCTCAAAAATCGTGAGATGACTTCGCTTGGTCCACCATGACAATTACTGCTCCACGTTTTCAATATGCTTGTAAGCATCAATAATCTTTTTAACCAAACGGTGACGAAGGACATCTTTATCATCTAAAAAGATCATCCCCACACCTTCTATGTTTTTTAAAATCAATAAAGCTTCTTTCAATCCAGAAATGGTACGGCGTGGTAAATCGATTTGCCCAGGATCTCCCGTCAATAAAAACTTCGCGTTTTTCCCCATACGGGTTAAAAACATTTTCATTTGGTTATGGGTGGTGTTTTGGCCTTCATCTAAAATCACAAAAGCATTATCTAACGTGCGGCCACGCATAAACGCTAATGGCGCAATTTGAATGGTGCCATTTTCTATATACAAGGCTAATTTTTCAGCAGGAATCATATCACGTAACGCATCGTAAAGGGGTTGCATATAAGGATCCAACTTTTCTTTTAAATCGCCCGGTAAAAACCCTAAATTTTCACCAGCTTCTACCGCAGGTCGTGTTAAAATAATACGCTTAACCTCTTTGTTTTTTAAAGCTTGTACAGCTAAGGCGACACCTGTATAGGTTTTACCGGTTCCAGCAGGACCAATGGCAAAAACCATATCGTTTTTACGCATAAGCTCAACCATTTTACGTTGGTTAGCCGTTTCGGCTTTTATAAGTTTGCCACCAACGCCATGCACCAAAACCTCTCCACTTTTTTGTGAGGTAGTGTATTCATCACTACTTTGGCTGGTTAAAACACGCTCGATCACATTTTCGTCCAACTTATTGTATTTTGTAAAATGTTTTACAAGCATAGTAACGCGGCGATCGAATTCCTCTAGCAATTCATCATCGCCAAAAGCTTTGACTTTATTACCTCGTGCTACAATTTTAAGTTTAGGAAAGTACTTTTTTAGAAGTTCAATATGGACATTTTCTGGTCCAAAAAATTCTTTTGGAGTGATTTCTTCAAGTTCAATAACAATTTCGTTCAAAGGCAGTTATTTTAGTTTTATTATCAGCTAAGATGAACAAAAAGGATGTTTACCCAGATGACATGATTTAATTAGTTGTATTCCGTATTCTTTATTTTATCAAATAAGACTAGATGAACCCACATTTTTCATTTAAATTATAAAAACCAAAACGAAAATTTATGTAGGTTTGTAAAACAATCTTGTAAAACTCAAAAATACTAATTTTGAGTAACCAAACATTAAAAACATATCAACAATTTGCCAATGGCGATTATCACATTAACTTCAGATTTTGGTGAAAAAGATCACTTTGTAGGTGCTATAAAAGGCGCTATTTACTGTGAATTGCCAGAAGTGAAAATTGTTGATATCTCACATTTTATCTCACCCTTTAACATTCCTGAAGCGGCGTATATTATCCAAAATGCCTATAGAAGTTTCCCGAAAGGCAGTGTGCATATTATTGGGGTAGATTCTGAAATAAATCCTGAAAACAAACATATAGCCATCAAGTTAGATGAGCATTATTTTATTTGTGCCAATAATGGAATTATGAGCATGCTGTGTAGTGAGATTGCCCCTGAGAAAATTGTTGAAATCAATATACATAATAAAATACAAAGTAGTTTCCCTGTGTTAGATGTATTTGTTAAAGTGGCTTGCCATATTGCCAGAGGTGGCACTTTAGATGTTGTTGGAAAAACTATTGGCACCATAAAACCTATAAAAAATCTGGTGCCTTTTATAAATGAGGAGAAAACCCAAATCATAGGAAGCATTATTTATATTGATAATTATGGAAATGTAGTGACCAATATTAAGCAAGCTTTTTTTGAAAACGTACAGAAAGGACGTGATTTTGAAATTTCGGCACGTAATCATAAATTTAAAACCGTATTTTCAAAATACAGCGATGTGGTTAATTTTGATATCCCTGAAGATAAACGCCATGATGAAGGCAGAGGTTTGGTGGTTTTTAACTCTGGTGGCTTTTTAGAAATTGCCGTATATAGAAGCAACCCAACCACGGTGGGTGGCGCCTCAAGTTTGATGGGCTTAAATTTGATGGATACGGTGAGTGTTAATT
Source organism: Confluentibacter sediminis (assembly GCF_003258355.1). Classification (GTDB taxonomy): domain Bacteria; phylum Bacteroidota; class Bacteroidia; order Flavobacteriales; family Flavobacteriaceae; genus Confluentibacter; species Confluentibacter sediminis. The sequence goes on along the minus strand of NZ_QKPO01000004.1, from coordinate 80,307 downwards.
TTGTAGCAACACCCCTAATTCCTAAAGGAAAAGAAAGTGTCAGCAGTTTTCAAGACTATGAATAAATAATTTTTAGATATTTGTCATCAATAAATCCATACCTTAAACTTTAAAAGTATTCATGTTCGCCATTTTAAAAAAAGAAATCAATTCATTTTTTGCTTCCCCCATAGGGTATTTGGTCATCGCTATCTTTTTAGTTTTAAACGGGTTGTTTTTATGGGTTTTTAAAGGTGATTTTAATGTATTGGATTATGGTTTTGCTGATCTATCCTCGTTTTTTTTATTAGCCCCTTGGATATTGATTTTCCTGATTCCTGCTGTGACCATGCGGAGTTTTTCAGATGAAAAAAAACAAGGAACTTTAGAGCTGTTACTCACGAAACCCATCTCGCATTTACAAATTGTCCTTGGTAAATATTTTGGATCGCTCATTCTTATCATCATGGCACTTTTACCAACCTTACTGTATGTATATACGGTTTACGAACTTGGAAATCCTGTTGGTAACTTAGATATGGGAAGCACCTTAGGTTCGTATTTCGGATTGTTATTTTTAGTGGCTTCATATACTGCTATTGGCCTTTTTACTTCTACGGTATCCGATAATCAAATCGTGGCTTTTATACTCTCCGTTTTTCTATGCTTTCTATTTTATATAGGTTTTGAAGGGATTTCGGAATTTTCATCTAGTACATTTATAGAAGCATTAGGCATGAGTTACCATTTTAAGAGTATGAGCCGAGGGGTACTGGATACTAGGGATATTGTTTATTTTTTAAGTGTTTCCATATTCTTTTTAATGCTTACTAAACTCAATTTAAATAGAGAAAACAAATGATTATTACGCCACTTTTTGTTATTTTTTTATTGCTTGTTTTTATACTCGTATGGATATTTGCCAACACAATTGACAAACGTAAATGGGTAAGTTTATTAATCAGTTTAATAGCAACACCTATTGTTTATTTTTATGTATTTTATCCTTTTATAAATATCTTTTTTAGTTACCACCATCAAAAACATTTTGATTCGGAAGCATGGAAAGAAAAACCAGCTTTGCGATATGAAATGAGCACCGAAGTCGTAACTAAAAACCTGTTTCTTGGGAAAACAAAAGACCAAGTAAAACAAGTTTTAGGGAAAAGTGAATGGTACAGTTGGGATGATTCTATTAAGGCCAACTCCCCAGAAATGTGGAACTATAATTTAGGTTTTAAACCAGGCGCCTTTAACATGACCCAAGAATGTTTGGAGCTTGTTTTTAAAGACAATAAAGTAACGCGTATTTCGCAATACCAAATGGAAAAAAAGTTTGAATAAACACATAAAATACATACTAATTCTTTTAGTGGTCTTAATAGGTATTAACTATGTAAGCAGCAAAGCTTTTAAACGTTTTGATTTAACCGAAGACAAACGCTACACATTAAGCGAAGCGGCCATCAATACCATTAAAGACGTAGAATCGCCTATGGTGATTGATGTGTTTTTAAAAGGGGATAACTTCCCTTCGGAAATTAGACGCCTTCAAAATGAAACCAGACAGCTTCTTGAAGAGTTTTCAGCAAAAAACAGCCATATTGTTTTCAGTTTTATCAACCCTTTGGAAGATGAATCGACGCGCGATCGCAATATGCAACAACTCATGGAACGCGGATTAACGCCCATGCAATTGAGTGTTCAAGAAACAGGAAAATCCTCCCAAGATGTTATTTTTCCTTGGGCTTTGGCTAGTTATAATGACCAAACCGTTATCATTCCACTCGTGAAAAGTAAAATTGGAGCGTCCCAGCAAGAATTAGTCATCAATTCTGTTCAGCATTTAGAATACGCTTTTGCCGATGGTTTTAATAAATTGACAAAACCTAAAAGTAGAAAAATAGCCATTTTAAGAGGCAATAAAGAACTGGAAGATAAATACATTGCAAACTTTGCCAAAAAGCTAGGTGAATACTACTATTTAGCACCCTTTACTTTAGATAGCGTTGCCACCAATCCACAAAAAACACTTAAAGATTTAGAAGTTTTTGATTTAATAATTGCTGCAAAACCTACAGAAGCATTTACTGAAGAAGAAAAATTAGTGTTAGACCAATACACTATGAACGGTGGAAAAAGCCTGTGGTTGATTGATGCCGTAGCTATGGAAAAGGATAGTTTATATAATGACTCTGGCAGCAATTTTGCGGTGACCAGGGATTTAAATTTGACTGATTTCTTTTTTAAATATGGCATTCGTATTAATCCTGTGTTGGTAAGCACCCTCTACTCTGCCCCCATAACTTTGGCCATGGGAGACGGAAGTGAATCGCAATTTCAACATTTAAGATGGCCGTATTCCCCATTAGCATCATCAAAAAACAACCACCCTATTGTTAATAATTTGAATTTGGTAAGGTTTGATTTTGCCAACCAAATCGATACTCTTAAAAACAGTATTAAAAAAACCATTCTTCTACAAACCGAACCACTTACAAAACTAGAAGGCACCCCTAGGCAAATCAGTTTAGAAGTGGTTACCCAAGAACCTGATCCAGCCTTATTTAACAAAGGCAATCAAACTCTGGCTGTCTTATTGGAAGGTGAATTTTCATCTGTCTATCAAAACAGGATAAAACCTTTTAAATTATCTGGAGAAAAAGATAAAAGTACACCAACCAAAATGATTGTGATTGCCGATGGTGATGTGATTAAAAATGATGTTTCAAGAAATGGCCCACAAGAATTAGGCTTTGATAAATGGACAGGACAAACCTATGGAAACAAGGAATTCTTACTGAATGCCGTCAATTATTTATTGGACGATGACGGACTTATAAACATTCGTTCCAAAGAAATAACGGTAGCCTTTCTAAATCAGGAAAAAATTACCGATGAAAAAACAACTTGGCAACTCATAAACATCGCATTCCCACTGGTATTATTAAGTCTTTTCGGTTTTGCTTTCAACTACTTCAGAAAGAAAAAATACAGTGCCTAAATGTTAATAAGTTTGTTTCCTATTTTAGGATGTATGGGATATATTTGTAAGTAGTATATTTTCAATCAAAAACGTATTAATTTTCAGCGAACAAAGTCTTATTTAGCTTTTTATAAAGAAAACGAATGAGGCTTCGTTACACCTAATCAACAACAAAAAATAAAAATTTTCAAATGAAATTTATAGTATCAAGCACATATTTATTAAAACAATTACAAGTTTTAGGCGGTGTTATTAATAGTTCGAATACCTTACCTATTTTAGATAATTTCTTATTTGAATTAAATAAATCTAAACTGACGGTATCTGCCAGCGATTTAGAAACGACCATGTCGTCCTCTCTTGATGTTGAAAGCGATAGTGCAGGCAGCGTAGCGATTCCTGCTCGTTTATTATTAGATACTTTAAAAACATTTCCAGAACAACCTTTAACCTTTGTTGTTGAAGACAATAATACCGTTGAGATCAGCTCTAACCATGGTAAATATGCATTGGCTTATGCGAATGGTAATGAGTTTCCAAAAGCAGTAGCTCTGGAAGACCCAAGCACCACCATTGTAACAGGAGATATTTTAGCAACTGCCATCAGTAAAACCATTTTTGCGGCAGGAAATGATGATTTAAGACCCGTTATGAGTGGGGTGTTTTTTCAATTTTCAACGGAAGGATTGACTTTTGTGGCAACCGATGCCCATAAATTAGTGAGATACAAACGTGAAGACGTTAAAGCCAATCAAGTAGCGGAATTTATCATGCCTAAAAAACCTTTAAATCTTTTAAAAGGTATTTTAGCCGCTAGTGAAGATGACGTGAAAATTGAATACAATGATTCTAATGCGAAATTCACCTTTGAGAATTCAGAATTGATTTGTCGTTTAATAGATGGCAAATACCCAAATTATGAAGCGGTGATTCCAAAAGAAAATCCGAATAAATTAACGATTGACAGAACCCAGTTTTTAAATTCTGTACGCCGTGTGAGCATCTTTTCAAACAAAACAACGCATCAAATCCGACTTAAAATTGCGGGTGCTGAATTAAACATTTCTGCGGAAGATATTGATTACAGTAACAAAGCAGAAGAACGTTTAACTTGTGATTACCAAGGTGACGATATGCAAATTGGATTCAACTCTCGTTTCTTAACTGAAATGTTGAACAACCTAAGTTCAGATGACGTACAATTAGAAATGAGTTTACCAAATAGAGCTGGTATTTTAACCCCTGTTGATGGCCTTGATGAAGGTGAACAAGTTACTATGTTGGTGATGCCTGTAATGTTGAACAGTTAAGTATTATTTATTGACTAAAAAAATCCCAGCCTTGGCGGGAATACAAATAAAAAAGCTCACCAAATTGGTGAGCTTTTTGCTTATCTCGTCACTAAACTAACTAATAAAATTAAGAGATAAAGGATATTTTGGAGTTTCCCCATGACTCGCTTTTATGGCATTAATAATAGGAAATACGATGGATATGATACCTAAAACGATAAAGCCTAAAATACCAAGTCCTAAAAGCAAAATTAATGGAATACATATAATAAAGTAAAGAATAAGGCTTAACTGAAAGTTTACAATATTTTTACCGTGTTCGTCCATATGATATACTTTTTCTTTTTGGGTGATCCAAAGTATCAATGGAACGATTAAGCTTCCAAAACCAGTAACCAATGTGATTAATTGGCTCAAATGGGTAATGACTATTAGTTGATTATCTTGTCTCATGGTTGTTGTGTTTTGATTGATACCAATATGACGCACAAGACCTTAAAATGTTACAAATAGTTTTCAATTAATTTTTAACTTTAAAGACCTTCTCTAAAATAGTATCCATCAAACACCATTTGGTTAAAGAAGATTGCAACAAATTAGCACCCACAAAAGCAGTAAACCAGAGCCAATTTGGGCTGACATATATAGCAAGTAATAAACTAATAAGTATAAAAGTTCCCGCAATACCCCTAACGATTCTATTTTTCATTGTTATTTAGTGTTCATTTGATTTTTCTATGTTTATTACTGCCACATGAATCTGTGACAAAGTCTTTTGCTGGCTATTGAAATCACTAATCAATTCAAAGAGCCTATCGACATTTTCCTTTTTAACAAAAGCATAAAAAAGAATAGAGTCCATTTGATTCATTTCACTCGAAAACCAATTCGATTCCACAGCATCTTCAGTGCTATCCCTATATCCCGTAACGTCTCTAAATGAAAAGGTTTTAACATCTGCGCTTTTCAATTGAAGTTTAATATCTTTTTCAAATGCTTTAATGGCCGTAATAATAACTAGTTTCATGGGCTTATGTATTTATGTCTTCTTTATTGTCTTGAATAGCGGCATCTTTTTCCCATTTTTTACGTTCAACGATGTAATAAATTAATGGGACGACGAGTAATGTCAGTATGGTTGAAACAATCGCTCCAGCGACTAATGAAATGGCCAATCCTTGAAAAATAGGATCGAACAATATAATAGATGCCCCAATAACCACAGCACCAGTTGTTAGTAAGATGGGCGTCGTTCTCACGGCTCCTGCATCAATAATCGCCTGTTTTAAAGGAACCCCATCATTCAATCTAATTTCGATGAAGTCAATTAACAATACCGAATTTCGCACCATAACACCCGCCAGAGCAATCATACCAATAAACGACGTTGCCGTAAAGAAAGCTCCCAAAATCCAGTGTCCTAAAACAATACCCACTAACGAAAGCGGAATGGCTACCATCATAACCAACGGTGTTTTAAAGTTTTGAAACCATCCCACAATCAACATGTAAATGATAACAATTACTATTAAAAAGGCAGCCCCTAAATCACGGAACACTTCCAACGTTATTTGCCATTCGCCATCCCATTTTACGGTAAAATCAGTTTCTTCTGTAGGGGCATCCATGTACAGTTCGTTGATTTTATATCCTTTGGGAAGTTCTATCTGTTGAAGCTTTTCTTCCATGCCTAAAATAGCATATACTGGACTTTCCAAGGCACCAGCCATATCTGCCAATACATACACCACTCGTTTTTGGTCTTTTCTGTAAATGGTTTTTTCTAAGGTTTCTTTCTTAACAGAAACCAAATCCCTTACAGGAATCATATGACCCTGGAGTCCTTTAATTTTTAAATTCTGAATATCTTGAAGTGAGGTTTTGTCTTTATCATCCAAAGAAAGCACGATGCTCACATTGTCGTTGGAAGTTTCATCATACAAATTAGAAATAGGATATTCTTGAAGCAAATAGGTTAAATTACCAACCACTTGTTGGGGCACTATGCCATACAACATGGCTTTTTCTTTATCTACTTCCAAGCGGTATTCAATTTGAGCGTCTTCAACCATCCAATCGGTATCTACCACATCACTGGTGTTTTCTAAGATGTTTTTAACTTGGTCAGCCACTTTAATCTGCTCCTCATAATTAGGCCCGCCATACACCTCCGCAACCAAGGTTGAAAGTACTGGTGGCCCTGGTGGTACCTCAACAATTTTCACATTGGCTCCAAATTTTTTAGCTATTTTTTGAATGTTTGGACGCACTATTTTTGCAATATCATGACTTTGTAAATCCCGTTCTTCTTTATGTAAAAGATTCACTTGTATATCGGCCATATTACTACCGCCACGTAAATCGTAATGGCGTACCAAACCGTTAAAAGTTATGGGAGCCGACGTACCAATATAATTCTGGTAATCAACCACTTCTGGAACTGTTTTTAAATATTGTGTAATTTCTTGGGTAACCACTGCTGTTCTTTCCAAAGTAGTGCCTTCAGGCATATCAATCACTACCTGAAACTCATTCTTATTATCAAAAGGCAGCATTTTAACGGCAACCGATTTTGTAAAAAACATCAATACAGAACCCACAAGCAGCAACCCTGTAATGGCAAACATGAGATTTCGTTTTTTGGAACTATCTAAAAAAGGCTGCTCCATTTTTTTGTATATCTTATAAATCTTGCTTGTTTCGATACCTGTGTCTTCTTTATGAGCTTGCTTGTCTTTTTCCTGTAATAAATGGTATCCCAAATAGGGCGTGACCGTTAGAGCCACAAATAATGACAATAGCATGGCAATAGATGCTCCAATGGGCATGGGACTCATATAAGGCCCCATCATTCCCGATACAAACGCCATAGGTAAAATAGCGGCAATAACTGTGAAAGTGGCTAAAATGGTAGGGTTACCAACTTCGTTAATGGCGTAAATAGCCGCTTGCTTAAATGGCAATCGCTTCATCTTAAAATGACGGTGCATATTTTCGGCAATAATGATACTGTCATCTACCACGATACCAACCACGAACACCAAGGCAAATAGCGTGATTCTATTTAAGGTATAGCCCAACATATAGTAGGCAAATAAGGTCAATGCAAATGTTAATGGGACGGAAAAGAAAACGACCAATCCACCACGCCACCCCATGGCAAGCATCACTAAAATAGTCACCGCTAATATGGCAACCCCTAAATGCAATAACAACTCCCCTACTTTATCTGAAGCGGTTTCCCCATAATTTCTGGTGACATCTATATGAACATCTGATGGGATTAAGGTTTCTTTTAATTTGTCTACATGCAACAATATCTTTTCCGAGATTTTCATGGCATCAGCACCTTTTACTTTTGAAATGGAGATGGTCACGGCTGGATATTCTGATGTATTATTTTCATAGTCTTCATTAGCTTGTCCGTAACCAAAAGACACATACGAACTTGGAGATTCTGGGCCATCTTTTATAGTGGCCACTTGTTTTAAATAAACAGGCCTGTTTTGATTGACCCCAATCACTAGATTCTCAACATCTTCAGCGGTTTCAAGAAATTTACCTGTGGTAATTAAATACTCTGTATCGTTATTTACAAAACTTCCAGATTGTGAGCTGCTGTTATTGGCTTGAACCATTTGCATAATACCCAATGCATCCACGCCATTTCCTGCCATTTTATCTTTGTCTAAAACCACTTTCAGTTGTCGGTTTCTACCTCCAATGACTTTGGTGATGGATACATCTTTTACTTTTTCAATTTCAGAAGTCACTTCTTCAGCAATTTGACGCAGTTGAAAATCATCATAATTTTCACTCCAAAGTGTTAATCCCAACATGGGGACATCATCAATAGAACGTGTTTTTACCATGGGTTTGTAAACGCCTTCTGGAAACATATCCTCATGTTTCATCAACTCGTCGTATAATTTCACATAAGAGCGTTCGGTATCTTCACCAACATAAAACTGAACCACAAGCATGGCTTGTCCGTTCATGGCCATACTGTGGACATGCTCCACACCTTTAATATTCGAAATAATCTTTTCCAAAGGTTTTATGACCCTACTTTCAACCTCGGTTGGATTTGCTCCTGGATACCCGACCATGACATCGGCCATGGGCACGTTTATTTGTGGTTCCTCCTCTCTTGGAATGAGAAACGAACTATATACCCCAATAATCATCAAACCAATCATCAACAAAATGGTCAGCTTGGAGTTGATAAAAAAATGGGCGATTTTACCCGAAATTCCTTCTTGCATGTTTATTATTTTTTGGACGTTTTAACAGGCTGTTCGTTACAATCTTTTTTTGATTTGTCATTGCGAAGTAAATTTTTCATTTACTGTGGCAATCTGTCTAATAACAAGCAGATTACTTCGTCGCTATTGCTTCTCGTAATGACGTTTCTATTTCAAAAAAAGGATTTCCACGACCATCCTTAACGCATTTAATTTTATTTAATACTTACTTTTACACCATTATATAATTTCCCATCGGCTGAAATAATATAAGTTTCATAAGCCGATAATCCTGATAACACTTCTACTTGATTTCCAAACGTTCTACCTACACGTAACCAACGCAACAAGGCTGTATGGTTTTCACTCACGGTGTAAACACCCGATAGCTGTCCATTAGTAACCATGGCACTTACCGGAATTAAAACCATATCCGTTTGACCTTGTTTCTCAATAGGAAATTGAACGGTAACAAACATGCCCGATAAAACAGGAACATCCGTTTTATCTAAAGCTACGTTTACCAAGTATTGCCCGCCTGTGTTTTTAGCTGAACTACTCACTTCTGAAACTTTCCCGTTCACCGATTTATTCATTGATTTTATTAGAACCGTTACAGAAGTTCCTAATGCTATCTTTGAAATGTCACTTTCTGGAACATTTGTGATGACTTCAAAACTCGAAGGCATTTCCATAGCCACTAAAGGCATCCCAGGATTCGCCATATCTCCTTTTTTAATAAATGTGCCTGTGATAACACCATCAAATGGTGCACGGATATTAATGTAAGCAAATTGAGCATCTACCTCGTTTTTCATTTGTTTGGCTCCTTCCAATCTGGCTTTAGCCATGTTGTAATTCGCTGTCATATCGTCTAATTCCTTTTGTGACGCACTGCTTTCTGCAAACAAATTTTTAAATCTATTGTAATCTTTTTCAGCATTTGTGAAAGCAGCGGTTGCTTCCATAATGCCCGCATTTACTTGGGAGAGTTTAGCTTGTAAATCGGAATTGTTTATAGACACCAACAACTGCCCTTTTTTCACCTTATCGCCCACATTTACGGGAATATTGGTGACAAATCCCATCATGCGGGTACTTAAATTCGCGCTGTTAACCGCTTGAATCGTACCGCTTGCTGTTAAAAATGGATTGTTATTGTTTTCGCTAATTGAGCTTACTTTTACAGGAATAACAGTTGTATCTGCCATGGCTTTTTTTTCATCGTTACCACAACTTGTAACTAAAAAAGTTAGAGCTAAAAAGGCTATGGTATATGTAGTTTTCATCTTTTTCATTAGGCTTTAGTTAAAAAATTTAAATATGCTTGGGCATAGTTATACTCAAAAATGGTTTGATAATATTCTAATTGTTTTTGTGCAAATTGTGTTTCGGTTATTAATAAATCGGATGTTTTTTCTAGGCCTTCTTCAAAACGGTTCGTTCTAATCCTTAATGATTCTTGAGATTGCTCCATCGCCAATTTTGTAAGCTTTAATTTATTTTCGGCATCTATAAACATACGTTTGGCTTTATTTAATTCTAACTGACTTTGCGACACATATTGTTCGTATTGCAGTTTAGACTTTTCATAATCCGCCTTACTTTTTTGTGATTTTCCGAAACGTTTAGTACCATCTAAAATAGTCCAGCTTAACTGTGCCCCCACTACATACCCACTGGCGTCAGCTTGAAACGCTTTATCATCATACAGTTCGTAACTTCCAAAAGCATTTAAGGTTGGCAAAAAGCTCATATGATCTGCCTTGTGCATACTTTCATAAGCATGTGAAGCTAATTGCATGGCTTTAATGTCTGAACGTTCGGTTGAAATTTGAGAAGAAACCTCTGCATACAGATTATCAATCATCAAACTATCAGCAGGTTTGTAAATGGTACTATGGGTATCATTCATCAAAAAAGACAAGTAATTGGATGCGTTCTCCACATTACTTTTAGCCGTTTGCAGTTGGTTTTTAACCTCTGTAACCCTTACTTCTACAGCCAACACATCGGCACGTTGTAAATAACCTTGTTTAAAACTGTTATCAGCTAATTTTTTATTGGATTCGGCAGCTTTAAGTGCTTTCTCCATAACGTCCACTAATTTATAAGCCAATTGCAACTGCATGTAAGCTTTATCCACTTCAAAAACCAAATAATCCGTCGTTCTCTCGGTTTGTAAAGTCATAGCCTCCATCTTACTTTTAGCTGCTTTACGTTGTAAAAAACCATCCATATTAATCAATGGTTGTTTTACTTCGATTAATGTTGCAAAATTTTGGGTTTGTTTTGGATTGTTCAACAATGTTGGATCAAAATCAGCAGCCGTCAATATACCTTGATTTAATTTTGAACCAAAAGCCATTAAAGGATTGGTTGTAGAAATGCCTGTATGAGATACCGTGATATGTGGTAAAAAAATGGCGTTGGTTTGTCTATAATCTGCTCTAGCCGCATTAAAATCTTCATTAGAAATTTTAATAGTTTGGTTGTCTTCTGCTACCCTACTTAAAACCTCTTGTTTGGAAATTTTAATAATCTCTTGAGCATTGATGACAGATAAAAAGCTAAAAAAACCAACTGTTATAGTGTATAATTTGTTCATTGTTTTAAATTTTACATGACAAATTTAGGATAGATAAAAAGTATAGTTGGTAACTTATGTTACGGACTACTTATGTATAAAAATTGAAAATCGTTCTTTTTGTGATTTAAAATGGGTCGACTACAAGTGTGCTATGCCATCCATTCGCTTTTTTAATGGGCTTCCTTTCTGGGTTAATAAGCCTATAACAAAACCCTAAAATAAAAGGCATGGTCCACATAATGACTATCCATTCCCAAAAAATAGGGTTTTGCATTTTCACCATATATCAGCCAATGGTTTGATGCTGATATTCATGTGAATTCTAATTGAATTTACATGAATATTTAAAACAGGCTTATTCTATCTGTAGCTAGTTATTTGAAGGGTTCGGATGTTATTTTCCAATAAACCTTTTGTTATGATAGCGATCGAAAGGGTACCAACATGGTTATGCACATTTTATAAGGGACATATTAAGGCTATATTTAACTTATAACCATATATCAAACTATGGTATTTATATACTAATGATCAATACAAAAGATGATTTTACATATTTGATTTCAATGTTCACCATACCCCACATCGTCCATTTTACCTTTGAAAACTTTATATTGAATGGTAAAATAAATAATCACTAAAACAATGGCCACTATAAACCAATATATTCCTACTGACAAACCATAATCATCGGCAGCGACATTATAAATGGTTAAATCTGGATTCACGTCGTTTGTGGAAGGTAATACTTTAGGGAATATAGATGCTACTGTAGAGGTGATGCCTCCAAAAAGAAATAGTGAAGAGAAGAAAAATCCCATTCCATCCTTTTTAAATGCTTTAACTTTAAATAACCCAAAATGCCCAATAAAAAAAATGATTGGAAAAATAAATAACCAAAGATGCTTAAAAAAATTATGGAATGGTTTAGGCTCTATAATATGCCAAATTAACAATGAACATATTATAAGTGCTAAAAGTGCCAAATTTAAAACAAACACTACTTTTTTAAGCGTTGCATTTAAACTGGAATTCGTTTTAAAAATAATCCAGTTGGCACCATGAATGGTTAATGCTACAACGCCTATAACTCCCAATAATAAAGTAAACCAATCGATGATTCCTAAATGTTCTGCTTGTGGACTAAATGTTGGATTCCAAAGTGGCAAAAAGAAATAATGGGCTTCTTGCGTAGAAACACCATTAGTTACCATACCTAAATTAACGCCTCTTACAACATTCCCTAAGGCAATACCGAAAAATAAAGCTAAAAGCAAACTTGCTATTCCAAAGGCTTTATCCCATACAGCTTCCCACATCTTATTGTGTACTTGACCTCGTAATTCCAATCCTATAGCTCTAAAAACAAGCAGCCATAAAATCATAATCAAAGGCAAATAAAACCCGCTAAAAGATGAGGCGTACAAGGTTGGAAACGCAAAAAACAAGACACCTCCCGCTGCTATTAACCAAACTTCATTGGCATCCCAAAAAGGGCCAATAGCACTAGTTATGGCTTTTTTATCCTTTTCGGTTTTAGCAAAAAATAAATGAATGATGCCTGCTCCAAAATCGTAACCATCTAAAATCACATAAATGGCTAACATAGTCATTAAAACAATATACCAAAATAATTCCATATTAGTGTTTTATAAGTTCAGGTCCTTTATTGATAATTTTTCCAACAAGCAATAAAAAAAGAAGTCCTAGTAATAAATACAATCCAATAAATCCTAATAGCGTAAATAACGTATTTCCTGCAGAAACGGTGGGCGATGCTCCTGTTGCAGTTCTTAGCAAATTATAAACCAGCCAAGGCTGCCTACCTAATTCTGCTGTGTACCAACCTGTCGTATTGGCTATATAGGGAAACGGCAACATAAACAATAACGACCATAAAATCCACTTGGTGTTATATAATTTTTTTCTGAATAGTTGAACCGAAGCAATTAACAACAACCCAATAAAGATGGTTCCCAATCCCACCATAATATGATACGCATAATACAAGCCTGGAATATTTGACGGATATACATCTTCATCAAATTCATTCAATCCTTTAATGGTAGCATCCCATTTTTGATAGGTCAAAAAGCTTAATATATTTGGAACGGCTATTTTGTTGTCTAGTTTTTTTTCTAATGTATTAGGCTGCCCAATAAGTACAATTTCAGAACCTCCATCAACTGTTTCAAAAAGACCTTCCATTGCCGCAAAAGTCACCGGCTGATGTTTTACCACGTTTTTGGCAACCATATCCCCTGTTGGAAACGCTACAACAATACTCGATACCAATCCGAAAACAACCCCTGTTTTTACAAATAATTTTCCAAATTCATGGTGTTTATTATTTAGAATGTAGAATGCTCCAATAGCGGCAACCACAAAAGAAGCGGTGACTAACGATGCGGCTTGATTATGTAAATACGACGGCCACAACCATGGATTTGTAAACAACGCAGTGAAATTATTCAATACAAATTTTCCATTCTCCAAAATTTCGTAGCCGACAGGATGTTGCATCCATGAGTGGGTCGCAATAATTAAAAATCCGCTTGCCCATGAACCCAGAAACACTAAAAACCCTGTGATAAAATGAAGTTTATGCCCTAATAATTTCTCTCCAAAAATAAAAAGTCCCAAAAAAGAAGATTCCAAAAAGAAAGAGAACATGCCTTCCATAGCCAGCGTCTGCCCAATAATACCACCTGTTAACTCCGAGAATTTAGCCCAATTGGTTCCAAATTGAAATTCCATAGGAATCCCCGTAACAACGCCCATCGCAAAATTAAGAGCAAAAATCTTCATCCAGAATTTTGCAGCATCATTGTATTTTTTGACCTGTGTCTTTAAGAATTTCCATTTAAAATAGACTATCATTAATGATAATCCCATGGTCAACTGAGGAAATAAATAATGGAATGTGATGGTAAATGCAAATTGCATTCTATCATAAAAGAGCATGTCTTCCATGTGAAACTATTTTGTTTTCAAAAATACAACACAAAAAATGAAAGACGGGTAACTTTTATTACTTATTACTATTTAAGAGGCTAATTAAATCATTTTTTTGAACCACTCCAGATTGCCTCCAAAGCTGTTTCCCTTTTTTAAAAAGAATAAGTGTTGGAACACCCCTAACCTGATATTGAGAAGCCAAGGGTTGGTTTTTGTCTACATCTATTTTTATAATAGAAACGGTTTCTCCTAAACTATCTTTTACTTCTTTTAATATGGGTGCCATCATTTTACAGGGTCCACACCATTCAGCAAAAAAATCGACCAAAACGGGTTTATCTTGATTTATAATTTCTAAAAAACGACTCATAAATTATAATTTATTGACGCATCATCTGTCCTTTATTTTGATTGTAATGCTCTTTAAACCATTCTGGTTGTTCTATATCATTATCGAACATATAATCTGCAATTTGTTCTATAACGTCTTCTGGGTATGGTAAATTTTGCATGATGCCAAAACGTTTTACAGCACCGTACATTTTAACATTACTTTCAACAGGATTTTTTATCCAATTTTTCATACTGGCAATAAACTGTTTTTTGGTTGTATTTCCATTAATATATCGCATTTTAATGGCTATCATAGGCGGTGCAATTCGGTTGGCTTCACTTGTAGTAGCATTATGGCAAATATAACAATTGGTTTCCATTAGTTTTTTACCTGGATGCGTTTGATTTTTTGTTACCTCTAAATTTTTTGCATAATAAGTTTTATCAGAATTGTTACAATTAATAAACAATAAAACAAGGACAAGAACTATTGAAATAGTTTTCATTTTTATAAATTTAAGAAGTATGCTCCTTTTTATTCATAACCAAAAAAGGAGTATGCATTTTAAAACCAAAGGTTTCTACATAATGTGTTACAAACAAACGTTCAAAAAACGAATGTTTTTTATTAACCATCGCTATTAATTTAACATTGTTGTCAACAATATATTGATTAACAGATTTAAATAGATCATTAGAAGTTGAGTGTATATATTTTAGTGTTGGATTGAAAAAATGGGATTGAAAAAAGTCAATATCCTTGTCCATTTCTTCAGCATAATCAGTATCACATATGATATGCAAAATGCTTAAATGACTATGATTTAATGTGATCAAACTTTTTAATGGCTGCAAATCTTCAATATTGTATAGACTTTCAAAACTGGTAGTAAATGTAATTTCCTCTAAATTAGAATAAACACACTTGTCTGGAATGGCTAGAACAGAAACATTACAGCGTTGTATCACATGAACCGTATTGCTTCCAAAAATAGCTTTCTCCAGTCCAGAAGCACCTTTAGTTCCCATAATTATTAAATCTATATTATTGATTTGACAGATTTGGTTAATGGAATCAATCAAATTATCATAATCCACAACAGAATGAAAATGATGCTTCTCATTATGGTACTTTGTTTTTATTTTTGATATGACATTTTCAATAGATTTTTTAGCCGCCGAAATTAAAGTTTCATAAATAGTGGTTGAAGAAGACATCGCCATCATATCATCGGAAATAAATGAGGATGCTTTTTGAACATTTAGCAAATAAAAATCACACTCTACATCTTGAAACATATTCATAGCATACTCAATGGCATTGATAGAATTTTTAGAAAAATCCGTAGGAAGTAATATGGCTTTCATTTCAGAAAATATAAAATTACATGTAAATATAGATTAACATATCAAAAAAAACTATGACATATGTCAGTTATAGAAAAACCTAATTTCACAAAATAAAAAAATTAGAATAAGACCGAAAAGGTTTGTAATTTCGGCACGATAAATGATTAATTTTACCAGTAGTAAAACCTTTATTTTTTTTAAAATGCGTATAATATTCTTCCTTGTTTTTTTAACAACTATTTCTATTAAGGCTCAGAACAATGCTGTTGGTAAAACAGAGAAGCTTGTATTTACAGCTTCATACAATATGTCTGGTGTTCTTAATAATATAGCAGAAGTCACCATGGAAACTAGTGAAGCTAAAACTTCTAAAGCAACATTGTTAAGATTAAAATGTACTGCTGCCACATATAGTAAATGGGATAATTTTTTTAAAATTAGAGATTTATATGAAAGCTATGTAAACCCTAATAATTTAAAGCCATATCTACATAAAAGAGATGTTAACGAGGGAAGGTACTACAAAGCTATGAAGTATACATTTGACCCAAAAAGCAATACCGTTAAATCTGTGCAAACCAAAAGAAATAAACCAGAAGAAAACAAAAATCTTACCATACATACTGGCACTAAAGATATTGTATCTACTATATATAGCTTACGACTAATTGACTTTAAAAATATGCCAGTGGGAACTAAAAAAACCTTTACAATACTTTTTGATAGAGAAGAAATGAAAGGTATGTTTACCTATTTAGGGAAAGAGACAATACCTACAGCTGTTGGAAAAAAAGAATGTTACAAATTAGCTATAGGATCAAATCAGCCAGATGTACTTAAGGGTACCAATAGCAATTTTTTATGGCTTACAGCAGACGAAAACAAAATTCCAGTTTATGGGAAATTTAAAATTCCTGTTGGTAGCGGAGAGCTAAAAATAAAATCCGTTTCTGGATTAAAAAACTAAACTTATCCACTTATGAAACAAGTATTTATAATTTTAGGTCTTATAGCAGCTATATTAACAACTATTTTAGCCGTGTTACCCCTTTCCAATCTGGCTATATTTCCAGCAATAGCGGCTCTGATTTTTGGTTTGATTGCCTTTTACTTATCAAAAAAAGCTGGTTATGTAAAAAAAATAATCCAATTCACTTTTTTGCTAACTATTATATCTATTTCAATAACCATATATAAAGCCATATTCACTAAAGTTGAAGTTGAAAATACTGAAGAACTCCTTAATAAGGAAGTAGAATCTAAGCAAGAAGCAATAGAGGAATTGGAAGATTTAGATTTGGAAGATATAAATATAGAGTAGTCGTTTTATTACTTAGTTTTTTTTATATTTGGATTTGATTTTTTATGAAACGAACGTTCTAATAGTTTTTATCCATTTAAAATACTGATTATTTGCAAGTTACACATGAAACAACCTTAAAGAACACATGAAAACCCTTTGCATTCTCTCGGCATTCGCATTGGTTGGTACTTGTGCCACAACTAAATACACCACTAAAATTCAAAATATTAAAGATGGCATTCAAATTGTTGATAGTACATTAGTTGTAAATTATTTAAAAACTATAACAAGCCAAGAATTAAAAAAAGAACTTTATGAGTTTTCATCCGATACCTATGAAGGACGTGAAACTGGAGAAAAAGGACAGAAATTAGCAGCTCAGTTTCTTAAAGATTATTATATTAAAGAAAACATAGCCTCTCCTTTTGGAGAGGCCATGTATTACCAAATCATACCAGAATCTTTCTTCTCAAATAATATTAAAGCTTCTGAAAACGTATTAGCATATATTGAAGGCTCTGAAAAACCAAATGAACTTATAATAATTTCGGCGCATTTAGACCATCTAGGGAAAGATGATATTGGCAATATTTATCATGGTGCAGATGATAATGGCTCTGGAACGGTTGCTATTATGGAAATAGCACAAGCCTTTAATCAAGCCAAAAAGGAAGGACATGGTCCCAAACGAAGTATTTTATTTTTGCATTTAACTGGGGAAGAAATTGGTACAAGAGGTTCATTGTATTACATTCAAAACCCTGCATTTCCTCTAGAAAACACTATTGCCAACCTTAATATAGATATGATTGGTCGTGTTGACAATATCCATGTAAATAATAAAAATTATGTTTATTTAATTGGTGCTGATAGACTCAGCCAAGAACTTCACTATCTTTCTGAAAAAGTAAATAATGCATTCTGCCACATAAATTTAGATTACAGATATAATGCTGAAAATGATGAAAACCATTATTATTTCAGGTCCGATCATTATAATTTTGCCTCCCAGGGTATTCCTGTTATTTTTTATTTTAATGGAGAACATAAGGATTATCACAAAATTACCGATACTCCAGATAAAATAGATTATCAATTGTTAGAAAATCGAACTCGCTTGATTTTTGCAACCGCATGGCAATTAGCCAATCAATCACATACTTTGTTGGTTGATAAGAAGAATGAACTTCTTTTAAATTAAAATAATACATATATTTACGCACTTACCATATTATATAGAATTCAAATGAAAAAAATAGTATTCCTATTAAGCATCATGCTTTTAGTTACTAGTTGCTGTACCTCACAAACTGCTAGTCCAAAATCAAAAAAATCAACTCCAAATGTTTTAGAATTTGCTAAAACCATAACGGCTAAAGATTTAAAAGATATGTTATATACGTATGCTTCCGATGAGTTTGAAGGTCGAAAAACGGGAGAACCCGGTCAAAAAAAAGCCATCCATTTTATTAAAGAACATTATGTAAATATGGGGATTCCTTCACCAATTGCAGATGGAGATTATTTTCAAGAAATTCCAGAGGCATTTTTTAAAGGAAGAGCCAAAGCTTCGGAGAATGTCGTTGCTTATATAAAAGGTTCGGAAAAACCAGATGAAGTTCTAATTATTTCAGCACATCTTGACCACATAGGGATCAGTAACAATGGCGATATAAATAATGGTGCTGATGATGATGGATCGGGGACGGTATCTGTTATTGAAATAGCTAAAGCATTTAAAGTCGCTGTTGATGAGGGATTCAGACCAAAACGAACCATATTGTTTTTACATGTTACGGGAGAAGAATTAGGTCTTTTTGGTTCGCAGTATTATGCTGACGTAGACCCTATCTTTCCACTGGAAAATACGGTAGCCGACTTAAATATTGACATGATTGGCCGTGTTGATGCTAAGCATGAAAACAATCCTAATTATATATACTTAATAGGGTCTGATAAATTAAGTACAGAACTCCACGAACTATCGGAAGCGGTAAACAAAAAGCATTTCAATATGGAGTTTGATTACACTTATAATGATGATAAAGACCCTAACCGTTTTTATTACCGTTCTGACCATTATAATTTTGCAAAAAATAATATTCCTATTATTTTTTACTTTAATGGGACACACGAGGATTATCATAAACCAACAGATACTCCTGATAAAATCCAATATGAATTGTTAGCAAAACGTGCTCAAGTGATTTTTTATACAGCTTGGGAAATAGCAAATAGAGACGAGAGAATAAAATTGGATTAACTAATTTTAGTTCAACACTTTTGTAATACAAAAAAAGCCTTTCAATTTCTTGAAAGGCTTTTACTTTTGGGTGGAAGACCGGGCTCGAACCGGCGACCCTTGGTACCACAAACCAATGCTCTAACCAACTGAGCTACAACCACCATGTAGCACGCATCTTAAATGCGAGTGCAAATGTAACTGATTTCTGTTTTTCTACAAAACCTTTTTATAATATTTTAATCAATAAATTCTAAAATAAATAAAGCTAAAAACTAACTACTTCAAATTAAACAAACTATCAACAGCTACATGACGTTCTACAGTAAAGCCTTCACCGTATTCGACCCCTATCAATCTACCTAAATCATTTGCCCTATAACGTACACTATCAGCAAAATTCTTACTCGAAATGGGTGTTTGTGGCTCTTTACTGGTTTCGTCATAAAATTGTGTTTTATATGCAAAAACGGCACTTAATTTGGCATCCATAAATCCTGATACATCAACAATAACATCTGGCTGCAAATTTTTCCATTGAATGTAATGATATACTTGTTTTGGCCTCCATATCTCTTGAGCTTTAACATCATTCTCTAAATAGGTTTCAATTTTTATCAATCCGCTTAAAAAACAAGCATCACTAACCAATTTACTACCTTTACCATGATCTATATGTCTATCGTCAACGGCATTACAAATCACAATTTCTGGTTGATATTTACGAATCATTTTTATAAGTTCTAGTTGATGTTTTTTATCATTAACAAAAAACCCATCATCAAAGCCCATATTTTCTCTAACAAATACTCCTAATATTTTAGCAGCATTGGCAGCTTCTTGATGCCTTGTTTCAGCACTACCCCGCGTTCCTAACTCCCCTTGAGTTAAATCTACAATACCAACTTTTTTACCATTTGCTATTTCTTTCGCTATAGTGGCACCACATCCCAACTCTACATCGTCAGGGTGTGAACCAATAGCAAGTATATCTAATTTCATTTTAATTATTTTTTATTTAAAACTTACGTTTTAGGTGTTTTTTTTATGAATTTATTAAAATTTTTCCTTTTTAAACTTGATATAAAATCTAAAATAACGAAAAAGCATATCAAAATATTAAAACTTAATATTACGAATACGTTTTCGTGAAAACTTTCTTCACTTAAAATAATAAAACATTATGAATTGTTGAAAAATACTGTGTTTCAGCAAAGTATGACATTAGTCATAATTCCTAAAGTTCTTCGGCAGTAATTTTACTATATCATAAAAGCATTCATATTTAGTGCATGCAAATGTAAAATTAATTAACAAGAAGTAAACATATACATTAATACTATTAATGGGAACCTTAAAATTTAATAAAATGAAAGATTCAGCAACACTTAAACAAAAATCAGGATTAGAACCATATGGTTTGAAAGATGTGACAGCACATTGGAATTTATCTCCTGAAAAACTTCAAAAGATTACAGTAGAGAAAAAAATGGGTCGAGAAACCAAAAACGGTACTTTAGCTGTTAATACAGGTAAATTTACTGGTAGATCTCCGCAAGACCGTTTTCTTGTAAAAGATGAGTATACAAAAGATAAAGTATGGTGGGGAAAAGTAAACATTCCTGTATCTCCAGAAAATTTTGACAAACTAGAAAAAGAAGTTACCGAATATCTTTCTGGTAAAGAAATTTATGTAAGAGATGGTTATGTGTGTGCAGAACCCGAGTACAGAACAAATATTAGAACAGTTACCGAATTACCTTGGTCTAATCTATTTGTCTATAACATGTTTTTACGTCCAAGTGAAAAAGAACTTGAAAACTTTAAAGAAGATTGGTTGATTCTTTGTGCTCCTGGATATGTTTGTCCAAATCCAGAAGCTTACGGCATTCGTCAAGGAAATTTTTCAATCTTAAATTTCACTAAAAAAATAGCTTTAATAGGTGGATCTGCTTATACTGGTGAAATGAAAAAAGGGATTTTTTCTGCATTAAACTTAATTTTACCAACAGAGAAAAATGTATTACCAATGCACTGTTCTGCTAATGTTGGAAAATATGGTGATACCGCCATTTTCTTCGGATTATCTGGAACTGGTAAAACAACACTTTCAGCCGACCCAGACAGAAAATTAATTGGTGATGATGAACACGGTTGGACTGCGGATAATACGATTTTCAACTTTGAAGGTGGCTGTTACGCAAAAGTAATAGACCTTACTGAAGAGAAAGAACCAGACATTTTTAGAGCAATTAGACCAGGCGCTTTACTTGAAAACGTCGTATTTAAAGCTGATGGTGAAGTAGATTATATGGACGGCAGCATTACTCAAAATACTCGTGTTTGTTACCCAATTTATCATATTGATAACATACAAGAAACCCTTTATGCCAACAATCCGAAAAATATATTTTTCTTAACCTGTGACGCATTTGGTGTATTGCCTCCAGTATCAAAATTAACTCCAGGTCAGGCTGCTTACCACTTTATCTCTGGATATACCGCAAAAGTAGCTGGTACAGAAGCTGGGATTACAGAACCTGTTCCATCATTCTCTGCTTGCTTTGGAGCTCCTTTTATGCCACTTCATCCAACAGTTTATGGTGAAATGTTAAGCAAAAAAATGAGTGATGCCGGAGTTAATGTATGGTTAATTAATACTGGTTGGAGTGCTGGTCCTTATGGTGTAGGTTCTAGAATCAAACTAAAATACACAAGGGCTATGATTACTGCCATCCTTAATGGAGAATTAGATCATGTAGATTTCGAGCAAAATCCAATATTTGGTTTATTTATGCCTAAATATTGTCCTGGTGTTCCTACTGAGATTTTAGATCCTATGAATACTTGGTTGCAAAAAGGAGCTTACATTGGTAAAGCTATTCAATTAGCACATTCATTCCATCTAAACTTTGAAAAATTCGCAAATGAAGCTTCCAAACAAATTATGGAAGGTGGCCCTTTAATTGATGAACATCATCACTTAGAAGAACACATTTAATAAGATTTTTTTCAACCAAAAAAAAAGGAATTCCGTTTGGAGTTCCTTTTTTGTTATAGTCATAAGTGACTAGTTCTCATTCTTAAGTGCTTTCTCAATTCTTCTATCTGGAATGAGCCATATTATAGCGACACCTATAAATGCTATACCACTTATCCAAACATTAAAAAAAGATGCCACAATGCCTATAACATATAGAATTGGTGATATTTTCCCTTTAAAATCATTCCCCAGAGCTTTTGCTAAAACAGATTCCTTACCATGGCTTTTTATTATTAAAAACTGTAGCAAAACGTATGAAATAGCCGCACCCAAAAGTACGATTCCATATAAAAATACAGACGCACTGGTAAAATGGTTCTCCCCCATCCAACTAGTTACAAATGGCACCAATGACAACCAAAACAACAAG
This sequence comes from Confluentibacter sediminis, assembly GCF_003258355.1. Lineage (GTDB taxonomy): Bacteria > Bacteroidota > Bacteroidia > Flavobacteriales > Flavobacteriaceae > Confluentibacter > Confluentibacter sediminis. The sequence goes on along the minus strand of NZ_QKPO01000004.1, from coordinate 57,617 downwards.
TGCATATTAGCCCATAAAATACTCCCAGTAACATGTTTGGCAGTTTGCATCATATGGTGATGGTTATTCCAGTAAATGGCTATATAAATAAAACTTAACACATAGCTTAGGAATATAGGCAACAATGATTTTAAATCCTCAAAACTACCTCCATGGGGCACCTTTAATTCCAATACCATAATAGTTATTATGATGGCCAACACACCATCGGTAAAGGCTTCCAATCTTCCTTTTGTCATAAAATGAATTTATTAAGGTTCTAAAATACTATTTTTAAACTAAACGTTTATTGTTTTCCAAGTTCCTTTTTTAAACCAAACAACGGCTATAATAGCGATTAAAACTTCAGCCAATGTAATTGCCCAAAACACACCGGAAGGGCCAAACTTCAATGTAATAGCCATAAAATACGCAAATGGCAATTGCAGTAACCAAAAGCAAACGAAGTTAATATAGGTTGGTGTTTTAGTATCTCCTGCACCATTAAAAGCATTAATAACGACCATACCGTAACCATAGAAAATATATCCCGAAGCCAAAATACGTAAACATAAACTACCATACTTTACAACATCGGGTGTGGTATTAAATAACACAATTATTTGAGAAGCAAAGACTAAATAAACAACAGAAACTATTCCCATAAAAATAGCACTATAACGCCCTGTTTTCCATACAGATTGTTCGGCCCGATCGGGTTTTTTTGCCCCTAAATTTTGTCCAACTAGCGTTGCTGCTGCATTACTTAACCCCCAGGCAGGCATCATAGTAAACATCATGACTCTAATGGCTATGGTATAACCCGCCAATACTTCACTACCAAATTCACTCATAATACGCATTAAAAACACCCAACTGGACGTTCCTATTAAAAACTGACCAATACCTCCTAAAGACAGTTTAATTAAGTTAAACATGATTCCAACACGAAACACCAAGTCTTTAAAGCCAATCTTAATTTTACTATAACCATAAAATAAAATGACCAATTGAAATAATACAGCACTACCCCTACCAATGGTGGTGGCAATAGCTGCTCCTTCAACGCCATAGGCTTTGATGGAACCGAATCCGAAAATAAAAATAGGGTCTAAAATAATATTGAGGGCGTTAGATAAAATAAGTGTCCACATAGCCACAGAGGCATTTCCCGCTCCACGAAAAACAGCATTAATCAAAAATAGCAGCATAACCGTCATATTGCCGCCTAATAGCACTTTTGTATATCCACAACCTTCAGCAATCAAATCGGGTTCCGCGCCCATTAGCCTCAAGATCTCTTTTGGATACATCATACCAAACACGCTAATTATAATAGACACAAAAGCACCAAGAAAAATGACTTGGACAGCAGCGTAGATGCGCCTTTTATATCATGTTCACCCACACGCCTCGCAACAATGGCCGTTGCAGCCATACTTAAGCCAATGGCTAAGGCATATACCAGCGTGATAACAGATTCTGTTAAACCAATAGTGGCTACAGCATTTACACTCACTCTAGATACATAAAGAATATCTACCAAAGCAAAAATAGATTCCATAAGCATTTCCAAAATCATGGGAATTGCCAGCATAAAAACCGCACGACGAATGCTACCCGAGGTAAATTCTTGTTCTTTTCCGGTAAAGGCTATTTTAAAATATTGAAAAAATTGTTTAAATGATATTTTATTTGATTGCATTTTGAAATGTATTAAAAGATAAACATAACCAAGCATACCAAATGCTCAGTTTCCTTTTTCGAGAGAATCTCGATGTCTGCCGTGAAGTCTATTTAAACAATCATAATAGCAAATATGTAAATTTTATTTAAAACTACAAACAGGTTTTTAGGGTATTATTTTCTATTAATCTATCTTCGCAAAAAAAAAAAAAATCAAATGCTTAAAGCTGTAATATTTGACATGGATGGGGTTATCATTGAAAGTGAGCCTTTACACTATATCGCTTACCATAAAATGTTTAAAGATGTTAATATAGACGTGCCCGATTCACTTTATGAATCATTTACAGGAAAATCTACACTAAATATTTGCAAACAACTGTGTGATATTTATAAACTAGAAGCATCACCAGAAACTTTAGTGGCTTTAAAAAGAAAGCATTTTGATTACGTATTTGAAAATGACACCACTTTTGATTTAATTGAAGGTGTTTTGGATGTGATAAAAGATTATCATAAAAATGGACTTACACTCGTTTTAGGCTCATCGGCTACCATGCCAAGTATTGAACGTATTTTTAAACGGTTTGATTTAAACCCATATTTTAAAGCAAAATTGAGTGGTGCTGATTTAAAAGAATCGAAGCCACATCCAGAAATTTTTATCAAAGCTGCCGAAGCCACTGGCTTTTCACGAGAGGAATGCATGGTTATTGAAGATGCCACAAATGGTATAAGTGCCGCAAAAGCAGCGGGCATATTTTGTGTCGCTTTTGATAGTTTTCATTCTAAGAACCAAGATTACAGTCAAGCTGACTTAGTCATAAAAAAGTTTGATGAGATTCTTTATAATAAGGTTAAAGACTTACTATAACTGCCTATAAAAAAATTACAGCCTTGCAGAACTAAAGCTTATTCCCTTTATGTTGTTCTTTGGCTTTTGTAATAATGGCCTTTAGTTTTTCTTTACGTAATTGCTCTTCTTCCTTCTTTTTATTCTTTTTTTGAGCCATCAACTTAGAGTGCTTTGCCTTATTTTTAGTGTTTTTATCTCGCCCCGTTTTCGCCATACATCACAGGAGGTTACTTTTTATAATATTTTGCATAACCACGATATGCAAAAAAGCCTAGGATAGCTACTAATCCAACTGATATTGCAATGGCATTAAAACTAGCAATTTGTTGCCCCGATTGGTAAGAATGTAATCCTGATAAATAAAAATTAACCCCAAAATAAGTAAATATAATAAACGGATAAGCTATGATAGATGATAGATTATACCACCAAACACTACGTAATCCAGGAATCAATCTCATGTGGATAACAAAGGCATAAATCATAATACTAATTAAAGCCCAAGTTTCTTTAGGATCCCAACCCCAATAACGTCCCCAACTTTCGTTAGCCCACATACCTCCCAAAAAGTTTCCAATAGTAAGCATCACTAAACCAACGGTTAAAGCCATTTCATTAATAATGGTAAGCTCTTTAATATTAAGTGCCATTTTCTCCTGATTTTTTTTATTTGTTAAAATCATAAGCAATAAGGTTACAACACCTAATATCATTCCCAACGTAAAAGGGCCATAACTCGCTACTATAACCGCAACGTGGATCATGAGCCAATAACTGTTCAATACAGGTTGTAAATTGGCAATAGCCGGATCCATCCAGTTCCAATGGGCAATCATTAAAAGCATGGCGGTTACAAAAGCAGTAGATGCAATCGTTAAATCACTCTTTCTGCCAAAAGCCAACCCAAAAAACATACTGGACCAAGCCACGTAAAGCATAGACTCGTAGGCATCACTCCAAGGGGCGTGGCCAGAAATATACCATCTAACTATCAATCCTGCGGTATGCAGAATAAATAAGCCAAGAACAACAAACTTAAAGACAGTAGCTAAGGTTTTTAGTGTTTTATTTTTATCTTTAAATATTTGAATGATAAGCACAATAAAAAGCAATGTCCCAGCATATAAATACCAACTAAACAGCTTTTTGAAAATATCATATTTGTTATATAATATCTCTGTATTTATTTTTTTATCAGAAAGCATAACGGATGCACCGTAACGAGTTTGTGTTTTCTTAAAAGCATCTAAAAACTTATTAGCTTCAGAGAAATCACCATTCTGCTTAGCTGTATTAACCATGTACAAATAAGTCTTAAAACCATTCGTTATAAAATTTCTATATAATGAATCTTGAACTTTTATAGTCTCATCATGTTTTAAATCGTATTCAGAAATCCATTTATTATTTTCGTCGTTTGGTAAAGGGAAAATTTTCAATGGCATCCCCTCCAGCGTATTGTACAGCAAGGTTACTCGCTGATCTGTTTCTTTTATTTGACTTTGATAACCATTTGGGGTGTTTGTTTTATAGACTTCTTCTAAATAAGGTGATAATTTATATTCCCCACTATCTGTAAAAAAGTCTGATAACATGACATAATTTTCAGTATTATCAACTCCAATAATGTGTCTAATGGAATCACCCTTTTTAAGAGCTAAATAAATAACAGGCACATTGTACCAAAGCAGAGGACTTTCTTGCATGGATAGAAAGACCTGATTGGCATCAAATTCTTCATAATCATCATGCTTGCTTAATTTACGAAGCATTTCTGAAGCATAGGTATTTACGGGCATCATACGCCCACCAATATCTTGAATGACCATGTGACCAAATGCTTCGGCATGTTCTTTAGGGGTTATATTTGCTTCTAATATAGAATCTATAACTGTTTTTTCAGGTCTATTATGATTGTGACCATCATGCTCGGTATGTTCTTGTGAAAACCCATTCAATCCAAAACACAAAAATAAAACCGCAAGTAGTTTCGCCTTTTTAGCCTTCACTTTTTCCAATTGTTTTTTTAAATCACCAAAACGAGAATGTTTAGCAAACAAAATAGCCATCAAACCAAAATACAATAAGAAATACCCTATATAAGTGATTAAAGAACCCCAGTAATCATGATTTACAGAAAGAATAGTTCCCTTTTCATCGGGATCAAAACTTGACTGAAAAAACTTGTAGCCACCATGATTTAAAATATTGTTCATAAATATTTTATAATCATAACTTCCTTCTTTTTCATCAATAACAGTGACTTCGCTTGAAAAAGAAGAATAGCCTTTTTCAGTTCCAGGATAACGTTCGGCTTCAAAATCATTTAATTTAATTTGAAATGGTAATTCCATCTCTTTAGAACCATATTTCAGGGCAAAATCCAATCCACCAACTTGCACCTGTTTAAAGGCATTTTGCATTCCTTTACCGCCAAGTACACCCACTCGTTTGGTTTCTCCCTTGGTTGTTATTTTAAATACCGCACCATCTTCATCATTCTTTAATATTTGTGATTTTTGAACAATATCAAAAACACCTTTTACAACAGGTTTTGGGAATACCATTTGCATATCGCCAATGATATAACGGGAACGCAATATTAAAGGTTGTAAACTATCTTTAACCAAAGTACCTTGGGTCATGGTTGCCATAGTTAAATACTCCCCTTCAAAAGGGGATTTTATGGTAAGTTCATCATTATTGTAAGTGATATTAATAGCGCCCTCAGTTGGCTTATTTAATGCAAACAAAACATTATGAATGCTTTGCACCTCACCTACTTTTAAAAAATGATTATGTGGCCCTCCTCCTCCAGATTCAACAACTTTTAAATAAGATTCACCAGTATCATTTGGAATAATATCTTCTTCTGCACCTTGTATGAATTTCTCTAATTCAATGGTCACGGGTTGTTGATTATATTTGGTTTCAATCTTAAAATCGTTATCCATTCGAGCAGAAAAATCCACTTCTTTTTCTATAGGTAAACGTTGTGGTATGCCATCAATTTCATAATCGCCATCAATATATGCGGTTACATAGGTTTTTTGAGATAAGAACGTGTTACTTGTTTCTCCTTCGCGAATAGCCATCATGCCTTCAAAACTGATATATCTTGTAATACTTGCTCCTATTAAGATAAAAATAAATGCTAAGTGCAAGATTAAAGTAGCCCATTTTTCTTTTTTATAAAGTCTAAACCTTGCAATGTTCCCTAAAAAATTAATTACAAAAAACACCATAATCGCCTCAAACCACCAAGCATTGTATATTAAGTTTCTGGTATATGCAGTTGGTGATGTTAATTGTCCTGCATCTAAAAAAGTACCTGTTACCATGGCGGCAGCAAATACGATAAATAAAATAGCAGTAAGACGCGTAGAAAAAAGAATATTGGCGAGTTTAGTTTGCATGATATAAGCCCTTTTAAGGTGGGGCAAATTTAAGTATTAAAGTTTATTTTAATGTGTTAAAGTTTGTGAAAAAGACTGGAAATTAGTTTCTGTTTAATCATAAACAAAGACTTTAATAAATTGAAAAACTATAAATTAGGTAAGTTATAAAACTTAAAACAAATTATTTAGCCTGCCTAGCTTCAAAAATTTTTAAATATAAAAATGTTCCCATTTTCCGAGCGCGTCGTTTTGCATTTTCGGCATGTTCACCTTCAAAAAGTTCATCAATAGTTTGAAACCATAGGTTTAACCATAGTCCGAAATGCAACTCGGTGATAATATTATTGTTTTCTTTATCAACCTTAACATGAGCTTCCAAAGGATTTCCCAAGTATTTGGTTTTTAAAAATAAACTCGATTCCCAAAAAGTGGTCAATCGGTCTAAATGAGTGTCCCAATCTACGATAACATCATTAAAAAAAGGACCTAAAACAGCATCTTTTCTAACTTTTTCATAGAAAGACGACACTAATAAAAATACGTCGTCCCTAGTTTTAATATCGTTCCTCATGGCATCAAATTTACGCTATTTTTTTTCAAATAAGTGGCAAAGTAGCAAAGAGACAAAAAAGTGTTTCATGTGAATTGCAAACCTCAACAGCATTTTGTCAACTTAAAAGCTTTGTAACTCAGAAACTTTGAAACTTTGGAACTTTTAATTTTCAACTTTCCACATATCTTCTGTATTTTAGCACCATGATTTCAGTAACTATTCTTGGTGCTGGTAATGTCGCCACACATTTATTTAAAGCTTTTCAAAAAACGGAACAAGTCTCTGTAAAACAATGGTATAATAGACATTTAAACCCTATTAAAGCATTTAAAACAGATGTAGATATTATAGATAACTTCAATCAACTTAAAGAAGCCGACCTGTACATTTTAGCGGTTAGCGATGATGCTATTAAAAGTATATCACAAAAACTACCTTTTGAGAACAGATTGGTAGTACACACTTCTGGAAGCGTCAGTCTTTACGATATCGATAAAAAAAACAGACGCGGTGTTTTTTACCCCTTACAGACATTTAGTAAAGAAGCTACTATCGATTTTGCCAATGTGCCCCTTTGTATTGAAGCCATAAAGAGTGAAGATTATCATACCTTAAAAAATTTAGCCATAAGTATCGGTAGTCCTACCAAACGAGTCAATAGCGACCAAAGACGTGTATTGCATTTAGCGGCCGTTTTTGTGAATAATTTCACCAATCAACTTTACAGAATCGGGCATGAAATTACTGAAAGTGAAGGCGCTGAATTTGATGTTTTAAAACCATTGATACTTGAAACTGCCAAAAAAGTTCAAGAATTATCACCTTATATGGCGCAAACAGGACCAGCGAAACGACATGACAAAAAAACGATCAAAAAACATTTAAAACTTTTAAATAACAATCCGCATCATAAAGCGATTTACGAATTACTAACCGAATCTATACAAATCACACATGGAAGAAAAAAGCTATAAAGAATACCTACAACATATTACTACTTTTATATTTGACGTTGATGGCGTTTTAACGGATGGCTCTTTACACGTCACCAATTCGGGGGAACTTTTAAGAATGATGAATGTAAGAGATGGCTATGCACTTAAATTTGCCGTAAATTCTGGATATAATGTCGCTATTATCTCGGCAGGCACTAATGATGGAGTTAAAATTAGGTTAGAAGGTTTGGGTATTAAAACAGTATATTTAGGAGCCTATAATAAACTTGAAAAGTTTTATGAATACATAGAAACCAATAATATTAAGCCAGAAAACGTACTCTATATGGGCGATGATATACCAGATTACCCTGTTTTGAAAGTAGTTGGATTACCTTGTTGTCCTCAAGATGCGGTCGCTGAAATTAAAGGCGTTTCTAAATACATCTCACATAAAAATGGTGGACAAGGTGCTGTGAGAGATGTTATTGAACAGGTGTTAAAAGTTCAGGATAAGTGGAAGTTTTAGTTATTGGTTGTTGGTTGTTGGTTGTTGGTTGTTGGAAATAAACAAAAATGCTTTTAACGATTCTATGAGTTTTTAGTTTTTTCACTTTTAATTATGAAGTAAATGCGTAGCATTTTAATCCTCATCCGTTGGAAAAACTTGCTTATGATTGCCTTGACGCAATTACTTATTAAGTATGCTTTGCTGGAACCTTTTGGAGCAACCACCAGCTTAGACACTTTTCACATGATTCTTTTAATTATGTCCTCCATATGTATAGCCGCTGCTGGAAACATTATTAACGTCATCAATGATGTAGAAACCGATTTCATTAATGAACCAAACAACATCATTGTTGGCAAGACCATTTCATAAAAAACAGCTTATAATCTTTTTATCATTTTTAATATTATTGGTGTTGGTATTGGATCTTACTTATCAAATGCTGTTGGCAGAAGTGGATTTTTCTCCTTGTTCGTTATCATTTCCGTCCTACTTTATGTCTACTCGACCTATTTAAAGCACCTGTTTTTAATAGGTAATTTGGTCATTTCTGTATTAGTTGCTTTAAGTATCGTATTGGTAGGTGTCTTTGAATTGATTCCAAATATTACCGAACAAAACCAAACCATTCAACTTATCTATTTTAAAACCATCTTAAACTATGCCTATATGGCTTTCATATTAAATTTAATGAGGGAAATAGCTAAAGACATGGAAAATATGGAAGGTGACGCCAAAACAGGCATGCATACCTTCCCCATAATTATCGGTATAGAAAAGGCTAGATATATGTTGTTTATTTTATCATATTACCCTGTTTATATTGGGATATTATGTTATTGATTCTTTATACAAAAACCTAGTAGCAGTTATTTATTTCTTGTTTTTCATTATTGCCCCACTACTCTATTTAAGCATTCAAATAGTAAGTGCTAAAACAAAAAAAGACTACACACATATTAGTAACATTCTTAAATTAATTATGCTTTTTGGAATGCTTTCCTTACTTTTATACAAGTATATTTTAATTAAATAATGCTAAACGAAAAATTAAAAAACCATCATATCATCCTCGCTTCGGGATCTCCAAGAAGACAACAATTTTTTAAAGAATTGGGATTAAATTTTGAAATTCGTTTAAAACCCATAAAGGAAGAATTTCCTTCCAGACTGAAACATTTTGAAATCAGTGATTATTTAGCACAGTTAAAGGCAATTCCTTTTAAAAACGAATTAAAAGAGCCTGATATTCTTATAACAAGTGATACCATTGTTTGGCATCAAGGAAAAGCCCTCGGGAAACCTTTAGATGAAATGGATGCCTTTGCGATGCTGAAATCTTTAAGCAATGTCACCCATGAAGTGATTACATCGGTTTGTTTTACTACTACTAAATTTGAGAAAACCTTAAATGATACCACTAGAGTCACTTTCAAAAATTTAACCGATCAAGAAATAGATTATTATATAAAAACCTGTAAACCTTTTGATAAAGCTGGAGCTTACGGCATACAGGAATGGATTGGACAAATTGGTGTTGCCAAACTAGAAGGGTCTTACTTTAATGTTATGGGCATGCCTACACATCTGGTATATCAAGTTTTAAATAGTTTTTAGGCTCTTTTTTGATAGCAAAGCATAACCTAAACCTTTCAATTAAATTGTCTCAGTTAATTTTGTAATGTATCTTTACAAAAAATCGTTACAATGAGAATTTTTAAGTTTTTTGAAAACCATCAAGAAGAATTCATTATAACCGGATTCGTTCTCATCTTTTTATTAATTGTTCGTTTTATCTTAACAACACTTATCACTAAAATATCAAGAAAAAACGGTATCAATTTAGCTCGTATCCATTTAATTAATAGATATGTTTCAGTAACATTGCTTTTAATAGGTCTCATAACCATCCCGTTTGTTTTTGGTACCGAAGTCCATGATTTAGTGGTTCTTTTCTCCTCCATTTTTGCCGTTATTGGTATTGGTTTATTTGCTATTTGGTCTATTTTAAGTAACATTACTTCAGGCATCATCATGTTCTTTTCATTTCCTTATAAAGTAGGTGACAAAATCCAAATACATGATAAAGACTTTCCGCTTGAAGGCATCATAGAAGATATTAGAGCGTTTCAACTCCATTTGCGATTAGATAATGGTGATTTGGTAACTTACCCGAACAACCTTATGCTACAAAAAGCCGTGACTTTAATTCAAAAGGATGCGATTGATGATGGTCTTGATTTTATGTAACTATTCCATACATTTATAACATGAGTAAGCATAAAAATAAAAAACGTTATAAAAAGTCAGGACTAGCGCCTGGCAGTGTTATTTATACAGGAGACAAATCATCAAAAAAATTATTTATTGAAGTTTTTGATTATAATAGTGAGCAATGTATTGATAAAGAACTAAATAATATTGAAGACATTTTTGATTTCAAGCATTCAGACTCTATGTCCTGGATCAACCTTAATGGCTTAAACCATGTTAATGAAATTGAAAAATTAGGAAATCATTTCAATTTACACCCTTTAGTTTTAGAAGATATTGTAAGCATTTCACAACGTCCAAAAATTGATGAATACGATGATTATTTATTCGTTGTTTTAAAAATGCTGTATCATGACAAAGAAGAAAACATCATTTCTGAACAAATAAGCTTTATCTTGGGTAAAAACTATGTACTGTCTTTTCAAGAAGCTGATGGAGATGTGTTTGATGCTGTTAGAGATCGCATTCGACAAGGGAAAGGTCGAGTTCGTACCATGCAAGCCGATTATTTACTGTATATTTTAATGGATGCTATTGTGGATCAGTATTTCAGTATTATTGAAACATTGGGTGACAAAATTGAAGATTATGAAACTCGCATTTTTTTAGGTGACGTCGATGAATCTATCAATAAAGATATTCAAGATTTAAAAAGGGAAGTATTGCGTGTGCGTCGTGCCATTTTCCCGCTTCGCGAAGTTATCAACCGTATTGAAAAACATGAGAGCCCCTTAATTCTAAAAAAAACAAAAACCTATTACCGCGATATTTACGACCATTTAATTCAAGTTACTGAAAATATTGATATTTATAGAGAAATGATCTGGAGTTTAATGGATATGTACATGACAACTATTAGCAATAAAATGAACGAAGTCATGAAAGTGTTAACCATTATGGCTTCCATATTTATTCCTTTAACTTTTATCGCCGGTATTTATGGTATGAACTTCGATTACATACCTGAACTCCATTACAAATACTCTTATTTTATTCTTTGGGGGGTCATGATTTTGCTATTTGTTGGAATGCTCATTTACTTTAAACGTAAAAAGTGGCTTTAGTTATGGCTGATGGTTAGTGGTGATTAATAGTTGATGGTTGGTAGTTGTGGTTTTTAGTTTTGGCGATTTCATTGAGTTTATATACAACCAATAACATAAACCAACAACAATTTTAACGTTAAAGAAACATTAAAACAATCACATTCCCCTATATAGTTTTATATATTTGACTATCAACTAACAAAATTTATGAGAAAACAGATACTCATTGTATTTTTATGTGCCCTTTTTTCCAGCATTATTCACGCACAACAACCTAAAAAACCTTCAACAGCCGACATTTATCAATCTATACAAAAACTAAATTTTTTAGGATCTGTTTTATATGTCGCAGCACATCCAGATGATGAAAACACATCGCTCATTTCCTATATGTCCAATCATGAAAAAGCTCGAACTGGTTATTTAGCCATGACACGAGGTGATGGCGGACAAAACCTTATTGGACCAGAGATTAGAGATTTATTGGGCGTTATAAGAACTCAAGAATTATTGGCTGCCAGGCGTATCGATGGTGGTGAACAGTTTTTTACAAGAGCTAACGATTTTGGTTTTTCAAAAGAACCAGACGAGACTTTAGCTATTTGGAATAAAGATGATGTATTAAGTGATGTGGTTTTAACCATTAGAAAATTTAGACCAGATATCATCATTAACCGTTTTGACCATAGAACTCCAGGCACCACCCACGGACACCACACCAGTTCTGCAATGTTAAGTTTTGAAGCTTTCGATTTAGCAAATGATACATCTTCTTATCCAGAATTACTTAAAATTGCTGATGTTTGGCAACCAAAACGCTTATTTTACAATACAAGTCCGTGGGCGTATTCCAGTCCAGAAGCTTTTGAAAAAGCCGATAAAACCAATTTAATAACTTTTGATGTTGGTGCATACTATCCGCTGAAAGGCTTATCCAATAACGAAGTATCTTCATTAGCGAGTAGTCAACACTTAAGCCAAGGATTTGGCAGGCTAACCAATAGAGGTTCACAAAACGAATATATTGAGTTTTTAAAAGGCGATACTTTAGCAAATAACCAAGATATTTTTGCGGGAATAGACACCTCTTGGAATCGTGTAAAAGGCGGAAAAGCCATCGGCGATATTCTACATAAAGTTGAAAAGGAATTCAATTTCACAAATCCATCGGTACATCTTACGGATTTAATGAAAGCTTACCAATTACTTCAAAACATTGAAGATGAGCATTGGAAAACTATAAAAACAAAAGAATTAAAATCAATTATAGAGGCTTGTGCAGGATTGTATTTAGAAGCCTCAGCTGAAACGAATTCAAGCACCCCAAACAGCCATATCCATATCAATATTGAAGCAATAAATAGAAGCAACGCTGCTATCGAACTGGTAAGCATTTCACAAACTGATGGAAAAACAGTTTCAAAAAATACAACACTAAAACCAAACGTTAGAGAAAATTTCAAAACGGACTATAGCATTTCAAAAGATGAAACCTATACTTCACCTTATTGGTTAAAAGAAAAAGGTACACTAGGTATGTACCAGGTGGATGATAAAAATTTAATAGGTTTACCAGAAACACCACGGCACGTCTCTGTCGATTTCAATTTAAAAATAAACAACTTGCCCATTCGCATTACCAAACCTGTTATTTATCGATATGGCAAGCCAGATAAAGGCGAATTGTATCGTCCATTTGAAATTGTTCCTGAAGCATCGGCAAAAATCCATGAAAAAGTTATCATTTTTGAGAATGACAAACAAAAAAATGTGGAAATCATTGTAAAAGCTGGAAAAGATAATTTAACGGGGTTTGTTGAAATCAATCATCCAAAAGATTGGAGTGTGTCTCCTGAAAAACAAAATATTTCTATTGCCCACAAAGACGAAGAACAAACATTGATTTTTACTATCATTCCACCAAAAAATCAAAGTGAAGGTTACATCCATCCTATCGTTCATGTTAATGATAATATATATACTAAAGAACTTATAGAAATTGATTACGACCATATCCCATTCCAAACGGTTTTAGAACCAAGTGAAAGTAAAATTGTACGATTAGACATTAAAAAGAAAGGGGATAATATCGCTTATATAGCTGGTGCGGGCGATGTCGTTCCAGAAAGTTTAAAACAAATTGGCTATAATGTATTAACAATCAATCCTGAAGATATTAATGCCGACATGTTAAGTCGGTTTGATGCTGTTGTAATTGGGGTTAGAGCTTATAATACGGTTGATGAATTGAAATTCAAACAACAATTATTATTCGATTTTGTGGAAAAAGGTGGCAATATGATTGTTCAATACAATACCAATTCTAGATTAAAAGTTGATAAATTGGCACCTTATGAGTTAAAATTATCTAGAGATCGGGTTACAGATGAAAATGCAGAGGTTCGTTTTTTAAATCCTGAAAACCCCTTATTAAATTATCCAAATAAAATAACCCAACAAGATTTTGAAGGCTGGACACAAGAGCGTGGTTTATATTTCCCTAGTGAATGGTCAAAAGAATTTACACCAATCTTATCTATGCATGACAAAAATGAAGCCCCTTTAGATGGTAGCTTATTAGTTGCCAAATATGGAAAAGGCTATTATATTTATACGGGATTAAGCTTTTTTAGAGAATTCCCCGAAGGTGTTTCCGGAGCGTATCGATTATTTGCTAACATGCTATCTATTGGTAAAGAAGATTTAAAACTAAAAGAAAATCTAAAACAATAAAACGGATGAAACATTATAAATGGAATAAGATGTATACCTTGGTTTTAGTAGCCAATGCTGTTTATATCATCTTATTTTATTTTTTAACAAAATCCATTTAAAACAATGCAAAAACTCTACTGGATAGATTGGATTGTTTTATTAGTCACCTTATTGGGTATTGTGGCTTACGGTACCTGGCAAACACGGGGAAGCAAAAATGTACAAGATTATTTAAAAGGCGGGAAAACGTCTAAATGGTGGACCATTGGTTTATCAGTCATGGCGACACAAGCCAGTGCTATTACATTTCTTTCTACCCCAGGTCAAGCTTTTAATGACGGGATGGGGTTTGTGCAATTCTATTTTGGATTACCCATAGCCATGATTGTTATTTGCATGGTTTTTATTCCTTTATATCACCGCTTAAATGTTTATACAGCTTACGAGTTTTTAGAAAATAGATTCGATTTAAAAACCAGAACGCTGACTGCTATTTTGTTTTTAATTCAACGTGGATTGGCTGCAGGGATTACCATTTTTGCTCCGGCCATTATTTTGTCCGTTGTACTAGGTTGGAATCTCATGCTTCTTAATATCATCATTGGAATTTTGGTTATAATCTATACGGTTTCCGGTGGTACTAAAGCTGTTAACGTGACTCAAAAGCATCAAATGGTCATCATCTTTTCAGGAATGTTGGTTGCTTTCTTTATCATAATCAGCAAATTGCCGCAAGATATTACATTTAACAAAGCACTGGAAATTGCCAGTGCCAGTGGAAAAATGAATATTTTAGATTTTTCATTTGATTTTAATAACCGTTATACTTTTTGGAGTGGTATTATTGGTGGTACATTTTTAATGTTATCGTATTTTGGAACGGACCAAAGTCAAGTGCAACGTTATTTATCTGGAAAATCTGTTAAAGAAATGCAATTGGGCCTCCTATTTAATGGTCTGCTAAAAGTCCCGATGCAATTTTTTATTCTTTTGGTCGGTATCATGGTATTTGTATTTTATCAGTTCAATCAAGCACCTATCAATTTTAATCCCAATGCCACGGAATTTGTATTACATTCTGAGTTTGCTAACGATTATAAATCGCTTCAGCAAGAAAGTGACGTCATTTTCAATAATAAACAAAAGCATATAACCTCTTATATAAATTCTGAAAATCCTGATTCTGAAAAATATATTGCATCAACAAATAATGCGAATGATGATGTTCGAAAAAAAGCGAAGTCATTGATTGCCAAAGCGGCTGAAAAACAAAATATTAAAATAGAAAATAATGATGTTGATTATGTATTCATTTATTTCATTTTAAATAATTTACCTAGGGGACTTATTGGGCTTTTACTAGCCGTTATTTTGAGTGCAGCCATGTCTAGCACCTCTAGCGAATTAAATGCTTTGGGCTCTACTACCACCATGGATTTATACAAGCGAAACACAGGCGAAAAAACCGAGGAAGAGATGGTAAAAGCCTCTAAGTGGTTTACATTTGCTTGGGGCATTTTAGCTATTTGCGTTGCTTGTATTGCCAATCTTGCCGAAAATTTAATACAGTTAGTTAACATTATTGGCTCCATATTTTATGGCAATGTGTTAGGCATCTTTTTATTGGCATTTTTCTTTAAATTTGTAAAAGGAAAAGCCGTATTTATAGCGGCATTAATCACGCAAATCATAGTCATTTCACTTTATTTTTTAGATTTATACGAATTTATTAATCTTCCTTTTTTGTGGTTAAATTTTGTGGGATGTGCTATAGTTATTACTATTGCAATGATATTACAACTAACTCATAAAAATGACAGAACAATCACAACTTAAAAAAATTAAATGGGGCATTATTGGCTTAGGAGGTATTGCAAATAAATTTGCTAACGACCTTTTAACCATTCAAGATGCCGAACTATATGCTGTAGCTTCAAGAACACAAGAAAAAGCAGATGAATTTGCTGAAAAATACGGGGCATCTAAAGCCTATGCATCTTATGAAGATTTGGCAAACGACCCTGATATTGATGCCGTTTATATAGCAACACCTCATGCCTTACATAAAGAAAATGCCCTGATGTGTTTAGAAAATGGCATCGCTGTTTTAGGTGAAAAACCTTTTGCGATGAATGCGCAAGATGTTGACATCATGATCGCAAAAGCAAAAGAGAAAAATGTACTTTTAATGGAAGCCCTTTGGACCTATTTCTTGCCTCACTATCAATACGCCTTAACAGCTTTAAAAAATAAAACCTTTGGTCATATTTTAAAAATTGAAAGTGATTTTGGTTTTAAAAGACCTTATAACACAAATGAAAGACTTTTTAATAAAGACGTTGGAGGTGGCAGTCTCTTAGATATTGGCATCTACCCTATTTTTGTGAGTTTATCAACATTAGGCATGCCTAATCATATAGATGCCAATGCTACTTTTTTTGAAAATGGAACAGATGCTTCTTGCGATATGACTTTCGATTACAACAACCTTGTAAAAGCTTATTTAAAAAGTTCCCTAAAAGAAATATTACCAACCGAAGCTATTTTTTATTGCGAAAAAGGGACCATCAAAATTAATAGAGAATTTCATTGCCCGAGTACGGTGACTTTAATTTCAGATGGCAGAGAAGAAACCATTGATTTCGGATATGATAACCATATTTTCGGTTATAAATACGAAACCATTCATTTCAATAAATTGCTTCAAGAAGGGAAAAAAGAAAGCGATATTATGACTTTTGATTTCAGTAGAAACCTTATCAAACTACTTGATGATGTTAGGGAAATCATTGGCCTAAATTATTAAGAATTAAAAAGCCTAACAAAATAAGTCTGTTAGGCTTTTTAATTTATATGAACAACTCTAAAAATTTTAAAAATCTAAATTACATGGCTCCCCACTCTTTTAAAGAGTCTTTATTCATTTTTACATAATCACCATTACCAGCAGTTTCAGCAGCAGCTAACGATTTTTTAGCAATAGCTATAGCTCCTTTTTTATCGCCTGCTTTAGCATAAATTAAAGATTGTTGTCTCAACTGATAATATGGCACTTTATCACCAGCCATGTTTATAGCTTTATCCATCCAAGTTTTAGCTTGTTCAATATCTTTATTTTCTTGTAAATAATAAACCGCTGCATTATAATAATCATTAGCAGTAGGTGTCGCATTCATAACATCATTGATACTAGCTAACACCATATCATCTGTTGGCACTTCAATTTTAACACCAACATAGACTTTTTCCCAAAGTATACCCAAAGTAGCACTTCCACTAGTTAAATCATCAAATGTCATAGTAAACGTTTCAACATCCATAGGCATTGGATATATTTCTGAAGTTACTTTTGCAGCAACTTTTGAATCGTCCCATTTAGATGGATTCCCCCAATTTGTTGTATCTGTATAAAATATAATATCCCAAGCTTTAGCATTTGGTATGGCATAAACCGCATAAGATCCTGATTTTAGTTTAGTACCACCAATGGTTACATCGGTACTAAAAGTAATCTTTGTATTCTCATTGGCTCCTAAACGCCAAACTTGACCATAAGGTACTAAATCACCAAAAATGGTTCTTCCTTTCATACTTGGTCTACTGTACTCCAAAGTCACATCTGTTAATCCAACTTTTTGTTCAATTTTAGAGTGCGGGCTTGGTTGTGGTGTTACAATTTGTGCATTAACCATATACACCGTAGTCATGGTTAGCAATAATACTAATAGTTTTTTCATCGTTTTTTTTTAGATTTTTAATGGTTTTAAAATTAAACATTCTTAAATTCTAATTTGTTAACAAAACCTTAAATTAAGGTATTGTATATTTACCCAAATTCCTGAAATGAAAAAATATTACGCTGAAATAATAGGCACCTTTGCTATGGTGTTTTGTGGCTGTGGTGCAATGACTATCAATGAAATAACCAATGGCGGCGTATCTCATGTTGGTATTGCTATTACTTGGGGACTAATTGTGATGTCTATGATTCTTGCTTTTGGTGAAATTTCTGGAGCCCATTTTAATCCTGCGGTCACCATTGGATTTGCTTTCGCAAAAAAATTTGATTGGAAAGAAGTCCCAAAATACATGTTAGCTCAAGCCATAGGTGCCATTTTCGCTAGTTTTATGCTTTGGTTTTTATTTCCTGAAAGTCAGTTTTTAGGTGAAACCACACCTGCTATAGGTTTTGAATCATACAAAGCCGCTATTTTAGAATGCATCATGACTTTTTTTTTAATGTTAGTGATTCTAAACGTATCTTCTGGCAGCAAAGAAATAGGAGTATTGGCAGCCTTTGCGGTTGGCGGTGTTATTTTATTAGAAGCTATGTTTGCTGGCCCCATGACTAAAGCCTCTATGAACCCCATTCGTTCTATAGCTCCTGCCCTTTTTACCTGGCATTTCCAATATTTATGGCTTTATATTATAACTCCTACTGTAGGTGCCATTCTGGGTGTTTATAGTTATAGATTAT
The DNA here is from genome assembly GCF_003258355.1 of Confluentibacter sediminis. Lineage (GTDB taxonomy): Bacteria > Bacteroidota > Bacteroidia > Flavobacteriales > Flavobacteriaceae > Confluentibacter > Confluentibacter sediminis. The sequence goes on along the minus strand of NZ_QKPO01000004.1, from coordinate 39,187 downwards.
TAAAAAATTAGGTCTTGTTTTTTTTAATTGTTTCATAATACCTTCCATCATTTCAATTTGGACTTTTGAATATTAAGCAACTATCCTTTTCATACCATATTCTAATTTTCGCTTCCGATTTTTAATTCACCTATTTTCAACTGCTGTCAAAAGCAGTAATATTATCTACTAACCATTGGTCAAAAAGTGAATATTTTTGTCGATAAGGCATCTTGATTAAAGGATTTCAAAACATCTTTTTGCAAATCATCTCATTCCCTACTTCCCTAACCAAATAACTCGCAATATAATTTTGTCTGTATTGATTTAATTCTGATATAGACAAAATATCCCTTTGCATCAAAATCCGGATAATTTATTTTATCAAATTTAAAATAGACTTTCTAATACTTTCCTTGAAACCTTTTCATTTTCAAAAATTTATTTCTTTAAAATACTGTTAACAAATGCTTTCATAGTTCCTTTTTTAACACTTACTTTGGCGATTATTTTCATTCTTATAATTATTCAATCTATATCATAATATGAACAACAAGGTAGCAACATTTATATTGTTATTTTTTTCTTTTATTGCTCTATCGCAAACAAGATATATTGATCCTATATTCGAGACCGTTACAAGTAAAACTTACAATTATTCAGTTAAAGGAAAAGATACATTGAAATTGGATGTTTACGAACCTGAAAACGATTCATTAGTCGAAAAAAGGGCGCTATTTGTTATTGTACATGGTGGCGGTTTCAATTCTGGAAAAAGAAACGACCTATCTTTAATTAATTTAGCTGAAAATGTGTCAAAAAAAGGATATGTAGTTACTTCTATTGACTACAGACTATTAGGTAAAGGCGATTATTTTGGCTGTAATTTATCTGCTAACAAAAAAATAAAAATATACCAGAATGCGGCTGACGATTTACTAAGTGCCTTACAATATTTGGTTAATTATAAAGACAATTTTAGAATTGATGATTCAAAAATTGTTCTATTAGGGGTAAGTGCTGGTGCCGAAACAGCTTTAAATGTCGTGTACAATAGAGAATTGGTCATTAAAAATTCAGATAGATATGCCGATATTAAACCTGCTGCTGTTATCGCTGTTTCTGGAGCTATATTAAATGCCGATTTAATAAATAAAAACACAGTACCAAGTGTCTTTTATCACGGTGTTAATGATAAAGTTGTCCCTTATGGAAAAGGGGCGCACCATAATTGCGATTTAAAAAGTAAAGGTTTTTTAATTATTGATGGCTCAAAACGAATCGCCGAAAAATTAGAAAGTCTCAATTCTAGCTTTATACTTTACAGTTATCTAAAACAGGAACATAACGATTTCGACATTCCTAATGATGATATTAAGGAAGCCTTTGTTTTTGTTAAAGATATCGTATTCGAGAAAAAATTCTACCAAGCTAAAATTACTCAGTAATACAAATTAAAGGGTTTTTATTGTTTTCTATTTTTTAACCAAGTATCCAAAGGTTCTAAAAAAGAATTTACAAAAACCACTAAAACAGTACATATTAAAGTCTCTATAAGATAACCCGTTGCGGCCATACAACCAATAGCGGCACTACACCAAATGGTAGCTGCCGTAGTTAATCCGTGTACACTAGTCCCTTCTCTAAAAATAACGCCTGCTCCTAAAAAACCTACTCCAGTTACTACCTGAGCTATAATTCTGGTGACATCAATAGTTGGTTCAGCTACGGCCATTTTAATAGAAAGCAAAACAAATATGGCACTCCCCGTAGACACCAACATATTTGTTTTTAAACCTGCCGATTTGTGATGCCATTGACGTTCAAAACCTATAATTAAACCTGCTGCTAAAGCAATTCCTAAACGAACTATAAAATCCTTTAAACACATCTTGCCTTTTTATTTAAAAATATTAAAATTAATAATCAGCATCAAATACCCACAATTTTACACAATATATTTTCCGACTTAAAAAAGGAATTAAACTTATACAAATGCTAATATTTACTTAATATATCCATAAAAACAAAGAAAATATCGTGTAATTTATTATATTGTTACATTGTGGCAAAATGCCATTTTTATATCAAAATAAATAATATTTTAGACAAGAGCATATGGAAATTGTTAGTAAAGCACTAGAATTTGAACAACGCAAGCAAGTATTTAAAACAACTAGTGAGCGTATAGAAGCATCAAGAGAAGTAAAAGAACTTATTTTAGATTTGAATTCAGTTTATAAAACCGAAAAAGATCCAAAATTAATGGATCTCATGAAACGCCTTACAGCTATAAAACAAAAAATTGAAAAGCGTCTGAAAGGACGTCCATAAACAAATAAATCAAAGAATCATAAAATGGTTGAAGAGATTATAGAATGCCTTCCTCTTAAAAAAATCTTAAATTCTAATAAAGTTACATAAATGGCAGTATTTTTACTATGAGAAAAGGCTGCATCTATCTCTGGTAACGTGTTACAAATAGATTGTGGACTGTTATCATTTAAAATCTAATCCTATGAAAAAAATACTCTTATTAAGTTTAATTCTATTGGTCTCCACAAAATCTATGGCCCAATCAAAATCACAATCTATTTATGATATTAAATTAACAGCTTTAGATGGAAGTCCTATCGACCTAGCTGCTTTTAAAGGGAAACACATTTTGTTCGTTAATGTAGCTTCTAAATGTGGTTTTACACCGCAATATGCCCAATTGCAAGAGCTATATAATAAATACAAAAGCGATCTTATGGTAATTGGTGCCCCTTCTAATCAATTTGCGAATCAAGAGCCAGGAACGGCTAAAGACATAAAAGAATTTTGTACAGCTAATTATGGCGTTACTTTTTTAATGACCGAAAAATTAGATGTCAAAGGCGACAATCAACATCCATTATACCAATGGTTAACAAAAGCATCTAAAAATGGTAAAGTCGATTCTGAAGTGAAATGGAATTTTCAAAAATATTTAGTGGATGGTAAAGGTAATTTAGTAGATTATTATTTATCTGCCGTAACTCCTATGGATGCTAAAATAACTAAAAACCTATTGTGAAAATTCTAAAACCCTTATCTGTATTTTTAATCATCAATTTTAGTGCTTTAGGACTAGGCATTTTGTTGATGAACAATGGGCCTTTAACAACCTGGTACACCAATTTAAACCAAGCACCTTGGACACCACCAAACTGGGTTTTCGGGACTGCTTGGTCGTTTATAATGGTTTGTTTTTCGGTATATATGGCTTATTTGTATACGGCATTACCAACCAGTAAAGTAAAAACATTGTTCACCATTCAGTTTGTACTTAATGTATCTTGGAATTTTATATTCTTTAATCAACATTTAATAAGTTTCGGACTTTTGGTTATTGTATTACTCACCATAGTAATTGCCCTCTTTTTATTCACTTACATACATACATTAAAGTTAATAAGCATTTTAATACTTCCCTATTTTATTTGGCTGTGCATTGCGACGTCTCTTAACGCCTATATTCTTTTTAATAATTAATTAATGAAAGTCTATACGCTTCATAAAAAACAGAAGTTACCCATTTCAAGAGCGCAGGCTTGGGCCTTTCTATCAGATCCAAAAAATCTAAAAACCATAACACCAGATTATATGGGTTTTGATATTTTATCTGGGGCAGACAGACCCATGTTTGCGGGGCAAATTATTCAATATATTGTGACGCCTATTTGGGGCATTAAAACCAAATGGGTCACAGAAATCACTCATGTTGTTAATGACGACTATTTCGTTGACGAACAACGTTTTGGACCTTATGCCTTGTGGCATCACAAACATTTTATTAAAGAGATTGATGGTGGTATTGAAATGGAAGACCTTATCGATTATAAAGTGCCTTTTGGAATTTTAGGGCAACTCGTCCATCCTATTTTAGTGAAACCCAAATTAGAAGAAATTTTTAATTACCGAACCATTAAACTAGAAGAACTGTTTGGTAAATTTTAAATTATGAAAGCACCTATCAGCATTTTTTGGTTTAGGCGTGATTTACGTCTAGATGATAACAAAGGTTTTTATGAAGCTTTAAAACACCAAGAAAACGTACTCCCTATTTTTATTTTTGATAAACACATTCTTGAGGTACTACCAGAAGATGATGCACGTGTTAGGTTTATTTTTGAAACCCTTCAGAACATGCGAGACACTCTTAAAAATAAATATGAAAGTAATCTTGCTATGTATCATGGGAATCCTATTGATGTTTACAAGCAATTAATAGCTGATTATAACATTAAAGCGGTTTATACCAATCATGATTACGAACCGTACGCCATTAAGCGTGATGCGGATATTAAATACTTATTAGAAAAACACAACATCGCTTTTAAAAGCTTTAAAGACCAAGTTATTTTTGAAAAAAGTGAGATTGTAAAAAGTGATGGGAGTCCGTATGTGGTATATACACCATACATGAAATTATGGAAATCTACTTTTAAAACCATTACATTAGAGCATTACAATCCTTTAGAATATTCAAAAAACTTACTTAAGAATACCGAATTGCCCAATGTTTCCTTAAACAAAATGGGCTTTAAAACAGCCTCACAAACCATCGCAGCTTATAAAGTACCCCCAAGTTTAATTCAACATTACGAAGCCACCAGAAATTTCCCTGCACAAGATTCCACTTCCAAACTAGGAGCACATTTACGATTCGGAACGGTGAGCATTCGAAAGATAATTCAAAAAGCTGTTTCAGAAAAAAATGAAATCTTTTGGCAAGAACTTATTTGGCGCGAATTTTTCATGCAGATTCTTTGGCATTTCCCACAAACGGCAACACAAAGTTTTAAACCGCAATACGACCGCATTGTTTGGCGTAATAACGAAACAGAATTTAAAGCATGGTGCGATGGTAAAACGGGGTATCCCTTGGTGGATGCCGGAATGCGGCAACTGAACCAGACTGGATTCATGCATAACCGAGTACGTATGTTAGTTGCTAGTTTTTTGTGCAAACATTTATTGATAGACTGGCGTTGGGGCGAAGCCTATTTCGCTGAAAAATTACATGATTATGATATGGCTAGCAATGTGGGCAATTGGCAATGGGTTGCCGGTTGTGGCGTAGATGCTGCTCCGTATTTCAGAATTTTTAATCCAACGACACAAATAGAAAAGTTCGATACAGATTTAAAATACATCCATACTTGGGTACCCAACTTTCAAGAACTCACCTATCCACAACCTATAGTAGACCATGCTTTTGCTAGAGAGCGTTGTCTTAAAGTCTACAAAGAAGCCTTAGCTTAATTAACAAACACCTCATCCCGTTAAAATATAACATACTGATTTTATGTTAGTTACAATTTAAAATAATATCAAATTCACAAAAATCATTTTTTTTAAAAGTTAAAATCATAATTAGTTATGTAATAATTAGCTTTTATTCTATTTTAGATTACATATTATATTATTTGAGTTAACATCTATGGATTTATACATAACAGTAGGCATTATTGTCATCGGAATATTTTTATTTATTCGAGACTATTTTAGTATTGACACGACTTCCATCCTCATAATGACATTGTTCATAGTTTCTGGAGTGTTGAATCCTGAAGAAGGTTTTTCAGGATTTAATCATCCAGCTACACTTACCTTAGGCTGTATGTTTGTGGTGAGTGCCGCTGTTTTTAAATCCGGATTAATAGATGGTCTTAGTGCCAAAATTGTAAAAATTGCTAAAATCCATTATGTCATTGCTTTAATTGCTTTTTGTCTTATTTCGGCAACATTCTCCGCTTTTGTAAATGATTCTGCTATTGTTGCCATATTAATTCCTCTCGCATTATCTGTATGCAGAGATACTGGTATTGCTCCTTCAAAATTGCTTATTCCTATTTCGTTTGCGGCTCTTTTTGGAGGCACTTGTACACTTATCGGGACTTCTACAAACATATTGGTAAGCAGTATTGCTGCAAAAAGCGGACTGGAACCTTTTGGGATGTTTGAATTTTCATTACCCGCCTTGTGTTTATTGGGTATAGGCATGCTATACCTGTTTATAATAGCGCCTTTTATTCTTCCTAAAACAAAAACCAATGAGGCTAACAAATTTGCCAGTGTGGAAAAATATACTGCCGAAATTCGTATTGAAAAAGGTAATAAAGACATTGATAAGCCTATTTACAAATCCTATTTATCCAATGAGCTAAACGTAACTATAATGGCGATTTATCGTAATGGAAGTAATCTCACTGTTTTTGACAGAGAATCCATTTTAAAAGAAGGTGACCAAATAAAAATCATTATAAGTCCGAGTAAGTTAAGTGAATTAAAATCGAAAGAGTATTTTAAGATCGTTGGTAAAAAAGATAAAGAAAACGAAGAGAACACAGGTAAAATACTTTACGAAACCATGGTACCTGTTGGTTCCATATTAGCTGGTACTTCCCTTAGAAAAATGCAATTTCGAAATCTTTATAATTGCTCTGTTCTGGCCATACGCCATAGAAACGAAGTGATTCAGGAAAATATTTCAGATGTTATTATTAAAGCAGGTGATATGCTTTTAATTTATGGCACCAAAGAAGAATTGGAACAACTTTTGCGATATGAAATTGTCATTTTACTTTCAGAATACATGGAATCTAAAGTAAATTATAAAAAAGCCATCCCCGCTTTAATTATAGCGATTGGGGTGGTAACTGCAGCTGCATTTAACTTAACCAGTATTTTAATAAGTAGTATGGTAGGTGCTTTACTTCTGGTAACCACATCTATCCTCAAACCGAAAGAAGCCTATGACGCTATTGAGTGGAAAGTTATTTTCATGATGGCTGGAGTACTTTCCATGGGAACAGCTTTAGAAAAAACCGGTGGCTCTGAGATTATATCCGAGTTTGTTTTTAATAATATGGGGCATTTAGACCCTCGTATTACTTTAAGTTTAATATTTTTGATTACATTTATTTCAACAAACATACTTTCAAGCAAGGCTACAGCAGCTTTAATGGTTCCCATTGTTATTAGTTTAGCAGCAGCCATGCAGATAAGTGAAAAACCGTTTCTTATAGGTGTCATGTTTGCTTGTTCCCTAACGTTTATGACGCCTATGAGTTACCCTACAAACACTATGGTATACGCCCCTGGCAATTATAAATTTAGTGATTTTTTAAAGGTAGGAACTCCTTTAAATTTAATTATATGGATAGCAGCATCTTTTATCATACCGCTGTTTTTTCCTTTTTAAATGGTCAATATTATGGATCTTAAAAACATTTTCAATTTTTCAAATAGATTTCAAATTCAAGACGAAATAATTCTTCGTGATTATTTAGCCATGGAGAGAACTAAACTTGCTAATGAAAGAACCTTACTTTCCTATATTAGGTCATCTCTTTATTTACTACTTGGTGGCATTGCTATCATTCAATTAGAAGGATTCGAGAGGATTAAATTTTTAGGCTATGTATCATTAACCTTAACAGTCATCATCATTATTATAGGCGTTTACAGATTTCAAAAATTAAACAAACAATTAAAAACTTACTATAAACAAATTGAAGCTTTTAAGGAAAAAAGTGTTTAAGCTCTGAGTGATTTTGATTGATTGGTTAGGAGCCATTTGTATTGAAAAGCAGTACCCAATTCATTATTAAAATTATAAAGACCTGATATGTTATAGTTTCTATTTAAAAACATACTTTAGCTATTTACCAATTAAACTAAATTTAAATTATTATGAAAAAAATGAATTTGTGCTTTGTGCTTTTAATGGCAACAACACTCCGTTTTTTAAACCCATTACATACACAAGAAGCAAAACCCACTTCAAGAACAGTGGAAGATGGCGGCACTGGGCCATACAAGGCTTTAATGATTTCAGAAAGCAGCTTACCAACCCATACGGTATTTAGACCCAAAGACTTGAGTACTATTGGAAAAACCAACAAATTACCCATTATTGCTTGGGGAAATGGTGCTTGCGCCAACTCTCCTTGGGAACATATTAATTTTTTATCAGAAGTAGCCTCGTATGGCTTTTTAGTGATTGCTATTGGACCGATGCCACAAGAAGGCGAACAAGGCAGAGGGTCGTCTAAATCGTCTATGATGACCGATGCGATCGATTGGGCTATTGCTCAAAACAGTGATAAAAATAGTCCCTATTACAATAAAATCGACATCACAAAAATCGCAGTAAGTGGCATGTCTTGCGGTGGTTTACAAACTTTAGAAGTGGCTCCAGACCCACGCGTTACCACCGCTGTTATTTATAATAGTGGTATTTTGGGTGATCCAGGTGCCGGCATGGGTGGGATGCCAAATTTAGGAAAAGACCATCTTTTAAAGCTTCACACCCCTACGCTTTATGTTTTAGGTGGCGAAACAGATATTGCTTATAATAATGGTATGGACGATTATAAACGTATTAACCATGTCCCTGTATTTGTGGCTAATATGGATGTTGGTCATGGTGGCACTTATAGCAAACCACATGGTGGTGAATTTGCCAAAGTAGCTACGGCTTGGTACCAATTGCAATTAAAAGGTGATAAAGACGCTGGGAAAATGTTTACTGGAAATCCTCCAGGAATGTCAAAAATGGATATTTGGAGATTTGAAAAAAAACAAATGCCTTAATACTATAGCACTTCGTATTCATATGAAGTGACACACCTTATATCGAGATACTTATAACCAAAAAGTGTCTCGATTTTTTTTGTTATTTGTCACTTCGAGTAGTTTTCGAAGTATAAGAAAAGTGTATCGATAAATAGCAATTCTACCTACTATAGTCTATTAAAATTTAGCTCTTTAGGGTGAAATGAGATCATTCAAACTGATTATAATTTAAGGCATTTTTCTGGCTTAGGGTCTCAACTTGGAGTAGGTTTCTGGGAATTCTAACTGCTGGATTTTCAAACAATGCAAAAGATTTTTAAAACAGTTATTTTTATACTTGTTAGTACTAGTATCTTATTAATAACGTCATTTTTCAAGTGAATTCCTGCCTACGCAGGAATGACAAAAACCTTACTCCACCCGCTCAATATGAGCACCAATAGCACGTAAACGTTCATCTATGTTCTCGTAACCTCTATCTATTTGCTCGATGTTTTGTATGGTCGATGTGCCTTTTGCAGATAAGGCAGCAATTAATAACGATACCCCTGCACGAATATCTGGTGAGGTCATGGTCATCGCTTTTAAAGTGGATTTAAAATCATGTCCAATAACCGTCGCTCTGTGTGGGTCGCACAAAATAATTTTGGCTCCCATATCTATCAATTTATCCACAAAGAATAAACGGCTTTCAAACATTTTTTGATGAATGAGCACACTACCTCTAGCTTGTGTCGCTACTACCAAAATAATACTTAATAAATCGGGTGTAAAACCTGGCCAAGGCGCATCAGCAATGGTTAAAATAGATCCATCTATAAAACTTTGTATCTCGTAACCATCGTTATGCGCTGGAATGTGAATATCATCCCCTCGCCTTTCAACAGTAATGCCTAATTTTCTAAACACGGTTGGGATAATGCCTAAATCGTCCCAAGACACATTGGTAATGGTCAATTCACTTTTGGTCATAGCCGCCAAACCTATCCAGCTACCAATTTCAATCATATCTGGCAACATGGTGTGATGCGTACCACTTAATTTTTCAACACCATCTATAATCAACATATTAGAACCTACACCGCTAATTTGTGCACCCATGCGATTAAGCATTTTGCATAATTGCTGTAAATAAGGCTCGCAAGCCGCATTATAAATGGTTGTTCTGCCTTCAGCTAATACAGCAGCCATGACAATATTGGCGGTTCCTGTTACCGAAGCTTCTTCCAGAAGCATGTAGGCACCTTTCAATTTATCGGCTTCAACACCGTAAAATTGATCTTCTTTATTATATCTAAACTTAGCACCTAAATTAATAAGACCTTCAAAATGCGTATCTAAACGGCGGCGACCGATTTTATCACCTCCTGGTTTAGGAATGTATCCTTTCCCAAAACGCGCTAACATAGGCCCCACAATCATGATGGAACCCCGCAACCCACGACCATCTACTTTAAATTCCTCGGATTCTAAAAATTTTAAGTTAACATCATCCGCTTGAAAAGTGTAAGTCCCTTTGCTTATTTTTTCAATTTTAACGCCTAACTTTTTTAGTAAGCTTATAAGTTTATTAACATCTACAATATCTGGAATGTTGTGAATGGTCACTAAATCTGGAGTTAAAAGTACGGCACATAATATTTGTAAGGCTTCGTTTTTTGCTCCTTGAGGCTGAATACTTCCTTTTAATTGGTGACCTCCTTCAATTTTAAATGTTCCCATAAGTGTTGGTTAGTAACGTTTTCTAGGGCGATTGTTTGAATTACTTTTTCTTTGGTGTCCGTTCTTTTTATTATTGTTATTGGAGAATTTAGTTTTGCTACGCATTAAACTGGTTGCATCGGACAAATCTTCGTCTGAATTTTTTAAGTTAATCTTACCATCAGACAACTCATATAAATGCTGATAAATAACATCATCTTCCACCGTGTCTTTATTCCAATTTAAAAAACACTTTTTCATATGGTTAGCAATGGTAAAAATCAAGGCTTCTTTGAGGTCACCTTCTTCCCAAGTGTTCGCCACATCTATCATGGTTTTAATATTGTTTCCGTAAAAACGATATTTTGGGAAATTTTGTGGATATTTTAAAGGATTAGGACGTTCTTCCAACAATTCTCTGGATGGTTTCGGGTAGGGACAATCCACATCCAATTCAAAATTGGCCATAATAAAAAGTTGATCCCAAAGTTTATGCTGAAAATCTGGTACATCACGCAAATGAGGTTGCATATTTCCCATAACAGCAATGATAGATTTTGCTAATTTATTTCGTTCTTCTTGTGTATCACGGGTTTTAGCGTAATTAATCATTTTCTGCATATGGCGACCATATTCTGGAATAATTAGATGTTCACGCTCTGTATTGTATTCTAAATCGTCTATTGTCAAAATAAGTGTGTAGAGTTAAATGTTTCTGCATGTAGTTGTTATGCGTGCGCAAAATACAAAAAAAAATTAAAGGCTTATCACACCGTCTACTTTTTCTGTAACTTCGAGATACTTTTCTATAACAGCATCGGGATCTTTCATTAAAAGATTAATGGAAATACTGGTATAATTCCCATTTTTAGAACCCGTAGTATTAATAACGGCACCCATATTATCAAAAATAGCTTCCAAAATAGCTATTTTATGCACATCGGTTTTTATTATGAATTTATACAAATATTCAGAAGGCCACGTAGTGGTTTCCTGTAACTGCGTTTTTAATTTTTCGTAAAACTCATCCGAATTTGGAGGTGTACTCATAAATGTGATTGTATGGTACAAATATACGGTTTCATTTTAATTTATGAAGGTCTCTATAAGATTTGAGATAATTTTAACTCTAAATTGGTAGTCTTCATTTAAATTCCGATTTTTACAGCTAAAATCTTTCCCATTTGAATACGAAAAGAATTGTGATTACCGGCGGCCCTGGAACTGGAAAATCTTCCATAATAAATGACTTGATACAACGAGGTTTTACCTGTCTTGAAGAAATTTCCAGGGATATTATATTGGAAGCCCAAAAACAAGGCATAGACCAATTGTTTTTAACCGATCCTTTATTATTTAGCGAACAACTTTTGGAGGGACGAAAACAACAATACACAGAGGCTTCTCTTTTAAATACCGAACCTGTTTTTTTTGACAGAGGTGTTCCCGACGTGGTGGCTTATATGGATTTTAAAGGAGAAGGTTATCCGCAACACTTTATGGATGCTTGCCGGGATTGTCAATATGATTATGTGTTTATTTTAAAACCTTGGCAAGATATTTATACCAGCGACAATGAACGTTATGAAGATTTCGGACAAGCTATGCAAATCCATGAACATCTGTTAAATACGTATCAAAAATACGATTACAAATTGCTGGATGTGCCATTTGAAACGGTCGAAAATAGAACCAATTACATTTTAAAAACTTTAAATCTTCTTTAGTGACGCATCCTGTAAACATATTAGAACGCTACTGGAAGTTTACAGAATTCAGACCTTTTCAAGAAGACGCTATTAATGCGGTTTTGAAAGGCGAAGACACCTTTGTTTTATTACCTACAGGTGGCGGAAAATCCTTGTGTTTTCAAGTACCCGCCTTAATTAAAGAGGGCATTTGTATTGTTATTTCACCTTTAATTGCTTTAATGAAAGAGCAAGTACAAACGCTTCAAGATAAAGGGATTAAAGCGATGGCCTTGACCAGTGGAATTTCATACGCCCAATTAGACACCCTTTTAGATAATTGCATTTACGGAAATTATAAATTTTTATACCTCTCGCCCGAACGTTTACAACAAGAATTGGTGCAAGAACGCATCAAACAGATGAATGTAAGCTTCATTGCTGTTGATGAAGCGCATTGTATTTCGCAATGGGGCAACGATTTTAGACCGGCCTATAAGAATATAGCAGTGTTAAGACAACTACAGCCCACCGCTAATATGATTGCTTTAACGGCTTCCGCAAAACCAGAAGTGGTTGACGATATTATTAAAGAACTTGATTTTATAAACCCAAAAGTTTTTAGGCAATCCTTTTCAAGGGCTAATTTGGCCTATATGGTGTTTCATGAAGAGGATAAATACTATCGCATTGAAACCATTTTAAAGAAATATAAAGCAGCTTCTATTATCTATGTAAGAAATCGAAAACTAACATTGGAGCTAAGTTCCTTTTTGGAATCTAAAGGTATTTTGGCAACCTATTATCATGGAGGACTTTCTAATGCCGAAAAAGATACACACATGAATTTGTGGTTAAACAACCAAAAACAAGTCATGGTGGCGACCAACGCCTTTGGTATGGGCATTGATAAACCCGACGTCAAAACAGTGATTCATTTAAATTTACCAGAAAGTATGGAAAGTTATTTTCAAGAAGCTGGTAGAGCTGGTAGAAATGGTGAGAAAGCTTTTGCTGTCATTTTAAAAAATAATGGTGACGAAGTGCTGATTAAAAGTCAGTTTTTAAATGTGTTACCAACAGTCGATTTTATAAAACAGGTGTATAGAAAACTGTGTAATTATTTTCAAATTTCCTATGGCGAAGGTGAATACCTTACCTTTGATTTTGATTTTAATACCTTTTGTAAAACTTATGATTTCAATAGTGTTTTGTGTTATAATTCGTTGTTGGTCTTAGATAGAACTAGCATCATTAGTTTATCCAAGCAGTTTAAAAACAATATATCGGTTCAGTTTATCATCGCTAATCATGTGCTTTTTAATTATTTAGAAACACATCAAAATCTAGCTCTTATTGTAAAATCGATGCTTCGTATTTATGGCGGTATTTTTGATCATGACACTAAAATAAACACATTGAGTATTGCTGAAAAAGCGTCTGTTACCGAACCTCAATTAATTTCGGCATTACTACAATTGGAAAAAGACGAGATTATTAAACTGAATTTGGCGAAGACCGACGCACAAATCACTTTTATTGAACCACGGGAAGATGATAAAACCATCAACAGGATCGCTTATATCATAGAACAACAAAACGAATTAAAACAAAGGCAAGTAAAAGCCATGCTGGATTATGTTGAAAATGATTCGGTCTGCAAAAGCATGCAACTCCTCGCCTATTTTGGAGAAAAAAACACAGAATCTTGTGGCATTTGCTCGGTTTGTATCAGTACAAAAAAGACAAATATCTCAAAAGATGCTAACGCTATAAGAAATAGCATTATCGAATTATTAGAAACGGGAGATTATTCATCTAGAGCCATAAGCACACGTTTAGGCCTTTCAGAAAAAGATATTAAAAACACCTTGCAAATGATGTTGGAACACGACATGATTGCAATCACTAAAACAAATACATATAAACTGAGTCATTTATGAGGAATTTAAGAATTGTGTTTATGGGAACACCCGATTTTGCGGTGGCAACATTAAAAGCATTGGTCGAAAACCATTATAATGTCGTGGGGGTTATTACGGCACCAGACAAACCTGCTGGTCGCGGACAAAAATTAAATGAAAGTGCCGTAAAACACTATGCAAATTCTCAAAACCTAACTATTTTACAACCAACTAATTTAAAAAATGATGCCTTTTTAGAAGACCTCAAATCATTAGAGGCGAATCTACAAATCGTGGTTGCTTTTAGAATGTTGCCAGAAGTCGTATGGAAAATGCCAGAATATGGCACCTTTAATTTACACGCTTCTTTATTGCCAAATTACCGAGGAGCTGCGCCTATTAATTGGGCGATTATAAATGGTGAAACAAAAACAGGTGTTTCTACCTTTTTTATTGATGATAAAATAGATACTGGCGACATGATTCTCCAAGAGGAAATCCTTATAAATCCCGAAGAGAATGCAGGTAGCTTGCATGATAAACTTATGAAACTGGGTAGCGAAGTGGTTCTAAAAACGGTAGCCTTAATTGAAAAAGGGCAACCAGAAACCATCCCACAGAAAGACAACACCCATATTAAAACAGCATATAAGCTAGATAAAGACAACTGCAAAATAAATTGGAACGATTCCTTAGATACCATATATAATCATATTCGCGGATTAAGTCCTTATCCTGCTGCTTGGTGTACCTTAATAAATGGCAGTGACTCATTAGACGTCAAAATTTACAAAGTCGAAAAGGAGGTTGATTATCATTCCAAAGAGATAGGTCGCATAGTTTCAACCAAAAACGAACTAAAAGTGGCGGTCACTAAGGGATATATTATTATTAAAGATATAAAACTGCCAGGAAAGCGTACTATGGATATTAAATCACTTTTAAATGGTTATAAATTTGACGCAGATGCCAACATGCGCTAAACCCCCATTTTCATTGACTTTTTCAAATAATCGATGAAATGCCCTACTTTTATTAACAAATGAATTAAGTTATCAACAATAATATGGATTTCGCTTGTTATTACTTGCATGATTGCATAATCCGTATAAATTTGTAATAGGATTTAACAAAAACGTTTAACCTTTTAATTAAATTTTAATATTATGAACAAAACAGATTTAATCGACGGAATGGCAGAAAATGCTGGAATTAGTAAAGCTGCTGCAAAAAAAGCATTGGATTCTTTATTAATTGATATTGAAGGTGCTTTACAAAAAGGCAAAAGAGTATCTTTAGTAGGATTTGGTTCTTGGTCAGTTTCTAAAAGAGCTGCAAGAGAAGGAAGAAACCCTCAAACTGGAGCTACTATCAAAATTAAAGCTAAAAACGTTGTTAAGTTTAAAGCTGGTGCGGACTTATCAAATGCTATAAACTAATTATTTACAGCCTTAATATTAAAAAATGCCTTCTAAATTTTAGAAGGCATTTTTATTTTATATCACTTCGGTATTGTTTTTTTAATAAATAAATACTAGATTTAGTTAAAAATTACACTTGCATGATAACTATTAAACCTAAAAGAGGTGATTTATTAATAGCTGAACCTGCAATAATAGGCGATTCTTATTTCAATCGTTCTATAGTGCTCTTAGCAGACCATAACACCGAAGGCTCTATCGGATTTATATTAAATAAACCTTTAGAATACACTATTAATGATTTAGTACCGGAAATTGAAGTGCCTTTTAAAGTTTACAATGGAGGACCTGTTGAGCAAGACAATTTATATTTTATCCACAAGGTGCCAGAATTAATTCCAAATAGTGTTGAAATTTCATTAGGCGTATTTTGGGGAGGTGATTTTAATAATGTAGCGGAACTTATTGCTAACAAAAAAATAAAAGAAACAGACATTCGCTTCTTTTTAGGCTATTCTGGGTGGGAAGTAAACCAATTAGAAAATGAATTGAAAACAAATTCTTGGGTGGTTACCGAAAATATTTATAAAAACGATATCATTGCAAAAGATTACGAATCGTTTTGGAAAGAAAAAATGCTAGAATTTGGTGAAGCATACAGTATCTGGTCCAATGCTCCAGAAAATCCAAATTATAATTAATTCATTTTTATTTTTTCATTCAACCTATCCAGAAGCAAACTTGAAACCTCCTTTGTAAATGATTTTTTCCTGTATTTTGTTATGGGTTGAATCCCTACAATAACGTTGGTAATAAATAATTCATCAGCCTGTTGAAGTTCAAAAGGAGATATGGATGCTTCTATGAACGTATAGTCTGAAACACTTGCTATAATGTCAATAAGTTGCTTACGCATAACACCTTTTAAACAGCCATCCAAAATAGGCGGCGTTTTTATCGTATTCCCTTTTACTAGAAAGATATTGCCATTTAAAGCTTCAACCACCTGCTTTTCCGTATTTAAAAGCAGACAGTTTTGTAGTTTGTTTTCTTTGGCATAAATACTTCCAATTACATTTAAAGCTTTATTATTTGTTTTTAAAGTAGATAATAAACCGGGGGCTATAAAATAATCTTTAAACAAATCCACTTCATAGAGATCATCTTTAAACGAATACCAGTCATTTTCAAGAGATTTGGCTGTTATTATAAAGTGTATGGCATGACTATCGGGCAAATACAATCCGCCTTCGTTTCTATAAACAACTAATTTAACTCTTGCCGATGTATTTTGAAGGTTTGTAGCCTCTAAGATTTTAAGAATTTCCGCTTCCAAGAATTCCATAGTGAAATTCATAGGAATGTCCATTCTCATGATACGCATGGAAGCCATTAATCTAAAATAATGGTCTTCCCAAAACAATATGTTATTTTTAAGAACTTTTATTGTTTCAAAAAGGGCATCACCATAAGCAAAGCCTCTATTGTAAATAGATAATTTGGTTGTTTCTTGTAAAATAGTTCCGTGAAAATTAATCATAAAAATACCCTACTCCATTATTTTTTTGAAGTAGGGCAAAGATATAATTTATATTCCTTTTGATGGAATTAAGCTGATCCTAATACTTGTTTTAAACTGGAAATTTGGTTTTCCCATAGCATTTTAGATTCATCAATTTCATCTTCTTCCGCAAAATCGGTTATAATAATGGATACATCTTTGGTGATTTCATCTACTTGAATTCTAATTTCAAAATATACAGATTTATCGTCTTCATCGGCTATCCATCTGAACTTAACACGTTCATCGCTTTTTTTACTTAACAACTTCGCCTGTTCTTCACTATCGTCCCAAATAAATGTAAATAACTCACCTCTAGAGTTTACGTTGTCTGAAAACCATTCAGACAAACCCGAAGGTGTAGAAATGTATTGGTATAACAGTTGAGGAGATGCATGTATTGGAAACTCAATATCAAATCTAATTTTTTCGTCCATAAGTAATGTAAATGTTTAAGTTGCTCAATATATACATTAATTGGTAAGATTAACAATAATTTTTAAAAATAATTTACATAAGTAATGTTTGTTGAGACCAATATTGTTTTTATATTTGCAGCCTCAAATTAGGCGAGGTAGCTCAGTTGGTTAGAGCGTCGGATTCATAACCCGGAGGTCGGGGGATCGTGCCCCCCTCTCGCTACAAGATAAACAAAGGAAAGTCAAGAAAAAAATTTCTTGACTTTTTTATTTGCTAAAACATAGCTAAAACATTTTGCTCTTTTTTACGCTATTATACCAAACATGCACAAATCATATCAAATTCTATTAAACTCTTATTATTTTCTTATATTAAGTCTTTAGAATAGTAAAAATTAGCTGGTAAACCTCCTGTATGCCAAAAAAGAACATTGGAATTCTTTTTTAATTTTTTGTTTTCGAGATGATCCAACATCCCATAAAATGCCCTTCCCGAATAAACTGGATCAAGTAAAATACCTTCGCTATGGGCTAATTCTTTTATTGCATTTTTTTCATTTGACGTTACAACGCCATATCCCTCTGAATCATAGCCTCTAATTAGTGTCGCATCTTCAATTGTGTATATTTTTTCAATAGCCAATGTTTTCTGGCCTTCCAGCAATAGTTCTAGTACAGCTTCATCCAATGTTACATCCCCATAACCCAATTTATCAATACTTATTGGCATTAACTTTACATCTAGCCCAAATAAATCTACTCCAAGTTTGAGCCCAGCCTGCGTTCCACCAGAACTTGAAGCAAAGAATAGATAATCCATTTTCAAGTTCATGTCAGATAGTTGTTCTTTTAACTCTTTTACAGCATCTACAAACCCATAAGCACCCAGTAAATTTGAGCCTCCATAAGACACCACATAGACTTTTTTGTTTTGTACCTCTAATTTTTTCTTTACAGACAATATATCCTCACCCTTTCTATTTTCTCCGGTAAAATGGATGGTTGCACCCAACAAATGTGATAACAACAAATTACCTGTGTAATTTTCTGGTTTATTTCCTCCTAACAATAAATGGCATTCTAAACCTGCCTTTGCACATGCTGCTGCGGTTTGCCTACAATGGTTAGATTGTTGTGCACCCGCAGTAATGATTGTATCATATCCATTATCCAAAGCTTCATAAATAAAAAATTGTAGTTTCCTTACCTTATTACCGCCAGACGCTAATCCAGAATTGTCATCGCGCTTGATATATAAATTATAATCAGTATATTTTTTTGATAAGTTTTCCATCTTCTCCAATGGTGTTGGGAAAAAACCTAGAGGATATTTTTTTGAAAGCATCATGGTGTTTTTATTCAATACTAAGATAAAACTTCTTTAATTGCAAATAAAATATTATATTAATATTTTGTAATTCAACACTTTAATGATTATTGTACAAAAAAAATATTATTATACCCCAGAGTATGAATATTCCTCATCAATGCATTGGATTGTACTTTTCATGTGCATTGTTATTAGTATCATAATCATCTATCAAATATTCAAAATTTCATTAAACAAGAAAAAAGCAAATAGGACATCTTACAGATATCTATATCTAGCTATCCTCTTTTTACTATATAATTTGCTGAATGGCTTATTGCCCGATGAATCATTGCCCGGTCCATTATTTCTTCAATACATTGCCACTTATAGCATATCAATTTTTATGTGTATCTATCTTGTATGGTATTTATATCAGGAATTTAATATAATAACTCCGAATTCATTTTTCAAAATTAAAAACCTAGCCATTGTTCTTTTCTTATGCTTTTTATTTCTTTTTATCATACCCTATTATTATACAAAGTCTCTTGACTTTGCTAGAAGTCTTTTCTTAATTATTCCAATATTCTTATCCGTAATATTCCTTATTTACTTTTTTATGACTATCAAAAAAGAAGTAAAGAGGCAGCGTTACTTCAAAATTCAAACCTATCTAGGTTTAACTTCTATTCTATCTATAATTCTTTTACCATTACTAACCTACTTTGGAGATTTTCAACCCATAACCCAACCCTTAGTAACCATGGCATTTTTTTTAGTTACAACTATGGAAGTAAACAGTTATATATATAGATTAAAAAACTCCTATATTTTAAAACGGAATATTGGTAAAGAATACAATTTTACAAACAGAGAAAATGAAATTGCTATCCAAATCATCAAAGGAGCTAGTTATAAAAAAATATCTGAAAATATGTTTATCTCTTATGGTACGGTTAGAAAACATGCCTCTAATATCTTTATAAAATCAAAGGTTGTTAATAGAGAAGGTTTGATGAGAAAATTTAGAAAATAGTAAATATTTAATGACTGTGAATAAAATTCACATTTAAAATACGCATGAAATACACATGTTTTGATTTGATTTTATAGATATTTTGAACAAATTGTTCAAAGAAATAGTAAATCTAAAATAAACCGAATCAATTGAAGACTATAAAATGAACGAAAAAAACAATATTTGTTTCTCTCATTTACTTCACCTATGATGGTCATATAAATTTCAAACTCCTCTCACAAATTACTATTTCTGCATTAGTTTATCGCAATGGATTTTGAAAAAAACAATAAAGAACTTATTAAGAAATTGGATGATGTAAAATATGAATCCAATGGCATTGTTGACCGTTCCAATCAATCAATTATTATCTGCCGAAATTATCTAAATAACTACAAAAAAGAAGTTGTTAAAAACGGATTTCAATCAATTGATAAAGAAATTGAATTTTTCAAAAGAACAAAACAGACTCCCTTGACTCAACTTATCTATTACTCAGAAATCCGTTCTTTCGAAATTCAATTCCCTAAAGTTGATACAACACAACAACGAAAATATGTAAAAAAGAAAATGAGCAAACTAAATCGTTTTTTTCTGTACAATATGGACTTTGCACAATATATAAAGTCAAACCAAACACATCTTGACAAACAATACTTTACAAGGGATTATTTTGATAATCTTCCTATTACATCTTCAAAATTCTACTTCCAAGATCCAGATTTCTGTACACCATATGATATGTTATTAGGTAAACTCACAGCATATAATAATTTTATTTCTTACCTCCAAAACAGATTAGTTAGCCCTAAAAAATCAAAACACTACAACGATTTGAAGGTGACGAATGAGGTGGAACTACAATGGACTTCAACAAAAACAGATCTAACTGAATTAATCTATGCCCTTCATCATAATAGAGTTATTAATAACGGTAAATCCGATATTAAAGAAATAGCTTCTGCACTAGAAAGGGTTTTACATTTTGACATTGGAGATTGCTACAAAACTTTTGCCGAAATAAAAACAAGAAAAATGAGCCGTACAAAATTTTTGGATGACCTATCAGATGGACTAACAACCTACATCAATAACTCCGAGGAATAATACTTCAAAATCACCGTAGTCGGGTACACCTCCTGTAATCGCTATTTTCTTTGCGGTTTTTTCCTTTATTCAAATAAAATAGTTCGTAAAGAACCTCAAAACACCGCAAAATCCATCATTTTTAAAACTGTTAAATTTTGACCCGACTACGGTTCAACTACTGCTTAAATATCATCAAAACTTATCAAATTTGCTAAATGAAAGTCAAATACCATCATAAATAATAATGCAATAAATCCTATCATGCCAACAAGTATCATCACTACAGACGACCTAAGAGATTTTAAAATTGAATTACTCAGTGATATTAAAAAGTTGCTGATAAAACAATCAGGTACAGGATTAAAGAAGTATTTAAAATCGTCTGAAGTCATGGATTTACTTAGCATTAGTGCTGGAACTCTACAAAATTTAAGAATGAATGGCACAATTCCATACACTAAAATGGGAGGTATCAATTTTTATGAAGCCGATGAAATCCAAAAAGTTATGATAGCAAATAGAGTTCAAATAAAATTGAGTGAAGATGTATGAATTATATAAAACATCTCAACGCCATATTTCAGCAATTTGCTATGGATTCCAATCTGAATCCTACACACATAAGCTTATACATGGCACTTTTTCAATTTTGGAATATCAATCGATTCCCAGAAACCTTTTACATAAACCGTGAAGAAGTAATGAAAATGGGGAAAATAGGATCTAAAGCAACATATCATAGATGTCTTAAAAACTTGAATGATTGGAAATATATACACTATTTACCATCGCATAATCCATACAAAGGAAGTCAAATTAAGATACTCAAATTTAATACAAGTAGTGAAACAAGTACAGAGTCAAGCAATAAACCAGCAGTGGGACAAGCGTTAGCACCTAATATAAACATTAATAAACAAATAGAAAACAGTATTAAAACTAAGCCGCCTAAAAATGAAAATGAAGTTTTAGATTTTTTTATAAAAAAAGGATGGACTGTTATTGAAGGTAAAAAATTCTATAATCATTATACTTCTATTGGATGGAAACTCGGTGGTAAAATAAAAATTGTCAACTGGCACGCAACCGCTGAAAATTGGATGCTGAAAGCAAACGATATAGAAAAGGTTGAAGCAGTGTCTCAAAACAAGGACAACCTTAAAACCTCTAAAATCAAGGATTATGACCAACCCCTCTAAAATAACCGAAGGTGGTGTAGAATTTTCCATTGGTACATTCGATGGAAAAGCTGTTACCTATGATTTTCAGAAAATACTAATTTATCTGGATGCTAAAGGAAAACTACTCTTTGGTAAGCATTTTAAAATCTACGAAGAAGACCATAACGTCATTATGAAACTTTGCCATTATTTTATAAAAGACATTGAAAATTGCGAACGACATGACATCGATCCAAACAAAGGCATCTTACTTTCTGGTCCAGTTGGTTGTGGTAAAACCAGTTTGATGCGACTTTTAAAATTCATTGTCCCACATCAACGTCCATACATTGTTGTGCCTTCTCGCAACATCGTTTTCGGGTTTAACCATGTAGGCTACAAAACCATTGAAGATTATGGCAACGGTCAGTTTTTTTGTTTTGATGATTTGGGCGTCGAACCCATTGGCAGACATTATGGAAAAGACTGCAACGTCATGGGAGAGATACTCTTATCCCGCTACGAAATTTTCTTAAAACACAACATAAAAACCCATGCCACAACAAACTTGAATGCCGAGGAATTGGAAGATTTGTACGGAAACAGAGTACGGAGTAGAATGCGACAACTATTCAACCTCATTGCTTTTGACAAGCACACAAACGATAAACGAAAATAAAACCAAAATATCATGAAAATAGCAACCTTTAACGTCCAGAATTTATTCCATCGCGATAAAAGCTTATTAGAAAAACCTTTCGGAAAAAATTTAACAGATTGGATAAACGAACTTGATGATTTAATGCGGAAACCATCCATTTCTTTAGTAGATCAAAACCGCATTAGGGAACTCTCTTTTTTAACTGGTTTTGAAAAATCCAGCCCACGACCTTATGCTGTTTTGCGTAGAAAAGCAGGGTTTTTATACATGAAAGGCTTAAACTATTCCACCGATTCCAAAGCCAGTGACCTCACAAAATGGAATGGTTGGATAGAATTGCAAACTACACCAATCATACCTGAAGCTACCGATAATAAAGCCCGTGTTATTGCAGCTGTTAATCCGGATATATTATTGCTTCAAGAAATTGAAGATAGAGCGTCTTTGGAAGAATTCAACCAATTGATTTTACCAAAATTTGATTGCAAGCCTTACGCACAATCTTTTGTTGTTCAAAGTGATACCCTTAAAGGTTTAGAATTGGGTATTTTATTTCGTAAAGATTATAAATTAGTTTCAATAAAAACACATTCCATAAATTGCCTTGTTGAATATGAAGTTCTAACACCCAATGACGTAATCATTCATATTTTATCAACTCAATTACAGAAACAAACAAAAGACAAAGATTTTACAGATGCCATAAGAAAAAAACAAGCAAACTACATTGCAACTATTTACCAAGAACGGATAGCGGAAGATAAAAGCAACATCATAATTGCAGGAACTCTTAATGCGCCGTCCTATTGCGATTCTTTATCGCCTCTGCTCCAACAAACCAATTTAAAAGATATTACAAAACACTTGTCCTTTGAGGTAGATTATGATACTGGAAATGACGCCACTTACCACCGATTAGGAGCCTATAGAAAAGGTGTTAACATCAAGCAAAAAGATTATATGTTACTATCTCCTGCCCTATTTGAAACCATGAAAGATAGTGGTTTAAACCGTAAAGCCGTATGTCCAGAAAAACGACCTCAATGGTCTGTTTATAAATCTGTTACTAATAAAAATGTGGCTGCTAGTGAGCATCCTTTGGTTTGGGGGAAGATTAGAGTTTACAATACTAAATAAAAAAATAATAACTTCTATGATAGCAATAAAAATCTTTAATTATAAATTACCTGATTTTACTTAAATATTAACAATGAATATTTGGTTATCATGATTTCAAATTGTTCTTAAATACCTTGGCAACTACTGTTGTTTCCGCAAATTGTGAACTAAAATCAGATTCTATCTTAAAATTATCAATTGAAATAGAGTCTTCAACTAAAATCATAAATAACAATAGCTTTACGTTAGCATTCATTTTATAGAACTCTTTCAGTCCCTCTAATGTTTTTAAAGTGTCATTTTTTTTACCTGTAGAATCAATGTACTTGACTTCTATTATTATTGAGCTACCATTTACTGAAAAATCTGCATTTTTTTTATTCCCATCATAAGTTATAGCGACATTTTCAGGCTCGGTATTTGGCAACCAAGGCCTTAGTATTAAGTGTATTAAGTTTTGAAAATCATATTCACTTGAAATTTTAAGACTATCTATATTAATGTTTTTTGCCTTGGCTCCATTAGAAAATTTAGATGGTACAAATAAAGATTTCTCTACTATATTCATTAAATTATTTCCAATAGTTAACCATTCTGCACCTAAAAATGTTATTGGTAAGTTTTTACTTTCTAATTCTGAAAAATACACATTCAGTTTATTCTCAATAGAAGTTCCTAAAAATTTTTGTCTAGTTTTAACAAGATGAAAAATTATTGAGTTTAATTGGTCTTGCCATGAAGTTGTGTCTTCTTCGTAGTCTATGAGATTCCATAATTTTTTTTTAAAATCATCATTGTGTTCTAGAACTTGTTCTTTATACCCTGATAATCCAACAATATGAATTGGAGGTATTATCGAAGGGCTAATACTTATCTCATTTAAAAATCTAATACTATTTAGAGCATCACAATTGCTGTTTTTTTCAATTGGTAGTACCAAATCTAAAATCATTAAGTCACATTCATTGGAATAGAGATGTTTTCTAGCTTCTTTGACACAATCAGCAATAGTAATATCAATCCCTAATATATCATGATTATCCAAAATTGTGTTTTTTATTTTATTTTGTTTAGATGGATTATCATCTACAATTAAGATTTGAATCATTTATTTATACCTTTTAAAAGTGTTTCCAATTTGTCTTTCCAATCTTCATTTATTTGAGAATAATAAGCATAACCAATATAATTCTCCGGAAATTCAGATTTTAAATTAGTATCCAGTTCAGTTATTTTAGTCCCATCATCAAAACTACCATGCATAGTAACCACTATAGCTTTTGTTGAAATATCCCTTAAAAACATTTCTTTCAGGATTTTTTTTCCTGCCAACGGCATCCAATCGCCTCCACTATCTTCTGATGAAATATCATAATTAGGCATACTAATATCTAGAAGTAGTATATCATATAAATGATGATTTTGGATTAATTCTTTCAATCCACTTATATAGGAATTTTTATTAGTGATTTCTGCATTAGAAAACTTTTCTTCAATAAATTTATTTATCTGTGCTTGTTTTAAAGGGTGGTCTTCAATAAATATTATTTTCATAAACTAATGCCATTTAAATTAATTTTAATAGAAACTTTGAATAAGTTATTCTCATTACAAATACTCGTCTGTAAACAATCAATGCTTTGATTTTTTAAGTCATATGTCAAGATTTTATAGGCTTTATGATATCCGGATTTTCCTTCACTTAATAATTTTTTAGTATCAAGTTTATTTCCTTGCCATGTATTTTTTAATAATTCTAATTTATCCAAATCAGTAATTTCATTTTCTATGACTATATCAAGGCTGTTCTTTTCAATAAAAGACGTGGAAATCTTACAGGGAATTTCGTCTATACCTTCATCTGAATGAATAATTATATTTTCTAAAAAGATTCTTAGCAAATCTGCAAAATGAGTCTTATATTCTCCTTTTATTTTACAATCAAATAGTAATTCTTTTGATAAGCTTAGATTTTTATAAGGATTACTTTTATTAGTATACTCAGATATAATATTTATTAATTCGGTTAATTGAAAATCTAATACTTTTAACTCACTTCTTTTAAACCATCTACTAATTTTTTGCATCACAGTTTGTACTTCCGTAGAGCAATCTTTTATTGATTTAATTAGTTGATGGCTATCATTCAACCCAATTTGGTTTGATAAATCAAGTTCTAACTCATTAAAATAACTATTGAACTGATTAAGTATATCGTTTAGAATTTTCCCTCTTATTGATTCAAGGTTTTGGTCTGTTTTTTGCCATAAAACAGCAAACACTTGTTGTATGAAATCAGGGAAATTGGTACAATAAATAGATGCAATAGAATGATACCATAGTGTATTACCTTCAAACTCATAATTAAACCAACCTTCCTCGTTAATTTCTGGTTTGTATACTTGCAAATGCTTCTTAATTAGATCAAAAATTAGTCCATCAATTTTACTTGAAAAATCATTTAATAATATTTGAATTTGTTCCTTTTTTTCATCGCTAAAATCTTTATAAATAAAATCCCAATAATAATTCCTTCTATATCTAGAAGATTTGCCTTCCTTTAAAGTAATTAAGTTATGAGTTTCAAATATTGGTCTTAATTCACCAACTAATACTCCATGTCTTATTCTAGTGCTTAAATAAGCAACAATACCAAACTGACTGTTTAAGAACTTATCTTTAACAGCATCAAACAACTCAATATAAATATCAAAAACAGGATTGTTAGAGTATTCAGTTTTTTCTAGTTCTGTATCCTCTTCTGAAGAATAAGTAGTTAATTTACCTCCTTCTAATAGTAATAGTTTGTTTTTATCAGCTATACCAGAAATAACTTTAAATCTTGCAAAAATAGCTTCATAATCTTGTAGTTCATTATCAATTATACCTTGCTCATTAACATATATTTTACTTTCATCTAAGTCAATTAAACCTTGTTGAATTACCAAGATATTTTCTATACTTTTAATTTCTGAATCAATTTCATTACTCGGACTTAATTTTTTTATGTGATAGGCTATAGCCAACCTTTCCTCTAATCTTTCTTTTGAATTCAAAATAAAAGTAGAATGGCGAAGTATTTTAGGGCTACAACTGTTTTTTAAATAATATAGAAGTTTATTCTTTTCGATATTAATTTCTAAACTTATTAATTCAGAGGGTTTTTCTATATTACAAGATTTGTTGAATAATTCAAAGGCTATATGCGTTTCAACTTCATCAGCGTTAACAATAGTATAAAATATGGGTAAATCTATTGTTCTAGAAACAGTTCTAAATCTATTTGAATTGATTTTAGAAATGAGGTCTTTTGTTTCAATTTTTTCAACAATATAATTATTAAAAAAATAACTATTTACGTATAATCTCAAGCAATCATCTAATCTGTTTAATGATAAATAACATTTAAATAGATTTATAATAGCAAGTTCGTAGATAGGAGTAGTATCTGAATAATTTTTTATGAGGTATTCCCATTCAGAAGATGCTTTTATATAGTCTTTTTTGTTCTGTAAACTATTAGCATATTCAACTTTAAACTTTGCCTCAGGAATTTTTTTCTCAAATTCCATTATATTATCTATTCCTTTGAGTTTTTCTTTGAAAAAATTAATAGTTAATGAATTTGGGAACTTACTTGATAACATTTCTAAAAATTCATTTTTATCTATATCTTCTGTGTAGATTTCATGAATAATTGGATTGGCAATATTGTATGATATTTTAGACAACAATTGTCTTTCTTTTTTTCCTTGAGTTTGATAATTTACAAAGTCAACAATTCCATAACTTAATATAGAACTTGAAAGATTGTTAGCTATTCTTAAAAGGTTTAATCCAGCTTGATTTGGATTAGACTGTACTGATGTTATGGTATATATATCCAAAAGTATACTATTCTGGATACTTTTTTTATTTCCAATTGGTTTAAAAGGTTTTTTTTGATAGATTAATGCTTTTATATAAAGCAAATATAAATCGAATTGTGTAGGCTTATTTAATAATAATTTAGGTAATATTTTTTCAGCTTCATCGTATAATCCACTAGTATATAAATCTATAACTTTAATATCTTCTATACTTTTTTCAGTATCGAAAGCAGGAAAGATGTCATTTCCAGAAAACAATTTTAATTTATAGAGAACTGGGTCGTCAACTTTTTTTAATATATAATTTATTCTGTTTTTTAAATATAGTTTTAAAACTTTATGCCTTTCATCTTTTTTTTCTAGATAACTAGATACAGCAAGTAGATTCGTTAATAATCGGGTTAAATTTAAATATCTATCAGTAATACTATGAATGAAATCTAATGCAAGAATACCTGAGTAACTTTCAAAATCTAAATGATTTAAATATGTTAGTTTAAACCTATAATAATCTTTAAAAGAGTTACTAATGAACTCGTTTTCAATCTTAATTCTACTCAACGCAATCTCTAAATCATTAATATATCTGTTTATTGATAAAGAATGTTCAGCTCGTAGGCTTAGATAGTGTACAATACGTTTTGTTAGTGTTTCAGATTCATTAATATTATTGAAGTCACTTAACAGTTCTTTGTTCTCTGACGCATTTCCAGACAACTCAGTTAAAACAAATCTATTCTCAAGTGTCCATAAAGAAAAGCATATCTCTTTTTCAATTTTAGATATATAATTTTCCGCTTGTTCATAATCTCCTGTTATTAATGCTTTCTCATAAGTATCTTTGTATGTTAAGAATAAATTAATTTCATATTTATATTTCCTTACACCAATTAAGCAGGAGTTTAGCTCAGCATCTATATTCTTAGTTAAGAAAGGTATATCATCTAATTTTCCTAATTCTTTATAACTTTTAGGTAAAGGGTTGCCAAATATTAATTCTTGCCTGATTTTAGGGATATTTTTTTCAATATAATCTACAGATTCACATAATTGAGAATAGTCTTGATTTTCTTTTAAATCTGACGCCGCTCTTTTTCGTTCTTTTGGCTTACCTACAAATGATTGATATTTATTTCTAGCATATGCTTTACCTGTTATATCGCTTTTTTTTTGCATCAAGTTTATTCCTATTTAATATCTTACAATTACCTGCTTTTTTTTGTTGTAAAAAAATTTGTTGTAAAAAAATATTACAAAGTTAATTAGATTTTTTTCCATTGCATAGACATCTTAACCATTTAAAAAAGAATTTGAAATAGGAGTGATAATTATCTTTGATACTTCAACTAAGCTCTTATCAAACTCAAAATAAAGCAATTTCTTTATTTAAAATTTTAATAGCTTGAAGCAAGGACAATGCAATCAAAAGTTGATATTCTTTAGAAGCCAAAAAAACCACTTCGTTAAGATTACTCAAAAACCCCAACTCCACCAAAACAGACGGACAATAATTAGTTGTTTCCCGCAACACCTGAAAATCCCCATACTTAACCCCTCTACTTTCAAAACCAAGCTTGGTTTTCATTTGCTTTTGTAATGCATAAGCCAAAAGAACAGACTCCTTTAAAAAATTACCACCTTCTGCATTCACATAAACTTCCACGCCCCTAGCCTTTGGGTTTTCAGATTGATTACAATGTAGTGAAATATACAAATCCGCTTTAAGAGTTTTTGCTAATCGTGTTCTGTCCGATAACGAAATCAATGTGTTTTTATAGCGTGTTAAATAGATTTCGAAATCACTTTTGGTATTTTTATTTAATCGAACCATCTCTTTTGCAATACTTAACACAATATCCTTTTCCATTATTCCATTTAGTCCAATAGCTCCAGAGTCAATTCCTCCATGCCCAGGGTCAATAACCACAATCATTTTTCCTCCAATATTTTGTGAATTAAGAGATAAAACCATGAGATGTAAACTCATGTTAAATAGTATTTTATAAAATGGTTTCAAAGTGTTCATCTTGATTATTGTTTGAACAAAATTCAAGAAATCAATCCCAACATTAAGAATCTTCCAAAGTTTAACAGGATGTTGCGTTAAAGTTTAGCCTTTTTCTTCTAGAAGCTTCAAATCATAATAGATTTCGCAAAAGTCTTAGCAGACGGCGAAGTATGACGTACTGCACGGATACTAAAAATTTAAAATCTATTCCTTATGAAAAAATCAATTCTATTATTAACTTTTCTGTTATTACTATCCGCACCAAGCTTTGCACAAATTGGAGGTATTGAAGACTCCGTAAATGATGTTTCAGACACCATTAGAACCATATTCCCAATCATCTTAGGGGTTATTTTCCTTATCGGGTTTCTATTTAATGCTGGTCACTTCTTTGGTGAGAATGCTGACCTTAAAAAAGGCATTACGCGTGTATTAGTATTTGTACTCATAGCTGGAGCCGTAGTAGGCATTTTCACTTACTTGATAAGCATCGTGGTATAATGACCCTCATCGAGGGTTTTATTGGAATAGCTTTATGAAGAAATACGAAATCTATAAAAACATAAGAAAACGGGCAATTATTTTTGGATTACCTATTTCACTGTTTGCGCTTATGATGATTGCCATTGTAGCATCACTTTTGGTTATCATCTTCTCGTTCAGCTTTATAGTTGTTATCGGCGTTTTAATATGCAATGCAACACTTTATATCGCACTAACAAAGTTTGCCCACAATCCTCAACTACTACAAATTGCTAGAGTTTTCCCTAAAATAATCAGCAATAAAAAATCAACAACATATGAATAAAATAAATCTTCTTTCATATTACCCCATTGTGGATATTCAAGAGCATGTTGTTTTTGCTAATAATGGCAATGTTGTTTTATGCTTTAAAGGCTCGTTACCAGAAATATACTCCCTTGCAGAAAAAGATTTTGAAGATATGCATGGCGCCTGGTTTCAAGCCATTAAATCACTACCAACTGGGTGTGTGGTTCATAAACAAGATGTTTACTTAAAAAAGAAATATACTTCGGAACAATTACCCAACAAAAACTTCTTAGAAAAAGCAACACATCAGCATTTTAAAGGTCGTGAATTTATGGAGCATCAATGCTACTTGTTTTTCATTCTAACCAAGAACAACGCTCTTAATAATAGTAAATATGTAAATCCCTTTAGAAAAGTATCAAAAAGTATTGTTAAAGAAATGGATGATACCATAAGCACTTTTATAGGCTCGGTAAGTGATTCTGTTTCTTTTATAAACAACAGCAGGAAAATGACTTTTACTCCCATGGATGCCGTTGGTATTCACGCATTAACAAATAACTTTTTTAACGGTTTTAATCATGGCTTTGATACTGACATTCTTTTGGAAAAAAATAGCACCAATATTGGAGAGCATTATTTTGACGTATTATCAGTCAATAGCGAATTATGTTTTGGGGAGAGTGTCCAAACTAGCAAAACGAATGAAAAGTTTACTTCAGACGATTTTGTGTTTCATCAAGGGTTTATAGATGGAATGGGTTTAGCACTGAATGAAAACCATATTGTAAACCAGATTATCTATTTAGACGACAAGCAAAAATGGCGCAAACAACTCGACAAGAAAGTTGAAGAACTAAACAAGAGTTCCAATTTTGGTTCGCAGAATAAAGTGGTGCTAAAAAAAATTCAGCATATACTCGACCAGATTAATGCAGATGATAAAGCACGCGTTATTCGTGGTCATCTCAACATTATATACTGGGATAAAAAACCAGAAAATTTAGAACGTATTGGTTCTAAAATCAAAACTGAGTTTAAGGAATTGGATATCATCCCTTATTACCCTCGTGGTGAAGAACGTAAAAATTATATTCTAAATAGTTATTTCTGTTTCTCATCCAATTTCTCAAATGATGATTTATATGTGACTGATTTAAAACACGCTTTGTGTTTATTAATCAATAATAGCAATTATAAGTCTGATAAAACGGGTATCATTTTTAATGACAGAGAGCACAATATTCCAGTTTTAAAGGATGTTTGGGACGAAGAAAAGAACCGCATTAAAGCTAGAAACTTTGCCATTTTTGCACCTACTGGGGAAGGAAAATCCTTTTTAGCAAACAATATCTTGCGACAATATTTTGAAAGCGGTGTGCGCTTGGTAATTATAGATTTAGGTGGTTCTTATACCAAATTCGCAAAACTATACCCCGAAAAATACACCGTTTTACGCTATGAAAGTGGCAAGAATTTAGGCATCAACCCTTTTTACATTAGTAACATAGAAGACCTTACTCCGGAACGTCTTGAAGATTTATCTGTGTTTCTTTTTGAATTATTTGCTTCCGATTTAAAAGTCACAAAAGCACAATCTGTTTCAGTAAAGAAAATATTGCGCCATTACTATCACCAAATATCGGAAGGCTTTTCACTAAATAGTTTTTATGAGTTTATTGAAACGAATAAAGACAGTCTTTTAGAGCAATTAAAAATCCATGAGGATTATTTCAATATTACCAACTTTCTGCACATCATGTCTGAATATGTTGGTGATGGTTTGTACAGTTTTCTTTTTGAAGTTAGCGAAGACCAAACTTATAAAATTGAAGACAAACGCTTGATCGTTTTTGAGTTGGATGAAGTTAAGGACAACAAAGAGATCTTGTCTGTTATGTTAAAACTCATAAAATCTGCCATACAGCGTACCATTTGGAAAAATAGGGCTGAAAAGGGCATCATCTTATTTGATGAATTTGCAAAGCAACTCAAATTTGAAAACGTACTGGAAAGTGTGGAGTTTTATTATCAAGCTATTAGGAAACAAAACGGTGCTATTGGCATCATTCTGCAATCTATCAACCAATTGCCCAATAATTCGACATCTGCAAGCATACTGGAAAACACCCAAGTTATCTACAGTCTTAATAATGAAAAAGGTTACCATGAACTTCAAAGCCGATTAAATCTCTCCAGCCATGATTTAAACCAATTAAAATCCATTAAGAACAACTTAACTGGACCACGAAAATACACTGAAATATTTATCAAAATTGGCAAAGAGAGCAACATTTTCCGATTGGAAGTTCCTAAACAAGTTTATGCCGCTTACCTCACTGATGGAAAAGAAAATGAAGACATCATGCGACTGTATGAAAAACATCAAAACATGGAAAAAGCAATCACTGAATATACATCTTAAAACAAAAAATTATGAAATCGAAGATTCACGAATACCAAAACAAATTTTTAGCTATGAGCAAAAAAACCATCTTAATTCTAATAATGGCAATCTTCTTAAGCTTCAAAATAAGCGCTCAAGGTATGCCAGTTTATGACAACACGAACTTTATAAGTCTTGCCAAATCGCTTATTGAATCGGCAAAACAAACGTCCCAATTATTAAAAACAGTGGAGTTTTTAAAGACACAGAAAGATAATATCGAGAAAGTAAACAATGTCATTCGGCAATTGAAAGCAGTTAGAGAATTGGCCCAAAACAATCAAAAACTTTTTGATGTGGTTAGAAATGATTTACGAGATATTCTAAACTCACCTTACATCAAACCTGAAGAAGTTACCCGAATTTCAGATTCGTTCAACTCAATTATTGAAAGCTCATTGGAAGATCTGGATTTTATAGAGCAAATACTGTCAAATGATTTTTTGAAAATGAATGATGCCGAACGTGCCGCTGTTCTTACAAAAAAAGAAGAAGCATCAAAAGAAATGGTAGCCGAAATCACAAAGAAAACGGAACGCTACAGAGATATTATTTCTTTCAGAAAAATGCAGGATAAAATAAATAATCGAGAAACAAACTATTAAAAATGGCAGCCACATTCTTTTTAGGGATCGGACTTGAATATATCGATACGGTATTTCAAACGATAAAAAACAGTGATTTTTCGCAATACACCATTACAGGAATGAAAACACTTGCTGTTCTGTTTTTTCTAGTCAACATCCTTAAAAAGTACAATGAAGGTATTGCCAATAAAGATGGCTACACTTGGGGATTGAGCCCCGGAGAGCTCGCAAAGAATTTTGCTGTGGTTCTCCTGGTCATTTTTTCAACACAGATATTAAGTGTTTTCGATGGTATTCTTGTTGCCATTGAATCTCAATATCGTAACACGGCTCCCGCGCTCCTTCCGCTTCAAATGCAAGATATGCCTCTTGAAGAAGATGTGGGCGTGTTGGAAGCCACCAAAAAAGCCATGGCACTCCTATATGATGCCTTAGTAACACCGCTATATGGTTGGAAGATTATTTCTTTTATTATCAGTCTTGGGCTTTGGATTTTAGACTTATTCATCTACCCGTTGTTTTTAGCTGAACGCTATTTTCTTTTAGGTATTATGCAAGCCTTTTTTCCATTAATACTAAGTCTAGCCGTTTTTGAAAAATTTCGGTCTATGGCATACACTTTTTTTAAACTTTATGTAGCGGTATATATGCTTGTGCCAGCCTTCTTTTTGGTGAATATTTTTATCAATGCCATTTACACAGAAATCAATACAAACTTTTGGATAAACCTTTTCGGAACAGATGTTGGGAGTCGATTTTTTGCACCGGTAGTACAGCTCGGTTCTGTGGTATTTATTGTGTTTTTAAAATTCAAACTCTATAAGCGTGCTACCTCATTTACATTAAGGCTATTCACTTCATAAAAACCAATTCAAAACAAATGAAAACATCATACAAAAACATATATGCTATTTTGAATATCAACCGACTCATTGTTGTTTCTGTCGTTTTATGTGCATTAGGATCTAGTGCTTTTTCAGGATGGATCGTTTATGACATTCATAAAAAAGCCCTCAATAACGCCTTTGCAATCAACACGGATGGTTCTGTTATACCTTTAAAATGGATCACTCAAAAAGAAAATTTTAAAGTGGAAGCATTAGCACACTTAGAATTATTTCATACTTACTTCTACAATATTGATGCTAGTAATTATGAAAAGAATTTGGAAAAAGCTTTATGGCTTGGAAATAGTTCTGTCGATAATCTCTATCGTCAAAAAAAAGCCGATGGTGTTTATAATCGTTTACTGCAATATTCATTAATACAAAAAGTATTGAGTATTGAATCGCAGTTAGATACACAAATTGAACCTTATCAATTTAAAACAACAACTGTTTTTGAAATAAACAGGGGAACTGTCGTCGACACTTACGAGCTGGTTTCAACTGGAAACTTGATAGTTGTTGATCGTAACTACCCGAATAATACTCATGGCTTGTTAATTACAAATTACTTTGAAAACACTTTAAAAAAGGTCCAAAATGGACACCAATAATTATGAAAATAGAAAAGAATAAAATCGTTTTTGGATCTGTATTAGCTGTTATCTTAATTTTTCTTATTTCCTATACTTTTTTACTAATGGGAGATGATGAAAAACAAAATGACAATCTTAAACAGACCCTTGTACCAGAACTTGAACAAGAACAGGAAGATTACTCATCAAAGTTAAAAGCAATTGACGATCTGAAAGAAGTACGCGAAACCAATGCTCCAAGCATTTATGATGAAAAATTAATAGATTCACTAGGTTTTTATGACCCAGACTTATTAGAGAAAGACAAAATACGTATTGTTGATAGCATTTATAATTTAGGAAGAATAAACTATACTGAAAACCAATATCGAGAAACAAATCCAAAGGCTTCTGATATCGTTACTAAAAAGAAAACTGATTCCATTATTTCCGTTGATTATAAAACCACTGCTCCAAAAGAAATTGGATTAGCACATCAACTATTCTTTGCATCTAATCCTAAAAAGAATACAAGTTCAAATATTTTAAAAACAGATTCCACCATATATGTTGTAGTGAACGGAAACCAAACAGTTAAGAAAGATTTCCGTTTAAAAATGCGTTTGGAAAAAGATGTTATTATCAATAACCGGTTTATCCCAAAAAACACCGTTGTTTATGGCTTCATTAGTTTTAAACCCAATAGAGCAATAATAGACATTGAAAATATTTTACATCAGCCTGTGAAATTAAAAGCATTCGACTTTCAAGATGGCAGTGAGGGCATTTATGTAGAAAATAGTTTTAGGGCCGATGCTACAAGCGAAGTTGTTGATGATGTTGTTGATGATATTAACATCGCTGGAGTTCCTCAAGTTACGGGTGTAAAAAAAATATTCCAACGTAGTAATCGGCAAGTAAAAGTTACCATAGTCAACAACTACAAACTCATTTTAAAACCACAACTATAAATTTAAAATTATGAAAAAGCACTTAATATTATTCAGTTTTATTTTGGTTTCAACATTTGTAAAAGCACAGCCAAAAACAGTTATAGATACCATTTATGCCAATGACCATAAAAATGTTGCCTTATTCTTCCCTAACCCAATCCGTCAAGGGATTACGGGTTCAGAAAATTTCGTTTTTACTTATAACAGAGACAAAGAACAGTATTTTGGACTGCTTCAAGCAACACCAGGAAAAGAAAGTAATTTGCTGATAATCAATAATAATGGTTCAATTTTTTCGTATATTGTAAGATATAAAGAGCAACTTAAAACTTTGAATTATTTCATACCAGATTCGACATCTATTGGTAATGAAAAGCCATTTACTGAAGCTGCTGATAACGAAAATAAACCGATTGAGCACTTTGACTTTAAAACCAATTATTATGAACGCTTTTGTTCTTATCTAGTTAAAAGAAGACAACTCATTGGTAAACTAAAAAAACAACATGATGGTATTATTCTAAAGATTGAAAATATCGTCTTTGACAAAGATGAATTATATTTTGTAATGACTATTGAAAATAAATCAACTTTAGATTATGATGTGAATTTCTTAAACTTAACTATACAAACCCTTAAGAAGGGCAAGAAAAAATCATTACAAAGTCTTTATTTAAAACCTGTTTTTGAATATAATGTTCCATTAAAAATTAAAGAAAAGCAAACTGTGAAATTAGTATATGTTATCCCTAAGTTCTCTTTAAGCAATGAACGGAAAGTTGTTTTAGAACTCAATGAAAAAAATGGAGAACGCAATATAAAACTTAACATGTCAGATAAAACTATTAATAACCCAAATTAAAATAGCATGAAAAAGATGATTATTTATTTACTGATTTCATTTGTAATGAGTTGCGGTCAAACCCAATTATCACATACCGATACGGCAAAGATTGTTGTTGAGAGTTTCTATAAAAATGACAATTCCAAATTAAAAAAGTACACCACTCCAGAAAGTTATGCTTCATTTATGGCAATTCAAGCTATGGTTGCTCCTAGTAATGATAGTCCGTCAAACTTTAAATTAATTGAAGAAACAGTTGATGGAGATATAGCTTGGGTAAAGTTCTCAACATCCTATGAAGAAAAACCAGAAACCTTTAAATTAATAAAAGTTGATGGGCAGTGGAAAGTAACTGAAAAAGGATTGAGGGAGAAAGCGCCTTTTTAAAAGTATTAAATAATATCCCATTTAATTTCATTTAGCCTTGACCCAATCCTGAACAAGGATTTGAGTACATCCTTCTCATCAGGCAATTCTCCTGTAAGTAACTCCTTAAAAGAGCCTGAATAAGTTTTGCTTACAGTTTCCCATACTTTCTCGGTCTCACTAAAAAACAATGATTCTGATGGGTGTTTGGAAAGCCATTCTTTATCATTTGGAATGGCCTTGTCATCATCCTTTCCTACTTGTATAAGCATTGTTTCAAAATCATCTGATTTTAAAAATGTAGATATTCTCTTTTCCTGTAATAATTGATGTAAATCATAAGTATGTCGGACTTTATTAGCTAAATCCTGTAATGGATTTGCGGTATATGAAAATCTAACAAGACTTATTATTTTTTCACAAAAAGTACGCTCGATGCTGATTACAGTTACCTTAAATGGTTCCAATTGGTATGCTTTAATAAGGTCCAGGTTGTTAGTTGTAGCTATAAATTCTGTAATCATTGAATGTATTTTGACTTTTTCAGAAGGCTGCGAATTTCCGAGACTCGAAACTTCCAATACAATTTGATCTCTCACTTGCCCAAACGTTCCTTTAACACCTACCTTGTCATAACCATAGACTATTTTTCTAATCTTCCCTCGCTTATTCTCTAACAGATGATTTGGAATTTCGGTCATAATAACTTCTAAAGCATTGGTTACTTTTTTTAGTTTTCGCTTCAAAGAATTGTCTGTTTCGCCATCTTCCTTAATGACCACCATATCTATGTCTTCAGAAAATCGGTCAATAATACCGAAGCATTTGGAAAGGGATGTTCCGCCTTTAAAAACAGCAATATCTTTAGAATTAGCATCCGTAAATATTTGTTTGAGAGCTAAGGTTACCCAATAATCTTTTTCAATATAGACTTCGGAAATTCCAAAATGTTGTGCAGTTGCGACAATGGCACCTTCAAAGGCATCTTTATAGTTGTGTAATTTCATCTGTTAATATTTATTGTTTTTTAATGCTCAGATGCTGTTCGCTATTAATCATTCGGTTGTGTGCTAAAATTTTTAACATGCTCGTTTCATTAGGTAATGTTCCAGTTTGAGGCAGTAGATAATGTTTTTTCAGATATACCAAATTCGTAACTGCTCAAATAATTAATGGTTTCTTTAAGTGATTCACTCAAATCTTCAAGTAAAAGAGCTTCAAGAATGGCTCCCAATAAAGCCCTAACTTTTGGCGGATAGGATTTTGCAAAACCGGTCAACTTATCTTTATCTTCATCCGAAAGGTTTTCTATCTTTTCTTTCAGAAAAGAAACACCTTTCTTTTTATCCATGTCAGGAATGTTCTTAAAATCCTTTATGACGTCCAAGAGTTGTAGTAAGGGTACATTTTTTTTTGTAACCGAAACGTAACTCTTTGCAGGCTTTATAATAAGGTTTCCAATTTTTGTCTTTATCTCTTTATCCTTACTTGCCAATCTCACAACGTTAGGAACTTGAGTGGTTAGACCAAGTTGATTATATAATCTAACACCGGTTATATAAGCAATCTGTTTATCATTTTCAAAGAGGTAATTTTTAAGCAATACATCTTCTCTTGGTTTTAGTTCTCCAAAAACAGTTTGCTTGGGTTTATAGTACATCCCATTTTTATATCTCTTTATAACTCCATTAGCAACCAATCGGCTTAAAGCTTTAGCTGCAGCAGAAAATTCACTTTGAGGAATAGACAAAGTATCGTATGTAAATACTTCTCCAGTATCTATACGAGCAACTTTAGTTTTTATGGATGTTGTTATATTCATAGTTCTAATAGTACAAAGATAATCATTTTAAATATTATTTGTCAAGTTTTTTCTACTATTTACTTGACTATCGGATACAATAACTGTTCCATTATTAGTTTATCTATGAGGTTCATATATTAGAAATTGGTTTAACGCAAAAAATCCCAATTCAAGCCACACTAATCTTATTTCTCACGAAACTACTGACCGTAAGACGATGCACACCAAGTATTCTGCCTATGGCACTATAAGAAACGTTTTTATCTAATAACTCTTGAATTTTCTTTTCTTGTCCTGAAAGTTTTGTTTTAGATGATTTGCTTCCTTTTGGACGTCCAAGGATTACTCCTTCTGCTTTTTTTCTCGCTAATGCTTCCTTTGTACGTTGTGAAATTAGATTCCTTTCTATTTCTGCGGAAAGTCCAAATGCAAATGCCAAA
>NZ_QKPO01000039.1 GCF_003258355.1 Confluentibacter sediminis | reverse complement strand
GCAAGCTTATAGAGCATTGCAGCATGCGTTTGGACATCCTGTATTTTTTGGGCTATGACATCGATGATACGGTGTTACCAAACGTATTTTTTATCAGTTCAGAAGTT
The DNA here is from genome assembly GCF_003258355.1 of Confluentibacter sediminis. Classification (GTDB taxonomy): domain Bacteria; phylum Bacteroidota; class Bacteroidia; order Flavobacteriales; family Flavobacteriaceae; genus Confluentibacter; species Confluentibacter sediminis. The sequence goes on along the minus strand of NZ_QKPO01000039.1, from coordinate 1,300 downwards.
CATTGACATACTGAAAACTTTATTTTTTTTCGAGGGAAGGCAAATTGCTGACAATTGGAAGCAAAAAATTAAAATTGGACATTTAATAAATCAGGATATGTATTGCAAACCATCGCTTTTATTTGTTTTTCGGTTTTTGTTAAATCAATATTTTTTCTATTAATCAAGATATAAGAACTAGCGTTTGGAAATGATTTGTGTAAAAAAGTTTTATCTCCAATTAATTGAGGGATATGATATTTATACAACCTAAAACGCTGGTTTGTTTTATATCCTTCAACTTTATCGGATTTAACATCGATTGTTCTAGCTCCAATAAAACCAAAAGATGCTTTGGGATGAATTTTCAATAATTCAGGTATGCACTTTGCGCAAGTGATTAAAATATTAGCTACATCTCCTTTATTAATAACATTAGAGTATTTTCTATTACTCTTTCTATCCTTTTTTGCGTAAAATTTAACCGCAATAAAATCATGAACATGATAATCAGCATATACTATATAATGCAATTTCGTTTTTATTGAAAAAAACTTATACACATATCGTTTTTCATGCCAACTGCAAGAAGGGTGAGTTTGAATAAATTTTAAAGTATAGCCTGAAGAAGTTAACTTCATTTAAGGAACTAACATAGGTCTGTTGTCTTGACTTAATTTAATAACTTCTCCGTTAGTTAAAACTTTTCTTAAATCAACTGATTCAGTATCCTCGAAAGATAACCAACCAAGACGCTCTCCTTTACTTCTTACATTTTTAGATTTGTAAGACTTAAAGCTATTCTTGAAATGTTCTTTATATTTGTTTACTGTTCCCATGATTTATTTAAAAATCGTTTTTTAGTTTTTCAACTATTGTTGAATACAAAATTACATTATTTTGTAATAATTACGTATATACTGTATATACTATGTATTTATAATGTATTTACTAATTATAGTTTTTATCTATGATAGATTAGTCGATTAATTAATCTTTAAGTTACAAATATACAAGGAATTAACCTAATAAAATCGTATATTTATATAAGGAAACAAGCTAAAAAAAGGGAGAAAAAAATAAAGATATTTCAGTTATCAGTAGAGTAAAGCGTACTGAATTTATATGTTTGGTAACGTGTTTGTATATGGTTTGTTGCGTGGTTTAAGCACTAAATTTAGCAAATAAAAACCGAATAGAAAATCCGCGAGGATTTTCGTAAGTAGGCTAGAACTAGCAATAAATTATATACGGTGTGCCTGTTGCACAACCTCTCAAATATAATTCAAAATTTTAAGTTTTGGATGAAAGTTCTTATTTT
>NZ_QKPO01000038.1 GCF_003258355.1 Confluentibacter sediminis | reverse complement strand
CACAAACCCCATTTATTTCTATAAATCTATAGATTTTCTACAAATTAATGACATATGAGCTCATAAAATAAGGACTATTTAGGGTATTATTTTTTCTGACTAAAAATCCAAAAGGGCTAAAAACGATTAAAAACGGGTCTATTTTCTTAAAAAAGAATAAAGCAAGCTCTTTGAGCTTGTTTTTCAGGGCTTTTGGTCCAAAAACAGAGGTGATTCTTGTCAGATTGTAACAAATCATCATGAGATTAACCTCAGAAAGAACATTGTCTTTTCCTTTCATGAGTGTGTATGTAAATCCCCATTGCCGTTTAAGTGTGCCAAATTGATGTTCGGTTATTTGTTGGCGACGTCTATAATAATCGGGATTGGATTCTACTCTTTTTTGGTTTTCTTCAAGCGTTTCTTGATAGATGCCACGTTCTATAAACCGTCCGTTTTTGTTGGTCGTGCATTGACTTCTTAGCCTACAGGTTTTACAGGCTTGGCGGTTTTTGTAATGTTTTACTTTGTGGTTGTTTTTATTGTAAATGGTACCGTTGGTAGTTAGTGTTTCGTTGTTAGGGCAGGTATAGGTATCTTGTTGAGAATCGTACTTAAATATCTGCATATCATACAATCCATTTTTCTGTGAAGAATGTTCTTTTGGCGAGCAGAAAGTAGTGAGTCCGTTTTTCGAACAAATGTCAATTTGTTTTCCTGTGGTGTATCCTTTGTCTGCTATAACATCCATGGTTTGGACTCCCAATAATTCTTTGGCATTCAATGCCATTGATGATAGTGCATGTGTGTCGTTTACCGTTCCGGTATCATTGTTTACAAAGAGCTTGTGTTTACTGTCGCATCCTGCTTGCACACAATAACCGACATTGATGATATTGCGATGTAGCACCACACTTCGAGCGTCTGGATCAGTCAAGCTAATCTGCGATTCTCCACTTGCTTCAAGTTGCTTTCTGATCTGATTATAATTGTCCTTTTTATTGCTTTGGTAAGCTATCTTCTTTTGTGTTTCTTCTTTCTTTTCTAACGCATCCTCTAGGTCTAGCTGTTGTTCATATTCTTTGATTTTGGTGTCGATATAATCAATGTGGCGGTCTATCTTTTTTTCATTGAAATTGTTTTTCAAGCTGTTCTGGGCTCTAATTTTAAAGGAGTCTATGGCGATGGTTTGTCCATCAATTAGATCGATTTCTTTGAGCAGTTTTACAAAATACCGAAACGCTTGTTTGAAGGCCTGGGAATTGTTTTTTCTGAAGTATGCTATTTTTCTAGCCGATGGGTTCAAGCCTTTTAGAAGCCAAATGACTTCAATATTTACTAGGCAGGCCTGTTCTAATTTACGTGATGAGCGTAATTGATTTTTGTAACCGTAGATGTACAATTTCAGTAAATCAGCCGACCGATAGGGAGGTCTTCCCTCTTGTCTTAGTACATCGATAAAACCTAATGCGTCCATGGGTAACATATCCACAAACAAATCTACAATTCGTGCCCAAGAATCTTGTCTAACAGCAGATTCAAAATCCATCATTAGTAATTGGTTTCTGTTGAATCCATTAATAAAATCCATAGAAATAAGTATTGATTATCAGTACTTTAAGATACGAATTTAAAAAGAATCATTAATGGTTTTTAAGAAGAAGTTTTTGCGCAGTCTGACGG
>NZ_QKPO01000037.1 GCF_003258355.1 Confluentibacter sediminis | reverse complement strand
AAAAAAATCCCCTTCATAAAAAATGAAGGGGATCCCAAGAAAGGCAACGACCTACTCTCCCACTTTCGCAGTACCATCGGCGCTAACGGGCTTAACTACTCTGTTCGGAATGGTAAGAGGTGAGCCCCGTCGCTATAACCACCTTAAGTTTTAAGTTTAAAAGCTTTCACTTCTAAACTGACAGTGTGGACTGCCTAATATCTTAACATATTGAAAAAAGGGCACTCGGTGCCAACATACATGAACCAATATTAACAATTCCATTGAACTTCATAAAAAAACAGGCGTACAATAAGCCTATGGGTTATTAGTACTACTCGGCTATGACATTACTGCCTTTACACCTATAGCCTATCAACGTGGTCATCTTCCACGACCCTTTAAAGAAATCTCATCTTGTGGTGGGTTTCGCGCTTATATGCTTTCAGCGCTTATCCCTTCCGAACGTAGCTACTCTGCAATGCTCCTGGCGGAACAACAGATACACCAGAGGTTCGTCCAACTCGGTCCTCTCGTACTAGAGTCAGATCCACTCAAATTTCTAACGCCCACTGTAGATAGAGACCGAACTGTCTCACGACGTTCTGAACCCAGCTCGCGTGCCACTTTAATGGGCGAACAGCCCAACCCTTGGGACCTTCTCCAGCCCCAGGATGTGACGAGCCGACATCGAGGTGCCAAACCCCCCCGTCGATATGAGCTCTTGGGGGAGATCAGCCTGTTATCCCCGGCGTACCTTTTATCCTTTGAGCGATGGCCCTTCCATGCGGAACCACCGGATCACTATGCTCTTGTTTCCAACCTGATCGACTTGTAGGTCTCTCAGTCAAGCACCCTTATGCCATTGCACTCTACGCACGGTTACCAAGCGTGCTGAGGGTACCTTTAGAAGCCTCCGTTACTCTTTTGGAGGCGACCACCCCAGTCAAACTACCCACCAAGCACTGTCCCCTTTGTTCAAGGGTTAGACTCTAGATAAGCAAAGGGTGGTATTTCAACAATGACTAACGTACGCCTGGCGACGCACGATCGAAGTCTCCCACCTATCCTACACATTACTTATCCAAAACCAATACTAAGCTATAGTAAAGGTGCACGGGGTCTTTTCGTCCCACAGCGGGTAATCGGCATCTTCACCGATACTACAATTTCACCGAGCTCATGGCTGAGACAGTGTCCAGATCGTTGCACCATTCGTGCAGGTCGGAACTTACCCGACAAGGAATTTCGCTACCTTAGGACCGTTATAGTTACGGCCGCCGTTTACTGGGGCTTCATTTAAGACCTTCGGGTTGCCCCTAAGCCCTCCACTTAACCTTCCAGCACCGGGCAGGTGTCAGGCCATATACGTCATCTTTCGATTTAGCATAGCCCTGTGTTTTTGATAAACAGTCGCCTGGACCTTTTCACTGCGGCCCCACCGAAGTGGGGCGACCCTTCTCCCGAAGTTACGGGTCTATTTTGCCTAATTCCTTAGCCATGAATCTCTCGAGCTCCTTAGAATTCTCATCCCAACCACCTGTGTCGGTTTGGGGTACGGGCTGCTTCACTTGTTTTTCTTGGGAGTCGCTACTCTGGATTATCACCTTGGCCGAGGCCTCAGTGTACTATCGCCGTGTTGCCACTGGCTTCAACGGACTATTCCGTCAGTCCGCACCAAATTTACGCCTCCGTCACTTTTAGCGTGAGCAGGTACAGGAATATTAACCTGTTGTCCATCCACTGCCCCTTTCGGGTTCGCGTTAGGCCCCGACTAACCCTCAGCTGATTAGCATAGCTGAGGAAACCTTGGTTTTTCGGAGTGCGGGTTTCTCGCCCGCATTATCGTTACTTATGCCTACATTTTCTTTTGTAGCTTCTCCAGCATGCCTCACGACACACCTTCGACGACACTACAATGCTCCCCTACCCATCTTTCGATGCCATAGCTTCGGTAATATGTTTATGCCCGATTATTATCCATGCCGAACCGCTCGACTAGTGAGCTGTTACGCACTCTTTAAATGAATGGCTGCTTCCAAGCCAACATCCTAGCTGTCTGGGCAGTTCAACCTCGTTATTTCAACTTAACATATATTTGGGGACCTTAGCTGATGGTCTGGGTTCTTTCCCTCTCGGACATGGACCTTAGCACCCATGCCCTCACTGCTGATGAACATTTTATAGCATTCGGAGTTTGTCAGGAATTGGTAGGCGGTGAAGCCCCCGCATCCAATCAGTAGCTCTACCTCTATAAAACTATGGATCAACGCTGCACCTAAATGCATTTCGGGGAGTACGAGCTATTTCCGAGTTTGATTGGCCTTTCACCCCTACCCACAGGTCATCCGAAGACTTTTCAACGTCAACCGGTTCGGTCCTCCACTGTATGTTACTACAGCTTCAACCTGCCCATGGGTAGATCACACGGTTTCGCGTCTACCACTACTGACTAAAGCGCCCTATTCAGACTCGCTTTCGCTACGGATCCGTGACTTAATCACTTAACCTTGCCAGCAACGGTAACTCGTAGGCTCATTATGCAAAAGGCACGCCGTCACCCCAGAAGGGCTCCGACCGCTTGTAAGCGTATGGTTTCAGGTTCTATTTCACTCCCTTATTCAGGGTTCTTTTCACCTTTCCCTCACGGTACTAGTTCACTATCGGTCTCTCAGGAGTATTTAGCCTTACCGGATGGTCCCGGTGGATTCATACAGGATTACTCGTGTCCCGCACTACTCAGGATACCACTATCTACGGACGCTTTGCCTATACCGGGCTATCACCGTCTATGGCCCCTTTTTCCAAAGGGTTCTAGTTCATTGTCTTTCGAATCTCGTGGTCCTACAACCCCGGTACTGCCGTAACAGCACCGGTTTGGGCTAATCCGCGTTCGCTCGCCACTACTAACGGAATCACTTTTGTTTTCTCTTCCTCCGGGTACTTAGATGTTTCAGTTCCCCGGGTTCGCCCCTATCGCTAGGTGATATATCTTCAATATATCGGGTTGCCCCATTCGGATATCTGCGGATCGATTTGTGTGTGCCAATCCCCGCAGCTTTTCGCAGCTTATCACGTCCTTCTTCGCCTCTGAGAGCCTAGGCATTCCCCATACGCCCTTATTTAGCTTATTGTACTTTTTGCTTTTTTAATGAGTTACTGTTCAGTCTATAATTTTCGGCCCTATTAAATGTATGAATACATTTCAATACGCCCTACACCTCATAAACCAAACGTTCTTGATCGATTGGATATCGCTCGATGTGATTCCAACCAATCTAAATTATTATTTAAAATCGGAATAAACCCAATCTTAATTTTCATGTATCTTTTTTCAATATGTCAATGAACTTTGTCAGCTTTTGGCACTTGGCCCTTGGCTGATAGCCAGAAGCAAATCGCCTATAGCTATTTTGTGGAGAATAAGGGAGTCGAACCCTTGACCTCCTGCGTGCAAGGCAGGCGCTCTAGCCAGCTGAGCTAATCCCCCGTATCAGAATCCAGAATCATGAATCCAGAATTACGAACTTTGAATTCTCAACTTCTAAAATTTCCTTTTTTTTTAATGAACGTCCTAAAAACCATATAGTGAACCTTTAACTTTCCACTTTTAAATTTTTAACTTCTTTTTCAGTAGTCTCAGGCAGACTCGAACTGCCGACCTCTACATTATCAGTGTAGCGCTCTAACCAGCTGAGCTATGAGACTCTTTTGGTTACTGGCCCTGGTTGTCTGTTATCGGCATTTACCAACAACTATCAACTATCAACCAACAACTATTATATTTTAAATCAACAGCAATGAGAATAAACCATCTTTTTTTTGGCTTTTTGTGTTTCCTAATTAATCGTCTTTCTCTAGAAAGGAGGTGTTCCAGCCGCACCTTCCGGTACGGCTACCTTGTTACGACTTAGCCCTAGTTACCGATTTTACCCTAGGCCGCTCCTTGCGGTGACGGACTTCAGGCACTCCCAGCTTCCATGGCTTGACGGGCGGTGTGTACAAGGCCCGGGAACGTATTCACCGCATCATGGCTGATATGCGATTACTAGCGATTCCAGCTTCACGGAGTCGAGTTGCAGACTCCGATCCGAACTGTGATAGGGTTTATAGATTCGCTCCTGGTCGCCCAGTGGCTGCTCTCTGTCCCTACCATTGTAGCACGTGTGTAGCCCAGGACGTAAGGGCCGTGATGATTTGACGTCATCCCCACCTTCCTCACAGTTTGCACTGGCAGTCTTGCTAGAGTTCCCGACATGACTCGCTGGCAACTAACAACAGGGGTTGCGCTCGTTATAGGACTTAACCTGACACCTCACGGCACGAGCTGACGACAACCATGCAGCACCTTGTAAGTGGTCCGAAGAAATAGCTGTCTCCAGCTAATGCAACTTACATTTAAGCCCTGGTAAGGTTCCTCGCGTATCATCGAATTAAACCACATGCTCCACCGCTTGTGCGGGCCCCCGTCAATTCCTTTGAGTTTCAGGCTTGCGCCCGTACTCCCCAGGTGGGATACTTATCACTTTCGCTTAGCCACTCAGATAAATCCGAACAGCTAGTATCCATCGTTTACGGCGTGGACTACCAGGGTATCTAATCCTGTTCGCTACCCACGCTTTCGTCCATCAGTGTCAATATATTGTTAGTGATCTGCCTTCGCAATTGGTATTCTATGTAATATCTATGCATTTCACCGCTACACTACATATTCTAACCACTTCACAATAATTCAAGATAGCCAGTATCAAAGGCAATTCTACAGTTGAGCTGCAGACTTTCACCCCTGACTTAACCATCCACCTACGGACCCTTTAAACCCAATGATTCCGGATAACGCTTGGATCCTCCGTATTACCGCGGCTGCTGGCACGGAGTTAGCCGATCCTTATTCTTACGGTACCGTCAAGCCCCTACACGTAGGGGGGGTTCTTCCCGTATAAAAGCAGTTTACAACCCATAGGGCAGTCTTCCTGCACGCGGCATGGCTGGATCAGGCTTTCGCCCATTGTCCAATATTCCTCACTGCTGCCTCCCGTAGGAGTCTGGTCCGTGTCTCAGTACCAGTGTGGGGGATCCCCCTCTCAGGGCCCCTACCTATCGTTGCCATGGTATGCCGTTACCACACCATCTAGCTAATAGGACGCATACTCATCTTTTGCCGTAACCTTTAATAGGGCCCCGATGCCGGATCCCTATACTATACGGTGTTAATCCAAATTTCTCTGGGCTATCCCGTAGCAAAAGGTAGATTGTATACGCGTTACGCACCCGTGCGCCGCTCTCACCACCCGAAGGTGGATCCCGCTCGACTTGCATGTGTTAGGCCTGCCGCTAGCGTTCATCCTGAGCCAGGATCAAACTCTTCATCGTTAATCTTTAAGCGCTCTTTCGCGCTAATATGTTTAACAACCAATCGGAATTTCCAATACTCAAAATAATCTATTCTCTTTGTCGATCTTCGCCGTTTCCAGCTCGATCTTACGCTGTCAATTCAATATGTCTATGAACTTCTTTTCTCTTTCCTTAGCTCGTTTCCTTGCTAAGCGGGTGCAAATATAAAACCCTTTTTTTTAACACACAATACTTTTTTTATTTTTTTT
>NZ_QKPO01000036.1 GCF_003258355.1 Confluentibacter sediminis | reverse complement strand
CATCGGGAGTGCCATCGTTGTCATCATCTGGATCTGCATTGTTGCCCATGCCATCGCCATCGGTATCCGTATCTTCTGTTGTATCTAATGGGAAGGCATCCTGGTCATCGGGAGTACCATCGTTGTCATCATCTGGATCTGCATTGTTGCCCATGCCATCACCATCCGTATCGGTATCCTCACTTGAATCCAATGGAAAAGCATCCTGGTCATCGGGAGTGCCATCGTTGTCATCATCTGGATCTGCATTGTTGCCCATGCCATCGCCATCGGTATCGGTATCCTCCGTTGTATCTAATGGGAAGGTATCTTGGTCATCGGGAGTGCCATCATTGTCATCATCTAGATCCGCATTGTTGCCCACGCCATCACCATCCGTATCGGTATCCTCCGTTGGATCTAATGGAAAAGCATCCTGGTCATCGGGAGTGCCATCATTGTCATCATCTAGATCCGCATTGTTGCCCACGCCATCACCATCCGTATCGGTATCCTCCGTTGGATCTAATGGAAAAGCATCCTGGTCATCGGGAGTGCCATCATTGTCATCATCTAAATCCGCATTGTTGCCCACGCCATCACCATCCGTATCGGTATCCTCACTTGAATCCAATGGAAAAGCATCCTGGTCATCGGGAGTGCCATCATTGTCATCATCTAAATCCGCATTGTTGCCCACGCCATCACCATCCGTATCGGTATCCTCACTTGAATCCAATGGAAAAGCATCCTGGTCATCGGGAGTACCATCGTTGTCATCATCTGGATCTGCAATGTTGCCCACGCCATCTCCATCGGTATCCGTATCTTCTGTTGGGTCGTATGGGAAGGCGTCCTGCTCATTTGGGGTCCCGTCTCCATCTATATCTGGATCAACAACATCTGCAAGACCATCACCATCCGTATCTTTTAGAGCACCTAAAGACATGGTATAACTATCTGTACTTAATGCATTTGATTGATCTTTTACTTTAAAGCTAAATGATGCATAATCTGTTCCATAACCATCGGTTGCCGTGGTATAGACTAACTTTGTAACATCATCAATTAAGTCATTATTTTGAACAGGATAGCCATTGTAAGTTAATGTTCCTGTACTAGGGATTTGTATGATTTGAATACCATTAAAACCATCTCCTGCATCTACATCTGTAAATGTAAAATCTGAAGCTTTAAAACTATAGCCAATATCTTCAACAACTTCTAATGAGACATTCCCTCCTTCAGGAAGATCATTTTGTAAAGCTATATTTAATGTTACTGTTACAGTTCCGGAAAAATTATTAGCATCTTCAAATCGGTAGGTAAAACTGTCTGTATCTACTTCATCTCCATTATTTTCATAGGTAAAGGTACCATCATTATTAAATGTAAATGTAGCAGCATGTGCTGGTCCACTCATTAAATAATAGGTAAGCTCATCACCATCTACTTCCTCATCGTTTGTAGAAACATCTTCTGTAATAGAGGCATTTTCGTCTACATTGAAACTATCTACTACAGCAACTGGTAAATCATCTACTGATTGAATAGAAATGGTTATAGTTCCGGTTACATTTAAACCGTCATTGTCTAATTGATAAACCACAGTATCTGTACCATTTTTATTAAGATCTGGAGTATAAATAATATTATTATCTCCATCTACGGTAGCGGTACCTTTTGTCCCTTGAGTATGTATGGTTACTGCTACAGTACCTCCAGCATTATAACTATCATTAAACAATACGTTGATTGGAGATGATGCTGTATCTTCTTGGGTTATTGCCAAATCATTTTCAGCAGTCAATATTAAAGTTAAACTATAAGGCCCAAAAGTGGCAGTCCCTACATTCCCTGCTTGATCTTTAGCTTCGGCATGAATATACCATGTGCCTCCAGAAGAAAAAGACACCTCTTTGGATTGGCTATTACTCCATGATCTCCAACTAGTAGCATCTGTTGCCGGTGGCGTGATACTTTGACTTAAAGCATAACGTTGCACATCAAATCCGCTGCCAGAGGTTTCATCTTCAAATGTTAATTGAACCGTATCTTCTGTAGTGATATTTCCATTAGCAGGTGACGCTGTTATGGTAGGATTTGAATTATCATCAATAATGGTTAACGTTCTATAAAAAGGTAAGGACCAAACACCAGTATTTGTTTGTGTTCTTAAACTAATGATATAATCGGCACTTCCTGTATTATAGGCAGAGAAATCTGTCATAGGAGTTCCTCCATTGTAAATTTGAGTATCGGTTGGGTTGCCCGCATTATCGTAAACCCTTTTGACTACAATCCATTCTTCGGTAGATAAGGTTCTACCATAAGGATCTGAAGAATTGTTTTGCACATTTATAGTCATCGCTCCAGAATAGGTAGTTAAAACGTCTGGCATGATGTTGAACTGAGCAATTGGTAAATCTTCACTACCCCCAGAAGCCGATGTTTTTTCTATATAAACACTTGCTGGTTTACTCCAAGTACCTTGGTGGTCTTGAACGGTAAGCATGATTAAATATTGTCCGTCAGGCTGTCCTGAAGGACTAAACTGTCCATCCGTCCAATCATTAGTACTAGCTGCATCAACTGCTTTCCATTTCCATTCAGATTGCGCAATACCATTATTGGCACCACCATCTAAATCATAAGAATTATTGGTTAATGTGCCGGCACCTGGATTGTAAGTAAAACTTGCGACGGGTTTTCTATGAAAAAATAATATGGTTGGAGCCGTGGGCATATCTTCAAATGAAAATGTGTATTTTCCCGTTTTTTCATAAAACTCTGGTACATCTTCTAAATAAAGATTATTCCAAGAAACTTTTCCTGTATTGTTAGGAAAAAAGGTCTCATCATGTGTTATTTTCCAACGTCCATTAGGATAACTCGCATTGGCTGTGTTTTTCTTTAATTCTGTTGGTGTAACAGCTATTTCAACAGAGGTTCCTGCTATAAAATAATCTCCTGCACTAATAGTTCCAAACTGATATTGTTCATAAATGTATTGGGCAATGCTATCAATCCAAGAAGACCAATTACCTGAATCCCTATTTATAAAAGTACCCTTATTGTTATTCTGAGCGACAAAACGTTCAAATTGGTCTTTATTGTCATTAACACCCCAACCTAAATAATGAATATCTTCATTGATAGTACGCATTAAGATTTCAGATAAATCGGAATCTTTATTAAAACCAGCTACTTCTTGATCATCTAAATTCACATTAAAACGCATAGCACTATTACGCCATTGTGGTTCACGAAGTACATCTTTAAATTTTTTAAGGGTTAAACTAGTTACCTCTATGTTCTTAAATGTTGCATACGGTTGACTATTCGAGAAAAAACCATAGCTGCCTCCAATCTCTTCAGTAGCTGTATAATCGATTATTAATACATTATCTATCCATATTTTTGCGCTTTTGCCTTTTACCTCCAATTTAACATGATACCAAGTAGATGTTGCTCCTTTGGTAAAAATAGTATTTGCAGCACTTTGTAAGCCCTGTACATAATGACGTGGGTCTGTAGAGTTACCATCGTTACGCGTAATCTTATAAAGACCAGAGGCAAAACCATCTCCTGGAATAAAATCGGACGCACTTATGAATGTTCTAACTAATCCTGAAAGATTAAATAAGTAAGATCCAATGGGACCATTTTTTATACCAAAAGTAATACCCATATCATCATCATCATTTCCCTGTGTACTAGCTACATCAACCTCCATAGTATAGTTAGAAGAGTCAAAAACAGGGTCATAAAACCCTGAAAGATAATCATTATTTATCCTTCTAATAAATTTCTGAGCATCATCAAACTCCCATGTAGTACTATGATAGCCCCACCTTGTCCAACCATTAAATATGGCTGCTGCATCCTCAGAATTTGAAGATATGGTTGATCGTTCAAACCCTTGAACGTATAGCTTTGACTTTGGGATGCCCTTGCTTTCTAATGCAGCTCCCAAATCAGTTTCGAAATCATCTATATTTTGGTCTGTAACCCCTACAGTTAATACAACATCAATATTAGGACCTTGCCTTACCTCCATATCTACTGTCTGTGCCTGTAGATTTTGCAATAGTATACTGGAGAAGATTACTATTAAAAAATAATATAATTTATTCATGATTGGTTATTTAAATAAGTTATTAGTTATTACTTTTCTTGCTGTTGAAAAATCAAAGCTAAATTCATCACTATTTAAAGATTCACAACTTCTACAAGAGGCTACATTAAGCCGTGTTTGTAATGCTATATTCTTTAAAAGTGAAATACCACTATCGTTTCCTGCCAATGAGCAGGAATAAATCAATAAGTCAATTTTGTTAGTAATAAAATCAGCCTTGGCAAAACCATCCATTTGAGCATCAGTTAGCAATACTCCTTGATTCACATTGCTTCCTGTAAGAATTATTTTATTAGTTGTTGTTTCTGCAAATAAATGAACACTCTTAAACTCATCATTGGCTTTAAGCTCGCGAAGTAACTGTTCCCATATATTAGTTTCACTATTCAATTCAACAACTTTAACAGAAGCCGGAACCGAAGCAATAATGCCCATTTTGTTTGGATAGTCTTGGTCGATTAATACCAGCTCACTAGACTGAGCTAATAAAACAGCCGCTCCATTCATAAAAAACAGAAGCATGATGATAAAATGGTTTTTGAGGATTTTTAATTTCATAAGATTTGGGTTTTAAGTGTTATTACATTTATAGAGATATACTGTATAAGAAAAAACATTATATGCTTTTAATCGATACAAACATACACTTAGTCCGATAATTTGAAATTGAAAAAAGATTTACTTCTTGATATAAATCAATAAAATATTGTTTTTTATCGATTATAAATGCATTTTATCTGATTTAATTATAAAAAACAAGTATAAACACATGTTTTTATCAAAACACTGATCTTACTATTTTGGTAATTAGAAAAATGGAAACTATTAAGATATCAGATATCACCTTTAGTCCACGATGACTTCTCATAATTAGGGGCATCATGAAAAATAAAATTTCCCCCTCAACTAGTAATCTTCCTTCATTATGAAAAATGAAAAGAAAAAAAGACCAACAGTTTTGTTGGTCTTTTCATTGCTTATTCTAAATAGAAATTAAGGAACTACAACTTAAGGTGCAGCATAATCTCATGGGTCCCATTGTCCATATGCTGGATGGAACTTTTAAGGGAAGATTCATAGGCATAGCCTATGCGCATCGATTTCGAAGCATTGAAGAACACCATACCGCTAACGCTCTCGTCAATCCTGTAAGCCGCTCCCAAATCAAAATTATGGTTGAACTCAAACACCCCAGTCAAGTCAACAGATAAAGGCGAGGCGTTTACATAACGGAACAGCACGCTCGGTTTAAAAACGGTCGACCCTCCCAATGCAACGTCATATCCCCCTGACAAATATACATGGGTCCTATTAGATCCTACGGTCGCTATCCCGTTTTCTTCCTCCAACCTATCTGAATTCAAGATCTTAGGGACCGATAACGAAATAAAATAGTCTTCATGTCTCAAATAGATCCCTGCCCCAAAATTAGGGTTCAGCCTACCGCTCAGGTTCATCAATTTGGGGTCCTGGGCAACTCCATAGGTCACCAATCCGTCCGTATTCGCATTATAGGAATTAAATCCGCCCTTAATACCAAAG